>CAWAIZ010000016.1:0-133964 GCA_963782155.1 uncultured Actinomycetota bacterium
AGGGCGGTCTCGTACTCGGCCGGCTCCGCATCACCTACACCGGCGGGCCGGCGCCCATGGGGTCGGGACGGGGCGAGGAGTCGCCCACGCTGATCGTGGCGGCGGCGCCGATGACCGCGTGGCCGCCGACGGCGGACGTCGCCGTCGTACCGTGGCCGCGCAACGAGCGTGGGGCGCTCGCGGGCCTGAAGACGACGTCGTACGCCGAGAACGTGGTCGCCCTCGCGGAGGCCAGGCGTCGCGGGGCCGGCGAGGCGGTGTTCGCGAACCTCGCGGGGAACCTGTGCGAGGGGACCGGGAGCAACGTCTTCTACGTCGTCGACGGGGAGCTGCGGACGCCGACGCTGGCCAGCGGCTGCCTGGCCGGCGTGACCCGCCGCCTGATCCTGGAGTGGGTGGGGGGCCGTGAGGTGGACGAGCCGATCGAGGTCGTCGAGCGGGCCAGCGAGGTGTTCCTGGCGTCGACCACGCGGGACGTCCAGGCGGTTGCGCGGTGGGACGACCGGGAGCTCCCGGCACCCGGTCCCGTGACCGCGGACGCGCTCGCCACCTGGCGGCGGCGCGAGGCCGAGCTGCTGGGTCAGTGAGGTCGCGGCGCCTGGAAGTGGCCTCGTCGCGCTGACCCGGCCCGTGCAGGCATCGTAGGCCCAGGCCCCCATCCGGCGGATGAGCCTTGGCCCTGCAGATGCGACGCTCGAGCCATGAGCTGCCGGTTCCGGCGAGAGGGTCGATCCGATGTCGAGCAAGCGCTCCCGGGGTGTCCTGACGGGCTGGGCGGCCGTCGTCCTCGCCCTGGCGGTGCCAACGGTCGTCCTTACCCAGGGCGAGGTGGCGGCTCGGATGACGGGCGACCCCGTGATCGCGGCTGCCGGCGACATCTCCTGCGACCCCCAGAGCCCCGCCTACCACGATGGCCTGGGGACGCCGACTGACTGCCGGCAGAAGTACACGGCGAACCTGCTCGACGGTGCCTCGGCCGTCCTGCCGTTGGGGGACCTCCAGTACGCCTGCGGCGGGCTCGCGGCCTACCAGCAGGCCTACGACCCCACGTGGGGTCGGTTCAAGGCCATCAGCCACCCGGTGCCCGGCAACCACGAGTACCTGACCTCTGGCGGCACCGACTGTTCCGCGAACGCGGCCGGCTACTTCGGCTACTTCGGGTCGGCGGCGGGCGAGCCCGGAAAGGGCTACTACAGCTATGACATCGGCCCGTGGCACGTGGTGGCCCTGAACTCGGAGTGTGCCCAGATCGGCGGCTGCTTCGTCGGCAGCCCCGAGGAGAGGTGGCTGCGCGCCGACCTCGCCGCGCACCCGGCCACGTGCACGCTGGCATACCTCCACCGTCCCCGCTTCGCATCGTCCGCGGAAGGCGGCGACACCACCTTCACGGCGATCTGGCAGGCCCTGTACGACGCCCGGGCCGATGTCCTGCTCGCCGGGCACCAGCACTGGTACGAACGCTTCGCCCCGCAGGACAGTGCCGGCCGGGCGGACGCCAACGGCATCCGGCAGTTCGTCGTCGGCACCGGCGGGGCCAGCTACGTCGTCCCGGCGGCGCCCCGCGCCGCCAACAGCGAGGCGCTCCTCTCGGGAGCCTCCGCCTTCGGCGTGCTCAAGCTGACGCTGCACGCGACCAGCTACGACTGGGCCTTCGTGACCGAGAACGGCACGTCGACCGACACCGGGACGCAGGCCTGCCACGACGGCGGCTCCCGCGGTGACACGATCGCGCCCATCACGTCGGTGACCTGCCGGCAGCGCGCATGCTCGAGACCGTGGTACCGCAGGCCGCCCGTCGCCGTGCGACTGGCCGGAACGGACATCGGGTGGGGTGTGGCCGCGACCTACTACACGACGGACGGCTCCACGCCCACGGCCGGGAGTCGGCGGTACGCCTCGGCACTGGCTCTGCGCCGGAGCACGCTGCTGCGGTACTACTCCGTCGACCTGGCGGGCAACGCCGAGGCCGTCGGTTCGACCCTCGTCAGGATCGATGCCGCCGCACCGAAGGTCTCGGTCAGGTCCCTCTCGGACCAGGACGTCCTGCCGGCCGGGCGGCGGGTGCGGTTGAAGGCGAAGGCCGTCGACCTCGGGACGAGGCAGGGCGCCCCTTCCGGCGTGGCGCGGGTCCGCTTCTACGTCGACGGCGAGCTGGTCGGGAGCGACCGGTCGGCGCCGTACGCCGTCTCGTGGCGGCCCGGAGCGAGACTGCGAGGCCCCCATCGGCTGAGGGTCGTGGCCGTCGACGTCGCGCACAACGCGGCGGCCTCGGCGGCGGTGCGCTTCACCGTCGGGTGACCCGGCCCGATCGGATGGCTGGACGGCACACGCCGTACCTCGATGAGGAACGGGCCCCGGGCTTGCGTTAGAGTTTCGCCTCGTCCCACGAGGGACCTGCAGGGCGATTGGCGCAGTGGTAGCGCGCTTCGTTCACACCGAAGAGGTCACTGGTTCGAACCCAGTATCGCCCACCTCAGGAATGGCGCAGTGGTAGCGCGGCTCTGCCGTTTGCACCGAAGAGGTCACGGATCCGAACCCAGTATCGCCCACCTCAGGAATGGCGCAGTGGTAGCGCGGCTCTGCCGTTTGCACCGAAGAGGTCACTGGTTCGAACCCAGTATCGCCCACCAGACCCCACCAGACACACCACCAGAAACGCAGCTCAGGAGCGAGTTCCGCTCGCCAGGCCGCCGACGATCTTCAGCAGCTTCGCGGCCCCGGCCTCGTGGGAGAACCGTCTGCGGAACGTCGCGTACCCCGCCTGCGACAGGTCCTGCCACAGGTCGTCGTCTCGGCACAGCCGGACGATCTGCGCGGCCATGTCGGCCGGCTCGTCGGCCACCAGCACGTCGCGCCCGTCCACCAGCCGGCCGCCCTCGGCGCCGACCGTGGTGGTGACCGTCGGTACGCCGAGGCTCAGGCTGGTCACGATCTTGCCCTTGAAGCCGGCCCCGACCCGCAGGGGGACGACGCTCATCCGGGCCGTGTCGAACAGGTCGTCGAGGTCCGGCACGTACCCGACCACCGCGATGTCCTCACGTGCGAGAGCTGCGACGGAGTCGGGGATGGCGTGCCCGGCGATCACGAAGCGGTTGGTGACCCCGGCCTCTCGGACCAGCCCGAGGACCTCCTCGACGAACCAGTGCACCGCGTCGGTGTTGGGGGTGTGGGCGAAGCCGCCCAGGAACACCAGGTCGCGTCGCCGGCGGAACCCCGGGGTGTGGGCGTTGACGCGGCGGCCGGCCGGACCCAGCCGGCGGAGGACGCGGCGGGCGTCCCATCGCGCCTGCCGGATGACGCTGCGCGGCGGTGTCTCACGCAGGAGCGGCACCACGTGCACCGTCGTTCCGGGCGCGGTCGTCCTGAGCAGCTTCCGCTCGGTCGTGCTGACGACGAGCGTGGCGTCGGCGCTGCGGACGAGGTGGAGCTCGGTGACGCGCATCTCGTCGGCCTTGCGCGTCTCGAGCAGGCCGAGCGCCGCTTCGCGGGCCATCCGCACGTGGTGCAGGTCGACGGTGAGGAAGAGGATCTTGGGGGCCGGGGCCGCGGCCCGGACCGTGTCGAAGACCTGGATCGCCACCGGAGCCCGGTAGAGCATCGCGACGTCGCAGGTCGGGGCCACGTCCGCGACGACGTCGACCAGCTGCTCGACGTTGTCGACCTTCGGCACCGTGATGCCGAGGTCGCGCAGGGTCCGGGCGTACGAAGTCTGCGGGTCGGCCCTCATGGCGGCGAACGTGACGTCGTACCCGGCGCGGCTGAGGATCTGGAGATGCGACAACGCGCTGGCCGAGCCGCTGTCGCGGTCCGGGGTGGGGACCGCGTGGTCCACGACGAGGATGCGCTGGGCCACGCGCGGATCCTAGTGGTGGCCAGGGGTCATGAAGACAGACCAGCCCCCGACCGGTTGAACACCGGTCGGGGGCTGGTTGTATCTGGCCCGAGTGGACTCAGACGGCGCGGACGCGCGTGGCCTGCAGGCCCTTGGGGCCCTGGGCCACCTCGAACTCGACCTGCTGGTTCTCCTCGAGGTTCTTGAAACCAGAACCCTCGATCTCGGAGAAGTGGACGAACACGTCCGGGCCGTCGGCCTGCGAGATGAAGCCGAAGCCCTTCTCGCCGTTGAACCACTTCACAGTTCCCTGTGCCATAGCGTTGCTCCTTTCAAGAGCATGACGGACGCACACTGTGCGCGCCCGACATCGAGGAGCAACCCCTGCCGATGGCAGAAGGGTGAAACGGGGCGGAGAACCGCCATGAAGGCTCCAGCGATGATGATTGGTGTCCTGATCGGCGCGGAATCGATGCCGCGGCACGAACACCCAGGACACAGAACCACCGGATCGTCACAGAACGGAACGATCCGACTCCCCAAGTGTGGCACACGGTCGGTGAGGCAGCCAATCGGCCGGGTGTACCGTGGCAACGTCGTCCAGGGCCTGCCATCTGGTGGCCCCACGCCCGGCGGCGGAGAGGCTGACTCGATGCTGAACCGCCAGCTCGTGCCCCGCACCCACGGTGAGCAGGTCCGCACCTTGTCCCTGCTGTACGACGCGGCGTTCGAGGCCCGGGCGGCCGAGAAGCTCCAGCAGGCGCGGCGCGGCATCACCGCCCCCGAGCTGGTCCGGTTGCGGCAGGAGACGCTGCAGGCGATGGAGGCGTACGCCGACGCGGTCCAGGCGCTCTCGTGGCCCGTCCCGCGCATCGTGCTGCAGGAGATCCGCCTGCACCGCTCCCTGCTGGGCGTCAGGCCCGAGCACCGGGCCGTCTGAGCCTGCTAGACGCGGGAGCCCCACAGGGCTCGAAGGCGATCGACACGCCGCCACGACGAGGCCGAGGACCGACCAGGCCGACGACCAGAACGACTGCCCCGTGCGAACATGCTCCCCTGTCGGGTGGATCCTCGATCCGGAAGGGACGACGTGCGGGGACGCGGCGAGGCGCTACGCCGGTGCTGGAGCAACCGCCGGCTGCGCCGTGCGCTGACGGCGTACCTCCTCTTCAACGTCAACGAGTGGGCGAGCTGGATCGCGCTGCTCGTCTGGGCCTACGCCGTCCATGGCGTGCGCGGCGCGAGCACCATCGCGGTGGTCCAGCTGGTCCCGGCGGCCCTCACGGCGTCCGCCGCGGCCGGCTGGCTGGGACGGATGCGGGCGCCTCGGGCGCTGCTGCTGGGCTACGCGGCCCAGACGGTGACGATCGGGGTGGTGGCGGTCGTGACGCTCCTCGACGCGCCGTTCGCCCTGGTGTGCGTGCTCGCGGCCGCGAACACGATGAGCATCAGCCTGACGAGACCGGTCCACAACGCGCTGCTGCCTGAGATCTCCGACACCGCCGGCGAGGTAACGGCAGGCAACGCGGCGTCCGGCTCGGCGGAGGCCGTGGGACTCCTGCTCGGACCGCTGGTCAGCGGCCTCGTCGCGGGGTGGTGGGACCCGGGCGGCGTGTTCGTCGTGATGGCCGCGGCCAGCCTGGTCTCCGTCTGGTGCGCGGCCCGGCTGGGACCGGGTGTGCCGCGGGTCCGACCCGCGGTAAGCAGGGGTACGTCGCCGCTGCGGGAGGTGCTGCGCGACCCGGCCGCGCGGCTGCTCATCGTGCTGGTCGGCGCGGAGTACGCCCTCCTCGGCATGCTCGACATCCTGCTGGTGGTGCTCGCCCTCGACCAGCTCGACATGTCGGCAGCCGGCCCCGGCCTGCTGAACTCCGCCCTCGGGGTCGGCGGCATCCTCGGTGCGTCGTTCACGGTGGTGCTCATCGGCGCCCGGCGGCTGGCCCCAGCGGTCGTGGTCGGCGGGGTGGTGGTCGGGCTGTCCGTCGCCGTCGCGGGGTTCGCGACCGTTCCCGTCGCGGCCATGGTGGTCATCGCGGTCGCCGGTGGCGGCAAGGTCTTCTTCGACGTCGCCCTGCGGACGTTCGTCCAGCGCCTGCTGCCCGACCGGCTGCTGACCGCGGTCTTCGGCGCGCAGGAGTCGGTGATGATGGCCGCCATCGCCCTCGGCTCCGCCGCGGCCCCGCTGCTGGTCACCGGGCCCGGAGCGATGGTGGCGTTCGTGGTGGCCGGCATGTTCCTGCCCGCGGTCGCGCTCGCGGGCTGGCGTGCCCTGAGCCGCCTGGACGCGGCGACCGCCATTCCGGCCGACCGGCTGGCGCTGCTGCGGGGGGTGCCGATGTTCGACGTCCTGGCACCGCGGGTGGTCGAACGGCTCGCGCTGTTCTCAACGACCGAGCACCGCCCGGCCCGCGCGGCCGTCACCGTGGAGGGTGAGGTCGGCGACCTCTTCTTCGTGATCGTCTCCGGCGAGGTGGTCGTCTCGCACGGCCGCGAGGAGATCCGGCGGCTGGGTCCGGGGGACTGGTTCGGTGAGCTCGCGCTGTTCCGAGCGGACGCGCGCCGGACCGCCACCGTCACGGCCGTCGTACCCGTCGACCTGCTGGCCCTCGACCGGGAGACCTTCCTCACCGCCCTGGGCGGGGCCCCGCGGTCGCAGGCGATCGCCACCGACTACGCCCGCGACCACTACCGCTGACGGACTGGCAACCCGTACGCAGGTACGGGCTTATCGTGGCGGGATGGAGCTGATCGACGTCGACACCTGCACCCTCCCGACGGCCGCGCGCCCGTTGCGCCAGCGGGAGCTCACCGACCTGTTCGCCCGCCACGTCGTCCGCCGCGAGCGGATCGACGCGACGCGTGCGACGCTCCGCCTCGAGGGCGGGCCGGACCTGGTCGACCGGGTGCGCGACCTGGCGGCCCGCGAGGCGGCGTGCTGCTCGTTCTTCGGGTTCGAGGTGAGCGAGCAGGCCGCGGGCCGGGTGCTGCTGGAGGTGGTCGTGCCGGCGGCGTACGCCGACGTGCTCACCGCCCTCGTGGAGCTGGGGGAGGAGCCGTGAGCCTGCGCGCCGGCGAGGTGGCGGGCGCGGCCGGGGTGCACGTGGAGACGCTGCGCTACTACGAGCGGCGCGGCCTGCTGCCCAGCCCTGACCGTTCACCCGGCGGGCACCGGCTCTACGACGACTCCGCGGTGGCCACCCTCCGGGTGATCAAGGCCGCCCAGCGGCTCGGCTTCACCCTCACCGAGGTGGCCGACCTGATCGCGGCCGGCCGGCGGCGCGGCCGCACGGTGGGGCTGCAGGAGCGGGCGCAGGCCAAGCTCGTCGAGGTGGAGGCACGGATCACCGATCTGGAGACGATCCGCGCGACGCTGGTCGCCGCGATCGCCGCCGGCTGCGACGACCTCCACGAGTGCGCCGGCAGCGACTGCTGCCCGATCCCGTTCGAGGAGATGGTGCTCACCGACCCGCCGGCTCCTGCCGCATCCGGTACTCGCGCACCGGCAGCCAGCGGTCGTGCAGGGTCGTCAGCAGGCTGAGCAGGAGCAGGAAGAAGATCCCGGCCCCCTCGTCGATGGCGCGGGTGCCCAGCAGCCACGAGGCGAGCCCGACCAGGGCGACGTTCACCAGGATGCGGACGCCGAACGTCACGGCGAGCGAGACGAACGAGACCCCCAGTCGGGCGGCGGCGAGGGTGATGGCGGCGTTCGCGACGACGAGTACGCCGGTGCTCACCGCGAGCTCGAGGTCGGTGCTGCGCACGGGCAGGGTCTGGGCGAACACCACCGACAGCAGCGCCACGAGCACCACCTTCTCGGCCGTCGGCCACGACCAGACCCGGCCGTGCGCGACCTGCCACGCCGCGACCTCGTGTGCCTCGTCGATCTCGGTGGGCAGCGGGTCGGCGACCATCCGCGACGGCCAGTCGGGCCGCGGAGCGCGGGGGAGCGCGACGAACCAGGCGACCGCGATGACGGCGACGACCAGGCCGATCAGCAGCCACGGTGCCCATGCGTGGTCGGCCAGGATGTCGGTGACGTCCAGCTGCGCGATGTGGATCCACCACTCCTGCGGCAGCTTGACGAAGACCCAGATCAGGGCGGCGACGACCACCCAGCCGCGCAGGCCGAGCCGCAGCGGGTTCCACCGCGTCCGGATGCCCTCGTAGGCGATGAAGAAGTACTCGAACGTGTTGGGGAAGACCAGCAGCAGCGGCCGTGCGTGCGACAGCTCGAACGCCACGACGCCGACGAGCCGGTAGAAGTAGAGGACCCGGCCGACCCTGAACGCCGGCGTGCTCGTCCAGTTGCGCAGGGTCGCGAGGTAGGCGACGGCGAGGTAGTAGACGTCCATCGCCTTGTCGTAGCCCTGGTAGCCCGGCGGGTCGTAGCCGAAGCTCTGGAAGATCGTCTGGTCGACGCCGTCGAGCACCAGGCAGGCGAGGATCGCGGGCAGCGGGTACCGCGGGATCAGCAGCGGCAGCAGGAACCGGCCGCCCACCACGGCGACGAAGACCAGCGTCATGTGCGGGTCCTCACCCGTCGACCCGCCATGCGAGGAGTGTCGTGGTTCATCGGGTGGTGGGCAACGACCCCGGGCCTCGCGTTCGCTCGAACACATGTTCGACTCCGTGCGACACTGGTCCGATGGCGGGCGGCATGAACAAGCGCGGGGGACACCCCTACGGCACCATGGCCGAGCGCATCGCCGCGACCAAGGCGGCCGCGGCCCCGCCGTCCGCGACGCCCGCCCCGCGCGGCCCCGACGTCCTCAAGCACTGCTGGGTGCGCGGCGAGCACGGCCGGGTCCCGGCGCTGCTCATCGAGTGGCGGCGTACGGCGTCGGGCTGGCAGGGCCGCGTCGTGCACCCGGTCCCGGACCCCGGCGGCCAGGGCGGCTGGATCCTGGTCGAGGAGTGGCTGCCGGCAGGCGCCCTGGATCAGGCCTGAGGCACCCGGACCCCGAACCTGTTCGGTGGTCGAGCCGGGCGAGCGCCAGCGAGCCCGTGTCGAGACCTCCGTCAGGCGAGCCGTCGGGCGGGTCACTGGGTCTCGACACCGCTCGCTGGCGCTCGCGGGCTCGACCAACGAAAGGTGTCTGCCCACTGGGTCTCGACTCCGCTCGCTGGCGCTCGCGGGCTCGACCAGCGAAAGGTGTCGGCCCACTGGGTCTCGACACCGCTCGCTGGCGCTCGCGGGCTCGACCAGCGAAAGGTGTCTGCCCACTGGGTCTCGACACCGCTCGCTGGCGCTCGCGGGCTCGACCAACGAAAGGTGTCTGCCCACTTGGTCTCGACACCGCTCGCTGGCGCTCGCGGGCTCGACCAACGAAAGGTGTCTCGACCGACGAACGGGTAAGTTCCTTCGGTGGTCGAGCCGGGCGAGCCCCCAGGCGAGCCCGTGTCGAGACCTCCGTCAGGCGAGCCGTCGGGCTGGTCACTGGGTCTCGACACCGCTCGCTGGCGCTCGCGGGCTCGACCAACGAAAGGGGCGGGTCACAGCTTCGAGAGGTCGATGCTCCAGTGCGGGCTGTCGTCCAGGGCGGGGGAGAAGTACTTCAGCGTCCGGCCGTTGACCATCTGCCAGCCGACGGGCGTCGAGCTGAGGCCGTAGCCGGGCGGGGCGTGCACGGTCACCGTCACCTGCTCGGGGACCACCGTGCTCTGCGGGTCGATCGAGAGGTCGTAGACCAGCGAGTCGCCGTCGACCGTGGCGGCGTCCGGGACGCGGAAGGTCACCTGCAGCACGGCCTCCCCGCCGGGCGCGAGCAGCACCTTCCGGTAGAAGTACGGCCGGTCCAGCACCGTCCGGATCACGGGCTTGAAGGGCAGGCCTCGGATCTTCGCCTGGCCTTGTACCTCGGCGCCCTTGGGCAGGAAGACCGCCACGGCGTTGCCGGCCCACCGCGTGTAGTACCCGAACTTCGGATCGTCGACCGGGTCCGACGAGTGCACCCAGGGCGGTGACGCGTTCTGCACGGTGACGCTCAGCGTGACGTCGGCGCTGCCGTCGGCGCGCAGCTTCACGTCGGAGTCGACGATCCGCTTCTGCCAGAAGTCGGCCTTGCTCGCGTTGAGGTTCTGGGTGAACACGCCCAGGTAGTCATGAGGCGATTCGCTGAGATCACCAGCCAGGCCACGGTCCTGGAAGGCGTTCTCCAGCCGGGCATCGCGGAAGTACATCGCGAAGTGCCGACCGCGCGCGGCGTCCGAGAGGATCTGGAACTTCTTCACGAACTGGCCGCCCTGGAAGAGCTTCTCCCGGAACGCCGGCACCACGGCCGCGTTGATCGCCCGCCGCTGCACCGGGTCGTTGTACGTGTCGTAGCTGCCGGCCAGGGTCTGGACCAGGTTGCCGGCGTTCAACTCGCCGACGTTCTCGGCCTGGACCGGCCCGGTCAGCGACATCAGCCGCGCCAGCGCCTGGAGGTCGACCGCGATCACGCCGTCGACCTTCTGGTCGTAGGTTGCCTCCCAGGCGCGGAGCAGCTCCTCACCCGACTGCGACCAGTACGGCGAGAAGGTCGCGCTCACCAGCCGCGTCTTGCCGGGCACGTGGAACGGGTTGCCCTTGACCTTGGGCCACTTGAGGACGCCACCGTTCTCGGCCGAGACGTCCTCGTTGGTGAACGTGTCGCCGAAGGTGAACTTGCCGTCGTCCATGGTCAGCGGGACGAGCGTCAGGGTGGCGCCGCCGGAGTAGCGCAGCTCGGCCGGGTTCATGATCGTGACGATGTAGGTGCGTGGGTCGTCGGCGCCGAGGACGTCCGGAAGGGCGTCGAGCACCGGTGCCGCCTCGTCGTACGTCGTGCGGAGCGGGTCGACCCGTTCGCGTGCGGCGTCCCGCGCGGCCAGCACCGAGCTGCCGACGAACGGGGTGCCGCCCCGGACGGCGTCGAGGTCGTCGGCGGCCGCGTCGAGGTGCTCGCCGGCCCGGTTGACGCCCTCGAGGATGCGGCCGAGCTGGTCGAGGTCGACCTGGCCGCCCTGGACCAGGCTGTCGCTCTCCATCACGTCGGGGTACAGGTCGGCGCCGATCTCCGCGATCGAGGTCGCCTGGTCGAGTGCGTCGACGAGGTGCCGGACGTCCTTGACCGCGCCACCGGCGACCGGGACCCAGCGCCACACGTCGCCACCGAGGCCGTCGACCCGCGAGGACGCGTCCTCGACGTGGCTGCGCGCGAGGGCGATGTGCACCTTCGCGGTGTCGAGGTCCTGGGCCTTGAGGGCGTCCTGGGCGGCCCCCAGCTCGACGCGCGCGGCGTCGGCCTGGGGCTTGACGTCCATCATCGGCCGGGCGAGCAGGGCCAGCCCGACGAACACCACGACGAGCACGCCGAGAGCGAGCAGGACCCAGGGCCAACGGCGTCGCCGGTTCCCCGACCCACGCTTCTCGCGTGCCATCGACCCCCCCTCGTCCGGCTGGCTTCCGTCGCAGGAAGGATAAGGGGACGGTGGTCGGGCGTCCGGCGAAACCGCAGCGACCGCGCGCGCAGGTGGTCGATAGCATCGATGACCTGTGGTTTCGAGGCTCGTCACTTCGAGGCTCGCAAGCTCGCACCTCAGTACCAGCGCTTCTGCGTGAAGCACGTCAACCACCGAATGACCCGAAGGGAGCAGGCCCGTGTCCGACATCAAGATCGCCCTCGTCACCGCCGGTGCGCGCGAGGAGAAGGCGGTCACGACGGGCACCAGGGCCTGGGAGCTCTTCAGCGAGGAGCCGGACGTCATCGCCGCACGGGTGGCCGGACAGCTCAAGGACCTCGCGTACGAGCTCGCCGACGGCGACGAGGTCGAGCCGGTGGCCATCGACAGCCCGGACGGTCACGACATCCTGCGGCACTCCACCGCGCACGTGATGGCCCAAGCGGTCCAAGACCTCTGGCCTGACGCGAAGCTCGGCATCGGGCCGCCGATCGAGAACGGCTTCTACTACGACTTCGACGTCGAGGTGCCCTTCAAGCCGGAGGACCTCGAGAAGATCGAGACCCGGATGCGCAAGATCATCAAGGAGGGCCAGAAGTTCTCCCGGCGCCCGGTCTCCGACCACGACGCCCTCGCCGAGCTGAAGGAGGAGCCCTACAAGGTCGAGCTGATCGGCCTCAAGGGGGGTCTCGACAAGCGCGACCGGCGAATGGATGAGGTTGCTGAAGGGGCCGATGTCGAGGTCGGCGCCGGCGAGCTGACCATCTACGACAACCTGCGGCGCGACGGCGAGGTGGCCTGGTCCGACCTGTGCCGTGGCCCGCACCTGCCGACCACCAAGCGGATCCCGGCGTTCAAGCTGATGCGCACCGCCGCGGCGTACTGGCGCGGCAACGAGAAGAACAAGCAGCTCCAGCGGATCTACGGCACCGCGTGGGAGTCCAAGGACGCCCTCGCCGAGCACCTCCACCGGATCGAGGAGGCCGAGAAGCGCGACCACCGCAAGCTCGGTCGTGACCTCGACCTCTACTCCTTCCCCGACGAGCTGGGGTCCGGCCTCGCGGTCTTCCACCCCAAGGGCGGCGTCATCAAACGGGTGATGGAGGACTACGTCCGGCAGCGGCACATCGAGGAGGGCTTCGAGTACGTCGGCACCCCGCACATCTCCAAGGAGGGGCTGTTCCACACCTCCGGGCACCTGCCGTACTACGCCGAGACCATGTACCCGCCCATGGAGTTCGAGAACGCCAAGTACCGGCTCAAGGCGATGAGCTGCCCGATGCACAACCTCATCTACGCCTCCCGGGGCCGGTCCTACCGCGAGCTGCCGCTGCGGCTGTTCGAGTTCGGCGGCGTCTACCGGCTGGAGAAGTCCGGCGTCGTGCACGGCCTGACCCGCGTGCGCGGGATGACCCAGGACGACTCGCACTCCTACGTCACCCAGGAACAGGCGCCCGACGAGGTCAAGCACCTGCTGAACTTCTGCCTCGGCCTGTTCCGCGACTTCGGCCTCGACGACTTCTACCTCGAGCTCTCGACCCGCGACGACAAGAACAAGGACAAGTTCCAGGGCTCCGACGAGGACTGGGAGGTCGCCACCGCGATCCTGCAGCAGGTCGCCGACGAGTCCGGTCTGGAGATGGTGCCCGATCCCGGCGGCGCGGCGTTCTACGGGCCGAAGATCTCGGTCCAGGCGCGCGACGCGATCGGACGCACCTGGCAGATGTCGACGGTGCAGTACGACTTCGGGCAGCCGGCCGGCTTCGGCCTGGAGTACCAAGCCGCCGACGGCACCCGTCAGCAGCCGGTGATGATCCACTCCGCGAAGTTCGGGTCGATCGAGCGGTTCATCGGCGTGCTGGTCGAGCACTACGCCGGCGCCTTCCCGCCCTGGCTCGCGCCGGTGCAGGTGCAGGGCATCCCGATCGCCGAGCGGCACAACGACTACCTCGCCGACGTCGCGAAGCAGCTGAAGGCGCGCGGCCTGCGGGTCGAGATCGACGACTCCGACGATCGGATGCAGAAGAAGATCCGCAACGCGCAGCTGCAGAAGGTGCCGTTCATGGTGATCGCCGGCGACGACGACGTTGCCGTCGGGGCAGTCTCCTTCCGCTACCGCGACGGCCACCAGGACAACGGGGTGCCGGTCGCGGAGGCGATCGAGAGGGTCGCGGCTGCAGTCGCGTCGCGCGAGCAGGTCTGACCTCGATGGAGCTGCGACCCGGCCGGGCGGGCGCGCTCCTGGACAGCTCCGACGGCGTCCTCCTCACGGGTGCGCCGCCCGGCGGACGGGTCGTGGTCGAGGCCGGCCTCGACCTGTGCGGCCGGTCGTGGACGTGTGCGGGTGAGTACGTCGCGGACCGCGAAGGCGAGGTCGACACGGCCCAGGACGCGAGCTCGGGCGGCACCTATAGCGGCACCGACCCGTTCGGGTTGTTCTGGAGCGCCGAGGTCGACGGTCTCTACGAGTGGGATGCGCTGCATCCGATGCGAGTCACGCTCCGGGCGACCTGCGACGAGCAGGCCGTCGAGACGGGGTACGCGCGTCCCGTCCTCGGCGAGGGCGTGGCCGAGCACCTGGTGGCCGAGCCGGGCGTGGCGGGCCGGCTGTTCGTGCCGGCCGGTGAGGGCCGGGGCCGTGCGGTCGTGATCCTCGGCGGCTCCGTCGCGGGGCCGGGCGGACCGGTTGTCGGCGCGCTGCTCGCCGGGCACGGCGTCCCGGCGCTGTCGCTGGCGTACTGGGGTCACCCCGGCACGCCCGACGTACTCCGGGACGTCGACGTCGAGGTGGTGACCCGGGCGTGCGACTGGCTGCGCGCCCAGGACGGCGTCGACGACGTACCCCCATCCGTGCTCGGGCTCTCCCGCGGCGGCGAGCTCGCCCTGCTGGCCGCCTCCCTGGTGCCCGACTCCGTCGGCCCGGTGGCGTCGTTCGTGGGCAGCGGCGTGCCGTGGGGCGCCTGGGGGGAGGGTACGGACGTGCTGGAGACGGCGTGGCGGTTCGCGGGCGAGCCCGTCGTCCAGATGGCCGAGGACGAGGACGACCCGGACGCCTGCATCGACGACGCCGAGATGGTCGCGGCCGCCGAGATCGCCGTCGAGCGCGCGTCCGGGCCGGTGCTGCTGCTCAGCGGAGAGGCGGACTCGATGTGGCCCAGTGCCCGGCTCAGCCGGATCGCGGAGGACCGGGCTGAGCGGGGAGGTGCCGCCGACCGGGTCACGCACGTGGCGTACCCGGACGCCGGCCACTTCTGCACCACGCCACCGGGCTTCCCGCTGATGTCGGAGGACATCGTGCGGAACGGCGGGAGCCGGGCGGGCAACCAGACCGCCCGTCTCGACTCGTGGCGGCGACTCCTCGACTTCGCCGGGGCGCCGCGATGACCGAGTTCCAGGACGGCATCGGTGAGTCCGACGGGCTGGAGCGGCTGTGGACGCCGTACCGGATGGCCTACATCCGCGGCGAGAACAAGCCGGCCGACACCTCGGCGGGCGAGTGCCCGTTCTGCCGGATCCCGTCACTCGGCGACGAGGCGGGACTGGTCGTGCGGCGCGGGACGACGGCGTACGTCGTGCTGAACCTCTACCCGTACGCCGCGGGGCACCTGATGGTCTGCCCGTACCGCCACATTGCCGACTACACCGAGGTGACCGACGAGGAGTCGGTCGAGATCGGCGTGCTCACGCGGGCCGCGATGCGGACGGTACGTGCGGTCTCGCACGCCGAGGGGTTCAACATCGGCATCAACCAGGGGGCGGCCGGCGGCGCCGGCATCCGCGCCCACCTGCACCAGCACGTCGTGCCGCGCTGGGTGGGCGACGCGAACTTCATGCCCGTGATCGGGCACACCAAGACGCTCCCGGAGCTCCTGCAGGACACCCGGGCCCTGCTGGCCGACGCTTGGGCCTGAGAGTGGGTTCTGATCGCTGGTTGAGGTGCGAGGAGCGTCAGCGACGATCGCTGGTTGAGGTGCGAGGAGCGTCAGCGACGAGCCTCGAAACCAAGATCGCCGAAGGGGCGGTTTCGAGATTCGGCCCGGCGGCCGTCACTCCTCAACGGATCGAGAGGGTGATCAGCCGACCCGCTTCTCGTACCTCCGGCAGGGCGAGACGAACGTCTCGCCCAGAGCCTCGACCTCGTAGGGGAGGTCGCCGGCGTTCGTCCAGCCGGTCTTCTCGTAGAACGCCCGGGCACGGGTGTTGCCGATCGCGACCGCGAGCCAGGCGACGTCGTGGCCGCCCGCGGCGACCTGGCGCTCGGCCTCGGCCATCAGCGTGCCCGCCACGCCCTGGCCGAAGTGCGTGGGGCTGACGTAGATCTGCTCGACCTCGTCGTCGACGACCATGATGAAGCCGGCCACCTCCCCATAGAGCTCGGCGACCGTCGTGTCCGCGACCCGCTTCGGGGCGCGCTCGTGGAACGCCTCGAGCGTGCGGCGCTCGGTCAGTCCGTCCGGGACGTGCCCGGGGTGGGACACGTGCCAGCCCGCGTGCCAGATGTCGGCGACGGCCGCCGCGTCGTCGGGCGTGCCAGGGCGCAGCGTCACCCTCGACCGCGTGCGACTCATGCGGCGAGCCTAGAGATGGGGGCCGACGGCGCTACTTCTTCTTGACGTGGATCTTCTCCGACAGCGTCTCGACGTGACCCTTGTCGCGCTTCTCCGCGCGTTTCTCCTTGATGGACTTCCCGGACTTCTTGGACATGCCCTGGCGTGGCGACTTGTCGCTCATCGCGGCTCCCTCGAGTCGGTTGCCTGAGTGGCTCCGTGCCGCCACCGTACGCCTACGATCGAACCGTGACCGTCCCTCCGGCGCTCGGCTGGTCGGTGCTCGCCCTGGTCTTCCTCGACGAGCTGCTGCTGATGGCGGCGCTGGCCGTCTGGGGCGCCGACGCCGGTGGCTGGTGGCTGGCCGTGCTGGCCGCCGCGGCCGGCGTACTCGTCTGGTTCCTGTTCGCCTCGCCGAAGGCCAGGTACGGCGGCCCGGTCGTGCGTCCGGCGGCCAAGGTGCTCGTGGCGGCCGCCGCCGTGGGCGGCCTGCTCGCGTCCGGTCGCCCCGGCTTGGCGGTGGCGCTGCTGGTGTTCTCGGTGGTGATCAACGCGGCCGCGCTGCACCCGGACATCCGCGACCTCGCGATTCGTCAGCAGAGCGCCCGCGGCGAGCACCCGGAGGATCGCTGACGAATCGCGTCAGCCACCGAGCTTGGCGCGGCCCTCGGTGAAGAACGTCAGAAGGTCGGGGATCTCGTCGATCGGGAGGGCGCGGCCGAAGGGCGCGTTCCAGAAGTCGTCGCCGGTGGGGACCGACCAGGGACCGACGTAGGCGTAGGGGACGGCGAGGTAGGTGTCTCCGGCCGAGACGCCGTAGTTGACCTCGCCGTCGGTGATGCCGATGTCGAAGTGCTCGGGCCACAGGATCGGCGTCTGGTCCGCGGCGAGGGCGCGCATCGCGGTGTCGCCGGCCGCGAAGGCCTCGGCGATCTGCGACGCGGCGTCGGGGTCGACCTCGAGCACGTCGTCGAGGCCGACGCCCGACCCGTCGGGGTAGAGGTCGGCCAGCCCGCGCGCCTCGACGCCGAGAGCCCGGCCGAGCGCGGCCGGGGTCAGGCCGGTGATGCCGACCGTCGCCTCGGCGCCGACCACGTCGGTGCCGTCGACCCGCAGGTCGGGTGTGTGGGTCGTCCCGAACCCGCCCGGCCGCACGCGGAGCGAGATCTCGCCGGTCTGGGCGTGCTGCGGGCCTGCCAGCACGAGCTCGCCGACCGCATGCAGCGACCGACGGGTGGTGATGAGGGTGGAGTCGCCGCCCATTTTCTTCTCCTTACGACGTAACGCCGCGCCGTGTCAGCGACACGGAGCAAGAGCAGTCTCGGGCAACCGCGAGGGAGAGGGAACAGCCGTGGATGACGAGACGGTGACGACTGGCCGATCAGTCGGGTGGCACCGGGTCGAGGCGGAGGACCTGCCGGGGGACGGACGGGTCACCAGCACCGTGGTCGACGGCCGCGCCGTGGCCCTGACACGTTGCGGCGGCCGGCTCGGCGCCCTGGAGAACCGCTGCCCGCACCAGGGCGGCCCGGTCGGCGAGGGCTCGATCGAGAACGGCTGGCTGCGCTGCCCGTGGCACGGCTATGACTACGACCCGGCCACCGGAAAGCCTCCGGAGGGCTTCACCGACGCCGTGACGTCATACGAGGTGGAGGAACGCGAGGACGGCGCGTACGTCGCCCTCCCGGCCCACACCGACCGCGGGCGGACCGTGGGGGACGCCGTCGTGGAGACGCTGGTCGCCCACGGTGTCGACACGGTCTTCGGCATGGTCGGGCACTCCAACCTCGGCATCGCCGACGCGATGCGGCGGGCCGAGGAGCGGGGTGAGCTGAGGTACGTCGGGATCCGGCACGAGGGCGCGGCGTCGTTCGCCGCCAGTGCCTACGGCAAGCTCACCGGCCGCCCGGCGGCCTGCTTCGCGATTGCCGGGCCGGGTTCGACGAACCTGCTGACCGGCCTGTACGACGCCAAGCTGGACGCCTCACCCGTGCTGGCCCTCTCCGGGCAGGTCCCGTCGAACGTGCTCGGACGAGGGGCGTTCCAGGACGTCGACCTGCAGGCCGTCTTCCGCGACGTGTCGGTCTGGAACGCCACCGTGTCGGCCGGTAGCGACCCCGCCGAGCTGGCCGCCCTGGCTGTCAAGCACGCCGTCGACCGGCGCGGTGTCTCGCACCTGGTGTTCCCCGACGAGGTCCAGGTGCAGCCGAGCGACGTCGCCGCGGCCACTCCGGACGGGCGGATCGGCAGCCGGCGCGTGCGGCCCGACGACGGTGCGCTCCAGGCGGCCGCATCCGCGCTGCGTGAGGCGCGGCGGCCCGTGCTCGTCGTCGGTCACGGCGCCCGGCCCGCCCGCGACGAGGTGGTCGCCCTCGCCGAGCGGCTCGGGGCGCCCGTGCTCACGACGTTCAAGGCCAAGGGCCTGGTTCCCGACACCCACTCGCTCGGCGCCGGGGTGCTCGGCCGCAGCGGCACTCCGGTCGCCAGCTGGCTGATGAACGAGTCGGACCTGCTGGTCGTGGTCGGCGCGTCGTTCAGCAACCACACCGGCATCGCGTCGTACAAGCCGATCGTCCAGGTCGACGACGAGCCCTCGGCCATCGGGCGCTTCCACGCCGTCACGTACGCGGTGCTGTCCGACACGCAGCTCGGCGTCGCCGCCCTGGCCGCGACCCTCGGCGACGACGTGGCCGCGGAGGACCAGCGCGCTGACGTGGCCGCCCGGTGGGAGCTGTGGCGTGCCGAGAAGCGTCGGCGGGTCGAGGACGACCGCGGCCACGGCGTCGGCGCCGCGGCCGTGTTCGCCGCCCTGTCGGACGCCCTGCCCGAGGACGCCGTCGTCACCGTCGACGTCGGCAACCACGCCTACTCGCTGGGCCGCTACCTGGAGTCGAAGGGCCAGCCGGTCCTGATGTCCGGGTACTTGGGGTCGATCGGCTTCGGGTACCCGGCCGCCCTCGGCGCCTGGGCCGCGGACCCGTCGCGGCCGATCGTCGCGGTGACCGGCGACGGTGGTTTCGGTCAGTACGCCGCCGAGCTGACGACCGCGGTGAAGTACGGCATCCCGGTCAAGCACGTCCTGCTCGACAACCACGCGCTCGGCAAGATCGCCAAGGAGCAGGTGGCGGGGGACTTCGCGGTCTGGCACACCTCCCTGCACAACCCCGACTGGGCGGCGTACGCCGAGCTGTGCGGCGCCACCGGGATCAAGGTGACCTCGCGTCACGAGCTGGCTGACGCCATGGCCCGGCTGTTCGCGGCCGAGGGACCGGCACTGCTGCACGTCGAGCAGGACGCCGCGCTGCTGTGAGGATCGGTCCGCATGCCTGACGTCGGCTTCGGCAACCTGCTCGGCGTGCTGGTCGTGGCGGTCCTGGCGCCGGTCCTGCTCGGGCTCGCGCCGCGGCTGCGGGTGCCCGCGGTGGTGCTCGAGATCGTCCTGGGCGTTCTCCTCGGACCGTCCCTGCTGGGCTGGCTCGACGCCGACCTGGCCGTGCAGGTCGTCGCCCTGCTGGGCCTGGCGATGCTGCTCTTCCTGGCCGGGCTGGAGATCGACGTGACCGTCCTGCGCGGCGCGCTCCTGAAGGTCGCCCTGCTGGGGTACGTCCTGGCGGTCGCGATCGGCTGGGTCGCCGGCATCGGGCTGGACGCCGTCGGGTGGGTGGACGACCCGCTACTTCTCGCGGTCACCGTCTCGGCGACGTCGCTGGGGCTCGTGGTGGCCGTCCTCAAGGATGCGCGGGCGGTCGGGAGCCGGCTGGGACAGACGGTGATCGCCGCCTCGTCGGTCGCCGACTTCGCCGCGGTCCTGCTGCTGTCGCTGGCGTTCTCCACGTCGGGCGGAGGCACGGGGCAGCGGCTGGTCCTGCTGGGGCTGTTCGTGCTGCTCGTGGTCGTCGTGGCTGCGGTGACCGGCCTCTCGACGCGCTCGATGCGGCTCGGTGACGTGGTGGTACGCCTCCAGGACACCACGGCCGAGATCCGGGTGCGCGCCGCGATGCTGCTGCTGATGGCGTTCGTGGTGCTGGCCGAGGAGCTGGGGCTGGAGAGCATCCTCGGGGCGTTCGTGGCCGGTGCGGTGGTCGGGCTGCTCGACCGTGACTCGACCAGCCACCCGCGCTTCCGGACCAAGCTGGAGGCGGTGGGGTACGGGTTCCTGATCCCGGTCTTCTTCGTCTCCAGCGGCCTGCGCCTCGACGTGACGGACCTGTTCGCCAGCGGGGAGGCCGTGGCCCGCGTGCCGGTCTTCCTCCTGGTGCTGCTCGCGGCCCGCGGGCTGCCCGCCCTGCTGTACCTCCCGACGTACGGGTTGCGTTCCAGCCTCGCCGCCGGGCTCCTGCAGGCCACGTCGCTGCCGTTCATCGTGGCCGCGACCCAGATCGGCGTGCTGACCGGCCGGCTGGACGGGACCACCTCGGCGGCGCTGGTGTGTGCCGGGCTGCTGTCGGTGCTGCTGTTCCCGGCGGGTGCCGCCGCGCTCGGGCTGGGCGAGCCACGTGCCGCGGAGGCCGGGGCCTCCCGATAGCCTGCTCTCCTGATGTTGGAGAGGTTCAAGGCGTTCTGGCAGGGCGTCATGCTCGCGCCGTTCGTCAACGGGCTGCTCAAGCTGGGCGTCAGCCCCGACGCCGTCACGCTGGTCGGCACGATCGGTGTCTCGGTCGGTGCGCTGGCGTTCTACCCCCAGGGCGAGCTGCTGTGGGGCACGGTCTTCATCACGGCGTTCGTGTTCTCCGACCTCATCGACGGCGCGATGGCCCGCAAGTCCGGGCGGTCCTCGACGTTCGGGTCGTTCTGGGACTCCACCCTCGACCGGGTCGGCGACGCCGCGATCTTCGGCGGGCTGGCGCTGTACTTCGCCGGGGACGAGGGCGACAGCTACCTGTACCTCTGCCTCTCCCTGTTCTGCCTGGTCAGCGGAAACCTCACGTCGTACGCCCGGGCCAAGGCCGAGTCGCTCGGGCTGGATGCGCGCGGTGGCATCGCGGAGAGGTCCGACCGGCTGGTCGCGATCCTGCTGGCGGCCGGGTTCGCCGGCTTGCTCGACCTGCCGATCCTGCTCGAGGTCGTGCTGTGGGTGCTCGCCGTCGCCAGCGCGTACACCGTCGTCTTCCGGGTGATGAAGGTACGCCGCCAGGCGATCGAGCGGGACCGCTCACCGGTCGTCCCCGAGTAGGGCCGCGGCGGCCCCGCGCCGTACTCTTGACCCATGGTTCAGCAGTCGCCCGAAGGTACGTCCGGCACCGGCACCACTCGCGTGAAGCGGGGCATGGCCGAGATGCTGAAGGGCGGCGTCATCATGGACGTCGTCACCGCCGAGCAGGCGAAGATCGCCGAGGACGCCGGGGCCGTCGCGGTGATGGCCCTCGAGCGGGTGCCCGCCGACATCCGCGCGCAGGGCGGCGTCTCCCGGATGAGCGATCCGGACATGATCGACTCGATCATCGCCGCGGTGTCCATCCCGGTGATGGCCAAGGCCCGGATCGGTCACTTCGCCGAGGCCCAGGTGCTGCAGTCGCTCGGTGTCGACTACGTCGACGAGTCCGAGGTGCTCACCCCGGCCGACTACGCGAACCACATCGACAAGTGGCAGTTCACCGTGCCGTTCGTGTGCGGTGCCACCAATCTGGGCGAGGCGCTGCGCCGGATCACCGAGGGCGCGGCGATGATCCGCTCGAAGGGTGAGGCCGGCACCGGCGACGTCTCCAACGCCGTCACCCACATGCGCACGATCCGCGCCGAGCTCCGTCGCCTGAACGGGCTCTCCGAGGACGAGCTGTACGTCGCCGCCAAGGAGCTCCAGGCGCCCTACGACCTCGTGCGCGAGGTGGCCGCCGCGGGCAAGCTGCCGGTCGTGCTGTTCACCGCGGGTGGCATCGCGACGCCGGCCGACGCCGCGATGATGATGCATCTCGGCGCCGAGGGCGTGTTCGTGGGCTCGGGCATCTTCAAGTCCGGCAACCCCGCCGAGCGGGCGTCCGCGATCGTCAAGGCCACCACGTTCTTCGACGACCCCGACGTGGTCGCCAAGGTCTCCCGCGGGCTCGGGGAGGCCATGGTCGGCATCAACGTCGACGAGATCCCCCAGCCGCACCGGTTGGCCGAGCGCGGCTGGTAGGTCGGATGGTCGGGATACCCGGTCGACCGGGTATCCCTGCGGTTAGTGAGGGTTGCAACCGGCACAAAGCGACGGGAACGACGCCGAAGCTCAGCGGTTCTTCGACCATTCCGGCAGTTCTTGGACCGTCCACGACGTACCGTCGGGGTCGGTGAAGTAGACGAACCGACCCCAGGGCTGGTCGTCGACACCCTGGGCGTCCACCCCGCGCGCCGTGAGGTCGGCCAGCGCCTCGTCGGCCGAGTCGACGACGACCTGGAGGGCCTTCAACGAGCCGGGCGCCATCTCGCTCAGGCCCTTGCCGAAGGCGATGGAGCACGCCGACCCGGGCGGCGTGACCTGCACGAAGCGGATGTTCTCGTCGACGGTTTGGTCGTGGTCGACCGGCCATCCGAGCGTGTCCCCATAGAACGCCCGGCTGCGGTCCACGTCCGCCACGGGCACGATCACCAGCTCGATCCTGTAGTTCACCATGGCACGAACCTAGGGGCCGATCAGGAACGTCTCGTTCCTGATCGGCCCCTACTTCGTACGCCGCGGGATCAGACCGTGGCCGGCTCCCGGGTCGGCTCCACGGGCGCCTCCTCGGGCAGCCCCTCCTCGTCCGGGTCGAGCATCGTGGTCTCGTCGAACGGGTCCTGGCCGGCGAGGACCCGGTCCAGCTGCGTGCGGTCGAGGCTGCCGGTCCAGTGCCCGATCAGCACGGTGGCCACGGCGTTGCCGGAGAAGTTGGTCACCGCCCGGGCCTCGGACATGAACCGGTCGATGCCGACGATCAGGCCCACTCCGTCGACGAGCTCCGGACGGTGCGAGGAGAGCCCTCCGGCCAGGGTGGCCATGCCGGCGCCGGTCACGCCGGCCGCGCCCTTCGAGGCGATCATCATGAACAGCAGCAGGCTGATCTGCTCACCGATGGAGAGCGGGTTGCCCATCGCCTCGGCGATGAACAGCGACGCCATCGTGAGGTAGATCGCGGTCCCGTCGAGGTTGAAGGAGTACCCGGTCGGCACGACCACGCCCACCGTCGGCTTGTCGACGCCGGCGTGCTCCATCTTGGCGATCAGGCGGGGAAGGGCCGACTCCGAGGACGACGTCGAGACGATCAGCAGGAACTCGCGGGCGAGGTACCGCAGCAGGCTGAAGATGTTGACGCCGGTGGCCAGCTTCAGCACCGTCCCGAGCACCACGAACACGAACAGCGCGCACGTCACGTAGAAGCCGAACATCAGCACGGCGAGGCTCTTGAGCGCGTCGACGCCGGTCTCGCCCACCACGCCCGCGATCGCACCGAAGGCGCCGATCGGGGCGGCCCACATGATCATCGCCAGCACCCGGAACACCAGCCGCTGCAGGTGCCCGACGCCGCGCAGGATCGGCGCGCCGACGGCGCCCATCTGCTGGAGCGCGAAGCCGATCAACAGCGCCACGAGCAGGGTCTGCAGCACCTCGCCGGAGGTCAGCGACGACAGCATCGAGGTGGGGATGATCCCCAGCAGGAAGTCGGTGGTGCTGGCATGCCCGCCGGCCGCCTGCTCCTGGCCGGCGGCGGAGACGGCGTTGTCGAGGTGGAGCCCGTTGCCGGGCTGGAGGATGTTGCCCACCACCAGGCCGATGGCCAGGGCGAAGGTCGACATGGTGATGAAGTACGCCAGCGCCAGCCCGCCGACCTTGCCGACCCGGGCCGCGCTCGCGACGGAGCCGACGCCCAGGACGATCGTGCAGAAGATGACGGGCTGGATCATCATCTTGATCAGGGCCACGAAGCCGGTGCCGAGCGGTTTCAGCTCGACGGCCAGGTCCGGTGCGGCCAGGCCGACGCCGATGCCGAGCAGCACGGCGACGACGACGGCGATGTACAGGTAGTGCGTGCGGTTGCTCACGGTGGCACTCATCTGGTCCTCCAGGTCGAGCCAGTGGATGGGGCCGGGCTCTCACGGCCGTGGTCACCACGATCGGGGCCCGTGTGAGGCCAGTCACCCTTGTGGTCGTTGAGTTCGTGACCTGGCTCACTCCAGCGGCAAGAATGCGGCCGTGCGCGTGCCGCGGTGGATCCGGGAGCTGTCGGTCGCGCGACAGATCCTGTTGCTCCAGGCGCTGGTCGTGGTGGTGCTCGTCCTCGTCGCCCTGACGCTCGCCGGGTTCGACGCCCGGCGCGACGCCCGCGACGCCGCCACCGATCGGGCCGTGGCGGTGGCGCTGGCCGTGGCCGACTCGCCGACAGTGGTGGCCGCCGTACAGCAACCGGACCCGACGGCGACGCTTCAGCCGTACGCCGAGCGGGTGCGCCTCGATGCCGACGTCGACTTCGTCGTGGTGATGGACACCGACCGCACGCGCTTCACCCACCCGACGGTCGCCAACATCGGCAAGCCCTTCGTCGGCGATCTCGGCGACGCACCCTCCGGGGGCGTGTTCACCCAGGAGTTCAAGGGCACCCTCGGCCCCTCGATGCGTGCCGTCGTGCCCGTCCTCGACGCCGACGACCGGGTGATCGCCCTGGTGTCGGTGGGAATCACCATCGCCTCCATCGATCGACAGCTGCGTGACGACGTGGCCACCGTGCTGCTCGTCGCCCTGGCGGTGCTCCTCGCCGGACTCCTGGGTGCCTGGCTGGTGAGCCGGCGCCTGCGCCGGCAGACCCACGGCATGGGGGAGCGCGAGATCACCCGGATGTACGAGTACTACTCGGCCGTCCTGCGCGCCGTCCGCGAGGGCCTGCTGCTCGTCGACGCCGAGGGCCGCGTCCAGCTGGTCAACGACGAGGCTCGGCGGCTGCTGGCTCTCGACGACGATGTCGTCGGCCGCCGCCTCGACGACCTCGGCCTGGCCCCGGGCCTGGTCGCGGCCGCGCTGGGCGAGACACCGGAGACCGACGACCTGTACGTCGCGGGGGACCGCATCCTGGTGGTCAGCTCGTCGCCGGCCAGCTGGGACGGCCGCGACGTGGGTGCGGTGGTGACGCTGCGTGACCACACCGAGCTGCGGGCTGTGACGGGCGAGCTCGACGCGGTGCGCGGGCTGACCGACTCGCTCCGGTCGCAGACCCACGAGGCGGCGAACCGGCTGCACACCGTGGTGTCCCTCATCGAGATGGGGCGGGCGCAGGACGCGGTGGAGTTCGCGACCACCGAGCTCGAGGTCGCCCAGCGGCTCACCGACCGCGTCGTCGGCGCCGTCGGCGACCCGGTCGTCGCCGCCCTCCTCCTGGGCAAGAGCGCCGAGGCGGCCGAGCGCGGCGTGGATCTGACCGTGACCGGCGACCTCCCGTCCGTGCCCGCCGGGGCCGGCGTACCCTCCCGCGACCTGGTCACCGTCCTCGGCAACCTCGTGGACAACGCCCTGGACGCCGTCGCCGGCGCGAGCTGGCGCCGGGTCGACGTCGTGCTGTCGGGCGACGACGCCCTGCTCACCGTCGCGGTCGGCGACAGCGGACCGGGCCTTGACGACGACGCGGCCACGCACGCGCTCGAGCGCGGCTGGTCGACGAAGGCCGGAGGCCAGGGCCGCGGCGTCGGCCTGGCGCTGGTCGCGCAGGTCGCCCGGCGCCACGGGGGCGACGTGCGCGTCGGCCGGTCGTCGCTGGGCGGGGCGGAGTTCGTGGTGACGCTGCGTCCGAGCAGGGTGCCGGCGTGACCGTCCGCGTCCTCGTGGTCGAGGACGAGCAGCTTGCGGCGGAGGCGCACGCGTCGTACGTCGGCCGCGTGCCCGGCTTCGAGCTCGCCGGCGTCGCGCGCTCGGCCGGCGATGCGGCACGGTTCCTGGAGTCTGACTCTAGAGTCGACCTCTTGTTGCTCGACATGCACCTGCCCGACGGGCACGGCCTCGGGTTGCTGCAGCGGCTGCGCGCGCAGGGGCACCTGATCGACGTGATCGCGGTGACGTCGGCGCGGGACGCCGAGGTCGTCCGGCACGCCGTCGCCCAGGGTGTGGTGCTCTACCTGCTCAAGCCGTTCGCGTTCGCGGCGTTCCGGGCCAAGCTCGAGCAGTACGCGACGTACCGCGACGGCCTCGACGCCGCGACGCGCGAGCTGGCCCAGGACGAGGTCGACCGGCTGCTCAATCCGCTGCGGGCCTCGGCCGGGCTCGCGGAGCTGCCCAAGGGGATGAGCGCGGAAACCCTGAGCATGGTCTCGTCGGCCGTCCGGGGTGCGGGCGAAGGGCTGTCGGCCTCCGAGGTGGCGGCGAAGGTCGGCGCCTCCCGGGTGACGGTGCGGCGCTACCTGGAGCACCTCGCCGACTCCGGCCTGGTCGCCCGCAAGCCGCGCTACGGCGGCGGGGGACGCCCCGAGGTCGAGTACCAGTGGAGGTCCTAGCCGTCGCCGCTGCAGCCGCCCTGGGAGAGGAAGAACGACGTCTGCTCGTTGACCCGTCCGGTCTCGTCGATGTGGCACTTGGCCTGGAAGGCCTTGACCTGTGCCTTGGTCTGCGCACCGAAGTCACCGTCGACGACCACCGTCTCACCGTCGGCGCGCAGGGCCCGCTGCAGGGTCTTGACCCGGATGCCCGAGTCGCCGACCTCGAGGCCGCGGAGCTTGTGGGACTGGGAGAACAGGATCGTCCAGTACCACGTTCGCACCAGGAGCGGGTTGTCGATGCAGCACTCGAAGTTGCCGGTGAAGTCCTTGATCGCGGCCCGCGTCTGCGGGCCGTAGAAGCCGTCGACGGTCACCGGCCCGAAGCGGGTCTGGTTGAGCAGGCACTGCAGCGCCCGCACGGCCCCGCTGGTCGTGCCGGGCTTGATCTGGGGGTACGCCGGTCGCGTCAGGCGGCACGAGGCCTGCTGACCGTCACCTCCCGACCGGGTCAGCGGCGACGCGTGGGCGGCAGGTCCCAGCAGGCCGGTCAGGAGCACCGCGACGAGGGTCGAGACGAGAGTGCGCATCGACCCATCGTGCGGCAGTTCCAAGAGGTCGGGAAGGGTCACGCCAGGAACAGCGGCACCTCGACCGCGCAGAAGTCGTCGGAGCGGCCCGTCGAGCCCTTGGTCTGCTCGAAGGAGATGTCCGTGTCGGTCGCCGGGTCGTACACGATGTGGAAGCGCACCTGGCCCGGGTTGCGGGCGATGGCCTTGCCGTCGGGTCCGTACAGCGTGGCGTTGCCGGTGGCCAGGTTGTCGATGCTGAGGTACCCGGTGACGGGGTCGAGGCTGAGCTTCAGGTCCTTGGAGAGCGAGCGCTCGGCGTAGGTCGTGGTGACGCCGTTCGGGCCGGTGTGGGTGGCCGAGATCGTGAAGTGCTCGATGAAGTACTCCGGACCCTTCGCACCCTTCTTGATGACCCGGTCGACCGCGACGGTCTGCACGAAGTCGACATCGAGCCCTTCCACGCCACAGAAGTCCTCGACGGTGAAGACGTCGGTGCCGCCGTCCGTCTCGTGGATCGGCGGTGCCGCGCTGGCGGGCGCGGCGACCGACAGGAGGGCGATCCCGAGCGTGGCCGAGGCGGCGAGGATGCGTCGAGTGTTCATGTGGTGCTCCAGGGTGAGGCGACGTCCCGAGCTCCGCTCCCGACAGTAGGACTCCCGACCGGTGCGCGCATCCGAGTTAACCCTGAGAAGCCCGTGCCTGCCGGTGACCACTAGCCTGCGCGCGTGCCCGCTCCCTCCATCGGTGTGCTCGCCCTCCAGGGCGACGTGCGCGAGCACCTGCGCGTCCTGACCGATCTGGGCGCGCAACCCCTCGCCGTACGCCGGGAGGCCGAGCTCGCAGCCGTCGACGGGTTGATCGTCCCCGGCGGCGAGTCGACGACGATGGCCAAGCTGGCGCGGATCTTCGACCTGCTCGATCCCCTGCGCGCACGGATCGCCGAGGGGCTGCCGGTGTTCGGCACGTGCGCGGGGATGATCCTGCTGGCCGACCGGATCGAGGACGGCATCGCCGGTCAGGAGACCCTCGGCGGGCTCGACATCACCGTCCGCCGCAACGCGTTCGGGCGGCAGGTGGACTCGTTCGAGGGCGAGGTGGAGTTCGTGGGGTTCGAGGAGACGGTGCACGCGATCTTCATCCGCGCACCGTGGGTCGAGGCCGTCGGCGACGGCGTCGAGGTGCTGGCCAAGGTCCCCGACGATCCGGCCCTCGGTGCGGCCGCCGGTAGGATCGTCGCGGTCCGGCAGGGCCCGTTGATGGCGACGTCGTTCCATCCCGAGGTGGGAGGCGACTCCCGCATCCACCGGGTCTTCGTGGACCTCGTGACGTCGTACTCGTCCAGCCCAGTCATAGACAAGAAGGAAGAGTCATGTCCGGCCACTCGAAATGGGCGACCACCAAGCACAAGAAGGCCGTCATCGACGCGCGCCGCGGCAAGATGTTCGCCAAGCTCATCAAGAACATCGAGGTCGCGGCACGCATGGGCGGCGGCGACATCAGTGGCAACCCGACGCTCTACGACGCCATCCAGAAGGCCAAGAAGTCGTCGGTACCCAACGACAACATCGACCGCGCGGTCAAGCGTGGGTCCGGTGCGGAGGCGGGCGGCGCCGACTACACCACGATCATGTACGAGGGCTACGGCCCGGCCGGCGTCGCGATGCTCATCGAGTGCCTGACCGACAACCGCAACCGCGCCGCCATGGAGGTCCGCACCGCGATGACCCGCAACGGCGGCTCGCTGGCCGACCCGGGCTCGGTGTCGTTCCTCTTCAACCGCAAGGGCGTGGTGATCGTCCCGCAGGCCCAAGAGGGCAAGGCGGTCACCGAGGACGACGTCCTCGAGGCCGCGCTGGACGCCGGCGCCGAGGACGTCAACGACCTGGGGGAGTCCTTCGAGGTCGTCTCCGAGGCCACCGACCTGGTCGCCGTACGGACCGCCCTCCAGGCCGCCGGCATCGACTACGACTCCGCCGAGGCCGAGTTCGTGCCGGACATGCAGGTGCAGCTCGACAAGGACAACGCCGCCAAGGTGTTCCGCCTCATCGAGGCCCTCGAGGACTCCGACGACGTGCAGAACGTCTTCGCGAACTTCGACGTCTCCGACGAGGTCATGGCCGAGCTCGACGCCTGACCGGTTGGGGCGGCGGTGAGGTAGCCACCGTTCCGAACCTGCAAACGGTGGCAGGCTCACCGCTCCAGCGCGCCAGCCTCAGGCGGCGGTGAGTTAGCCACCGTTCCGAACCTGCAAACGGTGGCAGGCTCACCGCTCCAGCGCGCCAGCCTCAGGCGCCGGTGAGTTAGCCACCGTTCCGAACCTGCAAACGGTGGCAGGCTCACCGCCGCCCGTGCCGCCGCGTGTCGCACGCCGTACGACGGGTGGTCGCGGATAGCGTGGCGTGCGAACACCTGTTCGGACGGAAGGCGATCGAGCGTGCGCGTGCTGGGGATCGACCCGGGGCTGACCCGCTGCGGCATGGGCGTCGTGGAGGGCAGCGTCGGCCGGCCGCTGACCCTCGTCGACGTCAACGTGATCCGCACCAGCGCGGGCCTGCCCATCGCCCAGCGCCTGGTGACGATCGAGAAGGGCATCGACGCCTGGCTCGACGAGCACCGGCCCGACGCCGTGGCCGTGGAGCGGGTCTTCGCGCGGTCGGACTCCAGCACGATCATGGGTACCGCCCAGGCCAGCGGCATCGCCCTGGTCGCGGCCGCCCGGCGCGGGCTGCCGATCGCCTTGCACACCCCGAGCGAGGTCAAGGCGGCCGTCTCCGGCAGCGGCCGGGCCGACAAGGCGCAGGTGACGGCGATGGTCACCCGCATCCTGCGGCTCACCTCGCCGCCCAAGCCCGCCGACGCCGCCGACGCGCTCGCGCTGGCCATCACCCACATCTGGCGCGGCGGCGCCCAGGCCCGCATCGACGCCGCGCTCGCCGCCGCCACCTCCGGTCATGCATCCGGCCCATCCATCGGGAGGACCCGTTGATCGCCTTCGTCCGCGGCGAGGTCGCCGCGCTCACCCTGAACAGCGCCGTGCTCGAGGTCGGCGGCGTCGGCCTCGAGCTGATGTGCACGCCCGGCACCCTCGCCACCCTGCGCACCGGCCAGGTCGCCACCCTGCCGACGAGCATGGTCGTGCGCGAGGAGTCGCTGACGCTGTTCGGGTTCCTCGACGAGGACGAGAAGACCGTCTTCGGCCTGGTGCAGACCGCCTCCGGCGTCGGACCCAAGCTCGCCCAGTCGATCCTCGCGTGCCTGACGCCCGACGAGCTGCGGGTCGCGGTGGCCTCCGACGACACCAAGACCTTGACCCGGGTCCCCGGGATCGGGCAGAAGGGCGCGCAGCGGATCATCCTCGAGCTCAAGGACCGGCTCGGTGCGCCGGTCGGGCCCTCGCGCCACGGCCGTACGCCGTCGGTGCCGGCCCCCTGGAAGGACCAGGTGCTGCAGGGCCTGGTCGGCCTCGGCTGGTCGGCCAAGGACGCCGACGCGGCCGTGGAGATGGTCGCGCCCGAAGCCGGCGACGACCCCCAGGTCGCCGTGCTCCTCCGCTCCGCGCTCCGCACCCTGAGCAGGGCCTGAGGCGATGGACGACCTCGAGATCCACGAGACCGAGCATCTGCGCTCGCTGACGGCCGCCGAGGCCGAGGGCGACGAGCGGGCCGTGGAGTCGGCGCTGCGGCCGCGCACACTGGCCGAGGTCGTCGGGCAGCGCCGGGTGCGCGAGCAGCTGGGGCTGGTGCTCGACGCGGCCCGCAACCGCGGCCGCGTACCCGACCACGTGCTGCTCTCCGGCCCGCCCGGCCTCGGCAAGACCACCCTGGCGATGATCATCGCGCACGAGATGACTGCGCCGCTGCGACTGACCAGCGGTCCGGCGATCACCCACGCCGGCGACCTCGCGGCCATCCTCTCCGGGATGAACGACGGTGACGTGCTGTTCGTCGACGAGATCCACCGCATGTCCCGGCCCGCCGAGGAGATGCTCTACATGGCGATGGAGGACTTCCGCGTCGACGTCATCATCGGCAAGGGCCCCGGCGCCACGGCCATCCCGCTCGACATCCCGCCGTTCACCCTCGTCGGCGCGACCACGCGCGCCGGGCTGCTGCCCGGCCCGCTGCGCGACCGGTTCGGGTTCACCGCCCGGCTGGAGTTCTACGAGGCCGACGACCTCGAGCGCATCGTGCGCCGGTCCGCCGGGCTGCTCGGCGTCGACCTCACCGACGACGGGGGAGCGGAGATCGCGTCCCGCTCACGAGGTACGCCGCGCATCGCCAACCGCCTGCTGCGCCGGGTCCGCGACTACGCCCAGGTCAAGGCCGACGGCGTCGTCACCCGCGAGATCGCCCGCAAGGGCCTGGAGCTCTACGAGGTCGACGAGCTCGGCCTCGACAGCCTGGACCGTGCCGTCATCGAGGTGCTGTGCCGCCACTTCGGCGGCGGCCCCGTCGGCATCTCCACGCTCGCCGTCGCCGTGGGCGAGGAGCGCGAGACCGTCGAGGAGGTCGCCGAGCCGTTCCTGGTGCGGATGGGCTTCCTCGCGCGCACGCCCCGCGGCCGGGTCGCCACCGCCGCCGCGTGGCGGCACCTGGGCCTGGATGCGCCGCCGACCCCCGCCGTACCGTCCGTCGATGCCACACTGTTCGAGGAGTGAAGGCCCCTCACCCGGACGGGCCACCGCGATGCCGTGACCTGCACCACCCGCGGTTACACTTCACCGTTGTCCGGCCCCGGTCGTGCGGCTGACGATCCCCAGAGATCCCCCTGTGAAGAGGTCTGTTTGTCGTGGAGAGCCTTGCCTCCCTCCTGCCCCTCGTGGGCATCGCCCTGTTGTTCTGGTTGCTGATGATCCGACCCGCGCAGCGCAGGCAGCGCGCGACGCTTCGGATGCAGTCGGCCATCGTGTCCGGTGACGAGGTGATGTTGACCTCGGGCATCTTCGGCACGGTCCAGCTCGTCCTCGACGACCGGTTCGAGGTCGAGATTGCTCCGGGCGTGGTCGTCGAGATCGCCCGCGGCGCCGTCGGCACGGTGGTGACCAAGGCCGAACTATCCGACGAGCCCGAGCGTTCAGACTCCGTGGGCACCGACCGGACCGACCCCGCTGGCGGGCCCACCGAGACCACCGAGGAGCGCTGACATGGCCCGTGCGTCACGTCCTTCTCGGACCCTCGCGATCTTCTTCCTGGGCGTTCTCGTGATGTACGGCCTCGTCGCCCTCGCCGGCTCCTGGAAGCCGGCGCTCGGCCTGGACCTCGAGGGCGGCACCCGCATCCGGCTCACCGCCACGGGTGACGGCGTGACGTCGGACAACCTCAAGGAGGCCGCCGACATCATCGGCGCCCGCGTCAACGGCACCGGCGTCGCCGAGGCCGAGGTCACGACCGAGGGCAACCAGTACGTCGTCGTCGAGATCCCCGGCAAGAGCCGCCGTGACCTCGTGGAGACCGTCGAGCGGCAGGCCCAGCTCCGGTTCCGCGTCGTCGCGCTGAGCGGCGTCGGCGCCGCCACCCCGACCGCGCCCGCGAGCCCGACCGGTGGCGCGACGGCCGAGCCGACGCCTTCCGTCCCGCCCGGCGGTGGGGTGCTGCTCCCGAGCGACAATGCGTCGCCCACCGCGTCCCCTACCAAGAAGAACACCGGGAAGAACCGCCCCGGATTCCTTCTCGACGACAAGGTGACCAAGACGCCGGACCCCTCGGGCACGGCCTCCGCGACCGACGGTGCCACGCCGACGGACGGCACCACGCCGACCGACGGGGCGACCGACGGGCCGACCGACGGGGCGACCGACGGGGCCGACGCGAAGCCGAACATCGACGACCCGCTGACCTGGATGGACAACCCGGACGCCAAGTCCGTGGCGGCTTACCAAGCCTTCGCCTGCGACAACGGCGAGAACACGCTGTCGCAGAACGTCGACCCCAAGACCGGCAAGGCCACCCCGGGCGACGACCCGAAGCTGCCGCTGCTGGCGTGCGACGACCAGGGTCAGAAGTTCCTGCTCTCGGTCTCGATCGTCGAGGGCACCGACCTCGATGACGCCTCCGCCGGCATCCCCCAGCAGCAGCTCAACTGGGTCGTGAACCTGGACTTCAACCGCCACGGCACCGAGGAGTTCACCAAGATCTCCCGGGCCCTCTACGGCACCCAGAAGCTGTTCGCGATCGTGCTGGACGGCAAGGTCATCTCGGCGCCGACCATGAACGGCATCATCACCAACGGCCAGGCCGAGATCAGCGGCAACTTCAACCAGGACACGGCGCAGAGCCTGGCCACCAGCCTGCGGTACGGCTCGCTGCCGATCTCCTTCGAGAAGAAGCCCAGCGTCGAGACCATCGGCCCCTCGCTCGCCGGCAACCAGCTGTCCGCCGGCATCCTGGCGGGCGCCGTCGGCCTCGGTGCCGTGATGATCTACTGCCTTCTCTACTACCGGGGCCTGGGCACGGTCGTCCTGGCGTCGCTGCTGGTGGCGGGCGGGATCACCTACGGCATGGTGCTGCTGCTCGACAAGGCGGCGAACTTCACCCTGACCCTGCCCGGCATCGCCGGCCTGATCGTCGCGGTGGGCATCACGGCCGACTCCTTCATCGTGTACTTCGAGCGCATCCGTGACGAGATGCGCGACGGCAAGTCGATGCGCGTCGCGGTGGAAGCCGGTTGGAAGCGGGCCAGGAACACCTGTCTGGCCGCCGACGCGGTGTCGCTGCTGGCCGCCGTGGTGCTCTACATCTTCGCCGCCGGCGTGGTCCGCGGCTTCGCGTTCGCCCTCGGCCTGTCGACCGTCATCGATCTGGTGGTGTTCTTCTGGTTCACCCACCCGATGGTGTCGTGGCTGGCGAAGTTCCCGTTCTTCAACCGCGGGCACAAGCTGTCCGGGCTCGACCCCGAGGCACTGGGGGTCGACCGGATCGCGATCGCCCCGGCTGCCACTGCAGGAGGAAGGGCCTGATGGGCAAGTTCTCGAGGCTGGGCAACAACCTCTACACGGGCAAGAAGTCGATCGACTTCATCGGTCGCAAGTGGCTCTGGTACGCCGCGTCGGGCCTGATCGTCCTGCTTGCCGTGGCCGGGCTGTACTTCAAGGGCCTGAACATGGGCATCGAGTTCGTGGGTGGCGCGCAGTACCGCGTGACCGTCGCGGACGGCGAGCCGAACGTGACCCAGGACGACGCGGACGCGCTCCGTCAGGCCGTGGCCGGCACCGGCATCGAGGGTGCCACGTCCCCGGTCGTCACGACCTCGGGCGACCGCAGCATCCTCGTCCAGACCAAGCAGCTGGACACCGCCGACTCCGAAGAGGTCGTGCGGACCCTCGCCGAGACGCTGGGCGTCAGCCCGACCGAGGACATCTCCCAGGAGGAGATCGGCGCCAGCTGGGGCAAGGACGTGGCCAAGCGGTCGGTCACCGGCCTGATCGTCTTCCTGTTCTTGGTCGTCCTCTTCATCTGGGCCTACTTCCGAGAATGGAAGATGTCGGTGGCCGCGATCGTGGCGCTGGCTCACGACGTGATCATCACCGTCGGCGTCTACGCCCTGTCCGGCTTCGAGGTGACGCCCGCGACGGTGACAGGGCTGCTCACGATCCTCGGCTTCTCGCTCTACGACACCGTCGTGGTTTTCGACAAGGTGCGCGAGAACACCAAGAACCTCCGCGCGTCGCACAAGACCTACGGCGAGGCGGCGAACCTCGCCGTCAACCAGACCCTGGTCCGCTCGATCAACACCTCGATCGTGGCGCTGATCCCGGTCGGCGCGATCCTGTACGTCGGCGCGGTCCAGCTGGGTTCGGGCTCGATGAAGGACCTCGCGCTCGCCCTGTTCGTCGGCATGGCCGCCGGCGCGTACTCCTCGATCTTCATCGCCACGCCGCTGCTGGCGCACATGAAGCAGGGGGAGGCGGCCAACAGGGCCCTCGAGAAGAGGCTGGCCACCCGGCGCCGCCACGAGGCCGACCGCTACGCGTCGGTCCCGGTGTTCACCGAGGACCTGCCCGTGCGTGACGGCGACGACGACGCCGACGCGCTGGAGGACGGCGAGGAGCACGCCGGCCACGAGGTCACGGCGCCGCCGCGGCCCGTGCCGACCGGTCGCGGCCGCGTCGTACCCCAGACCACCCGGCCCGTGGGGCAGAGCAGCGCGGCCGGCCGCTCGCAGCCGACTCGTCAACCACGGTCCAAGCGCGGCAAGAAGTAGCGGGGCCAGCACGATGGGTGCCGGCGAGACCCTGGCGCGCCTGGTCGTCGACGTCCCGGACTATCCCGAGCCGGGGGTGTTGTTCAAGGACATCACCCCCGTGCTGGCCGACCACGCCGCCTTCACCGAGATCGTCGAGGCCCTGGCCGACGCCGGCCGGGACGACGCCGGCACGACGGTCGTGGACGCCGTGGTGGGCATGGAGGCGCGCGGGTTCATCCTGGCCGCGCCCGTGGCGCTGGCGCTCGGCGCGGCCTTCGTGCCGGTGCGCAAGGCGGGCAAGCTGCCGCGTGCGACGTACGCCGAGTCCTACTCGCTCGAGTACGGCCAGGCCACCCTGGAGATGCACCGCGACGCCGTGGCCCCCGGTGACCGGGTGCTCCTCGTCGACGACGTCCTGGCCACCGGTGGCACGGTCGCGGCGACGGTCCGGCTGATCGAGGCCGCCGGCGCGGTCGCGGTCGGGGCGGCGGTGCTCATGGAGCTCAGCTTCCTGCCCGGGCGTGCGACCGTCGGCGACCTGCCGATCAGGAGTCTGCTGACCATCTAGCCCGCCCGTAGACTGGCAGGGATGGCAGAGGAAGCCGCGGCCCCGGCCGCCGTACGCAACCCCGAGGCGGTTCCTCCTGCCCGCGGGATGCGGGCGCGCCTGGCGCGGATGGGTTCGCGCAGCCAGACCGGCAACCCGGTCCTGGAGCCGCTGTTCCGGACCGTGCGCGCCAACCACCCGAAGGCCGACCTGGCGCTGCTCGAGCGGGCGTACCTCACCGCCGAGAAGCACCACGGCAGCCAGATGCGCAAGAGCGGCGACCGGTTCATCACCCACCCGCTGGCGGTCACCACGATCCTCGCCGACATCGGCATGACCGAGCCGACGCTGGTCGCGGCGCTCCTGCACGACACCGTGGAGGACACCGACTACACCCTCGACGAGCTGCGGGCCGACTTCGGCGACGAGGTCGCTCGCCTCGTCGACGGGGTCACCAAGCTCGACAAGGTCAAGTACGGCGACTCCGCGCAGGCCGAGACGATCCGCAAGATGATCGTCGCGATGGCCCGCGACATCCGGGTGCTGGTCATCAAGCTCGCCGACCGGCTGCACAACATGCGCACGGTGAGGTACGTCAAGCAGTCGACCCAGGAGCGGCAGGCCACCGAGTCGCTGGACATCTACGCGCCGCTGGCCCACCGGCTCGGCATGAACACCATCAAGTGGGAGCTGGAGGACCTCGCCTTCGCGACCCTGCACCCCAAGGTGTACGACGAGATCGTGCGGATGGTCGCCGACCGCGCGCCGTCGCGCGACCAGTTCCTGACCGAGGTCGTCCAGCAGGTCGAGGGCGACCTCAAGGAGGCCAAGGTGAAGGCGACCGTGACCGGCCGGCCCAAGCACTACTACTCGATCTACCAGAAGATGATCCTGGGTGGCCGCGAGTTCTCCGACATCTACGACCTGGTCGGGCTGCGGGTGCTGGTCGAGGAGGACCGCGACTGCTACTCGGTGCTCGGCGTGCTGCACTCGCGGTGGAACCCCGTCCTCGGCCGGTTCAAGGACTACGTCGCGATGCCGAAGTTCAACATGTACCAGTCGCTGCACACGACCGTCATCGGCCCGCAGGGCAAGCCCGTCGAGATCCAGATCCGCACGAGGGCGATGCACCGCCGGGCTGAGTACGGCGTGGCCGCGCACTGGAAGTACAAGGAGGACGGCACCAAGGGCCTCGACACCGACCAGCGCGGCGACCTCGACGACATGTCGTGGGTGCGCCAGCTGCTCGACTGGCAGAGCGAGGTCGAGGATCCGGGCGAGTTCCTGGAGTCGCTGCGGTTCGAGATCAACCGGGCGGAGGTCTACGTCTTCACCCCGCGCGGCGACGTGATCGCGCTTCCGGTCGGCGCGACGCCGGTGGACTTCGCCTACGCCGTGCACACCGAGGTCGGTCACCACACCATCGGTGCCCGGGTCAACGGGCGGCTGGTGCCGCTGGAGTCGACCCTGGAGAACTCCGACGTCGTCGAGATCTTCACGTCCAAGGCGCCGAACGCCAGCCCGTCCCAGGACTGGCTGGGCTTCGTGCGGTCGCCGCGGGCGCGGTCGAAGATCCGCCAGTGGTTCACCAAGGAGCGTCGCGAGGAGGCGATCGACCGCGGCAAGGAGCAGATCGCCAAGCTGATGCGCAAGGAGGGCGTGCCGCTCAAGCGGGTGCTCTCCCACGAGTCGCTCTCCCTCGCCGCGGCCCACTTCAAGCTCGCCGACGTGTCGGCGCTGTACGCCGCGGTCGGTGAGAGCAACGTGTCCGCGCAGGCCGTCGTACGTCGGGTCATCGAGCTGCACGGCGGTCAGGGCGGCGCCGAGGAGGACCTGTCCGAGGGCGTCCAGATCACCGGGCGACGGGTGCGGTCGAAGGTCTCGGCCGGTGGCGACGCCGGCGTCGTCGTGCGCGGCGCGTCGGACGTCTGGGTCAAGCTCGCGAAGTGCTGCACGCCCGTCCCGCCCGACGCGATCCTCGGGTTCGTCACCAAGGGCGGGGGAGTCTCGGTGCACCGCATGGACTGCACGAACGCCGCGTCACTGAAGGCCCAGCCCGAGAAGCTGCTCGACGTCGAGTGGGCGCCGACCGCGCAGTCGACGTTCCTGGTCAACATCCAGGTGGAGGCCCTCGACCGGGCCCGCCTGCTCTCCGACATCACCATGGTCCTCTCGGACGCGCACGTGAACATCCTGTCGGCGAACCTCTCCACCACCCGCGACCGGATCGCCAAGTCGCGCTTCACCTTCGAGATGGCCGACGCCATGCACCTCGACGGCGTCCTCCGCGCCGTCCGCAGCGTCCCCGGAGTCTTCGACGCCTACCGCGTCACCCAGTAACCGCCCGATTCGGGGTAGTCCCTGACGTTTGGGTTGCTTTGCGGCGCGTAAGCCAACCCAAACGTCAGGGACTACCGCGACAGCCACGAGACCACTTGTCATCCACAGGCCGGGCTCTGGGGACGCTGTCCACAGGTGGGGAAGGGCGGGGGTGAGACGGCGCGGCGCCGCGGGCATGGCGCGCACATGCCATGGAGCCCTCGATGCGAACGACCCGACGAACTCGTCACGCCCGTGCGAGTGGACCCGACTGGAGTCTCAGGTCCGACGAGGATGCAGGCGCGGGGCCGGGGGTGGCGGCAGACGTCGTCCGGGATGTACGTGCCGAGTCACGTGGATGGGTCGGTGGTCGAGCAACGCATCCTCGAACAGGGCAGTCGCATTCGTGCGTACGGCGCCGTCACGGCCTGGGCGGCCCTGCGGTGGCGCGGAGCGACGTACTTCGACGGGCTGGGGTACGACGGAGCGCCCCTGCCAGTGCCCCTGATCCTGGACTCCGGCATCCGGCCGGATCCGCGGTTCACCCAGACCGAGGAGCAGCTCGCCCCGACCGAATGGGAGGTGGTCCACGGTCTCCGGGTGGCGACGGTGCAGCGCGCACTCTTCGACGAAGTGCGGCGGATCCCGAGCGTGCGTGAGTCCGGGCTGGCGATCGCGATGACCGCGGCGGCGCTCTTGATCTCGTCCCGCTTGTTCACCACGTACGTCGCCCAACGCAACGCCTGGACCGGGGTTCCGCACGCACGCAAGGCCGCGGCCCTCGGCTTCGACGACTGCTGGTCACCGCAGGAGTACCGGATGCTGCTCTGCTGGGTACTCGATGCGGAGTTCCCGATGCCAGCGTGCAATCGCGAGGTGTACGACCTCGATGGCCGGCTGCTGGGCATCCCTGACCTGATCGACGTCGAGGCGGGCTTGGTGGGCGAGTACCAGGGTGAGGATCACAAGGACGGCGCGCAGCACCGCAAGGACGTGGCCCGTGAGCAGCGGTACCGCGATCACGGACTCGAATACTTCGAGCTCGTGGGTGGCGACCTGGCCAACCGGTCGATGGCGGTCTCGCGCATGAGAAACGCGCGGCGCCGGGCCAAGTTCCTGCCGCCCGAGTCGTGCGCATGGACCCTCGAGCCACCACCCTGGCGTACCCCCCGGGAGACCCTGGACGCCTACCTCCAGCGGCTCGGCCTGGCCGACAGGCTGTGGCGCACCTGATCGCTGGGTGGTCGAGGTACTCCCTGACGTTTGGGTTGCTTGGACGCACCGAAACCAACCCAAACGTCAGGGACTACCCAGGAAACCCCGACGAGACAGTCAGCGGCGGGACCAGGCGGGGGTGGAGTAGAAGGCGTGCTCGGTACCGCTGATCTTGTGGCGGTCGGACGGGTCGGCGACCGATGCCATCCAGAGCTCCCGGGCGAGCTCGGACTCGTCGATGTCGGTGGTTGCGGGATCGTCGGGCGGGGAGTGGGTGTAGACGATCTGGTCCCCGTCGAGGGAGAACATGGGGTCCTGGTCGTCGCCCGGCAGGTCACCGGAGATGTGCACCAGTTGGCCAGCGCTGAGCGTCTCGAGGTCGAAGGGAGCCGCGAGGACCTCCGAACCCATGTCGGTGGTCGGGTCAGCGCCCTCGGGCAGCTTGGTGGTCGCGTGCCACACGAGCATCGTCCCGTCGGGCGAGAAGACAGGGTCGCCGAATGCGTCGTACGGCGCCCCGGGCACCAGGAGCTCGTGGAGCTCGTGCGTGGCCAGCTTGATGGTCCAGAGCGTGCCCTCTCTGTCCTTTTGCTGGTCGCCGATGGGCAGCACCGCGGTGCTGCTGTCGGGCGAGACCGCAGGATGGCCGAAGTCCTCTCCCTTGTTGTCTCCGGGCTGGAGGGAGACGTAGGACTCCCGGAACTTCCCGCTCACGTCGAGACGGACGATCTGGATGACCTTCTCCCTACCGAAGCAGCGCATGAGCAGGTCGTCGTTCGCCGGGATCCAGGCGGGCCGGCCGGTGCTGAAGCTGCACTGCTTCACCGAGCTCTCGTCGAACAGCGGCCGGTCGCCCGTGCCGTCGACCGCCATGGTGCGCAGCTGGTTGCCCGTTCCCTGCCGCGAGTAGATCAGCCTGGTCCGGTCGGGGCTCAGGACGGCGTTCCACTCCTTGGCCTTCTCTCCGGTCGTCAGCGGCTTGTCGGACACCTCGCCGGTGCTGGCGTCGAAGACGTAGACGTGCAGCTCGTTCGGGTCGTCGCCGGCTGCTACCAGCAGCTGGGACGGGCCCAGCGCCCGGACGCCGGGCTCGTCCGTGGGACCTGACGTCTCCGACGCAGGAGACGTATCCGGCGTCGTGGGCGTGTCCGCCTTCTCCGGCGAGTCGTCAGCCCCGAGCAGCACGACGCCGAGCACGACGAGCACCACGAGCACGACGGCGGCAGCCGCCAGGACCGGGACGTGCCCTCGCATCCAGGCCACCCAGGGCGCCGGCGGAGCCGGTGGTGGACCGACTGGCGGATCGACTGGCGGATGACTGGCGGGCCGACTGGCGGGCCGGGTACGCCGCTCGTGGCGGCGTGCACGTTCTCGAAGATGTTGCCGTCGGGCGAGCGCAGGAAGAGCACCGGCGTGGCCCACTCGTCGCGGAAGTCGGCCAGCAGCGCCTTGCGCGCGCTGCTGACGGCCTGGTCGACCGGCAGCCCGTCGACCAGGGCGCCGTAGAACTCGCCCGTGAACGTGACCGCTGCCCGGTCGCTGATCGGGAACTGCATCGCGACGACCGCGGTCGCGTCCTGCTGCACCAGGCCCTGCGCCATCCCGCCGAACGGGTCGGTGCCGTCGACGCGGGCGGAGCGGCAGGCGTTGAGCACGATCATCCGCAGCGGGTCGTGGTCGCGTACGTAGGGCCCGAGGACCGACGACGTCACCGGCGAGGACCGCCCGTGCTGGTCCTGGAAGTAGATGACTCCCTCGCGCAGCCGGTCGTCGAAGTCGCCGTGACCGACGAAGTGGAGGACGTGGGTGTCGTTGCGGCGCAGCCAGGGGCCGAGGTCACCGATCGTGGCGCTGGGCAGCCGGTCGACGACGACCAGCCCGGCCTCCACCCGCGGGGCGAGCGCCTCGCCGATGCGCCGCCACTCGCCCTCGACGTCGAGCTCCTCGAGGTCGGTCGGGGAGGAGATGATCACGAGCACCCGCAGCGGTCCGTCCACGGCGATCGGCCGAGGTACCTGCGGCACGTCGAGGAACCGGACCAGCGGCGTCCGCTCGGACTGGGCGAGGAAGGCGTTGGACTTGGCGTCGTACAGCAGCTCCCACGGCAGCCCGGCGATCCCCGCGGCGTCGTTGAGCCGGAGCCGGAGGCGTACGCCGGCGTCCTGATCGCGCGCCCGGTCGAGGCTGCGCGACCACGCGACGAGCAGGTCCCCGGTGAAGATCGACTGGTAGAGCGGACCGCCGAAGTCCATGGCCGCCTGCTGCTCCGACGTACCTCCGACGCGGCGGGTGCCCGACCGGCCGGGGTCGAGCTTGAGCAGGAGGTTCTCCAGCGTCGTCGCGTCGAACGGCAGCTGGAACCGGACACTCGGCGTCTCGCCCAACGGGGAGTCCGTCACGCGCGCCTGGTACTGACCCTCTCCCTCCTCCTCCAGGAGCAGGTCGAAGTTGAGGTAGCGCCTGGATGCCATGGCGGCTCTTTCGCGTGCCCATTCAAAATTGCCTGGTGCTGATATCAGACTAGAGCCGCGGCCCGTCCTCCTGATACGTCCGCGACCCGCGACGTATCCACGGTCCTCGGTCGGGCTCCTGTCGGTGGGAGGCACGCGATGGATGCAGCGACCAGGGCCGCGATCGAGGCGGTCGAGCCGGCGTACGACGCCGCGCCGGACTTCTCCGACGCCGACCTCGACCGCGCGCAAGCGGCCGCCGCCGATCTCCGGGGGGGATCCGAGCCCTGGCAGGTCGACCAGCAGGCCCTCGCCGCCCTCGCACCCGACGATGCCGGCCGCCTCGCCCAGGAGCTCGTCGACGCCGACCGCTTCGACGCCCTGGAGATGGTCCTGGAGTCGACGCCCCCGCACCGCTTCCCACTGGTCGCGCTGATGCGCTACGCCGCGCCGGTCGGGCGGGAGATGTACCTGCGGGACGTGCTCGTCAAAGCAATCGCACTCGCGCCCGCGCTCCGCATGCGCGCCGCGCTGGACGAGGTCGCCGACGACGCCACGCTCGACGACGTCGTCCAGCAGGTGGCCGAGGTCCGCGCCACGCTCGCCGGCGAGCCGCCGTACCAGTGGTGGCAGCACGCCGAAGCCGCGATGGCCGAGCCGCCTGAGGAGGACGGGCTCGGGGCCGGGCCCGAGGACGGGACGGACCCGGACGAGGTCGTGTTCCGCGGCCCCGACGATGAGGGAGTCCGCCAGCGGTACCCCCGTCTCGACGTCGACTCGGGCACCGACAAGCCCGACGTGGTCGTGGTCGACCAGCCGTTCCAGGTGACCTTCGGCCTCCAGCCCCGCCGCGACCGCCAGCTCATCGGCACCGGGGCGCTCGCCCTCGCGGGTGAGGAGAGCATCGAGCTCGAGGCGGTGCTCCTGTTCGACCCGGCGTCGATCCAGGTGTCCGGCAGCCCGCGGGTGAAGCTGACGACGACCGAGCTCGAGCCGTTCCCGACCGCCACGTTGACCTGCACGGCGACGTACGGCGAGGACCTGGCGCTCGAACGACGGATCGGCCTGCAGCTGCACCGCGACGGCCAGGTCGTCGGTGTCGCCTGGCGCATGATCGTGGCCGTCGACAGCGCCGACCGGGTCGCCGGCGCGACGGTCCCCTCGCACCGCGAGGTCGAGCTGCTGGACCTCGATCCACTGCTCGGCGCCGAGCCGCCCGACCTGGTGGTCTCCGTCTGCCGGGCCGACACCGGCTCCACCACGTTCGTGTGGACGGCGTACGCCGCCGACCCGGCCGTCCCCGTGCCGGACCTGCCCAGCGCCAGCACGCTCGACGACGACGTCGCGGCCTTCGCGACCATGCTCCGCCGGACCATCGAGTTCTCCGGCGGGTCGGCCGACGACTACTTCAGCCTGGCCGGGCGGGCGGTGCAGATCGGCCGCGCGGTGCCCGAGGGGATCCAGGACGCGATCCGTAGCCTGCTCCAGGCACCTGGGCGCACGGTCGCGCCGACGGTCCTGCTGCTCACCGAGGAGCTGGTGGTGCCGTGGGAGCTGGCGACACTCTCGCCGCGGCCGGTCACCACGTGGGGCCGCTCGTCGCCGTTCCTCGGTGCGCACGTGGCGGTCTCCCGGTGGCCGCTCACGGACAGCAAGCCGCGTCCTCGGCCGCGCAGCAGCGTCGCCATCCGCCAGGCGGCGGTGCTGACCGCCGACTACACCGGTGTCGCCAACTGGAAGAAGCTGGACAGCGCCCTGGCCGAGGCCGGCGAGGTGGCCGCCCTGTTCGATCCGCCCGCGACTGCGGTCCAGCCCGAGCTGCTCACCGTGATCGACCTGTTCAACAGCCGCCCCGAGTACGACGTCGTGCACGCGGCGCTGCACGGCAAGTACGACGCACAGGGTGGCCAGGAGGGCATCGTGCTGCTGAAGCGCAACGCCGCCGGAGCCACGGCCCAGTTCCTGACGCCGACCATGCTGGAGACCTGCTCGATCCCGCACGGCCCGTTCGTCTTCCTCAACGCCTGCCAGGTCGCCTCGGACGAGTCGGTGCTCGGGGACTACGCCGGGTTCGCCTCCACCCTCCTGCGGATCGGCGCCGGCGGTGTCGTCGCCCCGCTGTGGAACGTCCGCGACGACGTCGCCCAAGCGGTCGCGAAGTCCTTCTACACCGCCACGCTCGGCGCCGACGCCGTGTCCGCGGCCGAGGCGATGCGCGCCGTCAGGGCGTCGTACACCGAGGACGGCGCCCGCACCGACGACCCGCAGCAGCACGCCACCCTGATCGCCTACCAGGTCTTCGGGCACCCACGCCTGCGCCTGACCACCCCCACGACCTAGGAGAGAGCTGATGGCCGAAACCCTCCGCCCCGATGGCGACACCTACGTCGAGGACGTGGTGATCCGTACCCCCGGTCTCACCGGGGAGGTGGAGGTCTACCGCCCCACCTCACCCGGCATGCGCGGGGAGGAGCTGACCACCGAGGAGTTCCACGAGGCGCTCGCCGAGGCGGGTCTGGACGAACAGCTCTCGGTCGTGATCAGCCAGCACCAGGAGATCACGCCGGCCGAGGGCACACGCGGCAGCGGCGGCGCCGACGACATCGAGGTGAACGTCCCGGCGCCGGGAGACGGCAACGGGCAGGTCCTGCTGTACGCCGCCGAGGACGGCTCGCTGTCGTGGCACCTGGCCGACGACGTGCCGCCGGCCGCCTCGCCGGACCGCGGGGGAGAGCGGCGTACGTACCGCATCCCGCGGGCCGTCGTCCCTCCCGACGAGCAGGACGAGGGCGCCCACCGCGGCATCGTCGGCGCCGTGGGCAAGAAGGTCCTCAAGGTCCTGGTCTTCCCGCTGGTCGACCCCGTGCTCGGCAGGGTCGGCGACCACTTCGTCAGCAGGTGGGAGGCCAAGCACCGGCTCAACCGGGTCCGGTGGATGCACGTGGACGACTACCGGAAGGGCGAGGCCCCGTCGTTCGGCGACGCCGACTGGGCGATCCTGCAGGAGGGGCGCGCGTTGCTGCTCGTGCACGGCACGTTCTCGACCGCGCACGGCGGGTTCGGCGGCATCCCGCAGGACACGATGGCCGCGTTGCACGAGAAGTACGACGGACGGGTCGCCGCGTTCGACCACCCCAGCGTCTCGGTGACCCCGAAGGAGAACGCCGAGTTCCTCGCCGGTCTGGTGTCCGGCGGTGACGCGCTCGAGGTCGACGTCATCACCCACTCACGCGGCGGGCTAGTCGGCCGCGAGATCGCGTCGGCCGGGGGCCTCGACGTACGCGGGCTGGTGATGGTGGCCTCCCCGAACGCCGGCACCGTGCTCGCCGACCGTGAGCACCTCTCCGACCTGCTCGACCGGATCACCGACCTGGCCCAGTTCGTGCCGGACAACGGCGTCACCGACACCCTCGGCATCGTCTTCGCGGTCATCAAGCAGCTCGCGGTCGGTGCCGTGGGCGGGCTCGACGGGCTGATGGCGATGAACCCCGCCGAGCCGTACCTCGACGAGCTGAACGGGCGCCCCGCCCCGGCCGCGCAGGTACGTGCGATCGCGGCCGACTACGAGCCTCCGCAGGGTGCCCCCGTCGCGCGGGTGGCCCGGGACGGCGCGACGGACCTGGTGTTCAAGGCCGCCGACAACGACCTCGTCGTCCCGACCCTCGGCTGCTGGGACGTCGAGGGCGCGGCCGGCTTCCCGGTCGACGACCGCCTGGTACTGGAGTCCTCGGCGTCCGTCGACCACAACTCCTACTTCCGCCAGGCCGAGGTGGCCCAGCAGCTGCTCGACTGGCTGCCCACGCCCTGACGCGGCGTACTTGGCGTGCGTTCCCTGAACATGTCAGGCACTCCTAGGGCCGACATGTTCAGGAACCCCCGGTCGACCGGGGATTCCTTGCGGCCTCATCCCGAGTAGTCGTCCGCGGCCCGGCGAGCCATCTCGAGGAACGCCCGGCGCGACTCGAGGTTCTCGGCGAGCTCCTTGGCCTTTTTGTCGTTGCCCGCGTCTTGGGCGGAGGCGAGGTCGGACTCGATCTTGGCGATGGCGTCCTCGAGCTTGGAGACCATGTCGTCGGCACGGGCGGACTTCTCCGGGTCGGTACGCCGCCACTGCTCGTCCTCGACCGCGCGGATCGCCTGCTCCACCTTGCGGATCCGGGCCTCGAGGTCCTTCATCCGCTCCCTGGGCACCTTGCCGGCGGCGTCCCAGCGCTCTGAGATGGTGCGGAACGCGGCCTTCGCGGCGTCCAGGTCGGTGACCGGCACCAACGCCTCGGCCTCGACGAGGAGGGTGTCCTTGACGTCGGCGTTGGCCGCGAACTCGGCGTCCTGCGCGGCGTTGACGGCGTCGCGGGCGGCGAAGAAGTTGTCCTGGGCCGCGCGGAACCGCTTCCAGAGCTCGTCGTCGATGTCACGGGGTGCGGGACCGGCGGCCTTCCACCGGCGCATCAGCTCGCGGTACTCACCCGACGTCGGCCCCCACTCCGTCGAGTCCGCCAGAGCCTCGGCGTCCTTGACCAGCCGCTCCTTGACGGCCCGGGCGCCCTCGCGCTTCTCGTGCTGGTCGGCGAAGTGCGACTTGCGCGCCTTCGTGTACGCCGTCCGCGCGGTCGAGAAGCGTCGCCACAGGGAGTCGTCGGAGGCGCGGTCGATGCGGGGGAGCGCCTTCCACTGGTCCAGCAGGTCGCGCAGCTTGTTGGCGCCGTTGCGCCAGTCGTTGCCGGCGGCGAGCTTCTCCGCCTCGGCGACGATGCGCTCCTTGTCCACCTTGGCCTCGGCCTGCTTCTGCGCGCGCTCGACCTTGCGCGCCTCGCGCTGCTGGCCGATCACCTCGCCGAACGAGTCCAGCCGGCCGAGCAGCGTCGGCAGGTCGCCCACGGCGTTCGCGTCCGTCACCTGCCCGCGCACGGTGCGGACCGACTCGGCGGCCTCCTCGGGAGACATCACGCCCGACTTGATCCGCTGGTCCAGGAGGTCGACCTCGAACGCCAGCGCGTCGTACCGGTCGGTGTAGAACTTCAGCGCCTCCTCGGGGGAGCCCGAGGGGTACTGCCCGACCGCACGTTCGCCGTCCTCAGTCCTGACGAAGACGGTGCCGTCCTCGGCGACGCGGCCCCACTCGTGGCCAGACTGGTCGCTCGTCACTGCACAATCCCTACGGTCGTCTCACGGGCACCGGCGCCCGCGCGGGAGGCACCATGCTAGTCAACGGGTTCGGGCCGCCTGCCAGCGCGCGGGCCCCCCGCGTCCGGATGCGGAGCCGACCCACCCGCCTCGCTAGTCTTCGAGGGTGCTGATCGCCGGATTCCCCGCTGGTCCGTGGGGCACCAACTGCTACGTCGCGGCCACTGGCCCGGGCACGGAGTGCGTGGTGATCGACCCCGGCAAGGACGCCGCACCCGGCGTCGCGGAGGTGGTCCGCGAGCACTCCCTGAAGCCGGTAGCGGTGCTGGTCACGCACGGGCACGTCGACCACATGTGGTGCGTCGCGCCGGTGGCCGGGACGTACGACGCCACGGCCTGGATCCACCCCGAGGACCGGCACCTGCTGGCGAACCCGATGGCCGGCATGAGCGCCGAGACGACCGCGATGCTGCTGGGTGGCAAGTACGAGTTCGCCGAGCCCGACCGGGTCGAGGAGCTGGCCGATGGCCAGGACCTGGAGCTGGCCGGGCTCACCTTCACCGTCGACCACACGCCGGGCCATACGCGCGGGTCGGTGACGTTCCGGTCGCCGTACGAACAGAACGGGGACGTCACCGAGATCTCAGGGGTGATGTTCTCCGGCGACCTGCTCTTCCAGGGCTCCATCGGACGCACCGACCTGCCGGGTGGCGACCATCCGACGATGCTGCACAGCCTGCGCACCAAGGTGCTCACGCTGGCCGACGACATCGTCGTGCTGCCCGGGCACGGAGACCAGACGTCCATCGGTCGCGAGCGCGCGACCAACCCGTTCCTGCTCGAGCTCCAAAGAGACGAGCAAGCCAACTCGACAACGGGTCGAGTCACCCGAGGACTGTGAAGAGAACGTTGTCCAAGCCCACGCCGCTGAGCGGCTACCCCGAGTTCCTGCCTGCCGAGCGCGCCGTCGAGCGCGCCGTCATCGCGTCGCTGTCGCGCACCTTCGAGCTGCACGGGTTCGCCAACATCGAGACCCGCGCCGTCGAGCCCCTCGACCGCCTGGCCAAGGGCGGCGAGGTCGACAAGGAGATCTACGTCCTGCGCCGCTTGCACGCGGACCCCGACACAGAGGCCGGCGACTCCGGGCTCAGCCGACAACTGGGCCTGCACTTCGACCTGACCGTGCCGTTCGCACGCTACGTACTGGAGAACTCCGGGAAGCTGGAGTTCCCCTTCCGCCGCTACCAGGTGCAGCCGGCCTGGCGCGGCGAGCGGCCGCAGGAGGGCCGCTACCGCCAGTTCGCGCAGGCCGACATCGACATCGTCGGCCGCGACGAGCTGCCGTTCCACCACGACGTCGAGGTGGTGCGGGTGATGGTCGAGGCGCTCGACGCGCTGCCGCTGCCGGCGCTGTCCTTCCAGGTCAACAACCGCAAGCTCATCCAGGGCTTCTACCGCGGCTTGGGCATCCCTGACGTACCCGCCGCGATCCGGGCCATCGACAAGCTCGACAAGCAGTCACCCGAGGCCGTCGCGGCGTTGCTCGTCCAGACCGCCGGCGCGACGCCCGAACAGGCCGCCACGTGCCTGGCCCTGGCGTCCATCCGTGTCCCGGACACGTCCTTCGTGGAGACCGTGCGCGGGCTCGGCGTGGAGGACGACCTGCTGGAGACCGGCCTGGCCGAGCTGGCCGCGGTGCTCGAGGGCTGTGCCAGCGCCGTCAACGACCACGTGACGGTCGAGGCGAACCTGCGGATCGCCCGCGGCCTCGACTACTACACCGGCACCGTGCTCGAGGTCTTCATGGCCGGGTACGAACGGCTCAAGTCCGTCGCCGGCGGCGGTCGGTACGACGCGCTGGCCAGTGACGGCAAGACGACGTACCCCGGGGTCGGCATCTCCTTCGGCGTCTCCCGCTCGCTCGTCCCGCTCATCACCGAGGGCGTGCTGGCCGGGAGCCGGGCGGTGTCCAGTGCCGTGCTCGTCGCGCTCGCCGACGAGGACGCGCGACCGGCCGCCCAGGAGCTTGCGAACCGGTTGCGCCGCCGCGGCATCCCGACCGAGGTGGCGGCGAGCCCGCAGAAGTTCGGCAAGCAGATCAGGTACGCCGAGAGGCGCGGCATCCCGTACGTCTGGTTCGGGCCCAGTGGTGGACGCAGTGACGGGTCCCACCAGGTCAAGGACATCCGCAGTGGCGACCAGGTCGCCGCCGACCCGGACGCATGGGCCCCGCCGGCCGCCGACCTCCACCAGACGATCGTCGACAACAAGGAGCAGTCCCCGTGATCCGCACCCACGACGCCGGCACCCTCGGCGCCGCCGACGCCGGCCAGACCGTCACCCTCGCCGGCTGGGTCGCCCGCCGCCGCGACCACGGGGGCGTCGCCTTCCTCGACCTGCGTGAGGCCAGCGGCGTGGCCCAGGTGGTCGTCCGCGACGAGGCCGTCGCCCACAGCCTGCGCAGCGAGTACTGCATCGCGGTGACCGGCACGGTCCAGCTGCGCCCCGAGGGCAACGCCAACCCGAACCTGCCCTCCGGCGAGATCGAGGTCATCGCCGACCGGGTGGACGTGCTGAGCGCGGCGGCGCCGCTGCCGTTCCCCATCGACGACCACGTGGACGTGGGGGAGGAGGCCCGGCTCAAGCACCGCTACCTCGACCTTCGTCGTAGCGGCCCGAACGCCGCGCTCCGCCTGCGCAGCAAGGTGAACAAGGCCGCTCGCGACGTCCTCGACCGCCACGACTTCGTGGAGATCGAGACGCCGACGCTGACCCGCAGCACTCCCGAGGGCGCCCGTGACTTCCTGGTGCCCGCCCGGCTGCAGCCCGGCAGCTGGTACGCCCTGCCGCAGAGCCCGCAGCTGTTCAAGCAGCTGCTGATGGTCGCCGGCATGGAGCGCTACTTCCAGATCGCCCGCTGCTACCGCGACGAGGACTTCCGCGCCGACCGGCAGCCCGAGTTCACCCAGCTCGACCTCGAGATGAGCTTCGTCGACCAGGACGACGTCCTGGCGATCTCCGAGGAGGTGCTGGTCGCGCTCTGGAAGCTGATCGGCGTCGAGCTGCCCACGCCGTTCCCGCGGATGACGTACGCCGAGGCGATGGCGCGGTTCGGCTCCGACAAGCCCGACCTGCGGATGGGGCTCGAGCTCGTCGACTGCACCGACTACTTCAAGGAGACCCCCTTCAGGGTCTTCCAGAGCCCCTACGTCGGCGCGGTGCTGATGCCCGGGGGAGCGAGCCAGCCCCGCAAGCAGCTGGACGCCTGGCAGGAGTGGGCGAAGCAGCGCGGCGCGCGCGGGCTGGCCTACGTCCTCTTCACCGAGGACGGCGAGCTCGGCGGACCGGTCGCCAAGAACCTGTCGGAGGAGGAGCGGGCCGGCCTCGCCGCGCACCTCGGCGCGCAGCCGGGGGACTGCGCCTTCTTCGCCGCCGGCCCGGTGAAGAGCAGCCGCGCGCTGCTCGGCGCCGCGCGGCTCGAGATCGGCCGGCGCGGCGGCCTGATCGACGAGGACGCCTGGAGCCTGCTGTGGGTCGTCGACGCGCCCCTCTTCGAGCCGGCCGACGAGGCCACCGCGGCCGGAGACGTCGCGGTCGGCAGCGGCGCCTGGACGGCGGTGCACCACGCGTTCACCTCGCCCCAGGACGTGGACACCTTCGACACCGATCCCGGCAACGCCCTGGCGTGGGCCTACGACATCGTCTGCAACGGCAACGAGATCGGCGGCGGGTCCATCCGTATCCACCGCGAGGACGTGCAGAAGCGCGTCTTCGCCATCATGGGTCTCGGCGAGGAGGAGGCGGAGGAGAAGTTCGGCTTCCTGCTCGACGCCTTCAAGTACGGCGCGCCGCCGCACGGCGGTCTGGCCTTCGGCTGGGACCGCATCGTGGCCCTGCTGGCCGGCACCGAGTCGATCCGCGACGTCATCGCCTTCCCCAAGTCCGGCGGCGGGTTCGACCCGCTCACGGCCGCCCCGGCCCCCATCACGCCGCAACAGCGCAAGGAGGCCGGCGTGGACGTCGTACCGGAGAAGCACGCGCTCGAGGTCACGACCAACCCCTCGTGAAGAGGGTGGTAGGTCGCTTGCGGACCGTGGTCACCTCGCCGACCCGGCTCTTTGGCGATCAAATCGGTTGACATCTCGCAGCCGATCGGCGCCGCAAGAATTTCCGGTGTGACACTTGACTGACGCGCTGGTATCAAACCGTTACCTGCCCGATGCTCAACATCGTCTCTCGTTCGTCTAGTGTCGCGCTTCGGGTGCCTACGTGTGGCCCCAGTCACGTGATCAGCCACGCCGATCGGGTGACGGGGTTGCGCCGCGGGCTGCAACAGCACTGACGACCAGCAGAGGGGCGACATGGCGCTGACACCGTTGGAGATGGCCGCACCCGAGGTGACTCACCATCAGGACCCCGAGATGGAGAAGGAGATCGCCGGCCGGTCTCCACTGCAGATCGCGCTGGGCAGGCTCCGTTCCGACAAGATCGCCATGCTCTGCTTCAGCATCGTCGTGTTCTTCGCGCTGATCGCGATCTTCGCCCCGCTCCTCGCCCGGCTCTTCGGCGTCGAGGTCCGTCAGGGCGACCCGTCGACGGACACCGACATCTTCAACTTCCCGGTGATCGGCCCGCCGGACCACGGCTTCACGTGGACCGCGCCGCTCGGCCTCGCGCCCAACACCGGTGACGACAACCTCGCCGAGTGGCTCTACGGCGCCCGCACCTCGCTCTTCGTCGCGACGGTCTCGACCGTGGTCTCGACGATCATCGGCATCACCATCGGCCTGATCGCCGGATTCAGCCGCGGCTGGCTGGACCGGGTCATCTCCTTCATCGTCGACACGTTCCTGTCGCTGCCGTTCCTGCTGATGGCGCTGGCCCTGAGCCCGATCATCACGCTGCGCTTCGCGAACCAGCCCTCCGCGCTGAAGTACGCGCAGGTGATCTCGCTGCTCTGCATCCTCAGCCTGTTCGGCTGGATGACGCTCGCCCGACTGATCCGTGGCGAGGTCCTCTCGCTACGAGAACGCGAGTTCGTCCAGGCCGCCCGCGTGATGGGCGTGCCCACCCGGCAGATCCTGTTCAAGGAGCTGCTGCCGAACATGGTGGCCCCGATCGTGGTGTCGATCTCCCTCGGCCTGCCCGGCTTCGTGGCCGCCGAGGCCGGACTGTCCTACCTCGGCATCGGCATCGTCGGCGTTCCCTCGTGGGGCCAGACGGTGAACAAGGCCGTGGAGTACTTCGATACCTATCCGCTCTACCTGTATGCGCCCGTCCTCGGGATCTTCCTTCTCGTCGTGGCGCTCAACCTGCTCGGAGACGCCATTCGCGACGCCTTCGACCCCAAGACTCGCCGGTGAGACTGACACCGACCGAGAGCATCATCGATCAGCCCTAGAAAGGTTGGGAAAACCCTGATGCGCCTTAAGAAATCCGCGGTGGCCGCCCTGGCCACTGCATCCCTCCTCGCGCTTGCCGCGTGCGGCGGGTCCGACAACAGCAGCCCCGACAACAACGTGGTGCCGACCCAAGACGAGGGCGGCGGCGCAGGTGCCGGCAAGGTCCCCGACATGGAGGGCCCGCATGCGGTGCCGGACGACGCCGCCGAAGGTGGCACGGTCACCGTGCTGACCTCGGTCGTCCCGGCGACGCTCGACCCCACCCGGGCCTACTACACCGACTCCACCGCGATCATGAACATGGTCACCCGGGCGCTGACGCAGTACGTCTACGACCCGGACACCAACGACATGGTGCTGGCCCCGGACATGGCGACCGACCTCGGTTCGCCGAACGAGGACAACACCGAGTGGACCTTCACGCTGCGTGACGGCCTCAAGTACGAGGACGGCACCGACGTCAAGCCCGAGGACATCGCCTACGCGGTCTCTCGCTCGTTCGCGATCGAGGAGCTCCCGGACGGCCCGACGTACCAGCTCCAGTTCTTCCAGGACGGTGACACCTACAAGGGCCCGTTCAAGGACAAGAGCCCGTACCAGGGCGTCACCGTCGACGGCAACGACATCACCATCAAGATGTCGCAGCCGTTCCCGGAGATGGACTACTACGCCTCCTTCCCGGTCTTCACCGCGATCCCGCAGGCGAAGGACACCAAGGAGGAGTACGGCAACCACCCGCTGGCGACCGGCCCGTACATGTTCGAGGACTACAAGCCGGGTTCGTCCCTGACCCTGGTCAAGAACCCGAACTGGGACGCCGCCACCGACCCCGGCCGCCTCCAGGCCGTGGACAAGTGGGTGTTCAAGTTCGGTGAGGACACCGCCAAGCTGGAGAACACCATCCTCAGCGACACCGGTGACGGCCAGACGACGATCACCTACGACAACATCACGCCGCCGACGTACAAGAAGATCTCGAGCGACGCCCCCGACCGCCTGGTCGTCGGCACGTCGCCGTGCACGTACATGTGGTACCTGGACATGCGCAAGATCACCGACATCAACGTGCGCAAGGCGATTGGTTACGCCTACCCGTACGTCGACGTCTGGAAGGCCGGCGGTGAGATCGTGGGTCTGACCCGCGTTCCCGGCACCAGCATCCTGCCCCCGGGCACCGCTGGTCGCGTGGACTACGACGTCCTCGGCATCAAGGGTCAGAACACCGACCCGGAGAAGGCGAAGGAGCTGCTGACGGAGGCCGGCGCGGAGGGCTACGAGCTGAAGTTCCTCTACGCCACCGACGACCCGCTGTCGGTGCAGGCCAAGGACCAGCTGGTCAAGGGCTTCGAGGCGGGTGGCTTCACCGCCACTCCCATCGCGTCGACCGTGGAGAAGATCCGCGAGGCGCGGACCGACCCCGACAGCCCGATCAACGTCCGCTCCAGCGGATGGTGCTCGGACTGGCCGTCGGGCGGCTCGTGGTTCCCGGCCCAGTGGGACGGCGCGTTGGCCGACGTGGCCGGCATGCCGAACCCGGCCATGTTCGTCGAGGAGGACGCAGACGCCAAGCAGAAGGAGATCCTCGGGCTTCCGGCCGACGAGGTTCCGGCCGCGTGGGGTGAGTTCGACAAGTTCATCGAGGAGACCTACTACCCGGCCGTGGTCACCGGTTACTCCGGTACCGCGATCATCCGTGGGTCCAAGATCGGTGGCATGTTCAACGACTCGGTGCGCGGTATGCCGACGCTCTCGGACATGTACATCACCAAGTGATCGACTCAGAGTGATTGACTGAGGCGATGACCTCGAGATGACAACACGCCGCCCGGGCTGACCTTCGGGTCAGCTCGGGCGGCCTCTCGATAGGTGGCCGGTCCCGCACCGGGACCGGCCACCGATCGGCAGCCCCACCGACACCAGAACAGGAGACCGCCAGATGTTCGGTTACATCGTTCGCCGCCTCATCGCAGGTCTGCTGGTCATCATCGCCGTCTCGATGATGGTCTTCGCGATCTTCTTCTACGGGCCGAACGACCCGGCGCTGGCCTATTGCCCGGAGTCGCGGTGCACGCCGCAGCGACTCGACAACCTCCGTCACAACCTGGGGCTGGATAGACCCGCTCCGCAGCAGTACGTCGAGTACATGAGCGGCTACGTCAAGGGCCGCCACATCGCGTCCGGCGGAATCTCCATCGACTGCGACTGGCCCTGCATGGGTGTCTCGTTCAAGTACCGCGTCAACGTCTTCGAATATCTCTGGGATCGAGTCCCAGCCACCTTCTCGGTGGCGATAGGTGGCGCCATCTGCTTCCTCACCATCGGCTTGTTCAGCGGCATCTTCGCCGCACGAAGACGAGGCACGATGGCCGATAAGGCGATCGTGAGCACGAGCCTGTTCATCAACGCCATCCCGTACTACCTGCTGGCCCTGCTGGCGTATCTGTACCTCGTCCAGGGCCTCGCCATCTTCCCGCAGACCGGATACTTCTCACCGATCTCCGAGGGTCCGCTGAAGTTCGTCAGCGGCATGCTGCTGCCCTGGATCATGCTCGGCATCGCCTACTCCACCCAGTACGCCCGGTTCAGCAGGGGGGCGATGGTCGACGCCCTCAACGAGGACTACGTCCGCACGGCGAGAGCCAAGGGCCTCGCCGAACGCGTGGTCACCCGACGGCACGCGTTGCGAGCCGCGATCGTCCCCGTCGTCACGATCTTCGGGCTCGACTTCGCCTACTTGCTGGCCGGCACGATCTTCACCGAGAAGATCTTCGGCATCCAGGGACTGGGCCTGGCGGGGCTGGACGCGGTCACCCGGACCGACTTGCCGATGATCTCGGCGACCGTGATGATGGGCGCCGCAGTGATCGTCATCGCGAACATCGGTGTAGACATCCTCTACAGCGTCATCGACCCCAGGGTGCGTCTGTCATGACCCAGACCAACGGACCGGCCTCCGAGCAGGACGCCGGTCACCTCGCCGAGCCGACAAGTGGCCAGATCGGTGACAACGGAGACCCGTTCCTGGTCGTGGAGGACCTCACGGTCCGGTTCCCGACGGCGGACGGTCTCGTGCAGGCCGTCACCGGCCTCAGCTACAGCATCGAGCAGGGCAAGACCCTCGGCATCGTGGGCGAGTCCGGCTCCGGCAAGAGCGTGTCCAGCCTGGCCGTGATGGGGCTGCACGACGCGAAGCGGACCCAGATGTCCGGTTCCATCCGCGTCGGCGGCACCGAGGTGCTGGGCCTGTCCAACGACCGGATGCGCCGGATCCGCGGCCGCGAGGTCGCGATGATCTTCCAGGACCCGCTGACCGCCCTGCACCCCTTCTACAAGGTCGGCGCGCAGATCGCCGAGGCCTACCGGGCGCACCACGACGTTTCGAAGTCCAAGGCCCGGACCAAGGCGATCGAGATGCTCGACCGGGTCGGCATCCCGCAGGCGCGCACGCGGGTGGACGACTACCCGCACCAGTTCTCCGGAGGCATGCGGCAGCGCGCCATGATCGCGATGGCGCTGGTGAACGACCCGGCCCTGGTCATCGCCGACGAGCCCACCACGGCCCTCGACGTGACGGTGCAGGCGCAGATCCTGGACCTGCTGCAGGAGCTCCAGAAGGACTTCAACTCCGCGATCATCATCATCACCCACGACCTCGGCGTGGTCGCCGAGATGGCCGACGACGTGATGGTGATGTACGCCGGCCGGGCCGTGGAGTACGGCCGCACCCGGGAGATCCTGGTCCACCCCGAGATGCCCTACACGTGGGGCCTGCTCGCCAGCGTCCCCGACGTGAGCGCCGACCCCGACGCCCGCCTGATACCGATCCAGGGCAACCCACCGAGCCTGTTGCGGCCCCCGTCCGGCTGCTCCTTCCACCCGCGTTGCCCGCACGTCGACAAGGTGCCGGGCGACCTCTGCAAGACCACGCTGCCCGACCTGACGCCGGGGCAGCACGCGGAGGGCGGCCACGTGAAGCGGTGCCACCTCCCCGACCCGTCGGCCATCTACGAGCAGGAGATCCTGCCCGAGATCGCGCCTGACCTGGTCGAGATGACCGTGAAAGACGAGTTTCCGGCGGAGACCGGGACCGGACTGGTGGCAGACTCTTCCTCCGACGATGCTCTCCCGAAGGAGCGGTAAGGCCCGATGACCGATTCCGAAGTGGCAGCGCACCCGACGAGCCAGCCGACGAGCAGCGCTGCCGTCGAAGCGGCCCCACGGTTCGACCGGAACGCCAAGGCGATCCTCTCCGTGACCGACCTCAAGAAGTACTTCCCGGTGAAGTCCTCGGGCCTGGTCCGGCGCACCATCGGCCACGTGCAGGCCGTCGACGGGGTGTCCTTCGAGGTCCGCGAGGGCAGCGCGCTCGGCCTGGTGGGCGAGTCCGGCTGCGGCAAGTCCACGACCGGCCGGCTGATCACCCGCCTCTACGACCCGACCGCCGGCTCGATGATGTTCGAGGGCCACGACCTGGCCACCTTGTCGCACAAGGCGATGACGCCGATGCGCAAGGAGGTCCAGATGATCTTCCAGGACCCCTACAGCTCGCTGAACCCACGGCACACCGTCGGCACGATCGTCGGCACGCCGCTGCGCGTGCACAACGTCGTCCCGGAGAAGCAGGTGCTCTCCCGGGTGCGTGAGCTGCTCGAGGTCGTCGGTCTGAACCCCGAGCACTACAACCGCTATCCCAACGAGTTCTCCGGCGGGCAGCGCCAGCGCATCGGCATCGCGCGCGCCCTCGCCCTCCAGCCCAAGCTGCTGGTGGCCGACGAGCCCGTCTCCGCCCTGGACGTCTCGATCCAGGCCCAGGTGGTGAACCTCCTGCGCGACGTGCAGAAGGAGTTCAACATCGCCTTCCTGTTCATCGCGCACGACCTCGCTGTGGTGCGGCACTTCTGCCCCGAGATCGCGGTCATGTACCTCGGCAAGATCGTCGAGATCGGTGACCGCGAGTCGGTCTACGAGCACGCCCTCCACCCCTACACCCAGGCGCTGCTGTCGGCATCGCCCGACGTCAAGCAGGCCGCCATCGGCGGGCGCCGTGAACGCATCCGTCTGGAGGGCGACGTCCCCAGCCCGATCAACCCGCCGAGTGGCTGCCGGTTCCGGACCCGGTGCTGGCTGGCCCAGGACATCTGTGCCAAGCAGGAGCCGCCGCTGCTCCAGATCGACAAGTCGCACAAGGTGGCCTGCCACTTCGCCGGTGAGCTCAAGGAGCATCCCGTGAAGCCCGTCACCACCGAGCTCCTCGGCGTGGACGACCAGGGCAACCACAACGCCGGCGCGAGCGCGACCACGCTCAGCACCAACCCTGGTTACGACGACGAGTGGTACGACCTCAAGTCGCAGTCGTTCACCAGAGGCTGACCCCCTGTCGCTGGTCGAGCCGCTTGCCCGGCCACGGGCTCGCCGGCGCTCGCCCGGCGAAGTGTCGGTGGTCGAGCCGCTGGGGCCGGCCACGGCCGACGCGTGTCGAGACCCGGCACCCGATCGGGGTCTCGACACGGGCTCGACCAGCGAGCTGTCGGTGGTCGAGCCGCTAGGCCGGTCACGGCCGACGCGTGTCGAGACCCGGCACCACAACGGCGATCTCGACACGGGCTCGACCAGCGAGCTGTCGGTGGTCGAGCCGCTAGGCCGGATACGGCCGACGCGTGTCGAGACCCGGCACCACAACGGCGATCTCGACACGGGCTCGACCAGCGAGTCGTCGGTGGTCGAGCCGCTAGGCCGGTCACGGCCGACGCGTGTCGAGACCCGGCACCACAACGGCGATCTCGACACGGGCTCGCTGGCGCTCGCCCGGCTCGACCAGCGAGCTGTCGGTGGTCGAGCCGCTAGGCCGGTCACGGCCGACGCGCGTCGAGACCCGGCATACGACGGGGCGCTCGCCCGGCTCGACCGGCGATGCGTGGTGTTGACCGGCTGCTGTTGACTGGGCACGTGGAGGAGCTGTTCGACGCGTCCGGGCTGGGCGCAGCGCCGCGCGCGGGCGGCGGGTCGCTGGGCGGCAACACGCACGCGTCCGCACCCCTCGCCGTACGCATGCGGCCCCGCACGCTCGACGAGCTGGTCGGGCAGGAGCAGCTGCGGGCCGCGGGTTCGCCGCTGAGGCAGCTGATCGAGGGCGACCAGCCGATGTCGCTGCTGCTGTGGGGGCCGCCGGGCACGGGCAAGACCACCATCGCCTCGATCCTGAGCCAGCAGACCGACCGGCACTTCGTGGAGGTCTCCGCCGTCTCTGCCGGGGTCAAGGAGGTCCGGGCGGCCATCGACGCCGCCCGGTCCGAGCTGGTCCGCAACGGCCGCGAGACCGTGCTGTTCGTCGACGAGGTGCACCGGTTCTCCAAGGCCCAGCAGGACGCCCTGCTACCGGGCGTGGAGAACCGCTGGGTCACGCTGGTCGCCGCCACGACCGAGAACCCCTTCTTCTCGGTCATCTCTCCGTTGCTGTCGCGCAGCCTGCTGCTGCGGCTGGAGTCGCTGACCGACGACGACGTCCGCACGGTGCTCCACGAGGCGCTGGCCGACGAGCGTGGACTCGCGGGCGGGTACGCCATCGACGACGACGCCCTCGACCACCTCGTCCGGCTGGCCGGCGGGGACGCGCGGCGCTCGCTGACCTACCTCGAGTCCTCCGCGGGAGCCGCGAAGAGCAAAGGTCTGGCCACCATCGACCTCGCCACGGCGGAGACTGCCGTGGACCGGGCGGCCGTGCGCTACGACCGTCAGGGCGACCAGCACTACGACGTGATCAGCGCCTTCATCAAGTCACTGCGCGGTTCGGACGTCGACGCCTCGCTGCACTACCTGGCCCGGATGTTCGAGGCGGGGGAGGACCCGCGCTTCATCGCCCGCCGGCTCGTGATCCTGGCCAGCGAGGACATCGGGCTGGCCGACCCGACCGCGCTGACCACGGCGGTCGCCGCGGCCCAGGCCGTGCAGCTGATCGGGATGCCGGAGGCGCGGCTGAACCTCGCCCAGGCAACGATCGCGCTCGCTGTCGCCCCGAAGTCGAACGCGGTGATCGTGGCCATCGACGCCGCCGTCGCCGACGTACGCGACGGCAAGATCGGCAACGTCCCACCCCACCTGAGGGACGCGCACTACGCCGGGTCGAAGAAGCTGGGTCACGGGCCGGGCGCCCCCCAGCCGTACAAGTACAGCCACGACGAGCCGTTCGGCATCGCCGAGCAGCAGTACGCGCCGGACGTCGTCCTCGACGCGGCGTACTACAGGCCCACCGACCTCGGCGCCGAGGCGCAGGTCAAGCAGCGGTGGGAGCGGATCCGGCGGATCATCCGCGGCGACGGGGGATAGGGTCTTTCCCCATGACCGTGGCGATCCTGCTTCTCGCGTGCTTGGTGCTCGCCGGGGCCGTCGTCGCGCTCGGTGTGGCCCTGCGGGAGCTGCGCGGACGGGTACAGGCGCTGGAGACGCCGGCGGTTCGGTCACCGGGTTTCGAGACAGGCGCTAGCGCGCCTTCCTCAACCAGCGGTGGCGGTGGCGCGGCTTCCTCGACCAGCGGTGGCGGTGGCGCGGCTTCCTCGACCAGCGGTGGCGGTGGCGCGGCTTCCTCGACCAGCGGTGGCGGTGGCGCGGCTTCCTCGACCAGCGGTAGCGGTGGCGCGGCCTCCTCGCCCGACGATCGTCGCGAGTACGTCATCACGCGGCTCGGGGACGAGCCCGAGGGGTCGCCGGCGCCGACGCTCGAGACGCGGCTGTTCGCCGACGTCGTGCTTCGCGAGTCGGTGGTCATGGCGGCGTCGCTCGCGCACGGCGTACGCCGGGGGCTGTCCCCGGCCAACCGCAACCGGATCTGGTTCGAGATGCGTCGAGAGGTCAAGCGGGCTCGCAAGGACCGCAAGGCCGAGGAGCGCGAGGCGATCCGCGAGTGGCGGGCCCGGCAACGAGCAACCCAGGGCGGCCGTCACGCTGCCCAGCGGGAGGACGACGCCGCATGAAGCGCGGGCTCTGGTTCGCCGCCGGGGCCGGTGCCGGGATCTATGCGATGACCCGCGCCCGGCGACTGGCCGAGGCGTTCACCGTCGACGGACTCCGGGACCGCTGGGAAGCCGTCGGCCTCGGCGCCCGGATGCTGCGCGAGGACATCGCGCAGGGTCAGGCCGAGAAGGAAACGGAGTTGCGGGAGAGGTACGGTCTCGCGCCTCATGGACTACCCGAGCTGACCGCAGCCGACACCCCGGCGGCCTCGACAAGCTCGACCAACGATGGGAAAGGCACCGACTGATGGACACCTCGGAGATTCGACGGAGGTTCGTGGCTCACTTCGAGCGGGCCGCGCACACCGCCGTGCCGTCGGCGTCGTTGATCCTCGACGACCCGACGCTCCTGTTCGTGGCCGCGGGGATGGTGCCGTTCAAGCCCTACTTCCTCGGCCAGGAGACGCCGCCGTACGACCGCGCGGTCAGCGTGCAGAAGTGCGTGCGGACCCCGGACATCGAGGACGTCGGCAAGACGACGCGTCACGGCACGTTCTTCGAGATGTGCGGCAACTTCTCCTTCGGCGACTACTTCAAGGAAGGCGCGATCGAGCTTGCATGGGACCTGGTCACCAAGCCCCAGGCGGACGGCGGGTGGGGCCTGGAGGAGAGCCGGCTGTGGCCCTCGATCCTGCACGGCGACGACGAGGCGCTGCGGCTGTGGATGAAGGTCACCGGGCTCCCGACCGAGCGCATCGTCAAGCTCGGCCCCAAGGAGAACTACTGGTCGATGGGCGTGCCCGGGCCGGGCGGACCCTGTTCGGAGATCCTCTACGACCGCGGGCCGGAGCACGGGCCCGAGGGTGAGTTCGAGACCACCGAGCGCACGTACATGCCGGCCAAGCTCGAGGACCGCTACCTCGAGATCTGGAACCTCGTCTTCATGCAGGACGAGCTCAGCGCGGTGCGGTCGAAGGACGACTTCGACATCGCCGGCTCGCTGCCGAGGAAGAACATCGACACCGGCATGGGCCTGGAGCGGGTCGCGTACCTGCTGCAGGGGGTCGACAACATGTACGAGATCGACGTCATGTACCCCGTCATCGAGAAGGCCGAGGAGCTGACCGGCAAGAGATACGGCGACGACTGGGAGAACGACGTCAGGTTCCGGGTGGTCTCCGACCACATCCGTAGCACCATGATGCTCATCTCCGACGGCGTCACCCCGGGCAACGAGGGCCGAGGGTACGTCCTGCGCCGCCTGTTGCGTCGGGCGGTGCGCTCGATGCGGCTGCTCGGCACCGAGGACCGTGTGCTGCCCGAGCTGCTCCCCATCAGCCGGGACAAGATGGGGGAGACCTACACCGAGCTGGCCCGCGACTGGGACCGGATCTCGCAGATCGCGTACGCCGAGGAGGACGCGTTCCGCCAGACGCTCAAGTCCGGCACGCAGATCTTCGACCTGGCGGCGACCCAGGTGAAGCAGTCCGGGGGTCACACCCTCAGCGGTGACCGGGCGTTCGCCCTGCACGACACCTACGGCTTCCCGATCGACCTGACGCTGGAGATGGCGGCCGAGCAAGGGCTCGAGGTCGACGAGGTCGGCTTCCGCGACCTGATGAACCAGCAGCGGCAGCGGGCCAAGGACGACGCGGCCTCGAAGAAGGGCGCGCACGTCAACACCACGGCGTACCGCCGCGTGGCCGACGACCTGGGGCACCCGGTGGAGTTCACCGGGTACCGCGAGGTGGTCAGCGAGGGGGAGGTCCGCGGTCTGGTCTCCGGCGGCGAGGCCGTGGCTTCTGCGCGCGAGGGCGACGAGGTCGAGATCGTCCTCGACCGGACTCCGTTCTACGCCGAGGGCGGCGGCCAGCTCGCCGACCGGGGCGTCATCGAGCTGGCGAACGGCGCTCGCGTCGAGGTCCGCGACGTGCAGTCGCCGATCTCCGGGTTGGTCGTGCACCAGGCCAAGGTCCTCAGCGGCGAGGTCACGGTCGGCACCGGGGCGCAATCCGAGGTCGACATCGAGCGACGCCGATCCATCTCGCGCGCCCACACCGCGACGCACATGGTGCACAAGGCGTTCCGCGAGGCGCTCGGCGAGACCGCGACCCAGGCGGGCTCGGAGAACGCGCCGGGCCGGTTCCGCTTCGACTTCTCGGCGACCGGCGCCGTGCCGACCTCGGTGATGGCCGACGTCGAGGCCCGGGTCAACGACCTGGTGCTGGCCGATCTCGGCGTGCACGCGGAGCTGATGACCCAGGGCGAGGCCGTCAGGTCGGGCGCGATGGCGCTGTTCGGCGAGAAGTACGGCGACACGGTGCGGGTGATCTCGGTCGGCGACTGGGCGCGCGAGCTGTGTGGCGGCACCCACGCGGGACGTTCCGGCCAGCTCGGCGTGATCAAGCTGCTCGGCGAGGCGTCCATCGGCTCGGGTGTCCGGCGCGTCGAGGCGCTGGTGGGCGTGGACGCGTACCAGTTCCTGGCGCGCGAGCACGTGCTCGTCTCCCAGCTGTCCGAGACCCTCAAGGCGCGTCCGGAGGAGCTGCCCGAGCGGGTCAACGACATCGTCGAGCGGCTTCGCGCGGCGGAGAAGGAGATCGAGAAGCACCGGGTCGGCCAGGTGCTGGCGGCAGGCGGGTCGCTGGCCGCGGGTGCGCAGGACGTGCACGGCGTGCAGGTCGTCGCGCAGCGCGTCGACGGCGCGGCAGGCGGCGACGTACGCACCTTGGCCCTCGACGTCCGCGGACGGCTGCCCGGGGACCGGCCCGGCGTGGTCGTGGTCATCGGTACCTCGGGTTCCGGCGAGGACACCAAGGTCTCGGTCGTGGCGGCGGTCAATGACGCGGCGCGCGAGCGGGGGCTGAGCGCGAACGACCTGGTCGGCGCCGTCGGCCCGCTCGTCGGCGGTCGCGGCGGCGGCAAGGACGACGTCGCGCAGGGCGGTGGCTCCGACGCCTCCCGGGTCGAGGAGGCGCTCGAGCTGGTGCGGTCCGAGGTCGCGGTGAAGGCGGGACCCGGCTGGTGAGGCACGGAGTTCGCCTGGGTCTGGACCCCGGCGACGCCCGGATCGGCGTCGCCCGGAGCGACCCGACCGGGTTCCTGGCGAGCCCGGTGGAGACCGTGCGGCGCGGCCGGGGCGACGTACGCCGGATCGTCCGGCTGGCCTCGGAGCACGAGGCCGTGGAGGTCGTGGTCGGGCTGCCGCGGTCGCTCTCCGGAGGTGAGGGCCCGGCCGCGGTCAAGACCCGCGCCTGGGCCGGGCTGCTCGCCGCGGCGGTCGCGCCGCTGCCGGTGCGACTCGTCGACGAGCGTCTGACCACGGTTTCCGCGGAGGCTATGCTGCGCGACCGGGGGGTGAAGGGGCAGGCCCGCCGCGCGGTGGTCGACCAGGCTGCCGCCGTCGTGATCCTGCAGCAGGCGCTCGACACCGAGCGCGCCACGGGGACACCCCCCGGAGACGTTGTCAGTGCCCCCTTGAATGTTCCCGAGGAGAACGATGAGTGACCGCGACGCGAGGTACACCCTCGACCCTGGCGACGCTGCCGGCTCCGGTCACACCGACGCCGACGACGGGGTACTCGACGACGAGGACGTCCCGACCGAGGGAGGTCGCCGGAAGAAGCGCGGGCGCAGCATCCCGGGATGCCTCGCCGCGCTCGTCGCGCTGGCCCTGATCGGCGGCGGCGCCTACGTCGCGGTCACCAAGGGCGCGGAGTTCATCCGCGACCAGTTCTCGACGTCCCCGGACTACCCCGGACCGGGCAAGGGCAAGGTCAACTTCCAGGTCAGTTCCGGCGACACGATCGGAGCCATCGGCCGCAACCTCAAGTCCAAGGGCGTCGTGCAGTCGGTCGACGCGTTCATGGACGCCGCTGGTTCCAGCACCAACATCCAGGTCGGCTACTACCAGCTGAAGAAGGAGATGAAGGCCTCGGACGCCTTCGACATCCTCAGCAACCCGGCCAACATCATCAAGACCACGATCACCTTCCCCGAGGGATGGCAGGTCTCGCAGATCGTGGCGCACCTGGCCAAGACGACGGACTACCCGAAGCGGGCGTTCGAGAAGGTCCTGCAGGACCCGGCGAAGCTCGGGCTGCCGGACTACGCGGACGGCAACCCGGAGGGATACCTGTTCCCCTCGACCTACGACTTCGGCCCCAAGGACAAGCCCGCCGACATGCTGAAGAAGATGGTCGCCCGTTGGCAGCAGGCCGCCGACGACGCCGGTCTGGAGGAGAAGGCGGCAGAGCTCGGGTACACGCCGGGCGAGATCATGACGGTCGCCAGCCTGATCGAGGCGGAGGGTCGCGGGAAGTACCGCGCCCAGATCGCGAGGGTCATCTACAACCGGCTCGAGATCGACCCCAACCCGTCGGCCGGCTTCCTCCAGATCGACGCGAGCGTCAACTACGCCCTGGGCCGAAGCGGCTCGACGGTGATCACCGACGAGGACAAAGCGTCGGTGGAGGACTCGCCGTACAACCTGTACTCGCACAAGGGCCTGCCGCCGGGCCCGATCGAGGCACCCGGCGACGACGCCATCGAGGCGGCGCTGAACCCGGCCGAGGGCCCGTGGTTCTTCTACGTCACCGTCAACCTGGCGACCGGCGAGACGAAGTTCACCGACAGCTACGACGAGTTCCTGACGTTCAAGAACGAGTACACCGAGTACTGCGAGACGCAGTCCGACCGCTGCTGATGCGGTGCGCCGTCCTGGGTGACCCCGTCGCCCACTCGCTGTCGCCGGCGCTGCATCGAGCGGGGTACGCCGCGGCGGGGCTGTCGTGGACCTATGACCCCGTCCGGGTCCCGCTCGGTGGGCTGGCGTCCTACGTGTCGGGTCTGGGATCCGAGTGGCGAGGGCTGTCGGTGACCGCGCCGCTGAAGCGCGAGGCCGCGTCGTGGGCCTCCTCCGTGTCTCCGGTCGTCGCGCTGTCGGGGGTGGCCAACACGCTGGTCCGCTCGCCGGAGGGTACGTGGGCGGCGGACAACACCGACGTGCCCGGCGCCGCGGCCGCGGTACGGGAGAGGTACTCCGGGCCGGTGACAGCGGCGACCATCCTCGGCGGGGGAGCCACGGCGATCTCGACCGGTCTCGCGCTGGCAGACCTCGGCGCCTCGACCGTCCGGCTGCTTGTGCGTGACCCCGCCCGGGCGTCGGCGGCTGCCACCGCCATCCGCCGCCATCGGGCCGGACCCGACGTCGAGGTGGCTCCGCTCCACTCAGGGGAGGTGACCGGCGAGGTGCTCGTCTCGACCATCCCGGCGGCCGCCCAGACCCCGGACGTCGTCGAGCGCTGCGCCGGCGTACCCGTCGTCTTCGAGGTGCTGTACCACCCGTGGCCGACCCCCCTCGCCGCCTCGGTGCCCGACGACCGCGTCCTGGTCAGCGGCCTCGACCTCCTCGTCCACCAGGCCACCCTCCAGTTCGAGCTCTTCACCTCCACCCCGTCGGCCGAGGTCCTGGTTCCGATGCGCTCCACCGTCCCGGTCGTGCCGTGGCGGAGCGAGTGACCCGATACGCATCCCCTTTCGGCCACATCACGTGTCGCTGCGGTCACTCGCCGACGTGATACCCGGTCAGCCGGGTACGCCGCCGCCGAGTGACCCAAACGGCAGCCTCCCGCCCGCCCGGATCGCTAAGGTCCGGGCATGGACTGGGTGGCGAACCTGGACACCGCGACGTTCGGGGCGCTGGTGTCGGCGGCGACGGGCGTCCTGGTCCCTCGGATCATCGAGCGCGTGCCGGAACCCCAGCCGGAGCCCCAGCCGGAGCCCCAGCCGGAGCCGGACGGGGACGCCGGCACGGCGGCACCGAGGTTCGAGGGCGGGGAGACCCAGCCCGAGGAACCGGCCAAGCCGACGTACCTCGCCATCGCCGACACCCCCGGACTGCTCTGGAAGTGCGTCGCGGCGAGCCTGGTCGTCGGCGGGCTGGTGGGGGTGGGGCTCGGCTGGAGCTGGGCCCTCCTGGTCTGGCTGCCGCTCGTACCGGCCTCCATCGCCCTCGCCGTCATCGACTGGCGTACCCGGCTGCTGCCGACGTGGCTCATCACCCGCACCTACGTCGGCGTGATGGTGCTCGCGCTCGTCGCGACGCTGGCCACCCAGGACTGGCAGGACCTGGTCCGCGCGGCCATCGGCTGGGCCGGCGCCGGGCTGCTGTACTTCGTCCTCTGGTACGTCTACCCCCGCGGGCTGGGGTACGGCGACGTCCGGCTGTCCGGGATCATCGGCATCGTCCTCGGGTACGTCGGCACGGCCGAGCTCGTCGTCGGGGTGTATGCCGGGTTCCTGCTGGGCGGGGTCGGCGGCGGACTGCTGTCCCTGCTGCGGATCGTGCACCGCAAGCACGTCCCGTTCGGGCCGTTCATGTTGGTGGGCGCCCTGGGCGGCCTGCTGTTCGGTGACTGGCTGGGCGGTCTCACCACCGGATGAGGCGCACCGGGTCCCGAGAGTCCCGCGTGAAAGACTGACGCCATGCTGCGCTGGCTCACCGCGGGCGAGTCCCATGGCCCGCTCCTGGTCGCCATCCTCGAGGGGTTGCCGGCGCACGTCTCGATCACCACCGACGACGTCCGCGAGGCCCTCGCGCGCCGCCGTCAGGGCCACGGCCGCGGGGCCCGGATGAAGTTCGAGCAGGACGACGTCCGCTTCGTCGGCGGCGTCCGCCACGGCGAGTCCATGGGCGGCCCGGTGGCCATCGAGATCGGCAACACCGAGTGGCCGAAGTGGGAGCAGGTGATGTCGGCCGATCCGGTCGACCCCGTCGTCCTGGACGGCCTGTCCCGGAACGCTGCCCTCACCCGGCCCCGACCCGGCCACGCCGACCTCGTCGGCATGCAGAAGTACGCCTTCGACGAGGCCCGGCCCGTCCTCGAGCGCGCGTCCGCCCGCGAGACCGCCGCCCGCGTCGCGCTCGGCCGGGTGGCCGGCGCGTTCCTCCACCAGGCAGTCGGCGCCCAGCTCGTCTCGCACGTCGTCGAGCTGGGCGGCGTACCCGCCCCGGCCGGCAGCGTCCCCGGACCCGACGACGGCGCCCACCTCGACGACGACCCCGTCCGCTGCCTGGACCCCGACGCCAGCAAGTTGATGGTCGAGCGCATCGACGAGGCCCACAAGGACGGCGACACCCTGGGCGGCGTCGTCGAGGTCGTGGTGCACGGACTCCCGCCGGGTCTCGGCTCCCACGTGCACTGGGACCGACGGCTCGACGCCCGCCTGGCCGGCGCGTTGATGGGCATCCAGGCCATCAAGGGCGTCGAGGTCGGCGACGGCTTCGCCCTCGCCGCCACCCCCGGCAGCCAGGCGCACGACGAGATCGTGCCGACCGACGACGGCATCCGGCGTACGTCGGGTCGTTCCGGCGGCACCGAGGGCGGCATGTCCACCGGTGAGGTGCTGCGCGTCCGCGCCGCGATGAAGCCGATCGCCACCGTTCCGCGCGCCCTCCGCACCGTCGACGTGGCCACCGGCGAGGAAGCTGTCGCCCACCACCAGCGCTCCGACGTCTGCGCCGTCCCCGCCGCCGGAGTGGTGGCGGAGGCGATGGTCGCGCTGGTGCTCGCCGACGCCGTGCTGGAGAAGTTCGGCGGCGACTCGGTGACCGAGACCCGGCGCAACGCCGAGAGCTACCTGGACACCCTGAGGTTCAGATGACCCCCCGCGTGGTGCTCGTCGGCCCCATGGGCGCCGGCAAGACCACCGTCGGCGCGATCCTCGCCGAGGCGTGGGGCTTGACCGCCCGAGACACCGACGCGGACGTGGAGGCCGCCGAGGGGCGACCGATCTCGGAGCTCTTCGTCGACGAGGGCGAGGCGTACTTCCGGGTCCGCGAGCGCGCGGCCGTCGCCGCCGCGCTGGCCGAGCACGACGGGGTGCTGTCGCTCGGCGGCGGAGCCGTCCTCGACGAGGACACCCGCGCCTCGCTGGCCGGTCACCACGTCGTCTTCCTGCGGGTCGGCCTGGCCGAGGCGGTCAAGCGCGTCGGTCTCGGTACCTCCCGGCCCATGCTCCTCGGCAACGTCCGGTCCCGGATCAAGGCTCTGCTCGACGAGCGGACGCCGGTCTACGAGTCGATCGCGACCCAGAGCGTGGACACCGACGGCCGCACTCCCGAGGACGTCGCGGCCGAGATCCTGGGCCAGGTGCCGGCGTGAGGGCGACGGTGCTGCACGTCGGCGGCGCCTCGCCGTACGACGTCGTGGTCGGCCGGGACCTCCTCGACCGCCTTCCCGGCGTCCTCGGCGACGCTCCGGAGCGGATCGCGCTGGTCCACCCCGAGTGCCTCGGCGACCTCGCCCACCGGGTCCGGGCCGCGTTGACGGCCTACGAGGTCCACCTGCTGCCCGTGCCCGACGGCGAGGCGGCCAAGACCGCCGCGGTCGCCGCCGACTGCTGGGAGACCCTCGGGCGGGTCGGGTTCACCCGGTCCGACGCGGTGGTCGCTGTCGGCGGTGGCGCGACCACCGACCTGGGTGGCTTCGTGGCCGCCACCTGGCTGCGCGGCGTCCGCGTCGTGCACGTGCCGACCAGCCTGCTGGCCATGGTCGACGCCGCGGTCGGCGGCAAGACCGGCATCGACACCGGCGCGGGGAAGAACCTGGTCGGTGCGTTCCACGAGCCGGCCGGCGTGTTGTGCGACCTGGCCCTCCTGGACTCGCTGCCGGGAGCCGAGCTCACCGCCGGGCTGGGCGAGGTGGTGAAGTGCGGCTTCATCGCCGACCCGGTCATCCTCGACCTCGTCGAGGCCACCGATCCGCGCGAGCTCACGCCCGACTCGCCGGTGCTTCGCGAGCTCGTCGAGCGGGCCATCGCCGTCAAGGTCGACGTCGTGGTGGACGACCTCAAGGAGGCCGGCCGCCGCGAGGTGCTCAACTACGGCCACACCATGGCCCACGCCATCGAGCGGGCCAGCGACTACGCCGTGCGGCACGGGGAGGCGGTCGCGATCGGCAGCGTGTACGTCGCCGAGCTCGCGCGGCTGGCCGGCGTCCTCGACGACGCCACCGCCGACCGCCACCGGGCGGCCTTCGAGCGGGTGGGACTCCCGACGCGGTGGCACGGGGCGACCTACGACGAGCTGCGGGCCGCGATGGCGGTCGACAAGAAGGCCCGCGGGAGCCGGCTGCGGTTCGTGGTGCTCTCCGCGGTGGGGCGGCCGCAGGTGCTCGACGACCCGGACGAGGCGTTGCTGCGGGCGGCGTACGACGTGATGGTGGGCCAGGGAATGGGCCAGGGAATGGGCCAGGGAATGGGCCAGGGAATGGGCCAGGGAATGGGCCAGGGAATGGGCCAGGGGATGGGCAGTAGATGAAGGTCCTGGTGCTCAACGGCCCGAACCTCGGCCGGCTCGGCCGGCGCGAGCCGGACGTCTACGGCCACACGTCGTACAACGAGCTCGTCGAGCTCTGCGTGGACTGGGGCCGCGAGCTCGCCTACGAGGTCGAGGTCCGCCAGACCAACCACGAGGGTGACCTTCTCGACTGGCTGAACGAGGCCGCGGACTCGGGAACGCCCGTCGTGCTGAACGCCGGAGCCTGGACCCACTACTCGCTGGCGCTGTACGACGCCTGCGCCCAGCTGACCGGACCGCTCGTCGAGGTGCACCTCAGCGATCCGTCGCAGCGGGCCGAGGTGTTCCGGCACACCTCGCTGGTCACGCCGCACGCGAAGGCGGTGGTCGTCGGCAAGGGTGTCGACGGGTACCGCGAGGCGCTGCGGGCTCTGTGATCTGGCTCGCCCCGCTCGCATGTCGGCGCCCTCGCAGCCCCTGTCCGTCTCTGGATTCCGATCAGGTTCCGGGCAGCCACTAGACTCGGCCGCTGCTCACCCTGACGTAGACAAGAAGGCAGATCCTCACCGATGGCGACGACCAACGACCTCAAGAACGGCATGGTGCTCAACCTCGACGGCCAGCTCTGGCAGGTCATCTGGTTCCAGCACCACAAGCCCGGCAAAGGCGGGGCCGTCGTCCGCTCCAAGCTGAAGAACGTCGAGTCCGGCAAGACCGTCGACAAGACGTTCAACGCCGACGTGAAGGTCGACGTGGCGAACGTCGACAAGCGCACGATGCAATACCTCTACAACGACGGCACGTCGTACGTCTTCATGGACACCGGCACCTTCGACCAGCTCGAGATCACCCCCGACATCGTGGGCGACGCCTCGAACTTCCTGCTCGAGAACCAGGAGGCCATCGTGGCCACCAACGACGGCCGGGTGCTCTACATCGAGCTGCCCGCCTCGGTCGAGCTCCAGGTGACCTATACCGAGCCGGGCCTCCAGGGTGACCGCTCGACGGGTGGCACCAAGCCCGCGACGGTCGAGACCGGCGCGACCGTCAACGTCCCCCTCTTCATCACGACCGGCGAGAAGATCAAGGTCGACACCCGCGACTCCTCGTACCTCGGCCGGGTCACGAGCTGACGACTCCGTGCCCGCACGCTCCCGCGCCCGCAAGCGCGCTCTGGACCTCCTGTACGCCGCGGAGATGCGCGGCGAGGATGCCGTCCGGTTCCTCGACCAGGCCATCGACGCCGGCGAGGGCCCGAGCAACCCGTACGTCCAGGTGCTGGTCCGGGGTGTCGCCGAGCACCGCACCCGGATCGACGAGCTGCTGACGGAGTACTCGCAGGGGTGGGCCCTGAACCGGATGCCCGCGGTCGACCGCAGCGTGCTGCGGATGGGCGTCTTCGAGCTGCTCTGGGCCGACGACGTGCCCGACGCGGTCGCGGTCGACGAGGCCGTCACGCTGGTGCGGGACCTGTCGACCGACGACTCGCCCGGGTTCGTCAACGGCGTCCTCGGCGCCATGCTGCGGGGCAAGGACGAGATCCTCGCCTGACGCCCTTCGGGGTGGACCACGCCTGAAATCGCGCGGCTAGGTTGGCCGCCATGGGAGAAACGACCGACCGCGCTGAGGGAGTGGGCCAGCGGGCCCAGCAGAGCGAGTGGATGGACAAGGCGATCCGGGCGGGCCTGGTGGCCTACGGCGTCGTCCACCTGCTCGTCGGGTGGCTGGCGCTGCAGCTGGCCTTCGGCGAGAGCAAGGGCCAGGCGTCCAACAAGGGCGCGATGCAGGAGCTGGCCCAGCAGCCCTTCGGCAAGGCGCTGGTGTGGGCGATCGCCATCGGCATGTTCCTGCTGGTGCTCTGGCGCGGCCTCGAGACGGCCGTCGGACACCAGGACAAGGACGAGGGCTCGGACCGCTGGAAGGCGCGCGCCGTCTCGGCGATGAAGGCGATCATCTACGCCGCCGTCGGCATCACCGCCCTCAACGTCGTGATCGGTGCGAAGTCCTCCAAGGGCGGCTCCACCTGGACCAAGACCGTGATGGAGTGGCCGGCCGGCCAGTGGCTCGTCGCTCTGGTCGGGGTTGCCGTGATCATCTATGGCGCCAACCACGTCCGGAAGGGCTTCACCGAGGACTACGCCAAGCACCTCGACTCCGAAGGCAGGTCCGGCAACACCGGCAGGGCCTACTTGATGTTCGGCAAGGTCGGCTACATCGGCAAGGGCATCGCGATCGCGATCGTCGGCGGGCTGGTCCTGTACGGCGGCATCACCCATGACCCGAAGAAGTCCGGCAGTCTCGACCAGGCGCTGCACAAGCTGCTCACCTACCCGTTCGGGCAGATCGCGCTGATCGTGGTCGCCGCCGGCATCGCCTGCTACGGCCTGTTCTGCTTCGCACGGGCGCGGCACCTCTCGCCCCAGGACAAGTAGCCGGAGACGAGTAACCAGTGACAAGTAGCCTCCTCGCATGAGCGAGGTCGAGTGCGACGTCGTCGTCCTGGGCCTCGGCCCCGGCGGCGAGCACGTCGCCATCAAGCTGGGCCGGGCCGGCCTCGACGTCATCTGCGTCGAGGACCGCCTCGTCGGCGGGGAGTGCCCGTACTACGGGTGCGTGCCGTCCAAGATGATGGTCGCCGCCGCCCGGGTCGTCGCCGACACGCGCAGGGTGCCCGACTTCGGCGGCACGTCCAGTGTGCAGCCCGACTGGGGACCCGTGGCTCGGCGGATCCGCGACGAGGCCACCGACGACTGGGACGACGCCGTCGCCGTGAAGCGGCTCGAGGACAACGGCGGCACCTTCGTCCGCGGTCGCGGCGTCCTCGACGGGCCGGGACGGGTGCGCGTGGGCGGCACGACGTACGTCGCTCGCAAGGGCGTCGTGCTGAACACCGGCACGGCGCCGACGGCGCCACCGATCGACGGCCTGCAGGGCACGCCGTACTGGACCAACCGGGACGCCGTCGCCATCACCGAGCTGCCGTCGTCGGTGATCGTGCTGGGCGGCGGGCCGATCGGCTGCGAGTTCGCCCAGGTGTTCGCACGGTTCGGGGTCCGGGTGACCGTCGTCGAGGTCGCCGACCGGCTGCTGGGGGTCGAGGAGCCGGAGGCCTCCGAGCTGTTGGCGAAGGCGTTCGAGGCCGAGGGGATCGACGTCCGGACGGGCGTGACGGTGCAGTCGGTCGCGCACGGCGTCGACGGGTTCACCCTCGACCTCGGCTCGGCGCAGGTGTCGGCGGAGAGGCTGCTCGTGGCGGCCGGCCGGAAGGCCAACCTGGACTTCATCGGCCTGGACACCGTCGGCCTGCTCGACGACCTCCAGGTGGTCGAGACCGACGAGCGGATGCGCGCGGGGGAGCGGCTCTGGGCGATCGGCGACATCACGGGCAAGGGTGCGTTCACGCACGTGTCGATGTACCAGGCCGCGGTCGTGATCCGAGACATCCTGGGGGAGGACGGGCCCTGGGCCGACTACCGCGCCGTGCCGCGGGTCACGTTCACCGCGCCGGAGGTGGCCTCGGTCGGGATGAGCGAGCAGGCCGCCAGAGACGCCGGGCTTGACGTCGCCGTGGCCACCGGCGACCTGGGCTCGCGGGGGTGGCTGGCCAAGGAGACGGGGCTGGTCAAGATCGTCGCGGACAAGAAGCGCCGGGTCCTGGTCGGCGGCTGCGTGGTCGGTGAGGCCGGCGGTGAGGTCCTCTCGATGCTGGAGGTGGCCGTGCACGCCGAGATCCCGGTGCCGACGCTGCGGAACATGCACTTCGCGTACCCGACCTACCACCGCGCACTGGAGCATGTCCTCAAGGAGCTGTCTCTCGGTCCTTGAGGGGCAGGGATCGCGCCACCGACGAGCCTTGCGACCCTGCCTGGCAGACTTCACCCATGAGCATGACGCCCGGGCTGCCGCGCAACGTCGCGTCCCCGTTGAAGCTGGAGTACCCGCAGTCGCTGGCCGTGTACGACGACTACGCCGCGGCGCAGAAGGCCGTCGACTTCTTGTCCGACAAGGAGTTCCCGGTCGAGAACTGCATGATCGTCGGCACCGACCTCAAGCGCGTCGAGCGGATCACCGGCCGGCTGACCACCGCACGGGTCGCGCTCGGCGGTCTGATCTCCGGCATCTGGCTGGGACTGTTCATCGGCCTGATCTTCGCGCTGTTCACCGACGAGGGAGCGCTCGGCGTGATCATCTCGACGATGCTGATGGGTGCCCTTTTCGGCGTGATCTGGGCGCTGGTCGGGTACGCCCTGACTCGCGGCCAGCGCGACTTCTCCTCCGTCACCTCCGTCGTCGCGACCAAGTACGAGGTCCTGGTCGAGCACAAGGTCGCCGCCCAGGCGCGCGAGCTGCTCGCCCAGCTGCCCGGGGCGACCCCGAACCCGTTCGCCTGAGGCGTGCAGCCGTCGACGCTCACCGCCGGATCCGCACCACCCGAGCGCCGGTCGGCGGCGGGTGCACGAAGGCGCGGCGCGGGACGACCTCACCCAGGCTGACGCGGCGCGAGACGCGCAGCAGGCCGCGCGCCGTACCCTCCGCGACGACCAGGTCGGCCGACAGCAGGTTCCGGTCGGCGAGCAGGCGACGGACGAGGGCGTTGACGCCGGCGTACGGCGGGTTGGCCACGACCCGGTAGGGCCGGCCCGGGAACGTGAAGTCCCGGAGGTCCAGCTCCACCACGGCAACCCGGCCGTGGCCGGGCTGCGAGCGCAGCGCGGCGGCACGAGCGGGATGCAGCTCGACCGCGATGACCCGCGCGCCGGTCGCGGCGAGCGGTGCGGTCAGCGCGCCGAGCCCGGCCCCGAGGTCGCAGACGACGTCGCGGCGGGTGACCGGGGAGCCGGCCACGAGGCGTGCGGCCCAGTCAGCGCGAAGCGGATGCCATCCCCAGCGGTGCCCGTTCCCGGACACGACGGACCATGATCATGCACGTCACCATGTCCGGCACCGTAGGGATCCCCGCGCCCCGGCGCGACCGGTTATCCGCCCTCGATCACCGACATCACGTTGCCGGCCGGGTCGGTGAACCACGCGATCAGCGGGCCGCCGCCGCGGAAGACGCCCTTGGCATCGGTCTCGACCGGCGTTCCCTCGTACCTCTCGAACCTCAAGCCCTTGGCGGTCAGGTCGTCGACGGCGGCCTCGACGTCCGGCACCGGGAAGTTCAGGACGGTGTACCCCGCCGGCTGGTGGTCGGGCTTGGGGTACACCAGGGTCGGGGTCCCGCCGCCGAGGTGAAGCTGGAGCATGCCGTGCTCCTCGGTCACCTCGAGCCCGAGCACGTCGGCATAGAACCCGCGGGCCGCGTCGGTGTCGGGCACGGCGAAACCGTGGAAGGCCTGGCTGGCGTCGATCATGGAAGTGCTCCTGTCGCTAGAGGATGAGTCGTACGTCGTGCAGCCGCTCGTACGCCGGGCGGCAGGCTGCCGCGACAGCCTCGCCCGCGGCGTCCAGGTGGACTTCGCGGGGTCGGTAGGGCTCGAAGCCGGTCGACGCCCACACGGCGTCGTACCAGTGCGGCGCCCACACCCCGTCGCTGTCGCGCGGCCCCGAGGGCCACGCCAGCATCCGGTCGGTGAACCCGATCCCCAGCCAGTCGCAGAGCCATCTCAGGTACGACTCGGGAGAGCGCAGAAAATCAGCGGCGTCGACGATCGGAGTCTGTGTCGATGCGTGGCCGACCTCGTCGAGGACGCGCTGCTGCTGGAGGATCCCGATGTCCTCGGGCTCGCAGACCTCGCGCGAGCGGAGGTACGACGCGACGACCTCGTCCGGCGTCCGGATCAGCAGCACGTTGCGGAACGCACGGGCCCACGACAGGTCGTCCTCGGGCAGCAGGTGGTGGGTCATGTGCTTGACGTACTGGACCTCCGCGCCGTCCGGCAACGGCGCCAGGAGCTGCTCGACGACCGCGGTCGGGTCGCTCGGCTGCGAGGCGATCACCTCGTCGCGGGCGGGGTGGTCACCGCGGGAGCCGGAGGTGCGGGCGAGGTACGCCGCGTAGAACGGCTCGTCGACGACGACGGTGTCCGGCCGGTTCTCCCAGGCCCGCATCATCGCCGTGGAGATGTTGCGCGGGCCGGACCACATGCCGACCCGGACGGTCATCCCCGCGCCCCGACGTCGGCCCGCACCAGGTCGGCGTACAGGCCCTGCAGCCGCTCCACGACCGGCCCGCGGGCGCCGCTGCCGATGGTGCGTCCGTCGACCGAGCGGACGGGCACGACGCCGGCGAAGGTGCCGGTCACGAAAGCCTCCGAGGCGGAGTACACGTCGGTGAGGCTGAACGTCGTCTCACGGGCGGCGATCTCGTTGTCCCGGCAGACCCGGAGCACGTTGCCTCGCGTGATGCCGGCCAGGCAGAAGCGCCCGTCCGACGTCCACACCTCCGGGCCGTCATCGCGCTCCACCACGCAGAAGAAGTGCGTGCTGTTGCAGGTCGCGACGAACCCCTGCGGGTCGAGCATCAGCGCCTCGTCGGCGCCGGCGGTGTAGGCCTGGATGCACGCCTGGATGTCGTTGAGCTTGGAGTGCGCGTTGAGCTTGGGGTCGAGGGTGTCGGGGGTCGCGCGGCGTACGTGCGTGGTGAACAGGGTGATGCCCTCCGTCACCGTCGCGGGCATCGGCTCCTTGTGCTCGGCGATGATCACCACGGTCGCCGGGCCCACGGTGACGCGCGGGTCCTGGTACGGCGTGGACTTCACGCCGCGGGTCACCATCAGGCGGATGTGCACGCCGTCCGACATGTCGTTGCCGCGGATGGTGTCGTAGATCGCGGCCGTCAGCGCGTCCCGGCTCATGCCGACGTCGAGCATGATGGCCTTCGCTCCCTCGAAGAGCCGGTCGAGGTGCCGCTCGAGGAACGCCGGGTGGCCGCGGGCGACGCGGATGCCCTCCCAGACGCCGTCGCCCAGGACGAAGCCCGAGTCGAACACCGAGACCACGGCCTCGGCACGCGGCTTCAGCTCGCCGTTGACCCAGATCAGGATCTCGTCGTTGCGGGGGTCTTGCTCGTGGTCGTGGGTGCCCGTGGCCATGGGTCGATCAAACCAGCCCCGCCACCCGCTCGACCCCGGGCAGCGGTGAGCCAGCCACCGTACGTCGACCGCAAACGGTGGCTGTCGCACCGCGGTCGTCGCCCGCGCCCCGAGAGCGGTGACCTGGCCACCGTTCGGCGGGGTCAGACGGTGGCTGTCGCACCGCCGTAGCCGCCCGCGCCCCGAGAGCGGTGACCTGGCCACCGTTCGGCGGGGTCAGACGGTGGCTGGGTCACCGCCGCCCCGCGCCGACCCGAGGACACGCCGACCGATCCCGCCGTACCCCGCGGGCGCTGTTAGAGTCGCGCCCGATCGACCTACTGGCGACATCCTTTAACGAGCCGTCCCGTGAGGCGGAGAAGGAGGTCAGGCCGCACGTGTGCGCCCAACCTGCAGCAAGCTCCGAACCGACGGAAGAAACCCGTACCGTCCTCGACGCCCGTGACATCACCCGGGCCCTCACCCGAATCTCCCACGAGATCCTCGAGCGCAACCGCGGGGCCGACGACCTCGTGCTGCTCGGGATCCCCTCGCGCGGCGTACCTCTCGCCGAGCGCATCGCCGAGCGGATGGCCTCCGTCGAGGGCATCTCGGTGCCGGTCGGGTCGCTCGACGTCACGATGTACCGCGACGACCTGCGCCTGAAGCCGGCCCGCACGCTGATGCCGACCGACATCCCGCCCGGGGGCATCGACGGCAAGACGGTGGTGCTCGTCGACGACGTGCTGTACTCCGGCCGCACCATCCGGGCGGCACTGGACGCGCTGACCGAGGTGGGCCGCCCGAAGGCCGTCCAGCTCGCCGTCCTCGTCGACCGCGGCCACCGCGAGCTGCCGATCCGCGCCGACTTCGTCGGCAAGAACCTGCCCACCTCGCTCGCCGAGCGCGTCCGGGTCAGCCTCGAAGCGCTGGACGGCGTGGACGCCGTGTCGATCGCTGGTCATTCAATTGGGGGAGCCCGATGAAGCGTCACCTGCTCAGCGCCGCCGACCTGACCCGCGAGGACGCCGAGCTCGTCCTCGCCACGGCCGAGGAGATGCGCTCGCTGGCCGACCGGCCGATCAAGAAGCTGCCCGCGCTGCGCGGCCGGACCGTGGTCAACCTCTTCTTCGAGGACTCGACCCGGACCCGGATCTCCTTCGAGGCCGCCGCCAAGCGACTCTCGGCCGACGTCATCAACTTCTCCGCCAAGGGCTCCTCGCTCAGCAAGGGCGAGTCGCTCAAGGACACCGCTCTGACGCTGGAGGCGATGGGCGCCGACGCGGTCGTCATCCGCCACGGCGCGAGCGGCGCTCCGCACCGGCTGGCCAACTCCGGGTGGGTGCGCTCCTCGGTGGTGAACGCCGGCGACGGCACCCACGAGCACCCCACCCAGGCACTGCTCGACGCGTTCACCATGTGGCGGCACCTGGGCCCGCGCAACGGCGGCACCCTCGACGGGCTGCGGGTCGCGATCGTCGGCGACGTGCTGCACTCGCGGGTCGCCCGCTCCAACGCGTTGCTGCTGCGCATCCTGGGCGCCGAGGTCACCCTCGTCGCGCCGCCGACGCTGCTGCCGGTGGGCGTGGACAGCTGGGGAGTCGAGACGTCGTACGACCTGGACGGCGTCGTCCCCAAGGCCGACGCGGTGATGATGCTGCGCGTCCAGCGGGAGCGGATGAACGGCGGCTTCTTCCCGACGGCCCGCGAGTACTCCCGCCGGTACGGGCTGGACGGCCGTCGGATGGCGACCCTCCAGGACCACACGATCGTGATGCACCCCGGCCCGATGGTCCGCGGCATGGAGATCACCGCCGACGTGGCCGACTCCGACCGCTCGGTGATCGTCGAGCAGGTCACCAACGGCGTGGCCGTGCGGATGGCCGTGCTGTACCTGCTGCTGGGCGGCAGCGAACCCGCCCACACCGACCACCAAGGAGCCGACGCGTGACGACGTACCTGGTCAAGGGAGCCGCGATCCTCGGCGGCGAGCCGACGGACTTCCTGGTCCGCGACGGCGTCATCTCGACGTCGTACGACGACACGGCCGGCGCGGAGGTGGTGGACGCCGCCGGGCTGGTCGCGCTGCCCGGCCTCGTCGACCTGCACACCCACCTGCGCGAGCCGGGCAGGGAGGACGCCGAGACCGTCGAGACCGGCACGCAGGCCGCCGCGCTCGGAGGCTTCACCGCCGTGCACGCGATGGCTAACACCGAGCCGGTCGCCGACACTGCCGGCGTCGTCGAGCAGGTCTGGCGGCTGGGACGTGAGGCCGGGTACGCCGACGTGTACCCGATCGGCGCCGTGACCGTCGGCCTGGCCGGCGAGAAGATCGCCGAGCTCGGCGCGATGGCCGACTCGGCCGCTCGCGTGCGGGTGTTCTCCGACGACGGCAGGTGCGTCAGCGACCCGCTGCTGATGCGGCGCGCGCTGGAGTACGTCAAGGCGTTCGACGGCGTCATCGCCCAGCACTCCCAGGAGCCCCGGCTCACCGAGGGCGCGCAGATGAACGAGGGCGAGCTCTCCGGGCGCCTCGGGCTGGCCGGCTGGCCTGCAGTCGCCGAGGAGGCGATCATCGCCCGCGACTGCCTGCTCGCGGCCCACGTCGGGTCACGGCTGCACGTGTGCCACGTCTCCACGGCCGGGTCGGTGGAGCTGGTCCGCCAGGCCAAGGAGAAGGGCTGGAACGTCACCGCCGAGGTCACCCCGCACCATCTGCTGCTGACCGACGAGCTCGCCGCGACCTACGACCCGGTCTACAAGGTCAACCCGCCGCTGCGCTCGGCCTCCGACGTCGAGGCGCTCCGGGCCGGGCTGGCCGACGGCACGATCGACATCGTGGCCACCGACCACGCCCCGCACCCCCACGAGGACAAGGACTGCGAGTGGGCCGCCGCCGCCTTCGGCATGCTCGGCCTCGAGACCGCGCTGTCGGTCGTCCAGCAGACGATGGTCGACACCGGGCTGCTCGACTGGGCCGGCGTCGCCGAGCGCATGTCCCACGCGCCCGCGCGGATCGGCCGGCTCACCGAGCACGGCCGGCCGCTCGAGGACGGCGCGCCCGCGAACCTGGTGCTCTTCGACCCCCGCGCCACCCGGGTCGTGGACGCCTCGGAGACGGCGTCCCTCTCGCGGAACACGCCGTACGCCGGCCGCGAGCTCCCTGGCCGCGTCGTGGCCACGTTCCTGCGCGGCAAGGCCACGGTGCTGGACGGCAAGGTGCAGTAGCTGAGGTCGGTGCGTCGGTTTCATCAAGGTATGTAGGCGAACCCGCACTTCCCTAGCGTTGCGCGCCTGGGGAAGTGCCGGTTCGCCTGCATACCTTGATGAAACAACGGAGTTGGCCGCGCGTGCCCATCCTCCGTAGGCTGGGTCGCATCATGCGGATCACTGCCTGACCCGACTCGCGCCCGCGGCACCGCCCGGCGAGTCTCGTACCACCCGTCAGGACACCCACATGTCTGCCCTCCAGCCGGTCGTCGTCCGCGACCTGTCCGTCTCCTTCCGTGACCGCTCGGTGCTCGACGCGGTCGACCTGGTCGCCCAGCCGGGCCGCCGGATCGGCCTGGTCGGCGAGAACGGCGTCGGGAAGTCCACGTTGCTGCGCGCCGTCGCCGGCCGGCTACCGAAGACCGCGCGAGTCGCCGGGACCGTCGAGGCGCCCGCCGAACGCGTGCTGCTCGGGCAGGCGCCGCCGTTTCGTGACGACCGCACCATCGGTGAGGTGCTGGCGGCCACCCTCCGGCCGCTGCGCGACGCCGTGCGTCGCGTCGAGGAGCTCGCGGCCGACCTGCACGACGACGCCGGCCAGGCGGCGTACACCAGGGCGCTGGAGTACGCCGTCGACCACGACGCCTGGGACGCCGACCGGCGCGCGGAGCTGGCCGCCCAGGAGCTCGGCCTGGGCGCGCTCGACCAGGAGCGGGCGGTCGGCACCCTCTCCGGTGGCCAGCGCACGAGACTCGCACTTGCGACCGTGATGACCACCCGACCGCCGTGCCTGTTGCTCGACGAGCCGACCAACCACCTCGACGACGTCGCCATCGAGGTGCTGACCGGATTCCTGCTCGACCTGCCGGGCGTGGTGCTGCTGGCCAGCCACGACCGGGTGCTGCTCGACGACGTGTGCACCGACCTGGTCGACCTCGACCCCACGGCGTTCGGCACCGACGGCCTGGGCGGGCGGCGGTTCGGGGGCGGCTGGACGGCGTACGTCGCGGCCCGCGAGGACGCCCGCCGCCGCTGGGAGGAGACCTACGACGCCCAGCAGGAGGAGCTGGACCGCCTGCGTGCCGCCACGAGGATCGGGACCGCCCAGATCGCGCACAACCGCGGGCCGACCGACAACGACAAGTTCATCTACAAGTCCAAGGGCGCCAGGGTCGAGAGCACGCTGGCGCGCCGCAAGAAGGACGCCCAGCGCCGGCTCGACGGCGCCGAGCGCGACCAGCTGCGCAAGCCGCCGAAACCGCTGTCGTTCGACGCGCCGCTGGCCGGCGACTCCGGCGGCGGCCGCGTGGTGCAGGTCCGCGACCTGGTGGTCGCCGGTCGGCTCGTACTGGACCGTCTCGACGTCGAGGCGGGGGAGCACGTGCTCGTCACCGGCCCCAACGGCTCGGGCAAGTCGACGCTCCTCGGCGTGCTGGCGGGACGCCTCGCACCCACGTCCGGGGTGGTGTCGGTGGCCGGGAGGGTCGCCGAGCTGGCCCAGGACGTGGTGTTCGCGGACCCGGCCCAGCGCGCCGCCGACGTGTACGCCGACGCGGTGGCCGGTCTCGAGGACGCGCCGGCCCTGCGCGAGCTCGGCCTGGTCCACCCGCGCGACCACCATCGGCCGGTCGGGCTGCTGTCCGTAGGGCAGCGGCGCCGCCTCGGACTGGCGGTCGCCGTCGCACGGTCGCCGGACGTGATGCTGCTCGACGAGCCGACCAACCACCTGTCGCCGGCGCTCGCGGGCGAGATCGAGGAGGCCCTCGGTCGCACTCCCGGAGCGGTGGTCGTCGCCTCGCACGACCGTTGGCTGCGGCGGCGCTGGGAGGGGTCCCTGCACGCGTTGGCGTGACCCCAGGGCTAGCGTCGGCAGGCGTGGGCGACATCACGGACTGGCTCCTGACACACGAGGAACGCGACAACGACGCCACCCGGCTCGACGACGGCCACCCGCAGGACCAGGCGTGGTCCGAGGGCAACCTCGCCCGTCCGCTCATCGACGGCGTGAGCTACTTCCGGGAGCTCCACGAGCGGGTCGAGGCGACCCGGGACGGCGATCTGGTGCTGTTCACCGACTGGCAGGGTGACGCCGACGAGCTGCTGGTGGCCGACGACCCCGACAGCGCCGTGGTCGAGGTACTCGCCCGGGCCGACGAGCGCGGCGTCGACGTACGCGGGCTGATCTGGCGCTCGCACTGGGACAAGATCGGCTTCTTCGCCCGTGCGAACCGCACCCTCGGCGAGCAGCTCCAGGACCGCGGCGCCGAGGCGCTGCTCGACATGCGGGTGCGCAACGGGGGGTCGCACCACCAGAAGTTCGTGGTCATCCGGCACCGCGACGACCCCGCCCGCGACATCGCGTTCGTCGGCGGGATCGACCTCGCCCACTCGCGCCGCGACGACCACCGCCACCTCGGCGACCCGCAGAGCCAGCCGCTGAGCGAGGAGTACGGCGACCGCCCCCCGTGGCACGACGCGATGGTCGCGATCACCGGCCCGGCCGTCCACGACGTGGAGACGACGTTCCGCGAGCGGTGGGAGGACCCGGCGCCGTTGAGCCGCCATCCGGGGTACTGGATCGCGGACAAGGTACGTCGCCTGGACCGCACGCCTGACCCGCTTCCGCCCCAGCAGCCGCCCCCGCCGCCCGTCGAGGGCGGCACGCACGTGGTCCAGCTGCTGCGCACCTACCCGAACCTGCGCCAGGCCCGCGACTACCCGTTCGCGCCCGGCGGCGAGCGCAGCGTCGCGCTCGGCTACGCCAAGGCGGCCAGGCGGGCGCGCCGGCTGATCTACGTCGAGGACCAGTACTTCTGGGGCAACGAGATCGCCTCCACCTTCCTGGACTCCCTCGTCGAGAACGCGAACCTGCACCTGGTGTGCGTGCTCCCGCTGTACCCCGACCTCGAGGGCTCCTCGCGGACCCCCCAGCTGCTCGGGCGGCAGCGGGCCATCCGGGACCTGATGGAGGCGGCACCGGGCCGGGTAGCGGCGTACGGCCTGGAGAACGACGCCGGCACGCCCATCTACGTGCACGCCAAGCTCTGCGTGATGGACGACGTGTGGTGCACGACCGGTTCGGACAACTTCAACCGCCGTTCGTGGACGCACGACTCGGAGCTGTCGGCCGTCGTCGTGGACCGGGCGGAGGGCTCGACGAGCCCCTACGCCCAGGCCCTGCGGCTGCGGCTGGCCGCCGAGCACCTCGGGAGGCTCGACCGGGTGCTGGCCGGGGAGGACCTGGCCGAGGTCGTGTCGGACTGTCTGGAGCCGGACGACATGGTGGCGACGTACGCCGCCAGCGCCGACGCCCTGGATGCGTGGCACGCGGGCGGCCGGGTGGGGGAGCGACCTCCCGGACGGCTGCGCCGGCAGGACGTGCCGGACCTGCCGCGGTCCACCCGGTTCTGGTCGCGGGTGCCGCTCAGGCTGGTGCAGGACCCCGACGGACGACCGGCCGGACTCCGCAAGAGGCGACGCTTCTAGGCTCGTGCGCGGCAAAACTTCCGGTCCTGCCCTCGATCTACCGAAGTCCCTCGGGTTAGGTTGCTCGCCGTGAGACGACTCGTGACGACCCGCAGCACGCTGCGTACCTCGCTCGCCCTCCTCGCCGTCGCGGCCACCGCCGCCGGCACGCTGGGTCTGGCTCCCGCCTCCACGGCCAAGCCGCCCACCGGCAGCGCCACGGCCGAGGCCTGGGTGTTCATGGTGAACCCCGTCCAGTCGAGCAACGACCAGCGCCTCACCGACGACAAGGACGCCAAGTCCGCCGTGCCGATGGACGCCTACGCGAGAGTCCCGCTGGTGAACCTGGGCGGCTCCGGCTACCTCCGCGGCAAGTGGGCCTACGTCGAGTCCTCGACTGGCGCGCCGGCGTACTCGAGCAAGGGTCAGTACTTCTTCACCCGCGACCAGGACCAGTTCGAGCAGGTGATGGCCTACTTCTGGGTCGACCGCGCGCAGACCTACCTGCAGTCGCTCGGCTTCGGCAGCACGCTGCCCGGCATCGTCAAGGAGCCGTTCCACGTCAAGGTCGGCCAGTACGGCGGCGACAACAGCTACCAGACCGACAAGCCCTACCGGATCCGGCTCGGCAAGGGCGGTGTCGACGACGCCGAGGACGCCGAGGTGATCGTGCACGAGTACGGCCACGCGGTGCACGCCTCGCAGGTGGACGGGTTCGGCGCCAGCCTTGACGCCGGGTCCATCGGTGAGGCGTTCGGCGACTACCTCGGTGTCAGCGTCGGTCTCGATGCGGCCGCGCACTTCGGCTGGCCGGTCACCGCGAACCCCGCCTGCCCGATGGACTGGGACTCCACGTCCTACACCAGCGCGCCGCACTGCATCCGCAGCTTCTCCACCGGCATGACCGTGGCGGACCGCAAGAACGAGGTGCACTACGACGGCCAGATCTGGGCCCAGGCGCTGTGGGAGATCCGCGGGGACTACGTCGGCCTGGGCCTGACCACCCGCGCCTGGGACGCCACCCTGATCGACGCGCAGTTCGACTTCGCGCCCGACACGTCGTTCTCGGACGCCGCGAAGGCGACGTACGAGAAGGCGTTCCTCCGGGACGGTCCGGCGGCCGCAGCGGCCGTCAAGACACGCTTCGCCGCGCGGGGCATCACGTTCTGATCCGGTGGACCCCACACTCACGTACCGCTAGCCGCTAGCCGCTAGCCAGGCCGGCCACGGTGCGTCGTACGGCGTCGACCGTCGCGGCCACGTCGGCCTCGGAGGTCGCCCAGCCGGAGACGGCGCAGCGCTGGACGGCGTGCCCGCCCCACACGGCCGGCGTGACGACGCAGGTCCCGTCGGCGAGCAGCCGGCGGCCGAGCTCGGCGGTGCGTTCGTCCGTCGACAGCCGGAACATCACCTGGGTGAACACGACGTCGTTGACGACCTCGACCCCATCGATCTCCGCGAAGCCGGCTGCCAGGCCGGCGGCCCGCGTGCACAGCCGGTCGACCAGATCGGTGAGTCCGGACCGGCCCAGGCTCCGCAGCGCCGCCCACACCGCGAAGCCGCGGGCGCGACGGCTGAACTCCGGCACCCGCTCCATCGGGTCACCGGCGGCGCCGATCAGGTAGTCGGCCACGACGCCGAAGCCCGCGGCCAGTGCCGTGGCATCGCGCACGACCGCCAAGCCGGAGTCGTAGGGCACGTTGAGGGTCTTGTGAGCGTCGGTGGCCCACGAGTCGGCGTCGGCCATGCCGGTGGTCAGGTGCGTGTACGACGGGCTGGCCGCGGCCCAGAGGCCGAACGCGCCGTCGACGTGCACCCAGGCGTCGTGACGCCGGGCGACCGGGATCGCGCCGGCGAAGTCGTCGAACGCCCCCGAGTGCACCTCGCCGGCCTGGAGACAGACGATCACCGGACCCTCGCCGGCCGCCAGGACCGACTCCAGGGACTCGACCGAGATCCGGCCCTCGTCGTCGGTGTTCACCTCGACCACCGACTCCTGACCGAGGCCGAGGTACCGGACGGCGCGGTCGATGGTGTCGTGCCGGAAACGTCCCACGACGACGCGCACCCGCGGCGCCTCGAACAGCCCTCTGGCCGCCACGTCCCAGCCCGCTCCTGCCAGGACGGCGTGCCGCCCCGCCGACAGGCACGTGTAGTTGGCCATCATCCCGCCGGTGACCAGGCCGACGGCCGAGCCGTGGGGCAGGCCGAGGGCGTCGACCACCCACCGCCCGGCGACGACGTCGATCGCGGCTGCGGAAGGCGTCAGTGAGTTGATGCCCGCGTTCTGGTCCCAGGTGCTCGTGAGGATGTCGGCGCCGAGGGCGGCCGGCAGGTGCCCACCGATCACGAACCCGAAGAACCGCGGGCCGGCGGTCCCGGCCAGCCCCGGGTCGGCGGACGTGGACAGCTCCTCCACCACGTCGACGGGATCGGCCCCGTCCTCGGGCAGCGGCCCGTCGAAGGTGGCCAGCATCTCCTCGAACGTCGCCCGCGGCCAGACCGGGCGCTCGTCCAGGCCGGCCACGAAGTCCCGGGCCAGCTCGTGCGTCCGACCGAGGACCCGTTCCGTGTCGTTCATGGCGTGACGCTAGACCGAAACGGCGCTGATAGGGTCGGTCGCGATCGACATCCTTGAACGGATCCGTCCCCCGGGGCGGAGAGACATCCTTTAACGATCCGTCCCGTGAGGCGGAGAAGGAGGTCCGGCACTCGTGCCTGCACCTGCGATGCTCGTCCTCGAGGACGGCCGCACCTTCCATGGCGACTCCTACGGCGCCCCCGGCGAGACTTTCGGCGAAGCCGTCTTCTCGACCGGCATGAGCGGCTACCAGGAGACGCTCACCGACCCGTCGTACCACCGCCAGGTCGTGGTGATGACCGCCCCGCACATCGGCAACACCGGCATGAACGACGAGGACCCTGAGTCCTCGAGGATCTGGGTGAGCGGGTATGTCGTCCGGGACCCCGCCCGCCGCTCGTCCTCGTGGCGGTCCCAGCGTTCGCTGGACGAGGCACTCCGGGACCAGGGAGTGGTCGGCATCAGCGGCATCGACACCCGCGCCCTGACCCGGCACCTCCGCGAGCGCGGCGCGATGCGCGTCGGCATCTCCTCGACCGAGACCTCCTCCGAAGCCCTGCTGGAGCGGGTGCTCGCCTCGGCCGGGATGTCCGGCGCCAACCTCTCCGCCGAGGTCAGCACCCGAGAGCCCTACGTCGTCCCGGCGGTCTCGACTTGGCCTGTCCTGAGGAGCCGAGGGACGAGGCGTCTCGAAGGGTCGACCGACGATGCTCCGCGGTTCACCGTCGCGGCCCTGGACCTCGGCATCAAGGCGAACACCCCGCGGATGATGAGCGAGCGCGGCATCGAGACCCACGTCCTGCCGGCCACCGCGACCCTGGACGACGTCCTCGCGGTGCAGCCCGACGGGCTGTTCTTCTCCAACGGCCCCGGGGACCCGGCGGCCACGACCCGCCAGGTCGAGCTCCTGCGCGCGGCGCTCGAGCGCGGGATCCCGTACTTCGGCATCTGCTTCGGCAACCAGCTCTTCGGCCGGGCGCTCGGCTTCGGCACCTACAAGCTCGCCTACGGCCACCGCGGCATCAACCAGCCGGTGATGGACCGCACGACCGGCAAGGTCGAGGTGACGGCGCACAACCACGGGTTCGCGGTCGACGCCCCGCTCGACGCGCCGACCACCACGCCGTACGGCGTCGTCACCGTCTCGCACGTCTGCCTCAACGACGACGTGGTCGAGGGCCTCGAGCTGCGGTCTCCGGACGGCGTGCTCAAGTCGTTCTCGGTCCAGTACCACCCCGAGGCGGCCGCCGGCCCTCACGACGCGGCGTACCTCTTCGACCGGTTCGTCGACCTGATGGGTGGTTTCGAGGCTCGCAAGCTCGCACCTCAACCACCGAACGGATCGAGGCGCGGAACACCGAAACCACCGAATGGATCGGTGGTTGAGGTGCGAGGAGCGCCAGCGACGAGCCTCGAAACCACCACCGGCGAGGAGGACTGATGCCGAAGCGCGACGACATCCAGAGCGTCCTGGTCATCGGGTCGGGTCCGATCGTGATCGGGCAGGCCTGCGAGTTCGACTACTCCGGCACCCAGGCGTGTCGCGTACTCCGGGCGGAGGGGATCCGGGTCGTCCTGGTGAACTCCAACCCGGCCACGATCATGACCGACCCGGAGTTCGCCGACGCGACGTACGTCGAGCCGATCACCCCGGACTTCGTCGAGCAGGTGATCGCCAAGGAGCGCCCCGACGCGCTGCTGGCCACTCTCGGCGGCCAGACCGCGCTCAACTGCGCGGTCGCGCTGGCCGAGCGGGGCGTGCTGGAGAAGTACGGCGTCGAGCTGATCGGCGCCTCCATCGAGGCCATCGACCGGGGCGAGAACCGCCAGACCTTCAAGCGGATCGTGGAGGACCTCGGCGGCACGGTGGCCAAGTCCGTCATCTGCCACACCCTCGAGGACTGCCTCGGCGCGGCCGGCGAGCTCGGCTACCCGATGGTCGTGCGCCCCAGCTTCACGATGGGCGGCGTCGGCTCCGGGATGGCCTACGACGAGGAGGGGTTGCGCCGGATCGCCGGCGCCGGCCTCGCCGCGAGCCCGACCACCGAGGTGCTCCTGGAGGAGTCGATCATCGGCTGGAAGGAGTACGAGCTCGAGGTGATGCGCGACACCAAGGACAACGTGGTGATCGTCTGCTCGATCGAGAACCTCGACCCGATGGGCGTGCACACCGGCGACTCGATCACCGTCGCTCCGGCGATGACGCTGACCGACCGCGAGTACCAGCACCTCCGTGACCTCTCGATCGGCATCATCCGGGCCGTGGGCGTCGACACCGGGGGCTGCAACATCCAGTTCGCGGTCAACCCGCGCGACGGCCGCGTGGTCGTCATCGAGATGAACCCGCGCGTCTCGCGGTCCAGCGCGTTGGCGTCCAAGGCCACCGGGTTCCCGATCGCGAAGATCGCGGCCAAGGTGGCGATCGGCTACACGCTCGACGAGATCCCCAACGACATCACCACCCGAGACGACGGCCAGAGCACCCCGGCCAGCTTCGAGCCGACGCTCGACTACGTCGTGGTGAAGGTGCCGCGGTTCGCCTTCGAGAAGTTCCCGGCCGCTGACCCCGTGCTGACCACCCACATGAAGTCGGTGGGCGAGGCGATGGCGATCGGCCGCAACTTCACCGAGGCGCTCCAGAAGGCGCTGCGCTCCCTGGAGAGCAAGGACGCGCCGTTCGACTGGCACCAGGAGTGGGTCGAGCTCGACAAGGAGTCGCTGCTCGACAAGGCCCGCGTGCCGCACGACGGCCGGCTCCGGGACGTGATGGACGCGATCCGCGCGGGAGCGACCGCCGAGGAGATCTTCGACGCGACCGCGATCGACCCCTGGTTCGTCGACCAGCTGATGCTCATCAACGAGGTGGCTGCCGCGGTGACCTCCGCCCCGGAGCTGACCCCGCAGCTGCTGCGCCTGGCCAAGCGGCACGGGTTCTCCGACCTCCAGATCGGCAAGATCCGCGGGATGAGCGCCGACGTCGTCCGCGGGGTCCGGCACGCGCTGGGCATCCGGCCCGTCTACAAGACGGTGGACACCTGCGCTGCCGAGTTCGCGGCCACCACGCCGTACCACTACTCCTCCTACGACGAGGAGACCGAGGTCGCGCCGCGCACCAAGCCGGCCGTGATCATCCTCGGCAGCGGCCCGAACCGCATCGGCCAGGGCATCGAGTTCGACTACTCGTGCGTGCACGCCTCGCTGGCGCTCGGGTCCGAAGGTGCGGGCTACGAGACGGTGATGGTCAACTGCAACCCCGAGACCGTCTCCACCGACTACGACACGTCGGACCGCCTGTACTTCGAGCCGCTCACGCTCGAGGACGTGCTCGAGGTCGTGCACGCCGAGCGGCAGGCCGGCCCGATCGCGGGCGTCATCTGCCAGCTCGGCGGACAGACCCCGCTGGGCCTCGCCCAGGGCCTGGCCGACGCCGGCGTACCGATCGTCGGCACCCCGCCCGAGGCCATCCACCTGGCCGAGGAGCGCGGCGCGTTCGGGCGGGTGCTGGCCGAGGCCGGCCTGCCGGCGCCCAAGCACGGGATGGCGTCGTCCTACGACGAGGCCGCGGCCATCGCGGCCGAGATCGGGTACCCCGTCCTCGTCCGCCCGTCGTACGTGCTCGGCGGCCGGGGCATGGAGATCGTCTACGACGACGAGGCGCTCGAGGGCTACATCGCCCGCGCCACCGCCATCAGCCCGGAGCACCCGGTGCTGGTCGACCGGTTCATCGACGATGCCGTCGAGATCGACGTGGACGCGCTGTTCGACGGTCACGACCTGTTCCTGGGCGGCGTGATGGAGCACATCGAGGAGGCCGGCATCCACTCCGGCGACTCGGCGTGCGCTCTGCCGCCGATCACTCTGGGAGCCCGCGAGATCGAGCGGATCCGCGAGGCCACGGAGGCGATCGCGCGTGGCGTGGGGGTGCTGGGGCTGATCAACATCCAGTTCGCGCTCGGCGCCGACGTCCTGTACGTCCTGGAGGCCAACCCGCGCGCCTCGCGGACGGTGCCGTTCGTGTCGAAGGCAACCGCGACGCCGCTGGCCAAGGCCGCGGCGCGGATCATGCTCGGCGACTCGATCAAGGCGCTGCGCGACGAGGGGATGCTGCCGGCCGAGGGCGACGGCGGCACGCTGCCCGCCGACGCACCCATCGCGGTCAAGGAGGCGGTGATGCCGTTCAACCGGTTCCGCCGCCCCGACGGCAGAGGAGTCGACACCGTGCTCGGCCCCGAGATGCGGTCGACCGGCGAGGTGATGGGCCTCGACGCCGACTTCGGCCGGGCCTTCAGCAAGGCGCAGACCGCGGCGTTCGGGTCCCTCCCGACAAGCGGGCGGGTGTTCGTGTCGATGGCCAACCGCGACAAGCGCTCGATGATCTTCCCGGTGAAGGTGCTCGCCGACCTGGGCTTCGAGATCCTCGCCACCCAGGGCACCGCCGAGGTGCTGCGCCGCAACGGCGTCCGGGCGACCGTCGTGAGGAAGCACTTCGACGGCCCGGGCCCGAACGGCGAGAAGACGACCGTCCAGATGATCCAGGACGGCGAGATCGACCTGGTCATCAACACCCCGCACGGCTCCTCCGGGGCGGGCGGCTCGGTGCGCGTCGACGGCTACGAGATCCGCACCGCCTCGGTCGGCGCCGACATCCCCTGCATCACCACCGTGCAAGGGCTCGGCGCCGCGGTCCAGGGGATCGAGGCGCTGATCCGCGGTGACATCGGAGTCAGGTCGCTGCAGGACTGGGCGCGCGGGCTGCGGAAGTGACCCGGGTGCGGATCGGGTACCCAGCGCTGTTCGACCACGTCCTGCGGCGCATCGACGCCGAGCGAGCGCACCACCTGGGCTTCGCGGGCATCCGCGCGGCGAGGTTCGGGACCCGCAGGTACCCCGGTCCGGCGACTCGTCCCGTCAACGCCCTGGGCCTCACCTTCCCCTCGGCGCTCGGCCTGGCTGCCGGCTTCGACAAGAACGCCGTCGGCATCGACGCCCTGGGGGCGCTGGGGTTCGGGCACGTCGAGGTCGGCACGGTGACGGGGGAGCCGCAGCCCGGGAACCCGAAGCCGCGGCTGTTCCGGCTGCCGGAGGACCGGGCGATCGTGAACCGGATGGGCTTCAACAACGACGGCGCCGAGGCGGTGGCCGCGCGGCTGGCCGAGCGTGCGACGGGTCTCGACGACCTCGACCGGCGAAGAGTCGTCCTGGGCGTGAACATCGGCAAGACCAAGGTCGTCCCCGAGGACGACGATGCGGCGGTGCTCGCCGACTACACCAAGTCGGCCCGGCTGCTGAGCCCGTACGCCGACTACCTGGTCGTCAACGTCAGCTCCCCGAACACCCCGGGACTGCGCAGCCTCCAGGCCGTCGACCGGCTGGGGCCGCTCCTGGAGGCCGTACGCCGCGTGGCCGACGTACCCCTCCTGGTCAAGATCGCACCGGACCTGGCCGACGACGACGTGCTCGACGTCGCGACCCTGGCCCTGGAGCTGCGGCTGGACGGCATCATCGCCACCAACACGACCGTCTCGCGCGACGGCCTGCGCACCTCGCCTCCCGACGTGGAGGCCGTCGGCGCCGGAGGCCTGTCCGGGGCGCCGCTGGCCGACCGCTCGCTGGAGGTCCTGCGCCTGCTGAACAAGACCGTGGTCCGCGACCTGACCCTGGTCTCGGTCGGGGGCATCTCGACGCTCGAGCAGGCGCGTGAGCGGCTGGACGCCGGCGCCACCCTCGTGCAGGCGTACACCGGCTTCGTCTACGGCGGCCCCTGGTGGCCGCGACGGGTCGCCGCAGGACTGTGACCCATGTCCGCGCCGAAGCCGTCTGGTTGCCAGAATGATCGACGAGCTGTCAGGAGACGACACATGACCTTCGGGACCCGCGTCCACGCCGCCGCACTCGAGCGGGGGCCGCTCTGCGCCGGCATCGACCCGCACGAGTCGCTGCTGCACGAGTGGGGCCTCGACGACACCGTCGCCGGGCTGGAGCGGTTCGCCCTGGCGGCCACCGAGGCGCTGGCCGCCGAGTGTGCGGTGGTGAAGCCGCAGTCGGCCTTCTACGAGAGGTTCGGCAGCCGCGGCGTGGCCGTCCTCGAGCGGGTGATCGCGACCGCTCAGGAGGCCGGCGCGCTCGTCCTGCTCGACGTCAAGCGCGGCGACATCGGCTCGACCAGCCAGGCCTACGCCGACGCCTACCTCGACCCCGCCAGCCCCCTCGCCGCCGACGCGATCACCGTCAGCCCGTATCTCGGGTTCGGCTCCCTCGAGCCGTTCGTGGACGCGGCCCGCAAGCACGACGCGGGCCTGTTCGTGCTCGCGCGGACGTCCAACAAGGAGGCGCCCGAGGTGCAGGCCGCCGTCGCCGCCGACGGCCGTACCGTCACCGCGACCATGGTCGACCACCTGCGTCACCTCAACGCGGGGGAGTCGCCGCTGGGGTCGTTCGGGGCGGTGGTCGGCGCCACCCTCGGCGAGACCGGCGAGGACTTCGACTTCAACGGTCCCGTCCTGGCGCCCGGGTACGGCGCCCAGGGCGGCGCCTCCGCCGACCTGCCGCGGATCTTCGGGTCCGCGCTGCCGCACGTGCTGCCCAGCTCCTCCCGCGAGCTGCTCCGGGCCGGCCCCTCAGCCGAAGCCATGCGGGAGGCTGCTCGTCGCACGAACGACGAGCTGCGCGCGCTGCTGGCCCAGCGGTGAGTGAGGGTCGGTTCCCCAGGGCGTCGGCGGCCGCGCTGCTCATCGGCGCACTGGTGAGCGGGTGCGGCGGAGACGACGCCTACTGCGACGCCGTGCAGCAGCACCAGACCGAGCTCACCGACGTGACCGCGTCGGCGTCCCCGGGTGCCCTGCTCCAGGCGCTGCCGATCTTCCGCGACCTGGAGGAGCGGTCGCCCGACGACATCCGCGACGACTGGAAGGCGTTCCTCGACCCGCTGGCGGAGCTCGACGACGCCCTGGGGGACGCGGGGATCGACCCGGCGACCTACGACGGCAAGGCGCTGCCCGACAGCCTCGCCGACGAGCAGCGCACACGCATCGAGGATGCGGCCGCCGGCATCCTCGCGCCGACGGTGGTCCGCGCCTTCGACAGCGTCCAGCAACAGGCCAAGGACGTGTGTCACACGCCGATGAGTCTCTGATCCGGCTCTGTTGCTGGACTTCTGAGATTGCTGGGGCCTCGCGAACCTGACTAGATTGGCCCGGTTCGTCCGTTCCTGCGAGTCGGCTCCCGAAAAGGAAGTTCCGTGGCCCTTCCTCCTCTGACCCCCGAGCAGCGACAGGCAGCGCTCCACAAGGCGGCCGCGTCGCGGAGGGAGCGGGCCGAGGTGAAGAACCGGCTGAAGAACTCCGGCGCCTCCATCGTCGACGTGCTGCACCAGGGCCAGCTCAACGAGGTGATCGGCAAGATGCGCGTCGTCGACCTGTTGCAGTCGATGCCGGGCCTGGGCAAGGTCCGCGCCCGCCAGATGATGGAGCGCCTCGGCATCGCCGAGAGCCGCCGCGTCCGCGGCCTGGGCGTCAACCAGGTAGCCGCGCTCGAGCGCGAGTTCGCACCGGGCGAGTGACTGGCAGCTCGCGTCTCACGGTCCTCGCGGGGCCGACGGCCGTCGGCAAGGGGACGGTGGCCGCCGACGTACGCCGCCATCACCCCGAGATCTGGATCTCGGTGTCCGCCACCACCCGGCCGCCGCGTCCGGGTGAGGTGGACGGCGTGCACTACTGGTTCGTCTCCGACGAGGAGTTCGACCGGCTGGTCGCCGAGGACGAGCTGCTCGAGTGGGCGGTCGTGCACCAGGCCGCCAGGTACGGCACCCCGCGCAAGCCCGTCGTGGCCGCTCTCGCCGAGGCAAAGCCCGCTCTCCTGGAGATCGACCTCCAGGGCGCCCGGCAGGTGCGGGAGACGATGCCGGAGGCGCTGTTCGTGTTCCTGATGCCGCCGTCGTGGGACGAGCTGGTCCGCCGACTGGTCGGCCGGGGCACCGAGGGCGAGGAGGAACGGGCCCGCCGGCTGGAGACGGCGAGGGCCGAGCTGGCGGCCGAGGCGGAGTTCGACGCGACCGTGGTCAACCACGAAGTTCACGCTGCCGCGGAGGAGTTGGTAGAGTTGATCTGTTCCGAGGTCGCCGACCGTTGACCAGGTCAGCCCAGTGATCTCCCCCTCTAGTTGTTTGTGAGGCTCCTGCGTGTCCGCACCCGACATCGCCGCCGAGGGCGTGACCAACCCCTCCATCGACGACCTGCTCACCAAGACCGACAGCAAGTACAAGCTGGTCCTCTACAGCGCCAAGCGCGCCCGCCAGATCAACGCGTACTACTCCCAGCTCGGCGAGGGCCTGCTGGAGTACGTCGGCCCGCTCGTCGACACGCACGTCCAGGAGAAGCCGCTGTCGATCGCCCTGCGCGAGATCAACGACGACCTGCTCACCTGCGAGGACGTCGACCCCGCCGAGCTCGCCGCCGAGGAGGAGGCCCGCAAGGCGGCCACCGTCGACGACAAGTTCAACCGGTGACCCTCGCGGTCAGATGACCACCGACATGACGGCCGGGACCACGCCCCCGTCCCGGCCGCACGTCGTGCACCACATCGTCCTGGGGGTCTCCGGCGGGATCGCGGCCTACAAAGCCTGCGAGCTGCTCCGGCGCTTCACCGAGTCGGGGCACGACGTGACCGTGGTGCCCACCGCGGCGGCGCTCCGCTTCGTCGGCGCCGACACCTGGGCCGCCCTGTCGGGCAAGCCGGTCTCCTCCGAGGTCTGGCACGACGTGCACCAGGTGCCGCACGTGCGGATCGGGCAGAGCGCCGACCTGGTGGTGGTCGCCCCGGCGACCGCCAACGTGCTCGCCAAGGCCGCCCACGGACTGGCCGACGACCTGCTCACCAACACGTTGCTCACGGCGCACTGCCCGGTGGTCTTCGCCCCGGCGATGCACACCGAGATGTGGGAGCACGCCGCCACGCGGACCAACGTGGCCACCCTCCGCGACCGCGGCGCGTTGGTGATCGAGCCCGCCGAGGGCCGGCTCACCGGCGCCGACAGCGGCAAGGGACGGCTGCCGGACCCGCAGGAGATCTTCGAGCTCTGCCAGCAGGTGCTGGAGCGCGGTCCTGCGGCGCCTGACCTCGCCGGCCGTTCCGTTCTGGTCAGCGCGGGCGGCACCCGCGAGTACCTCGACCCGGTCCGGTTCCTGGGCAACCGGTCCTCGGGCCTACAGGGCTACGCGCTCGCGCGGGCGGCAGCGGGTCGCGGCGCCGAGGTCACCCTGGTCGCCGCGAACGTGACGCTGCCGGACCCCGCCGGCGTGAAGGTGGTCCGCGTGGAGACCACCGCCCAGCTCCGCGACGCCGTCGTCTCCGCCGCCGCGGGCGCCGACGCCGTGGTGATGGCCGCGGCGCCGGCCGACTACCGGCCGGTCTCGGTCAGCGAGAACAAGCTGAAGAAGGCCGCCGACGGCAGCGCACCCACCCTCGAGCTGACCCAGAACCCCGACATCCTGGCCGAGATCTCTCACGAGCGCGCCCGTCCGGGGACGGTGATCGTGGGCTTCGCCGCGGAGACCGGCGACGACACCGGTTCGGTGCTGGAGCTCGGCCGGCAGAAGCTTGCGCGCAAGGGCTGCGACCTGATCGTCGTCAACGACGTCGGCGGGGGAGCCGTGTTCGGCGCGGCGGACAACCAGGCGGTGATCCTGGGCGCCGACGGTGCCGAGGTCGACGTACCCCTGGGGTCCAAGAGCGCGCTGGCGCACGCCATCTGGGACCAGGTAGTGGCGCGGATGCCGTGAGCGGCATTCGTGGCGGCTAAGGTTCCTGCGACCAACCGCAGCAGCACAGGAGTGGACCGAAACGTGCCCGGACGCCTTTTCACCTCGGAGTCGGTGACCGAGGGTCACCCCGACAAGATCGCCGACCAGATCAGCGACTCAGTCCTCGACGCCATGCTCGAGCAGGACCCGCACAGCCGCGTGGCCGTCGAGACCCTGTTGACCACGGGTCTCGTGGTCGTGGCCGGCGAGGTCACCACGACCGGGTACGTCGACATCAAGCAGAAGGTCCGCGACCGGATCCTCGAGATCGGCTACGACTCCTCCGAGAAGGGCTTCGACGGCCACTCGTGCGGCGTGATGGTCGCCATCGGCGGCCAGTCCGGCGACATCGCCCAGGGCGTCGACTCCGGCCACGAGAGCCGCACCGGCTCCGTGGACGCGATGGACAAGCAGGGCGCCGGCGACCAGGGCCTGATGTTCGGCTACGCCTGCGACGACACCGACGTGCTGATGCCGCTGCCGATCGTGATCGCCCAGCGCCTGGCCGAGCGGCTGACCGAGGTCCGCAAGGACGGCACGCTCCCGTACCTGCGCCCCGACGGGAAGACGCAGGTCACCATCGAGTACGACGCCGACAACCGCCCCGTGCGCGTCGACACCGTCGTGCTCTCCTCGCAGCACTCCGACGACGTCGAGCTCGACACCCTCGAGAGCGACGTCAAGAAGCACGTCATCGACCACGTGCTGGGCGACTTCGACATCCCGTCGGACGGCTACCGTCTGCTCGTCAACCCGACCGGGCGCTTCGTCGTCGGTGGCCCGATGGGTGACGCCGGCCTGACCGGCCGCAAGATCATCGTCGACACCTACGGCGGCATGGCCCGCCACGGCGGCGGCGCCTTCTCCGGCAAGGACCCGTCGAAGGTCGACCGTTCGGCCGCCTACGCCATGCGCTGGGTTGCCAAGAACGTCGTCGCCGCGGGCCTGGCCCGCCGCTGCGAGGTCCAGGTGGCCTACGCCATCGGCAAGGCCCAGCCGGTCGGCGTCTTCATCGAGACCTTCGGGACCGGCGTGATCGACGACGAGGCGATCCAGAAGGCCGTCCTCGACGTCTTCGACCTGCGCCCGGCCGCGATCATCTCGGACCTCGACCTGCTTCGGCCGATCTACACCAAGACCGCGGCATACGGCCACTTCGGCCGTGAGCTCCCCGAGTTCACCTGGGAGCGCACCGACCGCGCCGACGCCCTGAAGGCGGCCGCCGGCGTCTGACGCCGCAGGTCGACTCCTCAGCGCTGCAGCGGGCCCTCTCCACAGGGCCGCCGGTGACGAATCGGTGTGGGGACGGCTGCTGGTAGAACAACGGCCGTGCCCGCAGACCCCGAGCAGCCCGAGGCCCTCCCCGGTCTCCGGGAGGCCGTGGAGACCTCGCGGTCCAAGGCCGCCCGGACCCGCGCGGCGAAGACCGCGGCGGCCGAGCCCGCAGCCACCGACCCGGTCGCGCGGGTGCTGGTCGACCTGCCGCTCGCACACCTCGACCGCACCTTCGACTACCTGGTGCCGGCCGCGATGGCCGACGACGCCGTGCCGGGCTGCCGGGTGAAGGTGCGGTTCGCGGGCCAGGAGGTGGGTGGGTACCTCCTGGCGCGGGCCGCGGAGACCGACCACCACGGCCGGCTGGCGCCGCTGCGCCGTGTCGTCAGCCGCGAGCCGGTGCTCAGCCCGGAGGTGGCCGCGCTCGCCGGCGAGCTCGCCGAGCGGTACGCCGGCACGCGCAGCGACGTGCTGAGGCTCGCCGTACCTCCGCGCCACGCGGCCACCGAGCGCGCCGAACCCCCGGCCGTCGCCGTGCCGCCTCCGCTGGACCGGGCAGCCGCCGAGGCGGCCTGGGCCGCGCACCCGCAGGGCGCGGCGTTCCTGAGGCGGCTGGCCGTCGGCGAGAGCCCCCGCGCCGTCTGGGGTACGCCGCCGGGGGAGGACTGGCCACGCCTGCTCGCCCACGCCGCGGCGGCGACGTACGCCGGCTCCGGTCGCGGCGTCCTCCTCTGCGTTCCCGACGCCAAGGACGTCGCCCGCATGGACGCGGCCCTGACCGAGGTCCTCGGGACCGGGCAGCACGTCGTGCTGACCGCCCAACCCGGCCCAGCCCGCCGCTACCGCGACTTCCTGGCGGTCTCGCGCGGCGCCCGGCGGGTCGTGGTCGGCACCCGCGCCGCGGCGTTCGCCCCGGTGCACGACCTCGGGCTGGTGGCGATCTGGGACGACGGCGACGACCTGCACGCCGAGCAGCGCGCCCCGTACTCCCACGCTCGCGAGACGTTGCTGGTCCGCGCCGAGCGCGAGGGCGCGGCCGCCCTTCTCGCCGGGTTCGCCCGCTCGGTCGAGGCCGACCAGCTCCTCCAGTCGGGGTGGGCCCACGAGCTGTCCGTGCCCCGCGAGGCTCTGCGAGAGCGAGTGAGCGTGCAGGTGGCCGGGGCCAGCGACGCCGAGCTGGCCCGGGACCCGTTCGCGCGCGGCGTCCGGTTCCCGCGGGCCGCCCACGAGGCGGTCGAGCACGGCCTGGAGAGCGGGCCGGTGCTGGTGCAGACGCCCCGGCTGGGGTACGCCGCCGCGCTGGCGTGCGAACGCTGCCGCACGGCCGCCCGATGTGCGGTCTGCACCGGGCCGCTCGCGATCCCCGGTCCGGCGGCGCCCCCGCGGTGCGGCTGGTGCGGGACCAGCCACCCGGACTGGTCCTGCGTGGTGTGCGGGCACCGCGGGCTGCGGGCGCCGGTCGTCGGCGACCTCCGGACGGCCGAGGAGCTCGGGCGCACCTTCCCGTCGACCACCGTGCGGACATCGTCGTCGGGACAGACGGTGCTGGCCGAGGTCGGCCCGAAACCCGCGATCGTGGTGGCCACGCCCGGCGCCGAGCCGGTGGCCGAGGGCGGGTACGCCGCCGTCGTGCTGCTCGACACCTGGCTGATGCTCGCGCGACCCGACCTCCGGACCGAGGAGGAGGCGGTACGCCGCTGGGCCAACGCGATCGGGCTGGTCCGGCCCGGCGGCCGGGCCGTCATCGTCGGCGACCCGGCGCTGCCCGGCATCCAGTCCCTGGTGCGCTGGGACCCCGGCGGCTTCGCCGCCCGCGAGGCCGCCGACCGGGCCGGCGCCCACCTGCCGCCCGCCTCTCGCCTGGCCACGATCACCGGCGAGCCGGGTGCGCTCGACGACGCGCTCACCCTGCTCGACGCCCCGCAGTCCGCGGAGACCCTCGGCCCGGTGCCCGTCGACGGTGGCGACGAGCAGCGGGTGGTCGTCCGCGTGCCCCGCGCGCAGGGTCCGGCGCTGACGCGGGCGCTCGGCCAGCTCCAGCGGGTCCGGTCGGCGCGCAAGCTGGACGCCGTACGCGTGCAGGTCGACCCACCCGGCCTGTAGCCGACCCCGTGGTCGAGGAAAGGCGCCCTGGCGCCTGTCACGGGACCGAGTGAGAGGGAGGCGAACCTGTCGCTGCGCGACCTCCTCGACGAGCGATCGCGCTCGCGTCCCTACACTTCCCGCGTGGCGATCCAACCCATCCGGCTCTTCGGCGACCCCGTGCTCCGGCAGCGCGCCGATGAGGTGGTCGACTTCGACAAGGAGCTGCGCCGGCTGGTCGAGGACCTCACCGACACCATGCTGGAGGCTCCGGGGGCGGGCCTTGCGGCGCCGCAGATCGGCGTCGGCCTGCGGGTCTTCACCTGGAACGTCGAGGGCGAGGTCGGCCACCTGGTGAACCCGGTCCTGGACCTGTCCGAAGAGGCTCAGGACGGCAGCGAGGGTTGCCTGTCGATCCCCGGCCTCTCGATCGACTGCCGCCGGGCACTGCGGGTGCTGGCCAAGGGCTTCGACGTGCACGGCGAGCCGGTCACCATCGACGGCTCCGACCTGCTGGCCCGCGCCATCCAGCACGAGACCGACCACCTCGACGGCGTCCTGTTCGTGGACCGCCTCGACGCGGAGCACCGCAAGGTCGCGATGAAGATGATCCGCGAGTCCGAGTGGTTCGGCCTGGAGCAGCCGACCGTGAAGGTGTCGCCGCACTCCACGTTCGGGCTGGGCCTGTAGTGCGGGGCCTGTAGTGCGCCTGGTGTTCGCCGGCACCCCCGACCCCGCTCTGCCGGCGCTGGACGCCATCGTCGCCTCGCCGCACGAGCTGGTCGGGGTGGTGACCCGTCCCGACGCGCCCTCGGGCCGGGGTCGTCGGCTGACGCCCTCGCCGGTGGCGATCCGGGCCGAGGAGCTGGGCGTCCCCGTCCTCAAGCCCGAGCACCCGCGTGACCCGGAGTTCCAGGAGGCGCTGCGCGCACTCGAGCCCGACTGCTGCCCCGTGGTCGCGTACGGCGCCCTGCTGCCGCAGTCGGCCCTCGACATCCCACAGCACGGCTGGGTGAACCTGCACTTCTCGGTGCTGCCCGCGTGGCGTGGCGCCGCACCGGTGCAGCACGCGCTCTTGGCCGGGGACGAGGTCACCGGAGCGACGACGTTCCGGATCGTCAAGGAGCTGGACGCCGGGCCGACCTACGGGTTGATGACCGAGCGGGTCCGGCCCGGCGACACCGCCGGCGACCTGCTCGCCCGGCTCGCCGAGGGCGGGGCCGGTCTCCTCGTGGCGACCCTCGACGGCATCGCGGACGGTTCGCTGGAGGCGCGCGAGCAGGGTGCCGACGCGGTGTCGTTCGCCCCGAAGATCACCGTCGAGGACGCGCGGGTCGACTGGACCGAGCCGGCCATGGGCGTCGACCGGCGGGTCCGGGCCTGCACGCCGGCGCCCGGTGCGTGGACGACGTACGACGGCGAGCGCGTCAAGCTGGGCCCGCTGAGCACCGCCGACGGGGCGTTGCCACCGGGCGAGCTGTTGGTCGGCAAGAACGCGGTAGCCGTCGGCACCGGCAGCTCGGCGTTGAAGCTCGGGCTGGTCAAGGCGTTCGGCAAGAAGGAGATGCCGGCCGCTGACTGGGCCCGCGGCCTGCGCATCGAGCCCGGCGCCCGGTTCATCTAGGGTCGACGAGTGCCGAAGCCCCGCCGCGCTCGTCCAGAGGACGTCGACGAGATCTGCGCCGCGCTGCCCGACACCGAGCTCGGCATCTCGTGGGGCGACCGTCCCACCTGGAAGGTGCCGCGCGGCCCGAAGGGCAAGGGCTTCCTGCTGTACCGCGCCCCGGGCCGGACCGCGATCGACCCGGCCACCTGGGCGCCGTACGACGACCTGGTGGTGATCACCACACCCACCGAGGTCGAGAAGCAGGCGCTGGTCGAGGACGAGTCGACGCCGTTCTTCACGATCCCGCACTTCAACGGGTACGCCGCCGTGCTCGTGCAGCAGTCGCGCCTGGGGGAGATCACCCGGCAGGAGCTCGAGGAGGTCATCACAGACGCGTGGGCGGCCAAGGCGCCGAAGAAGCTGGTGAAGGAACACCTTGGCTGACCGATCGACCGACGGGGCCCGGACGGCCGCGCTGGAGGTGCTCCGCGCCGTCCGGTCCGCCGACGCCTACACCAACCTGGCGCTGCCCGCCGCGCTCAGGCGGCACCGGCTGACCGGTCGCGACGCGGCGTTCGCGACCGAGCTCGCCTCGGGCACCGTCCGGCGCCAGGGGCTGTACGACGCGGTGCTCGCCGCCTGCGTGGACCGTCCGCTCGCCAAGGTGCAGGCCCGGGTGCTGGACGCGCTGCGCCTGGGCACCCACCAGCTGCTGGCGATGCGGGTGCCGGCCCATGCCGCCATCTCCACGACGGTCGCCCTCGTGCGCTCCGATGTCGGGCCGGGGGCGGCTGGGTTCGCCAACGCGGTGCTGCGCCGGGTCTCCGAGCACGACCTGGACGCGTGGGTGGACCGGGTCGCACCGGACGCCGGCGGCGACCGGATGGGCCACCTGGCCGTCGCGCACGCGCATCCACGCTGGGTGGTCGAGGAGCTCGGGCGCTCTCTCGGCGACGCCGACCGCGAGCTGGAGGCGCTCCTCGCGGCCGACAACGAGGCGCCCGGGGTCACCCTGGTGGCCCGCCCCGGCCGCTCGACCCGCGAAGAGCTCCCGGGGGAGCCCACGCGCTGGTCGCCGTACGGCGTGCACCTGGCCTCCGGCGATCCGGGCGGGGTGGAGGCGGTGGCGGAAGGTCGCGCGGGCGTGCAGGACGAGGGCTCGCAGCTGGTCGCGCTCGCCTTGGCGGCGGCGCAGGTCGACGGCCGCGACCAGCGATGGCTCGACCTGTGCGCCGGGCCGGGTGGCAAGGCGGCCCTACTGGCGGCCCTGGCGGCCCCGCGCGGCGCGGGGCTGCTCGCGAACGAGCTCCAGCCACACCGGGCCGGCCTGGTCCGTCGCGCGCTCGCCGGCTCGCCGGGCGTGCTCGGCATCGTCACCGCCGACGGCACCGCGCCGCCGTGGGAGCCGGGCACCTTCGACCGCGTGCTCGTGGACGCACCGTGCACCGGCCTCGGCGCGCTGCGGCGGCGCCCCGAGGCGCGGTGGCGCCGTCAGCGCGCCGACCTCATCGGGCTGGTCCCGCTCCAGCGAGCCCTGCTCTCGTCCGCTCTGGACTCGGTGCGCCCGGGAGGCGTGGTGCTGTACGCGACCTGCTCGCCGGTCCTGGCCGAGACGTCCGAAGTCGTGTCCGCCGTGCTCGCGTCCCGGCCGGACACGGTCCTCGAGGACGCAGCGGGCCTGCTGCCCGGCGTACCGGCCTGCACCGGACCGCTGCCCGGGACCTTCCAGCTCTGGCCGCACCGGCACGGTACGGACGGCATGTTCGGTGCGCTGCTGCGCCGCCGCGCGTAGCCTTCGCGGCGAGCTGGCGGCCCGGGGCGGCGGCGAGCTGGCGTGCCCGGGGCGGCGGTGAGCTGGCCACCGTTCGGCCCGCGGAAACGGTGGCTATCGCACCGCTGGGGCCTGGCGGCCCGGGCCGGCGGTGAGCTGGCCACCGTTTGGCCCGCGGAAAGGGTGGCTATCGCACCGCTGGGGCCGGCGGCTCGGGGCGGCGGTGAGCTGGCCACCGTTTGGCCCGCGGAAACGGTGGCTATCGCACCGCTGGGGCCGGCGGCCCGGATCGGCGGCTGGTCGACGTCCACGCTCACAGCTCCAGGCGGTAGACCACCCGGCGCGGGCCGCGCGTCAGCTCGGAGAAGCCGGCGGCGACGTACAGCGACTCGGGACCCGTCCAGACCTCCTCGGGCTCGTGACCGGTGCCGTGCAGCGGGTACCCCTCGACGGCGGCCACGCCGCGCTCGCGGAGCTCGTCCAGGACGCCGGCGAACAGTCGCCGCCCCAGACCCTGGCCGCGGTACGGCGCCAGGATCAGGAAGCACGAGATCGCCCAGGTCTTCGGGTCCGGCTCGAGGGCGAGGCTCTCCGCGATCTTCGGGAGGTCGTCGCGCCGGCCCGCCTGCACCCAGCCGACCGGTGCGCCGTCGACGTACCCGAGGTAGCCGTCGTGGACGCCACAGGCGAAGAGGTCGTCGCGGACGGCCCGGTGCTCCTCGGCCGACTGGGCGACGTACTCGTCCCAGGTCGGCACCCACCAGGCCACGCACCAGCACTGCCCGCCGTGCTCGTCGCGGCCCATGAGGGCGAGGAAGTCGGCCTCGCGATCCTCGGTCAGGCGCTCGAGTCGCAGGTCCACGGGACGAGTATGGGCGGATACGTTGGTCGCGTGGCCAGCCCCTTCGTCGAGATCGAGGTGGAGGACCGCGTCGTCAAGGTGACCAACCCCGACCGCGTGTACTTCCCCGAGAGCGGCGCCACCAAGCTCGACCTGGTCGAGTACTACCTCTCCGTCGGCCCCGGCATCGTCAACGCCCTGTTCGAGCGGCCGTGCATGATGCACCGCTTCCCGAAGGGCCTCGCCGGCGACAAGGTGCACCAGAAGCGGCTGCCCGCCGGCGCCCCGCCGTGGGTGGACACCGTGCGCCTGCACTTCCCCCGCTGGAACCGGACCGCCGACGAGCTCTGCGTGACCGAGCTCGGTTCGGTGATCTGGGCCGTGCAGATGTCGACCGTCGAGTTCCACCCGTGGAACAGCCGCCGCGACGACCCCGAGAAGCCCGACGAGTGGCGCATCGACCTCGACCCGGGTCCACTGTCGGACTACGCGCAGGTACGCCGCGTGGCCCACGTCGTGCACGAGGTGCTCGACGAGCTCGGGGTCGAGGGGTTCCCCAAGACGACCGGCAGCAAGGGCATGCACGTCTATGTCCGGATCAGGCCCGACCACGGTCACAAGGTCGTCCGCCGCGCCGCCCTGGCCTTCGCGCGCGAGGTCGAGCGCCGCACCCCGGACGATGTGACCACCCAGTGGTGGCGCAAGGACCGCGACCCGCATCACCTCTTCGTCGACTACAACCAGAACGCCCGCGACCACACCATCGCCGCGGCGTACTCCGTCCGCGGCCTCCCCGACGCCCGCGTCTCCACCCCGGTGCGCTGGGACGAGGTCGACGACGCCGACCCGCACGACTTCACGATCTTCACCGTCCCCGATCGCTTCAAGAAGATCGGCGACCTGCACGCGTCCATCGACGACGTGGTGTGGGACATCGCCCCGCTGCTGGAATGGGCCGACCGCGACGAGGCCCAGGGCAAGGAGACGCCCGAGGAACCCGAGGAGGAAGCATGAGCGAACGAGCGGCCGTCGTCGACCTCGCCGCCAAGCTCGCCCAGTTCGACGACCACTGGTCGCCGAAGGTGGTGGCGCGGATGAACGACTACGAGGTCAAGGTCGTCAAGGTGCAGGGGGAGTTCACCTGGCACACGCACGACGACACCGACGAGCTGTTCCTGGTCATCGACGGGCGGTTGACGATCCAGCTCCGGGACGGCGACGTGACGCTGGGTCCGGGCCAGCTGTACGTCGTGCCGCGCGGTGTCGAGCACTGCCCCCTGGCCGACGGCGAGGTCAGCGCGCTGCTGATCGAGCCTGCCGGAGTGGTGAACACCGGCGACGCCGGCGGCGCCCACACCGCGACGTACGACGACAGCCTGCTGGATCCCTCCTAACGGGGGGCGGGCCTCCTACGATCAGACCGTGAGTATCCAGATCACGCCGAGCATCCTGAGTGCCGACTTCGCCGACCTCGGCGCCGAGATCGGCCGCATTCCGGGCGCCGACTGGGTGCACGTGGACGTGATGGACAACCACTTCGTGCCGAACCTGACGTTCGGGCCGACGATGGTCGAGGCGCTCGCGCGGCGTACCGAGCTGCCGATCGACGCGCACCTGATGATCAGCGACGTGGACCGGCACGCGCCGGCGTACGTCGAGGCGGGGGCCGCCAGCGTGACCTTCCACGTCGAGGCGGCCGCGGCCCCGGTCCGGCTCGCCCGCGAGATCCGGGCGCTGGGGGCCCGGGCCAGCATGGCGCTGAAGCCGGCGACGCCGATCGAGCCCTACGAGGACCTGCTGGCCGAGCTCGACATGGTGCTGATCATGACCGTGGAGCCGGGGTTCGGCGGCCAGCGGTTCCTGGACCTGTGCCTGCCGAAGATCCGGACCGCACGTGCCCTGATGAAGAAGCACGGCCTCGAGACCTGGCTCCAGGTCGACGGCGGGATCTCGCTGGAGACGATCGAGCGCTGCGCGGAGGCAGGTGCGGACGTGTTCGTCGCCGGGTCGGCGGTCTTCTCCGCCGACGACCCGGACGCCATGGTGGCCTCGCTGCGAGAGAAGGCACTGGACGCGGGTCAGTCGCTGTAGGCCATCGGCTTCCACTCGCCCTTGAGGGCGCCGCGCGGCACGATGTCGTCGCCCAAGCCGTCCCCGCCGTCGCGGTCGGTCCACAGCAGCACCTGACCATCGAGGTCGACGCCGACGATGCCGTCGTAGGAGCGCCCGGACCGCGCGTTGAAGCAGGATGCCGTCCGGCCGACCGAACGCATCTCGGCCCACCCCTCGGTCGCCAGCACGACGCGGGCGTACGCCGTCGGCTCCTTGATCGGGATGGTGAGCTCGACCAGCGCTCCGGTGTCGGCGTCGGTGGCCAGGAAGACGTCGGAGCGCGTCCGGTCGTCGGCGGTGACCGTGCGGGCGTACTCGAGCGTGCCGATCGTGCCGAACCCGATGCCGACGGTGCCGGTCAGCCTGACAGTGGCGTTGCCGTCCTTGCCGGAGAGTCGGTACTGCAGCAGCTGGTCGGTGTTGGTGAGCACGTACAAGTGGTCGCGGCCCTGCCCGATCGAGATCTGCCGGACCCCTTCCCAGTGCCGCCGAACCACGTGCGTGCGGTACTCCGCCGCGATCAGCAACCCGCGAGGATTGCGCCGGTCGACCTCGGTGACCTCCCGCAGCTGGTCGCCGGACAGGGTGAACCAGTGACTGGTGACCGGGTCCGGCGCGCGCCGGGACCTGGCGGTGCCCACCTCGTGGGAGTAGGCGACGTCGCGCGGCTGGTACCCGAGGTCGTCCGGTCCGCGGTTCTCCGACGTCGTCCGCCCGTCGTCGAAGGTGAAGGTGGTCGGGACGCCGCGCGGCGTCACGCCCGGCACCTCCGCGAAGCACTCCAGGGATCCGCGGGCATGGGCGGGCCCGGCCGGCCCCAGCGCGGCGAGCGTCGCCGCAGCGGCAACAAGCACGCGGATCGAGGAGAGCAAGGCCGGACCTCCGGGTTCAGGGGGAGGGCACGCGTCGGCGCCACCCTTGGGCGACGACTACCCCGAAGGTAAAGGACCCAAACCCGGTGTGGCGAACACCTCGGTGAACGGCTCGCGACCCTGTGCCACACTGGAAGCGCAAGAGCGTCCATGCTCACGTGCTCTGGGGTCGGTGAAAATCCGAGCCGGCGGTGAAAGTCCGCGACCCGACGGCAGCCAGCCGCCGGTTGACCAGGTGGAACTCCTGGACCGACGGTCAAAGTCCGGATGGGAAGAAGCACGAGGGTCGGGTACGCCGCACCGCAAGGCGGTGTCGCGCGCCGGTCCGCACGCCCCGGGGTCCGTGACCCGACCGGAGGCGAGATGACGACCAGCACCGGACACCTGGCCGGCGAGCAGGCCGCGATGCGGCGCGCGCTGGCCCTGGCGGTCTCGCCCGGCGTGCCGACAGGCCCCAACCCGCGGGTCGGCTGTGTGCTGCTCGGCCCGGTCGGGGAGGTGCTCGCCGAGGGCTGGCACCGCGGCGCCGGGACTCCGCACGCCGAGGTCGATGCGCTCCGGAAGGCCGGCGAGGCCGCGCGCGGATCCACCGCGGTCGTCACCCTGGAGCCGTGCGACCACACCGGCCGAACCGGGCCGTGCTCGCGGGCGCTCGTCGAGGCCGGCGTACGCCGCGTGGTCTTCGCCCAACGCGACCCCAACCCGGTCGCGGCCGGTGGGTCGGCCACCCTGCGCGAGGCCGGCGTGGAGGTCGAGGGGGGCCTGCTGGAGGACGAGGCCCGCGCCGTCAACGGTGTCTGGACGTTCGCGATGGACCACGGCCGGCCGTTCGTGACCTGGAAGTTCGCGACCACCCTCGACGGTCGCAGTGCAGCCGCCGACGGCACCAGCCGCTGGGTTTCCTCGCGGGCGGCCCGGATCGACACGCACCGGCTGCGAGCGCTGTGCGACACCATGCTCGTCGGCACCAACACCGTCGAGGTCGACGACCCGCTGCTCACCGTCCGCGGCGCCGACGACCGAGCGCTGCCGGAGCAGCCGCTGCGCGCCGTCATGGGCCTGCGCGACCTGCCGGCCGACCGCCGCGTCCTCGACCCGTCGGCCGCCACAGTGCGGCTGCGCACCCGGGACCCGCTGCTCGCGCTCAAGGAGCTGTTCGCCCTGGACCGCCAGCACGTCTTCCTCGAGGGCGGTCCCACGCTCGCCGCGGCCTTCTGGAAGGCCGGGCTGGTCGACGAGGTCGTCACCTACGTCGCCCCGATGCTGCTCGGCGCCGGACGCGACGCCGTCGCCGACCTGGGCATCGGCACCATCGCCGACGCCGCCCACCTGACCATCACCGACGTCACCGTGCTCGACCCGCTCGAGCCCGGCGACGACACCAACGTCCGCATCACCATGACCCCCCGTTCGGTGGTCGAGCCGGGCGAGCGCCAGCGAGCCCGTGTCGAGACCCCGCAAGAGGACAGGAGAACCTGATCATGTTCACCGGCATCATCGAGGAGCTCGGCACCGTCGCCGCCATCGAGGACCAGGGCGACGCCGTACGCCTCACCGTGCGCGCCACCACCGCGCTCGACGGCACTCGGCTCGGCGACTCCATCGCCGTCAACGGCTGCTGCCTCACGGTGGTGGCCATCGACCATGACTCCGAGGGGGCCACCTGGACCGCGGACCTCATGCAGGAGACCCTCGACATGACCTCGCTGGCGGGCGTCGCACCCGGCGACCTGGTCAACCTGGAGCGGGCGATGACCCCGGACAAGCGTCTGGGTGGCCACCTCGTCCAGGGCCACGTCGACGGGGTGGGCAGCGTCGTACGCCGCACCACCAGTGAGCACTGGGAAGTCGTCGAGGTCTCGCTGCCGGCCGAGCTGGCCCGCTACGTCGTCCCCAAGGGCTCGATCACCGTCGACGGGGTCTCGCTGACCGTCGTCGACGTGCGGCCCGAGTCCTTCACCGTCAGCCTCATCCCCGAGACGCTGGCGCGCACCACGCTCGGTATCCGCGCCACGGGGGAGCGGGTCAACCTCGAGACGGATGTCATCGCCCGTCACGTCGAGAAGCTCGTCACGGCCTATCTTCCCCAACCCACGACAGGAGGGGTGTCATGAGCTACCGCCTGGACACCATCGAGCACGCGGTCGCCGAGATCGCGGCCGGTCGCGCCGTGGTCGTCGTCGACGACGAGGACCGCGAGAACGAGGGCGACCTGGTCTTCGCGGCCGCCAAGTCGACGCCTGAGCTGATGGCCTTCACCATCCGCTACAGCAGTGGCGTGATCTGCGTACCGATGCCGGGCGACATGCTCGACCGGCTGGAGATCCCGCTGATGACCCCGCACAACCGCGACAAGATGCGCACCCAGTACACCCTCTCCGTCGATGCCCGCGACGGCGTCACGACCGGCATCTCCGCCGCGGACCGCTCGCACACGGCACGGGTGCTGGCCGACTCCGCGACCGAGCCGTGGGAGGTCACCCGGCCCGGCCACGTGTTCCCGCTGCGCTATCGCGAGGGTGGAGTCCTCGTCCGGCGTGGCCACACCGAGGCATCGGTCGACCTGGCCCGGATGGCCGGCCTCACCCCGGCCGGCGTACTGGTCGAGGTCGTCAACGACGACGGCACCATGAAGCGCGGTCCGGAGCTCCGCGAGTTCGCCGACGAGCACGGGCTGGCGATGATCTCGATCGAGGACCTGGTCCGGTACCGACACCGCACCGAGGTGCTGGTCGACCGGGTCGCGGTCACGTCCCTCCCCACGGCGCACGGCGACTTCACGGCGTACGGCTACCGGATCGCCTACGACGCCTCCGAGCACATCGCCCTGGTCCTCGGCGACATCACCGGCTCCGAGCCGGTGCTGACCCGCGTGCACTCGGAGTGCCTGACCGGCGACGTCTTCGGCAGCCACCGGTGCGACTGCGGCCCCCAGCTCGACGACGCCCTCCAACGCGTGGTGGCCGAGGGTCGCGGCGTGGTCGTCTACCTCCGCGGGCACGAGGGCCGGGGGATCGGCCTCGTGGCCAAGCTCCAGGCGTACGCGCTCCAGGACGCCGGCCGCGACACCGTCGATGCGAACCTCGACCTCGGCCTCCCGGCGGACGCCCGTCACTACGGCGCCGCGTCGCAGATCCTGCGCGACCTCGGCGTCCAGAGCGTCCGGCTGCTGACGAACAACCCCGACAAGACCGAGGCGCTGGAGGAGTTCGGCGTACCCGTCAAGGAGCGGCTGCCGATCATCACCCGTCCGAACGACCACAACCTCGCCTACCTCGAGACCAAGCGCGACCGGATGGGCCACCAGCTGCCCGGTCTGGTCCTCCCGAAGGAGGCGTGAGGTGGCGGGGCACGGCGCGCCCGAGCAGCGGCCCGTCGACTGCCACGACCTGCGCGTCGCGGTCGTCGCCGCGAGCTGGCACGACCAGGTGATGGACGGGCTGCTCGACGGCGCCCGTCGCGCCCTCAGGGACTACCGCGTCGAGGAGCCGCAGGTCGTCCGAGTCCCGGGTACGTTCGAGCTCGCCGTCGCCGCCGACGCGCTGGCCCGCCAGGGGTACGACGCCGTCGTCGCCCTCGGCGTGGTGATCCGGGGAGGCACGCCGCACTTCGAGTACGTCTGCTCGGCCGCCACCGACGGCCTGAACCGGGTCGCGCTGGACCACCAGGTCGCCGTCGGCTTCGGCGTACTGACGTGCGACAACGAGGAGCAGGCCCTCGACCGCGCCGGACTCGACCACTCGCGTGAGGACAAGGGGTACGAGGCCGCCGCCGCCGCCCTCCTCACCGCCCAGGCGCTGCGCAAGATCCGCCGCGGCTACATCGGCGGTTGAGGCGTCAGGCCGAGCCTCGAAACCGCGTCTCCGGAGTGGGTGGTTTCGAGGCTCGTCGCTGGCGCTCCTTGCACCTCAACCACCGAGGACCCGCGGTTCGGTGGTTGAGGCGTGAGGCCGTCCACGGCCGAGCCTCGAAACCGCGTCTCCGGAGTGGCTGGTTTGGAGGCTCATCGCTGGCGCTCCTCGCACCTCAACCACCGAGAGGCCGCGGTTCGGTGGTTGAGGCGTGAGGCCGTCCACGGCCGAGCCTCGAAACCGCGTCTCCTGAATGGCTGGTTTCGAGGCTCATCGCTGGCGCTCCTTGCACCTCAACCACCGAGGACCCGCGGTTCGGTGGTTGAGGCGTGAGGCCGTCCACGGCCGAGCCTCGAAACCGCGTCTCCTGAATGGCTGGTTTCGAGGCTCGTCGCTGGCGCTCCTTGCATCTCAACCACCGAGGGGCCGCGGTTCGGTGGTTGAGGCGTGAGGCCGTCCACGGCCGAGTCTCGAAACCACGCCTCCTGAATGGCTGGTTTCGAGGCTCGTCGCTGGCGCTCCTTGCATCTCAACCACCGAGGACCGCCGTCCACGGCCGAGCCTCGAAACCACTCCCCAGCAAGCCCGCCACTACCCTTGACGATCGTGAAGACGTTCGACGAGCTGTGGGCGGAGCTGGCCGAGAAGGCCCGTACGCGCCCGGCTGGGTCGGGCACCGTGGCCGAGCTCGACGCCGGGGTCCATGCGATCGGCAAGAAGCTGGTCGAGGAGGCTGCCGAGTCGTGGATGGCGGCCGAGCACGAGGGACCGGAGCGGACGGCCGAGGAGATCAGCCAGCTGCTGTACCACGCCCAGGTCCTGATGCTGGCGGCCGGCATCACGACCGATGACGTCTACGCACACCTCTAGGCCACACCATGGGAAGAGCCAGATGAACCTCCGGATCGCCGTCCCGAACAAGGGCTCGCTGTCCCAGTCCGCCGTGGAGATGCTGCGCGAGTCCGGGTACCGCCAGCGCCACGACGCCAGGGAGCTCACCCTCGTCGACGACGAGAACGGCGTGGAGTTCTACTACCTGCGCCCGCGTGACATCGCCGTGTACGTCGGCGAGGGCACCCTCGACGTCGGCGTCACCGGCCGCGACCTGCTGCTCGACTCCGGCGCGAAGGCCGAGGAGGTGCTCAGCCTGGGCTTCGGCCGCAGCCGGTTCCTGTTCGCCGGTCCGGTGGGGGAGTTCACCGACCTGGACCAGCTCGCCGGCAAGCGCATCGCCACCTCGTACGTCGGCGTCGTACGCACCTTCCTCGAGGACCGGGGCATCGACGCCACCGTCGTCCGCCTCGACGGTGCCGTGGAGAGCAGCGTGCAGCTCGGCGTCGCCGACGCGATCGCCGACGTGGTGGAGACCGGCTCGACGCTGCGACAGGCGGGCCTCGAGGTGTTCGGCGAGACGATCCTCGACTCCGAGGCGGTGCTGGTCACGCGCGGCGGCGAGACGCCCGTCGGGCTGGAGGTCTTCAAGCGGCGGCTGGAGGGCGTCCTGGTCGCACGTACCTACGTGATGATGGACTACGACATCGAGCGGTCCCGCGTGGACGCGGCCGTCGCCCTGACGCCGGGTATCGAGGGCCCGACGATCTCCCCGCTGCATCGCGAGGGCTGGGTCGCGGTGCGGGCGATGGTGCCGCGCGCCGGCGCCCAGCGGCTGATGGACGAGCTGTTCGACATCGGCGCCCGGGGCATCCTGCTCACCGACATCCATGCCTGCCGGCTCTGAACCCGTGACGCTTCCCCACACCTGGCGGCCGCTGGGTGTGCGCATCGCCGCGGCCGTGCTGTTCAGCTTGCTCGCGGTCGTGATCGCCTTCGCCTGGCTCTCCTTCGACGCCGAGACCCGGTCGGCGTTCACGCCCTTCCAGGTCGGCACGCTGATCGCGCTGGGGCTGCTCGCGGCCAGCCTGGGGCACGCCCTGTCGCGCTCGCGGGTCGTCGCCGAGACCGACCGGCTGGTGGTGGTCAACGGCTACCGGCGTCACGAGTACGAGTACGCCGAGGTGGTCGAGGCGCACCTGCCGCCCGGTGCCCCCTGGGTCACCCTCGACCTGGCCGACGGCACCGCGGTCTCGGCGATGGGCATCCAGGGCTCCGACGGGGCCCGGGCCCAGACCGCTCTCCGGCAGCTGCGCGCCGTGCTCGACGCCGCCTCGACGGGATAGTCCCTGACGTTTGGGTTGTTTTGAGCACGCGAAAGCAACCCAAACGTCAGGGACTATCCCTCAGAGCGCGCGGATGCCCCAGGAGGCGGAGAACTCGTCCTTGCCCGTACCTGCCGGGTCCAGGGTGACCAGGTCGCGACCGGACGCGAAGGCGTTCGGGGGCGCCGACATCGGCTCGACGGCCAGCGCCTGACGGGGCGGGGAGTCCTGTTCCCCGCTGTACACCTGGATCCAGGGATGCCGGTCGTCGAGCCACACCGCCACCGCAGCGCCCGAGTCCGGCGCCCGCACGACGACCGTCGCGATGCCGTTCTCGTCGCGGTCCAGGTCGCCGAAGGCGTGGTCCAGCACGGTGTCGCGGATCGGCCGGGTCACCCGGAAGTCGTACGCCGTCGCGTCGACCGGCTCCTCGCCGACCGGGATGAGCTGGTCGTCCACGAGCAGCCGGGTCGCGGCAGGCAGCGTCAGCTCCCACCCGTCGACCGGCCCGTCACCGACGCGGAGGTAGGGATGCGCGCCGCTCGCGTACGGCGCCGGGGTCGGCGACAGGTTGGTCGCGGTCTGCGTCACGGTCAGGCCGTCGGCGGAGAGGTCGTAGAGCACGTGCAGGTCGATGGTCCACGGGTACCCGGACTGCGCCATCAGCCGGTAGGTCAGCGACACCGACGCGGCACTGTGCTCCTCCAGCGTCCAGGCGGCCCAGCGCGCCAGGCCGTGGGAGGCATTGCCCCGCGCCGCCTCCGACAGCCCGAGCTGCAGTGACTCGCCGTCGTAGGTGTAGCGCCCGTCGCGGATCCGGTTCGGCCACGGCATCAACAGCTGGCCACGGCCGCCCCGCGACATCTCGTCCTCGCCGAAGCCGTCGACGACCGGCCGGCCCTCGTGCTCCAGCACCCGCAGCGCGCCGCCGCTCTCGGTGACCACCGCCCGGTAGCCGCCGCCGCTGATCTCGAACTGGTCCCCGCTCGGCGCCACCACGCGGGTCAGCCTAGGACCGCAGCTCCGGGAAGTCCTCGTAGCGGTGCTCGGCGTCTCGCCGTACGCCGCCCGCTGCGGCCTCGTCCTCCAGCCCCCGCAGCTCGACCCGGCGGATCTTGCCCGAGATGGTCTTGGGCAGCACGGCGAACTCGATGCGGCGGATCCGGAGGTACGGCGGGAGGTGGTCGCGCGCGTACCTCAGGATGTCCAGCGCGGTCTCCGCGGTCGCCTCGTGGCCGGCCGCCAGGGCGACGTACGCCTTCGGCACCGCCAGTCGTACCTCGTCCGGCGCAGGGACGATCGCCGCCTCCGCGACCGCGGCGTGCTCGATGAGCACCGACTCCAGCTCGAACGGGCTGATCTTGTAGTCGCTGGCCTTGAAGACGTCGTCGGTGCGGCCGACGTAGGTGATGTACCCGTCCTCGTCGCGGGCCGCCAGGTCGCCGGTGTGGTAGCAGCCGCCGGCCATCGCGTCGGCATCGCGCTCGGGGTCGCCCTGGTAGCCCGTCATCAGCGGCACCGGTCGCCCGGTCGGTCCCTCGAGGTCCAGGCAGAGCTCGCCCTCACCGACACCCTGGACGCGGTCTCCGGACGCCGGGTCGACGAGCACCACGGGGATCCCGGGCAGCGGGCGACCCATGGACCCCGGCTTCACGACCGATCCGGGGGTGTTGCCCACGGCCGCGGTCATCTCGGTCTGGCCGTACCCGTCCCGCAGGGTCATGCCCCACTTCTCCTGGACCTGCGCGATCACCTCGGGGTTGAGCGGCTCGCCCGCGCCGATCAGCTCGCGGAGCGCACCCGGCCCGCCGGACAGGTCGGACTTGATGAGCATCCGCCACACCGTCGGCGGGGCGCAGAAGGTGGTGACCTCCTGCTCGCGCAGCTGGGCGAGGAGCGTCTGCGGGTCGAATCGGCCGTAGTTCAGCACCACGATGGTGGCCTCGGCGATCCAGGGCGCGAAGAAGCAGGACCACGCGTGCTTGGCCCAGCCGGCCGAGGAGATGTTGAGGTGTACGTCGCCGGGCCGCACGCCCAGCCAGAACATCGTCGACAGGTGGCCGACGGGGTAGGACACCTGGGTGTGCTCGACGAGCTTCGGCCGGCTGGTCGTGCCGGAGGTGAAGTACAGCAACAGCCGGTCCTCGGGCAGGGTGCCGGCGTGACCGACGCTCGACGCGTCGGCGGAGTACCCCTCGGCGAAGGAGTGCCAGCCCTCGACCGGGTCCACCGAGATCCGCGTGTAGTCGCCGGGTACGTCGTCGAACTTGCCGGTGTCCGGAGCATCGACGATCACGTGCCTGGCCCCGCCGCGCTCGATCCGGTCGACGAGCTCGGCCGGGCCGACCGCGGTCGTGGTCGGCATCACCACGGCGCCGAGCCGCATGATCGCCAGCATCGACTCCCACAGCTCGACCCGGTTGCCGAGCATCACGATCACCGAGTCGCCCTTGCGGACGCCGAGGTGGGCCAGCCACGCCGAGACGGCCAGGGACCGCTCACGCAGGTCGGTGAACGTGTGCGACGTGCTCGACCCGTCCTCCTCGACGACCACCAGACCGCGGCGTTCGTTGCCGTCGGCGATCAGGTCGAACCAGTCGCTCACCCAGTTGAACGGCCCGGTCAGCTGCGGGAACCGGAACCCGGCCACCGCGGCCTCACCGTCGCCGTACCACCCCAGCAGCTCGTCGCGGGCCGCCCGGAAGACCTCGGTCGCTTCGCTCACATGAGCAATCGTGCACCGGCGCCCATCGGTGGTCGAGCCGCCGCGAGGAACGGGTGCCCTCTCGGTGGTCGAGCCGCCCCTCGGTGGTCGAGCCGCTCCTCTCGGTGGTCGAACCGCCGCGGTCCCTCTCGGTGGTCGAGCCGCCGCGAGGAACGAGCGGCGTGTCGAGACCCCCGTCAGGCGGCCGGACCCTTCGCCCGGACGTCGGCGACGGACTCCATCGCCTGCCGGAGCTCGGCGAGCCAGTCGTCCTCGTGCTGGCCGACCAGTCGCACGCACCAGGCGAGAGCATCCGCGCGGGAACGGGCGACGCCGGCGTCCACCAGGGTGTCGAGCACCCGCCGCTGCGGCTGGCGCAGCCGGGTCATCACCGGCGCCGCGACATGGGTGAACAGCGTCGTCCGGGCTGCGTCAGCGGGGACGCCGGCGATCCGCACGCCCCACGAGACCTTCCGCTCGAACCGCTGCTGCGCCTCGTCGGCGATCGACATCCGCTCGCGTCGGGTGTCCTCGCGGAACCCGCTCACGCGGCCCACCCGCGCCTCGTCGGTCTCCGCGTCGGAGGCTCCCTCGGGGCTCTCCACATCGGCGATCGTCAGGATCACCGTGATCTCCTCGCGGTCCACCGTCACGTCCGGGGCCGCGGCCTTCCATGCCTCGGGCAGCCGGCCGGTGAACCAGCCGCGGACCCGCTCCAGGTCGTCGTTCGTCATCATGATTACATGATTACACACTTGCACAACTGGGCTCAAGGATGAGCGGTCGAGCCCCGGGTGCCGTCGACGACCAGGTCCGCGCGGGCCCGGGTGCCGTCCTGCTCGAAGTGCCGCTGCTCGTCGGCGACCCACTCCCGCCAGTACTCGTCCATCTCCACGCCGTCGCGGGCGAGGCCGCGCTCCAGCCGGAGCCCGTCGGCCACCTCGACCCACACCAGGGCAGTGATCAGCCCGTCGTGCGTGCGCGAGCCCGCCCCCACGCCCTCGAGGACGAGCAGCGGTGCCGGCGGGACGACGACCACCTCGGCCCAGCGTGCGGCGTACCAGTCCCACCGGCGGTAGCTGCCGGGACGGTTCCGCGAGAGCGGCCGGAGCAGACGGTCGAGCTGCTTGCCGACGTTCGGCAGCCCGTGCCAGCCCTCGAACAGGTTGTCCATGTGCACCACGGGGGCCCCGGTGAGGTCGGCGATCTCGGTCGCCAGCGTGGTCTTGCCGGAGCCGGCCGGCCCGTCGATGCAGGCCAGCCGGCCGCGGCCCAGCGTGGGCGGGCGGTCGTCGACGAGCTGAAGGACCCGATCGGCGTTGGAGGCGTTCAGGAGATGCCGCGCCGCTTGAGGATCGCAGCGATCTCGTCGTCGAGGTCGGCTTCGGCCAGCGGGCTGCCGGGTTGCTTCTTTGCCTCGGGCAGCGCCTTCGGCTGCGGATCGGCCTTCCCCTTGGCTGCCTTGGCCCTGGGTGTCCCACCGCCGATGCCACGCTCACGCAGGAAGCCGGACACGAGGAAGAGCGCTAGCGACATCCCGGCCAGGATCACGCCGAGCCAGACCTTCGGGCTGAAGGCCAGGTGGACCGCCCAGTCACTGATCGCTTCGCCGATCCGCGTGAACATCCGCAGGGTGCCGGTCAGCCAGGCGGCGCCCGGCAGGAGGGTCAGGGCCAGGCCACGCAACGCAGGAGTCGCGCCGCGGTTCTTGTAGGCCCACCACGTGTAGAAGCCGCCGAGCGCTGTCAGCGTCAGCGTGAGGGCCCCCCAGGTGACGTCATCCACGGTTCAAGCGTGGCACACCGCACCAGGCCGCCTCATCGGGCTGACCCCTGGGCGAACCCCGGTCCGCGCGGTGCGAGGATCGCGCCGTGAGCGGCCGCACCATCCCTGACCCAGGATTTCCGGGCGACGCCGGCGAGGCAGCACCGGCCCTGCGTGCGGCCCTGGCGGCGTACGCCGACGGCACCGGCAGCCACGTGGACGCACTGGCCGCGGTGCGAGACGCCCGCCTGATCGTGCCGGTCGTGGCGGTGCTGGGGGAGTCGGAGACCGACGAGCGGGGCCTGGTCCACGACAAGTCGAGCGACATGGCGACGGTGCTGCTCCAGGGCGCCGACGGGCGGATGGCGCTGCTGGCGTTCACGAGCACCGACGCCCTGCACGCCTGGGACCCGCAGGCCCGTCCCGTTCCGGTGACGGCGCGGACGGCCGCCCTGGCTGCGCTCCAGGAGCACGCGGCCGCGATCTTGGTCGACGTGGCCGGCCCGGCTGCGTTCGTCGTCGAGGGCCAGGACCTCGAGGGGCTGGCGCAGGGCTGGACGCTGGCGCGCGTCGGCGGGCGCTCCGCATGGGTCTCCCCTGCGGAATAGCCACGCACGCGTGAGCATTGTTACTCTTGTCAGCGACCGATCCGACGCGTCCACCCACGGGTGGCTCGAGCCGGGTCAGACAAGTGGAGGCTCACTCCCACCCGCACCGACCGCAGCTCCATCAGGTCGTCGGGTCCGGTCCGCGCCAGGCGTGGTGTCCCAGGAGAATTTTCCGGGACACGTTTCCTGTCGTGGCTATCGAGCCTCCGTGCGTCGCACGGGGGCTCCCGTCATTTCCGACGGGCTCTGGGGTCGCCAACCGAACGAGGAGGACACATCAGCACTGAGCTCCGCATCAACGACCGGATCCGGGTACCCGAGGTCCGGCTCGTCGGACCCAATGGCGAGACCGTCGGCATCGTTCCCACGAACGAAGCCCTCAAGCTCGCCCAGGAGGCCGATCTCGACCTGGTCGAGGTGGCCCCGATGGCACGTCCGCCGGTCTGCAAGCTCATGGACTACGGGAAGTTCAAGTACGAGAACGCCCAGAAGGCCCGTGAGGCGCGCCGGAACCAGACGAACGTGATCATCAAGGAGATGAAGCTCCGACCCAAGATCGACGCGCACGACTACGAGACCAAGAAGGGTCACGTCGTGCGGTTCCTGAGGGCCGGGGACAAGGTCAAGATCACCATCATGTTCCGAGGACGCGAGCAGCACCGCCCCGAGCTGGGCTTCCGGCTGCTGCAGCGGCTGGCCGAGGACGTCACGGACCTGGGGTTCGTGGAGTCGGCCCCCAAGCAGGACGGCCGCAACATGATCATGGTGCTCGGGCCGCACAAGAAGAAGGCAGACGCCAAGGTCGAGATGGCTGCCGAGCGGGACACCCGGATGGCCGAGCGTGCGGCCGCGGAGGCCGAGGAGCGCGAGGAGCGCACCGCGCACAACGCCGGTCACGCCGTCGCCCAGAAGAAGGAGCGCGGTCGCTCCGAGAACTTGGACCCGGAGATCGAGGCCTGACGCAGGCCACCGGGTCCCGCTGGTCGAGGAGGGCGCGCTAGCGCCCGGCACGAGACCTGCCCAGACATCGAGGAAAAGGAAGCAACGATGCCGAAGAACAAGACCCACTCGGGTGCGAAGAAGCGGTTCAAGGTGACCGGCACCGGGAAGCTGGTTCGCATGCAGACCGGCCGCAAGTCCGGTGCCGCGTTCGCGTCGGCCCCGACCACGGGAAGCCGCAAGAAGCACCGCCAGAAGAGCGGCTTCGTCGACGTGGCCCCGGCCGACGTGAAGGCCGCCAAGAAGCTTCTCGGTCGCTGACCGCCCGCACCCGACCACATACCGCACAAGGAGAACCACCATGGCACGCGTCAAGCGGGCAGTGAACGCCCACAAGAAGCGCAGGACGACCCTCGAGCGCGCCAGCGGCTACCGCGGCCAGCGCTCGCGCCTCTACCGCAAGGCCAAGGAGCAGGTCACCCACTCGCTCGTCTACAGCTACCGGGACCGCAAGGCCCGCAAGGGTGACTTCCGCAAGCTCTGGATCCAGCGCATCAACGCCGCGGCCCGCGCCAACGGCATGACCTACAACCGCTTCATCCAGGGCCTGCACCTGGCCGGTGTCGAGGTCGACCGCAAGATCCTGGCCGACCTCGCCGTCAATGACATCGCGGCGTTCGTCGTCCTTGTCGAGGCCGCCAAGAAGGCCCTCCCCGAGGACGTCAACGCTCCTCGCGAGGACAAGGTCTCCGCCTGACCACACCCCAGCCACCTCTGACGACGGGCAATGCTCGCGTCAAGGAGGCCCGGAAGCTCAGCCGCCGCTCGGCACGTTCCGAGCGGCGGCTCTTCCTTGCCGACGGCCCGAAGGCCGTCGAGGCGGCGCTGTCCGTGGACGGCTGTGTCGTCGAGGTCTTCGCAGGAGTCGAGGCCACCGAGCGGTACGCCGCCCTCCGGGCCGCCGCCCCGGCCTGGTCCGTCGTCGACGACCGCGCGCTGGCATCGCTCTCGGACTCGGTGACCCCGGCCGGCGTGGTCGCCGTCTGCCGCTTCCTCGACGTCCCCTGGAGCTCGGTGGTCGAGGTGGGAGCCCAGCGAGCCTCGAAACCACCTTCACTCCTCGCCATCTGCGCCGACGTCCGCGACCCCGGCAACGCCGGCACCGTGATCCGCACCTCTGACGCGGCCGGCGCGGACGGCGTCGTGTTGGCGGGGAGCAGCGTCGACGCCTACAACCCCAAGACCGTCCGGGCCAGCGTCGGCAGCCTGTTCCACCTGCCGGTCGTTGTGGAGCCGGACGTCGGAGCAGCGGTGTCCGCGGCCCGGGCCGCGGGACTGACCGTCCTCGCAGCAGACGGCCACGGCGAGGTGTCCCTGGACGACGCCGGCGAGCTGCTGGGGCGGCGTACGGCCTGGCTCTTCGGCAACGAGGCCTGGGGCCTGCCGCCCGAGGCGGCCGCTCTGGCCGACCACCGGGTGCGCATCCCGATCCACGGCCGGGCGGAGTCGCTCAACCTGTCGACCGCCGCGGCGTTGTGCTTGTACGCCTCGGCGTCGGCTCATCGGCGGTAGCGTGCCTGCCGTGCCCTGGGACGACGGTGAAGCGCTCGACGCGCTCGCCGACGGCGTGGTCATCTTCGACCGTGACGGCGCCATCGAGCTGCTCAACGACGCCGCCGAGCGGCTGTTCGGGGTCGACCGTGCAGATGTCGTCGGCACGCCCTTCGTGGACAAGTTCTCCCTCACGAGCAACGACGGCCGCACCTGGACCGAGGTCAACCGTCCCTTCGAGGGACCGCGGATCCGCACCGGCGTGCCCGAGCAGTCCTGGGTTCTCCCCGACGGCAAGGAGTGCCTGGTCACCGCCCGCATCCTCCGGGACAAGCCCCTGGGGCGCGCGACCGGTGTCGCGCTGACCGTACGCACCGGTCGCGGCCGTGCCCGGCTCGACCGTGAACGTTCCGACCTGGTCGCCGCCGTGGCGCACGAGCTGCGCTCCCCGCTGACGGGCGTGAAGGGCTTCGTGCAGGCGATGCTCAGTCGCTGGGGCAAGCTCAACGACGAGCAGAAGCTGCTGATGCTCACCACGGTGCACGCCGACGCCGACCGCCTCAGCCGGCTGATCACCGAGCTCCTCGACGTCGCCCGCCTCGACACGGGCCGCCTCAGCCTGGCGCGGCGCGGCGCCGACATCCGCATCCTGCTCGGCCGGATCATCACCAGCGTCCAGGCCGGGGCGCCACACTCGATCGAGCTGGACGCCGGCCCCGGTCTCCCCGACGTGTACGTCGACCCCGACAAGTTCACGATGGTCGTCACCAACGTGGTCGAGAACGCGATCCGGCACGGCGGAGGCACGGTGCGGGTCCGCGCCGAAGCCTGGGAGGGCGACGGGCTCGGCACCCAGGGTGTCCGGCTCACCGTCGACGACGAGGGTGACGGCATCCCGCACGACATGCGCCGCCGCGTGTTCACCAAGTTCTGGACCGGGCACGGCAACCGCGGCGGGACGGGCCTCGGCCTCTACCTCGTCAACGGCATCGCCAGAGCCCACGGCGGTTCCGTCGCCATCCTCGACTCGCCCTCGGGCGGTGCGCGGATCGTGATGGACTGGCCCGGCGAGCCGCCCGACCTGTACTGATCTGCGCCTGTGCCCGCGCCCGCCAGTGATGGCGTTTGGTCCCAAACGCCATCGAAACGGCCCTCCGGAGTGGCGTTTGTGACCAATCGCGACGGCCAGGGCCGGTCATCTCCACAAACCCTTCACGAGTCGTACCGGCCTCCTGCACGCCCGCGCTCCTAGCCTCTCCCCATGAGCCCGAAGGTGCTGGTCGTCGAGGACGAGCGCGTCATCAACGACGCCGTCACCGACCGGCTGCGCGCCGAGGGGTTCGTGGTCGAGCAGGCGTACGACGGTCCCGGCGCGGTCGAGCGGTACGCCGCCACCAGACCCGACCTCGTCGTCCTGGACGTGATGCTGCCCGGCTTCGACGGGCTCGAGGTGTGCCGTCGGATCCAGGTCCAGCATCCCGTGCCGGTGCTGATGCTGACCGCCCGTGACGACGAGGCGGACATCCTGGTCGGGCTGGCGGTCGGCGCGGACGACTACCTGACCAAGCCCTTCCGGATGCGTGAGCTGGTCGCCCGCGTGCGTGCCCTGCTGCGCCGGGTGGACCGCGCCGCGGACCTCGCGTCCCGACCGGCGGCCCGTCTCGTGGTCGGCGACCTGTCCGTCGACACGGGGGCGAGACGGATCGTCGTCGCGGGGGAGGAGGTCCGGCTGACGCCGACCGAGTTCGACCTCCTCGTCCGCCTCGCACAGACGCCCGGTGAGGTGCTGCCGCGCGAACGGCTGCTCGCCGACGTCTGGGACTGGCCGGACGCCGCCGGCACCCGCACCGTCGACAGCCACGTGAAGGCGCTCCGCGCCAAGATCGGCGCGCACCGGGTCCGCACGGTGCATGGGGTCGGGTACGCACTGGAGGAGTCCCCGTGAGCACCCCGCTCGCCGCCGTCGGCTCGATCAAGGTCAAGCTCGGCGCCCTGGTCACCGCCAGCGTCGTGGTCGCGATGGTCGTCAGCGTGGTCGGCTACGACTCCGGCGTACCCCTCCTCGTCGCGGTTCCCGTCACCCTCGCCCTGGCCCTCGGCGTCACCCAGCTGCTGGCGGTGGGCATGACGTCGCCGTTGCGCGAGATGACGGAGGCGACCCGCCGGATGGCCCGCGGCGACTACCGCGGCCGGGTGCACGCGGAGTCGGCCGACGAGGTCGGTGAGCTGGCCCGCGCCTTCAACCAGATGGCCGCCGAGCTGGCGACCGTGGACCGCGAGCAGCGCGACCTGGTCGCCACGGTCTCCCATGAGCTCCGTACGCCGCTCGCCGGCCTGATCGCCGTCCTGGAGAACCTCGCCGACGGGGTCGTGGCCACCGATGCGGCCCACCTCGACGCTGCCGTGGACCAAGCCCGCCGGCTCTCGGCGCTGGTGACCGACCTGCTGGAGCTGTCCCGCGTCGACGCCGGCGTGGCCGCCCTCGCGTTGCAGGAGGTCGGGGTCGCCGGCCTGGTGGACGAGGCCGTGGCGGACCTCGTGCCGACCGGGCGGGCCGTCTCCTTCCGAGTCGAGGTCCCCGAAGCGCTGGCCGTCCGCGCCGATCGCGCCCGGCTGCGCCAGCTCCTCACCAACCTCCTCGACAACGCCGTCCGGCACAGCCCCGAGCGCGGCACGGTCCATGTGCACGCCGCCGCCGCACGTGACCGGTGGCACCTCGAGGTGGCCGACGACGGTCCGGGCGTGGCGCCGGGCGACCGGGAGCGCGCGTTCGACCGGTTCGGCACCCTGGCCCACGACCCTGGCGCCGCCGGAGGGGGCGGCACGGGTCTCGGCCTGGCCATCGCCCGCTGGGTAGCCGGTCTGCACGGCGGAACGGTCCGCTTCGTCGACCCGCCCACGGGCACGAGCGGGGCCGTCGTCCGCGCCGACCTGCCGCTCAACCCGCCATCGCGACCCGCCGCCACTCCCGCTCCCACTCCCGCCGCCTCGGAGGTCACGCCCGTGTCCGCTCCCGCTCCTACCCCCGTCGTGTTCGTCGAGCCCTCGCCGGTCATCGACCCGCTGTTCGGCAAGCACTGGCCCGACGTACCCGGCGGTCGTCGCGACATCGTCCTGGTCGCTGCCGGGGTGGGCCTGATGGGCGGCCTGCTGCTGCCGTTCCGCGACCCCGGTCTGGCGATGTTCCTGGTGCTGGCCGCGGCCGGCGGCGCCGTCTGGGGGGCGGCCCGCCACCGGCGCGACCCCTTCACGGTCGTGTGCATGGTGCTGGGGGCGGTCTGCTGCCTGCCGGTGGTGCTGCTCGACGCCCCGTGGATCGGCGTGCTGTGCGTTCTCGCCGGCATCGCCTCGATGATCATCGGGGTCACTCGCGGCTCGCGGATCCCCGAGTACGTTGTCGCCGGCCTCGCGTGGCCGCTCTCGGCGATCCGAGGACTGCCCTGGTTGGGACGCAGCCTGCGCGGCATCGTCGGCGGCGGCAGCGCCCCCCGCGTCGTGGTCACGGTGGTCTGGTCGGCGCTGGGGCTCTTGGTCTTCGGTGTGCTGTTCGCCTCCGCGGACGCGGTGGTGGCCGGCTGGGCGGACACGGTGCTGCCGGACCTGACGGTCCAGTCGTTCGTGCTCCGCGTCTTCGTGGCGGTGTTCGTGGGCGGCGCGACCCTCGGCGCGGCGTACCTCGCCCTCAACCCGCCCGACGTCTCGGCGGTCCCCGGCCGGATCGCGCGGCCGACCGCGCGAAGGTTCGAGTGGCTGGTGCCCGTGCTGGTCGTGGACACCGTGGTCGCGGTCTTCGTCGCCGCCCAGGCCGCCGTCCTGTTCGGTGGTCACGACTACGTGCAGCGGACGACCGGGCTCACCTACGCCGAGTACGTGCACCAGGGCTTCGGCCAGCTCACCGTCGCCACCCTGCTCACGCTGCTCGTGGTGTGGGCGGCGTCCCGCCGCGTCGGCAGCGAACCGCGCGACGTGCTGTCGATGCGGCTCTCGCTCGGCCTGCTGTGCGCGCTCACCCTGGTCGTGGTCGTCTCGGCGCTGCACCGGATGCAGCTGTACCAGGAGGCCTACGGCTTCACCCAGGCCCGCCTGGTCGTCGACGTCGTCGAGGGCTGGCTCGGCGTGGTCGTCCTCGCCGTGGCCGTCGCAGGCCTGCTGCGGTGGGGTACGTGGGTGCCGCGGTTCGCCTTCGTGACCGGTCTCGTCGGCCTGCTCGGCATCGCCGCGATCAACCCCGACGCGTGGATCGCCCGGCACAACATCGACCGGTACGAGCAGTCCGGGAAGCTGGACTGGCAGTACCTCGCGACCCTGTCCTTCGACGCCGTCCCGACCTTGAAGGATCTGCCCGCCGACCTCCAGGCCTGCGTCTTCTCGTACTCGGCCGACGAGGCGTTCAGCGACGACTGGCTCGAGTGGAACCTGGGCCGAGCCCGGGCGCGCGAAGCTTTCGGGGGGGCCCTGCCGACCTATGCGCAGCCGGTGACGTGCCCGGGGGACCTGTCCAACCCCCGCTAACCGGTTCGCGACCGCGGACCTCCCCTTCCTAGACTTCGGGTCATGTCCGGCCCGAACTCGTCCTACGACCCCGTCGAGGTCACGCCGCTGCGCGCTGACCAGGTCGAGGAGATGCGCGAGGCGGCCTTTGCCGCGATCGCGGCAGCCGGGGACCTGACGGCGCTCAAGCAGGTGCGCATCGACCACACGGGGGACCGGTCGCCGCTGGCGCTGGCCAACCGCGAGATCGGCGCCCTGCCGCCCCAGGCCCGCAAGGAGGCCGGCCAGCGGGTCGGCCAGGCAAGGGGAGCGGTCCAACAGGCGCTGGTGGCCCGTCAGGCCGATCTCGAGGTCCAGGCAGAGGAGCGGATGCTCGTCGAGGAGACCGTCGACGTCACGCTGCCGACCGCACGACGCCCGGCCGGCTCGCGGCACCCATTGACCATGCTCGCCGAGGACATCGCCGACGTGTTCGTCGCGCTCGGCTGGGAGGTCGCCGAGGGCCCCGTCGTCGAGGCCGAGTGGCTGAACTTCGACGCTCTCAACCTCGGTCCCGACCACCCGGCACGCACCATGCAGGACACGTTCTGGACCGAGCCGGCCGACAACCACGTCGTCCTGCGCACCCACACCTCGCCCGTCCAGGCCCGGACCATGCTGACCCGCAAGCCGCCGATCTACGTCGTCTGCCCGGGCCGGGTCTACCGCACCGACGAGTACGACGCCACGCACTCGCCGGTGTTCCACCAGGTCGAGGGTCTCGTCGTCGACGAGGGCATCACCATGGCCCACCTCAAGGGCACCCTCGACCACTTCGCCTCCTCGATGTTCGGCGACGGGATCACGACGCGGTTCCGGCCGTCGTACTTCCCCTTCACCGAGCCCAGCGCCGAAGTCGACCTGGTCTGCTTCGTCTGTCGCGGGCGGGAGCCGGAGTCCTGCCGCACGTGCAAGGGCGAGGGCTGGATCGAGTGGGGCGGCTGCGGGGTGGTCAACCCGCGCGTGCTGACCGCCTGCGGCGTGGACGCCGAGCGATACACCGGTTTCGCTTTCGGCATGGGCATCGACCGGACGTTGATGTTCCGGCACGGCGTCGAGGACCTGCGCGACCTGTTCGAGGGCGACGTCCGCTTCTCGTCCGCCTTCGGAACGGAGCTCTGACCCCGATGCGCACCCCTGTTTCGTGGATCCGTGCTGTCGTCCCCGGCCTGCCCGACGTCTCCACCGAGGACCTCGCCGCGCGGCTGACCGCGCTCGGCCTCAAGCTGGAGGCGATCGAGAGGCCCGGCCACGACATCACCGGACCCCTCGTCGTGGGCCGTGTGCTGGCGTTCGAGGACGAGCCGCAGAAGAACGGCAAGACCATCCGCTGGTGCACCGTCGACGTCGGCGCCGCCAACGGCACGGGTGACCCCCAAGGCATCGTGTGCGGCGCCCACAACTTCGCCGTCGGCGACCTCGTGCCGGTGATCCTGCCGGGCGGCGTGCTGCCGGGTGACGCAGGATCTGATGGGATGGCGATCTCCGCCCGCAAGACCTACGGGCACGTCTCGGCCGGGATGATCTGCTCGGCCAAGGAGCTGGGGCTCGGCGAGGACCACGACGGCATCATCGTGCTGCCCGCCGATGCCGGTGAGCCGGGCGACGACGTGTTCGACGTACTGCCGCTGCGCGACGAGGTCATCGAGTTCGAGATCAACCCCGACCGCGCGTACGCCCTCTCCCTGCGCGGCGTCGGCCGGGAGGCTGCGCTGGCCTACGGCGTCCCGTTCACCGATCCCGCGGCCCGTCCGGTGCCCCAGTCCGAGCACGCGGCGTACGACGTGGTCGTCGAGGATCCGGTCGGCTGCCCGGTCTTCACCGGCCGCTCCGTGACCGGCTTCGACCCGTCCGCCCCGACGCCGGACTGGATGTCCCGCCGGATCCAGCTGGCCGGCATGCGCCCGATCTCACTGGCCGTCGACGTGACCAACTACGTGATGCTCGAGCTCGGGCAGCCGATCCACGGCTTCGACCGCGACAAGCTCACCGGCCCGATCGTCGTACGGCGTGCGCGTGCGGGGGAGCGGCTGCGCACCCTCGACGGCGCCGATCGCGACCTGTCGACCGAGGACCTGCTCATCACCGACGACACCGGTCCGATCGGGCTCGCCGGTGTGATGGGCGGCGAGACCACCGAGCTCTCGGACACGACAACCAACATCTTCATCGAGGCCGCCCACTGGGATCCGGTCGCGATCTTCCGCACCGCGCGGAGGCACAAGCTGCCGTCGGAGGCGTCCAAGCGGTTCGAGCGCGGCACCGACCCGACCATTCCGCTCGTGGCGGCCGACCGGGTGGCCGAGCTGCTGACGACCCACGGCGGTGGCACCGTCGAGGACGGCGTGACGTACGTCGGCTCGGCGCCGGACCGCGAAGCCATCACCATCGAGGCCGGGCTGCCGGCCCGCGTCACCGGGATGGAGATCCCCGCCTCGGTGACGGTCGCCAATCTGCGCGCCGTCGGCTGCGAGGTGGAGGAGGCCGGCTCGACGCTGTCGGTCACCCCGCCGCCGTGGCGCGGCGACGTCACCGACCCGTTCGACCTCGTGGAGGAGGTCGCCCGCGTCGTCGGTTACGTCAACGTCCCCTCGGTGCTGCCGCCCGCCGCCCACGGAAGCGGGCTGACCCGGGGCCAGCAGCTGCGCCGCCGCGTCGGGCGGACGCTGGCCGGGGAGGGGTACGTCGAGGTCGTCAGCTTCCCGTTCATCGGTCTGCGCGACCTCGACGCGCTCGGGATCGCGGCCGACGACCCCCGTCGTACCGTCCTGCGCCTGGCCAACCCGCTCTCCTCGGAGGAGCCGGCGATGACCACCACGCTGCTGCCCGGCCTGCTGAAGGCGGTGGCCCGCAACGCGGGTCGCGGGTCGACGGACCTGGCCCTCTTCGAGACCGCGACCGTCACCCAGCCGCGCGCGACCGGCCCGGCGCCGATCTTCGGCGTCGACCGGCGGCCCAGCGACGGCGAGCTCGACGAGCTCGACAAGGCGCTGCCCGCGCAGCCGCTGCACCTCGGCCTCGTCGTCTCCGGTGAGCGCGAGCGGCCCGGGTGGTGGGGCTCCGGTCGCGCGGCCGGCTGGTCCGACGCCATCGACGCGGTCCGCCGCACCGCCGAGGCTCTCGGCGTGGACGTGACCGTCCGCGCGGCGACGCACGCCCCGTGGCACCCGGGCCGCTGCGCCGAGGTCCTCGTCGGCGACGCGGTGCTCGGCCACGCCGGCGAGCTGCACCCGCGGGTCTGCGCGGCGTACGGCGTCCCCGCCCGCACCGCCGCCGCCGAGATCGACCTGACCCGCCTGCTGGAGCACGCCGTCCGCGTCGTGGCGGCCCCGGAGCTCTCGAACTTCCCGGTCGCCAAGGAGGACGTCGCCCTCGTCGTCGACGACGCGGTGAGCGCCGCGGACGTCGAGGCGGCCCTTCGCGAGGGCGCGGGGGAGTACCTCGAGTCCGTGCGCCTCTTCGACGTCTACACCGGTCCCCAGGTCGGCGAGGGGAAGAAGTCCCTGGCCTTCGCCCTGCGCTTCCGCGCGCCCGACCGGACCCTCACCGAGCACGAGGCCGGCGCCGCCCGCGACGCCGCCGTCGCGCTCGCCGCCGAGAGGTGCGGCGCCGTCCAGCGGTGAGCTAGGCACCGTTTCGGACGCGCAAACGGTCGCAGGCTCACCCGCCGACCGGGAGAGCGCCGGGGCAGCGGTGAGCTAGGCACCGTTTCGGACGCGCAAACGGTGGCAGGCTCACCGCCGACCGGGAGAGCGCCGGGGCAGCGGTGAGCTAGGCACCGTTTCGGACGCGCAGACGGTGGCAGACTCACCGCCGCCGGGACAGCGCCGGGGCAGCGCCAGGCTGGCGGAACCAGCCCCGGGCACCCGGCTCAGTTGATCGGCTGGTGGATGACCCGCCGGAAGTGGTCGACGATCTCGAGGTCGCCGGCGAGGTGGATCGAGTCGCCGTCGCCGCGCCGCCACAGCCGCGCGTCCAGTACGCCCGCGGGCGAGGAGATCACCGCGTCCGGCTCGACGCCGGGGTCGGCCACCACGTGGATGTCGTCCTCGTCGTAGTGCGTGTCGTCGGAGGGGTCGGTCCCGCTGAAGCGGCCCAGCTGCACCCACACGCTCTCGCCGGTGTCGGTGAGCTCGAGGCGGAGGTAGTGCGGCAGCGGCGAGAACTCGCCCCACTCCGGGCAGCCGCCGAACATCACGTCCAGCACCTCCTCGACGCCGTCGGAAGCCAGTGCGGGGTCGAGGTCCGTGTGGTGACCGAGAGCGGCGAGCTCGGCGTCGAGCCGGTGGATCAGCGCCTCGTGGGCCTGTCGTCGCAAGATGAAGCCGACCGTCTGTTCCTTCGACCAGGTCCAGGCCGGATCAGCCGGATCGGCGTCGCGCAGTGCGGCGACCAGTCCGGCCGAGGCCTCGTCGAAGGCGGTGAGGGCGGCGTCGTACGTCGTCGGGGAACCGTCGGCCTCCGGGCGCTCCTCGGGGTCCTTCGGCCGGTTCGCCACCACCCAGGTCCAGTGCGCCTGTACCTCGGCGAGGTGGTTCGCGAGGTCGAGCGCCGTCCAGGCGGGGCAGCTGGGCACCGGGGCTGCGGGATCCGCGTCGGCCAGCACCTCCCTGAAGCGGGCCGACTCGGACTCGATGGCGGACAGGTACTGGGACGCGCTCAACCGGCTCATGCACCGACGTTAGCGCCGGACATCGACATCGTCACCGGGCGATCTGGTCCACCCGTAGTTCGCATGACTATGCAGCAGACTGTATAGTCATGCACATGGTGCAGGTACGGGCAGCGGTGGCCGGAGCGAGCGGGTACGCCGGCGGCGAGCTGCTGCGACTCCTGCTCGGGCACCCGGGGGTCGAGGTCGGCGCGCTCACCGGCGCCAGCAACGCGGGAGAGAGCCTCGGCTCGCTCCAGCCGCACCTCACGCCGCTGGCCGAGCGGGTCCTCGAGCCGACGAACCCGGACACCCTCGGCGGGCACGACGTCGTGTTCCTGGCCCTGCCGCACGGCACCTCCGCCGCCATCGCCGAGGCGCTCGGCGAGGACGTCCTCGTCGTCGACTGCGGCGCGGACTTCCGGCTCAGGGACCCGGGGGCCTGGACGCAGTTCTACGGCTCCGTGCACGCGGGTACCTGGCCCTATGGCCTGCCCGAGCTCCCCGGCCACCGCGCCGCACTGGTCGGGGCGAAGCGCATCGCCGTGCCGGGCTGCTACCCGACCGTCTCGTCCCTCGCCCTCGCCCCCGCGCTGGCGGCGGGGCTGGTCGAGCCGGACGTGGTCATCGTGGCGGCGTCCGGCACCAGCGGCGCGGGCAAGGCCGCCAAGACCAACCTGCTCGGCTCGGAGGTGATGGGCAACGTCTCGGCGTACGGCGTCGGCGGGGTCCACCGCCACACACCCGAGATCGAGCAGAACCTCGGGGTCCGCGTCAGCTTCACCCCGGTGCTCGTCCCGATGTCCGCGCGGCATCCTGGCCACCTGCTCGGCCCCCATCAAGCAGGGCGTGACCGCGGACGACGCCCGCGCGGCGTACCTGAAGGCGTACGCCGACGAGGCGTTCGTCCACGTGCTGCCCCCCGGCCAGTGGCCACAGACGCAAGCGGTGCTCGGCTCGAACGCCGTGCACCTCCAGGTCACCGTCGACGAGCGAGCCGGCCGCCTGGTCGCCGTCGGCGCCGTCGACAACCTCACCAAGGGCACGGCCGGCGCCGCCGTGCAGTGCATGAACATCGCCCTCGGCCTCGAGGAGACGCTGGGCCTGACGACCGTGGGACTCGCCCCGTGAGCGTCACCACCCCGAAGGGCTTCACCGCCGCCGGCGTCGAGGCCGGCCTCAAGACCAGCGGCGGCAAGGACATCGCCCTCGTCGTCAACCAGGGTCCCCGGCACGACGCGGCCGCGGTGTTCACCGCCAACCGCTGCAAGGCCAACCCGGTGCTCTGGAGCGAGCAGGTCGTCCGGGACGGCGTGGTGAGGGCGGTCTTCCTGAACTCCGGCGGCGCCAACTGCTACACCGGGCCTGACGGCTTCCAGACCACCCACGCCGTCGCCGAGCGCGTCGCCGAGCACGCCGGCATGGGCGCGATCGACGTCCTCGTCTGCTCCACCGGCCTGATCGGCCTCACGAATCCCCGCGACGACGTGCTGAAGGGCGTGGACGCGGCGTACGCCGCCCTGTCACCGGCCGGCGGCGACGACGCGGCGCACGCGATCATGACCACCGACCACGTCAGCAAGCAGGTCGTCGTCGAGGGCGCCGGCTGGTCCGTCGGCGGGATGGCCAAGGGCGCCGGCATGCTCGCCCCCCAGCTCGCCACCATGCTCGTCGTCCTCACCACCGACGCTGTGGCCTCGTCGCACGACCTGGACACCTCCCTCCGCGCCGCAACCCGGATCTCCTTCGACCGGCTCGACTCCGACGGCTGCATGTCCACCAACGACACCGTCGCCCTGCTCGCCAGCGGCGCCTCCGGCATCACGCCCTCCCTGCCCGACCTCACCGACGCCGTCACCCGCGCCTGCATCGACCTCGCCATGCAGCTGCTCGCCGACGCCGAGGGATCCGACCACGAGATCGCCATCACCGTCCAGGGGGCGGCCTCGGAGGACGACGCGATCGAGGTGGGCCGCAGCATCGCCCGCAGCAACCTCTTCAAGGCCGCCGTCTTCGGCAACGACCCCAACTGGGGTCGCGTCCTCGCCTCCATCGGCACGACGCAGGCGGCGTTCGACCCGGCCGACCTCGACGTGGCCATGAACGGCGTCTGGGTGTGCCGTCGGTCCACCCCGGCCGAGGACCCCGGCGGCGTGGACCTCACCGCGCGCGAGGTCAGCGTCACCGTCGACCTCAAGTCCGGCGAGCACCGCGCCACCATCTGGACCAACGACCTGACCCACGCCTACGTCCACGAGAACAGCGCGTACTCCTCATGACCATCGAAGAGACCAGACCCGCCGTCGAGCCGGCCAAGGCCGCCGTACTCGCTGCAGCGCTGCCCTGGCTGAAGCGGTACCACGGAAAGGTCGTCGTGGTGAAGTACGGCGGCAACGCCATGACCGACGACACGCTCAAGCGCGCCTTCGCCGAGGACGTCGCCTTCCTGCGCTTCGCGGGCTTCAAGCCCGTCGTCGTGCACGGTGGTGGCCCGCAGATCTCGGCCATGCTCGACCGTCTCGGTATCGCCTCGGAGTTCAAGGGCGGCCTGCGCGTCACCACCCCGGAGGCCATGGACGTCGTCCGGATGGTGCTGGTCGGCCAGGTGCAGCGTGAGCTGGTGGGCCTCATCAACGAGCACGGGCCGCTCGCCGTCGGCCTCTCCGGCGAGGACGCCGGCCTGTTCACGGCCCAGCGCACGAACACCGTCGTGGACGGCGAGGAGGTCGACCTCGGACTGGTCGGCGAGGTCGCCAGCGTCCGTCCCGAGTCGGTCCTCGACCTGGTCGAGGCCGGCCGGATCCCGGTCATCTCCAGCGTCGCGCCTGACGTCGACGGCACCGTGCACAACGTGAACGCCGACACCGCGGCCGCCGCGCTCGCGGTCGCCCTCGGCGCCGAGAAGCTGCTCGTACTCACCGACGTCGAAGGGCTCTACCGCGACTGGCCCGACAGCGACGACGTGATCGGCGAGATCTCGCCCGAAGCCCTGGCCGAGCTGATGCCCAGCCTGGCGAGCGGGATGGTGCCGAAGATGGCCGCCTGCCTGCAGGCCGTCCGGGGCGGTGTACCCCGCGCGACCGTCGTCGACGGCCGTGAGGACCACGCCGTGCTCCTCGAGCTGTTCACCGACGAGGGCGTCGGCACCCAGGTGCTGCCCGGCGTGGCCACCAAGGTCCGGAAGGCGAAGTCCTCGTGACCTGGCTCGAGCGCTACCAGGGCGCGCTGATGAACACGTTCGGTCCGCCCAAGCTCGTGCTCGCCCGTGGCGAGGGCGCGCACATCTGGGACGTCGACGGCAAGGAGTACGTCGACCTGCTCGGCGGCATCGCGGTCAACGCCCTCGGCCACGCCCACCCCGCCCTGGTCGCGGCCGTCACCGAGCAGCTCACGACGCTGGGCCACGTCTCGAACTTCTTCACCAGCGCACCTCAGGTCGAGCTGGCCGAACGGCTCCTGTCGCTCGTCGGCGCAGCCGAACGGGGCGGACGGGTCTTCTTCACGAACTCCGGTACCGAGGCCAACGAGGCGGCGTTCAAGCTCACCCGGCGTACCGGCCGGACCCACCTTGTCGCCGCCGAGGGCTCGTTCCACGGCCGCACCATGGGATCGCTCGCGCTGACCTCCAAGGAGGCGTACCGCGCGCCGTTCGAGCCGCTGCCCGGCGACGTCAGCTTCGTCCCGTACGGCGACGAGGCCGCCCTGGCCCGTGCCGTCACCGACGAGACCGCCGCGGTGATCCTCGAGCCGGTCCAGGGAGAGGCGGGCGTGGTCGTGCCGCCGGCCGACTACCTCGCGTCGGCGCGCGAGATCACCCGCGACCACGGCGCTCTGCTCTGGCTGGACGAGGTGCAGACCGGGATCGGGCGCACCGGCGAGTGGTTCGCCGGCAACGTCGCCGACGCGGACGTGGTCACCGTGGCCAAGGGTCTCGGCGGCGGTATCCCCATCGGCGCCTGCGTCGGACTCGGCGACGCCGCGACCCTCCTCCAGCCGGGCAACCACGGCACCACGTTCGGCGGCAACCCGGTGGCGTGCGCGGCGGCGCTCGCCGTCCTCGACACCATCGAGAAGGACGGACTCCTGGAGCACGCGACGGCGATGGGCGAGCGCCTGCGAGCCGGCCTCGCGGCCGAGCAGCGGGTCACCGAGGTACGCGGACGCGGGCTGCTGATCGGGCTCGACCTGTCGCACCCGCTGTCCGCCGAGGTGACCGCGGCCGCGCTCGCTAAGGGCTTCATCATCAACAACCCGACTCCCGACCGTGTCCGCCTCGCTCCTCCCCTGGTCATCGGCCACGATGACGTCGACGCGTTCCTGGCCGCCTGGCCAGGGATCCTCGACGACGCCTACGGAGGCCCAAACAAAGTGAGCCCAGACAAGTGAGCGTGATCCGTTCCTTCCTCGCCGACGACGACCTCAGCCCCGCCGAGCAGGCCGCGGTCCTGGACCTGGCCGTCGAGATGAAGCGGGCGCCGTACGACGCGAAGCCGCTCGCGGGACCGCGAAGCGTGGCGACGATCTACGACAAGCCCACGTTGCGGACCCAGGTCTCCTTCGCCGCCGGCATCGCCGAGCTGGGCGGGCACGCCATGCTCGTCGACGGCGCCCTGGCCGGCATCGGCAAGCGCGAGTCCGTCCCCGACGTGGCGCGGGTGCTGGGCAGGCAGGTCGCGCTCATCGTCTGGCGCACCTACGGCCAGAACGCGATCGAGGACATGGCGGCGTACTCCGGCGTACCCGTCGTCAACGCCCTCACCGACGCGTACCACCCCTGCCAGCTCCTCGCCGACCTGCTCACCGTCAAGGAGAAGAAGGGCACGCTTGCCGGCCTGACCGTCGCGTTCGTGGGGGACGGGGCCTGCAACATGGGGAACTCCTGGCTCCTCGCCGGCGCGACCGCCGGCATGCGCGTCCGCATCAGCGCCCCCGAGGGGCAGGACCCCGAGCAGGCGATGGTCGACCGTGCCAACGCGATCGGCGCCGACACCGGCGGGTCGGCTCTCCTCGAGCGTGACCCGGTCAAGGCCGTCGACGGTGCCGATGTCGTCGTCACCGACACCTGGGTCTCCATGGGCAAGGAGAGCGAGGCCGCGGAGCGTCTCGTGAAGTTCGCCGACTACACACTCACCGCCGACCTGATGGCGCACGCCTCGCCGGACGCGATCGTGATGCACTGCCTGCCCGCCTACCGGGGCAAGGAGATCGACGCCGAGGTCCTCGACGGTCCCCAGAGCGTGATCTGGGACGAGGCCGAGAACCGCCGCCACGCCCAGAAGGCGATCATCACCTGGCTCCTGCAACAGTCGGGGGAGCAGCC
>CAWAIZ010000017.1:0-227147 GCA_963782155.1 uncultured Actinomycetota bacterium
GTGGTGCCCACTTTCCGTCAAAGGGTTTGGATCGATCCAAGCACACGCTGGAATCCGCTCCCTCATCCTCAGGGAGGACCCGTGGCACGCGCAAAGGCGAGCCTGGCCTTCGTTGCGGGATCGCCAAGCGGGCTTGGAGGATCGGGTCATGACCAGCGATGCGGCGGAGGTGCCCGCCCTCCACTCCGACGAACCGCACGACGGTAGCGTCGCCAGTCGCCTGAACTGGCTCCGGGCCGGGGTGCTCGGCGCCAACGACGGCATCGTGTCGACGGCCGGCATCGTGGTCGGTGTCGCCGGCGCGACCGGCGAGCGCCACACGATCCTCATCGCGGGCGTCGCTGGGCTGGTCGCCGGGGCGTTGAGCATGGCGGCGGGGGAGTACGTCTCGGTCTCCACCCAGCGCGACACCGAGCAGGCGTTGCTGGCCAAGGAGCGCCGCGAGCTGCTGGAGGAGCCCGAGGAGGAGCTCGCCGAGCTGGCGTACCTCTACGAGCAGAAGGGTCTCAGCCCGGAGGTCGCCATCCGCGTCGCCGAGGAGCTCACCGAGCGCGATGCGCTGGCGGCGCACGCCGAGGTCGAGCTCGGCATCGACCCGTACCACCTGACCAACCCGTGGCACGCCGCCTGGGCGTCGATGATCGCCTTCACCGTGGGCGCGCTGCTGCCGCTGCTCACGATCACGCTCGCCAGCGTGTCGACCCGGCTGTGGGTGACGGTCGGGTCCGTGGCGGCGGCACTGGCCGTGACCGGGTACGTCAGCGCCCGGATGGGTGAGGCCGACCCGCGCCGGGCCGTGCTCCGCAACGTCGGCGGCGGTCTGCTGGCCATGCTGGTGACCTACCTGATCGGCCAGGCGGTCGGCACCCAGGTGGGCTGACCACGCGGCGTACCATCCAGCGCCATGACCGAGCCCCGCCTGCGGCCCGCCACGATGGCGGACGTCGCTGCGCTCTCGCGGGTCTCGCACCAGACCGTGTCGCGGGTCGTCAACGGCGACGCGCGGGTGCGTCCGCAGACGGCCGAGCGGGTGCGGGACGCGATCCGCGAGCTGGGGTACCGGCGCAACATCGCCGCCCGGCTGCTGGCATCGAGCCGGTCGCGGACGGTCGGCGTGGTGACGTGGGGCAGCAGCCAGTTCGGGCCGTCGCAGGTCGTGCTCGGCCTGGAGAAGGCCTCGCGCAGCACCGACTACCGGCTCTCGTTCGTCTCCATCGCCGAGACCACGCCCGAAGCGGTGCAGTCGGCCTTCGACCAGCTGATGGGGAACAACCCCGAGGCGATCGTGGTGGTCGTGCCGCACGAGACGGTGCTGCGGATCGCCCAGGACGTCGCCGTCGACATCCCGACGGTGGTCTTGGAGGGTGACCTGTCGCGGACGCCGCTCACGGCCGGCGTGGACAACGTCCAGGGCGCCCGGATGGCCACCAGGCACCTCATCGACCTCGGCCACACGTCGGTCGTGCACCTGGCCGGGCCGCCCGGCTGGAGCGAGGCCGGCGCACGGATCGACGGCTGGCGGGCGGAGATCCAGGAGGCCGGCCTCGAGGCGCCGCCGCTGCGATGGGGCGGTGACTGGTCGGCGTGGAGTGGCTACCGGGCAGGCATCGCGCTGGCTCGCGAGCGGGACATCACCGCGGTGTTCGCTGCCAACGACCAGATGGCGCTCGGCGTGTGCGCGGCGCTGCGCGAGCAGGGCCGGCGGATCCCCGAGGACGTCAGCCTCGTGGGCTTCGACGACCTGCCGGAGGCCGAGTTCTTCGCTCCTCCCCTCACCACGGTCCGCCAGGACTTCTGGGAGCTGGGGCGTCGGGCGATGGTCCTGGTCGAGCGCGTCCTCGCCGGTGAGGAGGACGCCACCGTCGACCTGGTGCCCACCACCCTGGTCGTCCGCTCCTCCACGGCTCCGCCGCCCACGAGCTGACACCGCCTCGCAATCGGATGGGCCCAGATGCTTGACGCGAGGGCATGTGAGCGCTAACAATCTGTCTCGAACCAAAATGTTAGCGCTCACAATCGTGACGCCGCTCACCTACCTCAAGCCACGGAGGATGCCGCGTGACCGACCGCTCCCAGCCGGCCGCCGCCACGGGTCTGGTCGACCCGGTGACGATCGGCGTCGACTTCGGCACCCTCTCCGGGCGCGCCGTGGTCGTCCGAGTGGGCGATGGCGCGGAGCTGGGATCGTCGGTGTGGACCTATGCGCACGGCGTGCTCGATCGCTGTCTCCCGGCCTCGCTTGCGGGTGCCGAGGTCGGGCTCGGTCCGGACTGGGCCCTCCAGGTCCCCGCCGACTACGTCGAGGTGCTGAAGCGGGCGGTGCCGGCCGCGCTCGCCGACGCCGGGGTCGCCCCCGATCGCGTCATCGGCATCGCGACCGACTTCACGGCCTGCACCATGGTGCCGACCACCGTCGACGGGACGCCGCTGTGCGAGCTGCCCGAGTACGTCGCCGAGCCGCACGCCTACGTCAAGCTCTGGAAGCACCACGCCGCCCAGCCTCAGGCGGACCGGATCAACCGGCTGGCCCGCGAGCGTGCCGAGGCGTGGCTGCCGCGGTACGGCGGGATGATCTCCTCTGAGTGGGAGTTCGCCAAGGGCCTCGAGCTGCTCGAGGAGGCGCCGGAGGTCTACGCCGAGATGGCGCACTTCGTCGAGGCGGCCGACTGGATCGTGTGGCAGCTGTCCGGCAGCTACGTGCGCAACGCCTGCACCGCGGGCTACAAGGGCATCCACCAGGACGGCACGTATCCGACCCACGCGTTCCTGGCCGGCCTGAACCCCGGCTTCGAGGCGTTCGTCGAGGAGAAGCTGGACGCGCCGATCGCCCAGCTCGGCAGCCCCGCCGGGACCCTGTCGGAGGAGGCCGCCGCCTGGACGGGCCTGCCGGTCGGGATCACCGTCGCGGTCGGCAACGTCGACGCCCATGTCACCGCCCCAGCGGCGGACGCCATCGGCCCCGGCCAGATGGTCGCGATCATGGGCACCTCGACCTGCCACGTGATGAACAGCGACACGCTGCGCGAGGTGCCGGGCATGTGCGGCGTGGTCGACGGGGGGATCACCGCCGGCCTGTGGGGCTACGAGGCCGGCCAGTCCGGCGTCGGCGACATCTTCAACTGGTTCATCACCACCCAGGTCCCGGAGCCGTACGTCGCGGACGCGGCCGACGCGGGCATCTCCGTCCACGAGCTGCTCACCCGCAAGGCGTCCCGGCAGGGTGTCGGTGAGCACGGCCTGGTGGCCCTCGACTGGCACAGCGGCAACCGCTCGGTGCTGGTCGACCACGAGCTCTCCGGCCTGGTCGTCGGGACGACGCTCGCGACCCGTCCCGAGGACACCTACCGCGCGCTGCTCGAGGCCACGGCGTTCGGCACCCGGATGATCGTGGAGACGTTCGAGGCCGCGGGGGTCCCGGTCGACCGAGCTCGTCGTCGCCGGCGGGCTGCTGAAGAACGCCAGCTCCTCATGCAGATCTACGCCGACGTGCTCGACCTGCCGCTCTCGACCATCGACTCCGAGCAGGGCCCCGCACTCGGCTCGGCCATCCACGCGGCGGTCGCCGCCGGTGCCTACTCCGACGTGGCCACCGCCGCGCAGGCGGATGGGCCGGGTCAACCGCGGCGTCTTCCGGCCCGTCAAGGCGACCGTGGCGGCCTACGACGAGCTGTACGCCGAGTACCGCGCGCTCCACGACCACTTCGGCCGCGGCGGCAACGACGTGATGAGGCGGCTCAAGGCGATCCGCCGCGACGCCCTGCGGAGTCGCCACGGCCGGAGACGCGCGCATGAGCCGGACCATGCAGAACACGATCACGGACCTGCGCGCCGAGGTCGCCGCCCTGCACTCCGAGCTGACCCGCAACGGACTGGTCGTGTGGACGGCCGGCAACGTCTCGGCTCGGGTGCCGGGCGCAGGACCTCTTCGTCATCAAGCCCGCGGGTGTGTCCTACGACGAGCTCGACGCCGACGCGATGGTCGTCTGCGACCTCGACGGCATCCTGGTCGAAGGCGACCGCGCGCCGAGCTCGCGACACTGCTGCACACGCCTACGTCTACCGCCACATGCCCGAGGTGGGCGGCGTCGTGCACACCCACTCGACCTACGCCACCGCCTGGGCGGCCCGCGGAGAGGCGATCCCTTGCGTGCTGACGATGGTCGCCGACGAGTTCGGCGGCGACGTACCCGATCGGGCCCGTTCGCCCTGATCGGCGACGACTCCATCGGCCAGGGCATCGTCGAGACCCTGCGGCACAGCAGAGTCAAGGCGGTGCTGATGAAGAACCACGGGCCGTTCACCGTCGGCAAGGACGCCCGCTCGGCCGTGAAGGCCGCGGTGATGGTCGAGGACGTCGCTCGCACCGTGCACGTCGCCCGGCAGCTCGGCGAGCCGATTGCCGATCGCCCCGGCCGACATCGACGCCCTCCACGACCGCTACCAGAACGTCTACGGCCAGGAGGGCGCCCGATGAGCGCCACCGACGGAGCGTTCAGGGCTCGCGAGGTCTGGTTCCTCACCGGTAGCCAGCACCTCTACGGCCCCGAGGTCCTCGACCAGGTCGCCGATCAACGCCGGCGAGATCGTGCAGGCGCTCGAACTCCTCCGACGACGTGCCGGTGCGGGTGGTCGCCACGCCGGTGCTCACCGACACCGCTGCGATCCGCCGGGCCCTGATCGACGCCGAGCGCCGACGACGACTGCGTCGGCGTCATCGCCTGGATGCACACCTTCAGCCCCGCGAAGATGTGGATCACCGGCCTCGACCAGCTGCGCAAGCCGCTGCTGCACCTGCACACCCAGGCCAACCAGGCGCTGCCGTGGGCCGAGATCGACATGGACTTCATGAACCTCAACCAGGCCGCCCACGGCGACCGGGAGTTCGCGGCGGTGCAGACCCGGATGGGCGTCGTCGCGCAAGACCGTCGCCGGCCACGTCGACGACCCGGAGGTCGCCCGCCGGGTCGGAGTCTGGGCGCGGGCGGCCGTCGGCCGCGCCGAGCCATGGCGACGATGCGGCTGGCCCGGTTCGGCGACAACATGCGCAACGTCGCGGTCACCGAGGGCGACAAGGTCGAGGCCGAGCGCCGCTTCGGCGTCTCGGTCAACACCTGGGGCGTCAACGACCTCGTCGCGGTCGTCGACGAGGTGGCCGACGCCGAGATCGACACGCTCGTGCGAGGAGTACGCCGACACCTACGACGTCGCGGCCGACCTGCTGCCCGGCTGGCGACCGGCACGACTCGCTGCGCTACGGCGCCCGCATCGAGATCGGCATGCGCGCGTTCCTCACCGATGGCGGCTTCACGGCATTCACGACCAACTTCGAGGACCTCGGCGGGCTGCGCCAGCTGCCGGGCCTGGCCGTGCAGCGGCTGATGGCCGACGGCTTCGGCTTCGGCGGCGAGGGCGACTGGAAGACCAGCGTCATGCTGCGCACCCTCAAGGTGATGGCCGAGGGCCTGCCCGGGCGGCACGTCCTTCATGGAGGACTACACCTACCACCTGGTCCCCGGCGAGGAGAAGATCCTCGGGGCCCACATGCTCGAGGTCTGCCCGAGCATCGCGGCGAGCAAGCCCACGCTCGAGATCCACCCGCTCGGCATCGGCGGCCGTGAGGACCCGGTCCGGCTGGTCTTCGACGCTGCCCCCGGCGCCGCGGTGGTGCTCGGGCTCGCCGACCTCGGCGAGCGCTTCCGCTTCGTCGCCAACGAGGTGGACGGTCGTCGCCCCGGACGCGCCGCTGCCCCACCTCCCGGTCGCCCGCGCAGTGTGGCGACCGGACCCCGACCTCCGGACGTCCACGGAGGCCTGGTTGACGGCCGGAGGACCGCACCACACGGTCGCTGTCCACGGCGCTCGACCGGCGCACCTGGACGACCTGGCGGAGATGACCGGCACCGAGCTGGTGCTGGTCGACTGCCGACACGACCATGCGCGGCCTCGTCAGGGAGCTGCGGTGGAACCGGCGTACCACCGACTGGCGCAGGGCTTCTGATGGCAGCCCCGGCAACGGCACGAGGGCCGGGACAGACCCGGCCCCACGCACAGTGGAATGGAGCAGGTGCATGCGCAAGCTACTCATCCACCTCGTTGCCGGCAGCCTTGCGCTGACTCTCGCCGCGTGCGGTGGGGACGACGACGCGGCCAGCGACGCGGCGGGGACGGCGGAAAGGGCAGTCGATCGGCGTCGCGATGCCGACCAAGTCGTCGGAGCGCTGGATCGCCGACGGCAACAACATCAAGTAGCAGCTCGAGGACGCCGGCTACACCGTCGACCTCCAGTATGCCGAGGACGACATCCCGACCCAGGTCTCCCAGGTCGAGAACATGGTCACCAAGGGTGTCGACACCCTCGTCATCGCCGCGATCGACGGCACCGCGCTCGGTGAGGTCCTCGACGACCGCCGAGAGCCAGGACATCGATCATCATCAGCTACGACCGCCTGATCCGTGACTCGGACGCGGTCGACTACTACACGACCTTCGACAACTTCAAGGTCGGCGTGCTGCAGGCCGAGTCGCTCGTCGAGGGCCTCGAGGCCACCGGCGACGGCCCCTACAACGTGGAGCTGTTCGCCGGCTCGCCCGACGACAACAACGCCACGTTCTTCTGGGACGGCGCCATGTCGGTCCTCCAGCCGATGATCGACTCCGGCGACATCTGGTCGTCCCGTCGGGCCAGACCGACTTCGAGCAGGCCGCGATCCTGCGTTGGGACCCCGCCACGGCGCAGAAGCGCATGGAGGACATCCTCACCAGGACCTACTCCTCGAAGAAGGTGCAGGGCGTGCTCTCGCCGTACGACGGCCTCTCGCTCGGCATCATCGCCGCGCTGCAGGGCAACGGCTACGGCGGTGGCGGCAAGGACCTGCCGGTCGTCACCGGCCAGGACGCCGAGGTGCAGTCGGTCAAGTCGATCCTGGCGGGTGAGCAGTACTCCACGATCTTCAAGGACACCCGGGAGCTGGCCAAGGTGACCGTCGACATGATCAAGGCGCTCGGCGCCGGCGACGAGCCGGAGGTCAACGACACCGAGACCTACGACAACGGTGTCAAGGTCGTCCCGTCCTACCTCCTCGACCCCGTGATGGTGACCAAGGACAACGTGCACCCGATCCTGGTCGACTCGGGCTACTACACCGAGGACGAGCTGAAGTAGCCCGATCACCGATCACGTCCGGTGGGCGGGCCCGGCGACCCCGGGCCCGCCCCCGAGAAAAAGCCTGACAAGTACGGCCTCGCGAGGGACGAGGTCGAGCAAAGGAAGGATGCCATGGCTCAGCCGATCCTGGAGATGCGCGACATCACCAAGCGGTTCCCCGGCGTCATTGCGCTCGCGGACGTCAACCTCATCGGTGCTAGCGTGGCGACGATCCACGCGATCTGCGGCGAGAACGGTGCCGGCAAGAGCGACGCTGATGAAGGTGCTCAGCGGGGTCCACCCGCACGGCTCCTACGACGGCGAGATCGTCTTCGAGGGCACGCCGGTCTCGTTCTCCAACATCCGGCAGAGCGAGGCCGCCGGCATCGTGATCATCCATCAGGAGCTCGCCCTGATCCCGGAGCTCTCCATCGCCGAGAACATCTTCCTCGGCAACGAGACGCGACCCGCGGGCGTGATCAACTGGGACGAGGCGAACCACCGCGCCATCGAGCTGATCGCCCGCGTCGGCCTGCGGGAGAACCCGCTGACTCCCGTCAAGAACCTCGGCATCGGCAAGCAGCAGCTCGTCGAGATCGCCAAGGCGCTCAGCAAGGAGGTCAAGCTCCTCATCCTCGACGAGCCGACCGCGGCGCTGAACGACGACGACTCCCAGCACCTCCTCGACCTGCTGAAAGGCCTGCAGGGCAAGGGCATCACCTCGATCATGATCAGCCACAAGCTGAACGAGATCGAGCGCGTCGCCGACGAGATCACCATCATCCGCGACGGGCGGACGATCGAGACGCTGAAGGTCTCCGACGGGAACGTCGACGAGGACCGCATCATCCGCGGCATGGTCGGCCGCGACCTCGAGCACCGGTTCCCCGACCACACCCCCGACATCGGCGAGGTGATGTTCGAGGTCCGCGACTGGACTGTCATGCACCCGCAGGACCACCACCGCGAGGTGATCCGGCGAGGCCAACCTGAACGTGCGCGCGGGCGAGATCGTCGGCATCGCCGGGCTCATGGGGGCCGGGCGCACCGAGCTGGCGCGCAGCATCTTCGGCCGCTCCTACGGCAGTCGCAACGAGGGCACGCTCGTGCTGAACGGCAAGGAGGTCCAGCTCAAGACGGTGACGCAGGCCATCGAGGCCGGCATCGCCTACGTGAGCGAGGACCGCAAGGGACTCGGGCTCAACCTCCTCGACGACATCAAGACCGCCATCTCCTCGGCCGCACTCACCAAGCTCCGCACCGGGCTGACCGTCGACGAGCGCAAGGAGGTCGTGGTCGCCGAGGGCTACCGGAAGAGCTTCAACATCAAGTCCCCCAGCGTCACGGCTGGCGTGCGCAAGCTCTCCGGCGGCAACCAGCAGAAGGTCGTGCTGTCCAAGTGGATGTACACCGACCCGCAGCTGCTGATCCTCGACGAGCCCACCCGTGGGATCGATGTCGGCGCGAAGTACGAGATCTACGGGATCATCCAGGAGCTCGCCCGCAGTGGGCGCGGCGTCCTGGTGATCTCCTCCGAGCTGCCCGAGCTGCTCGGGCTGTGCGACCGCATCTACACCTTGGCCGAGGGTGTCATCACCCACGAGTTCGACCGGACCGAGGCCACCCAGGAGTCACTCATGCGCTACATGACCGTGGACGCAAGGTAAGGAACGTCATGAACGGATTGCTCTCCATGCTGCGCGGCAACGTCCGGCAGTACGGCATGATCATCGCCCTCGCCGTGCTCATCGTGCTCTTCCAGGTCACGACCGACGGCATCTTCCTCAAGCCGCTCAACGTCTCGAACCTCGTCGTGCAGAACGCCCAGATCCTCATCCTGGCCATCGGCATGGTGATCGTGATCGTGGCCCGGCACATCGACCTGTCCGTCGGGTCGGTGGCCGCGTTCGTCGGGGCCGTCGGCGCGATCTTGATGACCAAGCACGACGTGCCGTGGTTCCTGGCCGTGGTGCTCTGCCTGCTGCTCGGCGCCGCCATCGGCGCGTGGCACGGGTTCTGGGTCGCCTACGTCGGCATCCCGGCGTTCATCGTGACGCTCGCCAGCATGCTGCTGTTCCGGGGCCTGACCCTCGTCGTGCTCAAGGGCGCGACCGTGGGCGGCCTGCCGGACGGGTTCAAGAAGATCGGCAACGGGTTCCTGCCCGAGATCGGACCGGACACCGGCTACCACAACCTGACGCTGCTGATCGGCGTGCTCGTGGTGCTCGCCCTGGCAGTGCTGGAGGTGCGCAAGCGTGCGGCCGCGGCGAAGTACAACTTCGAGGTCCTCCCCTTCCCCTTCTTCATCCTCAAGCTCGCCCTGCTGGCCGTGGTGATCTTGTACTTCTCCTACCTGCTCGCCGACGCCCGCGGCCTGCCCATCGTGGGCCTGATCCTCTTCGCCCTGATCGCCATCTACACGTTCGTGATGAGCCGGACCATCTTCGGCCGGCACGTCTACGCGATCGGTGGCAACGTCGACGCGGCGACCATGTCCGGGGTCGACACCAAACGCGTCGACTTCCTGGTGATGACCAACATGGGCCTGCTCGCCGGGCTCGCCGGCCTGGTCACCACCGCCCGGCTGACGGCCGCCAACCCGAAGGCCGGCGTGAACTTCGAGCTCGACGCGATCGCCGCGTCGTTCATCGGCGGCGCGGCGGTGACCGGCGGCGTCGGCACGGTGATCGGCGCCATCATCGGTGGTGTCGTCATGGGCGTTCTGAACAACGGCATGTCGCTGAACAGCATCTCCATCGATTGGCAGCAGGCCATCAAGGGACTGGTGCTCCTGCTCGCCGTCGCCTTCGACGTCTGGAACAAGAAGCGCACCGCCGGCTCCGGCGGCGCTGGCGCCGAGTCGGCCGAGTCGACGGCGCCCCCACCAGACGAGCTCGCCGACGAGCTAGATGCCTTCGACTCCGGTGTCGCTCCACCGGGCGCCGATCCCCATGAGCCGGCCAACACCTGACCGACTCCCACGAACGCCCGGCCCCGTCACGGCATCCTGACGGGGCCGGGTCTGTCCCTGTAGGCCTGGCTCCGTCGTCGTCTCACACGACGGCGACCAGTGCGCGGTGGTCCGAGAGCCTCATCGCGACCGGGCCGCCCGAGCTCGCGGTCAGTCCGCGCGCCAGGACGTGGTCGATCTGCCGCGTCGGTGCGTGCGACGGGAACGTCGCGCCGCTGGCGAGCGGCGCCAGCCCCGTCAGCCGTTGGGCACGACCGGGAGGCATGTTCAGATCGCCCAGGTGGAGCAGCGGGTGGCCGTGCCGGGGCAGGTTCCTCATCAGCCGGCGGAGCTGGCGACCGTTCGAGACCGGCAGGAACGACAGGTGCGTGGTCACGACGGTCAGTGGACCGTCCGGGACGTCGACGTCCGCGACGATCGCCACCCGCGCCTCGTCGCGCACCAGGGACGGCAGCCGGCCGCCCGGCCACCGGTACGGCACCGGCAACGGCACTCCGGGCAGGCGGACCGTCCGCCAGCGCGTGACGGGGTAGCGGCTCAGGAACGCCACGCCGTACGCCGGCACGTCGGCCGGCTCGCTGCCGTCGGCGGTCCGCCACCGCTGCGGGAGGCCGACGAGGGCGGGGGCGAAGACCGCGCTCGCCGCGCCCATCGCCGACGCCGCCAGCGACGTCAGGTCGTGCCCGCCAGAGCGCGGCTGGGCCCGGTCGACCTCCTGCAGCCCGAGCAGGTCTGCGTCCAGCTCGCGGACGTCCGCCGCGAACGCGTCCGGGTCGACCTCGGCCGCTCCGGGCTCCCGGCCGCTCAGGACGTTCCAGGTCGCGATCCGCACGTCTCCTACAGTCGCACCCGTGCGGATGTTCGTCGCGGTCGTGCCTCCCGACGACGCCGTCGACCACCTCGACGAGTTCCTCGAGCCGCGCCGCGCGTCCGCGGACTTCCGCTGGTCGGTCCGCGACCAGCTGCACCTGACGCTCGCGTTCCTGGCCGAGGTGCCCGACCGCGCGCTCGACGACCTGCTGGACCGGCTCGAGCGCGCGGCCAGGCGGCGTACGCCGGTCCCCACCGCGATCGCGGGCGGCGGCGCGTTCCCGAACGCGGGGCGGGCGCGCGTGCTCTGGGCCGGCCTCGACCTCGACGAGGCCGGCCGCACCGAGCTGTCGCGGCTGGCGACGGGGGCGCGGGCGGCGGCGAGCAAGGCGGGCATCGCCGTGGACGGCGCCCGCTTCAAGCCTCACCTCACGGTCGCGCGGCTCAAGCAACCCCAGGAGACGTCGCCGTGGGTGCGCCTGCTGGACGCCTACCGCGGCCCGGCCTGGCCGGTGGAGGAGGTGCGGCTCGTCGCGTCGTACCTCGGCCAGGGTCCGCGCAACCGTCCGCGGCACGACGTGGTGGCGTCGTTCGCCGTCGGGAAGGCCCCCCGTGGTTGAGGTGGGAGGCCGTTCGCGGCGGCTCGCAGGCTCGCACCTGGACCACCGGTCATGGAGCGTGGGCATGCGGGTTCCCCACCTCGTTCGCCGGCCGCGCCGCCCACTAGGGTCACCCACGTGAAGATCGCAGTCGCCGCTGAGACACGCGACGGCGAGTCCCGGGTGGCGATGGTGCCCGAGCTCGTCGGCAAGCTCACCGGGCTGGGGTACGACGTCGCGGTCGAGCCCGGCGCCGGGTTGCACGCCCTGCTCTCCGACGACGAGTACGTCGAGGCGGGCGCCACCATCGAGGACGACGCGATCGCCGCCGCCGACCTGGTGGTGTCCGTGCAGCCACTGGCCGTGGACCGGATCCGGCTGCTGCGCCGAGGTGCGGCCACGGTCTCGTTCCTACCGACCACGACCGAGCAGGACGCCGTGGTCGACCTGCGCGACTGCGGGATCACCGCCTTCGCGATGGAGCTGGTGCCGCGCATCTCGCGGGCCCAGACGATGGACGCGCTGTCGTCGCAGGCGCTGGTGGCCGGCTACCGCTGCGCGATCGTCGCCGCCGGCATGCTGCGCCGCTTCTTCCCGCTGAACATGACCGCGGCCGGCACCGTCCAGCCCGCGGAGGTCGTGGTGCTCGGCGCCGGTGTCGCCGGCCTCCAGGCGATCGCGACGGCCAAGCGGCTGGGGGCGGTCGTCCGCGCGTACGACGTCCGGGCCGCGGCCGCCGAGGAGATCCGGTCGATGGGCGCCAAGTCGATCGACCTGGAGCTGGAAACGCTGGAAGGCTCGGGCGGGTACGCCCGCGAGATGACCGAGGACCGGGCCGCCCGGCAGCGCGACCTGCTCACGCCGTACATCGCCGCCGCCGATGCCCTGATCACCACCGCCGCCGTGCCGGGTCGCACCGCGCCGATGCTGGTCACCGCCGCGATGGTGGAGCAGATGAAGCCGGGCTCGGTGGTCGTCGACCTGGCGGCCGAGACCGGCGGCAACGTCGAGGGCTCGGTGGCCGGCGAGGTGGTGCGGATCGGGAACGCCCAGGTCTGGGGCGGCCGCAACGTGCCGTCGCAGATGCCGGGTCCTGCATCGCGGTTGTACGCCCAGAACATCGTCAACATCCTGACCCTGATGACCGCGACCGGCGAGGGCGTGGCGGGTGGCACCTTCGCCCCCGACTTCGACGACGAGATCGTCACCGGCTCGTGCGTCACCCACGACGGGGAGATCCGTCACGAGCCCACTCGTACCGCTCTGGAAGACCCGGCAGAAGGAGGACAGTCCTGATGGACGAGGGAGTCGTCTGGCTGACGATCTTCATCCTCAGCGTGTTCGTCGGCATCGAGGTGATCTCCAAGGTCTCCTCGACGCTGCACACCCCTCTGATGTCCGGCGCCAACGCCATCCACGGCGTGATCCTGCTGGGCGCGATCATCGTCACCGGCTCCACCGACAACGGGCTCGCGCTCACCGTCGGGCTGATCGCGATCGTGCTCGCCGCCGTGAACATGGTCGGCGGCTTCATGGTCACCGACCGGATGCTGCAGATGTTCGTGCGCAAGAAGCCCGCGAAGGCGGCCGTGGAGGCTGACAAGTGAGCATCCCCGTCTGGGCGCAGCTGGGCTACCTGGCCGCCGCCGTCTGCTTCATCCTGGCCCTCAAGGGGCTGTCCGGGCCGAAGACCGCCCGCAACGGCAACCTCATCGGCGCCGTCGCGGCAGTGCTGGCCTGCGCGATCCCGTTCTTCTACCTCGACCTCGACCACGTGCCGCTGATCCTGGTGGCGATCGCGGTCGGCACGGCGGGTGGTGTCTACGGCGCCCGCACCGTGCAGATGACCCAGATGCCGCAGATGGTGGCGCTCTTCAACGGCGTGGGCGGCGGCGCGGCCGCGCTGGTGGCCCTGCTCGAGCTGCACGAGATCGTCGAGGTCTACGACCTGGTCGACTCCGGCCCGGGTTGGTTCGTGCTGCTGGCAACTGCGTTCACCATCGTGGTCGGTTCGGTCTCCTTCGCCGGCTCGGTGATCACCTTCGCCAAGCTCCAGGAGCTGATGACCTCGCGGCCGGTGGTCTTCCCCGGCCTACCGGTCGTCTTCGGCGGGGCGCTGATCGGCTCCGTGGTCCTGGCGGGCCTGCTGATCAACCAGCCGGCGATGTGGGTCGGCGTCGTGCTGGCGCTGGTCGGCCTGTTGGTCGGCGTCCTGCTCGTGCTGCCGGTCGGCGGCGCCGACGTACCCATCGTCATCTCGCTGCTGAACGCCTTCACCGGCCTGACGGTGGCGGCCGGCGGGTACGTGCTGTCCAACACCCTGCTGCTCGTCGCCGGCACGCTCGTCGGCGCGTCCGGCACGTTCCTGACGCTGCTGATGGCCGGAGCCATGGGGCGCTCGGTCGCCAACATCATGTTCGGCGCGCTGAAGGGCGGCTCGACCCTCGGCTCCGGCGTGGCCTCGGACCGTCCCGTGCGCAGTGCCGGCGCGGAGGACATCGCGATCCTGCTGGCATACGCCGAACGGGTCATCATCGTGCCGGGGTACGGGTTGGCGGTCGCCCAGGCCCAGCACACCCTGCGGGAGCTGGTCGACGTGCTGAGCGAGCGGGGGATCGAGGTCGACTACGCGATCCACCCCGTCGCCGGCCGGATGCCCGGCCACATGAACGTGCTGCTCGCCGAGGCCCAGGTGCCCTACGAGCAGCTCAAGGAGATGGACGACATCAACGGCGACTTCAAGAACGCCGACGTCGTCCTGGTCGTCGGCGCCAACGATGTCGTGAACCCGGCCGCGAAGACCACCCCCGGCGCCCCGATCTACGGCATGCCGATCCTCAACGCCGACGAGGCCAAGCAGGTCATCTTCATGAAGCGCTCGATGCGCCCCGGCTTCGCCGGCATCGAGAACGAGCTCCTCTTCGAACCCACCACCACCCTCTTCTTCGGTGACGCCAAGGAGTCCCTCGGCAAGCTGCTGAACTCGGTGAAGTCGCTGTAGCCGTTACTCGGTGGTTGAGGTGTGAGGGCCGCCAGGCCCGAGCCTCGAAACCACCAGACGTGTGGTGGTTTCGAGGCTCGTCGCTGGCGCTCCTCGCACCTCAACCACCGAGAGAGCATGACCTTGCCCGCCGTACCTCGTTGAGCAGGACATGAGTGACCCCCACGACGACCGCATGGGCCGCCCGGACGGCCACCACTACGACGCTCCGGAGTCCGACGAGGACCGCGCCGGGAAGTCCTGGGCGTACCTCGCCCTGGGCGCGCTGGTCGTCCTGATCCTGGTCCTGGTCGCCACCGGGACGGTGCAGATCTTCCCCTCCTGACCGTAGGTTCGACGGCGTGCAGATCGAGGACGTCCGGCGCCTGTTCCTCGGTACCTTCGTGCGCCCGCCCGAGGAGACGGGTGGCGGACCACGGGTGGAGGCGGTCTACGGGTACGCCGTCCCGCACCCGTCAGGGCTGGTGCTGCTCGACACGGGGATCGGCGCGGCGGACGAGGAGACCGAGGCCTGGTACCGCCCCCGGCGAGTCCCTCTCGAGCGGGCGTTGCGACAGCACGGCCGAGCCCTCGAGGACGTCTCCCTCGTCGTGAACTGCCACCTGCACTTCGACCACTGCGGCGGCAACCCGCTTCTCGCGGGCACGCCCGTCGTCGCCCAGCGGACCGAGCTCGCGACCGCCCGCGCCGGCGACTACACCGTCGACGCACTCGTCGACTTCACCGGTGCGACGTATGAGGAGCTCGACGGCGAGGCCGAGGTGCTCCCCGGCGTGCACGTCATCTCGACGCCGGGCCACGTCGACGGGCATCAGTCGGTGGCGGTGGTCTGCGACGACGGCAGCATCGTGCTCGCCGGCCAGTCGCACGACCAGGCGTCGCAGTGGAGTGCCGACGTGCTGGCGGCCCGGGCCCGGACGCTGGGCCACGACGCGCCCCTCCCGGCGTACCCCGTCTGGATGGACCGCCTCCGAGCCTTCGACCCGCGTCGCGTGGTGTTCGCCCACGACGCGGCCGTGTGGCTGCCGGACGTGGACTAGGACCCAGCGAGCCCGTACAACCGGTCGCCGGCGTCCCCGAGCCCGGGCACGATGTAACCCTTCTCGTTGAGCTTCTCGTCCATCGCGGCGGTGACGACCGTGACGGGGACATCAAGACCGGACAGGTCCTTCTCGAGGCGCGCACAGCCCTCCGGGGCGGCGAGCAGGCAGATCGCGGTGATGTCGTCGGCGCCCCGGTCGGTGAGGAACTTGATCGCCGCGGCCAGCGTGCCGCCGGTGGCCAGCATCGGGTCGAGCACGTAGCACTGACGGCCGGACAGGTCGTCGGGCAGCCGCTCGGCGTACGTCGAGGCCTGCAGCGTCTCCTCGTTGCGCATCATCCCGAGGAAGCCGACCTCCGCGGTCGGCAGCAGCCGCATCATCCCGTCGAGCATGCCGAGGCCCGCGCGCAGGATCGGCACGACGAGTGGCTGGGGGTCGGTCAGCCGGACGCCGGACGTCGGGCCGACGGGGGTCACGATGTCGACCGGGCCGACCCGCACGTCACGCGTCGCCTCGTACGCCAGCAGGGTCACCAGCTGGTCCACGAGCCGGCGGAACGTCGGCGAGTCCGTCTTCTCGTCGCGGAGACTGGTCAGCTTGTGGGCGACGAGGGGATGGTCGATGACGTGGGTGCGCATGGCGCAAACCCTAGTGGCCACCGGCGATCCGGGCCCCGGCTGCACGGAGCCCGAGGGGTTGGCCCGCCTGGGGTCGTCTGTCACTCTGGAGCCGTGGTCGACACGAGCACGAACGAGGGCGCGGACGACGGCGACGGGATCGACTTCGCCCTTGCCGCCTACCGCGAGGAAGGTGTGTGGCAGCTCGACGAGCTGGTCCACGACGTCCTGGCCGACGTCGACAGCCTCGCGCACGCCCTGCGCCGGTTCCCCGGGGACGGCGGTGCGGTCGGCCTGGTCGCCGTCGACGAGGACTTCTTCCTGATCGTGCGGGTCGCCGGAGCCACCACCCGGGTGCTGCTCTCGGACGTCACCGCGGCCGACGAGTGGGAGATCGCGGCGTCCGCCGTCGAGTCACTCGGCCTGCCCGCCCCCGAGGACGACGACGAGCCCCTCCCGGCCGGTGACCTCGACCTGCTCGGCGACCTCGGCATGCCCGCGATGGACATGGGCGTGCTCCTCGACGACGAGGAGCTCTACCCCGACGAGATGCTGTCGGACGTCGCCCGCCGGCTCGGCTTCGGCGAGCTGTTCGACGAGGCCGTCGGGCTGGCCTCGGCTTGAGACCGGCGTACGACGCCCTGATGCAGGCCGCCCTGGCGGAGGCGCGGTCCGCGCTCTCGACCGGCGACGTACCCGTCGGCGCCCTCGTCGTCGACGAGGACGGCGAGGTCATCGGCCGCGGTCGCAACGTCCGCGAGCGCGACCACGACCCGACCGGTCACGCCGAGGTCGTCGCGATCCGTCGGGCCGCGGTCGCGCGTGGATCGTGGCGGCTCGACGGCTGCACCCTCGTCGTCACGCTCGAGCCGTGCACGATGTGCGCCGGTGCGATCGTGCTGGCGCGGCTCTCGCGACTGGTGTTCGGTGCCTACGACGACAAGGCCGGCGCCGTCGGCAGCCTCTGGGACGTGGTTCGGGACCGTCGCCTCAACCACCGCCCCGAGGTGCTCTCCGGAGTGCTCGGAGATGAGTCGACGGCGCTGCTCGACGAGTTCTTCGCCGAGCAGCGCCGCTGAGCCTTTCGCGGGGGAGGTCACGCCTCGCGGGTCGCTCGGGCCAGCAGGACGGCGTACCCGGCGAGCAGGACCGCCGCGATCGAGGCGGCGACCACGGTGCTGCTGCCGATCAGGAACGCCGCGTAGGCGGCGACCACCACCGTCACCGACCACCAGGGCATCCGGCCGGCCCACGACAGTGCGAGGGTGATCAGCGGCAGGCACAGGGCGGTCCCGATGAAGGCGGGGAGCCCGAAGCCGGCGATGCCCCACATGGTGCCCTGCATGTGCCTCTCCACCGCGAGGGTGCCCTCGAGGCCGAACTCGTGGCCGATCCCGGCGGCGTACCAGTCGGTGATGAGCATGCCCGGCAGGGTCGTCATTCCCAGAAAGGCGAGCACCGCCGCGACCGTGGCGAGCCACGCGCCGCGGCCCCTCACGTAGCCGGCAGCGAGCAGCGCCGGCAGCGCCAGCAGCGCGTAGGCCCAGTGGTAGCCGGTCGACTTCCACTGCAGCGGATCCGGGTTCTCGATGTAGATCTGCGTCATCTTCTCGCCGGCGATGCCGGCCGCCGGGTCGGCGGCTGCCCCTAGGACGAGGAACGCGCCGGCGAGCACCGGTGCTGCGACAAGCAGGGCCCGGCGCGCCTTCAGGGCGGACGAGCTGGTCCCCGCCTCCGAGTCGGTGCCGGTCTTCGAGCCGGCGTGGACGGTGGTCTGGTGTGTCGTGGAGGTCGTCATGGGAAGACCTTCTGACGACGGGTCCTCGGCGCGGATCGGTCGCGCGACGGGTCTGGCCTCAGCCGCTCGGCTGATCTTCGGCGCCCGGCACCACGACGCCGTGCTCGTAGGCGTAGATGACCGCCTGCACGCGGTCGCGCAGGCCGAGCTTCGTCAGGACGTTGCTGACGTGCGTCTTGGTCGTGCCCTCCGAGACGAACAGCCGCCGGCCGATGTCGAGGTTCGAGTGACCACGTGCGAGCAGGCCCAGGACCTCGAGCTCGCGGGGCGTCAGCTGGGCCAGCTGCGGGTCGGCCGCGCGGGTGGACGGGTCCGCGCGTCGCACGAACGCGTCGATCACCCGCCGCGTCACGCCAGGTGCCAGCAGGGATTCGCCGGCCGCCACCACGCGGATCGCCGCGGCGAGCTCCTCGGCCGGTGCGTCCTTCAGCAGGAAGCCGCTGGCCCCAGCCCGCAGGGCCTCGAAGACGTACTCGTCCAGGTCGAACGTCGTCAGCACGAGCACGCTGGTCGGTACCCGGGCCTCGACGAGCAGGCGGGTGGCCGCGAGTCCGTCCAGCACCGGCATCCGGATGTCCATCAGCGTCACGTCGGGCTGGAGGAACGTGACGATGTCGACGGCCTCCTGGCCGTTCGAGGCCTCACCGACGACCTCGAGGTCGGGCTCGGACTCCAACAGTGACTTGAACCCGGCGCGCACCATGCCCTGGTCGTCGCAGATGACGATGCGCGTCATTCGCGGTCCTTCAGCGGGAGGGTCGCGGCCAGTCGGGTGCCTCCGCCGGTCGCGGGCTCGAGTCGCACGGTGCCGCCGTACAGGGCCACCCGCTCCCGGATGCCGACCAGGCCGTGGCCGCCGTTCGTGGGTCCGGCGGGTACGCCGCGGCCGTCGTCCTCGACCTCGACGTCGAGGTGCGTCGGGCTCCAGCGCAGCGTGACCGTGGCGTGGCGGGCGCCGCTGTGGCGCAGGGCGTTGGTGAGGCCCTCCTGCGCGATGCGGTACGCCGCGAGGTCGAGGCCAGGGCTCAGCTCGACGGGATCTCCCTGCACCGTGAGGGCCGCCGTGAGGTCCCCCGAGCTCGCCTGCTCGACCAGCCGGCCGAGCTCGGAGAGTCCGGGCTGTGGCGCCAGCGAGGCGGACTCGCCGTCCGTGCGCAGCACCCCGAAGAGCCGGCGCATCTCCGCGAGCGCCTCACGCGCGGTTGCCTCGACGGCCATCAGGTCCTCGGCCTCGCGGGCGTGCTCGGGGCCGAGCCGGCGGCGCACGGCCTGGGTCTGGATGGTCACCACGCTGATCGAGTGGGACACGATGTCGTGCAGCTCGCGGGCGATGCGAGTGCGCTCCTGCTCGGCAACGCGCGCCGCTTCGGCCTCGCGCTCGCGCTCCAGCCGGTCGGCGCGCGCCAATGCCTCCTCGGCGCGGTCGGCGCGGTCCCGGGTGACTGTGCCGACCATCCACGGCCCGGCGAAGAAGACGAAGGCGGCCGCGAGGTCGCTGACCTCGAAGTCGTTGACGATGCTGGCTCCGATGAACGGGAGCAACACGAGGGCGAGGCCGAGGTAGGAGCGTGGCGGCCGCGTCTCGTAGCCGACGGTGAAGCAGATCAGGACCAGCGACAGCAGCGTGGAGAACTGGGCCTCGGGGTTGGTCACGACGTTGACCAGCACGACGAGGAGGGCGATCGTGATCGGCGCCGTACGACGCCAGGCGAGCAGCGCCGCCGCCAGCCCACCGGCCAGGGCGCGCCACCACGGCGCGTCACCCGTGGTGAACACGGCCTCGGCCACCGTGAAGGCCACGAACGCGCCCGCGATCGCCACGTCCACCAGGGGTGGGCGAAGGCGCGACAGGGGGCTCACGGTCGAGAACGCTAGGCCAACCGGGCCGCCCCTCACATCGGTCGCGCGACCGATTACGTTCGTGGCGTGGAGGACCTGCCGTACGTCGACGTCCACGAGGCCCTCATCGCCGCCCCGCCCGACCGGATCTGGGCCGCACTGGAGTCGTCCCTCGCGGGAGTGCTCGAGGGTGATGGCTCCCTGCTGACGCGGCTGCTCGGCTGCTCGCCGCCGTCCGGCTTCGGTGTCGTCTCGCGGGTCGAAGGAGAGCGGCTCGAGCTGGCGGGCGGTCACCGGTTCTCCCGCTACCGCCTGGTGTTCGCGCTCGCCGAGGACGCGTCAGGAGACGTTCGCCTGAGCGCCACGACGTACGCCGTGTTCCCCGGCCCACACGGCGCGGCATACCGGTTCGTGGTCATCGGTCTCGGCCCGCACGTCCTCGCGACCCGCCGGATGTTGGCCACCGTGGACGCCCGAGCGACCCGTCCCCGCTGATTTCGAACGGCTCCGAGAGGTCCGGTAGCCTTCCCGGCGGTGGCGTGTCCGAGCGGCCTAAGGAGCACGCCTCGAAAGCGTGTGTGGGTGCAAGCCCACCGTGGGTTCAAATCCCACCGCCACCGCCATCTGACGCTCCCGGCGCCGTGTCACGGTCCGGGAGCGTCGTGCGTCCGGACCCTCATGCTCCGACGGGCCGGACGTTGTGGTTGCCCGCGAACAGGTTGCCCGGGTCGTACGTGCCCTTGACCTCGCGCAGTCGCTCGAGGGTCGCGACTGGGTAGATCGCGGCGACCTCCTCCTCGGTGGCTTGGGTGAGGAAGTTGGCGTACGCGCCGCCGATATGGGGCGCCAGCCGGTCCCAGATCGCTCGAAGCCGCGGGTGAGCGGCCTCCACGACCGGCGCGGGACCCGCCGAGATCGTCACGAACGCCAGCTCTGCGCGGCGGTGCGCGTACGCCGTGGCGTCGCCGGGCACGCGGGCCACCGCCCCGCCGAGGCCGCGCACGCCGATGACGGGCGATCCCTCCGACGTTGCGACCTCGGCCAGGATCGCGAGGGCCGCCGGCACCGACTCCCCGTCGACGAACGCGCTCCGCGTGACGAACCGGATCCCCGGTGGCGGCGTCATGCCCTCGACGAGCGTGTCGGCGTACGGCTTCACGGCGACGTCGTCGGCGAGCACGCTGCCGAGCCGGCGGATCGGGTCGATCGCCTGCGCGGCGAGAACGGGGTCGTCGCCGTCGAACAAGACGTGGATCTCCACCGGCGCCTGCGGTCCGCCGGCCATCGGGTTCGCGAGGTTCACCAGGGAGGTGAGCTCGTCGGGGGCGGAGCGGAGGTGGTCGGCCCACCCCTGGAGCACGGTCCCGGCCTCGGCGGCCGGGAAGGTGATCTTGCCGTGGAAGACGTCGGTCGTCCGGTGCGCCGCGAAGGTGAACGACGCGGCGATGCCGAAGTTCCCCCCGCCGCCGCGGATCGCCCAGAACAGGTCGGGGCTCCGCTCCGCGCTGGCCGTCACGAGCTCACCGGCGGCCGTGACCACGTCGACCGCGACCAGCTGGTCGAGCGCGAGGCCGTACTTCCTGACCTTCCAACCGATCCCGCCGGCCAGGGTGAGGCCACCGACGCCGACGCTCCTGGTGTCGCCGGAGGAGATCGCGAGGCCGTGCGGAGCCAGGGCGTCCGCGACCTGACCCCACGTCGCGCCGCCGCCGATCCGCACGAGATGACGCTGCGGGTCGACGACCTCGACGTCCGAGAGCCGGCTGAGGTCGATGACGACACCGCCGTCGTTGGTGCCGAAGCCCTGGAATGCGTGGCCTCCGCCGCGCACCGACAGCGGGAGGCCGGTGTGGGCGGCGAACGAAACCGCCGCCTGCACATCGGCGGTGGTCGCCGGGCGCAGGACGTAGGCCGGGCTGCCCACGGCGAAGACGGACCGACCGGCCGTCTCGTGCTCGGCATGTCCCGGTTCGACGACGTCGACGTCGTGGTTCCGGAGCAGGGTGTCCACGGGTGAGTTCATGAGGTTCCTTTCCAGGGGCGGAGCTTGTCGGGGTTGCGGACCGACCAGATGTGCTTGATCCGGTCGCCGTCGACATCGAAGGCCATCACGGTGACCGTGACGCCGTGTTCCTGCACGACCAGGCCGGGCTGGCCGTTGACGGTGCGCTCCACGAGCTCCAGGTGCGGCCGCTTGCCGGCGACCTCGAGCAGGAGGCCCGCGATCCGCTCGGGGCCGTGCGTCGGGAGGAGCGCTGCCGTGGCCACGCCACCGCCGTCGGCGATCGCGGTGGCATCCGGGTCGAGCAGGCCGATCAGGGCGCCGATGTCCTTGGACTCCCAGGCCCGCTTGAACCGTCGGACGATGTCGGCGTTCTGCGGCGCGGGAGTCGCGGACACCTGCGAGGTGCGCAGACGTCGGCGCGCGGACGCGGCCAGCTGACGACTGGCGGCCTGCGACCGGCCGACGATCTCGGCCACTTCAGCGAAGGGGTAGCCGAAGACGTCGTGCAGGATGAACGCCACCCGCTCGGCCGGTGTCATCGACTCCAGGACGACGAGGAAGGCCATGTTCACCGAGTCGTCGAGGGTGACCCGGTCGGCCGGGTCGGCGACGGACTCGTTGTCGCCGGGGAGCGGCTCGGGGACCCACTCGCCGACGTACCGCTCGCGCCGTACCCGTGCCGAACGCAGCTGGTCCAGGCAGATGCGGCTGGCGACCCTGGTCAGCCAGGCGGCGGGATTCTCGATGGCGTCCCGCTCGCCCGCTGCCATGGCGTACCAGCGGGCGTACGTCTCCTGCACGGCGTCCTCGGCCTCGACGAGCGAACCGAGCAGTCGGTAGGCGACGTTCAGCAGCTGCCGCCGCTCGTCCATCACCGCGTCCAGTGGCTGTGGGTGTTCGGTCATCGGCTGAGGGCCTCCTTCGTCGCTGCCATCACCAGTACGACGAACGAACGCGCCGGAATGTGAGGTCAGCCGACAACGTCATACGAATCGAGCCTCCTACGCCACGATTCGTATGACGTCCCGCCTCGAGGCCAGGAACGCCCGTACGAGGTCGGGACCCTCCAGCCGAGCCTCGGCCCAGCGCCCGCCGTCCACCTTGGACACCAGCTTGCCGTCGACGGCGTACCGCCAGGCGCGGCACGCGTTGAGCACGGCGTACTCGGTCGGGTTGTGCTCGCCGGCCCACATCAGCTCGTCCGCGAGCTGGCCGAGCACGAGCGGGCGGGGTACCTCGGTGAAGACATCCGGGTCGAGCCGCCGGCAGACGGCGAAGTGGAGGACCAGGTCGAGCTCGCCGGGGTGGCCGTGGCCGTCGACGACCTTGCGGTCCTGCGGCGCGGTGGTGACGTGCAGCTCGAAGGCCGGCCGAGCAGACGGCGCGGCCGCGACCGACCGCAGCACGACGCTCATCTCCAGACCGACCGCCGGGCAGGGGAGGGCGTCCTCGGACAGCCGGCCGGCCAGGTCCGCTTGTTCCTCTGGTGACAACCTGTCCTCGACGATGACGAGCACGTCGATGTCGCTGCGCTCCGGGAGGTAGCCGCCGAGCAACAGCGAGCCGTGCGCGTACACGCCGACCACCCGGTCGCCGACGACGGCCGCGACCTCAGCCGTCAGCGCTTCCAGGTAACGGGCGGCCGAGGGGTCCACGTGCGCGACCGTACGCCGCCGCCAGCACCAGGCAAGCGACCCCCAGCCACACCCACGTGGCACGCGGGCCGACCTGCTCGAGCAGCTGGGTGCCGAGCAACGGCGCGACCACGGCGGCCAAGCCCCAGCTGGTCCCGTACGCCGCGAAGTACCGGCCCCGGGCCGTCACCGGCGCGATCGCGGAGACCAGGGCGTAGGCGCGGCCCATGACGAGCACGTCGCCGATGCTCCAGACGACCGTCGAGCCGACGTACGCCACGGCGCTGGTCGCCAGCCCGGTCAGCGCCAGCCCCGCCGCGAGCACGACGAAGCCGACCGCGATCGCGAGCGCGTCGTCGAGACGACGCCACCGGGGGTGCGCGAGCAGGGGCTGGGCCAGGACCACGGTTGCCGCGGACACCGTGAGCAGCAGGCCGACGAGCGAGACGGGCAGTCCCCGCGCGGTGACCGTGAGCGGCAGGGTGATGGTGATCTGCAGGTAGACGACGGCGAAACCGGTACCCAGGGCGAGCAGCATCAGCAGCCTGCGGTCCCGCCACGGCCCACCGCCGCGCTCACGCCGAGACGCCGGACCAGAGCGACCCGGCAGCCGCCACCACACGATGGCGGCGCACGCCACGCAGGACGCCGCGTCGGCCACGAACAGCCACCTCAGGTCCACCCCGGCCAGCACCGCAGCAAGCAGGCCGGCGACCATGCCGGCGGCCGCCAGGGCGGCGAACAGCAGCCCGAAGGCGACCGGCCGTTCCTCCGGCGTCGTGGCGTCGGCGACCAGGGACTGGCTGGGCGGCTCGTACACCTCGAACGCCAGGCCGAGGATCACCACCGCCACCGCCGCCTGGCCCAACGTGTGTGCTCCGGCGACCAGCAGCTGGCCGGCCGCGGTGCCGAGCAGGCCGACCACGATCGTCGCGCGCGCCCCCCACCGGTCGGCCAGGCGACCGCCGAGGAGCCGGGAGGGGATGGTCGCGACGCCGAACGCCGCGAGCAGGTACCCCGCCTCGGCCACCGACGCGCCCTGCTCGGCGACCAGCGTCACCGAGAGGAAGGGCAGGGTGAAGGCTCCCAGCCGGTTGACGGCGCGGGCGCCGACCAGCAGCCACACGGCGGCCGGCAGGGTCCTCCACGTCGTGACTGTCGAACGCGCTATTGTCAGTGACATTGTGCCGACCCTACGGTGGAATTGAGTAACTGGTCAAATGACATTCGACAGTCACGTACTCACCCTGGTCGACGTCGCCTCTCGACTCGTGAACGAGCTGACACCCGGGCTGCGCGGCGGCCACGAGGCGTCCGCCCCTCGGGGCGCCCGGCGGGTCGAGGCGGTGGCCGAGGCGCTGGGCGGCAACGGCCGTCGTACTCCTCGGGTGACGGCCCGACAGGCCACCAGCCTGGCGGCGTACGCCGACCAGATGCGGCTGGTCTTCGAGGCCACGGAGGCCGGCGACCTGGTCGAGGCCGCCCGCGTGCTCAACCGGCTCCTGGAGGCGACCGGGGCGCGCCCCCAGCTCGACCCGCTGGCGACCGGTGGGTTCCACGTGCACTTCCACGGCAGCACCGACGGCCTGGCCACCGGCTGGGCTGCGGGGTGCGCGACGGGCCTGGCCCTGGCGATCGGCACCGACCTGGCCGGACGGCTGGGCGTGTGTGAGGCGGATCGGTGCGACCGGGTGTACGTCGACACCTCGAAGAACGGGACCCGGCGCTTCTGCTCGACCTCGTGTCAGAACCGGACGAAGGCGGCGGCCTTCCGTCAGCGGCGCGGTCGGGCCACCAGCTGACCGAGGCCCACCAGCTCGAGGGTTCGCGCCATCGCGCGCCCCATCCCGACGCACGCGACGTCGTCGACCAGCTCGTCGCGCTCCGAGCCGTCGGTGAAGCAATGCACGGTCAAGGCGTCGTCGGTGCCGGGGAGCAGCACGCCGCCGTCGTGGCGTACGCCGCCGACCGACCCGCCCTTGTGCGCGAACGGTGTCTCGTCGCGGAGGTGCCGTGCCAGCGACTCGACGTGGAGCTGTTGCTCGAGCAACGCACGGGCGACGGCGTGGCGGGGTTCGGCGACGAGCCGGTCGACCACCTCGGCGTGCTCGGCAGGCACGACCACGCTCAGCCCCGCTCGTGAGGGCAGGGAGGGCGAGGAGTCCCAGTCGTCGCAGCGCGGGTCGGAGTGCCGCCCGGTCACCCAGCGCCGCATCCGCGAGACCAGCCCGGCGTCGGCCAGCGCGTCGTTCACCACCTCGAGGCCGCCGAGCGTGTCTACGACGACGTTCGTCGCGGTGTTGTCGGAGACCGCCGTCATCAGCTGCGCCACGGCGTGCAGCGGCAGCGTCACCGGCAGCCGCCAGTGCGCGAGCACCCCGTCGCCGACCGCCACGTGCTCCGGCGTCACCGTGACGGGCTGGTCCCAGGACAGCGAGAGTGACGCCTGCTCCAGCAGGAACGTCTTGATGGTCGACGCGCCGCTGTAGGCGAGATCGGCCCGGACGTCGAGGGAGATGCCGCGACCCCGCAGTACGAGTGACCATGCCGGGACCTGGTCCATCTCCTGCACCCAGACAGCCTCCAAGTCGGCGGCACTCACCATGTCCGCCAACCTAGTGGCGCGCGTCTCACGGGCAGGGCGTGGCCAGCCCCGGCAGGATCCGGTGCTCGCCGCGGTGCAGGTAGACCGGGACATCGCAGATGGTGGCCACGACGCGGTACCGCAGCGACAGCGTCGCCAGCACCCGGTGCTCGGGGTCCAGACCCCAGGTGTCGATGGGGAACCAGCCGATCACCCAGGTCGGCGGGGCCGGGCCGTTGAGCTGTCGGTTGAGCTCGATGGAGTCCGGGTCCAGCGCACGCGACGGCAGGCTCCACAGCTGATCGGTGCCCGGCGGCAGGTGCGCGGTGAGCAGGAGGTCGGCGTTGCCGTAGAGCACGGTGCCGCTGTCGCCGGGACGCGCGGCCTCGCGCAGCCACGTCCCGACCACGTTCGTGCGGTCCGGGTGCGCATCCCGAGTCCGCGCCGTACCGGCCTGAAGACTCGCGGACACCACGGCCGACGCCACGGTGAAGGCCAGGGCGGCCGCGCCGATCCGGCGCGTGCGCACTCCCCGGGTCGCGGTCACGGCTACGACGAGCACGGCGCCGGGCACCAGCCCGACGAGGTAGTGCGACCAGTAGCTCCCGCCGCCGAGGATGCCGACGACCTCCCAGCCCACCATCGCGCCCATCGCCACCACCAGGGGGTCGCGGCCGCGCAACGGTCGCCAGAGGGTCGCGCCGCCCACGGTGACCAGGACGGCGATGCCGGAGATGACCGCGACCCAGCCCAGCGTGAGCCGACGGGCGTCGTTGGCGGGCGACGGGACGCTCCCGATCGCGTGCGACGCGTCGAACCGGAAGGCGTAGAGGGTGTCCCACAGCTGCGCCAGTCCCGGACCGTCGGTCGCGGCCCAGAGCGCCGTCACGCCGATGGGCAGCAGCGCGCCCCCGAGTCCGAGGGCGAGCACCCGGCGCGAACGGGTCCACGGCCAACGCCCCGCCAGGGCGGCGGTCACGGCCAGCACCGACCCGAACACCAGCGCGTCCATCAGGTTCTGCTTCACCAGCATCGCGCCGGCCCCGGCGGTGCCGGAGAGTGCGACCAGCAAGGTACGGCGCCACCCCAGCGGTCGGCGTACCGGCGGCCGCACCGCCGCCAGCAGGCAGCCGACCGACACCAACGTGAGCGGCGCTCCCAGCAGCTCGGCGTTGATCTCCGTGGTGCCGATCATCGGGTTGGCGACGAGCACGGCGGCCGCCACCGCCGCCCACGCCGTACCCCGGCGGCCGGCCAGCGTGTGCCCGATCCACCCGGCGGCGGCCACCACCACCGCCACGGCGAGCAGCCCCATCAGCCGGGCCGCCTCGATGCCGCCGAGCGCGTCGGCGACCTGCCAGAAGATCAGGAGCAGCGGCGGCCGGTCGACGAACAGCGTCCCGTAGAGGTTCGTGCCGCCCTCGTGCCAGTTCTGCGCGACGATCAGCAGCCCGGCCTCGTCCGGGAACGCGAGGTCGTGGAGGTTCGGCAGCCGGAGCAGGACGGCCAGCCCGACGGCCAGCACCACGATCCCCGTCGGTGTCCGGAGCGATCGCCCGAGCCGCCTCAGCCCACCCATGGCCCGAGGTTACGCACCGGACCTGACCGTGGCCTGAACGAGCCCCCCTCGGGATAGTCCTGCACGAAAAGCACCTCGAATCACCGGAATCGGGGTGCTTTTCGTGCAGGACTATCCCGGACGGGGCGTGGTGAGGGGGCGTCCCTATGCTCGGTCGGGTGAGCTGGTTCGGGTCGCCGGAGGACGCCGCACGGCGGCTGGGGGAGGCCGGGTACCTCACGGACGCCGCGACCGCCACCACGGCGTACCTGGTCGGGGCGCTGGAGAAGCCGCTGCTGGTCGAGGGACCGGCCGGGGTCGGGAAGACCGAGCTGGCCAAGGCGGTCGCCAGGGCGACGGGGGCGGAGCTGGTGCGGCTGCAGTGCTACGAGGGGCTGGACGAGGCTCGGGCGCTCTACGAGTGGAACTACAAGAAGCAGCTCCTCCGCATCCAAGCCGACCAGGGAGACACCTCCTGGCAGGAGACGCACGACGACATCTTCACCGAGGAGTTCCTGCTCACCCGCCCGCTGCTCACCGCGATCCGGCGCGCGGAGCCCACGGTGCTGCTCCTCGACGAGGTCGACAAGGCGGACGTCGAGGTCGAGGGCCTGCTGCTCGAGGTGCTCTCGGACTTCCAGGTGACGATCCCCGAGCTCGGCACGATGACGGCCGTACGTCGCCCGTACGTCGTGCTGACCTCGAACGCGACCCGCGAGCTGTCCGAGGCGGTCAAGCGCCGTTGCCTGTTCTTGCACCTCGACTACCCGACCGCCGAGCGCGAGAAGGCCATCGTCACCGCGCAGGTACCCGACCTCGAGGACCGCGTCGCGGGACAGCTGGTCGCCGCCATCGGCCGGCTGCGCGATCTCGACCTCAAGAAGCCGCCGTCCATCGCCGAGTCGGTGGACTGGGCGCGCACGTTGGTGGCCCTCCAGATCGGCGACCTCGACCCCGTGGCCGTCGACCAGACACTCGGCGTGGTGCTCAAGCACGCGTCCGACCAGGCCAAGGCCGTCCGCGAGCTCAAGCTGCGGGGCTGACGAGATGAGCGGGCTGGTCGACCGCCACGTCGGGTTCCTCGACGCCTTGCGCGCCGCCGGCATCCCGGTCTCGCTGGCCGAGGGCGTCGACGCGGTCGCCGCCCTCTCCGCCCTCCGGTGGGACGACCGCGAGACGCTGCGGACGGCGTACGCCGCCACGCTCGTCAAGCGCCAGGCGCACCGACCGACGTTCGAGACGCTCTTCGACCTGTACTTCCCGCGCCTGGTGGGCGGCGAGTCCGGCCAGCCGGACGACACGGATGCCCGGGCCTCCCTGCGCGACGACCTGCTCGCAGCCCTGGCGGCCGGCGACCTGGCGGCCCAGCAGGCGCTGGCTGTCGACGCGGTCGGCCGGTTCGGCGCGATGCCGGGCCGCGGGCCGGGGCTGTCGGGCTGGTCGGCGTACACCGCCCTGCGACGTCTCTCTCCCGACGACCTCGTCACCCGGATCGTCGAGGCCCTGATGCGCGACGGGCGGACCGAGGAGGAGGCCGATCGTCTCGCTGCGCGCCGGGTCGGCTCGTTCGCGGCGATGGTCGAGGCGGAGGCCCGCCGGCGCATTGCCGAGGAGAAGGGGCCAGAGCACGTCGCCGACGTGGCCGTCCGCCCCAGCCTCGACCGGATCGACTTCACGGCCGCCAAGCGGGCCGACCTCGACGAGATGCGCCGCGAGATCTACCCGCTGGCCCGCCGGCTGGCGACCAGGCTGGCCCGCGAGCAGCACGCGCGGCGCCGCGGGCCGCTCGACTTCCGGCGTACCGTCCGCGCCTCGATCTCCACCGGCGGCGTCCCGCTGACCACCCACCACCGGCCCCGGCGGCCGCACCGCACCGAGCTCGTCGTGCTCTGCGACGTGAGCGGGTCGGTGGCGTCGTTCGCGAGGTTCACCCTGATGCTGGTCTTCGCACTCCGCGAGCAGTTCCAGCAGGTGCGCGCGTTCACGTTCGTCGACCAGGTGCACGAGGTGACCCGGCTCTTCGGGCCCAGATCGTCGCCCGGCGCCGATCCCGGCGAGGTGCTCGCCGACCTGGCCGCGAGCACCGAGCACGCCGCGCGCTGGGGCCGCACGAACTACGGCCGTTCCTTCGCCGACTTCCAGCAGTCGTTCCCGCAAGCCATCGGCCCGAAGTCCTCGCTGCTCGTGCTCGGCGACGCGCGCTCGAACTACAGCGACCTCTCGCTACCGGTGCTGCGCGACCTCGCCGACCGCGCGCGGCACGCACACTGGCTCAACCCCGAGCATCGACGGCACTGGGACACCGGCGACAGCGCCGCGACGGCCTACGGCGCGATCGTGCCGATGGTGGAGTGCCGCAACCTCGCCCAGCTGGGGGCGTTCGTGCACGACCTGGTGTGAGCTCAGGAGTAGCGGTGGCTCTTGGCGTCGTGGCCGCGCTCGCGGGTGCAGGTGCGACCGCTCATGTTGCGGTGCCCGCACAGCTCCTCGCCGGCGTCGGCTTCGAGCTCCGCCTCGGCCTCGGTGACGATCCGGAGCGGAGCCACGGGCGCCAGCGCGGGCCTGGTGGCAGGTGTCCCCTTCGCGCGGGCGGCATTCCGGTCGAACTTGGCCTCGCGCATCGCCCGCATGTTGTCCATCTTGCTCATCGTCGGTTCACGTCCCTGAGCCTACGGGGAGGCACCGACGTCGCTCGGACGCCGCGCTAGGCGATCTGTCCGGGGACCCTCACCCGGCGAGGTACCCGAGACCCTGGATCCGGCTGATCTCGGCCCGCAGGTCGGCGTTGTCGGCGCGGTCGGCGGCGCGTCCGCCCCGCACGTACGCCGGCTGGTCGCCGCTGTCGGTCCGGTGGCTGCCGTCGAAGACCACCACCAGCCGGTTGGTCGCGCCCGCGCTGATCAGCGAACCGAGCAGGGCGACGGGGTCGTCGCGGTCCTCCAGCGACAGCATGCGGGTCCCATCGGGCAGCGTGGGCACCTGCGCCGACGGGGCGCCGGCGGTGACCACCTGGTCGACGGTGAAGGTCGCCGAGCGCGCCTCCGCGGCGATCTCGGCCGCGGCCACCCCACCCGAGGCGGAGCCGACCAGCATCACCGTGGCGTCCTCGCTGCCGGCGACGGCCGCCTCGATCGCGGCCACGGCCCGGGCGGCGTACGACGTGGGGTCGCCGCCGACGAGTCGCAGCCGGCGGCCGTCGGCCCGGCCGCTGGACCCGTCGGGACCCGGCAAGTAGGCGATGAAGCGGGACTCGCCGACCCGGTGCACCGTCACGGGTGCGCTCTGGGACAGGTTCGTCATCAGCTCCTCGAGGGAGCGCGGCGCCGACGGTGAGTCCGGCACGACCGCCGCGTCCAGGGGCTCCGGCTCGGCCGCCACGACGGGTCCGGCGACGTCGCGCACCGCCGCGGTCGTGACGCCCGCGAACGGGTCGATGCCGATCGCCCGCAACCCGCCGGATGCTGCCATCCGGCCGCGGTCGCCGGCGAGCAGCCCGGAGGTCAGCAGCGACCGCAGCTGCATCGCCTCGACCAGGCCACCGCCACCGCTGGTGACGTGGTCCATCAGGTCGGGGTTGGCCTCGGCGAGGTCGTTGAGGTAGTCGGCGATGCCGTCGCGGTCCAGCGCGTCGGTCTCGATCAGGCCGGCCGACACGATGGCGCCGCCGAGCGCGACGCCGGGCGCGAGGTACCCGATGGCGCGGCCCGCGATGGTGCCGAGGGTCTTGTACGCCGCCTCCTGCAGCTCGTCGATCCAGCGGTAGGTCAGCACGGTCGCGCGGACGACGAGCGCGTCCGCGTCCAGCTCGATGGACCGCGTCAGCAGGCCGTGCTTGCCGGTCGTGGCCGCGCGGATGTCTTCGGCGGCCACGTCGTAGGTCGGCTTCGACAGCTCGCTGGACTCGGCGACGCCCTCGTCGCGGAGGATCTCGGCGCCGAGCTTGGAGCGCGCGCGCATCTCCTGGCCGGAGGCGTCGAACAGGTCGGCGAGCCGCAGCATGCGGTCGTACTTGTCGGCGTCGTGATCGGTCACGGGGTCACCTCCGCGACCAGGGGAGCCAGCGCGAGGGCGAGGTCGCTGGCGTCGACGGCCCGGACCCGGACGAGTGGGGCGTCGCTGTCGCCCAGGTGCGTCTCCAGGGCGTGCCACCCGTCGGACAGCAACAGCCAGGACAGCACGCCGACGACGCTGATCGCGTCACTGGTCGAGTCACTGGCCGAATCACTGGACGAACCGCCGGCGACGTGCGCGACCAGGGCGCGCAGCCGGCCGCGGGTCTCGCGGCTGAGCGTCTGCAGGAGCCCGGCCACGTCGGCGTCGGGCACCGGCCGGTCGCCCTCGACGACCGAGCCTGAGTGGTGGTCGGCGAGCACCGGCACCAGGTCGCCGCGGCCGCTGTGCAGGGCCTCGCCGGCCGCGTCGAGGAGCTCGAAGGGGACGTCCACCTCGCGCGGCACCCCGCTGGCGCGCATCGGGAGGTCGCCGGGGAGTGCGGCGACCCGGCACATCTCCTCGCCCCACTGGGACGGGAGCATCCAGGCGAGCTCGAACACGATGCCGTCGGCCGTCGAGAGGGTGGCGACGCCGAGGTCGGACTGGCGGTGCCAGGCCTTCACCTGGACGCCCTCCACGACGACGTCGAAGTCGACGGCCACGGTGGGGGTCGCCAGCAGGCCGATGGCGCCGGCCAGTGCTGGGTCGAGGCGGCCGTCGACGAGCAGGTGGCGGCGTTCGAGCGAGCCGGCGGGCTCGTGCAGGGCGTCGAGCGCGGCGGCGTACGCCGACTCCTCGGCCGTGCCCCGGGTCTGGCCGAGTCGGTCCTCCAGCGGGTTGGTCGTGGCGGGTGCCGCCGGCTCGAACGGCAGCGGCGCTCCCCCGGCCTTTTCCGCCGCGAGCCGCAGCTCGGGCAGCGTCATGGGGAGCCGGCGGGGCAGCCCGTCGAGGGTGCTCGCGGGCGGGGCGGGCGGTGCGCCGAGGTCGACGGTGACCATCACAACCCCGCGAGCTCGACGGTGAGCCAGTCCTTGTGGCCGGCCGGCGGGGCGGAGAACGCCGCGAGGGCCTGGTCCTCGCGGGTGGCGGTGGCCCGAACAGGAGCAGAGAAGTCGTCCTGGTCGGCAGCCTGGGAGGTCTCGATGCGGGCGATGCGGGTCCTGGCGTCGGCCACGAGGGAGGACGCACGACGCTCGATGCTCCTGATCGCCTCACCCAGCCGGTCGCACTCAGCGAGGTGCTTGTCGAGGGAGGCCGCGGCGGTGTCGTGGGCGTTGGCGGCCTCGCGCAGGTGGGCGGCACGGTCGCGGACCCGCTCGCGCATGGAGTCCGCGGCGCGACCGCTCCAGGCGACCTCGTCGGTGTGCGTCAGGAGCTGCTCGGCCATGGCGCGGATGTCCTCGCCCTGCTCGCGCAGCTGGGCGGCGCGCTTGCGCATCACCAAGGTGTCGCCGTACATGCACTCTCCCTCGTGTGGGGTCGTTCCGCTCTTTCCCCCGAGACGTGCCCGTCAAACCCGGTCCGCCAGCCCTCGGTGTCTCACGGCCCGCGGGTGACCTGGAAGACCTGACTGGTGACCTCCTGCCCCTCCGCGGGCCCGGTGAAACCTTGCGCGTCCAGGTTGGCCAGCTGCTCGCGGATCGAGTCGTCCTGGCTCGCCTCCACGGCGCCCGCCCCCGTCACGTAGTGACCGAGATCGTGGTTGGCCCCGACGCTCGTCTCGTGGTCGTCGAACCGGACCGTCACCTGCTCGGCCGAGTCGGCGTTGTCCGCGCCGTCCATGAGCGGGACCACGTCGCCCTGGTTCTCCAGCGACAGCACGTGCGAGCCGGGCGGGAAACCGTCGACGTACGCCGTGGGGGAGCCGGCCGTGACCACGGTCGTCACGGTGTACGGCGACCCCTGCGCCGACGACTGGGACAGGATCGCCGCCGCCGCCATCCCGCCCTGCGAGTGCCCGACGAGCGCGACCGGCTCGCCCGGCCGGATGCCCGCCTGGCCCATCGCGTCGAGGATTCCCTGCTGGTAGGCGTTGTCCTGACTGCCGAGGAGCAGGAGGTTGGTGCCGAGGTCCCGGACGTCGCCGTCCTGGCTCCAGGGTGTCGTGGTCAGGTCGTCGGTGCCCGGGAGGTAGACGATGTGACGCACGCTGCCGTCGGCTGCCGCGATGGTCTGGATCTCCACCGTGCCGTTGTTCTCGGGGTGGCCCGGCGCGGAGAGGTCGTTGACGGCGCTGAGGTGGTGGAGCAGCGCGGCCAGGTCGGCCGGTCGGACCTCGGACCCGGGAACCGTCAGCGTGGTGGGCGTCGTCAGGGCATGCCCGTCGGCGTACAGCCCGGCCAGCAGGGCGGCGGCCGACTCGGTGTCAGGGGTGTCGGGGCCGGGGCCGAAGGGGCCGGCGGGGCTCAGGCCGTCCCACAGGCCCTCGAGCAGGCCGCCGCCACCGTTGACGATGTGCTGGACCGCCTCGGGGTGCTGGTCCAGCCACTCCTGGACCTCGTCCAGGGTCCGCCCTTCGAGCTCGGCCTGGGTGTCGTCCGGCAGCTGCGACCAGATGAGGACGAGGGCGCCGCCGCCGACCAGCAGCGGCAGCGCCAGCTCGGGCAGCGTGGTGGTGACGGTGGAGCCGACGACGTACCCCAGGTCGTGGTCGAGCCGGTCCATGGCCCGCGCGACCAGCTCGTCGGTCAGCTGGGTGGCGCGGACGGCGACCCGGATCGTCAGCGCGTCGGTCTCCCACACGACGGAGGCGACCAGCACGCCGTCGGGGCCGCTCGTGGCGGCGAGCACCGCCGCCTCGGCCTCGGCGAACGTAAGCGGTGAGAGCAGCGCCGACTCCAGCAGGTCGCCGTCGAGCAGCACCCGGCCGTCGCTGGTCGCCCACTCCCGCATCCGGTCACCGGCGCCGTCGTAGTCGTCGGCCAGGCCGAGGGCGTGCTCGCTGGCCACGGTCATCCCGTGCGAGCCGCCGGTGACGTCCAGGATCGGGGGCCGGTCGCTCATCGCCGGCCTCGGACCAGGGTGACGAGGGCGCCCAGCTGGGCACCCAGGTCCATAGGCGTCGCCGGCGCGAGGTGCACCACCGGGCGACCGGCGCGCCGGACCGGCGTCAGGGAGCGCCAGCCGTCGGCGAAGAGCAGCCAGCTGACCCAGCCCACGCGGGGCGTCCCGGACTCGCGCGTCGCGACGGTGGCCAGGAGCCGGCCGACGGCCGCGGAGTGCAGCCGGACCAGCTGGTCGCGCAGGTCGGCCGGATGTGCGGCTGCGCCTCGCCGGACGAGCTCGTCGAGGATGTCGCCCCTGCCCGAGCGCACCGCCTCGCCGGCCCCGAGCAGCACCTCGAGAGGTACGTCGATGCGCTCGTCGGGCGGTGCCGGCGCGTCCGGAGGCGAGGGCACCGTGGCGGCGCGGGCCAGCTCGGTCTGCCAGTGCTCGACGGCGTACGCCGCCACCTCGACCTCGCCGCCTGCCCACGCGGTGGACGCGACCCGGTCGCCGCGCAGCCCGTGCCGACACCGCAGCCGCGCCCTGCCGGGCCTCCCGTCGGGCCGCGCGACCGTCACGTCGACGTCGCACGCGACCTCGGGGGAGTGGAGGGGACGCAGGAGCGGGTCGGCTGCGACGAGGGCCGTGACGGCTCCCGGGGCGACCCGCCGGCGCAGGGGTAGCCGGGTCACAGATCCCGTCACCGGCCGGGCACCTCGACGTGCAGCCAGGCCAGGCTCCCGGTCAGCGGTGGCTCGAACCTGTGCAGCCACTTCTCCGCCCAGGAGTCGGCCGCGTCCACCAGGCGGCGGACCCGACGCTCGATCTCCTCGATCAGGTGCTGCAGCCGCTCCACCTCCCGCGCGTGCCGGTCCAGGGCGTCGGCGGCGTCGTCGTGACGGGTGGCGGAGCGGCGGAGGGCGAGCGCGCGCTCCCGGACCCGTTCGCGCAGCGCGTCGCCGGCCTGACCCAGCCAGCCCGCGCGGTCGGTCCGCGAGACCAGCCGGTCAGCCTCGCCGCGGATCTCCTGGGCCCGTTCGCGCAGCTCCACGGCAAGCCGCCTGATCACCGTCGTGTCGCCGTACATGAGGCCTCCCGAGAAGTTCGTGAGCGGAGCGTGCCCCTCCTGCCCCCGGCGCGAAACCTGCCGGGCCGCTGCCTGTGGACACACGCGGGCGAGGCACGCAGGATGGCGGCACACCACGAGGGAGGGGACCCCCATGAAGCACCCGAGGTCCGTACGCCGCGCGGTCGCCGCGCTGGTGGCGGCCGGCCTGGTCGCCGTACCGCTGTCGGTCGCCGAGACCGCCGACGCGAAGCCCACCCGGCCACCGGGGAAGCCGGTGACGGTGATGACCCGCAACCTGTACCTCGGCGCGGACATCAACCGTCCCGTGCTGGCCGCGGCCACGGCGCAGGCGCAGGGCAAGACCGACCAGGAGGTCCTGGTCGCGCTGGCCAACGCGACGTACGTGACGCGCGCGAACGTCGACAAGACCGACTTCGACGTCCGGTCCGGCCTGCTGGCCCAGGAGATCGCCGCCAACAAGCCGGACCTCGTCGGCCTGCAGGAGGTCGCGTGGTGGCGACACGGCAACCTCGACCTCGGCAAGGTCGGCGAGGCCGACGCGACGACGACCGACTACGACTTCCTCGCGCAGCTGCTCGCCGAGCTGGCCGCCCGCGGGGCGGCGTACGTCCCCGTCAGCATCGCGCCCCGGGCGGACGTGGAGGCACCGAGCTTCACGGGCAACCCGTTCGCCGGGACCATGGGTGCCGACGCCCGCGACGTGCGCCTGACCATGCGTGACGTCGTCCTCATGCACGTGGGGGGCGGGCTCCGGGTGACCGACGAGGGCCAGGGCGTCTACACCCACAACCTCCAGGTGCCGGTGCTGACCAAGGTGATCAGCTTCGACAGGGGGTACCAGTGGGTCGACGTGCGCGCCGGCGCGACCAGGTTCCGGTTCGTCAACACCCACCTCGAGGCGTTCAGCAGCGACCTGGCGCTCGCCCAGGCCGCGGAGCTGCTGGCCGCGGCACCGGCCGAGGACCGGGCGACGGTGTTCGTCTGCGACTGCAACTCCGACCCGCTGAACAGCAGCATCAAGCAGAACATCGGCGACACCCAGATGCACAAGGCGGCCTACGACCTGATCACCGGCGCCGGCGACTTCACCGACGAGTGGCTGGAGTGGGCGCCGGCCGAGCTGGGCTGGACCTCGGGCCTGTCGGAGCTGGTGAAGGATGCGACGGCCGCGGGCTTCGACCACCGCATCGACATGGTGTTCGGACGTACGGCGGACGGTGACGCCCTCGGGGTGGACCGGGGCCGGGTGACCGGCACGACCGTCGGCACGAAGGACCCGGCCACGGGCCTGTGGCCGTCCGACCACGGAGGGGTGGTGCTCCGGCTGCGCGGCCTCTGACACCGACTCGGGGCTTCCCCGCCGGACGGCGCGTTCTCACCGTCGAGTGAGGTCGCGGGGGTGGGGCTCGGCGCCGATAGACTCGCGCCCAGCCGCCCGGAAGGGGTGACTCGTGAGCTTCGACGTCCACCAGCTCGACCTCTTCCTGCTGGTGGGCTCCGCCGTCACCATCCTGGCGATCCTCGCGGTCCGGGTCTCGTCGCGGGCGGGGTTGCCGAGCCTGCTCGTCTACCTGCTGATGGGCGTCGTGCTGGGCGAGTCCGGGGTCGGCATCCAGTTCGAGAACGCCGAGGTGGCCCAGGCGCTCGGGTTCGCGGCGCTCGCCGTCATCCTGGCCGAGGGCGGCCTGACGACGAGCTGGCGCAGCGCGCGACCGTCGATGCGACTCGGGCTGTCGCTCGCGACGCTCGGTGTCGCGGTGTCGGTCGGGGTGATGGCCGTCGGCGCGCACTACCTCTTGGGCCTGTCGTGGGAGGTCTCGCTGCTGCTCGGTGCGGTCACCTCGCCCACCGACGCGGCGGCGGTGTTCTCGGTCCTCCGCGTAGTGCCGCTGCCGCGGCGGCTGTCCGGTGTGCTCGAGGCGGAGTCCGGCTTCAACGACGCGCCGACGGTCGTGCTGGTCACACTCATCTCGACCGGGGCCTTCGCCGACCACGGCGTCCTGGCCGCCAGCGGGCTGATCGTCTACGAGCTCGTCGCGGGCGTCGGCATCGGCCTGCTGCTGGGCTTCGGCGGTGGGTGGCTGATGCGACGGGCCGCCCTGCCGGCGTCCGGGCTGTACCCGGTCGCGGTGCTGACGCTCGCCTTCCTCTCCTACGGCGCGGCGGCGTTCGTCCACGCGTCGCCGTTCGCGGCGGTGTACGTGGCCGCGCTCGTGCTCGGCAACTCCGAGCTGCCGCACCGCGGCGCCACCCGGTCCTTCGCCGAGGGTGTCGCGTGGCTGGCCCAGATCGGGCTGTTCGTGATGCTCGGCCTGCTGCTCTCCCCCGAGCGGATCTCGTGGGAGACCGTCGGGATGGCCGTCGCCGCGGGCCTGGTCCTGACCTTCGTGGCCCGGCCGGTCTCGGTGCTGGCGAGCACGGTCGTGCAGCGAATGCCCTGGCGGGAGCTCGGCTTCTTGTCGTGGGCCGGCCTGCGCGGCGCCGTGCCGATCGTGCTGATGACCATCCCCCTGGCTCAAGGGGTGGAGGGCTCGCCCCGGTTGTTCGACGTGGTGTTCGTGATGGTCGTCATCTACACCTTGCTGACCGGACCGACCCTGCCCCTGGCCGCCCGCTGGCTCGGTGTCGAGGAGCGTCAGGAGCCCCGTGACCTCGACCTCGAGGCCGCGCCGCTCGAACGCATCGCCGCCGACATGCTCCAGGTCACGGTCACGCCTGCCTCGCGGCTGCACGGGGTCGAGGTGGGCGAGCTCCGGCTCCCCATGGGCGCCTCGGTCTCCATGCTGATCCGGGAGGGACAGCCCTTGGTCCCCGAGCGGCGTACGGTCATCAAGCGCGGCGACGACATGCTCGTCGTGACGCCGCGCCGTCTGCGGGAGGCGACCGAACGACGGCTGCGCGACGTCTCCCTGGCCGGCCGGCTCGCGCGGTGGCTCCCCGACGAGCGCTAGCGCGATTCAGGTCAGGCCTGGGGCGGCGAGCAGATCTCGGTGTCCTCGTGGACGGTGACCGACCGCTTGCCCTTGGCCAGCTGGTCGAAGCCGTTGCCGACGACCACCACCACGCCCACTCCGGTCGCGTCCCGGCGGACCACCTCGGCATCGGCGCCCAGGCGGGTCTGCACGAGGCGTACGTCGGGGCTCTCGGGGTCGTCGGTCCAGATCTCGGCGAAGTCGACCGCACTGCCCTTCGGGGCGTTGCCGACGTCGCCGCGCCCGAACCCCTGGTCGGCGAACAGGCCGAGGGTGCGGTCCGCGAGCCCGGCTCGGGAGCCGGCGTTCAGCACCGTGATGGTCACCTGACCCGCCCGGACCCGGCTGCCGGCCCCGACCGCGGTCATCCGGCACTTGCCGACGTCCTCCTTGCCGGGGAGCGAGTCGGTGACCGCGGTCCAGCCCCAGACGCCGCCCACGAGCAGCAGGGCGCCGAGCACGCCGAGGGTCAGCAGGGTCTTGACGTGGATGTTCATGCCGCGCGGTCCGCCGGTCTGTCCGCGACCTCAGCCGGCGACCGGGTGGACGCGGGCGTGCAGGACGTTGCGCTGCTGGAGGGCGGCGCGCAGGGCCCGGTGCAGGCCGTCCTCGAGGTAGTACTCCCCGCGCCACTCCACCACGTGCGCGAACAGGTCGCCGTAGAACGTCGAGTCCTCGTCGAGGAGGGCAGCGAGCTGAAGGGTGTCCTTGGTCGTGATCAGGTCGTCGAGCCGTACCTGCCTCGGCGGCACCGCGGCCCACGCGCGCGAGGTCATCCCGTGGTCGGGGTAGGGCCTCCCGTCCCCCACGCGCTTGAAGATCACGCCGGAAGTGTAGGCAGAACCGACGAGGGAGCGCCTCACCTGATCGGGGAGCCCGTCTGGTGGACGTGGCCGGGATTCGGCCTAGTCTTCGGCACATGAGCGCTACGCCGCCCGAACAGCCCGCCGAACAGCCCGCCGAGCAGCCCGCCGTACCTCCCGTGGAGCCTCCGGTCGAGCCGCCGGTCGAGCCGCCAGTGGAGGCAGCCCCGGTCGAGCCAGCCCCGGTCGAGGCGGCGGCGGAGCCCGACCCGCTGGTCGACGCGGTCGCGCCGGGCTACGCCTTCGAGGGCGCGGCCCTCGAGCTCGGCGGCCTGATGAGGAACGCCACCGACCTGACCGACGTCCAGATCCGGATCCCGCTCGGGATGCTCAACCGGCACGGCCTGGTGGCCGGCGCGACCGGCACGGGCAAGACCAAGACCCTGCAGCTGATGGCCGAGCAGCTGAGCGCGAACGGCGTCCCGGTCTTCGCCGCCGACATCAAGGGCGACCTGTCGGGCATGAGCGTGCCTGGCGAGGGTGGCGAGAAGATCGCGTCGCGGGCCGCGTCGGTGGGGCAGACCTGGACCGCGACGTCGTACCCCGTGGAGTTCTACGCCCTCGGCGGCCAGGGCACCGGAGTCCCGATGCGCGTGACCATGACGGCGTTCGGTCCGGTGCTGCTGTCGAAGGTGCTCGGTCTCAACGACACGCAGGAGTCCAGCCTCGGCCTGGTCTTCCACTACGCCGACCTCAAAGGGCTGCCGCTCCTCGACCTGTCCGACCTGCGCGCGGTGGTGTCGTGGCTGACCAGCGACGAGGGCAAGCCCGACCTCAAGGAGCTCGGCGGCCTGTCGGCAGCGACGGCCGGCGTGATCCTCCGCGAGCTGATCGGCTTCCAGGACCAGGGTGCGGACGCCTTCTTCGGCGAGACGGAGTTCGAGTCCTCGGAGTTCCTGCAGACGACGCCCGACGGGCGCGGGCTGGTGAACCTCGTCGAGCTGCCGAACCTGCAGGACCGCCCGGCCGTCTTCTCGACGTTCCTGATGTGGCTGCTGGCCGACCTGTTCCACGACCTCCCTGAGGTCGGCGACATCGACAAGCCCAAGCTGGTGTTCTTCTTCGACGAGGCACACCTGCTCTTCAACGACGCGTCGAAGGCGTTCCTCGACCAGATCGCCCAGACCGTACGGCTGATCCGCTCCAAGGGCGTCGGCGTCTTCTTCGTGACGCAGTCACCCACCGACGTACCCGACGTGGTCCTGGCCCAGCTCGGCTCCCGCATCCAGCACCAGCTGCGCGCGCACACGCCCAACGACGCCAAGGCTCTCAAGGCGACGGTCAACACCTACCCGAACTCGGCCTACGACGACCTCGGTGAGGTGATCACCTCGCTGGGGATCGGCGAGGCCGTGGTGACCGTGATGAACGAGCGCGGCGCCCCGACCCCGGTGGCCTGGACGCGCCTGCGCGCACCCGAGTCGCTGATGGGGATCGCCGACGCGGCTTCCATGGAGGCGAGCGTCAAGGCGAGTCCGCGCTACGCCAAGTACGCCGCCCTCGTCGACCGCGACTCCGCCCGCGAGATGCTCGCCGTCAAGGTCGAGGAGGGCGCCCGCCGTCAGGCCGAGGAGGCCGCGGCCAAGGAGCGCGAGAAGGCTGCCAAGTCAGCCTCCAAGTCGACCTCGTCCTCCCGCCGTACGCCGAGCGGGTCATCGAGGGACGACGGCGGCATCGTCAAGGACGTCGTCCAGTCCGGTGCCTTCAAGGACTTCATGCGCACCGCGGCCCGCGAGATCGCGCGGGGAATGTTCGGAACCGCCCGGCGCAGGTGAGCGCGGCCCCCGCCTAGGGTGGCGCGATGGCCCTGGACCCCGAGGACTTCTACGCCCACGCCCTGAACGCCACGGACGCCGAGCGGCGCCTCCCGCTCTCGCGGATGACGATGTGGGACGTGGCGCCGTTCGACCAGGACGGCCTGAGGGTGGCGCCGCTGCGGCCGCCCGTCGTGCCCGAGCCGCCGCGCCACGACGAGGACGCGGCGACCTGCCGCACCTGCCCCCGCGAGGACGGGGTGTGGACCAACGAGCGCTGGCGGCTGACGCGGATCGGCGGCTGCGGCGTACCCCTGGTGATGATGCTCATCCCGCGGGCCCATCACGACCTCGGCGACCTGCCCGACGACCTCGCCGCCGAGATGGGCGTGCTGAGCGCCCACATCGCCCGGCACGTCGAGGCGCTGCCGAACATCTCGCGGTGCCACGTGTACCGGGTCGGGGACGGCGGCGCGCACCTGCACATCTGGTTCTTCGCGCGCCCGCTCGGCCAGGGACAGCTCTACGGCTCCTGGCTGCCGGTCTGGGACGACCTGCTCCCGGAGTACCCCGACGACCTCGCCCAGCAGGACGCCGAGGCGGTCGGCCGGGCCCTGGCGGACAGCCGCCCGCCAGCACCCGGCTGAGCGCTACTTCGCCCGCGGCAGCGGGTACCCCACGCCGTCCATGGTGCCGATCGGCGCGATCCCCATCGCCTTGAGGATCGTCGGCATGATGTCGACCGACCGCACCGGAGCCTTGACGTCCTTGCTCGACAGCCCGGCGCCCGCGAAGACGATCGGGATCTGCTGCGTCGCGCGCTGGATGCCGCCGTGGTCACCCTTGACGGAGTACGTCGTGTCGTCGGGCAGCGTGGCGACCAGGTCCGGTCCGTACGCCGCGGCCTGGGTGTCCACCAGCTCCTGCGCGTACTTGGCGTACCACTGCCGCTCGGCCTTGGTCGTCATCAGGTCCCACCGGATCGGCGACACCAACGTGTAGTGGTCGCCGTCGCGCCGGTACACCCCGGTGACGCCCGGCAGGTCCTCCATCACACCGGCGACCTGAGCCACGGCCGCGGGAGACTGGTCGTTCAGCCACTCCGACAGCATCGAGTCGGTGTAGGAGAGCCCGATCTTGCCGGTCGCGATGAGCGGGTCCAGAGCCTCCTGCGGCAGGAAGTAGTCGTCGGGGTCGTTCGCTGCGTTGCCGTAGTACCAGTTGTAGTAGCCGCGGTTCTTCGAGGCGATCTCGTCGCCGTAGAAGTGCACGCCCGCCACCGAGCCGTGGTCGGCGGTGATCACGACGAGGGTGTTGTCCAGCTCCTCGTGCGCCACGAGGGCGTCCATGATCTTGCCGACCTGGGCGTCCGCTGTCGCCGTGGCCTGGGCCATGTGCGTCATCGGGTCCCCGTCGTCGCCGGTCGGTCCCGGGTCGTGGACGCCGCCCCACATGTGTGCCGCCTTGTCGACGCCGGGCAGGGTCACGAAGATGCCGTTCCAGGTCGGCTCCTTGTCCATGATCTTCAGGGCCACGTCCGCCGCCCAGACGTCGCCGCCCTCGTGCAGCGGGTCGTGGCCGGTCACGTAGCGGTCGCCGTCCAGCGGGTACATCAGTGCCGGCAGCTTGTCGGTGTCGTAGTTGTACAGGTCGTAGCCGTCGTGCACCCAGAAGCGGTTCGTGCAGTCGTTGGGCATGGAGAGGTACGACGGCACGTTGACCCCACCGGGACGGCGCCACGTGGTCGGGTTCTCTGGGTCCGGGATGCCGCAGGTCCCACCGCTGAACCGGATGATCGAGTCCGACGCCGAGGAGCCGAAGGCGTACGCGGCGTAGGTCTTCGGGCTGATCGTGAACTGCTTCGAGCCCGGCGCCGCCGCGTCGAGGTAGGCGTCCAGCTTCATGTACCCGGCGTGCTGCTGGAGCGTGGTCAGGTCGGTCGACATGTCACTGGTGATGTAGAGGCCGCTGGTGTTGCCGGCCTCGGGGGTCAGCACGTTGTCGACGTCCCGGTAGCCCTCGCTCGTCCAGCCCATGTGCTTGGGCAGCTGGCCGGACGTGATCACGTTGTGCGAGACGACGGTGACCGAGCCGGTGTGCCCGAGGTAGCTCTTCGGGGTGTCCACGTAGTCGGCCATCAGGTCCTGGATGTTGGTCATGGCGTACTTGTCGACGATCTCCTTGCTCAGGGAGTCGACGACGATGATGACGACCTTCGTGGGCTTGGCCGGTGGCCCCTTCGGCGCCTTGCCCGGAGCGGCCGCGCCCGGCTGCATGCCGGCCGCGGCGAACGCGAGGGCGGCGCCGGCGCCGATGAGCGCGAGCAGTGGGCGAGTACGACGTGACATGGCGGAGCCCCTCCCTGGGCGCGGACCGCACCGCCGCGCCGATCCGCGCAACCTAGTCCCCGGAGAGTGCCGCGGGGAAGGAGCAAGGGTCCCTGGGGTGGTCCGTCTCACCCCGGTACGTCTGATCCGGCTCTCGTCAGAGGGCTGGGTCGGTCCAACCGACCTGCACGACCTCCACCCCGCGCTCGCGGGTCCAGAGACGGCCGCGGCCCGGAGGCAGCGGCTGTGGCTTGATGGTCGCGATCAGCACGCCCTCGTCCGGCGAGCCGGACAGCATCAGGCCCGGCATGGCGAGCTCGCGCATGGACTGGAGCACCGCCTCGTACGACGCCCTGCCGGCGCCACCCGAACGTCGCGCCACGACGACGTGAAGGCCGACGTCGCGCGACTGCGCCATCAGCGGCTGCAGCGGGGCGATCGGGGAGGACTGCTGGGTGGAGACGAGGTCGTAGTCGTCGATGACGACGTAGACCTCCGCGCCCTTCCACCACGATCGGGTCCGCAGCTGGTCGGGAGTGACGTCGGGGCCGGGGATGCGCGACTCGAGGTACGCCGCGAGGTCCTTGATGGTCGGCGCGGCCTGGGTCGCGGAGGTCAGGTAGTTGAGCAGGTAGTCCTCGGGCACCTCGCCCAGCAGCGAGCGGCGGTAGTCCACGACGCAGAGCTGCGCCTCCTTCGGCGACCGCGTCCGGATCACCTCGCGGAGGTAGGCGCGCAGGGTCGCGCTCTTGCCGGACTGCCCGTCTCCGTAGATCAGGAAGTGCGGCTGCGACTCGGGGTCGAGCCCGACCGGGGCCAGCTCCTTCTCGTTGATCCCGAGCAGCACCCGCTTGTCCTCGACACCCGCCTGCGCGACGAGGGAGCCCAGTTCGATGCGCTCGGGGAGCAGCCGCAGCTTCGGTCCCCGCGGTCCCTTCCAGGCCGCCGACACGCGCTTGAGCATGCTCTCGACGCCGTCGCCCAGCGACTCGGTGTCCGGGTTCCCGTCCACACGGGGCAGCGCCCCCAGGAAGTGCAGCTTGCTGGCCACGAGCCCGCGACCGGGCCGGCCGGCCGGCACCAGGGCCGCGACCCGCCGGTCGATCTCGGAGTCGAGCGGGTCGCCGAGTCGCAGCTCGAGACGGGTGCCGAAGGTGTCGCGCATCGCCGCGCGGAAGTCGGCCCACCGGCTGCTGGCCACCAGGAGGTGGAAGCCGAAGGTCAGACCGCGTCCCGCGAGCTGCTGGAGGTGCAGCTCGATGTCGTCGAAGTCGGCGCGCAGCGTGCTCCAGCCGTCGACGACGAGGTACACGTCGCCGTACCCGTCGTCCGCCCGGCCCTGGTCACTGTCTCGGGCCCGTCGGGACCGGTAGGTCTCGATGGAGTCGATGCCCTGCGCCCGGAAGTACGCCTCGCGGCGGTCGACGATGCCGGTGACCTCGGCCACGATGCGGCGTACGACGTCGGGCTCGGACCGGCTGCCGACGCCGGCGACGTGCGGCAGCTCGGCCATCGGCGAGAAGGTGCCGCCGCCGAAGTCCATGACGTAGAACTGCGACTCCAGCGGCGTGGTGGTCAGCGCCATCGACGTCACGAGCGTCCGCAGCAGGGTGCTCTTGCCGCTGCGCGGTCCCCCGACGACAACAGCGTGGCCGGCCGCGCCGGCAAGATTGACCGTCAGGGTGTCGCGGCGCTGCTCGCGCGGCCGGTCGACCGTGCCGATCGGCACCGACAGGCCGCCCAGCTTTCGCCACTGGGGCGACACCAGGCCGAGGACCGGGTCCTCGACCAGGTCGGGCATCAGGTCGTCGAGGGTGTCGGGGACGTCCAGCGGCGGCAGCCAGACCTGGTGTGCCTCGAGACCCTGGCCCTCCATCCGCTCGACGGCGACGTCCAGCAGCGAGTCCTGCTCGCCCTGCGGCTGGGGGAGGACCGGCTCCGGCTCCTCCTCGCGGGGCGGCTCGAGGGTGAGGACCTCGGAGATCGTGAAGGGCAGGATCCCGTGCAGCGTGCCGCCCTCCTCACGACGTACCCGGGCGCGCTGCGTGGGCGGACCGGAGACGTAGGCCGCCTTGAACCGCAGCAGCGTCGACGGGTCGGGCTTCAGGAACCCGAGGCCCGGGACGGGCGGCAGCTCGTAGGCGTCCGGGACGCCCAGCACGCCGCGCGACTCGGCCGCGCTGAACGTGCGGAGCCCGACGCGGTAGGACAGGTGCGACTCCAGACCGCGGAGCCGGCCCTCCTCCAGCCGTTGCGACGCCAGCAGGAGGTGCAGCCCGAGCGAGCGACCCAGCCTGCCGATGGCCACGAAGAGGTCGATGAACTCCGGCTTCGCGGTCAGCATCTCGGAGAACTCGTCGACGACGACGAACAGCGAGGGCATCGGCGCGAGCGGCTCGCCGGCCGCCCGTGCCTTCTCGTAGTCGCGGATCGACGCGTAGTTGCCGGCCTCGCGAAGCAGCTCCTGCCGGCGCACCATCTCACCGGACAGCGCGTCCTGCATGCGGTCCACGAGCGTCAGCTCCTGGGCCAGGTTGGTGATCACGGCCGAGACGTGCGGCATCTGCGACATGCCCGCGAACGTGGCGCCGCCCTTGAAGTCGACCAGCACCATGTTCAGCTGCTCGGGCGAGTGCGTGAGGGCCAGGCCGAGCACGAGGGTGCGCAGGAACTCCGACTTGCCCGAGCCGGTCGCGCCGATGACCAGGCCGTGCGGGCCCATGCCCTGCTGGGCGGACTCCTTGATGTCGAGGTTGATCACGGTGCCGCCGTCGCCCAGTCCGATGGGCACGCGGAGCCGGTCGCGGGCGGGCCGCTGCCGCCACGCCAGCGCCGGGTCGAAGGCGTACACGTCGCCGAGCCCGAGCAGGTCCATCAGGTCCGTCGGCGCGGTCATCTCGCCGCTGCCGGTCTCCGACACCCCGGCCGTCACGACGTGCAGGGGCGTCAGCCGGCGCGCGAACGCCTCGGCGGTCGCCTGGTCGCACTGGTCGGCCAGCGCCTTCACCGGCGCTTCCCGCAGCCGCAGCGCGCTGAGCGGCAGGCGCCCATCAGCGGTCGGCGGCTCGGACTCGAACAGGAGTCGCAGGCAGGAAGCGTCCTCGAGCTCGTCCCAGCGCGCCGGCAGGTCCAGCACGGTGACGCCGTGCAGGCCGTCGGGCGGCACCACGTGGTTGCCGGGCGGCAAGGACCCGCCGTCGACGACGAAGAGCAGGTGCGGGATCGCCGGCCGCTCGTCGGCGCCGAACCGCGGTCGCTCGCTCAGGTCAGGAGGCAGCAACGCGGCCAGGTCGTTCAGGGAGGTCGACACCATGCGCATCGGGCCGACAGCGTCGCTCTGCTGCGACGACAACGCGTGTGGCAGCCACTTCATCCAGTCCCAGTGGGCCAGGTTCTGCTCGGAGGTGAGCACCGCGATCTCGAGGTTGTCCGGGGACTGGAACGCCGCGGCGCTGCAGATCATCGCCCGCGCCAGGGAGCGCGCCTCGTCCTCCGGGCCGCACACCTCGATCCGGTCGAAGGCGCGCAGGTCGATGGACGCCGGCAGGTCCGGAAGCAGCCGGTGCACCACGAGGAGCCGGTGCAGCGCGGATGCCGCGGCCGGGTCCACCTGGTCGACCACCGCGGTCTCCGGGGCGACGAGATCGAGGGCAAGGGGCTGGGCGCAGAGGCCGTAGCGCACGTGCAGGAAGTGGGCGTCGGACGAGTGGTGCTCCCACACCCGCGAGCGTTCCTCGGCGAGGGCCGGCAGCGCGCTGGGGGCCGGGTGCTGCCAGGTGAGCGCCCGGCGCTGCTGGTCGGCGGCCTCACGAGCGACCTTGCGGACGTTGGCGAGGTACCTCAGGTACTCCGTCCGCGAGCCGGTCACCTGCTGGGTGCGCTGCTTCCGCTGCCGGTCGATCTGGACGATGATGAAACCGACCGTGGCGAACAGGAACATGCCCCCGGCCAGGTAGCTGCGTCCGCCGCCGGCGGCCCCGCCGATGCTGGCCACCAGCACGATCGAGCCGAGGCTGCCGAGCATCGGGATGGCGTTCATCAGCACGCCGCCGGCGCCCTCGTGCTGCTCGAGCTGCGGGGGCGCCTGGAGGACGATCTCGCCGGTGGGCATCTCCGGCTGGTCCAGCCGTCCGCCTCGCAGCGTCGTGCTCACTGAGCCCCCTTGGCCGAGAAGAGTAGGTGAGAAGGATGCTGCCCATCGGGGCGGCCGCCCAACCTTCGTGCCTGTTGTCGGGGGCCGCCGACGTACTGGGCCGATGATAGGCAGCGACTACCCTGCCGCTCATGGCGAGGCGCGTCGGGAACCAGAGCCTTGCCCTCACCGTGCACGGACCGCGGGGCTCCCTCGACCTTCTCGTGCCGCCGGGTGCGGTCGCCAGCGACGTCGCGCGCGAGTACGCCGCCCAGGCCGGGCTGGCCGCGATCCCGCTCATCTACACCGAGCTCGGCGACATCCTGGCGCCCGACGCCGTCCTGGTCGACAGCGGCGTGGACACCGGAGACCTGCTCGTCGCCAGCCCGACCGTGCACCGACCCGCGACGACGGCGAGGGCCGGCCGCTCCCGTGCCGCCCCGCAGGAGCACGCCGGCCCGGTCTCGGTGCTGGTCCTCTCCTTGGCGGCCGCCGGCGCCGTGCTCGGCGGATGGTTCGCCGCCCGCGTCGGGTCGGACCGGCTGCACGACGTTGCGGTCGCGGTCCTCCTGGCGGGGACGTTCCTCGGCGTCGTCCCGGTGGGCACCTACCGTCACGTCCGCGCCCTCGCGGCGCCGGCGTTCGCGGGCGCCGCGGGGTTCGCGCTGATGGCGGAGACCGACCAGGAGAAGCTGCCGCTCGTGCTGGGCATCGCCGGCCTCGCCTGCGCGGTGGTGGCCGCCGTGGCGCGGGCCCTGGACGCCGGCAACGACGCCGCGGGCCGGGTGTGGATCGCCACCGGCGGCGGGCTGTTCGTGCTGACATCCCTTGCCACGCTGTTCGACCTGTCGCCCCGGGTGACGTGGTCGGTCCTCCTGGTGCTGGCCATGCTGGCCTCGCGGATCGTGCCGGCCATGGCCGTGGACGTGCCCGACAACTACCTGATCGACATGGACCGCCTCGCGATCACCGCCTGGTCGGCCCGCGAGCGACCGCGCAGCCGGCGCGGCCGGGTCGTCGTACCCGAGGCAGCGGTCCTCGCGGTCGCGACGCGCGGCTCAGCCGTCATCACCGCCTCGGCCGCCGCGATCCTCACGCTGTCCGTGGTCTCCGCGCCCCTCCTCCTGGAGGCGGCGGACCTGCCGATCGACCGCGTCGGTGCCCGGGTGCTGGTCTTCCTGTGCGGCGCCGGCATGATGCTCGGTGCGCGCAGCTACCGGCACACCGCGGCCCGCCAGCTGCTTCGGCTGGCCGGCCTCGCCTGCTGGGTGGCGCTCGCGTCGGCACTGGTCCCCGTCCTCAGCGACGGTCAGTGGCTGGCCGTCGGCGTGGTGGCGGTCGGCCTGGCGCTGCTCCTCGTCCTGGTCGCGGTCGCCACCGGGCGGGGGTGGCGGTCGGCCTGGTGGTCGCGGCGGGCCGAGGTCGCCGAAGGGGTGGTGGGCTCCTTCGCCATCGCGGCGGTCGTGGTGGCCGCGGGCTTCTTCCGCATCCTGTGGGAAACGACGTCGTGATGTTTAGGCCAATCCGCCACGGGTAGGAACGCGGTTGTCACGCACCACTCGGGCACCACCGGGTCGCTCGGGAGAACCAGAGGAGGAAGCCCATGGCAGGCGACGACCCCAGGGTCATGGACATCGATCACGACGGCATCGTCCGGATCGGTGAGCGGATCAACTTCGCCCAGAGCGACTTCAAGAAGAAGTCCGGCGAGCTGCAGACCCAGCTCGGCAACATGCACCGCGACTGGCAGGGCGACGGCGGCGCCGCGTTCGGCAAGCTGATGATCGAGTGGCAGCAGCGCCAGGAGAACATCACCAGGCTGCTCCAGAGCTTCGAGGACTCGCTGACCACGACGCAGAAGACGTCGGTGGACCAGGACTCGACGCAGGCGGCGAACATGTTCTCCCTCAACAAGAACCTCAACCAGTAGTCCCCGCGAGACCGAGAAAGAGAGAACTCCGACATGATTTCCGTCAACCACAAGGCTCTGGAGCTCGCGGCTCAGGACATGGTCGCCAAGGCCCGTGAGATCAAGGGCGTCCTCGACAGCCTCGACCAGGACATCCGCAACGACGTGATGGCGTGGGGCGGCCAGGCGAAGGCGTCCTACATCCCCGCCAAGCAGAAGTGGGACGAGTCGCTCACGCAGATGATCAACCACTTGCAGGAGGCCGCGACCGGTGTCGGCAACGCGAACGTGGAGTACCACAAGACCGACGCGAACAACGCCGGCCTCTTCCAGGACATCCCCAAGGCCTGACCCCCGGCCACACCTGGGCCGTCTCGTCTGGGACCGGTAGTGCACTGCCGGTCCCAGCGACCTAGAGGCGGCGACGAACGGCGGCATGAGCAACGGCACGACCGGCAACGACGTAGCGCGAGGAGCACCCGATGGGATTCCTGGACTTCAGCGCCCTGATCACCAAGATCGCGGCCGCTGCCGAGAAGGACGGCATCGAGCTGTCCCAGGAGGAGATCGACAAGGCGGTCAAGAAGCTCAAGACCGCCCAGGACTTCCTGAACCAGCACGGCCTCCAGGAGGACGAGGGGGCCGAGGGCCGGTTCGGCACCTCCCCGCTCGGCCAGACGATGAGCGAGCAGCACCGCCGGGTCTACGGGATCATGGCCCGCTCCCTCGACAACGTGTCGCAGGACCTCGGCCAGTTCGCCGAGGGCATCGACACCGCCGCCAGGCGGATCACCACGACCGACGGCGACGTCGGCGACGAGCTCCTGCTCAAGGCCTTGACCATCCAGGCCAACAACACACACCTGAACAACTACGACCGCCACGACGACGACGGTCAGCACCACGGGGGTGAGCCTCATGGCGGGTAAGGAAGAGCAGCGGCTTCGCCAGCTGATCGCCGGCGCCCGGCTCGACGCCGCGATCGACGGCGAGCTGGACGAGTGGAGGAGCGCCAAGGAGAAGCTGCGCGAGGTGGGCGAGGCGCTGATCGCGGTCTCGACGCCCGTCAGCGAGAACCTCCCCGAGAAGACCGTCACGAGTGCCCTCGAGGCCTTCAAGGCCGTGGGGGAGAAGGTCTCCGAGCGGGCCGACGACATCGAGGCGATCCACTCCGCGCTCCAGCACGCGGTGACCGTGACCCGCAACGCGCAGACGGCCGTCCAGGACATGGACGGCGACACGCGTGACAAGCCCGAGTTCCCGCCGAGCAAGCCCGGCGACGACGAGGCCGACGAGATGCACAACCTCAAGGTCTACTCGGGACAGATGAACCTCTACAACTCGTGGTCCACCGCCCGTGAGACCCAGGCCCAGCAGCACGCCGACAAGGTCCAGACCGCGTGGCAGGACGCCATCGCGGTGATGGAGAAGGTCCCCGACGACCAGACCGGCGGCGGTGGGCCCGGCGGCGGTGGCGGCGGCGGTGGTACCGGACCGATCATCCCGACCGGCGGCACCCCGACCACGCCGACGACCACGCCGACGAAGCCGGACGACCTCGACCCGGTGGTGCCGCACGAGCACCCGGTCCCGCACCCCACGCCGACTCCCACGCCGACGCCGACGCCGACCCCGGTCCCGACGCCGACACCGACCCCGCACTTCCCGACGCCGACCCCGGTCCCGCCCGGCGGTGGAGTGCACGTGCCGGCGACGCCGTACCAGCCGGGCCACATCGGCCCCGGCGGGGGACTCGACCCCTACTCCGGAGGCACCCCGTATGGCACGCCCGGCACTCCGGTGCCCACCGGTGACCTGGCGCCGACCCCGGCGGTCTCGCCCGGCTCCCTGAGCGGCATGGCCGTCGGCGGCGTCGCCGGCGCCGGCATCCTCGGCGGCATCGGCGCCGGGCTGCGCGCGGCCGGTGTGGCCGGCGCCTCGGGCGGGCTGCGCAGCGGCGGCGTCCTCGGCGCCTCGGGCCGCGCGGCCGGTTCGGCGCGCGGCACCCTGGGATCGTCGGGCGGCCGCGGCACGATGGCGGGCGGCGCGGCCTCGGGCGGCACCGGACGCGGCGGGTCCCGTGGGTCCGCCGGGCGACGCGGTGCCGGCGGCACCGGCGCCGGCGGCGCGGGCCGCGGCAAGGACAAGGACAAGAAGAAGACCAAGCCCCCGACCGTCGAGCTGTTCGACGAGGACAGCGACTGGATCGACGACGAGGGCGCGAGCTCGGGAGTGATTGACTGACCGCGACCTGGCCCCACCCCCGACAGGAGGTCCGATGACCCAGGCGCCATCGAGCGGTCCGGGTGTCGGTGTCTCCGGGCTCGTCCGGGTGACCGTCGCGTCGGGCACGCGCCGGGTGGACCTCGTGCTCCCCGGCGCCGTGCCCGTCGCCGAGCTCGTCCCCGAGCTGGCCCGCAGTGTGGGCCTGCTGGATGCGACGACGGTCTACGGCGGGTACCGCCTGAGCACCGTCGACGGTCGCGAGCTCACGCCGGACGCCGGACTCACCATCCAGGGCGTCGAGGACGGCGGGGTGATCACGGTGACGGCCGGCGTCTCCGACCCGTCCCCGCGTGTGTACGACGACGTCGTCGAGGCGATGGCGGACGTCGTGGAGCGCGACCTGAAGGCGTGGTCGCCCGAGACCGGGCGGCGTACGGCTCTCTCTGCCGCCGGCCTGCTCATGGCGCTCGGCGCACTGGCCCTCTTCATCCAGCACGAGTCGACGGTCGCGGTGGCCGCCGCCGGACTCGTCGCGCTGGCCCTGGTCGTCGGCGCGATCGTGCTCTCACGCGGTCAGGACGAGCCCGACGCCGCGGTCGCGGTGGCCTGGATGGGCACCGCGTACGCCGCGGTGGCCGGGTTGATGTGGGGCCTGCCCGCCGACCTGGACGACCAGTTCTTCGGCTACCCGGTCGCCACCGCCGGCGGGGCCGCCCTGGTCGCCGGCGTGGTCGCCCTGGTGGGGATCGGCGAGGGACGCACCCTTGTCATCCCGCCGATCGTGGTCGGTGCGGTCTTCGTCGCGACCGGCCTGGCCACCGAGCAGCTGGACCTGGATCCGGCCGTCGTGCTGATCTGCACGCTGGTCTTCGTGGTGCTCGCGGGCAGCATCTTCCCGTGGCTCGCGCTGGGTGCCACCGGTACGAACGTCGACCAGCTGTTCACGGTCGCCGACATCACCGCCGACCCCGACGACATCGACCCCGAGCAGGTCGGCGCCGATGCGCGGACCGCCCACGAGATCCTCGTCGGTGTCTCCGCGACCGTGGGCCTGCTGCTCGTGCTGGTCGCGCCGCTGGCCGTCTCTCTCGGCGTCGCCGGGACGCTGCTCGCCGTGATGGCCAGCCTGGTGGTCATGCTGCGCACCCGGCAGTACCGCACCGGCGCCGAGGTGTTGGTCGGTCTCGCCTCCGGGGTGCTGGGACTGCTCTCGGTGGGGGTCGCCATGCTGTGGCTGCACCCCGACTGGCGACCGGTCGCCGCGGTCGCCCTGTCGGCCACCGGTGCCGTGCTCCTCGCGGCCACCCTGCTGCCGGCCAGCCCGTCGGTGCGACGTGGCCGGCTCGGCGACATCGCCGAGACGATGGCGCTGCTGTCCCTCTTGCCCATGCTGGTCGTCGCGACCGGCCTGCTGGACGTCGTCGGCTAGGGATCGCGGTGGCCACCAAGCGCGACCTCGTCGAGGCGCACCAGTTCAGCAGACGACGCCTGGTCACGGCGTTCGTCTCGGGCGCACCCGGCGGGCGGGAGGTCGAGCCCGCCCGCCCCGGCCGAGCGCTGATCGGCGGCCTCGCGCTGGCCCTCCTCGTCGTCGCCGGCGGCGCGGTCACCGGGCTGATCTTCGGCCGGGACCAGGCGGACTGGAAGCAGCCGGGGCTGGTGATCTCCAAGGACCTCGGCCAGCCCTACGTCGTCAGCACGCCCGAGGACGGCGGCCTGGTGATCCGCCCGGTCGTCAACATCACCTCCGCGCACCTCATCCTCGGCGCCGACGCCGAGCCGACGTACGTCTCGGACAAGGCCATCAACGCCGAGCGCATCGGTGAGCCGATCGGCATCCTCAACGCACCCGCGCAGGTCCCCGCCCCCGACGACCTCGTGGAGACCGGCTGGACGGCCTGTACGACGGTCGGCACCGGCTTGCGACTGCGCCTCGCCGAGCCGCCCGGTGTGCGAGCCGCGCGGGGGGCTGGGTTCCTCGTCGAGAGCCAGGGCGTGCGCTACGTCGTTGCGCAGGCCGCGTCCGCCGGCGGCGAGCAGCCCAGCGCCTACAGCTTCGCGCTGCCGGGCGACCCCGGCGCGCAGGACAACATGCTGCGAGACCTCGGACTGAGCGTCGGCGCGGACGCGATGAAGGTGTCCTCGGACTGGCTGCGGCTGTGGCCGGTCGGGGGCGCGCTCGGCTGGGACACGTTCGGCATCGACGGGGCCGGTGAGCCGGCGTCGTACGCCGGCGGCTCGAGCGGCATCCCGGAGCAGGCCCGGGTCGGTGACATCGTGACGACCCCCGGCGAGAGCGTGGTGCTCGCGCCGCGGGGCCCGGTGCCCCTGGACGACTTCTCGCTGGCCGTGCTGCGCAGCTCCGACATCGACGGCCGGCAGGTCCGCGAGCGGTCGGCCGACCGGATCGCCGTTGCCCGGCTCGCTCCCAACCGGGCCGCGCACTGGCCGGAGACGACGCTGACCCAGGTGCGGGGCGATTACTGCGCCCAGCTGGAGACGGCCGCCGGCCAGGTCCCGGTCGTCGGGCTCGGCGTGCAGCCCGTGGCGGACGCCTCCGCCCGCGACGTACCCCTCCGACAACGGGCGGTCTCGGTGAGCGCGGGCGGCGGGGCGTACGTGCTGTCGGGCGCATGGACGAGCACCGACGACGGCTCGCCGTTCCTGGTGGATGCCAACGGCGTGAGCTACCCGCTCGTGGGGACGGACGCCGCGAACAACCTCGGGTTCGAGGGGTACGCCGCGCCCGTTGTCCCCGACTCCTGGGTCAAGCTCTTCGACCCGGGCGTGAACCTCTCGGTCGCCGACGCCCTGTGTCCGCCCGTCCGGCCGAACGGCAAGGCGTGCGAGTAGCCCGGCTGGTGCTGGCCGCCGGTCTCCTCGTGGGTCCGGCGTTGCTGCCGGTCGCGCCGGCAGCTGCTCTCGACAGCGTGCTCTGCGAGAGCGTGGGCGACGACGTGGTGAGCACGACCGACCCGAGCCTGCCGCTGGAGCGCCTCGGCATCGGCGACGCCCAGCTGCTCCTCGGCGGTCAGGCGCGTGCGGGCGCTGGCGTCAACGTCGCCGTGCTCGACTCGGGCGTGTCGCGCCAGGGCGGCGCGGTGGACGTGATCGGTGCGACGACGATCTCGAGAGGCGGGGAGATCCAGGACCCGCACGGGACCGCGGTTGCCTCCCTGGTCGCGGGTGCCGCACGGACCGACGGCGGGCTGGTCGGGGTCGCCCCCGCGGCCGGGATCGTCGACGTCCGCGTCTACGACACGATCGACGAGGAGTCGCTCGACGGCGACCCGCCGTCCTCCTCCTCGCTCGCGGCCGGACTCCGATGGGTCGCCTCGAACGCGCGCACGATGGGCATCAAGGTGGCCAACGTGTCGCTGTCGGTGGCCGACTCCGAGGAGCTCGCCGCCGCGGTGGCTGCCGTCCAGGCAGCCGGCGTCGTGCTGGTGGCCGAGACCGGCAACCGCGGCACCCCCGGGCCGATGGAGACCCACACCTCCGCGGTGCCGGGTGAGGACGTCGGGCGGGAGGTGTACCCGGCGGGGTACGACGGGGTGGTCGGCGTGAACGCCACCGGCGGCGGCGCTCCTCCCGGGACGGATCCCTTGCTCAACGTGGCCCTCAGCTCGGCGACCGACGTCGCCGCGCCGACGTACGGCTCGGTCGTGCTCGCCGTGAACGGCAGCACCTGCACGCTCCAGGACATCAACTCCGGCTGGGCCGCCGCCGAGGTCAGCGGGGTGCTGGCGCTGTTGTGGTCGCGGTTCCCCGACGACAACGCCTCACAGGTCACGGCGCGACTGTTCAACACGGCTTCGGGAACCCTGGACGACCCGACCAAGCTGACCGGCGTCGGCGTGGTGCAGCCCGTCGAGGCGCTGACCCGCCCGCAGCGGCCGGGTACGGACGGCCAGGTCTCCGACACCCGCTCCGCCCGCGACGAGAACCCCCGCGCCCGCGCCCCCGAGCCCGAGGTCGACACCCTCGCCTCGCTCCGCCACACCGCCCTCTGGGCGGCGATCGTCGGGGGAGCGGCGCTGCTGCTCGCGCTGATGTTGCGTCCCGTGCTGGCGCGACGGCGGGACTGAGGGCACCCTGGTCGGGTGGCCGGAGTCGACGTGCAGGTGGAGACGGTCATCGACCGGCCGCCGGCCGAGGTGGCGGCGTACGCCGGTGATCCGGGCAACGCCCCGGACTGGTACGCGAACATCCGCACGGTCGAGTGGCGCACGCCGCCCCCCGTGGCCGTCGGTTCGCGGATGGACTTCGTCGCGCACTTCCTCGGCCGCCGGCTGGCCTACACCTACGAGGTCGTCGAGCTCACGCCGACGCGACTGGTGATGCGGACCGCCGACGGTCCGTTCCCGATGGAGACGACCTACTCCTGGTCACCGGCGGGCTCCGGCACGCGGATGACCTTGCGCAACCGGGGCAACCCCAGCGGGTTCGCCCGCATCGGTGCGCCGATGATGGAGCGGGCGATGAGGCGAGCGACGACCAAGGACCTCGCGCGGCTCAAGGCCCTGCTGGAGCGTGCGGACTAGGCCGAAGCGCGGATCGATGATGACGTCTGTTGCCGCCGGGAAGTCACGAAGGCAACCGGACGGGTGACGCGCTCGATGGGCGTTTGGTGGTGGATCCCCGGCACATGCTGTCGAAGATCAACCACTCGATCGTTGATGGGCGCTCCGCCCTGCACCCTCGGGTCGGCGGCCGGGCCCAGTGGCCGACAACCCACTGCAGGAGTGTCACATGGGAGACTCGCGGCTACCGACTGAGGTTGGGGGCGATGACCGATGCGCGATCCCCTGGATGTCGTGGTCGTTGGCGCCGGGCAGGCTGGGTTAGCGACCAGTCACGAGTTGGCGAAGCTCGGCATTCCTCATCTCGTTCTGGAGAGGGGGCTGGTGGGGCAAACGTGGCGGGGGCGTTGGGAGAGCTTCTGCCTGGTGACGCCGAACTGGAGCATGCAACTCCCCGATCAGCCTTACGACGGCGAAGACCCGGATGCGTTTGACCCGCGCGCCGACATCGTCGGCTTCTTGGAGAGATACGCGGCCGGCAGCGACACGCCTCTCCGAGAGGGCGTTGAGGTCACGGCGCTCGAGCGCACCAGCGGGGGAGGCTTCCGCCTGGCCACCTCGGCAGGCGACCTCGAGGCGACCAATGTCGTGCTCAGTGTCGGCTCATACCAGGAGCCCCACCGTCCCGATGCTGCGGGTTCGCTTCCCGCGGACCTCCTCCAGATCGATGTCGGCGACTATTCGGAGCCCTCGAGCCTTCCGGCGGGTCCGGTCATGATGGTGGGAAGCGGCCAGTCAGGCTGTCAGATCGCGGAGGAACTGCACGAGTCCGGCCGCGAGGTCTTCTTGGCCTGCGGACGTGCACCGTGGGCCCCGCGCCGCATCGGCGGCCACGATCTTGTCTGGTGGCTCGAGGAGTCCGGCTTTCTCTCGGTGCCCATCGACTCGCTGCCGACGTCCGCTCGCTTGCAGGCCAACATCCTCGCTAGCGGTCATCACGGCGGCCGCGATCTGAACCTGCGCACGCTCCAGGCTCAGGGTGTGAACCTGCTCGGCCACTTCGCCGGGGCGGACGGCCGTCGAGCGCGTTTCCGAGCCGATCTCGAACAGTCGGTCGCGTGGGGAGATCAGCGCTTCGGGCAGCTGAAGAGTCTGTTCACGAAGTTCGCGGCCGAGCAAGGGATGCCAGCGCCCGACATGTTCGACCCGGCGCCGCTGGAGGTGAACGCTCCCGACGAGATCGACCTGGTCGGGTTTGGTGCGGTGATCTTCGCGGGAGGCTTCCGACCCGGCTATCGGTCCTGGGTGAACATTCCAGACGCCTTCGACGATCTCGGCTTTCCGGTCCAATCCGACGGGGCGAGCACCGTGGCGCCGGGCCTCTACTTCGTCGGTGCCCACTTCCTACGCACCCGGAAGTCAGCGCTGTTCATCGGGGTCGGCGACGACGCCAGGATCGTCGCCGACACGATCGCGGCTTCCTCATGATCGGTGAGGGGGACCAGTTGGAAGGACACGAGGCAACGCCGGCCCGGACCGATCTGGTCAAACGACAGTGGGTCCGCGCCGTACCTCACGGCGCATTGCGGGCGCGGGTCCGGTCCGTGCCGGTGTAGCGTCACGCGTCAAGGTCGGTTCCGGAGACCACGAGGTTCGGATATGCAGCTGGAACATCTCTGCGACGTCGGCTGGACCTACGACTTCCTCGATGAGGTCGAGCCTGCGGCCGGGGCCGACGGTCGCTTCTACGGTCAGGGAACGGCCACGTTCGAGGGTCGGTTGGCGGGGTCGGCACAGTGGTCGAACTTTCCACGGGTCCGCAACCGCTTCGCGCTACCCGATGCTCGCGGAGTCATTCATGCGGGCGATGTCGACGTGCTGTTCGCCCTGACAGGGTTGTCGTCGCTCGACGACGGTCAAGGGGTCCATGTCATGACCTTCCAGACCGCCGCCCCCAGTCACCTCTGGCTGAACGACGTCATCGCCATAGGCGAGGGAACGATCGACGTCGAGCACGCTCGACTTGCCATGCGCTACTACGAGTGCCGGGTCGAACTTCCCCTGGCGCACTTCGGGTCGTGATCATCACCGCTGCCGAGCGACTTGTAGCTCGGTCGGTCGACCCTCTCCCGTCCCACGTGTGGTTTCAGGACATGGCCGACTTCGCTGCAGCCGTCGAGGGGCTGCTCGACCAAGGACTCATCGAGGAAGGCGTCTCACAACAGTTCGCCACCGACCACCCGGATCCGGACCTGCCCTGAAGGTTGACCCACTCACCCAAGTACGGCTCGCCACCGCGCAGCTCGACCACGGGCGGTGTTGTCTCAGGTCAGGCCCATAAAACTTGGCGGAGGATAGGGGATTCGAACCCCTGAGGGCGTTAACCCAACCCGCTTTCCAACTCTGGGATGGGCGGTTCCGAGGCGTTCGCGGGGCTTCACTGAGCGTGACCCCGACGACGGCGCGCGGTTCTGAACGAGGCTGAATCAGAACAACTGAGACTAGAACTGAGACTAGGCAGGCCCTTGGATCACGGCCACATGCGCTTGATCTTGCCGTCGCGGTAGACGTGCCAGAACCCAACTGGCTCTTTCCGCGCCGCACGTTCGATCTTCGGCAGGGCGTCTAGGAACGCCTGAGTCATCTCGGCGATGTTCATGGTGCCGCTGACCAGGCAGAAGAGGTGGCCCTCCTGCAGCGCCTCCAACTCTGCCGCCCGGTACCGGATGCGCTTGTCCTTCGAGAGCAGCACCCACCCGCGCGAGCACCCTTCGGCGATCCAGTTCTCGTCGGGGATGTCGCTCGCGTCGTTCGGGTAGTGATCGGCGATGCGGTGCACCACGTAGCCCGCATCTTGCAGTCGAGAAGCCGTGGTCTTCCCCAGACTGCGATCGAGGAAGAACTCAGGCCGCTCGGCGGAGGACATCCTCGACAACGTCGACAGACAGCCCGTACTCGTCGGCGATCGTCGCGAACCGTTCGCCGTTCCGCCAGAGAGTGACCAGATCCTCGACCTTCACCTTCGACTGGCCGAGCACGGGCGCGCCCCACCCGAAGCGCGGGTCGATGATGACGTCGGCGGCCGATGGGAAGTCTCGCAGATGCAGGCGCTTTGCGTTGCCATCGCGGCCCCAGTCAATGTGCTTGAGGTGCTCCTCGAGAACGTTGGAAATGGCGATCTGACGATCCCGAGCGTGGACGTAGGACTCGTCGGCCATCTTCACGAACAGCGCCACGCCATCGGTGACGACTCGGCGGTGGGCCAGCGCGTAGGGGTCATCGAATTCCTGCCGCACGAGCTCGGCAGCCTTGCGAATCTCGTCCATTGGCAACTTCAAATCCCGAAGTGCACGCAGGACGTAGGCCTCGATCACGCCCACGAAGGGCACGCGCGGCCAGCCCCGGCGGTCGGGCTGCAGGGCATGGACCAGAGGGGTCTTGCCGCTGTCGAGGAGCCAAACGTCGAGGGTGCTCTCGGGCATGCCGAGGTAGCGCGCAGTCTCGCGCGCGGTCAGGATCGGCTTCGAGTAGTAGTCGATCAACGCTGTCACCTCCTCCGTTGCCTGGTAACGCTAGTGCTTCGCATCGATGCGACCCGGGCCCCACGACGGGTGGCATCTCGCAGATCCCCGATGGAATCAGGCTAGACCTGGCCGCCGACGTCGGCCGCCCGGATCAGTTGAAGAGCCTGGTGATAGCCAACACCGACCTGTTCGGCGGCCGTGCGGATGCTCAATTCTTCGTTGAGCAGCTTCCGCAGCGCATCAACGAGTCGCTGTTCGGCTATCGCGCGGGCCTTGAGGGCGGCCTTGCCGGAGCGGGTCGCGGCGCGGATGCAGGCTCGCCGCCGCGCCGCCTCGGGGGACCGGCGCTCAGCCTCCCGAACTGTGCGTTCGATGTGTCGGCCGATCTTGCGCCGCTGCGCCGCCAGCCGTTCGTTCGTAACAACACCCACGTCAACTCCTTCCGTCGAACTCCAAGATCAAGCGCGCAGGGCCCAGCGAGTGGACAGCGACACGCGGCCTCACTTGGACCGCGAATCGAAGTGCCACACACCCACTGCACTCGCGTGAGCGGTTTCGTCCGTACGAAAGTCGGTAGGCTGTCGCGATGGACCAGCCGTCGTGCCCTCGCTGCGGTGGCGCCATGCCGCCTCCGCGTCCGACGGGGCGTCCTGCGACCTGGTGCTCCGACCGGTGCAAGCGAGCCGCGTACGAGGAACGCCGCGCAGCAGCGAACGGCGCTATCGCGGTCACGATCATCGAGAAGGTGGTCGTGCAGGATGCCCATGACCTCCACGGGTGCACCAACCGCGTGATGGAGTCCTCGGTCGCCTGCCGACGCGTCGTCGACCATCTGGCCATTCTTGCCCGCGAGGGCCGGCTCACCGACCCCAAGTGGGATGCCACGATCCGCTCGCTGCGCAACCTGGTCCTCGACCTAACCCCACGCCGCTAGAACAGGCCCCACCCCCGGTCAGACACTCGCTGTCCACAGGCAGCGTCGGCGACCGCGCGCGCACCCGATGAGCGCGCGAAGGTCGGGGAATGAACATCCCGATGACCCTCGGCTATGCCATTGAGTTCGCCGAGGCGCGGTCATGTCTGGCAGCGCTCGCCAACACATCACCCTACGAACGCTCCATCGCATACGAACACCTGCTCTTCGACATCGACGCGATGATTGGCGGCCGCGGTCCGGCCACGTTCCCGATTGCCGGTTCGCCCCCGGAGCTGCACCGACGCCTCGAAGGCAGGCTCCAGCACCTATCGGAGATCGGCGCCGACGCGCTGAGGATCGAGCTGCTCCTCGCCGGTCTCGACGAGATCCGCCTTACGGCCGAGCGAAGGCCTCCGAGGTGAGGGAGCCATCGGGCGGCGACAGGCTCACCGCCTGCCTCACCGACTCGCTCACATTCGCCCTTCCAAGAAGGGGATTCGGCTCAGAGGCGGTCCATTCGCTGCCTCGTCGGCGCTTGAGACGAGGCGACGGGTCACGCACCCAGACGGATCAGAGCGACCCGTCGGCACCGGTCGCCGACCGGCGGCCAACCTCACGAGATCGAATCGAGGATTCACCGTGAACGACATCGAACCCAGCAAGGACGGCTTCGTCCCCACTCTGCTGCTGCGGGTGGAGGAGGCTGCGCTGCGACTCGGCATCGGCCGCACCTCCATGTACCGCCTGGTCATGACCGGGGAGGTCGAGTCCGTCCAGATCGGCGGACTCCGGCGGATCCCCGCGCCCTGCTTGGAGGAGTTCGTCGACGGCTGCGACACGGCAAACCGGCTCCGGTGGCCTGACCATGAGCAGGGCAGGCAACCGGCAGTCGAGCATCTACCTCGGCAAGGACGGTCACTGGCACGGGCGGGTCACCGTGGGTCGCAAGGACGACGGCGGGGAGGACCGCCGCCACGTCATGAGCAAGTCCAAGGCCACGGTCGTCGCCAAGGTCCGGGCACTGGAGCGGCTCCGCGACGAGGCCCGGGTGCCCAAGGCAGGGCGCGCCTGGACGGTCGAGAAGTGGCTGCTCCACTGGCTGGAGGAGATCGCCCGCCCCAACATTCGAGAGTCCAGTTACCAGGCGTACCGGACCGCCACCACCAAGCACCTGCTGCCGGTCATCGGGAACGTACGACTGGACCGACTCGAGCCGGAGAACATCGAGGCGGTCTACCGGCGGATGCTCGATGCGGGTGCGAAGCCGGCCACCGCCCACCAGGTGCACCGCACCGTCCGGACAGCGCTCGGTGAGGCGGTGCGGCGCGGCCACCTCGGCCGCAACCCCGCCCAGCTCGTCCGACCTCCCCGGATCCAGCAGGAGCTCGTCGAGCCGTTCACCCTCGAGGAGGTCCAGTTGGTCCTGACCGCCGCGAAGGAACGCCGCAACGGTGCCCGCTGGGCGATCGCCCTGGCCCTCGGTCTGCGCCAGGGCGAGGCCCTCGCGCTGAGGTGGGACGACATCGACCTCGAGGCCAAGTCACTGCGGGTGCGCGCCACACGACTGCGGCCGGCGTACGCCCACGGCTGCGACGGCGCGTGCGGCAAGGCGGCCGGCTACTGCCCACAACGTCGGCAAACCAACGCGATCACCGGCGCAACCAAGTCGGCGGCGGGCAACCGGTCGTCGGACTGCCCGACGAGCTCGTGGCCCTCCTCAAAGAACACCGTCGGCAGCAGCTCGAGGAACGGATCCACGCCGGCTCACTCTGGCAGAAGGCGGCTGGGTCTTCACCACCCTCTTCGGCCGACCGATCGTACCCAACAGCGACTACCACGAATGGCGGGCCCTGCTGCAGCGCGCCGGCGTACGTCACGCCCGACTCCACGACGCGCGCCACACCGCGGCCACCGTGCTCCTCGTTCTCGGTGTCCCGGAGCGCACCGTCATGTCGATAATGGGCTGGTCAAGCACCTCCATGGCCGCCGCTACCAGCACGTCACCGACCCGATCCGCCGCGAGGTAGCCAACCGGGTCGACGGATTGCTCTTCAGCGAAGGCCGTGACCACGCGAATTAGGCCGAGGGTCGGCCGCGGGTCGGCGCTTGGTGACGGCGTCCTTCGCGGCCACGACGCACCTCCCGAAAAGCATGGAGCGGACGTCACGCCGTCGAACCGTTGACCTCACCACCCCGCTCGCCGAGCAGCCGGGTGGCCGGGACGAATCCTGTCCAGGACACGGCTAGCGGACGGACCCTCGCCCCGACCTGTGCCGCCGACTGCATGGGTCCGCACGGGTAACTGCTGCGGGGGCGTCCTCACGAGCTGGAGCGAGGGCCGGTGCCCCGTAAGGGGATCCTCTTGCGGGAATCGGGTGGTCGCTGACCCGAGCAACTCGGCTGCCAAGCACTCACAGTAGAAACAAAATCCACTCAGCCGGAGATGTTCTCCACCAGCCAACATGCGACAGGGAGCGTGCAAGCAGACGGGGCCCGTAGGGCCGAGCCACGTTCACAGGTCACTGCCTCGACCGGGGCCATCCAAGCCGTGCCGGCGAACCTACGCCGCATCCTCGGACCCGCTGCTTACGGCCAATGGTCACGTTCCCCATGGGGCGGCGTCGCCTTGGTGATGGATTCCACCGACTCGCGCGTGAGGCCCGCTGGGCAGAGACTGGAACGTTCCGTCCCTGAGGTCCCATTGGCCCGACGCTCGGTGTTCACCGCCCCGCAGCGGCCTGTTCGCCGTGACTGCGTTCAGAGTGGTCCGTCACCCGGCAGGCGGTGTGGCTGGGCGTGCGCTCGGACGCCGGCTGGTTTGCCTTCCGCAGGAGGAGTACGCCGAGGGCGGACCAGGCCGCGAACATGACCGTGAGGCTGATGTCGTGCCATGGGTCCGGTTCGATCGCGAGCGCACCGAAGGCCGCGACGCCGAAAGCAGGAGCAGCTGCCAGACACCGGGAGTCGGGGGGCGCCTCCTGAGTGACAGACCCCAGGTCACCGGGCCGACCGACAGCAGGAGCATGCCGAGCAGGAAGGCGATGAACGACGCCTCCAGCGGAGACCCCCTCAGCAAGGACGGTGACCAGAGTGACCAGGCCGAAGACGACCAGCAAGCCAGCACCGGCCACGGTCATCAGCGCGCCAATGCGCGCCGGCCTCGTGGAACGGGCCGTCTGTGCGCGCAGACCCATGACCGCGATGAGCAGGAGGGCGAAGCCGGCCGTGGCTGTGAGCAGGAGCAGCGCGAACACCGGCATGTTCGTCACCGTGCCGTCGTCGCGTTGCGGGTCGAACAGCCACTCGCCCTCCACGCCGGCGATCATCAGCACTCCCGAAGCGGCCGCCGCTCGACCCGTCAGCTGGACACTCGACACCATGACGAACTCCCTTCAAGTCCGGCGTCCGTCGCCGGTCCTTCGACGGTAGGGACGCCGGCGCCTCACGTCGTCAGCACTGATGCCGGTCTCTGGGTCCCCCGCACGGCGGACCCAGGACCGTGAGCATCCTCCGCAATGTGGATGTGCGGGCAGCCGGGCAGTCACTACCGTCGAGGCATGCCTCGTGCCCGGCTGCAGCTGCTCGTCGACGTCGTGGTCGTGCTGACCCTCGCCGTCACGGCGGTTGTCCAGCTCTGGGTCTCGCCCCCGGCAGGTCTGGTGGGCGGCCGGGAGTGCACACGGTCCTGGCTGCGGCGTTCACGCTTCCGCTGTTCGTCCGCCGCAGGTTCGCGGTGGCCGTCTTCGTGACCGTCGTGGCTTCGGCATGGTTGCAGTTCGAGCTCGGTGGTGGGCTCGGTCAGCCCTTCTTCGCCGTGATCATCGCGTTGTACGCCGTGGGCGCGCACGGGTCGCGGCCGTTCACCTTCGTCGGTCCGGCGTCCGTCGTACTCCAGGCGATCCTCGTCGACATCCCGCGGCTTCGGGACGGCGCTCCCTGGGACGAGGTGGTCCCGGCGTGGTTCATCCTGTTCGGCGTCTGGGGATTCGGCCGATGGATGCGCCTCCGTGCGCACGGGCCGCCGTGGCGTTGACCGAGCGCGCCGAGGAGGCCGAGCGGAGTAGGCACGAGCAGGCCGCGAGGGCCGTGGCCGAGGAGCGGGCTCGAATTGCTCGCGAGCTGCACGACCTGGTCGCGCACAGCATGGGCGTGATCGTGATCCAGGCACAGGGCGCGCAGCGGGCGCTCGACACCTCCCCGGACCAGGCACGCGAGGCGCTTTCCTCCATCGAGACGGCCGGCCGCAGCGGCATGGCCGAGATGCGCCGCCTGCTGGGTCTGCTCACCGACGGTGGCGCAGACGCAGGCACGGTGCCGCAGCCGACCCTGCACGAGATCCCGGACCTCGTGGCTCGGCTCGAGGGCGACGGGAATGCCGGTCGACCTCCGCGTCGAGGGCGCCGTCCGGGCGCTGCCCGCTGGGGTCGAACTGACCGGATACAGGATCGTGCAGGAGGCCATGACCAACGCCCTGAAGCATGCCGGACAGGGCCCCGGTTGACGTGCGACTGCGCTACGAACCGGACTGGTTCGACATCGAGGTGACCGACCAGGGACCGACCGACAGCATGCAGCCGATCAACGGCCACGACAGCGGCTCCCACGGACTCGTGGGCATGCGCGAGCGGGTCTCGTTGTACGGCGGCACCCTCGAACCGGCCCCACGACCGGCGGCGGCTTCTCGGTCCACGCCCGGATCCCGCTGGAGGCGAAGCCCGCATGATCCGGGTTCTGCTCGCCGACGACGAGGAGCTCGTCCGCACCGGCCTCCGGATGATCCTCGACGCCGAGCCGGACATCACGGTCGTCGGGGATGCCGTCGACGGTGCTGACGCCGTCGCGCGGGCCGAAGAGCTCGCACCCGACGTCGTGCTCATGGACATCCGGATGCCTCGCATGGACGGCCTCGAGGCGACCCGCCGGATCGGCGCGACGAAGGTCCGGCCCCAAGGTCGTCATCCTCACGACCTTCGACCTCGACGAGCACGTCTATGCCGCGCTTGCCGCAGGTGCCAGTGGGTTCCTGCTGAAGGACGCACCTGCGAGCCAGCTCGTCCACGCGATCCGCGTGGCAACCGCAGGCGACGCGTTGCTCGCACCGAGCGTGACGCGGCGGTTGATCGCGCGGTTCGCAGACAGTCAGCCGCCCCCGCGACCCCAGTCTGCCGGTCGACCTCACCGCGCGCGAGACCGAGGTCCTCGGCCTCATGGCAGAAGGGCTCTCGAACGCCGAGATCGCCGGCGCGCCTCGTCGTCGGCGACGCAACCGTGAAGACGCATGTCGCACGAGTCCTGGCCAAGCTCGGGGTCCGCGACAGGGTGCAGGCGGTCGTGCTCGCCCACAGGTCCGGGTTGGTCAGCTGACCTCAGACCGCTGGGTGTTCAGCGTTAGCAATCCGCGTGTCCGCGAATACACGTCGCGACGTGCTTCATTCCGCATTAGATCTTGCCTTCAAGGCACTCAGCCAGGAGGGGTCTCGTCCCCGCAAGCGGATCCTCATGCGGTGATCGACCCGGGACCTCCGGGCAGCGCTCGAGGGGCCCCTGTACGCGGTTCGACAGTTGAAGGTCGGCTCCAGGTTGTCTCTGCGCGTCCGGGGCGACAGGGTGGCCCCATGGTGACCAGGGACCGCGACGAGGCGGGCCGGCCACGCCAGGCCAGGCCGCGCGACGAGCTCGGCCGACCGCTGCCGTACGGCGCTGAGGGGGTCGAGCCGGTCTCCGAAGACCCGTTGCCGCCCCTAGAGACGGTGCGGTTCGCCATCGAGCTGCTGGACCAGGGCAGGCCGTTCTCGGCCCACGAGGTCTTCGAGGCCCGCTGGAAGGACGCCCCTGAGGCCGAACACGACCTCTGGCAGGGGCTGGCCCAGCTGTGCGTCGGGCTGACCCACGCCCTGCGCGGCAACGACACCGGCGCCCGGCGGCTGCTCGAGCGCGGCAACGGCCGGCTCGAGCGCTACGTCGCATCCGGCGGTCCGACGTACGGGCTGGACCTGGCGGAGTTCCGACACGGATCCACCGCGTGGCCGGCACCGACTGACATCGGTCTCCCGTCAAGGGACCACCGCCCTACCCGGAGATGCCCCGGCGGAGGCTCCGTGCAGGTAGCACGCTCGGCCGGGGAGGAGCCATGAGCAACGAGGATGACGTCGAGCTGGCATCGAGGAGTGCTGGGCGATGCGCGCACCGCTGAGCTGGGCCGGGCCGGCGTTCTGGATCGTCGACGAAGTGCACATCACGCCGCTGAACTACAGCGTCGATCAGCCGCTGCTCTCCGCACCGCCGAGGGCACCCAGCTGCTCGGTGGAAGTGGGCGCTGTTTGCCTTCGAGATCGACGAGGTCACCGGCGGCTTCGCCCGCAGCGTCGTCGCGCGTGGGAGGGCACGTCGGTTGCCGGATGATCAGGATGAGCGTGTGGAGCTGACCCCGTGGATCGCGTCTCCGCCGAAGTACGACGTGGTGGCGATCATCGCCGAGGCGGTGACGGCCGAAGGTTCCGGCTCGCCACCCCAAGCCCTGGCGGGCTCCGAGCCTCGTTCAGTTCAGTCTCACGCCGGGGTGAGCAGACCTCGCGTCCGGGTCGCAACTGGCCGGATCGACCGAATAGGGATCCGCTTGCGGTGACAAGCCGCTGGACCATGACGGCGGTGGACACGGGTTGGCACGGCGCCGATCAAGAACTCTGGCTGACTCCAACCCCGAGAAGAGGCCTACCTTGTCAGGCTCGATGATCCGGGAGACGGGGAGCGTTGGCCTCGCCCTAAGTTGCGCGTCGGTTGCGCGTAGGCGCTCCTCATCGAGCGCCACCCCAGGCCGCTCGGCTCGCAGCCAGGGGAAGCTATGCCCACCCGTGCGGCCACTCTCCCGACAGCCCGACGGGTGTCCGATCATGTCGCGGCGTGGTCCCCGTGCGACCCAGACTGCATCGATCGCTCCATCCCGGGCTGGACGAGCCGGATCGGCGTTTCCCTAGATCAGTCGACCCAGGTCGTCGCCGGTAGCAACATGACCATTGCCGAGACCGATTGACCTTGTCGCTTCTGGCTTGGTGTGACCTCACCGGAAGGTGAGCTTCGGCGGGGATGTGCAGAGCGCCGGGTCTGGCGGCTGGAGCGGCGCGTCGACCCAGGCGTTGCGCACCGACAGGGCGCATTCGTCGTATCCCAAGGTGTTGTGCGTGTTGTTGGGCGCGGTGAAGGTCCACGCGTGCTCCGAGGCCGCGGCATGGGTCCCGGACCACTCTGGGCGGGAGAAGGAGTCGAACTGTCCCGGTATCAGCAGCAACGCGGCGCTGCTCGTGTCCATGGGAGGCGGCGGGTCACCGGGTGTGTCCCAGAACTCGCATGCCTCGAGATAGGGCGATCGGAGGAAGACCTGCTCGGAGGCGGCATCGCCGGCCACGGCGTGGCGCAGTGTGTCCTCGTCGAGGGCGGGCACTTGTTCCTTGCACAGCGACGTGAGATAGACGCCGAGCGCGAACCGCTCCATGTTCAGACATTGCGGCCGGTAGCCCGCGCAGAACGGCGGATCGCTCGCGACCAGGTCGGCGAGGTGCGGGTGGAGACGGCCTGCGGCCGCGTCGGTGATAATCCGCGGCAGCCAGGAGAGGTTCCCCGTACCTTCGCCGCCGAGGGAGTAGCGGACGAAGCGGAGCAGCTTGGCGTCGTCGACGACGCAGTCGTCACCCGCCCCTTGCCACGTCGCTCGCCACGGCCGGTCAACGGACTCGCGTCGGTGCGGCTGAGTGCCCGCTTCCACGCTTGCTGCAATCGCGGGTAGCGAGCAGCGCACTGATCGTCTGCCGAGCAGGCCCCGAACAGCTCGGCCAGTGCAGAGCGCGTCCCGAGAGCACCACCGGCGAGGCTGCTGGGTCCCCGGGTACCACGGCGAGTCCAGCCACGCGGCCTCGAGCCGGCCCGGGTAGTCGCTCAGGTAACGGAACAGGACTCGCGACGGGGTCCCATAGGACCCGGCACCCCACCACGAGTCCACGCCCATGGCTACACGGAGATCCTCGAGGTCGGCGGCGGCAGCGGCGGTGTCGAAGTCAGCGGGTTCGATACCTTCTCCGCGGTGACGGGCGGCGCAGTCTGACACTGCCCGGAGGAAGCTGCGCCTGAGCCCGTCGTCATCGTCCGGCAGCCCGGCCGCGCGGACAGCCAGCGCGTCCACCTCGGGGCACGTCAGAGCCTGGGCGATGAAGGGTCGGTGCCTCGAAGGCCAGCTCCACCACGACGCTGCGCAGCCTGAACGGAGCGGCGGCGGTGCCGCCGCTGAAGATGCGCGGGCCCCAAGGTCTGGCGGTGAACCCGGTCGCCAGTCCGTCGCGGGGCTCGACGCCGACAGGCCAGACCTGGATGACGGCCAAGTCGAGCGTTCCAGCACCGCCGTTGCGGTCTCGGGGGACCACGAGCGTGCCGCAGCGGTGTGGGGAGAGAAAGCTCACCTCGACCTCCGCGGGGCAATCGTGCCGAGCGCAGCGGCGAACCGGCCTCTACACGGTCACGCGAAGGCCCCCCACTCGGTTCGACGCCATCACCGGTGCAGGCTGCGACGGCGAGCGCGAGCGCGTCACTGCCAACACCGCCGCGCGCCTCATGACTGCCTCGTGAAGGCACCCTCAGTGACGAACCGGACCATCTGCACGTCCTCCGGGGCATCGGTCGCCTCGTGCCCGACGACGGTGAGCGTGAGCACGTCGCCGGCCAGCGCCCAGTCGTAGGTGAAGACGCAGCCGGGGCAACCATCGCTCTCGCTGGTCATCACGGCATCGCCACGCGCGTCGTACTGCAGCGTGCCGAGATCGCCGGGCTCCGGCGCGTCCTCGACGACGAACAGAGTCCACCGGTCGCCCGCGAACTTGAACACGAAGCTGGTCTTGCCGTCCTCCCCGAGCTGGTCGAGGAAGCTCTGGTCGGTGATACCCATCGCCCTCGCTTCGGTCACGGTGGCCGTCTTGGCGTAGCTGCCGTCGGCGATGACCTCGCCCGTCCAGGCAGCCGCGGAGTCGGAGGCTGAGGGTTCGCCCGGCGTGCTCGGCGACGACGCCGAGGCGCCGTCACCCTTCTCGCTGCATCCGACGAGAACGGTGCCGAGCAGCAGTGCCAGGACGGCGGGCCGCAGGTCACGCATCGGTTCCTCCCAACGGTGGATGGGTGTCACCCCGATCACAGCCCCGACGCCAGGGCGCGGTTGACACTCATGGCTGGGAAACCTCCCGCCACGCGTTGTCGGCGAAGAACCGAACGCGTGAGTCGCAGGGATCGTTGCTGGCGGCGAGCACGAGACGATCTCCGGCACGGGTCCACGTGTAGTCGCCGTTGCCCAGGTCCGCACACACGTCCTGCGCGAACAGGTTGATCCGCAGCCGCGCCCGGCCGGCCGTGAAGAGCGTCCCTGACACCACACCGGCGTATCCCTGCGGCGGGGTCACCAAGACCGACCCGTTGCCCCGCAGCTCGAGATCCCAGAGGCCCGCAAGCCGCTGCGGGCGGGTCACCTGAGCCTGATAGCGGCCGAATAGCTCGGCCGTCGGAGAGGGCGAGGACACCGGCGGCGCAGGCGAGCGATCCCCGGGAAGCTCCGGCCGGACAGCCACGGCCACGACGACCGCGGCGGCGACCGCACCAGCCGCAATCGCGACCCGGCGGCCGCGTGCGCGCGGGCCACGACGGCGTACGGCGTCCAGGCCCGTCTCCACCTCCGGCTGGAACACCGTCGCGTTCGCAGCCAGCCCGGCGCGTAGCCGGTGTCAACGGACATCGCCGGTCACCTCCTCGCCGAGCAGGTCGGCCAGCCTCGAGCGCGCCCGGAAGAGGTGCTGCTTCACGGTTGACTCCGAGACCTCCAGGGCGTGCGCGATGTCGAACACTGACTGGTCCTCCCAATAGAAGAGCACCACCACGGCGCGCTGCATCGGGCTCAGCTGCCCAACGCTCCGAGCCACGTCGGGGTCCGGCAGCACGATCGGATGTTCGCGGACCTCGACCAGCCGTTCCCGCTCCCGGCGCATCCGATCCCGCTTGGCTTGCTTGACCGCCATCCGAATCGCCACCCGGCGGACCCACGCGTCCGGCCGCTCATAGCCGCGCACGCTCGACCAGTGCTGGAGCATCTTCGCGAAGGCGTCCTGCGTGATGTCCTCGGCGTGGCCGCGATCGCCGACCACCAAGAAGGCCGTGCGCGCGATCGACGAGTAGCTGGCGCGAAACCACCAGTCGAACTCAGCGCTCGCCTCTGCCCTCACACGACCCACCCGTCATCGACACCTACCCCATCACAGTCTCGACCACGTCGGCGGGTTGACACTGCCGTCGAGGATTCGGCCCTGTTCGTGGTGGCGCAGCGTCAACCTGCTGTGCCGCTCGAGCCTGTGACAAGGTGAGCGGGCCGGCGCGCGGCCCCGGAAGGAGCCCCACGATGACCATGCACCGAGTCGTCGCCATCGCCACCCTGATCCTGGTTGCCGCCGTGGCGTCTCCGTCCATGCTGACCCGCCCGCTGAGGTGGACCAGTCCTTGCTGGTCCCCAGGACGCTCAACTCGTCGTTCGCGCCGTTCGTCTGCAAGGCCAAGACGACCGGCCCGGTGTGCACCGGGGAGCGACACCTTGTCGACGACTGGGCACCCGCGGAGTGGCCGTGCGACGCTCCGGTCTACGGAGCGCGCACGGAGGACCGCTGGACCACGCGCTACTACAACGCGGACTACCTGAACTACGACCGCTGGTTCCGCAGCCATGACGTCGACTACCTCAGCACCTCGGCCGCGGGGCCTGCGACGGCGACCATCTCGGCCAACGTCCGCTTCCGGGAGCCGTTCGCGGTCCCAGGAGACGACTCCACCTTCACCGTCATTACCACTGGCACTATCTGGGACGTGCGGAGCGTCGGGGAGGCCCCGATCTTCCGCGCCGTCGGAACGCTCATCGAGCCGCCGACCGCGGCGCCGACGTTCACCGGCCAGGTGTCCGTGGACGGCGTCACGACGTCGTACGACGACGCACCCCTCGAAGCGTTCTTCACCGACGAAGCGTTCGTCGGCTGGGTCTGCCAGGCCGTCACCGGCAGCTGAGGAGTGTCGACCACCGCGACAGGACGTCCCGCTTCGTTAGGTCAGAGGCGGTTTCTGTAGAGATCCGGGCGCAGCCTCTTCTGTCCCGTGGCCGATCGCCCAACGAGAACGTTCAGATCAGTCAGCGATCCGCTTGCGAAACCGAGTGGATCAGAGCATCGAGCGCGGGGCCACTCGCGCTTGACAGTCATACGCGGCGGAGTGACACGGCCGCTTCGCGGCGGGCGAGCCGCGACGTGATCGGGCACTCGATGCCGGTGCCGAGCCGTCCGAGTCCCCTCGAGGTAGGTGTTCCTAGAGGCTGGTCAGTAGCCCCCGCCACCCGTTCCACCGCCGCCGCTGCCGCTGCCGCCGCTGTACACGATCACCAGGACGATGACGACGGCAGCAAGCGCGACCAGTCCAGCGATCACCCACCGTTTGGTCAGCAACGTGATCACCGACTCTCTCCTGCACTACGGCATTTTTGTATCGGTCGAACGTCTCCTCCACATGACTTACGGAGCAGCGCCGCGAGCCGTTCAAGCTGGGGCAGGGTCGTCCCGGACGAGCGGGTTGTTCCAACACCTGATCGATGCACACGTCGCCGACCATGTTCGCCAACGGTCACGGCGCAACATCTGTGTGTGTATGTGTGGCGGAGGAAGATCGCCGCTCGCGCGTCGGGCATAGTCAGTTGACGTCCTCGACGACCTCGAACCACACCGATTCCTGGGGCCGCTCCTCCACTCCACTCAGCTGCTCCCGAGTCTCGGTGAAGGCGCCGTCGTCATGCCAAGCTACCCAGGCGTCCTTCGAGTCCCAGACTCCGACGATGGCGCGCTCGAGCGGTTCATCGACGCCCTTGAGCAGCTGTGCCGAGATCCAGCCGTTCGCGCCGCGCGCCGCGTCGACCCTTGTATGCATCGCAGAATCCCACTGTTCGGTGGACCCCGCCCGCAGTGTTGCCCTGGTGATGATCGTCATCATGTGCGTTGCGCTCCTCTGGTGTGGACCCGCGTGAGTCGCCGGAGATACAGCCTGTACCCACGGAACCTGCAAGTCACTGAGCAGGAGGAGCCACCTGGTATTGCCATCGCCGAGTACGATCGCGTGATCCCAAACGGCGCACTCATGTGCGTTACGAGAAGCGTGACACCACTGCGTGGCTTCACCGAGCCGCAGACGGCGAACTGTCCGGTATGGGTCGCCGGAAGTGAGTCCGATCCAGGCGCGTCATTCTCGGAATGGGCGCATCGCCGGGCAGCGGTTCCGGTCAGGGAACCGCCTGCGGTGAACGGACGGCGCTGGTTGCGGGTGCCGCGCCGATGACCGCAAGCGGATCCCTTCCGGGAGCACGTGGCCCCTGGCCAGCGGCACGCTCCTCGCCGCGCGCGGTTCCCTGACCGGAACTACTGCCCGGCAATGCGCCCATTCCCGCCCAGATTGACCCATCTCCCGACCGGCGCGATCCGGACAACCGCGCGGTCGCTGCCCAGCGCTCGCGAAGCCCACGTTGACCTCCTCACGACGGCGGTCCATGCTCTGAGCGTCCGTGGTCAGAGGAGTCGTCCCTGTGAGAATCCTTTTCGCTTCGTGGCCGGGCTACGGTCACCTGCTGCCAATGGTGCCGTTGATCCGTGCGGCTCAGCGGGGCGACCACGACGTCGTCGTGTCGTCAGGCAAGGACATGTCGGAAGTGATCGCTCGGCTCGGCGTCGCAGTCCACAGGTCGGGGATCACCATGGCCGAGTCGTACGCCCGGCTGCCCGGCGACACAATGATCAGTCAGATGTCTCCCGCAGAGCAGTCTGGATTCGCGGCCAGGCACCTGTTCGGGGCCGGTGCCGTGGACCGTGCACGCGACCTGCTCGACCTGATGAAGACGTGGCGACCCGACCTGGTCGTCCACGACACCCTGGAGCTCGGTTCCCCTGTCGCTGCTGACGCGAACGGCATCCAGCACGTCACCCATGGTTACGGCCCGATGGTGCCGGACAACGTGCACATGGTCACAGCAGTCGGATCAGCGATCCAGGCTGCCGGGTTGCCGGACCCGATGCCCAGGGTATTCGCTGCGTCCTACCTCGACATCGCCCCGCCGGCCCTACGGACGGCGGGAACAGGTCCGTGGAGCATGGTCCGGGCGCTGCGTCCGTCCGCCGGCGAAGTCGGACGGACGCCGACCTGCCATCGAAGCTCTCCGCGCTCCCGCATGCCGACAACGTCTACGTCACCCTCGGGACCGTGATGAACCAAGCGCCGACGGTTTTCCGGGCCGTCATCGAAGGCTGCTCAAGACTGCCGGTGAACGTCGTCGTGACCACCGGGCCCGACTTCGACACCACCCTGCTCGGACCTGTCCAGTCAGCCGTGTTCAGCGCACCATTCCTCCCTCAGGCCGCGGTATTGCCGCACTGCACGGCCGTCGTCTCCCATGCCGGAGCGGGCACCATGCTCGGCGCCTTGTGCCACGGCCTGCCACAACTGTGCCTGCCGCAGGGGACGGACCAACCCTTCAACACCGCAGCGCTCGTGCCTACCGGCGCCGCACTCGCTCTTCAGCCTGACCAACTCACCCCGTATGCCGTGACCGAGGCGCTCAGCCGCTTGCTCGGTGAGCCGTCCTTCCGACAGGCGGCGGAACAGCTCCGTGACGAGATCGACGAGATGCCCGACGCGGATACCGTCCTCGACGACATCCTGACCGATCGGCGCCGATGAATGCGCTTGCTACTGCACTGACAAATCGGTAGACGCACACGTGATCACCGGCGCACTCGGGACGAGCTGAGCGGCAGATGAGCAGGCGTCGCACTCGGCTAGCAGCTGCGTCAAACCGCCGCCTGAGGGACACATGCATTACCATGAGCGCGTACGTGCAAGCGGGGACTGAATCGTGGTCACTCGGCCGTGCGACTACTTCGGCGACCTGGGGGTGATCCTCAGCTGACGTCGACCGCTCAAGTCCGAGCTCTTTTTGCCGACGTCTCGCTGCGAGCAACTTGGGTCTGCTGCACTCGGACTGGGTGGGGTCGAGAGTGGAGCCCATGCATAGACCAGATGCCACATTCACGGTGGTCTACTTCTAGTCGCAGAGAGCCTGACACGCACCGCGCCATCCCCGGTGAGGCGCACGTTCGTCTGGACGACCCCTCGTGCGCTGAGTGAACCCCCCACGTCGATTGTGACTGGGACCCCGCCCACATCGAAGGGCGGATACGGAGGCCACCTCGCGGGCACGCGATGGTTGAGGCAGCTGGTGCCGGCAGAGCCTTTGTCTTGGCGCCATGCCCTGCTCACCCTCGCCCGGCCTGCATTCGTGTCCCAGGTGTCTGTGGGTCAGGTGAGCAGGCGGGTGATCGGGTGGATCGCGAAGTAGAGAAGGAACATTGCGGCCACGACCCACATCAGCGGGTGGACGACCGCGGCCTTGCCGCGGACCAGTTTGATGAGCGCGTAGCTCAGGAAGCCAGCGCCGATGCCGACGGTGATGGAGTAGGTGAAGGGCATCAACACGATGGTGAGGAACGCTGGGATGGCGACCTCCAAGTCGTCCCAGTCGATGCCCCTGACTTGTTGCATCATCAAGAAGCCGACCAGCACCAGCGCCGGAACCGCAGCCTCGCTGGGGATGATGTCGACCAGCGGGGCAAGCAGGATCGATAGCAGGAACAGGAGCCCGGTAAACACCGAGGCCAGGCCGGTGCGAGCACCCTCACCTACGCCCGAGGCTGACTCGATGTAGGAGGTGTTGGACGAGACCCCGCCGGCACCACCGGCAACCGCGGCGAGGGAGTCGACGACCAGGATTCGCTGGGCGTGGGGAGGCGTACCCTCCGCATCGAGGAGCCCTGCCTCGGCTCCTATGGCCGTCATCGTCCCCATCGTGTCGAAGAAGTCGGCCAGCATGAGCGTAAAGATGAGCAACAGCGCGGAGACGACGCCGATGCGGTCGAACGATCCCAGCAGGTTGAACTCCCCGAGGGTGCCGAAGTCGGGGGTCTGCAAGATGTCGCTGGGCCACGCGGGCACGTTGAGGTTCCAGCCGTGCGGGTTGACCGAGCCGTCGGCACCGACGAACGGACCGATCTCGGCCAGCGCTTCGACGATGATCGCCAGGATCGTGGTGGCCACAATCGAGATGAAGATCGCGCCGCGGACCTTCAGCACCCACAGCGTGATCACCAGGCCCAGACCGATGCAGAAGACCAGTACCGGCCAACCTTCGAGGCTGCCAGACGGCCCGAGTGTCACGGGGACTGGTCCGGTCTGAGTACGACGGACGAACCCGGCGTCGACGAAGCCGATGAGGGCGATGAACAGGCCGATGCCTACCGAGATAGCGATCTTGAGTTCGGCCGGGACGGCGTGGAAGACGGCCTTGCGGAACCCGGTCAGCACTAGCAACAGGATGACGATGCCTTCGAGGACGACGAGGCCCATCGCGTCGGCCCACGTCATCTGGGTTGCGATCGCGACCGCGACGAAGGCGTTGAGGCCCAAGCCGGTCGCCAACGCGAGCGGGTAGTTCGCGAATACCCCCATGAGGATGGTCAGCACCCCGGCCACTAGGGAGGTCCCGGCGGCGATGGCGGACAAGTTCGGAGCGTCACCTCCGCCGAGGAACTTCCCGTCGGCATCGGCGACGAACCCGAGGATGAGCGGGTTCAAGACGATGATGTAGGCCATCGTGAAGAAGGTGACCACCCCGCCGCGGAACTCACGCTCAACCGTGGAGCCGCGTTCGGTAATCTTGAAGAAGCCGTCGAGGCCACCCCTCCCGGGGGTGGTGCCGGTCGTACCGGCGGTCTCCTGGTTACTCAAGGCCGCAGCATGGCACGGCCACCGACCATCAGGCAGGCGCCACGCGTTCGACCTTTGCCTGAGCGCCGGGTTGACGTGTAAGTACGGCCTGCGTCAGTGACTCCAGACGCACCCCCAGCGCCCAGCATTCGGGTGGCAGGCCACGTGCCAGTGAGCCCAGGAGTCAACCTCACCCGCGATGCGAGGAGCGGCACCGTCGCGCGAAAGGCCCACTCGCTCTCGATGAGATGTCGCCTTCCACGAGGCCTCGTTGTCGCATTGGCGTTCTCACCGCCCTGTCGCCAGTGTGGGCGGCGTATCAACGTCACGGCACGGTGTCGGGATTTCGTCCGGCCACACCTTGTGCCTGATTCGGCGCGGGTCGAGGCTAGGGGAGGTCGAGACGTGACACCGCGTTTGCCGGTTGTCCCGCGGAAAGTGAGGTGCCTGCGATGACCGCTCCGAACCAGAAATCCGTGATGGGAGCTCTTCTGGCAACCTTGATCGTGATGGCCCTGCTGGCGCCGCCGGCCACCGCACGTCAGGCGGATTGGGCGATCGTTCTGCCGGGAGCCACCGGCACAGAGGGAGTCGCCAGACTCAACGGACAGACGTTTTTCGCTGGCGACCTGCTGACCGGCGACATCTTCCGTGGCACGGTCAACCAGGGGACGGCCGCGAAGTTCATCGAGGCGCCCGCCGGTCGCTTCGCCGCTGGCATGAAGGCCGACGCCTCCGACAGCCTCCTATTCGTCGCAGGTGGCCCGACCGGGGCCGGCTATGTCTACGACACCCGTACCGGCGACCCCGTGTCTTCGTACCAGTTCCAGACTTCCCCGACCCCGACCTTCATCAACGACGTGGCCCTGTCCAGGGACGGCGCATGGTTCACCGACTCCAGCCAGGCGCTGCTCTACTTCGTCCCGGTGGTCGACGGGGTACCGTCCAGCACGTTCACGACCCTGACGCTGAGCGGCCCCGCGGCCGACCTGAGCGGTGCGTTCAACAACAACGGCATCCAGGCCGTCATGGGCGGTGCCATGCTCATCGTCGCCCACTCCGGCAACGGAGTGCTCAACGTGGTCGACGCCGCGACCGGTGCCAGCACCACGATCTCGGGCGTGAGCGTCCCGAACGTCGACGGCATCCTGCTCAAGGGCAGCCACGAGGTGTTCGCGGCTCAGAACGCCGACAACCTGATCAGCGTCTGGAAGCTGAACAGTAACTTGCTGTCCGGCACGATGCGGAAGACCATCACCAGCCCGCTGTTCGAATTCCCCACGACGATCGCCCGATTCGGCAGCCGCCTCGCGGTGGCGAATGCGAAGTTCGACACCGGCTTCCCGCCCACCGCGACGCAGTTCGAGGTGAACGTCGTACGTCGCTGACGCGCGGGCACCGCGATTGATCTGGCTGCCCGGCGTCCTCTCACGACGTCGATGGGCCCGCGAGCGGTTCGGCAGGACTCAGCCCGATCACCGGGGCCCCTGCGTCACTTCGCCTATACCTGCGCGGCGCGGTCCGGGCTACACGGAACTGGAGGGGCAGCACGCGGACGGTAAACCAAGTGACGATGTCGGTCCCGGCGCCTAGGTTCGCGGCATGGAGGTACGGCCGCTGGACCCACACGACGACGCTCAGATGCGCGCGTTCTACGACGTGTCCTGGCGCGCCGAGATGGACGACGACCGTCCCTGGAATGGTCACTGGACCTACGACGAACTCGCCTCCACGCTGCGCGACACCACGCCCGAGCACCGGGCCTCCGGCCTCGCGGCGTACGACGGGGACCGGCTTGTCGGCGTGGGCATCTCGATGTGGTCCGAGTCCGACAACGTCGACAAGGCCTTCGCCTTCCCGATGGTCGACCCGCCCGCCCGGGGACGCGGTGTCGGCGGGGCGCTCCTGGAGGCCATGATCGAGCAGAGCCGCGCGGCCGGCCGCACGACGGTCACCTCCACCGCGGCCTACGCCGGTCCCGAGGACGACCAGTCGCCCCCGGTGCGGTTCGCCGCGTCGCACGGCTTCCACATCGCGAACACCGAGATCCAGCGTCAGCTCCGGCTGCCGGTGGACGACGCCCTCCTGGACGAGGTGGACGCAGAGGGCGAGCCGCACCGCGACGGCTACACCGTCACGACGTTCGTCGACGACCTCCCCGACGAGCTGCTGGCGTCCTACTGCGCCCTGGTCAACCAGCTGATCGTGGATGCGCCTAGCGGGGAGGTCGATTACGAGGCCAACGCCCTGACGCCCGACAGCATGCGCGAGCAGATCGCTGTCCAGCGCAGGATCGGGCGACGCGTCTACCGCTCGCTCGCCGTCCGCGACGGGGAGGCCGTGGCGCAGTCCGACCTGGCCCTGCAGACCAAGGGCGACACCGCTGTGCAGTGGGGCACCTACGTCCACCGCGACCACAGAGGACACCGGCTGGGTGCGGCGGTCAAGGTCGCCAACCTCCGCGCGGTGCAGCGGGAGCGGCCGGACATCGGGCGCATCGACACTTCCAACGCCGAGACCAACTCCTGGATGGTCTCGATCAACGAGCGGCTGGGTTTCGAGATCCTCGCCGTGGCTCCGTCCTTCGTCCGCCACCTGGAGCCTGGGACCTCGACGCCGACGCACAGCTCTCGGCCGCGTGCGACATAGCACGTCGCCAGCTCACCCGCGCCCAGTGGGCGACGTACCTCGGTGACCACCCCTTCGGCGAGACCTGTCCCTGACTACCCGCCGTGCCTGGCGGCGACCCCTTGGGCGCTGGATTCGTCCAACTGCCGCCTGCGGACGCGTCTGGGCCACGCGGGGATCCCTACCCGGGACGGTTCAGGCGGGAATCTGCACCTGCCGTTGTTGGTCCGCTGGCCGACCCCTACCCATGGGGCGACGAGGGAGCGGTGCCGACGCACGGCATCAAGGATGACGTGTCACTTATCCGTGCAGCAGACCCGATCGAGGCCCACCTGACCATCGTGTTTGCTGCCCTAGCGGTCACCAGACTCGTCGAGAACGCCACCGGCTGGTCGATCAAGAAGTTCGTGCGCACCACACGGCGCTATCGCACCGTCGACATCCGCGTCGGCAAGCACACCCTCGCCGCCGAAGACCCACTACCGCCCGACCTACGCGACGCGTTCGCCCAGATCAACTGACGATAGGCGCATTAGCGGTGAGCCGGGTCAGGCTCCCATTCGCGGGGGTGAGGCACGTTCTGAAACTACGGTCGGGTGAGCGCCGGTGCATCCACTCGGAGCGTCACCGCGACATGGGAGATCTGGTACGACTCGTCACCACCGACGACGTCGGCGACACCGAGGTCGAGGCCACGTGCAGGCATCGGGAGTTCAGGTATGCCTCGGCGAGCTCGCGAGGAGCGCGCTCGGCGCGACATCGTCTGTGGAGACAGCATGCAGACAACACCGATCGTGTGCGACAACCATTCGACCGCGCCAACTGGTCCTCCTCCTTGAGGGCACACCCGGTGCCTGCTTCGAGACGGTGTCATGAACCGGGCTTGGGACCGGCCTCACAAAGGAGGAGTTCCGATGCGTCGTTCGACGATGACTACCCCTGCGGCCGCCGCATTGCTGGTGCTGGTGCTACCTGCGGCAGCTCTGGCCGGCGCGGTCGCGATCGACCACGGTCACGGGCCGACCTACGTCCACGACGGGACGTACGCCGACGTGGAGACCCAGGTGCACAGCTGGGCCTCTGACGGACACACGGAGATCCGGCTCATGGTCGATGGGCTGCCCGCCGGCCGGAGGTTCGGGGCCCATGTGCATCTCAAGCCGTGCGGCTCCCTTGCCACCGACTCCGGCGGCCACTACCAGCACGGCGACGTCGCTCTGCCACTGTCGGATCGGGAGATCTGGCTGGACTTCACCACCGACGTGGTCGGGCATGGGGTTGGCCGAGCTACGGTCCCGTGGCTGATCGAGGCGGGCACCGCAGGATCGGTAGTGGTGCACGCTTCGCCGACCGACCCGGTCTCCGGCGCGGCGGGAGCGCGGCTGTTCTGCACGACCGTGCCGTTTGGACAGTGAGGGCTAATGATCCGTCGCCGACTGAGCAGGGGGCGAGGATGATGGGGCCGACAACCCTTCGGCAGCGTCACCTGGTCCTCCCGGGGAAGCGCCCAGCCGGTGGTTGTGGTGGCGAGACGAGGTGACGGATGGAGAGCCCGCTCCGCGATCCTCATGAGTCGGACTCGTTGACCGAGCCCGCGATATCCCCGGCTGCGATGATCGACTTCGACGACTTCGTCGTCGCCCGCTCGCCGCGGCTGCTGCGAACGGCGTACCTGCTCACCCGGGACCACAGCCGGGCCGAGGACCTGCTGCAGACGGCCCTGGCGAAGGCGTGGCTGTCCTGGCGCCGGATCCACACCGACCCCGAGGGGTACGTCCGCAAGGTCATGGTCAACACCTACGCCACGTGGTGGCGGCGGAGGTGGAATGACGAGACACCGACCGCGAGCCTGCCCGAGCTGGCGTCTGACCACGACGACTCGTTGGGCCAGGATTTGTGGGCGGCCCTGGGCCGGCTGCCACGGGGACAGCGTGCCGTGGTCGTGCTGCGCTACTTCGAGGACCTGACCGAGGCCGAGACCGCGCGGCTCCTGGGCTGCTCGGTCGGCACGGTCAAGAGCCAGACCGCACGAGCGTTCACCCGGCTCCGGATCGACGAGGCGCTCCTGGAAGGGAGGGAACTGCGATGACGATCGAGGACCTCCGCGCCATCCTGCATGAGCACGCCGCCGGCGTACGCGACGACGCCGTCGAGAGCCGCGCCGATGCGGCTCGCCGCCGGGCGCGAGACATTCGCCGTCGGCAGACCCTGGTCGCGGTCGCCGCGGCGGTGGTCGTCGTTCCCGTCGTCGTCGCGGCCCTCGGAGGGAACCCGTTGGACCGGACGGCACCCGTGGTCGATGTTCCCGAGCCGGATCCGGCCGTCGTCGAAGCGTTCGCCGGGCGCACCCTGCTCGACACACGCGAGGTGCGTGACGGATCGGAGGTCACCCTGTCGAACGCCGCCGACGTACCGACGCAGTGGACCGCGACCTGCTTCGGCGTCGGTGCCGAGTTCACCCTGCACATGACCCTCGACGGCGGTAGTCCGGGACAGGCGCCCTGCGAGACCACCGAGCCTCCCGAGCCGCAGATGGGCTACGTCCTCGACGGCCGCTCCCCCCCGGGACCGCACACCTTGCATCTATGGCTGGCCCGCACCGACGGCACCGCTGTCGTGACGGCACCGGCAGCCGTGCTCGCCGCGGGCGTCTACCGCCTGCCCGATCCCGTCGCCGTCGTCGCCGGTGTCCCGGTCTACGACCGGGAGCGCGTCTTCGACCCCTCGATGGACGTCATGCAGGAGTGGCAATACGTCGAGTCACAGGAGTCCGAGCCCGGTGACCGACGACTACTCGCGGCCCACCGAGGGGACACGCGGATGCTGGCGCAACTGGTTGCACCCCTATTGTCACCCGACGAGGTGAGGCTCCTCGTCGACGGCGTGGAAGCCGACGCAACCTCGGTGCTGGCCGGGTCCGGCTTCGTCGGCCCCCTGCCCTCGGGACGACACACGGTCGAGCTGCGGATCCGAGATGGCGGCGATGAGGCCGCGCAACTCGGAGTCGTGTGGCGCAAGGTGGCGCCGTGAGGACCCGCGTGTCTCGGCCGGGCGACGATCCCGTGGTTCATCGAGCCGGGCACCGCGGGCTCCGTGGTCGTGCACACAGGGACCACCAACCCCGACACCGGTGCGGCCGGGCTCCGCACCTTCCGCATCACCGTCCCCATCGGAGAGGGACCCACTGGATGGGCCAGCCTCGAGCCCGGGAAAGTTCCCGGGGTCGAGGTTGCGGCCAAGAGTAGGAGACTCACATGTTGCGTGCCGCACTGACGGGCGTCGTGATCGGCGTCACCGCCAGGGTTCTGATGCGTGTCGCCGTCCTGGTCTCTGGATCTGAGCGCGGATTCAACCCCGGGGCGACCACCATGATTATCGCTCTCTTCGTCGTCGCGGCGGTCGGCTCCTGGCTGGGCGCGCAACTCTTCGCCAGGTGGCCCTTCGCCGGCGTTGTGGTGACGGTGCTTGCTCTGGTGCCGCTGTGGCTTCCAGGCGGGTCGATCGCTGTGGTGGAAGTGAGCTCTCGCGTCGGTGGGCCGCTGATCGAGACCTTCGGGGTGGTGCTTGTCGCGCTGACGATCGTTGGCTGCATGGTCGCTGCCCCACTTCGGGGTTGGCAGGCCGGGCGCCGACCCCGTACTCCGCACGTCAGGAACCCAACATGAGCGCATTGTTGTGCTCGCGAGTGAGGGCCCACGATCGAACCATCGGGATCCTCCAGCGGCACAGCGACCGCGCGGATCGCAGATCCGGGCGGTTCCCGTATAAGGAACCACAGCCGGGACGCCGCAGGTCCGGGCGGGTACGTGCACTGGGAGCCGCCCAGCTTTCCCGATAGACCCGTCCGGAAGCCATCCCGGGACCCGGGGGCCATACGAAACCTGTCGAAGACGCGGCCCAGCTCGGGCCTAGCTCGTGCCGAGAATGAATGGTCCCAAAGGCGGCCGGCAGTTGGACGACGCACGAGACTTCCAGCGTGATTGGTGTCGTGGCCGCGCATGGTCAACAACGGGGCCGCCTACCGATGCGGCAATTGGAACACCCGAACGTCGACAGGGGCGGACTTTCCTCGCCACGGTCGACGGCGCGTCACTCTGGGCCGAAGCACGTGGGACCTCGGCTTGAGCGAGCATCCTGAAGATGTCTCCGGATGCCTCCGATCCGGTCTGGTGAGCATGAACTGAAAGGGCGCACTTGCCTCGTGGTGACTGGGCGCCCAACTGAGACTAGAACTGAGACTACGAGCCCGGGAGATCACGAACGCCGACCGGCCCGAGGCCGGGCGACGGTCGGCGTTCTCGCAGGTCAGGCACTGCATCAGCTTGGCGGAGGATAGGGGATTCGAACCCCTGAGGGCTGTTAACCCAACCCGCTTTCCAAGCGAGCGCCATAGGCCACTAGGCGAATCCTCCGCGCAGGAGGCTACCGGGGGGTCGCCGGGCGGTGAAATCGCCCGCCGACCCGCCTGGACGCCGTACGTCGGTCGATTGGTCGGCCGCGAACCGCTCACCTAGACTCTCCGCAACCCCCCATGTGGCGGCATCACACCGAACTCCCCCAGGGCCGGAAGGCAGCAAGGGTAGGCGCGCTCTGCCGGGTACGTGGGGGGCCTTTCCATGCCCGGGGAGCCTCCGACGTGATACCCGGTCGACCGGGTATCCCGTCGCTTCGTGACCGTTGCAACCCCCACGAAGCGACGGGAACGACACCGAAGATCGGCCCCCTCACGGTTGTCGGCGCGGCTGGTTAGGGTTCAGGGGTGGACTCGCCCCTTGCGCTGTACCGGCGCTACCGGCCGGAGACCTTCACGGAGGTCATCGGGCAGGACCACGTCACCGAGCCTCTCCGGGTGGCGCTGGCGAACAACCGGGTGAACCACGCCTACCTCTTCTCCGGCCCGCGCGGCTGCGGCAAGACGACCAGTGCGCGGATCCTGGCCCGGGCGCTCAACTGCGAGCAGGCGCCGGTGGCCGACCCGTGCGGGGAGTGCGACTCGTGTCGGGACATGGCGCGCGGCGGGCCGGGCAGCATCGACGTGATCGAGATCGACGCGGCCTCCCACGGCGGCGTGGACGACGCGCGCGACCTGCGGGAGAAGGCCTTCTTCGCGCCGGTCCGCAGCAAGTACAAGGTCTACATCGTCGACGAGGCCCACATGGTGACCACGCAGGGGTTCAACGCCCTGCTCAAGCTCGTCGAGGAGCCCCCGCCCCACCTCAGGTTCATCTTCGCCACCACCGAGCCCGAGAAGGTGCTCCCGACGATCCGGTCGCGGACGCACCACTACCCGTTCCGGCTGATCCCGCCGCGGCTGCTCTCGGCGTACCTCTCCGAGCTCTGCGAGAAGGAGAACGTCGCCATCGAGGCGGCCGCGCTGCCGCTCGTGGTTCGCGCTGGTGCCGGCTCGGCCCGCGACACCCTCTCCGTCCTCGACCAGCTGATCGGGGGCGCCGGCCCCGACGGCGTCACCTACCAGCTGGCCGCCGGCCTGCTCGGCTACACCCCGGACGCGCTCCTCGACGACGTGATCGAGGCGTTCGCGGCCGGCGACGGGGCGTCGATCTTCGGCGTCGTCGACCGCGTCATCGAGACCGGGCAGGACCCCCGCCGGTTCGCCGAGGACCTGCTGCGACGGCTCCGCGACCTGGTCATCATCACCGCCGTCCCGGACGCCCCGGCCACCGGACTCATCGACGTCGCCGAGGACGCCGGAGAACGACTCGTGGGCCAGGCCGCCCGCTTCGGGGCCGCCGAGCTCAGCCGCGCCGCAGACCTGGTCGCCACCGGCCTCACCGAGATGCGGGGGGCGACCGCACCCCGGCTGCTCCTCGAGCTGATCTGTGCTCGCGTGCTGCTGCCCGGGGCCGACCACGGCTCCGACGGGGTGATGGCCCGCCTGGACCGGCTCGAGCGCCGGGTGGCCATCGGCGGAACGATGAGTGGTACGACGCCCGCCCCGTCGCCCGCCCCGGCGCCCGCCCCCGCCGTCGAGACGACCTCGACCCCAGAGTCCGACCCGATCCCGGACCCCACTGCGGAACTGACGCCGGAGCCAACCGCGGAGGCCACGCCGGAACCCGAGCCAGCACCGGAACCCGAGTCGACGCCGGAGCCACCCGAGCCCGAGCCCCAGGCCGCGCCCGCCGCTCCGGCCGGCGGCCTCTCCCTGGTCGACGTACGCCGCCTCTGGCCCGACATCGTGGAGGCGGTCAAGGCCCGCCGCCGGCTGACCTGGATCCACCTGACCCAGCACGCCCAGGTGGTCGCCGTCGACGGCACCACCTTGACCCTGGGCTTCAGCAACGCCGGGGCCCGGGAGTCGTTCGACGGCGGCGGCAGCGCCGAGATCGTCCGGCAGGCCGCCATCGACGTGGTCGGCTCCGACTGGAAGGTCGAGACCATCGTCGACCCGGGCGCCCAGCCGTCTGCGACGCAGTCGCCCGCGACACCGGCCCCCGCGCCGGAGCCCACCGTGGCCGTCGAGCCGCCGACGACAGACGAGCCCGCGCCCGAGCCGGTCAGGCCCACCACGGATCCTCACGCGGTGACCGCCGCACGCGAAGCCATCGCCCAGACCCGTACCTCCGGCCGAGAGGCCGGGGACGACCCGCGCGCCGCGGCCGACGCCGAGGCGCATCCCGACGACGATGACATCGACGCCTCCGGTCTCGCCGGGGCCGAGCTCCTCCAGCAGCAGCTCGGCGCCGAGGTGATCGAGGAGATCAAGCACCACTAACCGGAAGGCCAGCGATGACCCCCGACAACCTGCCAGACGAGACCCCTGCGAACCCGTTCGACGCCCTCGGCGGCGGCGGCTTCGACATGAACGCCCTGCTGCAGCAGGCCCAGCAGATGCAGGAGCGCCTCGAGGACGCCCAGGCCCAGCTGACTGAGACCACGGTCGAGGGCACCGTCGGCGGCGGCGTCGTCTCGGTGACGCTCAACGGCGTCGGCGAGCTCGTCGGCGTGTCGATCCGGGAGGGCGGGTTCGACGGCAGCAGCGCCGACGACCTGGCCGACCTCAGCGACCTGATCGTCGCGGCCTACCGCGACGCCAAGGGCCGTGCCGACCAGCTGGCCAGCCAGGCCCTCGGCCCGCTCGCCGGTGGACTGGGCGGTGGACTGGGCGGTGGACTGGGCGGCGGCCCTCCCGGCATGGGCGGGTCAGGGCCCGTGTGATGGTGGCATGGCCTGCTGCGCGTCGCCGACAACCATCAGACAGGCCCTAGGAGCCCGATGTACGAAGGCATCATCCAGGACCTCATCGACGAGCTCGGCCGGCTGCCGGGAGTGGGGCCGAAGAGCGCCCAGCGCATCGCGTTCCACCTGCTGCAGGCGGAGCCGACCGACGTACGCCGCCTGGCCGAGGTGCTGATCGAGGTGAAGGCGCGCGTCAAGTTCTGCACGATCTGCTTCAACGTCTCCGAGGACGACCAGTGCCGGATCTGCCGCGACCCGCGGCGCGACCAGGCGGTGCTGTGCGTGGTCGAGGAGTACAAGGACGTCGTCGCCATCGAGCGCACCCGCGAGTTCAAGGGCCGATACCACGTGCTCGGCGGCGCGATCTCGCCGATCGACGGCGTCGGCCCCGACCAGCTGCGCATCCGCGAGCTGATGGTCCGGCTCGCCGACAGCGGCATCACCGAGGTGATCCTCGCCACCGACCCGAACCTCGAGGGGGAGGCCACCGCGACCTACCTCACCCGTATGCTCAGGGAGTTCGGGCTGCGGATCACCCGCCTGGCCAGTGGCCTCCCGGTCGGCGGCGACCTGGAGTACGCCGACGAGGTGACGCTGGGCAGGGCGTTCGCCGGTAGGCGCTCCGCTGATGATTGAGAGGGCAGATGACTGACAACGAGATCCTCGAGGCCGTGGAAGACATCGAGGTCCTCGACAGCACCACGGAGGACTTCGCGGCGTCCATCGCCGACTCCGTGGAGAGCTTCCTGATCGCGCTGCGCGCGGCTTCACGCGAGGACGACGGCGGGCGGGTCATCTCCCTGCTGCTCCTCGAGATCAGCCAGGTCCTGCTCGCCGGCGCCCGCCTGGGCGCCCAGGTCGACTTCGAGCCGCGCTCGGAGTACCAGCCCGACGTCGGCCCGGACGCCGACCTCGACGACCTGCGGCTCCGGCTGGCCAAGCTGTTCGGCGGCGTCGACACCTACAGCTTCGTCTTCGACCCCTACGCCCCCGAGGTCGTGGACAGCAGCCTCTCCGACGACCTGAGCAGCATCGCCGCCGACCTCGAGAACGGCCTGCGGCACTACCGCTCCGGCCACGTCGACGAAGCGCTGTGGTGGTGGCAGTTCTCCTACGTCTCCTCGTGGGGCAACCTCGCCGGAGCGCTGCTCAACGCCCTGCTCTCCGTGGTCGCCCACGACCGGCTCGACGCCGACCTCGAGCTCGACGCCGAGCAGGTCGCCGCGGCGGATGAGATGTTGTCCGAGGACGTCGACCCACCTCGTTAGACTCGGGGGGCCGTCCCGCGCAATGGCGCGCCGGGCGCGCCGCGTCAGGCCCGGTCCGACCGGGACACCACCAGCTCGAGGACAGATAGCCGTGGGCATAGTCGTGCAGAAGTACGGCGGCTCGTCGGTGGCCGACGCGACCGGCATCAAGCGGGTCGCCCAGCGCATCGTCAACACCAAGCGCGCCGGTCACGACGTCGTCGTGGTCGTCTCCGCGATGGGCGACACGACCGACGAGCTGCGCGACCTCGCCGAACAGGTGACGCCGCTGCCGCCGCCGCGTGAGCTGGACATGCTGCTGACGGCCGGCGAGCGGATCTCGATGGCGCTGCTGGCCATGGCGATCGCCCAGCTCGGCCATCAGGCGCAGTCCTTCACCGGCTCCCAGGCCGGCGTGATCACCGACTCCGCCCACGGCCGCGCCAAGATCATCGACATCACGCCCGGCCGCATCGTCAAGGCGATCGGGGCCGGCTCGATCGCGATCGTCGCCGGGTTCCAGGGCGTCTCCCAGGACACCAAGGACATCACCACCCTCGGTCGCGGCGCCTCCGACACCACCGCGGTCGCGCTGGCCGCGGCGCTCGGCGCCGAGGTGTGCGAGATCTACAGCGACGTCGACGGGGTGTTCACCGCCGACCCGCGGATCGTGCCGACCGCCCGCAAGCTCGACCGGGTCTCGCACGAGGAGATGCTCGAGATGGCGGCCTCCGGCGCGAAGATCCTGCACCTGCGCTGCGTCGAGTACGCCCGCCGCTACGGCATCCCCGTCCACGTCCGGTCCTCCTTCTCCCAGAAGGAAGGGACCTGGATCCTGGCCGACCCCACGGAAGGCAGTGACATGGAACAAGCCATCATCGCCGGCGTCGCGCACGACCGGAGCGAGGCCAAGATCACCGTCGTCGGGGTGCCCGACAAGGTGGGCGAGGCGGCCCGCATCTTCGAGGCGCTGGCCGCGGTCGAGGTGAACATCGACATGGTCGTGCAGAACATCTCCGCCGCGGCGACCGGCCTGACCGACATCTCGTTCACGCTGCCCCGCGCCGACGGCCAGACCGCGATGGGTGGGCTGGCGCGGATCCAGGACGAGGTCGGCTACGACAAGCTCCTGTACGACGACCGGATCGGCAAGGTGTCCCTGATCGGCGCCGGGATGCGCTCGCACCCCGGCATCACCGCCCGCTTCTTCGCCGCGCTCGCCTCGGCCGGGGTGAACATCGAGATGATCTCCACCTCCGAGATCCGCATCTCGGTCATCGTCGACGAGGCCCTGGTCGACGCCGCCGTGCAGGCCACGCACACCGCCTTCGACCTAGACTCCGACGAGGTCGAGGCCGTCGTCTACGGCGGGACCGGTCGCTGATGGTCGCCATCGGGATCGTCGGCGCCACCGGCCAGGTCGGGGTTGCGATGCGCCAGATCCTGCTGGAGCGTGACTTCCCGGCCGACGAGGTCAGGTTCTTCGCGTCGGCCCGCTCGGCCGGCACCGTGCTGCCGTACGGCGACCGCGAGATCCGCGTCGAGGACGCCGCGACGGCCGACCCGAGCGGTCTCGACGTCGCGTTGTTCTCGGCCGGGGCGACGACCTCGCGCGCACTCGCCCAGACCTACGCCGACGCCGGCGCCGTCGTCGTCGACAACTCCTCGGCGTTCCGGATGGACCCCGACGTGCCGCTCGTCGTGTCCGAGGTCAACCCGCACGCCATCGAACTGGCCGTGTCGGGGGCAGGCAGAGGCATCATCGCCAACCCGAACTGCACGACGATGGCCGCGATGCCGGTGCTCAAGCCGCTCCACGACGAGGCCGGCCTGGTCCGGCTGGTCGCCGCGACCTACCAGGCGGTCTCCGGCAGCGGTGTCGCCGGCGTCGAGGAGCTGGCCGGCCAGGTGGCGGCCGCCGGCGACAAGGCCCGCGAGCTGGCCTACGACGGCGAAGCGGTCGCCTTCCCGGAGCCGGTGAAGTACGCCCGGACGATCGCGTTCAACGTGCTCCCGCTCGCCGGCTCCATCGTCGACGACGGCCTCGGGGAGACCGACGAGGAGAAGAAGCTCCGCAACGAGTCGCGCAAGATCCTCGAGATCCCCGGCCTCCTGGTGTCGGGCATCTGCGTGCGCGTCCCGGTCTTCACCGGCCACTCGCTGGCGATCAACGCCGAGTTCGCACGACCGCTGACCGTGGCGCGCGCCACCGAGCTGCTGGCCCGGGCCCCGGGCGTCGAGCTGTCCGACGTACCGACCCCGCTCCAGGCGGCCGGCAAGGACCCGTCGTACGTCGGCAGGTTGCGGCAGGACCCCGGCGTCGAGGACGACCGCGGGCTGGCGTTGTTCGTCAGCGGCGACAACCTGCGCAAGGGGGCCGCCCTCAACACCGTGCAGATCGCGGAGCTGGTCGTCAGCGGGGGCGTTCGCCGGGCTCGGTGAACGTCGACGTCAGCCACTGCGACAGCCCGAACGTCACCGCCGTCACGACCGCCAGCACGACCGCGCCCACGACACTGTCGAGGGTGTCGACGAACAACAGCGCGAGCACGGCGACGAGCGCCATGCCCAGGAAGGCCGTGCTGCCGGCGTCCGGCACCCGGAGGGCCGCCAGGGCGAACCGCCCGGCGAGCACCATCGCCACCACGATGGCCAGCAGGGCGAAGATCCCCGGGTCACCACACGACGAGGTGCCGCGCAGGCTCGAGCAGCCACGGAGCGCCAGCCAGACCAGTCCCGAGGTCAGCAGGCCGACGACGGCGCCGGTGAGCACGGCGGCGGCGAGAGGTGCGAGCAGCGGGCCGCGTGGTTTGGTGACGGGACTTGGTCCCTCTTCAGCCAGCGGGGGCGCGGGTGGGCTCGCGGCCCGCGTCCGGACCTGCGTGTCCGCGGCCGGCTCGACCGGTGTCTGGTCAGCGTCGCGTCCGCGCTTGCGCTTGAACACGGACGGCAGTTCCAGCGACGGCTCGTCGGGCATGTACCGCAGTGTTTCACGACGGAGCTCCCACGGTGCCGCGCGGACGTGCCCGGGATGGACGTCCGCGCGGCGCCGGATGAGGCCCCCGCGGCAAAATGCGGTGTGGTGCGGATCAGTAGGGCGTAGTGCGCGCCAGGGTCAGCGCCCGGTTCATGTCGAAAGGTGAGGCCTGGTTGTAGAGCCAGGGACGGCCGAACCACATGTAGGCGTCGACGTACCTCTGGGCGAGCCGACGGTCGTGGGGGTTGATGCCCCACCGCGGGTCGGCAACGTCGACGGTGGGCGGGATGCCCAGCGTCACGCAGCGCTTGTCCTTCGGCGAGGTGCAGGCCCGGGCGTTGTCGAAGTTCGGGCCGTTGTACTTGTAGCCCTTGAACGGCCGGCCGTTCGACGCGGTGTTGATGACGGCGAACTTGCCGGGGATGCCCCTCGCGGCCAGGGCCTGAGAGATCTTCGCCGAGTAGCGGATCTGACGCTCGGTCGAGTCGTAGTGGGTGCTGTTCAGCGCGAACCCGCGCGCGTAGCGGATGCCCATCGGGATCAGCATCTTCAAGGCCCGTTGGGGGTCGTCACGGTTCCAGTCCGCCGCGCCGGCATCGATGTAGACGCTGGTGTTCGGCAGCGCGCTGAGCTTGCGCACGCCGTACTTGAGCAGGTTCGACGGCAGCCTCGAGTTGCCCGGTGCGCACAGCACGAACGGGCCGTCCGGCTGCATGATCACGGCCATGTGGGCGTCGCCGACGCCGCGTGCGAAGCCGTCGATCCACCGCTTGTACGACGCCTGCTCGGCGGCGGTGGGGAGCCGGTTGCACGCTTCGCGCTCCCACGGGTCCATCCGGAAGATGGACGTCTGGACGAGCACCTCGGGGTCGCCACCGGTCGTCAGGTCGACGTACTTGCTGACGCGGTCCTCGATGTCGGAGTCGGGCTGCCAGTGGCCGAACCAGGTGGCCTTCGGCCGCTGCACGATCTTGTCGAGGAGGTTCTTCTGCTGCGGGCTCGCGACGACGTACGGCAGCCAGGCCTGCTCGGCGAGGCCCTGGTAGACGCCCCAGTCGCGCACGAGCGGGTTCCCCGGCGTACCGGAGAACGCGACCTGCGTCGTGGGCGAGTAGACGGGCGGGTTGTAGTTCTCGTTGTCCGGCCCGCGCTGTTGGCCGTGCTGTTGCCTGGCCGCGGTCTGGTCGGCTTGCGCCCCGGTGGCGAGGCCGGCGACGGCCAGGCCGAGCACCGCGGCGGTGGCCGCGAGCGGGGTCGTGAGAACTCGGAGGGTGCGCATCTGGTTGGGCTCCTGCTAGGTGGTGCTGGCTGGAATTTCCCCCCAGGACGTCCCCCCGGACATCTGGTAGGCAGGAGTCTGCGATGCGCATGCGCTCCGGGTTACGCGATCGCCGAAGATCGGTCGATTGGTCTGGACTGGATCAGACCAGTGCCGGACCGGCGGCCGGGCCGCGTCAGCTCAGCGGCTGCGCACAAGAGTCGGTCCCGAGCCACCAGCGGCGTCTCGGGACCTCGGGTCCACCTGGTCGGGCTGACAGGATTTGAACCTGCGGCCTCCTCGTCCCGAACGAGGCGCGCTACCAAACTGCGCCACAGCCCGATGCGGACCGGCCCATCGATGTCGCCAGCGTGCTCCGGTCCGCAACCTGCGTCACCCTACCCGAGCGGCGTGGCCGCCTCCCAATCGGTTCAGGCGGGCCTGGCTGCCGGTCGAGCGGTCAACGTCAGCAGCGTCGCCTCGGGCCGGCAGGCGACGCGGATGCGGGCATACGGGCTGGTGCCGACGCCGGCGGAGACGTGCAGCCAGGTGCTTCCCGGGTCGCCGTCGCGGGAGTCCACCGGGTGGCGGTGCAGGCCCTTGGCGCGGGCGTTCTCGAGGTCGCAGTTGGTGGTCAGCGCCCCGAGGATCGGCAGGCAGACCTGGCCGCCGTGGGTGTGGCCGGCGACCACCGCGTCGTACCCGTCGGTGGCCAGCTGGTCGAGCACCCGGACGTACGGCGCGTGGGTGACGCCCAGGCGTACGTCGGCGCCGTCGTCGGCCGGACCGGCGATCTCATCCAGGCGGTCGTAGCCGAGGTGCGGGTCGTCGACGCCGGCGAACGCGAAGGAAGTGCGCCCCACCTTCAGGGTGCCGAGACGGTTCGTCAGGTCGAGCCAGCCGGCGGCGGAGTAGGCGTCGCGCAGCTCGGGCCAGGGCAGCTGCGGCTTGTCGATGAAGCGCTTGCCGGTGTCGGGCAGCAGGTACCGGACCGGGTTGCGGAGGGTCGGCACGTAGTAGTCGTTGGAGCCGAAGACGAACACGCCGGGGACGTCGAGGAGGTCGCGCAGGGCATCGGTGACCACCGGCACGGCGTCGAGGTGCGAGAGGTTGTCGCCGGTGTTCACGACCAGATCGGGTCGCAGGTCGGCGAGCCCGCGCAGCCAGTCCTGCTTGGCCCGTTGGCCGGGGGTCATGTGGATGTCGCTGAGGTGGAGCACCTTCAACGAGTCGTGCCCTGGCGGCAGGAGCGGGAGCTCCACGGTGCGCAGGGTGTACTGACGCGCCTCCCACACGGCGTACGCCGTCAGGGCAGAGCCCGCCACGGTGCCCGCAGCGACGGTGCGGGCGGCCAGCTCGAGTGGGCGCACCCGTCCAGCGTTCCACACGGGCCAATTCGCGTCGGGGAGAATGAGCCTCATGAGCGCACTGAAGGACCGACTGCGAGCTGACCTGACTACCGCGATGAAGGCCCGCGACACCGTGCGCTCCGGCACGCTGCGCATGGTGCTCACCGCCATCACGAACGCCGAGGTGGCCGGCAAGGAGGCCCGCGAGCTGAGCGACGAGGAGGTCGTCGGCGTGCTGTCCACCGAGGCCAAGAAGCGCCGGGAGGCGGCGACCGCGTTCGCCGACGGCGGCCGCCAGGAGATGGCCGACAAGGAGGTCGCCGAGGCGGCCGTGATCGCCGACTACCTGCCCGAGCAGCTCGGCCCCGAGGAGATCGAGGCCCTGGTCGCCGCGACGATCGCCGAGCTCGGCGTGGCCGACGACGGCATGAAGGCGATGGGCCGGGTGATGGGCGTCCTCACCGCGAAGACCCGCGGCCGGGCCGACGGCGGGGCCGTCGCGGCCGAGGTACGCAAGCAGCTCGGCTGAGCTCGCTGGTCGAGGAGGGATCTCGTGACGGTTGCTGCGCAACCTCCTCGACCGACGGGCCGAAGCAGCTCGGGTGACCCTGCAACGAGGGGGACACCTGTCCCCCTCGTTGCAACGGGTCAGCCGACGGGCTCCAGCACCGGGTCCTCGTGGACATCGGGAGTCACTCGCGGCAGCAGCCGGTCGAGCCAGGCGGGCAGCCACCAGTTGTGGTGGCCGAGCAGGCTCATCGTCGCGGGCACCAGGACCATCCGCACCAGCGTCGCGTCCAGGAAGATCGCCGCGCCCATCCCGAACCCGAGCATCTTGATGATGGTCGCCGACTCGGTCACGAACCCGAAGAACACCGCGACCATGATCGCCGCGGCGGCGGTGATCACCGTGCCGGTCGCCGCCAGGCCCCGGGCCACGCTGCCCCGCGGATCACCGGTGCGCTCGTAGTCCTCGCGCACCCGCGACAGCAGAAAGACCTCGTAGTCCATCGAGAGGCCGAACAGGATCGCGAACATCAGGATCGGCAGCCAGGTGGACACCGGCCGGGGGTGGTCGACTCCCATCAGGCCGAGCCCCCAGCCCCACTGGAAGACCGCCGTCACCACGCCGTACGCCGCGGCGACGCTCAGCAGGTTCATGGCCGCCGCCTTCACCGGGATCCACACGGACCGGAACATCAAGAGCAGCAGCAGCATCGAGGTGGCGACCACGAACGCGATCACGGCCCACAACCGGACGGCGAGGACGTCGGCGATGTCGCTCATCATCGGTGAGGTTCCGGCGAGGTCGATGCCCGCAGGCAGCCCGCTCCGCAGGTCCGCGACCTGGCCGGGCGTGCGCGCGTCGTTGTCGACGTACACGGACTCGGCCGAGACCACCGCGATGTCGCCGTCGGGTGAGGCCTCCGGCTCGGACACGTTCACCAGGTCGTCGCGCTGTCGCAGCTCGGCGGCCACTACGGCGAGCGTGCCGTTGTCGACGACGGCCCGGTCGGCCACGAAGAGGTACGGCGCCGCGGCGCCGGGTCCGAACTCGTCGGCGACCAGGTCGTAGGCCCGCCGCAATTGGCTGCTGGTGGGGTCGTCGCTTCCGCTCTGGGGCCAGGTGCGCATGTCGAGCACCGGGGCGGCGAGCATCAGCATGACCAGACCCACGCCGATGATCCAGGGCACCGGGCGACCGGCGACCCGTTGGGACCAACGCTCGATGCCGGTGCGCGGAGCACCCTGACGACGGGAACGGACCGCCCGGCGCAGGAACCGCGCCTCGACCCAGCGGTGAGTCAGCCCGAAGAGAGCAGGCACCAGGGTCAGCGAGGTGCCCATCACGGCCACGACGGCGATCGCCGTGGCGAACCCCATCGCGCTGAACGTGGTCAACCCGGCCAGCTTGAGGCCGAGCAGCGAGACCAGCACCGTGCAACCCGCCATCACCACCGAGCGGCCGGCGGTGGCGCCGGCGTGAGCGGCCGCCTCGACGACGGACAGGCCGGCACGGCGCCCCTCGAGCATGCGGGTGAGCAGCAGCAGGGCGTAGTCGATGCCGACCCCGAGGCCGACCATGGTGGCGATCGTGGGCGCGTAGGGCGTGACGGAGATCAGGCCGCACAGCACTGTCACCCCGGCGCCGCCGACGGCGAGGCCGGCGACGGCGAGCAGGATCGGTACGCCGGCCGCGACGATGGAGCCGAACACCAGGAGCAGCACCAACAGCGCCACCGCGATGCCGATCACCTCGCCGGTGCCCTCCAGCGTCCCCACGGCCGTCCCGGGCAGCTCGCCGCCCAGCTCGACCTGGACGCCGGCCCCGCGCAGAGGCGCGACCGCCTCCTCCAGCGGCGTGATGTCCTCATAGACGTCCGGGTCGGTGACCGGGACGTCGTACTGCACGACGAGGACCGCCGTGTCGCCGTCGGCAGAGATGCGGGGCGGGGAGACGCGCAGGACGTGGTCGAGGCCGCCGAGCGTTCCGGACAGGTCGGCCAGGACCTGCTCGTCGAGCAGGGAGTCGTCGTGCACGACGACCTGGGCCGAGGTGTTGCCCATCTCGGGCAGGTGTGCGCGCAGCAGGTCGATGCCGTGCTGGGCTGGAGCGGCCGGGACGTCCCAGTCCTCACGGGTGGGGCCGCCGAACGCGGCGGCCATGGCGAACACGGCAGCGGCGACCACGGCCCACAGGCCGATGGTGCGCCAGGGCTTGGTGGCGGCGTACCGGCCGACGGCGGCCAGGGTGCGACTCATCTCGATCTCCTCGGTGACGTGCACGGTCGTGCGAGGAGGACGTTCCCGGCCCGCGCTTGCACGGGCCTTGCATCCCGATGACGCGCCGGGATGGTGAGAGTTGTCGAGGTGGAGCCGCTGGGCTAGTGGGGCTTCCCGTGCCCGTGGCCGTTGCCGTTGCCACCGCCGCCACCGCCGCCACCACCGCCACCACCGCCACCGCCGCCACCGCCACCACCGCCACCGCCGCCGCGGGGCGGCTTGGGCGGCGCGTGACCGGTCGACTGGTAGAGGGTCAGCGTGGTGCCGCTGGCGACGCTGGTGCCCGCGCCGGGCAGCGAGTAGGCGACCGTGTCAACGGCGTACCCGGTGTCGCGGTACCCGCCGAGCTGGACGACGAAGCCGAGGGACTCCAGCAGGGTGCTGGCCTGGTCGACGCTCATGCCGCCCGTGTCCGGGATGGCGGTGAGCACGCCGGCGACGTCCTGGCCGCTGGGTGGGGTGAAATTGTCGTCGGGGAGCCACTGCTGGATGATCTTCATCGCGTCGCCCCACATCGGGCCCGCGGTGGTCGAACCGTGGGCGGCGTCGATGTAGGAACCGCCGACCGTCTGCCCGTTCAGGGAAACCCAGTGACCCTCGTAGTTGGCGCCGGCAATCATCGAGGCGGTGGCGAGGGTCGGGGTGTAGCCGACGAACCACACCGCCATGTTGTCGTTGATCGTGCCGGTCTTGCCGGCGGACGGCTGCGCCAGGGAGATGCCGGCGTCGTACCCGAAGCCGCCGGGCTCCTGCACGCCGCGGAGGATGTCGTTGACCGCGTCGGCGACCGGCGCCTCGATGACCTGCTGGCAGTCCTCCTTGTAGTCCTTGAGGAGCTGGCCGTCGGCGTCCTCGATGGAGGTCACCGGGCGGGCCGCGCAGTGCAGGCCGCGGCCGGCGAAGGTGGCGTACGCCTCGGCCATCTCCAGCGGGCTGGTCTCCACGACGCCGAGGGTGAACGACGGGACCCGCTCCCGGTTGGGGTCGGTCAGGTCGATGCCCATGGCCCTGGCCAGCCGGTAGGGCTCGCAGAGTCCGGTCCGGAGCTCGAGCTGGGCGAAGAACGTGTTCACCGACAGCTGGGTGCCTGTGTAGAGGTTGAAGGTGCCCGCGCCGGTGGAGTTCTGGGGCTCCCACACGTCGGTGCTGAAGAAGTTGTGGCCACCGCAGGTGGGGTACTCCGACATCGGGATGTGCACCTGCTGCGGGGCGTTGATCGTGGTGTCGAGCGGGATGCCCTTCTGGATCGCCGCCGCCAGCACGAACGCCTTGAACGTCGACCCGGCCTGGAAGCCGTTGGAGTCGCCGAACCGTTTGGGCACGACGTAGTTGAGGTAGGTCTCACCCTTGGCCCGGTCGCGGCCCATCGGCCGGGACTGCGCGAGGGCCTTCACGTCGCCGGTCCGGGGTTCGATCATCGCCAGGCCGCCGATCGCCTGGTCGGTCGGGTTGACGTGCTCGGCAACCGACTGGTCGGCGGCGTCCTGGTCGCGCAGGTCGATCGTGGTGTGGATCGTCAGGCCGCCGGTCTTGATGAGCTCCTTGCGCTCCGCGACCGTGTCGCCGAGCGACTTGTCGTGGTAGAGCCGCTGGAGGACGTAGTCGCAGAAGAACGGCGACCGCGAGAAGACGCAGCCGTTCTGGGTGCTGACGACGTCGAGCCCGAGCCCCTTCTTCTTCAGCTGCTCGGCCTTGCTCTCCTGGATCACGCTCAGCTGCGCCATCCGGTCGAGCACGATGTCTCGTCGTTCGAGGGCGCGGTCGGGGTAGTTGGTCGGGTCGAAGCCGGTCGGGTTCTTGACCAGGCCGGCGAGGACGGCCGACTCACGCCAGTTGAGGTCCTTGGCGTTCTTGTTGAAGTAGTGCTTGGCGGCCGACTGGATGCCGTAGGCGCCGTCGCCGAAGTACGCCAGGTTGAGGTAGCGCTCGAGGATCCAGTCCTTGGAGTAGTGCTGCTCGAAGGCGATGGCGTAGCGCAGCTCGCGCACCTTGCGGGCGTAGGTGTCGTCGGTGGCCTCGGCCATCTTGCGCTTGTTGCCCTTGGCCTGGGCGATGAGCGTCAGCTTGACCATCTGCTGGGTGATCGACGAGCCACCCTGGACGACACCGTTGTTGGCCTGGTTGGTGATCAGGGCGCGGAGCGTGCCCTTCAGGTCGAGGGCGCCGTGCTGGTAGAAGCGGTAGTCCTCGATCGCGACAATGGCCTTGACCATCTTGCGGGAGATCTGGGCCAGCGGGACGTTGAGACGGTTCTCGTCGTACAGCGTGGCGATCACGTTGCCGGCCTCGTCGACCATCACGGTGCGCTGGGCCAGCGGGTTGGTCTTGAGCTCGGCGGGCAGCCCGGTCATGCCGGAGGCGACCTGCTTGGTGCCGATGCCGAGCACGCCCGCGAACGGGATCGCGAGGCCGGCGGCGACGAGTCCCATCACCGCGGCGACGGCGAGCATGACCACGACGTGACCGAGGACTCGGGGTGCGGACAGTCGGCCAGATGGGGGGTCGGACCGGAGACGCGCCATGGCGACAGAGTACGTGACTAGTCGGCGTCGACCCATTCCTCAGAGGGCACTCGTGCCTAGGTAAATACCCATGTTCCCCGCCTGACACGAGGGATTTGCCGCCGCCGGGTCTGCCGCGATATGCCCATCTACCTCCGGATGTCTAGTGACCCGTCCATAGTCATTTCGGACTAGACGGAACCAGCCGTTAGGGGTCTGTGGGTGGAACCGCGGAAACTTTACGTTGCTTCTTGGGGAAACCCGGCGGCGTCATGGGGACGTCGGTCTAGACGGATGTGGGGACGTCAGTCATGTGGAACGAAGAATGGGCAAGCCAAGCAGCTTGCCGTGTGTCGCAACCCGACCAGCTGTTCGTGCGGGGTGCTGAGCAGAACAAGGCCAAGAAGCTCTGCGCGGGCTGTCCCGTGAAGGCCGAGTGCCTCGCCGAGGCCCTGGAGAACCAGATCGAGTGGGGTGTCTGGGGTGGGATGACCGAGCGCGAGCGCCGGGCCCTCCTCAAGCGCAACCCCAACGCCAAGTGGCGCGCGGTCCTCGAGTCGGCCCGCACCGGTGCCGCCTCACCGACGACCTCGCAGCCCGTCAAGGCTGGCGTCTGACCGAGCGTCTGACGCTGGGGCCTCAGCCGGTCGCCGCGCGCGTGTCATCGTCCTGACCCCCCAGGAGGACGCCGACACGACGGAGGCCGTCGAGGTCGTGGACGTCACCGGCCAGTGCCGAGACGACGGCGGTCGGCACCTGCGGGTGCGCGACCGCGAACCGTGAGCGCAGCATCGACTCCCTCTCCACCTGCCGGCTCCGGTCGGCGTACAGCCGCAGCAGGCCGGCTGCCAGCGTGTCCGGACCCTCCCCCGGACCCCTGGCGAGCCGCCCGGCCGCGGCCGAAGCCTCCTCGGGGGACAGCCTCCCGGCCGGGCGCTGGGCGGCCCGGTTCACCACCAGGCCGGCCAACGGCATGGAGTCCTCGCTGAGGCGCTCGACGAAGTACGCCGCCTCGCGCAGGGCGTCCGGCTCAGGCGCCGCGACCACGAGGAACGCCGTGCCGTCGGCCTGCAGCAGCCGGAACGTCTGCTGTGCGCGCTGCCGGAAGCCGCCGAAGAGCGTGTCCAGGGCGCCGACGAACGTCTGTACGTCGCGCAGGAACTGCGCACCCAGCACCCGCGTCAGCGCTCCGGTGATGATCCCGAGGCCCGCCGTCATGAAGCGGGCCGGGCCGCGCGTCGGGGCGATGAGCAGCCGGATCAGCCGGCCGTCGAGGAAGCTCGAGAGCCGCTCCGGCGCGTCCAGGAAGTCCAGCGCCGACCGGCTCGGCGGGGTGTCCACGACGATGAGGTCGTAGGCGTCCGGCGAGTCACGGTGGATCTGCCCGAGCTTCTCCATCGCCATGTACTCCTGCGTCCCCGCAAAGGAGCTCGACAGCGCCTGGTAGAAGGTGTTGTCGAGGATCTGCCGGGCCTTCTCCGGGCTGGCCTGGCTCTCGACCACCTCGTCGAAGGTGCGCTTCATGTCGAGCATCATCGCGTCGAGGCTGCCGCCCGACTCGGCGCCGACGCCGGCCACGGGTCGCGGGGTGTTGTCGAGCTGCTCGATGCCCATCGACTGCGCCAGCCGGCGGGCCGGGTCGATCGTCAGCACCACGACGCGCCGGCCCCGCTCGGCCGCGCGGAGGGCCAGGGCCGCGGAGACGGTCGTCTTGCCGACGCCGCCCGAGCCACAGCACACGATGATGCCCACCGACCGGTCGTCGAGCAGGGCGTCGACGTCGAGGCCGGGAGCCTCGCTGCTCGACTGGGGCCCGACCCGGGTGCGCGTCCGCGTCATGACGTCATGCCTTGGTCCCGGAGGAGGGCGGCGAGCTCGTACAGCGCACCGAGGTCGATGCCCCCTGAGAGCCGCGGCAGCTCGTACGTCGGCACGCCCAGGCCGGCGACGATCTTCCGCTGCCCGTCCTCGAGGGCCCGTCGCTCGGCGTGGTCGCGACCCTCGGCCAGCAGGTCCTCGACGAGGGTGTCATCGACCTCCAGGCCGGCCCGTTTGAGGTCGGCGGCGAGGGCTGTGTCGTCCACCTGGCCCTTGCGGACCGCCGTCAGTGCGCGAGCGTTCAGGTCCTGCGGACGCACCAGGTTGACGATGACCCCTCCGACGGGCAGGCCGTGGGCACGCAGGTCGGCGATGCCGTCGGCGGTCTCCTGCACCGGCATCTCCTCCAGCACCGTGGCGAGGTGCACGGCGGTGCGGTCCGAGCGGAGCAGCCGGGTCACGTTGTCGGACTGGGTGCGGATCGGGCCGACCCGGGCCAGACCGGCCAGCTCGCTGGTGACGCCGAGGAACTGGGTGATCCGGCCGGTGGGAGGCGCGTCGAGCACCACCGCGTCGTACTCGATGGCGCCCTTGTTGCGGGCGTTCCGCTTGGTCGCCTCGTAGAGCTTGCCGGTGAGCAGTACGTCGCGGACGCCCGGCGCGATCGTCGTCGCGAACTCGATGACCCCGAACCGGTCGAGGGCCCGGCCGGCGCGGCCGAGCTTGTAGTACATGGAGAGGTACTCCAGCAGCGCCGACTCCGGGTCGATGTGCAGGGCGTGCACCACGCCGCCGCGCTCCCGCTCGGGGCCGACGAGGCCGGTCGCGATCCGGCGCTCGGCGTACGGCAGCGGGTCGACGTCGAACATCCGCGCGATGCCCTGGCGGCCCTCGACCTCGCAGAGGAGCACGTTCTTCCCGCGGGAGGCCAGGGCCAGGGCCAGTGCGGCCGCGACCGTGGACTTGCCGGTGCCGCCCTTGCCGGTCACGACGTGCAGGCGCACCCCCGGCCAGTCACTCGAGGAGTCGGGGGGCACGTCGGAAGCCTAGGTCCCCCTCGGTGGTCGAGCCCGGCGAGCGCCAGCGATTGACCCGTTCGGTGGTCGAGCCCGGCGAGCGCCAGCGAGGCGGTGTCGAGACCCCGTACGCGTCGCGGGGTCTCGACACGCTCGGCCGTGGCCGGCCTCGCGGCTCGACCAGCGATGGTCCGTTCGGTGGTCGAGCCGGGCGACGCGATTGGCCCGTTCGGTGGTCGAGCCCGGCGAGCGCCAGCGAGCCGGTGTCGAGACCCCGTAGGCGTCGCGGGGTCTCGACACGCTCGGCCGTGGCCGGCCTCGCGGCTCGACCAGCGATGGTCCGTTCGGTGGTCGAGCCGGGCGAGCGCGATTGGCCCGTTCGGTGGTCGAGCCCGGCGAGCGCCAGCGAGCCGGTGTCGAGACCCCGTAGGCGTCGCGGGGTCTCGACGCGCTTCGGCCGTGGCCGGCCTCGCGGCTCGACCAGCGATTGGCCCGTTCGGTGGTCGAGCCCGGCGAGCGCGATTGGTCCGTTCGGTGGTCGAGCCGGGCGAGCGCCAGCGAGCCGGTGTCGAGACCCCGTAGGCGTCGCGGGGTCTCGACGCGCTTCGGCCGTGGCCGGCCTCGCGGCTCGACCAGCGATGGTCCGTTCGGTGGTCGAGCCCGGCGAGCGCGATTGGCCCGTTCGGTGGTCGAGCCCGGCGAGCGCCAGCGAGCCGGTGTCGAGACCCCGTAGGCGTCAAGGGGTCTCGACGCGCTTCGGCCGTGGCCGGCCTCGCGGCTCGACCAGCGATCGAGCCGCCTGACTAGGATCCGGGCGTGGACAAGGTCGTGACATCGGCCGCCGAGGCGGTCGCGGACATTCCGGACGGGGCGAGGTTGGCCGTCGGGGGCTTCGGCCTCTGCGGCATCCCGTCGGTGCTCATCGCTGCGCTGCTGGACGCCGGCACCTCGGAGCTCGAGGCGGTGTCGAACAACTGTGGCGTCGACGACTGGGGCCTGGGGCTGCTGCTCGGCGAGCGGCGGATCCGCCGGATGATCTCGTCGTACGTGGGGGAGAACAAGGAGTTCGCCCGGCAGTACCTCTCCGGCGAGCTCGAGGTCGAGCTGACGCCGCAGGGCACGCTGGCCGAGCGGATGCGGGCAGGCGGCTCGGGGATCCCGGCGTTCTTCACCGCGACCGGCGGCGGTACGCAGGTGGCCGAGGGCGGACTGCCGTGGCGCTACGACGACGCGGGCAACGTGGTCATCGCGTCACCACCCAAGGAGACGCGCGACTTCGACGGCCGCGAGTACGTTCTCGAGGAGGCGATCGTCGCGGACTTCGGGCTGGTGCGGGCCTGGAAGGGCGACCGGCACGGCAACCTCGTCTACCGCGACTCCGCGCGGAACTTCAACCCGCTCGCCGCGATGTGCGGCCGGCTGACGATCGCCGAGGTCGAGCACCTCGTGGACCCGGGCGAGATCGACGCCAACGAGGTGCACACGCCCGGAGTGTTCGTGCAGCGGGTCGTAGCGCTGACGCCCGAGCAGGCCGACGACAAGCGGATCGAGAAGAGGACGGTGCGCCCCCGATGAGCTGGACGCGTGAGGAGATGGCCGCACGCGCGGCCTCGGAGCTGACCGACGGGTCCTACGTCAACCTCGGGATCGGGCTGCCGACCCTGGTGCCCAACTACGTGGCCGACGACGTGGAGCTCGTGCTCCAGTCCGAGAACGGCATCCTCGGCGTCGGCGCCTACCCGTACGACGGCGAGGAGGACCCCGACCTCATCAACGCCGGCAAGGAGACGGTCACCTTGCGCAACGGCGCGTCGTTCTTCGACAGCGCGACGTCCTTCGGGATGATCCGCGGCGGCAAGATCGACGCCGCGATCCTGGGTGCGATGCAGGTCTCCGCAAAGGGGGACATCGCCAACTGGATGATCCCGGGAAAGATGGTCAAGGGCATGGGCGGCGCCATGGACCTGGTCCACGGAGCCAAGCGGGTGATCGTGCTGATGGAGCACGTCGCCAAGGACGGGTCGAAGAAGATCCTCGACGAGTGCGACCTGCCGTACACCGGCCGGGGCGTCGTGCAGCGGATCATCACCGACCTGTGCGTGCTGGACGTGACCCCGGAGGGGCTGCGGTTGGTGGAGCTCGCTCCGGGCGTGACCGAGGACGAGGTACGCGAGAAGACCGAGCCCCCCGTCCTAGGTGGCTGAGGTGCGAGGCCTGCGAGCCTCGAAACCACTCTGTAAGGCGATGAGTATCGCCGGCGCTCCCGGTCTCTCCTAGGGTCTCGACACAGGAGGAACCGCCATGGGCAAGGTCATCGCATCCATCACGACGTCGGTCGACGGCTATGTCACCGGACCGGACGACGGGCCCAAGTTCGGGCTCGGCCGGGGCGGCGAGCGCCTGCACTACTGGGTGATGGGCGGCCCGTGGACCTATGAGGGCGAGCACGCCTTCGCGATGTCGGAGGCCGACAAGGCGTTCTACGAGCCGCTGGTCGCCAACCTCGGCGGCGGGATCGTCGGTCGCGGGATGTACGACGCGGCGGGCGCGTGGGGCGGGAGGAACCCGTTCCCCGGCACGCTCGTGGTGCTGACCCACCGCCTGGACGACCAGCCCGACCCGGCCAACGGGTTCCACTTCGTCGACGGCCTCGACCATGCGCTGTTCTGCGCACGTCAGGACGCCGGCGACAAGGACGTCGCCATCGGCGGCGGCGCCGACGTCATCCGGCAGGCGCTGAAGGCCGGTGTCGTCGACACCCTGGCCATCTCCACGGCGCCCGTGGTCCTCGGGGCGGGCAAGCGGCTCTTCGACGGGTTCGAGGAGGACATGGACCTGCGGATCCGCACGGTGCACCCGTCCGAGTGGGCCGTGCACACGACGTACGACGTGGTTCGCTAGCCGCTGCGCCTGGTGCGGGAGGCGGCCAGCACGGCCGCGCCGGCGACCGCGCTGCCGAGCGCGAGGGCGAGGGCGAACGGGTCTCCACCGGCGCGGGTCGCGACCGCGAACACCACGCCGGAGGCGGAGATCGTCAGGGCGCCGCCGAGGGAGTCCGCGATCGACAGAGACGCCGAGTTGAAGCCGCGGTCGGAGTCCCCGGAGTCGGCGAGCATCGCCACGCTGGTGCGCGGGTAGGCCAGACCCATGCCCGTGCCGGCCAGGATGTAGGTCGCGACGGTCAGCGGGGCGGGTACGTGGAGGACCACGGCGGTCGTGAGTCCCAAGCTCCCGGTCAGCACCAGCACGCTGCCGATCAGCATGGCCGTGCGGTCCGACAGGGTCCGCGCGAGGCGCGACTGCACCCAGCTGGCCGCCGTCCACGACAGGCCGACCCCGGTCAGCGCCAGGCCGGCCACGCCGGCGCTCAGACCCCAGCGCTCCTGGAGCACGAAGATGATGTAGGTCTCCCCGCAGAAGAACGCTCCGCTCAGCAGACCACGGGTGCCGATGACGGCGGGCAGGCCACGCCTCAGCGCGAGGGTGCCGGCCGGCACCAGACGGCTCATGGCGACCAACGCGACGATGACAGCCGCGACCATCAGCAGCGCGATGGCGTCCCGGCGCGAGCCCAGCAGCTCCAGTGGCCAGCACGGCCACCGCGGCGGCCACCGCCCAGGCCAGTCGCGAGCGGGGCGCGGGTACGCCCGCCGCCCGCGCGTCGAGAGTGCGCAGCGACGGGGCGACCAGGGCCGCGGCGGCCGCAACCATCGCGACGACGCCGAGGAACACCCAGCGCCAGCCGGCGACGTGTGCGACGTACGCCGCCAGGGCAGGGCCGAAGAGCGTCGGGAGCACCCAGGCCGCGGCGAAGCTGGTGAAGATCGCGGGCCGCAGGACCGCGGGGAAGATCAGGCCGACCAGGACGTACAGACACACGGTCAGCGCGCCGCCGCCCAGTCCCTGCAGGACTCGGCCGGCCACCAGGACCTCCATGCTCGGGGCCAGGCCGCAGACGACGAGCCCGGAGGCGAACAGGACCAGGGCCACGACGAGGGGTACGACGGGTCCTCGCCGGTCGCTCCAGCCGCCGGCCGCGACCATCCCGACCACGCCGCTGGCGAGCGGGGCGGCGAAGGACAGTGCGTAGAGACCGACGCCGTCCAGCTGGGCCGCCACGGTCGGCATCACCGTCGTGATCGCGGTCGCCTCGAAGGCCACGAACGCGCAGAGCGCGAACATGCCCACCGTCGTGGCGGCGTACGTCGGCGAGAGCAGCCGTTCGCGCCTCTCCTCGGTGGGCGTCGTGGTCACGTGGTGACGCTAGGACCTCGACCGCTCTTGAGGTCAAGCCGTGACCCGTGCGGGCGGTGAGTAGGGTGCGGAACATGACCAAGTGGGAGTACCTGACGGCGCCGATCCTGACGCACGCGGCGAAGCAGATCCTGGACAACTTCGGGGCCGACGGCTGGGAGCTGGTGCAGATCGCGCCGGGCATGAACCCCGAGAACCTCGTGGGCTACTTCAAGCGTCCGGTCCAGGCATGAGCACCCCGGAGGAGCGGCTCGCCGACCTCGGGCTGACGGTGCCCGAGGTGGTGCCGCCGGTGGCGGCGTACCAGCCGACCGCGCGGACCGGGAATCTGATCTTCACGTCCGGACAGGTCCCCATGCGCGACGGCGCAGCGCTGGCCACCGGCAAGCTCGGCGACGGCGTGAGTGACGAGCTGGGCTACGAGTGCGCGCGGCAGTGCGCGCTGAACGCGATCGCCGCGGTCAAGGCCGAGATCGGCGAGCTGTCGAAGGTGAAGCGGGTCGTGAAAGCCGTGGTGTTCGTGGCGTCAGCGCCCGGGTTCACGGCTCAGCCCCAGGTCGCCAACGGCGCTTCGGACCTGCTGGGCGCGGCGTTCGGCGATGCCGGCCGGCACGCCCGGTCGGCGGTCGGGGTCGCGGCGCTGCCCCTCGACGTGCCCGTCGAGGTCGAGATCATCGTCGAGGTCTGATGCTGCGGATCCCCCTGCCGCCGTCGCTGGTGGAGCAGGCGGCGGCGTACGCCTCGGGCGAGATGACGCCGGCCGAGCCGCGCGACGCCGCGACGGTGGTGCTGCTGCGTCCTGGTTCATCTGCTGGTCCCGAGGTCTACCTGTTGAGGCGGCAGGCGTCGATGGCGTTCGCCGCGGGGATGTGTGTCTTCCCGGGCGGTGGCGTCGACCCGCGGGACTTCGATGCGGACGTGGCCTGGGCGGGACCCTCGCCTGCGAGCTGGGCCACCCGGCTCGGCACGGACGAGGTGACGGCTCGGGCGCTCGTGTGCGCCGCGGTACGGGAGACGTTCGAGGAGTCGGGCGTCCTGCTGGCCGGTACGTCCGCGTCCTCGGTCGTCGGGGACACGACCGGGGACGACTGGGAGGCCGACCGCGTCGCGCTGGAGTCGCGGTCGCTGCCGTTCACCACCTTCCTGTCCCAACGGGGGCTGGTCGTGCGGTCCGACCTGCTCGGCGCCTGGTCCGGGTGGCTGACACCGGTGTTCCAGCCGCGGCGGTACCGGACGTGGTTCTTCGTGGCGGTGCTCCCGCCGGGCCAGGTGACACGCGACGTGTCGACCGAGTCGTCGTCGGTGACCTGGATGGGCGCCATCGACGCCGCCTCGGCGGTCGATGCCGGGCAGCTGCTGATGATGCCGCCGACGTACCTGACGTGCCTGGAGGTCGGGCTGTTCTCATCGCCGGGTGAGGTGCTGGCTTCGGCGGCAGCCCGCGGTCCGGTCGAGATGTTCATGCCCGAGGTCGAGGGGAGCGGCGACTCGGCGTCCCTGTCGATCCCCGAGCGGTTGCGGGTACTGGTGGCGGAGCGGTTGTCGTGACCGGTGCCTGGTCGGGCGGGTCGGTCGGCTCGCGAGCCATCTGCGTGCTGGCCGACAACGCCTCGCCGATGACCCTCGACGGGACGAACACCTGGGTGCTGCGGGAGCCCGGTGCTGGTCGGTCCGTTGTCGTCGATCCGGGACCGTCGTCGCGGTCCCACCTCGACGCCGTGCGATCGGTCGCGGGTCCGGTGGCGGTGGTGCTGCTGACCCACCGCCATCTCGACCACTCGGAGGCGGCGCGGGAGTTCGCGGAGTCGGTCGGGTGCGGCGTACGCGCGCTCGACCCCGCGTACAGGCTGGGCTCCGAGGGTCTCGGGGCCGGTGACGTGGTCGCGGTCGACGGCCTCGAGGTACGTGTGGTCGCGACCCCCGGCCACACCGCCGACTCCCTGTCGTTCGTCTTGCCGGCGGAGCGTGCCGTGCTGACGGGGGACACCGTGCTGGGGCGGGGTACGACGGTGGTGGCGCACCCGGACGGTGAGCTGGGTGCGTACCTGTCGTCGCTGGACCGCCTGCACGCCCTCGCGTCGGCGCACGAGATCGAGAGCATCTGGCCCGGCCACGGCCCCGTCATCGCCGACGCCCTCCCGGCCCTCGACCACTACCTCGCCCACCGACACGAGCGGCTGGACCAGGTACGCGAGGCCCTTCGGTCCCTGGCCGGCGCCGATCCCGAGACCCTGCCCCGCCGCATCGTGGAGGAGGTGTACGCCGACGTCGACGAGGTCCTCTGGCCCGCCGCCGAGCTCTCGGTGCGTGCCCAGCTCCGTTACCTCCAACCTCGTTGATTCGTCGCTCGTGCCCGGTTGAGTGGTCGCCTGTGCCCGTGCGAGTGGTCGCTCGTGCTCGGTTGATTCGTCGCTCTGGGGACTCGCAGAGCCCGTTTTCCGTCCACAGTGGGCCTCCCGGAAACGTTTTCCACAGGTCACCGCTCGCTCGTGGGTGGCGACCCGCCTCCTCGGGGATCGTTCCGCGGCATGACGGCACACCTCCCGCAGCACCCCTTCACGCTCGCGCAAGCCCGAACGCTCGGCATCTCGCGGCGGACGATCGACCAGGCCGTGAGGCAGCGCATTCTCGTCCGCCTCGTCCGTGGCGTGTACGTGGCCGCGGACGTAGAGCTCGATGCCACGGGCCGGGCCCGCGCGGTCGGGCTCGTTGCCAGCCCGCACGCGATCGTTTGCGACCGCACGGCAGCCTGGATCTGGGGCATCGACTGCTTCGCGTTCCGCGAGCTCGACGTGGTGCCGCCTCTGGAGACCAGCACGATGCGAGGGCACCGGGCGACTCGGCGACCCGAGGTGCGAGGCCGGTCCCGCGACCTGCGGTCACGGGACTGGGTGGAGATCGGCGGGGTGCGCGTGACCACTCCCCTGCGGACGGCGCTGGATCTGGCGTGCTCGCTGAGGCGCCGTACGGCACTGGCTGTTCTGGACCGATTCATGCGCGAGCACGGCATCACCCTTGCCGAGATGCAACGCGAGCTGCCGCGGTACTTCCGGCGGCGGGGCGTCATCCAGCTGCGGGAGCTGGTGCCGCTGGCCGATCCGCTCGCCGAGTCCGAGGGCGAGTCATGGACCCGGCTGGAGATCGTCGATCACGGACTGCCCGTGCCCGAGCCGCAGTACTGGATCGTGGTCGACGGCGTCCCGACGTACCGGCTCGACCTTGCGTACCCGAAGGCCAAGGTCGCGATCGAGTACAACGGCGAGGAGTTCCACTCCACCGAGGAGGACAAGGCGGCGGACGAGGAGCGCCTGCGCTGGCTCGAGAACCACGGATGGACGGTCATCGTGGTCGACCGTGACTCGTTCTCGGACAGCGCTCTGGAGCTCTGGATCACCGAGCTCCGAGAGGCGCTCGCGCTTGCTCAGACTCCGCCCCGCCGGTGGTACGCGCGGACCTGAGCGACCACTCGAGCGGGCACGAGCGACCACTCAACCGGGCACGAGCGACCACTCAACCGGGCACGAGCGACGAATCAACCGGGCACGAGCGACGAATCAACGGGGCACGAGCGACGAATCAACGAGGGTGGGGTCAGCGGGCGCGGCGTTGGAGGCGGTCGACCTCCATGATGACGACGGAGCGGGGCTCGAGGCGGAGCCAGCCGCGGGACGCGAAGTCGGCGAGGGCCTTGTTGACGGTCTCGCGGGAGGCACCGACGAGCTGGGCGAGCTCCTCCTGGGTGAGGTCGTGGTGGACGTGTACTCCGTCGTCGGCGGTGCGGCCGAAGCGGTCGGCGAGGTCGAGGAGAGCCTTCGCGACGCGCCCCGGGACGTCGGAGAAGACCAGGTCGGCGTTCACGTCGTTGGCCTTGCGGAGCCGGCCGGCGATCTGCGCCAGGAGGCCTCGGGCGACCTGCGGACGCCCTTCGAGCCAGCGCAGCAGGTCCTCGTGGGAGAGGGAGACGAACGACGTGTCGGTGACCGCGGTGACGGTGGCCGAGCGCGGCCCCGGATCGAACAGGGAGAGCTCGCCGAACATCTGGCCGGGGCCGAGGATCGCCAGCAGGTTCTCGCGGCCGTCGCTGGAGGTGCGGCCGAGCTTCACCTTGCCGTCGATCACGATGTACAGCCGGTCGCCGGAGTCGCCCTCGTGGAACAGCACCTCGCTCCGCCGCAGCTTCACCTCCGACATCGAGCTCCGCAGGGCGGTGGCCGCCTCGTCGTCCAGCGCGCTGAAGAGCGGAGCCTGGCGCACCACGTCGTTGTCCACGAGTCCTCCTCCAACCGCCGCACCCCGTCGCGGGGCCTGCACGCAGGATCCTATCCAGTGGCCTGGGTCACACACAGCCACCGGCTCCCACGCGAGAGCGTCGGTACGCCGCCGTAGGCTGGCGCCGTGTCACACACGGCCGGAGAGACGCCCACCGGCGAGACCCGTACCTCCCTCGTCCGGCGGGCCAGGCGGATCGACCGGGCCCTCGCCGAGACCTACCCGGACGCGAAGTGCGAGCTCGACTTCGACAACCCCTTCGAGCTCCTCGTGGTGACCGTCCTGTCCGCCCAGACGACGGACAAGCGGGTCAACGCCGTCCGGCCGACCCTCTTCGCGGCGTACCCCGACGCCGCCGCGATGGCCGCCGCCGACCGCGACCACCTCGAGAAGATCGTCGGCCCGCTCGGCTTCTTCCGCGCCAAGACCGACTCCCTGCTCAAGCTCAGCGCCGCGCTGGTCGAGCGGCACGGCGGTGACGTACCTCCCCGCCTCAAGGACCTCGTCGACCTCCCGGGCGTCGGCCGCAAGACCGCGAACGTCGTCCTCGGCAACGCCTTCGGCATCCCCGGCATCACCGTCGACACCCACTTCGGCCGGCTCGCCCGCCGGTTCGGCTGGACGACCCAGACCGACCCGGTGAAGGCCGAGCACGAGGTCGGCGCGCTGTTCCACAAGCGGGACTGGACCCTGCTCAGCCACCACCTGATCTGGCACGGCCGCCGGGTCTGCCACGCCACCAAGCCCGCGTGCGGCGCCTGCACGATCGCGCGGTGGTGCCCGGCGTACGGCGCCGGCCCCACCGACCCCGCCGCCGCGGCCAAGCTCGTGAAGACCGAGGGCCGCGCGTGAAGCGAGTCCTCGCCGCGCTCGCGGTGGCGCTGGCGGTCACGGCGTGCAGCCCGGACGCGTTGCCCGTGCCCAACGAGACCGACGTCGACGTCGACACCCCCGCCCTGGTCGAGGCCAAGGAGGCCGCGGGCATCGCCGACTGCACGCCCGGCTCCGGCGCGGCGGTCGACGGCGGTCTCCCGTCCATCACGTTGCCGTGCCTGGGCGGCGGAGCCGACTTGGACCTGTCCTCGCTGCGCGGGCCGCTCGTCGTCAACGTCTGGGGCGCCTGGTGCACACCGTGTCGGCGCGAGATCCCGCGCATCGTGGACTTCTACGACAAGTACGGCGACCGCGTCCCCGTGCTCGGTATCGACTACGGCGACGTCATCCCCTCCGCGGCCATCGAGATGCTGGCGAAGAACGACGCGACCTACCCCCAGGTGGCCGATCCCGGCGGCGACATCCTCGGCCAGGGCGTGATCCCGGCTCGCCTGGGTCTGCCCTTGACCGCGTTCGTCGACGCCGACGGCCGCGCCACGGTCGTCATGAAGGAGCTGAAGTCGACCGCCGAGCTCGTCGACCTCGTCGGGCAGCACCTCGGGGTGGAGCTGTGAGTGACCTGTCGGCCTGGCTGGAGCCCGTCAGAGCCGGCGTCGAGACGATCACCACCGAGGACCTCACCCAGTTCCTGCCGCCCGAGGACGCCGACCCCCGCCGCGGGGCGGTGCTGCTGCTCTTCGCCGACGGTCCGGGCCACGACCTCGAGTCCGGCCGGCTGCTGCTCACCGAGCGCGCCCACCACATGCGCTCGCACCCCGGGCAGGTCGCCTTCCCGGGCGGCTCGATCGACCCCGGCGAGACGCCGGTCGAGGCGGCGCTCCGCGAGGCCGAGGAGGAGACCGGCCTCGATCCGGGGGGCGTCGAGGTGTTCGGCGAGCTGCCCGAGCTGTGGCTGCCGCCCAGCAACTTCTCGGTCACCCCGGTGCTCGGCTGGTGGCGTACGCCGTCGGAGGTGCGCGTGGTCGATCCCGACGAGGTGCACGCGATCCACCTCGTCCCGCTCGCCGAGCTGCTGCGCGACGACCACCGGATCCAGGTGCGCCACCCGTCCGGCTGGGTCGGCCCGGCGTTCCTCATCGGACCCGACCGCGACGTCATTCTCTGGGGGTTCACCGCGGGTGTCGTCACCCGCCTGTTCGACTTCCTCGGCTGGGCCACTCCGTGGGACGACTACGAGATCCGTGACCTGCCGACGTACATGTTGCAGGGTGTTCCCATCAAGACAGCCATCAAGACAACCAGCAAGGACCCGCGAACCAACCCCTGACAGCCGGGAGCCGCTGCCGTGAACCTGCTCGACTGGGTGTTGGTCGGCCTGGTGCTGACCTATGCGCTGTCGGGCTACTGGCAAGGCTTCATCACCGGCGCCAGCGCCACCGCGGGGATGCTGCTCGGCGGGCTGACCGGGGTCTGGCTCGCCCCCGTAGCCCTCGGCGACGCGAACCCCTCGGTGCTCGTCTCCCTGGGTGCGTTGTTCATCGTGATCCTCACTGCGAGCCTCGGGCAGGCCGTCTTCCAGTGGGCGGGCTCCCGACTGCGGGACACCATCCAGTGGCAGCCGTTCCGTGCGGTCGACGCAGCGGGAGGCGCGGTGCTCAGCGGCGTCGCGGTATTGCTCGTGTCGTGGGCTCTCGGTGTCGCGGTCGCGGGGTCCGGCATCTCCGGGATCACTCCGCTGGTGCGCGAGTCCATCGTGCTGAAGGCGGTCGACGGGATGCTGCCCGCCTCGGCGGCCAACCTGCTCAAGGCGTTCAACAACGTCGTCGGCACCACCTTCTTCCCGCGATACCTCGAGCCGTTCGCGCCCGAGCGCATCGTCCCCGTCGGCCCGGGCCCGCAGCGACTGCTGACCGACCCGGACGTCGTTCGTGCCGAGCCCGCAGTGGTGAAGATCCAGAGCGTCAACTCGTGCGGCCACGGCATCGAGGGTTCGGGTTTCCTGTTCGCCCGCAACCGGGTGATGACCAACGCCCACGTCGTGGCGGGGGTCGACGAGCCGTTGGTCGAGATCGGCGGCAGCAGCCTCAGCGGCACCGTCGTCTACTACGACCCCGACGTCGACGTGGCCGTCATCGCGGTCGACTCCGGCGACATCGCGCCGCTGCCGTTCGACGTCGCCGCCAGGCCGAAGCAGGGCGTCGCCATCCTCGGGTACCCGCAGGACGGCCCGTACGACGTGCAGACGGCTCGGGTGCGCTCGGAGCAGCGGCTGCGCTCGCCCAACATCTACGGCGACGGTGCCGTGATCCGCGAGGTGCTCTCACTGCGCGGCAAGGTCAGGCCCGGCAACTCCGGTGGCCCGGTCGTCTCGTCGGGCGGGGACGTGGTCGGGGTGGTGTTCGCGGCGTCGCTGACCGACAGCGACACGGGGTACGCCCTGTCCGCCGAGCAGGTCGCGCCGGCGGCGACGCTCGGCGTCAGCCGCGGCGGCTCGGTCGACACCCAGGACTGCGCGGGCTAGTGGCACCAACGGAGATTCGTCGGGTGTCCCGCACTCCTGGCACGCACCTCGCGGCGTTGCCGTCGCTCGCGAGACGACCCGGTATGGCTTTGCTCCGGCGCCTTGCGATGCACGCACCAGGAGCACGGGCCACCCCCGACGAATCTCCGTCGGCAACCACCAGCAACCGGGATCAGCCGCGGTTGGTCAGCGCGGACTTGATGTTCTGTGCCTCGGCGATCGCCTTCTCCGGCGGACCGACCTTGCGGACCTTGCGGTAGCCGACGTACCCGAGCAGCGCGGCGATCAGCAGGTAGAGCACGAACACGATCAGGAACGCCCAGTGCAGGTCGAGACCCTTGCCGTTCCAGTGGATGAAGTAGGCCAGGGCGACCGAGAACATGACCAGCGCCATCACCGCGAAGAAAGCCGCACCCAGGAAGAGGCCGGCGCCGAGGCCGCCGTTGCGGATGCTGACCTTGATCTCGCTCTTGGCGAGCTGGATCTCCTTCTGGAGCAGCGAGGAGATGTCCCGACTGGCGTCGGAGACGAGTCGCCCGATGGTGGGCTCGTCCTGCACCGGCTGGATCGCCATGACACCTTCCCTGGTCGCACGCGGGTCGATCACCGACCCTACTAGCAGCGGGCCCTCCCCGGACCGCCCGGTAGGGTGGTCCGTCGAAGAGCCGGGAGGTCTGGTCGGCATGTCGTCGGTGACGACGACCCTCGTCTGTCTGCCGCGATCGGAGCCGACCCGTGCCGCTGGTACGCCGCCCGTTCGGTGGGCCGGACGAGCGTGAGGTGACCTTCCTCGGCGAACTGTTCCGCAAGGAGACCGTGACAGAGTGACCGCATGAAAGCCTCCGACCTCGCCGAGCAGGTGCCGATGGTCCAGCGGTCGACCACCGGAGCCGAGGCCGCGCGGGTGATCGCCGAGTACCGCCTCTCCGGTCTGGTCGTCGCAGGGGACGACGGTGTCCCCATCGCCGTCATCCCCGGGAGCCAGATCCTGAGCCTCGTCCTTCCGCAGTACGTGCGGGAGGAGCCGAACCTCGCGCACGCCTACGACGAGGTCGGGGCCGACGAGCTGTGTGGCGCGCTGAACCGGGCGACCATCGGGCAGCTGCTGGAGGCCAAGAAGCTGACCGGGACCAAGCCGCCGTCGGTGCTGCCCGAGGACACTCTGATCGAGATCGCCAGCGCGATGGACGAAGCGCACACACCGGTGATCCTGGTCGTCGACCGTGACGACGGCTTCCACGGGGTGATCACCCTGAGCCGGGTGCTGGCGGCCATCGCGACGGCCGCCGGTCAGGACAGCCCGATGGTCCGGCGCCGCCTGGAGCGCGACGTGCTGCCTCCGCGCGAGGATGCTTGAGGCCGACCCCCGTGTACGGTGACCGCCAGGTGTGCCGGGAAGTCTGGTCGGCGGTCCTCTTCGCCGACGCCGGAAGGCTCCCATGTCCCTGACCGCTGTGCTGGCGCTGCTCGTTTTCGCCACGGCGTACATCGTGATCGTCACCGAGAAGTTCAACCGCACTCTCGTGGCGCTGCTCGGCGCTGCCGCGATGGTGGGCATCGGGGCGGTTCGCGGTCACGAGATCTTCTTCTCCGAGGAGACCGGGGTCGACTGGAACGTCATCTTCCTGCTCTTCGGGATGATGGTGATCGTCGGCGTCCTCCGGCAGACCGGTGTCTTCGAGTTCCTGGCCATCTGGTCCGCGCAGCGCGCCCAGGCGCGCCCGTTCCGGATGATGGTGCTCCTCGTCATCATCACCGCCGTCGCCTCGGCCCTGCTCGACAACGTCACGACGGTGCTCCTGGTCGCGCCGGTGACTCTCCTGCTGTGTGACCGGCTCGCCCTCGACCCGGTGCCGTTCCTCCTGGCGGAGGTGATGTCCAGCAACATCGGCGGCACGGCCACCCTGATCGGCGACCCGCCCAACATCATCATCGGCAGCCGTGCCGGTCTCGGGTTCAACGAGTTCGTGGTGCACCTGGCACCGATCGTGGTGGTGCTGTTGGTGGTCTTCGTGGGGTTGTGCTGGCTCCTGTGGGGCCGCCACCTGCGCTTCGACGCCGAGCGCGCCGAAGCGGTGATGCGACTGGAGGCGCGCGAGACGATCCATGACGGACGGCTCCTGGTCCGGGTGGGCCTCGTGCTGGTCGTGGTGCTGCTCGGCTTCGTCACCCACGCCGTCACCCACCTCGAGCCCTCGTTGGTGGCCCTTCTCGGCGCGGGTGCCGCGATCCTGGCCTCCCGCCTGCCTCATCAGACCTATCTCGAAGACGTCGAGTGGGAGACCCTGCTCTTCTTCGCAGGGCTGTTCATCATGGTGGGCTCCTTGGTGCACCAAGGCGTGATCGGGGAGCTGGCCGAGACACTGACTGCGCGCATCGGTGACAACTACGCGCCGGCAGCGCTGGGCCTGCTGGGCGGCTCGGCGGTGCTCTCCGGCATCGTCGACAACATTCCGTACGTCGCGACCATGGCACCGCTCGTCCACGAGCTCGTCGGGCCGGCGGCAGGCCTCCCACCCGAGCAGCAGTCGCTGTGGTGGGCGCTCGCCCTGGGCGCTGACCTCGGCGGCAACGCCACCGCGATCGGTGCCAGCGCCAACGTGGTGGTCACCGGCATCGCCAAGCGCAACGGCCACCCGATCAGCTTCTGGCACTTCACCAAGTACGGGCTTCTCGTCACCGCCGTCACGGTCAGTCTCAGCGCCCCCTACGTGGCGCTGCGCTACTTCATCTGGGCCTGACGGCCCCGGCAGTCGTCACTCCTCCGCGGAGCCGCCTTCCCTCTTCTTGATCAGGTCCATGACTGTCGAGTCGGCCAGCGTCGTCACGTCGCCGACCTCGCGGTGCTCGGCGACGTCCTTGAGCAGGCGCCGCATGATCTTGCCCGAGCGGGTCTTCGGCAGCTCCGGGACGATCATGATCTGACGGGGCTTGGCGATCGCGCCGATCTCCTGCTGCACGTGCTTGCGCAGCTCCTCGATGAGGTCGTCGGGCGCGGAACCGTCCTCGACCAGGGCGGACTCGCGCAGGATCACGAACGCGCACACCGCCTGGCCGGTCATCTCGTCGGCCGCGCCGACCACGGCGGCCTCGGCGACCTTCGGGTGCGAGACAAGCGCCGACTCGATCTCGGTAGTCGAGAGGCGGTGGCCGGACACGTTCATCACGTCGTCGACCCGGCCGAGCAGCCAGAGGTCGCCGTCGTCGTCCTTCTTGGCACCGTCGCCGGCGAAGTAGAAGCCCTGGTCGGCGAACCGCGCCCAGTACGTCTCCTTGAACCGCTCGTCGTCCCCCCACAGCGTCCGCAGCATGGCCGGCCAAGGCCTGGTGAGCACGAGGAACCCCCCCGACCCGTTCGGGACCGGTTCGCCGTCGTCGTTCACGACCTCGGCCTCGACGCCCGGGAGCGCCTTCATCGCCGAGCCAGGCTTGCCGGCCGTCACGCCGGGCAGCGGGCTGATCATGATCTGTCCGGTCTCGGTCTGCCACCACGTGTCGACCACCGGCACCTTGGAGGCGCCGATCGTCTCGCGGTACCAGATGTAGGCCTCCGGGTTGATCGGCTCGCCCACCGACCCCAGCACCCGGATCGTCGACAGGTCGAACTTCTCGGGGATGTCCGAGCCCCACTTCATGAACGTCCGGATCGCGGTCGGCGCGGTGTAGAAGATGGTCACGCCGTACTTCTCGACGATCTCCCACCAGCGGCCCTTGTGCGGGCTGTCCGGCGTGCCTTCGTACATCACCTGCGTGACGTTGTTGCAGAGCGGCCCGTAGACCATGTAGCTGTGGCCGGTCACCCAGCCGACGTCGGCGGTGCACCAGTAGACGTCGGTGTCGGCCTTGAGGTCGAAGACGGCCCAGTGCGTGTACGCCGTCCCGACGAGGTAGCCGCCCGTCGTGTGCAGGATGCCCTTGGGCTTGCCGGTCGTGCCGGAGGTGTACATGACGTACAGCGGGTGCTCGGAGTCGAAGAACTCGCACGCATGCTCGGTCGACGCCTTCTCGACGCTGTCGTGCCACCACACGTCGCGGCTGTCGTCCCACTCGACGTCTTGGCCCGTGCGGCGTACGACGAGCACCCTGTCGACCTGCTGGCCCTGCGTGGCCGCCTTGGCCACGGCCTCGTCGACCGCGGGCTTGAGGGCCGAGGGTGCGCCGCGCCGGTACCCACCGTCGGAGGTGATGATCACCTTCGCCTCGCAGTCGGCCACGCGCGACGCCAGCGCCTCGGAGGAGAAGCCGCCGAAGACCACGGTGTGCGGCGCGCCGATGCGCGCGCAGGCGAGCATCGCCACCACGACCTCGGGGATCATCGGCAGGTAGATCGCGACCCGGTCGCCGGTCTCGACGCCGAGCTCGGTGAGTGCGTTGGCCGCCTGGCAGACCTGGTCCTTCAGCTCGGCGTAGGTGATGTCACGCGTGTCGTCCTCGGGCTCGCCGACCCAGTGCAGCGCGACCTTGTCACCCTTGCCGGCCTCGACGTGCCGGTCGACGCAGTTGTACGCCGCGTTGATGCGGCCGCCCACGAACCACTTGGCGAACGGCGGGTCGTCCCAGTCGAGCACCCGGTCCCACTTCTGGTCCCAGTCGAGCCGCTCGGCCTGCTCGGCCCAGAACGCCTCGCGGTCGGCGTCCGCCCGGTCGTACGCCTCGGCCGTCACGTTGGCGTTCTCCGCCAGCTCGGCAGGCGGCTCGAAACGACGCGTCTCGGTGCTGAGGTTGGAGAGAGTCTGGTCGCTCATGGTTCGGAAACCTACCCGTCGCTCCCGCGGCCGACGACCCCTCGAGGGGGGTGCTGCGCCGTCCGGTCGGTCGTCGACGACGAATGGTCGCCGCTTACGCTGGCGAGGTGATCGAGCCCGTCTCCGCCCGGGCGCCGCGCCTGCGCGGCCGGGTGATGATGAACCAGGACTGGCGTGACCTGACCTTCCTCCACTGGGCCGTCGAGCCGGCCCGCGTCGTCCACCTGATGCCGCCGGGCGTGCGGCCGGACACGCTGGACGGGGCGACGTACGTGGGGCTGATCCCGTTCCGCATGGTCGACGCCGGCGTCGGCCGCGGACCGGGCGTGCCCTGGGCGGGGTCGTTCCTCGAGACCAACGTGCGGTTGTACTCCGTGGACGAGACCGGCCGCCGCGGCATCGTGTTCCTGAGCCTCGACACCGACCGCTCGATCGTGGTCGCGGGTGCTCGCGCCGCCTTCGGGCTGCCCTACCGATGGGCCCGGATGCGGTACGCCGCGAGCGGTGACGTCCGCACGTACACGGCGGCGCTGCGGTGGCCGGGCGTGCGCGCCCGCAGCCGGGTCGTCGTACGCGAGGGGCAGCCGCGCCCCGCCACGACCCTCGACGAGTTCCTCAGCGCCCGCTGGGGGCTGCACGTGCGGGGCCGGCGCCGGACGCTGTACGTCCCCAACGAGCACGCGCCGTGGCCGATCCACGACGCCGAGGTGCTGGAGCTCGACGACGGACTGCGCGGCTCGGTCGGGCTCGGCGAGCTGGCGGGGCGGGCCCCCGACCACGTCGCGTTCAGCCCCGGCGTGCACACGGAGTTCGCGTTTCCCGGCGACGCCCACCGGCCGCGGCCGGACTGAGCCGTCCCGCACCGATTCGTCTGCGGTCGCCAGCGAAAGAAGTCGCAGCGATCCGCAGACGAATCGGTGTGCCCCGAGATTCGCCCTAGGGCTTGGTGGCCTGCTCGGCGCCGGCGCCGGTGAAGGCGCGGACCTCGAGCTCGGTGAACCGCTCCTCGGCGGACGGCTCCGTGGACGTCACGGTGCCGAGCCAGCCGAAGAAGAAGCCGAGTGGGATGGAGACGATGCCCGGGTTCTGCAGCGGGAACCAGTGGAAGTCCACGTCGGCCGGGAACAGCGACAGACTGGCTCCGGTCGCCGCGTTGACGCCCAGCCCGGACACGACGGGCGAGAAGAACACCAGCACCACGCAGGAGATGAGTCCGCCGTAGATCGCCCAGGTGGCGCCGCGCGTGTTGAAGCGCCGCCAGAAGAGGTTGTAGACGATCGAGGGCAGGTTCGCCGACGCCGCGACCGCAAAGGCCAGGGCGACGAGGAACGCGATGTTGAGCTTCTGCGCAGGGATGGCCAGCGCGATCGCGATGCCGCCGATGACGAACGCCGCGATCTTGGCGACCCTGACCTCGTCCTTCTCGGTCGCCTGGCCGCGCTTGGCCACGGTCGCATAGAGGTCGTGGGCCACCGACGACGCCGAGGTGAGCGTCAGGCCCGCCACCACCGCGAGGATGGTCGCGAAGGCGACCGCGGAGATCAGTGCGAGCAGGATCGCGCCTCCGGTGGACCCGTCGCCGCCGCCGACCGCCTCGGCCAGCAAGGGGGAGGCGAGGTTGCCGCCGGAAGCGGCGACCTGGCTGTCCGGACCGGTGTTCAGCAGCGCGGCCGCACCGAAGCCCAGCGCCAGCGTCATCAGGTAGAACGCCCCGATGAGGCCGATCGCCCAGCTGACCGAGGTACGCGCGTCCTTGGCGGTCGGCACCGTGTAGAAGCGGATCAGGATGTGCGGCAGGCCGGCCGTGCCCAGCACCAGCGCGAGACCGAGGCTGAGGAAGTCGATCTTCGAGGTGGTGGTCAGGCCGTACTTGAGCCCGGGCTGGAGGAACGCCTCGCCCTTGCCGGTGTTGTCCGCGGCGGCGCCGAGGAGCTCGGACAGGTTGAAGTCGAACTTGGCCAGCACCAGGATCGTGATCAGGATCGTGCCGGTCATCAGCAGCACGGCCTTGACGATCTGCACCCAGGTGGTGCCCTTCATGCCACCGACGGTGACGTAGAAGATCATCAGCACGCCGACGCCGACGATGGTCCACGCCTTGGCGGCCCCGCTCGTGGTGCCGAGCAGCAGGGCGACCAGCGCACCCGCGCCGACCATCTGCGCGAGCAGGTAGAAGATCGAGACCACGACCGTCGAGGTCGCGGCGGCGGTACGGACGGGGCGCTGCCGCATCCGGTACGCCAGCTGGTCGGCCATCGTGTAGCGGCCGGAGTTCCTCAGCAGCTCGGCCACGAGCAGCAGGGCGATCAGCCAGGCCACCAGGAAGCCGATGGAGTACAGGAAGCCGTCGTACCCGCTCAACGCGATGGCGCCGGAGATGCCCAGGAACGACGCGGCCGACATGTAGTCACCCGAGATCGCCATGCCGTTCTGGAATCCGCTGAACTGGCGGCCGCCGGCGTAGAAGTCGGTCGTGCCGGACGTCTGCCGGCTGGCCCAGAAGGTGATGCCGACGGTGATCAGGACGACCGCGATGAACAGCACCGCGGTCAGGGTCTCGGTGCCGCTCATCGGCCGGACACCTCCTTGTTGTAGTCCGCCTCCAGTTGCCGGGCGAGCGGGTCGACCTTGGCGGCCATGTGCCGCGAGTAGAGGATGGCGATCAGGAACGTCGTGACGAACTGCAGCACGCCGAACACCAGCGCCACGTTGATGTGACCTGCGACCTTGTGGCTCATGAAGTCGTGGGCCCAGTTCGACATGACGACGTACAGCAGGTACCACGCCAGGAAGGCGATCGTGGCGGGCACGACGAACCCGGTGTAGCGCTTCTTCAGCTCCTTGAACTCCGGTGAGGCGTGCAGCCGGTCGTAGACCGGATTGTGGCTCTCGGCCTGCTCGTGAGCCCCGGCACTGGACGTGTCGGTCATGGGGTCTCCCCTTCCCGGGTGTGAGGACGGTCACCTGACGTTGGCGGAGCCGCCCCGCTCCGGGCAGGGGTGCGAGCCGGTACGTCGCCAGGAGGAGTGCGCCATTCGACCAACGGTCGGTTCGGAGCGACGAGCGGTTCGATCCCGCTGGGTGGTTTCGAGGCTCGCCGTGAACGGCCTCACACCTCAACCACCGAATTCGGTGGTTGAGGTGTGAGGAGCGCCAGCGACGAGCCTCGAAGCCAGCACCGGCGACTCACCCTCGGTCGACGCCGACGGACTCGGGGGTGTGGAGGCGGACCATGAAGCGGGTGGCGTGGGCGGGGCGGCGGTCGGGGGTGAGCAGGGAGCCGACGATCATGGCGGTGAAGGCGAGCGGGACCGTCCAGGCCGCGGGCTGGGCCATCAGCGTGGAGAACCAGCCGGAGTCGCCGGTGGTCAGGAAGGTGCGCAGAACGGCCGCCCCGCTCGTCGTGCCGCCCACGACCAGCCCCGCGATCGCGCCGACGTCGGTGAGCCGGCGCCACCAGATGCCCAGCACCAGCAGGGGGCAGAACGTCGACGCGGCCACCGCGAACGCGAGCCCGACCGCGGTCGCGACGCCCACGTCCTCGGCGAGCACGGCGAGCACGTAGGCCACCCCGACGCCGAGGCACGCCGCCACCCGGAACGACGCGATGCCGCCGAGCCACCGGCTCATCAGGTCCTGCGACAGCACGCCCGCAACCGCGATGGTCAGGCCCGACGAGGTCGAGAGGAAGGCCGCGAACGCCCCCGCCACGAGCAGCGCGGCGAGCAGCTCGCCGCCGGTCCCGCTCACCATCCGCGTCGGCAGCTCGACCACGACGGAGTCGGCGCGGCCGGCTGCGACCAGGTCGCCGGCATACATGCGGCCGAGCGCGCCGTACACCGGCGGCAGCACGTAGAAGACGCCGAGCAGCCCCAGCACGACCAGGGTCGTCCGGCGGGCGGCGCGGCCGTCGGGGTTGGTGTAGAAGCGGACGACCACGTGGGGCAGGCCCATGGTGCCGAGGAACGTGGCGATGATGATCGAGTACGTCGTGTAGAGCGCGTGCGACCCCAGCCCCGACAACGGGTCCGCCCACGCCACCTGGCCCGGCAGGTCGAACGCCGGGTCGGCCGGCGAGGTCGCGCCGTCGCCGAACCAGACCATCAGCAAGAAGACGGCGGGTACGAGCAGGGCGGTCAGCTTCAGCCAGTACTGGAACGCCTGCACGAAGGTGACGCTGCGCATCCCGCCCGTGACCACGTTGACGAGGACCACGACGGCCACGACGAGCCCGCCCAGCCGGCTGTCGAGGCCGGTGGCGAGCTTCAACGTGAAGCCCGCGCCCTTGAGCTGCGGGATCAGGTACAGCCAGCCGATGGCCACGACCAGGGCCGAGGTGACCATGCGGACCGGCCGCGAGCGGAGCCGGGCCTGGGCGAAGTCCGGGAGGGTGTAGGCCCCGGACCGGCGCAGCGGTGCGGCGACCAGCACGAGGAGCACGAGGTAGCCGACGGTCCAGCCGACGGGGTACCAGAGCATGTCGGCGCCGAAGGCCAGCACCAGCCCGGCGACGCCCAGGAACGACGCGGCGGAGAGGTACTCGCCGCCGATGGCGCTCGCGTTCAGGGCCGGGCGGACCGTGCGGGAGGCCACGAAGAAGTCCGACGTGGTGCGGCTGAACCGCAGCCCCCAGATGCCGATGCCGACGGTGAGCACCGAGACCACGGCGACCGCGATCGCCCCGAACGCGTGGTTCACCGTGCCCTCACGGGCGCTCGACGACGTCGGTGAAGGCGGCCTCGTTGCGCTCGGCGGCCCGGACGTACCACCAGCCGAGGAGGACCAGGACCGGGTAGACCGCGAACCCCAGCAACCCCCACGCCAGGGGCATCCCCAGGAACCTCGCGGACGTGACCTCCGGCAGCAACCAGAACACGAGCGGCAGCCCGCCCACCAGGACCGCGAGCAGCACCAGCACCGTCACTCCGAGCCGCAGCTGCGCGCGGAGGAGCGAGCGCAGGTACACCTCGCCGACCTGGCTCTGCTCATCGATCTCGCGGGCCGCGCTGGGCGGCGTACGGCGCGGGGCCGACGTCGTTCGCGGCGACGTGACCCGCACCCGGTCTACCGTCGGTCGAGGAGGCGCGTCAGCGCCGTCACGAAACCACCGGAGGTTCCGTGACGGGCCTTGACGGCCCTCCTCAACCACCGGCGCTACCCGGGCGGTTGCGGCGGACGAGCAGATCGCGGAGCTCGCGGGTGTGGCGGCGGGAGACACCCAGCTCCGCTCCGCCGACGACCACGGTGCAGCGGCCGGAGTCGGTGCGTACCTCGTCCACGTGCGGCAGCGAGACCAGCAGGGACCGGTGGATGCGGACGAACCCGGCGGTCGCCCACTGCTCCTCCAACGTGGCCAGCGGGGTGCGGAGGAGGTGACTGCCGTCGGCGGTGTGCAGGCGGGCGTAGTCGCCCTGCGCCTCGACGTACCTGATGTCGGCGCGGCTGATGAACCGGGTGACGCCCCCGAGCTCCACGGCCACCTGGTCGTCCTCGGCGGCCCGCCCCGAGCCGGCGCCCTCGACCACGCGGCGCACGGCCTCGGCCAGCCGCTCCTCGCGGACGGGCTTCAGCACGTAGTCGACGGCGTTGAGGTCGAAGGCGTCCACCGCGTGCTGCTCGTGCGCGGTCACGAACACGACCGGGGGCGGCGTCCGGAAACGGGCCAGCACCTGGGCGAGCTCCAGCCCGGACAGGCCCGGCATCGAGATGTCGAGGAACACCGCGTCCACCGAGAGGTCCTGCAGGACGCGCAACGCGTCGGTGGCCGAGTCCGAGGTGAGTACGCCGCCCACGCGCGGGTCGCGCTCGAGCAGGAACGCCAGCTCGTCGAGGGCCGGCCGCTCGTCGTCGATCACGAGCACGCGCAAGGGTCCGGAAGTCGTCATGCCTGCAGCCCTTCGGCGTACTTGGGGACGCGGACGACGACGCGCGTGCCGGCGCCCACGGCGGTCTCGACGACCAGCCCGTACTCGTCGCCGAACGCGTGTCGCAGCCGTTCGTCGACGTTGGCCAGCCCGACCGAGTCGGAGGCTCCCGCGAGTGCGCGGCGTACGGTCTCGGGGTCCTCGCCCACGCCGTCGTCCTCGATGTAGATCTCGCACTCGCGGTCCAGGTCGCTGGCCACGACGGTGATCGTGCCGCCCTCCTCCCGGCCCGCGAGCCCGTGCTTGACGGCGTTCTCGACCAGCGGCTGCAGCGACAGGAACGGGATCTGCACGGGCAGCACCTCCGGGGCGATGCGCAGCACCACACGGAGCCGTTCGCCGAACCTGGCCTGCTCGAGCAGGAGGTACTGCTCGATGGACCGGAGCTCCTCTGCCAGCGTGGTGAAGTCGCCCTGGCGCCGGAACGAGTAGCGGGTGAAGTCGGCGAACTCCAGGAGGAGGTCGCGGGCCCGCTCGGGATCGGTGCGCACGAACGACGCAATCGCCCCCAGCGAGTTGTAGACGAAGTGCGGGGAGATCTGCGCCCGCAGGGCTCGCACCTCGGCCTCGACCAGCCGGCGCCGCGAGGCGTCCAGCTCGGCGAGCGCGAGCTGGCCGGAGACCCAGGCCGCGACCTCGTCGGTGGCTCGAACCAGTCCCGCCGTGGGGTACGGCGTCCCGACGACGACGTGCCCCATGACCAGCTCGTCGACCACGAGCGGGCTGAGGACCACGTGCTGCACCGGACAGCTGACGAGATGGCAGCCGAGCTCGGAGGGGCCGGCGACCTTGGTGGCCTCGGTGGTCCGCGCGAGAGCAGCGACCTGGTCCTCGTGGTGCGCACCGGGGCCGTCCCAGGCCAGCACGCCCTCGGTGTCGGTGAGCGCGACCACCGGTGCGCCGAGCAGGGTGCGCAGGTGCCGGATGCTGCGCTCCGCACTGGCCTCGGTCAGGCCTTCGCGCAGGGCGGGGCTGGCCAGCGATGCGGAGTGAAGCGTCCGGAACGTCGCCCGGTCCGCCTCGGTGCCGAGGTGGGACCGCCGGAACACCCGCCCGAGCGCCGTCGCCATGCGCGGACCGTAACGGCGCGACGCCCCGGGTGTCACGGTCGGGGCCGGACGACGACCCGCTGTCGAGCCGGCGGAAGTCGAGCCGGCGGAAGTCGAGTCAGCGGAAGTCGATCAGCAGGGTGTCGGCGTCGGTGCCGTCGGACGGCCGGCCGTCGGGCTGCTCGCTCTCGCCGGCGGCCGCGTCGTCGGTTGCGCCGGGCCGGTCGAGGACGGCGGCGCGGAAGCAGTGGGCGATGTACGGCAGCTGCATGCCGTCCATGCCGCGTCCGTACTCGTCGTACAGGGCGACCACCTCGGCGAGCTTGGCGGCCCGCGCCTCCTCGTCGAGCACGGCGATGTTCGAGCGCGAGAGCACGAGGGCCTGGATGCTCTTGCGGTCGACCTGCTGCCAGTGGGTGTAGCGCGTCTCCTCGACCTCGTCGAAGAGCTCGCTGTCCCGGATCGCCTCTGACGGGTCGGTGTCCTGCTCCTGGGTGCCGATGATCCGGCCGAGACGGCGGACCCACGGGATGCTGTCGTCGCGGTAGTTCCAGACCAGGCCGAGCCGGCCGCCGGGCTTGAGGGTGCGCGCGATCTCCGGCAGCGCGCGGTCCAGGTCGAACCAGTGGAAGGCCTGCGCAGCGACCACGGCGTCGAACGCCCGGTCGCCGACGGGCAGGTCCTCGGCGTGCGCCTCGATGGTGCTGACCTCGGGCAGGTTGCGCTTGAGGCGGGCGAGCATGGCCGGGTCGGGGTCGGTCGCGACCACGCCGTGACCCAGAGCGTGCAGCTGAGCGGTGAGCTTGCCGGTGCCGGCGCCCAGCTCGAGGACGGTGGCCGCCTGCTGGCCGATGAGCCACTGGGTCGCCTCCGCGGGGTACGTCGGGCGGGCGCTGTCGTAGGCGTCGACGACCCCGCCGAAGGAGTGGGCCCAGTCCGGTGTCGCGCCCGGAGTCGCGTCCTCGTTCATCACCGGCGACCCTACCCGCGCGGTCGGCCCCGACGAGTGCGGCGAACAGGCAACGTCGGGATAGTCCGCTACGAAAAGCACCTCCGGAAGTCGGTTCCGAGGTGCTTTTCGTAGCGGACTATCCCGGGGGGCAGACTGCGGGGCGTGACCGAGGTTGCCGAGACAGGCAGTGACCCGCTGGGGCGGCTGCTGCGGCTGGAGGGGGTGCCGTCGGGGTTCGCGGCGGCGCGCGACGGGATCGACGCGCTGCTGCGCGACCGCGGGCTGCGGCGTACGTCGGCCGGGCAGACCGCCGAGTCGCTGCTGGTCGGCGCTCACGCGTCGGCGGTGCTGGAGGGGTCCGCGTCGTCGCTGGACGAGGTACGGGCGGGGGCGGGCGACGAGGTCGCGGCGGATGCGGTCCGCGTCTCCGCACACCTGCTGTCGCTCGTCCCCGTGCTGCGGACGGCGCCGCTCCAGGCGTTCGCTCGGCTCCACTCGCTGGCGTCCGGCGCCGCGGACTCCGGCCGGCCGCGCGAGGCGGAGTCGGTCTCGCGCCTGCAGGCGCTGGGCCGGCTGCTCACCGCACCGACAGCAGCGCCGGCCCTGCTGGTGGCGGCGGTCGTGCACGCCGACCTGGCCACGGCTGCGCCGTTCCCGTCCCACAACGGCCTCGTCGCCCGGGCGGCCGAACGGCTGGTGTGGGTCGCCCGCGGGGTCGACGAACGCTCCGTGCTCGTCCCGGAGGCGGGACACCTGGCGCTGCGGACGGCGTACGAGTCGAACCTCCACGGCTACCGCGACGGGGGACCGGCGGGGGTGCACGCGTGGCTCAGGTACGCCGCGGAGGCGGCGGCGAAGGCGGCGGAAGCCAGCCCGCTGACGAGCCGCTGACCAGATGCGACGGCACCCGTCTTCATCGAAGGCAGGTGCCGCCACTGACACGCAAGACCGATGGTTACCAGGCGTGCACACTCAACTGCTGCCTCGGGAAGTTCCCGGTGGCTCGCGCCCTGTAGGAAGGGTAGGTCGCCGCGTGGGTACCCGGTCCGCGTGCTGGTTTTCAGTTTGTTCTGACTCAGTTCTACGCCGGTCTCAGACGCCCTTCAAGGGTTGACTTTCGCCGGGTGTGGTGGGGCGCGACGAACGCGCAGGTCAGGCGGTCGCGCGGCGTCGACGAACGCTGGACCAGAGCACCCAGCCGACCGCGCCGACGCCGCCGATGGCCAGCGCCGCCAGGGCCGAGCGGCCCGGCGGCAGCCGGCTGCCGAGAGTGACGGGCCGGGTGAAGACGAGGATCGGCCAGCCGCGGTCGGCCGCGGCCCGGCGCAGGTCCTTGTCCGGGTTCACGGCGTGCGGGTGGCCGACGACCTCGAGCATCGGCAGGTCCGTGATCGAGTCGCTGTAGGCGAAGCACCCCTCGAGGTCGTACCCGCGCTCCTCGGCCATCGCCGTGATGGCGCGGGCCTTCTCCCCGGCGTACGCGTAGTACTCGATCGTCCCGGTGTACTTCCCGTCGACGATCTCCATCTGCGTCGCGATCACCTCGTCGGCGCCGAGCATCGCGCCGATCGGCCCCACGACCTCCGCTCCGCTGGTGGACACGATGACCACGGCGCGACCCACGGCCCGGTGCTCCTCGATCAGCGAGACGGCCTCGTCGTACACGATCGGGTCCACGACGTGGTGCAGCGTGTCGGCCACGATCTCGCGGACTGTCGCCACGTCCCAGCCGGCGGTCAGCTGCGACATGAACTGACGCATCTTCTCCATCTGGTCGTGGTCCGCGCCGCCGACCAGGTAGACGAACTGGGCGTACGCCGAGCGCAGCATCGCCCGCCGGGAGATCAGCCCGCCGGCCTGGAACGGCTTGCTGAAGGCGAACGAGCTCGACCTCGCGATGATCGTCTTGTCGAGATCGAAGAACGCCGCCGTCGGGCGGCGTACTCCGGGCACGGGCATGGGCTCATGGTAGGTCGGCCGCATCGGAGGGTCATGGACCCGACGTGCCACGCGGGGAGCCCGGTTGCCGTCCACAGGCGGTCTTCCCGCCCACCTCCTCCACAGGCGCGGGATGCCCGGGTGAGGGCAGCGTCATCGTGGGAAGCGTGCCGACATGGACTCTCCTCTCTTCGTCACCGACGATCCCGCCCTGCTCGACGAGCTCCAACGACTGGCGGCCGCCGCCGGTGTCACCGCGCTGCTCGCCCACGATGAGGCCGACGCGTTGCGGGCGTGGTCCGCCGCGCCCGTCGTGCTCGTGGGCGTGGACACCGCCCGCGCCCTCGCGCGGATCGCGCCACCGCGGCGCGCCGGCGTGCACGTGGTCGGCCGGGGCGGCGTCCCGGACGACGTGTTCCGTACGGCGCTGGCACTGGGCGCCGAGAACGTCGCCGAGCTGCCCCGCTCGGCCGGCTGGCTGACCGAGCTGCTCGCCGACCTCGGCGACACGCGTCCGGTCGGCTCGGTGACCCTCGGGGTGATCGGCGGGTCGGGCGGCGCCGGTGCCACGACGTTCGCCTGCGCGCTCGGCCAGATGGCCGCCCGCAGCGGTCCGGCGGTCGTCATCGACGCCGACCCGCTCGGTCCGGGCGCCGACCGGGTCCTCGGTCTGGACGGGCACGACGGTGTGCGGTGGGACGCGCTGTGCCAGACGACCGGCCGGTTCAGCGGGCGGTCCCTGCGCGACTCCCTGCCACGGCGTGACCAGCTCGGCGTGCTCACCTGGTACCCCGGCCCGCAGGGCAGCCTCCAGGCGTTCGCGGTGCGCAACGCCGTCGCGGCTGCGCAGCGCGGCCACGACACGGTGGTGCTGGACCTGCCGCGCACGGTGGACACGTTGGTGGAGGAGATGGTCGCGCGCTGCGACCGGGTGTTCGTGCTGACGGTGCCCACGGTCGCGGGCCTCGCGTCAACGGTCCGGCTGTGCTCGCGCTTCCACGACGCCTCGCCCTTCCGGCTGGTGCTCCGCGGCGACGATGTGAGCCCGGAGGCGGTTGCCCGCCTGACGTCGGTGCCGGTCGCGGCGCGGATGGGCGACCAGCGCGGCCTGGAGGAGGCTATCGACCTCGGGCTGGGGCCGGTCCGCTCGCGCCGCGGTCCGCTCGGCCGGACCTGCATGGCGATGCTCGCCGACCTCGCTGCCCTGCGGCCCGTGGCATGACGGTCAGCCTGCCGGCGGAGCTCGGCACCGTGGTGGATGAGGTACGTGAGCGGCTGGCCCGGCGGCCGGGTGAGCTCACCGCCCACCGCGTCGCCGAGGCGTTGCGCGCGACCGGCCGGCCCGTCGGCGACGCCACCGTGCTGGCCGTGCACGACGAGCTGCGACGCGACGTGCTGGGCGCTGGGCCGCTGGAGCCGCTGCTGCGCAGTCCCGGCGTCACCGACGTCGTGGTGAACGGGACCGAGGGGGTCTACGTCGACGCGGGGGAGGGACTGCGTGCGGCCGACATCGGCTTCGCCGACGAGGGCGCCGTCCGCCGCCTCGCCCAGCGGCTGGCCGCGCTCGGCGGTCGGCGGCTCGACGACGCGAGCCCGTACGTCGACGTGCGGCTCGCCGACGGCACCCGCTGCCACGCCCTGCTCGCCCCGATCGCCCGGCCGGGCACGCTGATCTCGCTGCGCGTGCCGCGGGCGCGCGGCTTCACCCTCGGCGAGCTCGTCGAGGCCGGGATGATGTCGCCGGCCGGCGAGCGGCTCCTGCGCGCGGTCGTCCGTCGGCGGGTCGCGTTCGTGGTGAGCGGCGGCACCGGTTCGGGCAAGACGACGTTGCTGGCGGCACTGCTCTCCCTGGCCGATCCCGCGGAGCGGCTGGTGCTGGTCGAGGACTCCCACGAGCTGCGCCCCGACCACGCGCACTGCGTCTGGTTGGAGGCGCGGCCGCCCAACATCGAGGGTGCCGGCGAGGTGACCGTCCGGACGCTGGTGCGCCAGGCCCTGCGGATGCGCCCCGACCGGCTGGTCGTGGGCGAGGTACGCGGCGGTGAGGTGGTGGACCTGATGGCCGCCCTCAACACCGGCCACGAGGGCGGCTGCGGCACCCTGCACGCCAACTCGGCCGCCGACGTACCCGCCCGCGTCGAGGCCCTCGCCCTGGCCGCCGGCCTGGGCCGAGAGGCGGCGCACAGCCAGTTCGCGGCGGCCGTCGACGTCGTGCTGCACCTGGGCCTCGACCGATCCGGGCGGCGGCGGCTCCGCGAGGTCGGCGTGCCGGCGCGCCGGTCCGACGGGCTGGTGACGATGAGCGCCGCCGTGGTGTTCGGCGAGGACGGCGCATCCCGGCACGGGCCGGGCGCCGAGCGCCTCGCCACCCTCCTGGCCGACCCGTGAGCGCCGCCCTGGCGGCCGGCCTGCTGGCCGGGGCGGCGGTCGCCGTTCTCGTCCGGCCCCGTCCGCGGCTCCCCGTCGCGAGTCCGCGCCGCAGCGGAACCGCCGTCCTCCTCCTGGGCGCGTCGGTGGGCGTGCTCGGCACCCTGACTGGTGCTCCGCGGCCGACGATCCTGGCCCTCCTCCTCGCGGCCACGGCCTGGGCAGGTCATCGGCTCTGGCGCGGTCGGCTCGAGACCCGGGAACGCGCAGCTACGCGGGAGCGCGTGCTGGAGACCTGCGATCTCCTCGCGGCCGAGCTGCTCTCGGGGCAGCCGCCGGGCTCCGCGCTGGCCCGGGCCGCGGAGAGCTGGCCGGCCATGGCGCCGGTGGCGCAGACGACGGTCCTGGGCGGCGACGTACCGACGGCGTTCCGCGCCCTCGCGGCGCGACCGGGGGCCGACGGGTTCGCGCTGGTGGCCGCGGCCTGGCAGGTCGCGCACCGCACCGGGCACGGCCTCGCCGACGCGCTGGTCCGGCTGGCCGACTCGCTCCGTGAGGCAGCGGCGACGGACCGGGTCGTGCAGGGCGAGCTGGCCTCCGCCCGAGCCACGGCCCGGCTGGTCGGCGGACTCCCGGTGGTGGCGCTGGCGATCGGGGCGGGCTCGGGCGGGGACCCGCTGGGGTTCCTGCTGGGCACGCCCGCCGGCCTCGCCTGCCTCGCCGGCGGGCTGCTGATGGGCTTCGCCGGCCTGGCCTGGATCGAGCGCATCGCCGCCGGGGTCGGCCGATGACCCCGGTGGTGCTCGTCGCCGGACTGGCCGGCGTCGCCGCCTGGCTCGCCGTGCCGCCGGTCGTACGACGTCGCCCCGACCCGCTGCCGGCCGCGCCGATCACAACCGGGGTCGACGACGAGCGACCGCGCCGCTGGCTGTGGAGCGGGCTGGCCGGGCTCGGCGCGTGGGGCTTCGTCGCGGGGTGGCCGGGGCTGGTCGTAGGCGTGCTGGCGGGCGCCGTCGTGTGGGTGGTGCTCGGGCGTTCCGAGACGCCCGGGCAGCGGCGGCGCCGCGAGCGGATCCGGTCGGACCTGCCGCACGTGGTTGGTCTGCTCGCGGCCGCGGTGCACAGCGGTCTGCCACCGTCCGACGCGCTGGCACTCGTGTGCGTCGCCCTGCCCGGTCCGGCGGCCGACGTGCTGGCGCCGCTGCCGCCCCGGATCGCCGTGGGGATGGCGCCCGCCGAAGTCTGGGGGTCGCTCGGCGCCGAGCCCGCCCTCGCGCCGCTCGGCCGTACGCTGGCGCGCTCGGCGCGGACCGGAGAGCCGGTCGCCGAGGCCCTGGAGCGGTTGGGCCGCGAGCTCGCCGCCCGATCCCGCGCGGAGGTCGAGGACGCGGCCCGGCGGGTCGGGGTCCGGGCGGCCGTGCCGCTCGGCCTGTGCCTCCTTCCCGCCTTCCTGCTGGTCGGTGTGGTGCCGGTGGTCGCCGGGCTGGTCGGGGCCCTCGGTGGCTGATCCCGGTGCCCGCTTTCCGTCCACAGGCGAGGCTCCCGCACCCATCTTCCCCAGCTCGGGACCGCTCCCTCCTGCCGGTCGGCGATCAGCCACATCCTGGGAGCGCAGGACGCATCGGGCGTCCTTCGACGGATGGGAGACCAGATGATCCGCACACGCAGGGTCGGTTCCTCTGAACGGGGGATCACCACGGCCGAGTACGCCGTCGGGACCGCCGCGGGGGCGGGCCTCGCCGGCCTGCTCTACAAGCTGCTCACCGGCGGGTTCGGCGACCACCTCCTGAAGACGCTGTTCGACCACGTGCTGTCGCTGCTGGGCGTCGGGTGACCTTCCGGCCACGCGACGGGCGAGGAGCGGTCACGGCCGAGCTGGCCATGGCCGTGCCGCTCCTCCTCGCCCTGACGGTCGGGCTCGTCTGGCTGCTCAGCCTCGGTCTCGCTCAGGTGCGCATCGTCGACGCCACCCGCGAGGCCGCGCGGGCCGCGGCTCGGGGCGACCCGGTCGACGACGCGGTCGCGCGTGGCCTGCAGGTCGCGCCGCCGGGTGCCGACCTCTCGATCTCCGCGGGTGAGGGCCAGGTGGTGGTGCGGGGTGCGGTGTCCGTGGACGGCATAGGAGGCCTGTTCGACGCGCTGCCGTCGGTACGGCTCACCGCCCAGGCGGTGGCAGCCGTGGAGGTGCCTCGGTGAACGGCATGATCCCGCCCCGACGGCGTGGGGAGACGGGCGCGGCGACCCTGCTCGTCCTGGCCATGGCCGGGGTGCTGCTGCTCGTCGGGTCGGCGCTCGGCGTGGTCCAGGCGATGGTGGTCGCGCACCGGAAGGCCCAGGCCGCCGCCGACCTGGCGGCACTCGCCGGCGCCTCGGCGGCGGCTCACGGGCGCCAGCCGTGCACGGCGGCGGCCGACCTGGCCCGGCTCAACGGCGGACGGCTGGAGCGCTGCGAGGAGTCGGCCGGCAACGTGACCGTCGAGGTCGTCGTGACCGGTCCCCGCTGGCTCGGTCAGCAGGGCGACCTGACGGCCGAGGCGCGCGCCGGGCCCGCGTGACGCCCGGTGGCGAGATGTGGTGACGAGATGTGCTGGCGAGATGTGCTTGGCCGAGATGTGCTGGCGGAGATGTGTGGTGGTGGAGGCGGGGCGGGCGGGCGCGGAGGGAGGGAGGAGATCAGATCGCGTTGTTGTCGTCGATGTCCCGGCGCTTCTGCTCGTCCACCTTGTCGAGCTTCTCCGAGAGCTCCTGCAGCTTCTTGCTCTCGCGACGGTGCTGGATCGAGCGGTGCACGCCGAACTTGGCGATGGAGTAGCCCCACAGGATGGCCACGCCCGCGGCCAGGCCGATCAGGAAGATCGCCAACGGGCTGAGCTCCTGGCCGAGGAAGTCCGCCGTCCCGTCACTGCCGAACATCGCGGCAACGATCGCGAGGGCGCCGAAGAGGATGAGCAGCAGGCCGACGACGAACATGCCCCGGACCCTACCCGCGGAGCAGGGCGTCGAGCAGCCCGACGGCACCGGCCTTGTCGAGCGGACTGTTCTGGTTGCCGCACTTGGGCGACTGGATGCACGACGGGCAGCCCTCGTCGCACCCGCACGACGCGATCCCCTCGCGGGTCGCGGTCAGCCACTCGCGGGCGGCCCGGAAGCCACGCTCGGCGAACCCGGCGCCACCGGGGTGCCCGTCGTAGACGAACACGGTGAGCCGGCCGGTGTCGGCGTGCATGATCGTCGAGACGCCGCCGATGTCCCACCGGTCGCACGTCGCGAAGAGCGGCAGCAGGCCGATGGAGCAGTGCTCGGCGGCGTGCGCGGCGCCGGCCAGGTCGACCTCGGCGAGACCGCTCTCGACGAGCACGTGGTCGGGGACGGTCCACCAGACGGCGGACGTGCGCAGGGAGCGGACGGGCAGGTCGAGCTTCTCCTCGCCGATCACCTCCCCACCGGGCTGGCGTCGTTTGAGGTACGACACGACCTGGTGGGAGACGTCGACGGTGCCGAGGCCCAGGCGGCACGCACCCCAGTCGCGGCCCTCCCGCTCGGCCAGGACGGAGATGTCGGTGACCTCGCGTGCGGTGGTCGACCAGTCGGGATCGGCCCGGGTGATCACGGCGACGCTGTCCGCGAGGTCCAGCGACTCCACGATCCAGGTGTCGCCGCGGTGCACGTAGACCGCGCCGGCATGGGCGGTGGCGTGCGCGCTCGAGCCGTCGACGTGTCCGATGACGCTGCCGGTCTCGGTCTCCACGAGTGCCACCGGGCTGCCGCCGGAGGAGCGGATGTCGGTCTGGTCGCACGCACGCAGGCGGTCGGTCCAGAACCAGCCTCGCGGCCGCCGCCGCAGCCTCCCCTCCTCGACGAGCCGGTCGAGCAGGTCGCCGGTCGTCGGCCCGAAGAGCTCGAGGTCCGGCTCGGTCAGCGGCAGCTCCTGGGCGGCGGCGCACAGGTGCGGCGCCAGCACGAACTCGTTGCCCGGGTCGAAGACGGTGGCCTCGACGGGCTGGCCGAACAGCGCCTCGGGATGGGTCACCAGATAGGTGTCGAGGGGGTCGTCCCGCGCGACCAGGATGCCCAGCGCGTCGCCGTGGCCGCGCCCGGCACGGCCGACCTGCTGCCACAGTGCGGCGCGGGTGCCGGGGAAGCCGGCCATCACGATCGCGTCCAGCCCGCTGATGTCGATGCCCAGCTCGAGGGCGTTGGTGGCCGCGAGGCCGGTGAGCTCCCCCGACCGGAGGGCCCGCTCGATCGCGCGCCGCTCCTCCGGCAGGTACCCGCCCCGGTATGCCGCCACCTGATGTGCCAGGGCCGGGTCGATCTCGGCGAGCAGGTCGGCGGCGGTCAGGGCGACCTGCTCGGCCCCGCGGCGCGACCGGATGAACGCCAGCGTCCGGACGCCCTCGGCCACCAGGTCGGCGAGCAGGTCGGCCGCCTCGGAGGAGGCGGCGCGGCGGACGGGGGCGCCGTGCTCGCCGGCGTACGACGTGAACGGCGGCTCCCAGAGCGCGACGGCCACCTGGCCTCGCGGGGAGGCGTCGTCGGTCACCGACTCGACCTCCAGGCCGGTGAGCCGGCGGGCGTGGACCTCCGGCTCGGCGACGGTGGCCGAGGCCAGCACGAACGTCGGGTGGGCGCCGTACGCCGCGCACACCCGCCGCAGCCGGCGGAGCACCTGCGCGACGTGGGCGCCGAAGACCCCGCGGTAGTGGTGACACTCGTCGACGACGACGTACTGCAGGGAGCCGAGGAGCTGCGCCCACCGGTGGTGCGAGGGGAGGAGCGAGCGGTGCAGCATGTCGGGGTTCGTCAGGACGTACTCGGCGTGGTCCCGCGTCCACTCCCGCTGCTCGCGCGGGCTGTCGCCGTCGTGCGTCGCGAAGCGGACGTCCAGCCCGAGCGACTCCAGACCGGCCAGCTGGTCCTGAGCGAGCGCCTTGGTCGGGGACAGGTAGAGCACGCCTGCGCCGCGCTGACCGCGCACGCCACGCGCCGAGCGGATGGCGGTGAGCGCGGGCAGCTGGTAGGCCAGCGACTTGCCCGACGCCGTCCCGGTCGCGACCACGACGTGCCGCCCGGCGTGGGCGGCCTCGGCGGCGTCGACCTGGTGGCGCCACGGGGTGAGGAGGCCACGCTCGACGTACGCCGCGCGCACGTCGTCCGGCACCCATTGCGGCCAGGCTGCGGGCACGGCCGCCCGGGCCGGCAGCACCTCCACGTGGGTCAGCCGGTCCTCGCGGCCGGGCACGGAGGCGAGCCGGTCGAGCACGTCGCGGACGGACCGCACCGCCGGCTCGGAGACGACCGGTGTGCTCACGGGTCCAGTCTCCCAAAGGGGGCGGACAGCGGGTGCATGACGCCGCCGGAAGAGGTGCCCGCCATCCGGTCCGGACGAGCCGCACCAGAGTCACTCCTCGGTACTGCCCACTATTTCCACGAACGGCGCGACGGCATGGTTTGATGGGAGTGCGGGGCTCCGTAAGGCACGCCCACGCACCGGTGAGGAGACCTGGCACCCCACGCTAGGGAGCGCGGGGCACACACGAGGGCAGTGGAGACGACGTGGACCTGACTCTTTCGACCCGCGAGGCCGGCGGCACGACCGTCGTCGCCGTCGGGGGCGAGATCGACGTCTACACCGCGCCCCGCCTGCGCGACAAGTTCACCGAGCTGGTCGCCGCCGGGTCCTACGACATCATCGTCGACATGCAGGACGTCGAGTTCCTGGACTCGACCGGCCTCGGTGTCCTCGTCGGCGGCCTCAAGAAGGTCCGGGCCCACGACGGCTCCCTCGACCTGGTCTGCACCCAGGACCGCCTCCTCAAGATCTTCCGCATCACCGGCCTGGCGAAGGTGTTCGTCATCCATGAGTCCGCTGAGGCCGCGCTCGCGTCTCGCTGAGAGGCCCAGCTGAGAGGCCGGCCGAGAGGGCCAGCGTCGCCGCATACCGCCTCGATGCGGCGCTGCGGTTACGCGTGCGTAGACTCCCGCCCGTTCAAGTCTTGAATCTCCCAGGAGGACACACATGACCGGGATCAATCCGGCCGTTGTGGAGCTCTCCGGCGGCAACCTCGTCCTGGTCGTCATCGTCGCCCTGATCGCGCTCGGCGCGCTCGGCATGGCCGTGATGTTCCGAACAGAGGTCCTGTCTGCCGGTGAGGGCACCGACAACATGAAGAACATCGCCCACGCGGTCCAGGAGGGCGCCAACGCCTACCTGCAGCGCCAGTTCCGCACGCTGGCGATCTTCGCCGCGATCGCCTTCTTCGTCCTGCTGGCGCTGCCGGCCGACGACTGGGGCGTGCGCATCGGTCGCTCCATCTTCTTCCTGGTCGGCGCCGGCTTCTCGGCCACCGTCGGCTACCTCGGCATGGGGCTGGCGGTGAAGGCCAACCTGCGCGTCGCAGCCGCGGCCAACGAGACCGGCCGCGACCCGGCCATGAACATCGGCTTCCGCACCGGCGCCATGGTCGGCATGCTCACCGTCGGCCTGGGCCTCCTCGGCGCCAGCGTCGTGGTGCTGATCTTCAAGGACGAGGCCCCGCACGTGCTCGAGGGCTTCGGCTTCGGTGCCGCCCTGCTGGCCATGTTCATGCGTGTCGGCGGCGGCATCTTCACCAAGGCCGCCGACGTCGGCGCGGACCTGGTCGGCAAGGTCGAGCAGAACATCCCCGAGGACGACCCGCGCAACGCCGCCACCATCGCCGACAACGTCGGTGACAACGTGGGCGACTGCGCCGGCATGGCCGCGGACCTCTTCGAGTCGTACGCCGTCACGCTGGTCGCCGCGCTGATCCTGGGGTCGCAGGCCTTCGGCGACAAGGGTCTCGTGTACCCGCTGCTCATTCCCGCCATCGGCGCGCTGACCGCGGTCGCCGGTGTCTACCTGTGCAAGCCGCGACCCGGCGAGAACGGCCTCACGACGATCAACCGCGCCTTCTACATCTCCGCGGCCATCGCCGCGGTGGCGTCCGTGATCTTGTCCTACGTCTACCTGCCGTCGAGCTTCGCCGACTTCAACAACATCACGCCGAGCGCGCTGGACCTGCTCTCGACCAGTGGTCCCGAGGGCGACCCGCGGCTGATCGCCTCGGCCGCCGTGGTCATCGGCATCGTGATGGCGGCGGGCATCCTCGCCCTGACCGGATACTTCACCGGCACGGAGTACCGCCCCGTCAAGGACGTCGGCAAGACCTCGCTCACCGGCGCTGCCACCGTCATCCTGTCCGGCCTCGCGGTCGGCTTCGAGTCGGCCGTCTACACCACGCTGGTCATCGGCGCGGCCGTGTTCGGCGCCTTCCTCCTGGGTGGCGCCTCGCTCACCGTCTCGCTGTTCGCGGTGGCGCTGGCCGGTTGCGGCCTGCTGACCACCGTCGGCGTGATCGTCGCGATGGACACCTTCGGTCCGGTCTCCGACAACGCCCAGGGCATCGCGGAGATGTCCGGCGACGTCAGCCCCGAGGGCGCGCAGATCCTGACCGAGCTCGACGCGGTCGGCAACACGACCAAGGCGATCACCAAGGGCATCGCGATCGCCACGGCCGTGCTGGCCGCGACGGCACTGTTCGGCTCGTACGCCACCTCGGTGCTGGACGCCCTGGTGGACGCCCAGCCGAAGCAGGACGAGTTCACCCTCGCCGACTTCTTCGTGTTCAACCCGGCCGTCCTGGTCGGCGTGCTGCTCGGTGCGGCCGTCGTGTTCCTCTTCTCCGGGCTGGCGATCAACGCCGTCGGACGGGCCGCCGGCGCCGTGGTCTTCGAGGTGCGTCGCCAGTTCCGCGAGATCCCCGGGATCATGGAGGGCACCGGCCGCCCGGAGTACGGCAAGGTCGTCGACATCGTCACCAAGGACTCCCTGCGCGAGCTGGTCACGCCGGGCATCCTGGCGGTGCTCGCTCCCGTGGCGGTGGGCTTCGGCCTGGGCGTCACGGCGCTGGCCGGCTTCCTCGCCGGCGCGATCGGCACCGGCACCCTGATGGCTGTCTTCCTGGCCAACTCCGGTGGCGCCTGGGACAACGCCAAGAAGCTCGTCGAGGACGGCAACCACGGTGGCAAGGGCTCACTGGCGCACGAGGCCACGATCATCGGCGACACCGTCGGCGACCCGTTCAAGGACACCGCCGGCCCGGCCATCAACCCGTTGATCAAGGTGATGAACCTGGTCTCGCTGCTGATCGCCAGCGCCATCGTCTCGATGGGCATCGGCAAGGACCAGAACGACCCTCTGAGGATCGTCATCGCCCTGGTGGCGGTCGCGATCATCACCGCGGCCGTGTACATCTCCAAGCAGCGTGAGGTGGCCATCGGCAGCGACGGCCCCAGCACGCCGGCGCCACCTGTCAGTGCGCCGGTCAACGACCCTGCGCCTTCTGATGGGCCGACGCAGCCGGTCCAGCCGACCGTCTGACGTCATCAGCACCCACGAGAGGGGCAGGTCCGCAGACTCATTTCCTGGGTCGGACCTGCCCCTTCGTCTGCGCGCAGCCCTCCAGGCGGCCGACTTCACCTACGACGCCGTCGCGGCACTGCTCGGGTCCCGAGCCCACGACGCGCTCGGCCGCAACGAGACGACGCCGGGCCTGCGTCGCACGGCCGACGCGTCACCGCTCGCCACCTTGTCCCGGCTGTTCCTGTTCCAGAGCCCGGTCGCCCTGGTGCACGCCGAGCGCGCGCTCCCGCACCTGCTCGACGACCTCGAGGGCGAGGGTTTCTTGGAGCGCTCGGCCGAGGAGATCCGCGCGCGGCTGGACGTCCGCCCCTACGCCACCGAGGACCGCGACCTCTGGGTCGCCTCCGACCTGACGCCGGGACTCGACGGCGCTCCGGTGCGCGTCGACGGCGACTACGTGCTGGGCATCAGCCCCGCCGCCACGTCCCTGGCCCAGCTGACCCTGCGCGAGCCGGTCGGCAGCGCGCTCGACCTCGGAACCGGCTGCGGCGTCCAGGCCCTGCACCTGGCCGCGCACGCCGAGCGCGTCGTGGCCACGGACGTGAACACCCGCGCCCTGCGACTGACCCGTTTCAACGCCTCCCTCAACGGGTTCACCAACATCGACGCCCGCGAGGGGTCCCTGTTCGACCCGGCTCCCGAGGCCTACGACCTGATCGCCACCAACCCGCCGTTCGTCATCTCTCCCGCCACAGGGGAGCGACTCGTCTACCGCGACTCCGGCCTGCCCGGCGACTCCGTCGTCGAACGCATCGTCCGCGGGGCGCCCGCCCACCTGAACCCCGGTGGCTGGCTCCAGGTGCTCGCGAACTGGGCCGTCCACCGCGACGTCCCGTGGGACGAGCGGGTGTCGACCTGGGTCAGCGACGGCTGCGCGGCCCTCGTCGTGCAGCGCGAGGTGCTGGACCCCGCGGCGTACGTCGAGCTCTGGCTCAAGGACGCCGGCCTCCACGGCGCCGCCGACTACCTCCAGCGATACGACGCCTGGCTGGCCTGGTTCGACGAGCAGGACATCGAGGGCGTCGGGTTCGGGTGGATCAACCTCCGCAAGAAGAGCGGTGGGAGCACCTACCTGGACTGGCCGTACGCCGTCGAGCAGCCGATCGCCCCCGCGATCCGCGACTGGGCGACGGCCTCCGACCACCCGGTGCGCGACAGCGACCATCTGACTCTCCGGGCCGACGTGGTGCAGGAGACCAGCGGCCAGCCCGGGGCCGAGGACCCCGAGACCATCGTGCTGCGCCAGCAGCGCGGGCTGCGCCGGGCCCGTCAGGTCGACACCGTCGAAGCGGCCCTGGTCGGGGCCTGCGACGGCGATCTCTCGGTCGGCCAGATCCTCGACGCCCTCGCCTCCCTCACCGAGCGGGACCCGGGCGAGCTCCGCACGACGTACCTCCCGGTCGTCTGCGAGCTCCTCGTCGAGGGCTTCCTGACCGTCTGACCCGTGGACGGGTTGTGCGCTCGGGGAATGCGGCGGCGCCCGGCGCTGCTGGGCTCGGTGACATGACAGCGACCGTCCGACGTACCGACTACCGCCTCACTTTCGTGGTGCTGTGCGTCGGCGTCGGGTCGTTCTCGCTCCTCCAGTCGATGGTCACGCCGGTGCTGGCGACCATCGAGCGGGGACTCGGCACCGACCAGGCCACCGTCACGTGGGTGCTGACCGCCTACCTGCTGTCCGCCTCGGTGTTCACGCCGATCGTGGGCCGGGTCGGCGACAAGGTCGGCAAGGAGCGGATGCTGGTGTTCGCGCTGGGCGCCCTGGCGGTCGGCTCCCTCCTCGCGGCGATGGCCCCGTCCATCGGCGTCCTCATCGCAGCCCGGGCGATCCAGGGGATCGGCGGCGGCGTGCTGCCGCTGACGTTCGGGATCATCCGCGACGAGTTCCCGCGCGACAAGGTGGCCGGCGCTCTGGGTACGTCGGCCGCGCTGCTGGCCGTGGGAGGCGGGATCGGGCTCGTGGTCGCCGGCCCGATCGTCGACGCGCTCAGCTACCACTGGCTGTTCTGGCTGCCGATGTTCCTCACCCTGGTGGCCGCCGTCACGGCGCACTTCTTCATCCCGGAGTCCCCGGAGCGCGCACCCGGCAGGATCAACGTCTCCAGCGCCTTGCTCATGTCGACCTGGCTGGTGGCGCTCCTGCTCGCGGTCAGTCAGGGCCACAGCTGGGGCTGGGTCTCGCCCACGACGGTCGGGCTGTTCGCCCTGGCGGTCGTGGTGTTCCCGATCTGGGTGTGGGCGGAGGCCCGCAGCGACAGTCCGCTGATCGACATGAAGATGATGCGCATCCCCACCGTGTGGACGGTGAACCTGGTGTCCCTGCTGTTCGGGATGGGGATGTACTCGATGTTCGCCTTCCTGCCCCAGTTCCTCCAGACGCCCGACGACGTCACGGGCTACGGCTTCGGCGCCTCGGTGACCCAGTCCGGCCTGATGCTGCTCCCGCAGACCGTGGCCACCTTCGTCGCCGGCCTCGCGTCCGGGCGCCTCGCCGCGAGGTACGGCTCCAAGGCGACGCTGGTCGCCGGCGCCACCCTGACGTCGCTGGGCACCCTGGGGATCGTGGTGGCGCACAACCACCTGTGGCAGCTCCTCGTCGAGTCCACGGTCCTGGGCCTGGCGTTCGGACTGGCCTTCGCCGCCATGTCGAACCTCATCGTCGACGCGGTCCCGCAGACGCAGACGGGGGTGGCCAGCGGGATGAACGCCAACATCCGCACGGTCGGCGGCGCGCTCGGCGGTGCCGTGCTCGCCAGCGTGATCACGGCCGGCCACCGGCCCGACGGCTTCCCCGTGGAGTCCGGGTACACCCACGGGTTCACCTTGCTGGTCGTCACCTCGGCGCTGGCAGCACTCGTCGCCGTCGCCGTACCGGTGGTGAAGGCCCGGACCCATCTCGTGCCGGGTCCGCAGACGGAGTCCGAGGCGGCCCTTGTGGCTGGCGCTTCTGGGAACTAGCGCTACCGTGATCGGCCGTATGCCCCCGAGAGCCGGGGTCTGAGCAGGAAGAAAGCAGCAGGACGCACCTCGTGGCACACAAGCTCGTGATCGTCGAGTCGCCGAAGAAGGCCCAGATGCTGGGTGACTTCCTCGGGTCCGACTACGTCGTCGAGTCCTCGATCGGCCACATCCGTGACCTCCCGCAGAGCGCCGCGGACACGCCCGCCAAGATCAAGGACAAGCCGTGGGGCCGCCTCGCGGTCGACGTGGAGAACGGCTTCGAGCCGTACTACGTGGTGCCTCGCGACAAGAAGGCGCACATCGCCAAGCTCAAGGCCCTGCTGAAGGACGCCGACGAGCTCTACCTCGCCACCGACGAGGACCGCGAGGGCGAGGCGATCGCCTGGCACCTCCTCGACGAGCTCAAGCCCAAGAACATCCCCGTGCACCGGATGGTCTTCCACGAGATCACCAAGAAGGCGATCCTCGACGCGGTCGCCAACCCCCGGGCCATCAACGACGACCTGGTCGAGGCCCAGGAGGCGCGGCGGATCCTCGACCGCCTGTTCGGGTACGAGGTCTCGCCGGTCCTGTGGAAGAAGGTCATGTCCGGCCTCTCCGCCGGACGGGTCCAGTCGGTCGCCACCCGCCTGGTCGTCGACAAGGAGCGCGAACGGATCAAGTTCCGCGTCGCCTCCTACTGGGACCTCGAGGGCACGTTCGACGGCGGCGAGGGCAAGGAACCCCGCATGTTCCCGGCGCGGCTGCACTCGGTCGACGACGTCCGCGTCGCGAGCGGTTCCGACTTCGGGTCGGACGGAGAGCTGAAGGGCAAGAAGGACCGGGTGCACCTGCGGCGCGCCGAGGCCGAGACCCTCGTCGAGGCGTTGCACGACACGTCGTACGCCGTCCGCTCGGTCGAGGCGAAGCCCTACCGCCGCTCGCCGTACGCGCCGTTCCGCACCACCACCCTCCAGCAGGAGGCGAGCCGCAAGCTCGGCATGAGCGCGTCGGTGGCGATGTCGGTCGCCCAGCGGCTCTACGAGGGCGGCCACATCACCTACATGCGTACCGACTCGACCACGTTGTCCGGCACCGCGATCACCGCGGCGCGCAACCAGGTCAGCGAGCTGTACGGCCCGGAGTACCTGCCCGACGCGCCGCGCACCTACGCCTCCAAGGTCAAGAACGCCCAGGAGGCCCACGAGGCGATCCGGCCGTCCGGCGACGCGTTCCGCACGCCCGGCCAGACGGGCCTCTCGGGCGACCAGTTCCGGCTCTACGAGCTGATCTGGCAGCGCACCGTCGCCTCGCAGATGAAGGACGCGACCGGACAGTCGGTGTCGGTCCGGATCGGCGGGCAGGCGAGCGACGGGCGCGACGTCGTGTTCGCCGCGTCCGGCCGGGTGATCACCTTCCACGGGTTCCTCAAGGCGTACGTCGAGGGCACCGAGGGCGGGAAGCGCAGCGACGACGACCAGGTGCCGCTGCCCGAGCTGGCCGAGGGCGAGGCGGTCAACGCCGCATCGCTGACCGCGCAGGGTCACGAGACCAAGCCGCCGGCGCGCTACACCGAGGCCACGCTCATCAAGGAGCTGGAGGAGCGGGAGATCGGCCGCCCGTCGACGTACGCGTCGATCATCGGCACCATCATCAACCGCGGGTACGTCTACAAGAAGGGCTCGGCCCTGGTGCCGGCCTGGATCGCGTTCTCCGTCGTCCGGCTGCTCGAGGAGCACTTCGCCCGGCAGATCGACTACGAGTTCACCGCCAGGATGGAGGACGTCCTCGACGAGATCGCTGCGGGCACCAGTGACCGCAACAGCGAGCTACAGGAGTTCTACTACGGCTCCGCCGACGTGACCGGGCTGCACACTCTCGTCACCGAGCTCGGCGACATCGACGCCAAGGAGCTGGCGACGTTCCCGGTCGGCGGCACCGACAGCGGGATCGTGCTGCGTGTCGGCCGCTACGGGCCTTACCTCGAGGGCCCCGACGACGAGGGCAACCCGGTCGGCAAGCGGGCCAACGTCCCCGATGACCTGCCGCCGGACGAGCTGACGCTGGAGAAGGCGCGCGAGCTGTTCGAGACGCCGGCGGGCGAGGAGGTCGCGCTGGGGTCGCACCCCGAGACCGGACTCCAGGTGGTCGCGAAGAACGGCCGCTACGGCCCGTACGTCACCGAGCTGCTGCCCGAGGACGCCAAGAAGTCAGACCGGCCGCGCACCGGCTCGCTGTTCAAGTCGATGACCATCGACTCGATCAGCCTCGAGGACGCCGTCAAGCTCCTCAGCCTGCCGCGCGTCGTCGGCCACGACGCCGAGGGCGTCGAGATCACCGCGCAGAACGGTAGGTACGGGCCGTACCTCAAGAAGGGCACCGACTCGCGGACCATCGCCTCGGAGGAGCAGCTGCTCACCATCACCGTGGAGGAGGCGCTGAAGATCTACGCCCAACCCAAGCAGCGCGGCCGCGGCGCGGCCACCGCGCCGCTCAAGGAGCTGGGCGAGGACCCCGTGTCCAAGCAGCCGATCGTGGTGAAGGCCGGACGGTTCGGCGAGTACGTCACCGACGGTGAGTACAACGCGACGCTCCGCAAGGACGACACCGTCGAGGCGATCACCCTCGAGCGGGCCGCCGAGCTGCTGGCCGAGCGCCGCGAGAAGGGCCCCGCGAAGAAGGCGGCCAAGAAGACCGCCAAGCGGGCACCGGCGAAGAGGACTGCCAAGAAGTCCACCAAGAAGGCCGCTGCGAAGAAGTCGTAGACGCTCCGCTGGGCTGCAAGCGGGCAGGTGGTGGGTGCCGCACGCTCGCGGGATGCGTGATAGGAAAGCGCGGTCGACCAACTTCGGGAGGGACCCGCATGACCGAGCAGTCCACGCAGCCCACGCAGCCCACACGCCGTACCGTCGTCACCGGCGCCGCGGCCGGGGTGGCAGGTGTCGCGGCCGGCACCGTCGCCGCGCCGGCCCACGCGGGCACGGGCGGCAGCACGACGCGGAAGCTCAAGCTCTCCGTCCTGGGCACGACGGACCTGCACGGCAACGTCTACAACTGGGACTACTTCAAGAACGCCGAGTTCGACGACGCTGCGCACAACGACATCGGCGTGGCCAAGGTCAAGACCGTCATCGACCGGGAGCGCGACGCGCGCGACCACCCGGTCCTGGTCCTGGACGCCGGGGACACGATCCAGGGCACGCCGTTGGCCTACTACTACGCCAAGGTCCAGCCGATCGGGGGCGACGTCATCCACCCGATGGCGCGGGCGATGAACCTGATCGGGTACGACGCCGCCGCGCTCGGCAATCACGAGTTCAACTACGGCATCCCGTTGCTGCGCACCTTCGAGTCCCAGCTGAACTTCCCGCTGCTCGGTGCCAACGCGGTCGACCCGGTCACCAAGCGGCCGGTCTTCGCGCCGTACATCATCAGGCGCATCAAGGTCGACCGCGGCCCGGACCTCACGGTCGGCATCCTCGGCCTGACGAACCCCGGCATCGCCATCTGGGACCACGCGAACGTCGAGGGGAAGATGGAGTTCCCCGGGCTGGTCGAGCAGGCGAAGAAGTTCGTGCCCGAGCTGAAGGCCAAGGGCTGCGACGTCGTGGTGATCAGCGCGCACTCGGGGGCGAACACCTCGTCGTCGTACGGCGACGCGCTGCCGTACCCCGAGAACGCCGCCACCCTGGTCGCGGAGCAGGTGGCCGGCGTCGACGCGATCCTGGTCGGTCACGCCCACCTGGACGTGCCGATGAAGGTGGTCGACAGCCTGGTCACGTCAGGGAAGAAGGTCGTGCTCTGCGAGCCGCTCTTCTGGGGCAAGAAGGTCGCCGTCTTCGACATGGACCTGGAGCGTCACGGCAACCGGTGGTCACTGACCTCGGTGACGTCGACGACGCTGCCGACCAACACCGCTGACGCGGACCCGGACGTCGCCGCCGCGGTGCAGGAGCAGCACGACACGGTGATCGAGTACGTCAACTCCGTCGTCGGCACCTCGACGGTCGCGATGTCGGCAGCGCGCGCGGTCGTCGAGGACACGCCGATCATCGACTTCATCAACTACGTGCAGGCGCTCACCGTCAAGGCGGCCCTGACCGGGTCGGACGCCGACCTGCCGATGCTGTCGATCGCTGCGCCGTTCAACCGCGGGGCGTCGTTCCCGCAGGGCAACGTGACGATCCGCGACGTGGCCGGGCTCTACATCTTCGACAACACCCTGCTGGGCAGCCGGGTGACCGGTGCCCAGGTGAAGGACTACCTGGAGTTCTCGGCCAACTACTTCCAGCCTGTCTCCACGGTCGGGCCGGTACCGATCGCCGACGTGACGAACGCGGTGACCCCGATCGCGCCGGCCGGCACACCCGACTACAACTACGACATCGTGGCCGGGCTCGAGGCTCGCCTGACCTACGACATCGACCTCGCGAATCCGGCAGGCTCGCGCATCACCAACCTGCAGTACGGCGGCGCCCCGCTGGACCCGGCCAAGCAGTTCGTGATGGCGGTCAACAACTACCGCCAGGGTGGGGGCGGCAACTTCCCGCACATCAAGGACGCCCCTGTGGTCTACAACGCGCAGGTGGAGATCCGCCAACTGCTCATCGACTGGGTGGTCGCCCACGGCGAGATCGACCCGTCCGACTTCGCGTCGATGGACTGGCGGCTGGTCTCGAACGGCTCCCCGATCACGATCACCTGACGCGTCGGCTGTGGGTGCGCCCCGGTACCGTCGGGCGCACCATGGGCCTCTACTCCACCGTCGGCGTCTTCGTGTGCTTCGAGGGCGGAGACGGCTCCGGCAAGTCCACCCAGTCCCGGGCGCTGGGGGAGTGGCTGGAGGCCGAGGGCTACGCAGTCCGGCTGACGTTCGAGCCCGGCGACACCGAGGTCGGCCGCACGCTGCGCGACATCGTCCTGAGCCCGTCGACCGGCGAGCTGTCCGACCGCACGGAGTCCCTGCTGTACGCCGCCGACAAGGCCGAGCACATCCGCCAGGTCGTGCAGCCGGCGTTGGACCGCGGCGAGGTGGTGATCACCGACCGCTACGTCGACTCCATGCTGGCCTACCAGGGTGTCGGCCGGCCCCTGGAGCTGGCCGAGGTGGAGCACGTCGCCCGCTGGGCCACCCACGACCTGCGGCCGCACCTGACCGTGGTGCTCGACCTGGCGGCCACCGCCGGGCTGGGCCGGTTCGAGGAGCGCGACCGCATCGAGGGCGAGTCGGTGGAGTTCCACGAGCGGGTCCGACAGGCGTTCCTCGGCTTCGCGGCCGCGGACCCCGACCACTACCTCGTCGTCGATGCCCGGCTGCCCGTCGACGTCATCTCAACCACCATCCAGGAGGCGGTGCGCCCCCTCCTCACCCAGGCCAAGAAGCGATGATCGATCCCCACGAAGGCGCTCGTCTCCTCCACTGCGCTCCCCCGACTCACGCTTCCGCGAGGGCCACGAGATGAGTGTCTTCGACAACCTCGTGGGCCAGGCCAAGGCGGTCGAGGCGATGAGGGCCGCGGCCGCGGGCCAAGGGATGAGCCACGCGTGGCTGTTCACGGGTCCGCCCGGCTCGGGTAGGTCCAACGCAGCGGTCGCGCTGGCCGCCGCGCTCGAGTGCGAGCAGGGCGGCTGCGACGCCTGCCACGCCTGCCACACCGTGCATGCGGGCACGCACGCCGACGTCACCGTCGTGCGCACCGAGAAGCTGTCCATCGGTGTCGATGAGGTTCGCGACCTGGTCCGCCGCTCGGCGCTCGCGCCGGTCGGCCGGCGGTGGCAGGTGATGATCGTCGAGGACGCGGACCGGCTCACCGACCAGGCCTGCAACGCGCTGCTCAAGGCGATCGAGGAGCCCACCGAGCGCACGGTGTGGATGCTGTGCGCCCCGACCGTCGAGGACGTGCTGCCGACCATCCGCTCGCGGTGCCGGCTGGTCAGCCTGTCCACGCCGACGCCGGAGGACGTCGCGGGCTTCCTCGTCCGCAAGGACGACGTGGACCCCGGCCTCGCGGCGTACGCCGCCCGTGCGTCGCAGGGGCACATCGGCCGGGCACGGGCGCTGGCCCGCGACGAGGCCACCCGCAACCGTCGCCGCGAGGTCGTCTCGCTCCCCGCCCGGCTCACGTCGCTCGGGTCGTGCATGACCGCGGCCGCCAACCTCGCCGACGTCACCAAGGAGGAGGCCGACCTCATCACCAGCAGCCTCGACGAGCGGGAGAAGGCCGACCTCGACACGACGTACGGCGTCGTCGAACGCGGCCGCCGTCCCCGCGAGTACGCCCCGGCCCTGGCCGCCCTCGAGCGCGGGCAGAAGACGCGGGCCAAGCGCCGGCAGCTCGACGTGGTCGACCGCGGGCTGATGGACCTGGTCTCGGTCTACCGCGACGCCATCACCTTGGCCACGGGTGCCGGCGGACCGCTGGTCAACGAGGAGATCCGCGGCGACATCGACGAGATCGTGCGGTCGTCGACCCCCGAGCTCAACCTGCGCCGCATCTCGTGGATCTTCGACGCCCGCGAGCAGATGCTGGAGTTCAACGTGCAGCCCGCGCTCGCCCTGGAGGCGATGATGCTCGCGCTGAAGGTGCCCGAGGGGAGCCGGTGAGGCGCGCGGTCGCGCTCGTGCTCGTGCTCGCGTTGGTGTTGGCCGGTGTCGGCGTCGCCGGGTACCTCGTGGTCCGGAGCGCGGCCGACGACTACGACCCGGTGGCGATGACCGCGCCGTCGGGGACGCCCGACGCCGCGACTCCACCCGACCCGGCCCTGGCGAGGTACTACGGCCAGCGGCTCGACTGGCAGGGGTGCGGCGCCACGGAGTGCACGACGCTCGACGTGCCGTTGGACTACGACCAGCCGGACGGCGCGACCATCGGCATCCACGTCGTCCGGCGCCCCGCCGACGACCAGGATCACCGGGTGGGCTCGCTGCTGGTGAACCCGGGCGGCCCCGGGGCGGCCGGTTCCACCGTCGCGACCAACGCGGCGTCGTACCTCGGGGAGCCCCTCCTCGGCTATCTCGACGTGGTCGGGTTCGACCCCCGTGGCACCGGCGAGAGCGACCCGGTCGACTGTCTCAGCGACGCCGACATGGATGCCTACCTGGCCGCCGACCCGGAGCCGGACACTCCCACCGAGGTAGACGACTACGTGCGCGAGCTCCGCGCCCTGGGCCGTGGCTGCGCTCGTCTCGGCGGCGACCTCGCCTCCCACATCTCCACCGAGGAGAGCGCCCGCGACATGGACGTGCTGCGCGCGGCGCTGGGGGACCGGGTGACGGCGTACCTCGGCTTCTCCTACGGCACCGAGCTCGGCGCGACGTACGCCACCCTCTTTCCCGGCCGCGTCTCCAGGTTCGTGCTCGACGGCGCCGTGGACCCGACCCTCGACATGCGTCAAGCGGCGCTGACCCAGGCGAAGGGTTTCGAGACCGCGCTGCGGGCGTACGTCGCCAACTGTCTGGACGTGACCGACTCCTGCTTTCTCGGGGACTCGGTCGACGCGGGGCTCGAGCGCATCAACGGCCTCCTCGACCAGGTCGAGACGCAGCCGCTGGACACGCCGAGCGGTCGTCCTCTCACCCTCGGGCTGGCCATCACGGGCATCATCACGCCCCTCTACGACCGCAACACCTGGATCCTGCTCAGCCAGGCGCTGCGCTCCGCGTTCGACGGCGACGGTTCGTCGCTGCTGATGCTGGCCGATGCCTACTCCCAGCGCAGGTCCGACGGCAGGTACGACAGCAACATCCTCGAGGCTTTCTCGGCGATCAGCTGCCTGGACGACCCGACGGGCCTGAAGCCCGCCGAGGTGCCCGCGGCGCTCCCCGAGTTCGAGAGGGCCTCGCCGACCTTCGGAGAGTCGTTCGCCTGGAGCCTGGTCGGCTGCCGCAACTGGCCACCCGCGCGAGGCCTGCAGCAGGACCGGGTGACGGTCGACGGCGCGGGCGCCCCGCCGATCGTGGTGATCGGCACCACCCGCGACCCGGCCACGCCGCTGGAGGAGGCCCAGGCGCTGGCCTCCCAGCTGACCTCCGGCGTGCTCGTCACCCGCGACGGCGACGGGCACACGGCGTACAACAGCGGAAACGACTGCATCGACGGCGCAGTCGAGTCCTACCTCATCGAGGGCCGTGCCCCGAAGCCCGGGCTGGCCTGCTGAGCACCCTCAGCGGATCGGCTCGGCCACGTCACGGATCCGCTTCACCGCCAGCTCGATCATCAGCTGGGCCGCCGGCGACAGGGTCGCGTTGACGCGGTGCACGATCGCAAAGGTCTCGTACTGCCGCGGCCGCAGTACCGTCCACGTGGCGCCGGGCGCCAGCCGGGGGACCAGCTCCTTGGCGGCACCCTGGTGCACCACGGTGTCCGCCAGCCCGCGGCCGGTCAGCTCGATCGCGGTCTCGACGTCCTCGACCTCGATCCGCGTCTGCGGGTTGTGGCCGGCCTCATGCAGCATCTTGCGGAGCGCGAGCCGCATCGAGTCCGTGGCCCGGTAGCTGGTGTCGGCGAGCACGAGCCGCGCCTCGGCCAGCCGGCGCGCGGTGACCGGCGTCGCCGTACGGTTCGGGTCCATGCTCACGTAGACGATCTCGTCGCGCGCGACGGGCACGACCTCGAGGCCCTCGCTGGTCGGCGGTGCGGCGATGAGCGCCGCCTCGATCCGCCCGCGGCGCAGGTCGTCGAGGACCTCGGAGGAGTTCAGTCCGATGATCTCGACCCGCACACCGGGGTACCGCTCGAGCACGTCGGTCACCAGCGTCGCGCTCACGAACAACCGGGCGCTGCCGAACATCCCGAACCGGATCGTGCCGGTCTCGAACGCCTTCACGCGCTGCACCGCGCGCAGGGCCTCCTCCGCGGCGGCGATGGTGGCCTCGGCGTGCGGCCGCAGGGTGTCGGCGACCGTCGTCGGTACGACGCCCCGCCCGACCCGCCGGAACAGCTGGAGCCCGATGGACTTCTCCAGCGTCCGGATCTGCTCGGAGATCGACGGCTGGGCGTAGCCGAGCTCCTCGGCCGCGGCCGTCAGCGAGCCCTGCTCGTAGACCGTCAGGAAGCACCGCAGCTGGTGCAGCGACAACATAGGCTCTCCCTAGAGGAACTCTTGGAAAGAGAGGCTACCCCTATGAATGCTCAAGCGAGAGTATTGGCCTGTCAGCGTCCCCGGATGACCTGAAGGAGGTCACCACCATGTTCGACCGTCACTGCACCGCCTGCGACCGCACCCAGCTCATCTTCTCGAGCCAGATCTCCGGGGTGACCAACACCGACCACGGCATCCTCGTCTCCTACACCTGCTGGTGCGGGGTCGAGCAGACCTGGTTGACGGGCGCCCGGGGTCACGCCGACGAGCACAGCCTCGTCGCCGCCTGAGCCTCCCGTCCCCGATTTCGAGGCCCCCTCGCGGGTCCGTTATCCTCGGCGCGGTCGCCCGGAAGGTCCACGAGACCCCACCGGGCGGCCGCGCCGCCTTAGCTCAGTCGGTAGAGCGATTCACTCGTAATGAATAGGTCGTCGGTTCGATTCCGACAGGCGGCTCAGCTCGAAGGCCCCAGGCCAGAGGCCCAGAACCTCTCCTGGGGCTTCTGCGTTCCCTGGCGTACTCATCCGGCGTGCCCCCGCGACGTACTCGTCTGTGGACGTCAACGCGTGGGGTTCCTCTGATCGTGGGGGAATCGCGAACCTATGGACCGCCTCCTGACACTTCACGGGGGCGGTCAGTCGCTGAGGTGCGGACCCAGCCGATGCGACCAGAGGATGTCCGAGCCGGCGCCCGGATCTGCCGATGTCAGGGGCGGCCCGCAGCCGCCCCTAGTCGTTCGACTTGGCAATCAACCACGGCACGGCAAGCTCAAGCAGGGTGGAGACCACCTGCTCGGCCAGTGGGTTCGGACCATCGCCCCGGTTCAGCCGCCACCACAGGTCCTTGCCGGACGGGGTGAGCTTCCCGATGCGCACCTGGTCAGCCCATGACCCGTAAAAGGTGCTCGGCGCTGGCTTCTTGCCCCAATGGGGCTTCGTCAAAGCCCGCTCGGCCCAGACCTCACGACTGATGACCGACAGGTTCACCGTGAACTCCAGCGCGCTGGAGTCGCTGTAGGAAGACTTCTGGAAGCCCAACTGCGACCAGTAGGTGTCGGACGGCAGCTCGAACCGGCCGCCAGAGCCCTTGAGCCCCACAGTTCGGAGCGCTGGCGCAAACGACCCCTTCATCAGGTCGTCGTACACCTGCTGTGGAGTCGGCTCGGTCCTTGAGCCGGGGCTGAAGTCCTTCGGTCGGTGCTTCCACGCCTTGAACCGTTCGAAGAAGGCTCTGTCCTCGGGGTTCATCTCGATCACCGGCAAAGCCTGCCAGGATGCGAGCGCTCATGCGGCGATCCGCGGCATGTGCGCCGCGATCGCGGGACAGTGCTCACACCCGCTCTATGCAGATATCCGCTCGGTCCTGCCGACAAACGGATGTGTCCCGGACGGCTCCGGCGTGAGCGGCCATAGGCTCCGCAGGTGACGCTTGAGGAAGTTGGTCGGTACGCCGAGTCGTTGCTGCACGTCAAGCGAAAGGGGACCGAGTCGCGGCCGGCGTGGTACGTCCGTGACCGCCTGGTCGCGCGCGTGCATGACCCGAACACGCTGGTCATCCGGGTTCCCCTGAGCGAGCGGGAGTCACTGTTGGCGACCTATCCGGACACTTTCGGCGTGCCGCCTCGGATGGAGGCACATCACAAGGTCGAGGCGTATCTCGATCATGCTGACGCGCGTGCCGTGCGCGCGGCCATCGACCTTGCCTGGGACTTGCAGCGTCGCTGAGATCGGCCCGGCGCACGCACATGTCGCTGTCGGTGCGCCTGCGGGTCATTCGAGAAGAGGTAGCTCTAGGTCGTAGGCCAAGACCACGGCGCGCGCCAGTTGAGCCTCTTGTTCGGCGCTGAGGAACCCGACCGTTCGGCCGAGCAGGTTCACCGGGACGGTCATGACGTTGTCGAGGGCGACCACGCAGTCGTGATCCAGCCCGTTGTCGGTTCCGACGAGGACCTCGCTGGACAAGCCCTTGATGGTGGTGGTGATGGGAGCGACGGTCACCTTGGTCATCGCGGCCCGCGCCGCCTCGCGCGTCAAGACCAGTGCCGGCCGGGTCTTGTCGAGACGCACCAGGCAGATCTCGCGCACCGATCAGTCCTCGACCTCGAGGTGGGTGCTGCTCCACTGAACCAGGTCGTCCAGGTCGTCGGCGGGGCCGTGCTCACGCAGGATCTGGGCGTCTTGCTCGGCAGCCTGTCGACGCATCTCCCGCTCCACCGCTGCCGCGACGAGCGCGGCCCGGCTAGGAGCCTTGCCCGTGGCCACGGTGCGGTCCAGGAAGGCCACCATCTCGTCGGGGAGGCGAACAGCGATCTGAGTGCTCATGCAACTCATCGTACCCCGACGCATCCCACTTTGGGATGCGAGCGCTCATGCCGCGATGCACTCGGCCGTGTTGCCGACAAAGGATGACGGCCCGTCTGATGCGCCAAGATTGGGTGCGTGATCGTTGCTGGCGTGGATCCCCCTCGCGGGCAACCTGATGTTTTCCGGTTCCCTGTGGTTGCTGATAGTCCGCGCTGCGGACATCGTGGCTGACTACCACGTCTGGATGGTGGCGACGGCCGTAGCCTTTCTCATCACCCTCGTAGCGGGGGTTGCTCTGCAACGGCACGACACCCTTGAAGAAGTCGGGGACGGCGTCCTGCGCGGCTCAGCGATCTTGGCCATCCTCTACGTCCTATGGAACGGCTTCGCGTCCGCCTACTTCGCAGATTGACGCTAGGTAGTTTCGAGGTCGCACATCGGCATGATCGCGCGGATCGCCAGATCCGGACGTCAGTCATCATCGACGGCACCCAGCATCGGTAATGGCGTGGGGCTTCCCCAGTAGGTTCGCCCACGTGAAGGTCGTGGTTGCAGGCGGGTCTGGGGCGCTAGGTCGTCGGTTGTGCGCCGACCTCGCATGCGCCGGCCACGAGGTCGTGGTCCTGACGCGTCGCCAACGCCACGGGCCGCACCGCCAGGTCGAGTGGGATGGACGCACGGTCGGGCCGTGGCGCGAGGAGCTGGCAGGCAGCGCTGTGGTCAACCTGGCCGGTGAACTGGTGGACCGCAGGCCGACAGCGGCCAACGTCTCGCTGCTCACCACCTCCCGCGTCGACCCGACGCTGGCACTAGACGGTATGAAGTGACCGCCTCGGCTGAGGGGGTTGCGGGCCGGGGCCTCTCACATGCATGTACGTGGGTTATCGGGCAGAAGCGGTCTGCTCGACCTATCCACAGGCATAGGAGGCCCCGGTGGTAGTTGAGCGTACGAGTGTCGGGCTGGATGTGCACGCACGGTCGGTGGTCGCGGCCGGCCTCGATGGCGTGACGGGCGAGGTGTTCAAGCAGCGGCTGGTCCCCTCCGATGAGGTAGTCATCGACTGGCTGCGCGGACTGCCGGGCCCGGTCGCGGTGACCTATGAGGCCGGTCCGACCGGATTCGGCCTGCACCGCGCGATCTCTGCGGCGGGGATCCGCTGTGAGGTCGCCGCACCCTCGAAGCTGACCCGGCCGGCCGGGGACCGGGTCAAGACCGACGCCAAGGACGCGTTGCTGCTGGCCCAGCTGCTCCAGGTCGGCCAGATCGTCCCGGTCCGCGTCCCGAGCCTCACCGAGGAGGCTGCCCGGGACCTGGTCCGCGCCCGTGAGGACGTCCGCGGGGACCTGATGCGGGCCCGGCACCGAGTCTCCAAGCTGTTGCTGCGCCACGGGCACGTCTACTACGGCGGCAACGCCTGGACCGCGAAGCACACCACCTGGCTGAACTCGGTCCGGTTCGCCCAGCCCGGCACCCGGACTGCCTACGACGCCGACCGTGAGGCCGTCGACTTCGCTCTGGCGCGTCGGGCCCGTCTCGATGCGGCGATCGCGGAGCTGGCCTCCGACAGCGAGTTCACCGACGTCACGCGGCGGCTGTGCTGCCTGCGCGGGATCTCGACGTTGACCGGGTTCGCCCTCGCGGTCGAGGTCGGCGACTGGGACCGGTTCACGGCGTCGAGCATCGGCGCCTACCTCGGGCTGGTGCCATCGGAGCACTCCAGCGGTGACTCGCGCCGACAGGGCGGGATCACCAAGACCGGGAACACCCACGCACGGCGGCTGTTGGTCGAGGCCGCCTGGCACCACAAACCCCGCTACGCGGTCGGCCCGGTCCTCCAGGCCCGCTGGGACCAAGCGCCTCAAGCAGCTCGCGCACGCGGCCACGCCGGCAACCAGCGGCTGCACCAGCAGTGGGTCAAATACACCGTGCGCCGCAAGAAGCACACCATCGCCAACACCGCGATCGCCCGCGAGCTGGCCGGCTGGTGCTGGTCCCTGGCCACCCTCGACCAGCAGCACGAGTAGTCCCACCACAAACTTGGTCCGGTCAACGCTGGCCCGCGTGCAGCGCGTGGAGCCGAACCCGCGATTCGACTATGAGCCACGAGCCCCGGGCTCGTGACGCTCGACTCTAGACAAGCGGTGCGCTCCAGCCGAACGCCGTCCTGCGGTAACCAACCCGCGCATATCAGTCTCGACCCGCGCGTCGCCAAGACACGCTGCGCAGCCCGCACCACCCAGACCAAGCGAGGCGCCGCCCAGTCACCCGACCCCGGCGGCGCCTCACCCTGCACTCTTGACAAGAACGCCTACATATCAGTCGAGGCGAGCCGCAGCCTCGACGTCCCCGTCCCGGTATGGGTGCAGGCCAGCACGCTGGCGATCTATGGCGACGCTGGCGACAGCGTCCTCGACGAGATGGCGAAGGCCGCCAACGGCCCACCCCAGATGGCAGGCGTCGCCCGGGCCTGGGAGGCCGCGGTCGATGGCGCCAACACCGATCGCCTCGTCGTGCTGCGCACGGGAATCGTCCTCGACAATGACGCCCCGGCACTCGACCGGCTCCGGTGGCTGGCCCGATGGGGCCTCGGAGGTCGCGTCGGCCCGGGCACGCAGTGGATCAGCTGGGTCCACATCGACGACTGGCTGGCCATCGTCCGTACCGCCCTCGCGCGGGGATCAGGGCTCGAAGGAGTACTGCACGCCACCGGCCCCGAGCCGACGCGCAACGCGGACCTGATGGCGGCCCTACGTCGCAGCGTGGGTCGCCCCTTGGCGCCACCGACACCCGCCCTGCTCGTACGCCTCGGCGCAGTGCTGCTGCGCACCGACCCGGCCCTCGCCCTCACCGGACGACGCGCGATCCCGGCTCGCCTGCTCGCGAGGGGATTCCAGTTCGCACATCCCGACCTCGACGAGGCGCTGGCCGATCTCCAGACCCGTCGGTCGAAGCAGGTCTGACCGCGCGGCGTACCCGCCCTGTCGCGACCGCGCGCTCAACCACCGTATCGTCCGCTCATCGGCAGATCCGTGCGCTCAACGCCGCAGATCGGGGCGTTCGAAATCGCCCAGACGGCGCTTTCGGGCCTTGGCCGCAGTCCCAGCTGTCAAGCCGAGAATGGCAGCAGTCCCGACGACTACGACAGATTGGATGTCGTTGAAGAACCAGCCGATCAAGCCCATGGCAATCGCGATGGGCACCGCCGTGAGCGCCCATCCGGAGAACGTGTCCGGCGGCTTTGTCCACGCTGCTCGCATCGCCCCCACCATCTTCTCCCCCTTAGCGGAAGTATCACATCCGGGTGACACGACCGTACCGCCGAGTCCATCCTCGCCAACGTCCAAACGCGCACGGCAGACCCTCGACCAGTAGTCAGCTGAAACTGAGACGGACCACTAGCCGAACGGAAGGCGTGGCTGCGGACGCTTCCGCAGCTGTCGCAGGACACCCGCCGACTGCTGGCCGACGCCTGGGAGTGACGGTTTGGTCTCACCCCGTGCGCAGGGTGAGGCCGAGCAGCTGGGGGCCCGGCTCCTCAGAGGAGTACGGCCAGTTGAAGTAGTCGTGCACGGCCTGGAGGACGGCCACCAGCAGTGAGACCGCCTCAGGTGACAGCGGTGTCGCGGCGTCGAGCCGCCACCGCAGCATGCCCTCCTCTGCCGACACCGGGCTGCTGGTGACCTCGACCGCGTCGTGACCACCCGCGAGCACGCCCGCCGTGAAGCTGCGGCACCACGCGCCGACGGCACCCTCCACCGCCTTGGCGACATCGCGCTCGGTGACGGAGGTGACGGTCAGCTCGCAGTCGAGCGACGTCACCGGGCCCTCAGGTGCCTCGACGGGCAGGGTGAGCGGCGGGGCAGGAGCGCCGTGCACCAGGATCGACGGGGCGTCGGGTGGAGCCGGCGGGCCCTCGTAGAGCCACAGCGGCCGCGACAGCGCTCCGCCTCGGTCGAGGCTGTCGAGGCGGCCCGGGATGCCAGGACGCAACAGCGGTAGAAGGTACTCCCGCCAGGCCCGTACGCGCTCCTCTGTCAGGTCGACCGGGTCTTGGGTGAGCCGGCACAGCAACCCGGGTGCTCCGCCGACGTCGATGTCCCTCACCTCGTCGCACAGACCGGTCGCACGCACGGCGTCGGGGCCTCCGAGGCCAGCCAGCTGAGCCTCGCCCAGGGCCAGGCACCAGTAGTAGCCCTCGACACGGTTCGCCAGGTCGGCGCCGGGAAAGCGCGAGTGCTCGACGACGACCGTCCCGTAGGGGTCGGCCAGTCCGTCGACGTGGACGAAGCCGTGGGTGGTTCCGGGAGTCGCCATCGACTCGACGAGCCACGCGACGAGGGTGTCGGTCGCCTGCGCGAGTCCCTCGGCGGGGGAGCTGAGCCAGAGGCGAACGTCGCGCCACGGGGTCCCGGGAAGCAGCAACGCCGGCGCCTGTAGCCGCAGGCCGCCCCACGACGGGGCTTCGAGGTCGACGGTGTCGAAGGTGTCGGGCACCCCGGCCACCGACTCGTCCCAGTAGCGCTGGGGGATCTTCCCGTTGCGCCACACCTTGTTGTCGCGCCGCTGTCCAGGGGTGACGCGCATGAACGTCCACGCGTCATGAGGCGACCACCCGTGCACGGCGTGGTGCTGCCGTACGGTCTGCAGCGCCCACAGCCCGCCGTGAGCCACCGGTCCCAGGACGGGACCGGCAACGCCGTCTGGGCCGCTCACGGAGGCACTGACCACGAAGGGAGCGCCGGGGGTCCCGACGACACTCGTTTGCCCAGGTCGTGCCTGAGCCGATGTCACCGGGACCTCCCGAACGCCGTCGTCGCCATCAGAGCACCGGCCACGGTGTTGGGATGCAGAAGAAGATGCACGCGACAATAATGGTGGTGACGATGCCCTTGCCGGTCGTTTCGGGGTCGGGAGCCGGGATGTCGGGCAGGTGGATGTCCGGGAACTGCCACCCCGGGTCACCGCTGTCGCCGGCGGCGCCGCGGCCGCCAGGAGTGCGGCGAACTCCGCCTCGGTCACCCACTCGGAGAACAACGACAGTTTCTCGGTGGTGTCCACCGGCTCGTTAGCCATGTTCCGAGCCTCGCATGGGGACTACAAGCTCTGACGAGCCCGCTCCGCCGCAACACATGACCCGGTTCAGGATCGCTATCTGGCGATGTTGAAGCTCAACGTCGCGAGATCGGCGTTGATCGTGAAACCGCACTGGCGGTACAGCGCGAGTGCAGCGGCATCGTCCGGTTCGGTTTGCAGGGACAGCCGCATCGCACCGGCATCGCTGGCGGCTTGTTGGACGGTTTCGACCAGCCGACGGGCGACGCCTTGGCGACGCACCGCGGGGTCGGCGAACATGTCGCGCAGCTGCCAGAACCGACCCAGCCCAAGAGACGCTGGGACCCGGTGAATGGCTGCGAATCCGACCATCCGCGAACCGCGGTAGGCGCCGTAGAACTCGAGCTCGCCGGATCTGGCCATCTCGCCAACCCACGCCGGCGTCGCGGCCGGAGCCGGAGACTGGCCGTAGTGGATCCGATACAACTCGAACAGCCTCGCCAGATCGGCGACAGCGTCCGACATCGGATCGACAGGACGACAGGTGACGGTCTCTGGCACCGGCACAGCCTACGAGCGCAGCCGCTACGCGAGCACAAATCATCGAAGAGGGATCGGCACGGGCCGCGTGCCCGTCGGCTCGCAGAGGGTGCCAGTGCGGGATCCCGCTGTGACACGCTCCGCGTGCCGATCGGCAATGGGGGCTCGTGCCTCGAACTTCACACGCCTTCCGCTCATCGGCATGTCAGTGCATCAGCGACCGACAGCCATGGCTCCCAGGGGAGGTGTGGCTCGATGCCGGGCATGAAACGCTGGGTACGGCCCAGCTGACGGATTCGCCTCGAGGAGATCAAGGCGCCGGATCCGCCCGGCGCGGCGCCTGCGAGCGGCGCTGGCGCGCCGGGCTCGGCAGCCGAGTGGAGATCGATCGCACGTATGTCTGTGTCACGCCGTCGGGGGCCGAATCGGCTAGACCTGTTGGTCACATCGCGACAAGTCGCACGCTGTCAAACTCGACGATCGCGACGATTTCCGGTGTGATCTGCCTGGTTCGCAGGCGTTTCGCCCCTTCTCGTGGGACCTTCGTTGCCGAAGCAGTTGACCCCCCCTCGGGCACACAGTTGGGACCCCCGCCATGCCTGTTCACGCCCTCGACGACGCCACCCTCGCCACCGTGCCGAAGCTCGGAGACCGCCAGGCGGTGGACATCGAGATGCGGCTCGCGCACGCCGCCAGCATGCGCCTCGTCTACACCTTCACCGAGTACGCACCCCGGCACCGGGCGGCCGGCCCGGCGGTCTGACCCACGCCAAGGTCGGGCGACGCGATCGAGCGTCTCGCCGCCCACCCTGCCTCATCTCGGCCTTTCGGTCGGTCGCCGTTCGACGAGTCCGGCGCCCCGATCCACCTCGACCCGCTGGAGCAGCCGCCGGTCACTTCAGGTCACCGCAGGTCGATTCCCTGGCGGCCCTCGAGGTCGCCCGCTTCCACGCCGTACGCCGCCACCAGCCGCGCGCCGTCCGGCACCAGGTCGAAGGTGGCCAGGTCGGTGTAGAGGCGGGTGACGCACGCCAGGCCCGTGAGGGGGTAGCTGCACTCCGGGACCAGCTTGGGCGAGCCGTCCCTGGCGAAGAGCGTCATCATCACGAAGACCTGCCTGGCGCCCGGTGGCGAGGTCCATCGCACCGCCGACGGCCGGGATCGCATCGAGGGCGCCGGTGTGCCAGTTGGCCAGATCCCCGGTGACGGACACCTGGAAGGCACCGAGCACGCAGACGTCGAGGCGGCCGCCGCGCATCATCGCGAAGGAGTCGGCGTGGTGGAAGTACGCCGCCCCGGGCAGCTCGGTGACCGCCTGCTTGCCGGCGTTGATGAGGTCCCAGTCCTCCCGGCCGGCCGCGGCCACCGGGCCCATCCCGAGCATGCCGTTCTCGGTGTGCAGGACGACGCCGGACTCGGCACTCAGGTGCTCGGCGACCTTGGTGGGCTGGCCGATGCCGAGGTTCGCGTTCCCCGCGTTGTTGTTGACGATGGTCAGGTCCATGGCGCCCTGGCCGATGAGCGCGTCGATGAGCGCGTACGGCATCCCGACCGGCCCGAAGCCGCCGACCAGCACCGTCGACCCGTGGGCGACGTCCGCGACGGCCTCGTCCGCGGCCGCCGGGAACGCGACCGTCACGTGACGTTCTCCAGGACCACGGCCAGCCCCTGGCCCACGCCGATGCAGATCGCGGCCACGCCCCAGCGGTCCCCGGACTGACGCAACCGGTGCGCGAGCGTGGCGAGGATGCGGCCGCCGGAAGCGCCGAGGGGGTGGCCGATCGCGATGGCGCCGCCGTGGGTGTTCACGATGCCGAGGTCGATCTTCCAGAGGTCGACGCAGGCGAGCGACTGGACGGCGAAGGCCTCGTTGAGCTCGACCGCCGCGACGTCGGCCCAGGTGATGTCTGCCCGCTCCAGCGCCTGGTTGACCGCCTCGACCGGTGCGATCCCGAAATCCTGCGGGAGCAGCGCGAAGGTGCCGCGCCCGGCGACCCGCGCCCACGGGTCGAGGCCGATGAGGTCGCGGGCGGCCTCCGAGCCGAGGAGGACGGCTGACGCGCCGTCGTTCAGGGGCGAGGCGTTGGCGGGCGTGATGGTGCCGTCGGCCCGGAAGGACGGCTTCAGGCCGGCGAGCTTCTCGGCGGTGGACCCGGGCCGGATGCCCTCGTCGCGGGCGAGGTCGACGTCATCGACGGGCACGACCAGGTCGTCGTAGAAGCCGGCCTCCCAGGCCGCGTGGGCGAGGTTGTGCGAGCGCGCGGCGAACTCGTCCTGCCGCTCGCGGGAGATGCCGAAGCGGTCGGCGAGCTGTTCGTTCGCCTCGCCCAGCGACACCGTCCATTGGGCGGGCATCCGCTCGTTGACCAGCCGCCAGCCGAGCGTGGTGGAGACCGCGGTGACGTTGCCGGCGGGGAAGGCCCGCGAGGGCTTCGGTAGCACCCACGGGGCCCGCGTCATCGACTCCACGCCTCCGGTCAGCACGACGTCGGCGTCGCCGGACTCGATGGTCCGCGAGCCGGCCATCACGGCATCGAGCGAGGAGCCGCACAGCCGGTTGACCGTCACCGCCGGCACCGACGCGGGCAGACCGGCGAGCAGCACGGCCATCCGGCCGACGTTGCGGTTGTCCTCGCCGGCGCCGTTGGCGTTGCCCCAGACCACGTCGCCGATCCGCTCGGGGTCGAGGCCGGGAGCCCTGGACAGCAGGCCGGTGACGGCGGTGGCGGCCAGGTCGTCGGGGCGTACGTCGGCCAGCGCGCCGCCGAACCTCCCGAACGGCGTCCGCACGGCGGCGTACACGAAAGCGCTGGTCACTGGTCCTCCTCGTCGCTGATTGCCAGATAGACGTCTTGGGCGATCCGGAAGGCGGTGTTGGCGGCGGGGACGCCGCAGTAGATGGCGGTCTGCAGGATCACCTCTTTGATCTCCTCCCAGGACAGGCCGTTGCGGCGGGCCGCGCGCAGGTGCAGGGCGAGCTCCTCGTGATGGCCGCCGCCGACGAGTGCGGTGAGCGTGACGATCGATCGGCTGCGGCGGTCCAGGCCCGGGCGGGTCCACACGCCGCCCCAGGCGTACGTCGTGATGAAGTCCTGGAACTCGCGCGTCAGGTCGGTGGCGGCCGCGAACGACCGGTCGACGTGGGCGTCGCCGAGCACCTCGCGCCGGACGGCCTCGCCCGGCCCGCGATCGGGTGGCTCTCCCAGGAAGTGCCGGCGGAGCAGGTCCGCCACCTCCTCGGGACACTCGGCCGGCGCCAGGTGGGAGGCACCCTCCAGCACGACGAGCCGGCCGTCCCGGACGCCGGTGGCGATCCGCTCGAGCGAGGCCGGGGGACAGACGGCATCGTGGGCGCCGGCGACGGCGAGCACCGGCGCGGCGACCTCCCCGAGCCGGTCGCGGACGTCGAACTGCGCGAGGGCGTCGCACACCGCGGTGTACCCGGCGTCCACCGCGTCGCTGAGCGAGTGCAGCAGCGCACTGGATCTCGACGCCCGGTGCTCGAGGAACCCGGGGGCGAACCACCGCTCGGCCGAGGCGGTGACCAGGCTCGACGTGCCGGAGGCGCGGACCCGCGCGATGCGGTCGGACCAGGCCTGCTCGTCGAGGATCCTGGCGCCGGTGCAGATCAGGGCGGCCGCGGTCACCCGGTCTGGGTGGTCGAGCAGGAGCTGCAGGCCGACGCACCCGCCGACCGAGACGCCTGCGTAAGCGAACGCCGTACCGCGGTCGCCACGTTGCTCCTGCACGTCCGCGACCAACTGCAGCACGGCCCCGGCCAGCTCGGCCATCGTGAACGGCTCGTCCGGCACCGCGCGGTTGTGGCCGTGGCCGGGGAGGTCCCAGGCGAGCAGGTCGAAGTCGTCGGCTAGGTGGTGCGCACAGTCGGCCCAGAGCGCGCCGGCGCTGGTGCCGAGAGACGGGCCGAGCACGAGCAACGGCAGCTCGGCACGGTGGCGGGCACCGGACATCCGGACGCCGGTGACGACGGGGTTCACGCCGGCACCCCCGCGGCCCGGGCCAGGGGGGCCTCGAGCATGGCGTCGGTCGCGCCGAGGTACTCGGCCGTGGGCGGCACCTCCGCGAGGTCGGCCATGGCGCGCTGCTCGGACCGTACGTCCAGCAAGGCCTCCTCGACGGCGACCATCGCGGCGAGGAAGGCCTCGTCGGAAAACAGGTCGCCGGCGCGTTCGTCACCGGGCCGCCGCAGGTTGTTCATCTGGTCAGTCTTGCGTGCGGGGGTGGTCGAGGAACACGGTCTCCCCGTCGCCCTGCAGCACGATGTCGAAGCGGAACCCCTGCGGGCCTGGCACCCGGACGGGTTCGCGCTGCACTCGATGCGGTCGTCGTCGGTCTCCCGGTAAGACGTCCAGGTGCCCAAAGGGACTCCCTCGATGGCTGGTCCGACGACCGGATCTGGACCGCGCCCAGCTGCCTGGTCTGCTCGTCCGAGGCTGGCGCCGCCCGGACTCGCCGAGAACTACGCCGGCCTGTCCATCGGATTCTGACCGCCGGAGGTGACGCGGGCCGCGAGGTGGTCGAAGGCCGCCGCCCAGCCGGCTTCGCCCGGGGACCCGGCGGGTATCCCGTGGTGGATGAGCTCGATCCGCGTGCGCCCGTCCTCGTCGTGCAGATCGAGCTCCACCTGAGTCTCGGGATGGCCGTCGGTGGCCTCGGTGTAGACCAGTCGTCGGGGCTCGTCGACCTCGCGGAACTCGCCGACGAACGTCATCTGCATCGGTCCGCGTGGGGTGAGGACCGACATCACGACTGCCCGTCGACCGCCGGGTCGCAGGTCCATCTCCTGCACCTCGACCGTGGCGTCCGCCGGCCCGTACCACGAGGCGAACTCCACCGGGTCGGTCCACATCCGCCACACCGAGGGTCGCGCCGCGTCCAAGGTCCGGGTCATCCGGACGGCAGGCAGGCCGTCGTGCGTCATTTCGGGTCCTCCTTGGTGGGCTGGGCGAGTCGTGCTTCGAGGCGGTCGAGGCGGGCATTCCAGGTGTCGCGACAGGTCTCCGCCCAGCCCAGGGCGCCCTCGAGCGCCCCGGGGTCGAGCGCGCACGGCCTGAACTGGGCGCGCCTGCCGCGCTGGATGAGGCCTGCCTCCTCGAGCACCTTCAGGTGTTTGGAGACCGCCGGCAGGGAGAGGGCGAACGGCTCGGCCAGCTGGTTGACCGTGGCGTCGCCGGTCGCCAGGCGCGCGAGGATCGCGCGTCGGGTCGAGTTCGACAGGGCGGCGAACGTGGCGTCGAGCCGCTCGTCGGTACTGACAGGCATCATTAGTTTCCGATCTGGTTAATTAACTGATGGGCAAATTAGCACGCGGTCCTCGGTCCGGCAACCGACCCAGCAGCGGCGACCTGATCCCAGTGCTTGGCCGAGCGCGATGCCGGGACGTCTTGTCGCGTCGTACGACGGCGGCCAGCCGGCGTCCGGGGCTCGGCCGGGCTGCGGCAGACTGATCCGGTGCAGCCCGAGCAGCCCGAGATGGGCAACTTCGTCGAGTACCTCGGCATCGAGTTCACCGAGCTGTCCGGAGACCGGGTCGTCGCGACCTGGACCGCCGGGCCGACGATGCACCAGCCCTACGGCATCGTGCACGGCGGCGTGCACTGCAGTGTCGTGGAGACCCTCGGCAGCCTCGGCGGGATGCTCTGGGTCACCGGTCGCGACCCCGACGGCAAGGTGGTCGGCGTCAACAACAACACCGACTTCTACCGTGCCGTCCGCGACGGGGCGATGACCTCGACCGCGATCCCGATCCACCGGGGCCGGTCGCAGCAGGTCTGGCTGATCGAGACGTACGCCGACGCCGACGACCGCCTTGTCGCTCGGGGCCAGCTGCGCCTGCAGAACCTCTATCCGTAGGTTCGCCGGCGGCGGTCCTCGATCTCATCGGTGCCGGCTGAGGGGTGAGCGCCAGGTCGCACCGCAGAAGGATCGGGTCCAGGCGCCTACAGGTGCGCCGACATGCCGTAGACCGTCTCGTCGCACTTCTTCGCGACGCACGGGAAGTCGGCCCACGTCCGAAGGGGACCGAACGACGAGCCGTCGGAGAGGCCGACGTCGAGGCGGTAGGTCCCGTCGCGTACGGGGCGCAGGAGGACGAGGTCGCTGTCGCCGTCGCCGTCCACGTCGGAGAGCAGCAGCGAGCTGCGGTGCTCGCGGTCCTCGGGATGGTCGTCGCGGGCCCAGACCGTGCCGGTGTCGAGGCGGCCGTCCGTGCCGGCGTCGTACACGCGGAGCTCCTGCTTCCGGTGGCCCTCGACGTAGACGACGACCTCGGTCGCACCGTCGCCGTCGACGTCGCCGGTGGTGCCGGTCGGGTTCAGGTCGCTGGTGGTCGTGATCGTGCGGTGGACGTCGACGGGCGCGAAGCGCGAGCCGTCGGAGAGCAAGACCCGGAGCTGGGTGCGGATCTCGCCCTTCGGGGCGTCCACCCGGACGTGGGTGACGAGGTCGTCGTGGCTGTCGCCGTCCATGTCGCCGCCGTAGAGCTCGTCGTAGAACTGGTTCCACTGCGCGGTGAGGTACCACTGCGTCGGATCGGCGAAGCCCTCTGCCGTGCTCCGCGCCACCTGGATGTCCGCGCCGGTGTCCGTGCCGGTGTCGCCCCAGAGGACCAAGTCGTCGCGGCCGTCGCCGTCGGTGTCGGCGAGGAGCGGGTAGGCGTTGCCCACCGTCGGTGAGGCAGCGAACTTGGCGACCTGCTCCGTGCCGTCGGCGTACAGCGTGAACGCCTTGCTGCGGTCGCCGTCGAGCAGGTTGTCGAACTCCACGACCTCGGCGGGCGGACGGCCGTCGACGTCGCCGTAGGTCGCCAGCCCGCCGCGTGCGGGCGCGCGCGTGGGTGGCACGACGAACGACGAACCCGTCGACGCCAGCAGGAAGTTTCGGACCGGGGCGCTGCCGTTGTCGTAGATCCGCAGCAGGACGTCGCCGAGCCCGTCGCCGTCGAAGTCCCCGGCGATGCGCGGACCCGTGTCCGAATCGGTGGGCGGGGGCTGGGCGTCCCGGTTCACGAGGCCGCCGGGCCACAGGGCGACGGCCCCCAGTAGCACGGCGACGACGCCGGCGGCGAGCGCCGGAACGACGTACCTCCGGCTGGGACGAGCGGCCCGGACGACGGTCGGGCTCGACCCCGGGTGCACGACCCCGGCAGCGCTCGCCGGGACCAGCGGCGTCGCGGCGCCGTGACGTGCCAGTCTCGCGAGGTCCGCGCGCAGGTCCGCCGCCGTCGGGTACCGGTCGCCGGGCTTCTTGGCCATCGCGCGGACCAGTACCGCGTTCACCTCCTCCGCGCCGTCGCCCTCGAGCTGCGGCACGGGCGCGTTGAGGTGGGCGATGGCCATCTCGACGTCGGTGCCGTCGTACGGCGTCCGGCCGGTCAGGCAGACCCAGAGCAGGCAGCCGAGCGAGTAGACGTCGCTCAGCGGCGTCGCGGTCTCGCCGCGGGCGCGCTCGGGGGAGATGTAGGCCCAGCTGCCGGCCATGCCCTGGGAGCTGGTCATGCCGCGGGAGTCGGTGAGCGCGATGCCGAAGTCGCACAGGTAGACGAACGGCTCGTCGGCGTCGGGGTCGCGCACGAGCACGTTGCTGGACTTCACGTCCCGGTGCACCACCCCCACCCGGTGGGCGTCCACGAGCGCCCCGGCGAGCTGGACGCACACGGCGGCGGCCAGCGCGGGTGCCAGCGGCCCGCGACGGGCGAGCATCGCGCCGAGGTCGCCGCCGGCGACGTACTGGGTCGCGATGTACGGCACGCCGTCGACCTCGCCGTGGTCGTAGATCGCGATGACGTGCGGGGAGTCGAGCCGCGAGAGAGCCTCGGCCTCCCGGTCGAACCGCGCCACGAAGACCTCGTCGCCGGCCAGCTGACCCGAGATGACCTTGAGGGCGACGGTGCGGTGCAGGCGCGTGTCGGTGGCGGCGTACACGACGCCCATGCCACCCATGCCGAGGCGGGACTCGATGCGGTAGCGCCCGAACACCGCGCCGACTGCGGGTGGTTGGCCCGCCGACCCCGAGATTCCCACGCCTCGATGATGTCAGGGCAAATGCGGATGCGGGGAGGGGTGGCCGCGCGTAGCGTCCGCAGGATGTCCCCCGAGACGGCCCCGAGGAACCTGGCGATCCTGGTGCACGACGACGTGGAGGTGCTCGACTTCTGCGGGCCCTTCGAGGCCTTCGGCGTCACCGGCGACGACGGCAAGGCGCACTTCAACGTCTTCACCGTGGCCGACGAGGCGCGGACGGTCCGCGCCAACACCGGCATGCTGATCCAGCCCAACCACAGCATCGACGACTGCCCGCCTCTCTCCATGCTCCTTATTCCCGGCGGCAGCACGAAGGTGATCCTCGACAACCCCAGGCTGATGGCGTGGGTCAAGGAGCAGGAGCCCCAGGTCGAGCACCTCGTCTCGGTCTGCACCGGCGCGTACGTGCTGGCCGAGCTCGGGCTGCTCGACGGCCTCGAGGCGACCACCCACTTCAGCGGCTACGACCGGCTCCAGGCGGCGGCGCCGACGGCCGTCGTACGTCGCGACGTGCGGGTCTGCGACAACGGGCACATCGTGACCGGCGCCGGCGTCTCGGCCGGCATCGACCTGGCGCTGCACATGATCGGCCGGATGTTCGGGATGGAGGAGGCCCGGGCGGTCGCGCACTACATGATGTACCGCTGGGCACCCGAGGACGAGGCACGCGCCGAGGCTCTTGCCGCGTCCTGACGTGGCTCACAGGGAACGCACAAGACCGCGGCTCACGGTGGTCCCATGACCGCCACCACCCTCCGCCGCCGGGCCACGGCCACCGTGGCCGCCGCGGCGCTCGTCCTGCCCCTGTCCGTCGCCGCCGTCGCCCCCGTCGTCGGTCCGGCCGCGGCCGCGACCTTCCTGGTCGACCGCGGCTGGTCCCCGTACGTGTCCCCGTACGTGTCCCCGTACTCCTCGACCGCCTCCCTCGACACCTCGGTGGCCACGTCCGCGCAGTCCGAGGGACTGGTGACGATCACCAGCGAGGTCGACTTCGGGGCCGGTGAGGCGGCGGGTACGGGCATCGTGATCGGCGGCGACGGACTGGTCGTCACCAACCACCACGTGGTCGAGGGGGCGACATCGATCTCGGTGACCGTCGCGAACACCGGCAAGACGTACGACGCGCAGGTGCTCGGGTACAACGCCAAGCGCGACGTCGCGGTGCTGCAGCTCGACGGCGCGTCGGGCCTGGCCACGGCGTCCACGGACGCCAGCGGGGTATCCGTCGGGGACCCCGTGACGGCCGTCGGGGACGCCGGCGGGGACGGCGGGGCACTGACCGCGGCGGACGGCTCGGTGACCGACACCGACCACCCGATCACGGTCTCCGACGAGCAGACCGGCGATGCCCACCGGCTCACGCAGCTGATCGAGGTGGACGCCGACATCATCCCGGGCGACTCCGGCGGCGCGCTGCTGTCGTCCTCGGGCGAGGTGGTCGGGATGAACGTGGCGGCGTCGTCGGGCTCCGCGAAGATCACCGGGTACGTCATCCCGGTCAAGCGCGTGCTCCGCATCGCCGCCCGCGTGGTGGCCGGCCAGGACACGGCGTCGATCACGCTCGGGTACGACGCGTTCCTCGGCGTCTCGCTGTACGGCTCGGGCACCACGCTGGCCGGCGTGCTCGACGGCGGCGCGGCCGCCGTCGCCGGGCTCGGCGCCGGCGACACGATCACCTCGGTCGGCGGCACGTCGGTCGCGACGTACCCCGAGCTCCAGAAGGCCGTCGCCGCCCACGACCCCGGCGACTCCGTCCGCGTCTCCTGGACCGACCCCGGCGGTGCGACCCACTCCGCCACCGCCACCCTGGGCCGCGCCCCGGTCGCCTGAATTCGGGATAGTCCGCGACGAAAAGCACCTCACCCAGCCCCGAGCGAGGTGCTTTTCGTCGCGGACTATCCCGAGGGGGGGTCAGTGGGGGTGGGAGTCGGGGTCGGGCTTGGGGGTGCGGACGAGAACCAGGACCAGGACCGCGGTCACGGCGAGGGCGACGGCGGACCAGCCGGTGGCGGTGGCGTAGCCGTGGACGAGAGCTTCGCGGGGATCGGTCCCGGCGTACGCCGTGGTGGCGGCGACCGCGACGCTGTTGAGCACCGCCGTACCCACCGACGAGCCCACCTGCATCGCCGTACTCGCGGTGGCTGCGGCCACCCCGGCGTACCGCGGCTCGACGCCGCTGGTGGCCACGCTGATGGCCGGGGTGAAGATCAGGCCGCTGCCGATGCCGAGCAGTGCCTCGGCGGGCAGGATCACGGCGAGGTACGACGAACCGGGCGTCAACGTCGTCAGCAGGGCCAGTCCGGCCGCGGCGGGGACGATGCCGCCGGCGATCAAGTACCGCGGCGCGACCAGCGGCAGCAGCCGGCTGCCCAACGCGAACGCGCTCGCGGAGACGGTCACCGACAGCGGCAAGAAGGCCAGCCCGGCGCGCACCGGCGACCAGCCCAGCACCACCTGGAAGTGGTAGGTCAGCATCAGGAACATCCCGAACGAGCCGACGACGGAGATGGCGACGGCGAGGTACGCGCCGACGCGGGACCGGTCCCGCAGCACCCACAGCGGCAGCATCGGTGCGGTCGAGGTGCGCTGGCGCAGCACGAACGCCGCGACCAGCGCGACACCGATGGCGAGCGGGGCGAGCACGTTCGCCGACGTCCAGCCGTGGGCGGCCGCCTGCGAGCAGCCGAGCACGAACGCCGCGAGGCCGGAGGTGACCAGAACACCGGAAGCGGCGTCGATCCGGGCGTCGGGGTGGCCGTCGTCGGCGGGCAGGAAGGCCCGGCCGGCCAGTGCGGCCGCGCCGGCGATGAGCACGTTGACGAACAGGCACCACCGCCATCCGGCGTACTCGGTCAGCACGCCCCCGAGCAGCAGTCCGACGGCCGCGCCGCTCGAGGCGACGGCGCCGTACACGCCGAACGCCTTGGCGCGCTCCCGGCCCTGGAACGTGGTCGCGACCAGCGACAGGGCGGTCGGTGCCAGCACCGCGGCGAACGCGCCCTGGAGCGCGCGCCCCGCGACGAGCACCTCGAACGTCGGCGCCACGCCGGCGAGGGCCGAGGCGGTGGCGAACCCGAGCAGTCCGCCGAGGAACGCACGGCGGCGCCCGAACCGGTCCGCGACACGGCCGCCGAGGAGCAGCAGACCCGCGAACGTGGACGTGTAGGCGGTCACGACCCAGGTGCGGTCGGCGTCGTCGAAGCCGAGGGCTGCCTGAGCGGTGGGGAGCGAGATGTTCACGATGGTCGCGTCGAGGGCGACCATCAGCTGGGCGACGGCGATGACGGCGAGCGCGAGCCAGCGGGTGTCGCGGCCGGCCCGCATCGGCGTCGCGGTGGTGGCGGTGGTCATGACGACTCCTTCTCAACCGGAGGGTTCTTCTCCGGTTGACCGTACGACTGCGCGCCGCAGGAAGTCAAGACAAGTGGAGGATCTTATTCCGCTTGTGCGGTTACACTGACGCCATGCGCGCCGACGCCCGTCGCAACCACGAGCAGGTGCTGGTCGCCGCCCGCGACCTGTTCCTCGAGCGTGGCCTCGACGCGCCGCTCGACGAGGTCGCCCGCCGCGCCGGCGTCGGCATCGGCACGCTCTATCGGCGCTTCGGCGACCGCGACGGCCTGGTCCGCGCCGTGCTGCTCGACGCCCTCGGACATTCGCTGACCGTCGCGGAGGCGGCGCTGGCCGCCGAGGACGCGGAGTACGACGGGCTCGAGCGGCTGGCGACGTACCTGCGGCAGATGCTGGTCCGCCGCGTCGCCGCGATCATGCCCCTCGCCCTGGACCACGCGGACGACCCGGCGTTGCGCGAGCCGCGGGAGGCCTCGGCGCGCGCGGTCGAGGCGCTCGTCCAGGCGGCCCACGACGACGGCACGCTCGGCAAGGAGGTCAGCTTCGGCGACGTCGGCACCCTGCTGGTGCGGCTGTCCCGGCCGATGCCGGGCGGCATGGACCGCGACCTCGACGACCGGCTCGCCCACCGGCACCTCGACGTGGTCCTGGCCGGCCTGCGGGCCGGCGTACCGGCCCTGGAGGGCGAAGGACCGACCCGCCGCGAGCTCCGACAGGGCCTCTGACGGGGTTCGTCAGGCCGGCGGGTGCAGGATCACGCGGGCCGTCGTGCAGACGCGGTCCTCGACCATCCCGTCGACGTCGATGACCGCCAGGGAGCGGCCGTCGTGGCGGGTGGTCGTGCGGCAGATGAGCTCGGGGCCGATGGGGATGCCGCGGGCGTAGGTGACGTGGACCGACGCGGTGACCAGGTCGGGACGCAGGGCGCTCGCGACCAGGTCGGCGAGGAACATCGAGACGCCGCCGTGGAGGTTGCCGCTCTCGTTTGCGAGCACATCGGTGGTGACGACCGGCTCCTCGGCCCGGCTCGCCAGCAGCCGCTCGAGGTCGCCGGGTGCCGGGGGACCACCCCATGCGCCCTCCTCGACCAGCCCCTCGGGAGCACGGACGTACCGGCCGCGCTGGCTGACCAGCGCGAGCACGGTCCCCGCCTCGTCGGTCACGGTGCCGGTCGCGAAGCCGCTCAGCCCGTCGGCGTACGACAGCCGAGCCTCCACCAACACCCGCCCGAGGCTTGGCAGCGGCCGGAACGCGTCGAGGGTGATCTCGGTGCTCACCGACCAGCGGCCGGGCGGTTGGTCGGCGGTGATCGCATACGCGAGCACGTCGTCGAGCAGCACGGCGACCGCGCCGGTCGGCGTACGCCCCTCGACGGCCAGCCAGCGCCCGACCTCCATCGAGCCGCGGTACGTGCCGCCGTCGGAGGTGATCTCGCCGAGCCGGAGCAGGGCCTCGGGGCCGGTGTCGACGACCGGGAGTACGACGGTGGCCACGGCCGCAGGCTAGCGTCGCCATTACCGCCCCCGCGGGTCGTCGCGCCTACTACCCTCGGCGGGACCGTCTCGACAGGGGAGATCCGGATGCGTCGTCTCATCGTGGCGCCACACATGGACGACGAGTCCCTCGGGTGTGGCGGCCTGCTGGCCAAGCGGCCCGACGAGTGCGAGGTGCTCGTGGTCACCGACAGCGGCTCGCGGCGTGCGGCCGAGCACGCCCGCGCGATGGCGATCCTCGGACTCGGGGAGAGCACGAGGCTGGGCTATGAGGACGGGGAGGTGCCCGCGCGGATGACCGCGCTGGTGGCGGACCTCGACGCGGAGCTGGTCCGGCTCCGTCCCGACGAGATCTACCTGCCTTTCCCCTCGCTGCACCAGGACCACATCGCGGTCTACGAGGCCGGCATGCGCGCGTGCCGCACCTCGATGTCGCCCGACCACTGGGTGCCGAACGGCGTCTACGTGTACGACATCGCGGTCTACGACGTGAACCTGTACCCCAGCGACCTGCGCTGGAACGTCTTCGAGGCGCTCACCGAGGAGCAGGCCGAGCTCAAGGTCGCGGCCTGCGAGGCCTACGAGACCGAGCATCCCCAGGGCCCGCACCCGATGAGCTCGATCAAGCAGCACCTGGCCGCGGTCGGGCACGTGCGGAAGGTCGAGTACGCCGAGCAGTACGCCCTGGTGAAGCAGGTCCGGCCGTGAAGGTCACCATCCATCAGCCGGACCTGCTGCCGTACTCCGGGTTCTGGTTCAAGATGGCCACGAGTGACCGGTTCGTGGTGGCCGTCCACGACCAGTTCCAAAAGCACGGCTACCAGCGGCGGGTGACGATGCGCGAGAGCTGGTGCTCCCACCGGCTGGTCGGCAAGCCGTCGCTGGTGCCGATCAACCAGGTCGAGGTGGCCGAGGGCTGGCAGCAGCACCTCGTCGACGTCATCCGTGGCCGCTACACCGGCGCGCGCCACTGGCCGACTCGGGGCGCCGAGCTGGTGGCCGGCATCCAGGCCTGCGAGGGCCGTTTCCTCGACGAGGTGAACCTCTCGATGATCCGGCTGGTCCGCGACCTGCTCGGCATCACCACCGAACTGGTCACCACCGCGCCCCCGCGGGAACGGTCCGTCGACCGGCTCATCGAGCAGGTGACGGCCGCCGGCGGGACGGAGTACCTCACGGGGGCCGGCGCCGCGTCGTACTTCGGGGACGACGCCGAGGAGCGGTTCGCGCAGGCGGGGATCAAGCTCTCCTGGTCGACCCACCAGGCCGTCACCGGCGACTCTGTCGTCAGCATCCTGATGGATCACGACGACCCGATGGATCCGGTTCTCCGCCAGGGCTGAGCCCGGTCCCAGGTTGGCGGTTCGCCTCCGGGGAGGGGCCACGGCGGGCTAGGGTGCTGAGCCATACCCGGGGCTGGGAGCCGGGTCCACCAGACTCGACGACGGGGGGCGTCCATGGTCGAGGTGTCCATCGTGGTCCCGAGCCACCGGGGCGCCCATCGCTTGCCGACGATCATCGAGTCGTTCGGTCACCAGACGCTGGGCCGCACCGGCGACATCGAGATGATCGTCGTGCTGGACGGCGACGTCGACGGGTCGCAGCAGATCGCGACGCGGGCCGCCGGCGACTTGCCCGTCCGCGTGATCGCGTTCCCGGAGAACCGGGGTCGCTCCGCCGCTCTCAACGCCGGGTTCGACGCCGCCCGGGGGGACGTGCTGGTGCGGGCCGACGACGACCTGTACCTCGAGGAGGACTTCGCCGCGCACCACTACCGCCTCCACCAGGCCTCCCGGTGCGGGGTCGTGGGGATGTGTCGCGACGTCTTCCCGGACACGCCGTACGCCCGTGCCTACGGCGTCGGCGCGGACCGCAGGATCCGGGCGATGGCCTTCGAGACGCCGCCGGACCGTGCCTGGCGGTGGTGGTCGGGGAACGTCTCCACGACGCGCGAGGACTACGACCTCGTGGGCGGGTACGACGAGTCGTTCCGCGAGTACGGCTGGGAGGACATCGACTGGGGGTACCGGCTGCACCTGCTCGGCGTCCCGATCGTCATCCCCCAGGACTTCACGACCCAGCACCACGGTCCGGTCACCTCGACCGTCGAGAGGGCGTCCCGGGCCTACAGCACCGGCTCGGCGCGCCGGCGCTTCGTCCACAAGCACGGCCCTGAGGCGCTGGGGGACAGCGCCCCCGAACGGACGCTCTGGAACACCCTCGTCGCCATGACGTCGTACGGCACCACCGAGACCACCATCCCGCGCGTGGCCGCCCTGGCCGACCGGGCGATCGGGCGGGTGCCCCCGCGCGTCGGCGAGAAGGCGGTCGCCCTGCTGGTGCAGGCCGCGGCCCGCGCGGGCGACCGCGTCGGCTGAGAACACCCTCATGGGCGTACTGCCACCCGGGACCGCTGGCTAGCGTCGAAGGATGGCCGACAACAACGAGAACGAGCAGACCCACAACATCAGCGTCTTCGACAGCGGGGGCGACGGACGTCCGGTCGTGCTCATCCACGGCTGGCCGCTGAGCCACGTGTCGTGGTCGGCCCAGACCGAGGCACTGACGGAGGCCGGCTACCGCGTGGTGGCCTACGACCGGCGCGGGTTCGGCAAGTCCGACCCGGGCGACTCCTACGACTACGACGCGCTGACCGACGACCTGGCGAACGTGATCGACGACCTCGAGCTCACCGACGTCACGCTGGTCGGGTTCTCGATGGGCGGCGGTGAGGTCGCGCGGTACGTCACCCGGCACGGCCAGGACAAGCTGCACAGCGTCGTCTTCGCGGCCGCCATCCCGCCGGCGCTGCTGAAGTCCGACTCCAACCCGGACGGACCGCTCGACGAGGAGACAGCCGCCGGGTTCCGCAAGGGTCTCGAGAACGACCGCGACGGCTTCTTCGACGAGTTCACCACCAACTTCTTCTCCGCCAACGGCGAGCTCAAGGTCGCCGAGGAGACGCGCCAGGAGGCGCTGGCGATCGCCCAGCAGTCCGACCAGGAGGCCGCCCTGCAGTGCATGGACGCCTGGGGCACCGACTTCCGCAACGACGTCGGCCAGGTCACCGTCCCGACGCTGGTGATCCACGGCGACGCGGACGCGATCGTGCCGTTCGAGGGATCCGGGAAGCGGACCCACGAGGCGATCGAGGGCAGCGAGCTGGTCGTCATCGAGGACGGCCCGCACGGCATCAACGGCTCGCACGCACGCGAGTTCAACCAGGCGCTGCTGACGTTCCTGGAGAAGTAGGCCAGACCGGTCGAGGGTGGCCGCGACCTACGGCGTCGCCCGGTGGTCCGGGTCGCCGTGGGTTCGTCGGTCCTCCTTCATCTCCGCCTCGTAGAGGTGCCGCCGCCCCAGCACGAGGGAGTCGCGCGCCTTGGCCTCCAGCTCCTTGAAGAGCCGGTAGTACCCGTCGTCGTACTCCTCCACGACCTGGAACGTCCATCGGCCCTCGAGCACGTTGCGGCCTACCAGCCGCGACGCGATCTCGCCGGCCAGTGAGTCGTGCCCGGCCTCGCGCAGCAGGTCGACCGCCTCGCCGAGGGCGAGGTCGCCCATTCCGGTGAGGCGGTGGAAGCGGTACAGGCTGCCTCGCGCGTCCTCGATCACCTCGAGCGCCTCGGACAGCTTCCCGAGGGCCTCGACGGTCTGGTCGCCGATGCCCTCGGGGCGGCGGTGCTCGGGCGCGGGACGGTCGTCGTCGGTCACCGGTCCAACGTACGTCTCGGCGTCATCTCTCCGGGAACACGCAGAACTCGTTGCCCTCCGGGTCGGCGAGGGTGGTCCAGCCCGGCTGGTCCCAGAGGTGGGTCGCGCCCCGGTCGAGGAGCTCCTCGACGTTGCCGAAGACGTCCCAGTGCATCCGGTTCTTGACCAGCTTCGGCTCCGGGACTGCAGCGAAGTCGATGGTCAGCGTCTCGTCCGGAGTCGCGTGCAACAGCGTCCACCACCCGCCACCGTGGGCTGCGTTGTCGTCGAGCTGCGCCCCGAACACCTCGCCCCACCAGGTGGCCACCGACTCCGGGTCGATGCAGTCGACGCCGATGCCGTGGATGCGGAAGTCGGGCAGCTCGTCGCGGACGAACGCGCAGAACTCGTTGCCCTCGGGGTCGCGCATGGTGGTCCAGGCGAACCCGCTCTCCTCCGCGGGCAGGTCGACCTCCGCGCCCAGGGCGGTCAGGTCCAGGACAGCGAGCGTGTAGACGTCCAGGTGGACGCGGTTCTTGACGGTCTTGGGCTCCGGGACCGGCACGATGGCGATGCTCTCGTGGTCGGCGCGACCCTGGACGTCGGACGGGCCGCCCTTCGCCTTCTTGACCCGGCCGCCGGAGACGGCGGCCCAGAACGTGGCGATGTCGCTGCCGGGGTTCGCGGTGTCGAGGCAGAGCTCGTGGAAGCGGGCCATGGCACCGACGCTAGCGGCGCGTGCGACATCGACACGCGGCTTGCCGGCGACCTCGGGATAGTCCGCGACGAAAAGCACCTCGGTAGGACGGGAACGAGGTGCTTTTCGTAGCGGACTATCCCGGTGCGGCCGGGAGAGGAGCTGGACCGAAGGGGCGTCACCACCCGGACCGTCAGGCTCCGAGCGACGTAGCGGCCCGCCGGAGCAGCAGGGCCCGCTCCGCCTCGTTGCGGGTCAGCGAGGCGGCGGTGCGGAACGACTCGGCCGCCTCCGGACCTCGGCCGTCCCGGGACAGCAGGTCGCCGCGGACGGCGTGCCAGGTGTACGACGTGTCGGGGACGGCGTCCAGCACGGCCAAACCGGCCGCGGGGCCGAACGCCCGGCCGTGGGCGACGGCGCGGTTGACCTCGACGACGGGGTTGTCGCCGGCTGAGGACAGCAGGTCGTACAGGGAGGCGATCCGCACCCAGTCGGTGTCCGATGCCCGACGAGCCCGGGCGTGACAGGCGGCAATCGCCGCCTGCACGGTGTAGACGCCCACCGCCTGGCCGGACGACTCGGCCCGTGCCAGCGCCGCCAACCCGCGGCGGATCAGCAGGTGGTCCCACCGGGACCGGTCCTGGTCCTCGAGGAGGACGGGCTCACCGGAGGCCGAGGTGCGCGCGTGGAACCGCGACGCCTGGAGCTCCATCAGCGCCTGGAGGCCGTGTACCTCGGCGTCGTTCGGCGCCAGGGCCGCCAGCATCCGGGCCAGCCGCAGCGCCTCGAGGCAGAGGTCGGTCCGCATCCACGACGTACCTGCCGTGGCGGCGTACCCCTCGTTGAACACCAGGTAGATCACGGCCATCACGTCGCCGAGCCGTGCCACTCGATCGGCACCCGTCGGCAGCTCGAGCGTCGCGCCGGCCTCGGCCAGCGTCTTCTTGGCGCGCGAGATCCGCTGACCGACCGCGGTGTCCTTGACCTGGAACCCCCGCGCGATCTCGTCGGTCGTCAATCCGCCGACCAGCCGTAGGGTCAGCGCCGCCCGGGAATCGGCCGTCAGCGCCGGGTGGCAGGTCAGGAACATCAGCCTGAGTACGTCGTCCTCGACGTGGTCGATCTGGTCCACGAGGTCGTTCATGGTGGTCTCCGCAAGTTCGTGGCCCATCTCGTGCCCGAGCCGCTCGACCTGGGCACGTTGCCGCTCGGCGCGACGGAACGTGTCGACGGCCCGGCGCTTGGCGACCGTCATCAGCCACGCGCCGGGGTTGGCGGGGATACCGCTCTCCGGCCACGACTCCAGAGCCGCGACGAGCGCGTCCTGCGCGAGGTCCTCGGCGAGCGAGAGGTCTCGGGTCATCCGGGCGAGACCCGCGACGACCCGCGCCGACTCCAGCTGCCAGACCGCGACGACGGCGTCCTGGGTGGGGCTGCTCAAGGAATGCTCACGACGTCGGCGGGCCCTCCTCAGGACCGCCGATCCGGCGTACCTCGGCCGCGCCCTCCCAGCCGGGCCAGTGGTCGAGGTGCACCTGCATCATCCGGCGGGCGCCCTCGACCGCCTCCTCGTGGGAGCGGACGTCGAGCACGGCGTACCCGCCCACGACCTCCTTGGCCTCGGCGTACGGACCGTCGGTCTGCGACAGCGCCCCGGACCGCAGCGTGAACGTCGTCACCTGGTCGCCCATCAGGCCGCCGGCATCGATCATCAGCCCGCTAGCGAACGCCTCGCCCATCGCGACGTCCATCGCCTCCACGAGCGCCGGGGGAGGCGGGCCGACGTCCGACTGCATCGACAGCATCACCATGTAGCGCATCTGCTCCTCCGATTTCGCTGGTCGGGCTTGTCCAGACCTACGCCGACGCGTCGACCGAGACGTCCCACCTTCGACATCCTGCCCGCAACCGCACGCCGATGAGGCCAGGATGGGCCCGCAGCCGACGTACCTGGGACTCGCGCGACAGCCTCTGACCTGGGCTCTTGAAGGTTCTGGCCGCCTGACTCTCCTTTGGGGTGTTTCTTCCGGCGCACTCGCGTGACAGAGTCGTAGACCCAATCGGGAGGGAACCCCCGTGAGCATCGACACCGTCGTCCTCGACGTGGACGGCACGCTGGTCGACAGCGTGTACGCCCGCACCATTGCCTGGAAGGCCGCCTTTCGTGAGGTCGGCCTCGAGGTACCCAGCCACCGCATCCACCGCGCCATCGGCATGGGCGGCGACCGGGTCGTCGCCCACCTGGCCGGCGACGCGGCTGAGCAAGGTGTCGGCGACGAGGTACGCCGCCGCCATGGCGAGTACTTCGAGCGGCTGATCCCAGAGATCAGCGCGACCGAGGGTGCCGGCGACCTGCTGGCGCTGCTCCGTGCGAGCGGCTTGCACGTGGTGGTCGCCAGCTCCGGCGAGCCCGGTCTCACCTCGCGCCTGCTCGAGCTGGTCGATGGTGGCCCCGGACTGGTGCACCGCATCGTCTGGGGGTCGCCGACGGTGCGCAGCAAGCCGGCACCCGACCTGTTCCAGGCGGCGGTGCAGTCCGTCGGGGGCACCGACGCGGTCGTGATCGGTGACTCGGTGTGGGACACCCGGGCGGCGCAGGCGGCGGGGCTGCCGTGCCTGGCCGTGCGCACCGGCGGCTTCGACGACGCCGAACTGATGGCGAACGGCGCGACAGCCGTCTACGAGAACCCCGCCGAGGTGCTCAAGGCTCCCGAGCTCGCCGGCTGACCCGCCTCCAGCGGAGGGCTGCCGAGTGCCACAGCTGTGCCCACACCCCCGTCAGCTGAGGGCGGCCAGCACCTGGTCGGCGGTGCGATGCGCGAGGTCGTAACCGTCGGTCATGGCCTTGCGGTAGTGGAACCCGCCCCAGATGCGGGCATGGAACGCGTCGAACTCCAGCTCCGAGAGCAGTGAGTAGGTGCGCGGAGCGTTGGGGAAGTTCACCGAGCCGATCTGGAGCGGCACCGCCTCGCCGAGGATCCGGCGGACGACCTGGACGGCGGGCCCGGTCAGGCATGCGTGACCGCTCACGTACTCGGAGTAGTTGGGCTTCGGGCGCAACGGCGTCCAGCCGGGCTCAGGGTTGGTGGCCGAGTTGCTGTCGTCGTACTCGCCCGAGATCGCCTGGAAGGGTCGCCAGAAGCCGACGTCGCGCTTGAGCTGCCAGCAGCTGATGATCGCGTCGGTCATCGCCGCATGCATGGCTCCGAACATGTGCGCGGTCGCCTCGATGCCGATCGGGTGCTGCTCCAGGTATCCGACCAGCGCGGACCCGACGGCCGTCGCCGAGTTGGAGTCGAAGAACACCGCGGTCGCCGTCTGGGCGTCCGTGCGTTCCACCGAGCCGATGCTGCCGAGCCGGCGGACCTCTTCGTAGTCGGCTGCCCAGGCTGCGGACGTCAGCGAGTAGGGACCACTCACCGAGACGGGCGCGACCAGGAGTGGCCGCAGGGACCCGAGCCATGCCGCGAGCATGTCGGTCGCCGGCGGCGTGGGCTGCCAGACGCCGGCTCCCGGCGCCTTGCCGTAGTGGATGCTCGGGACGAGGTAGCCGTCGTCGGCACGGCTGCGGATCATGTCGGCGGCCGCGTCGGCTCCGATCCGGTCGCCCTTGCAGCGCTCGCGACCGCTGCCGATGCCGGCGTACGACGCGTCCAGGTCGGCGTCGAGCTTGGCCGCCATCGCCGGGTAGTAGTGGGCCAACACGTCGTGCGCCGAGCGCGCGGCGGCCGCCGACTCCGAGCTGGCACCCAGGTGGGCGGACCGTTGCACCGCGCGGTGCATCGCCAGCGCGACGAAGCCGAGCACCGGGACGCCGACGGGGACCGGGGTAGCGGCGTCGGTGTAGACCGTGCGGAAGCAGATCCGCTCCCAGTCCAGGACGGCCTGGCCGTCCTCGGCCGAACCGCGACGGCGGCGACGGTGGCCGGGAGCGGCATAGGCCTCCGGCCCCAGCACGAGCGCACCCGCGGCCAGGGCGGTGGAGCCGACCGTGAGCGAACGGCGGGTGAGAAGCATGATGACCTCCAAGGGTGTCGCGAGGGTCTTCCTCGAAGGAACGACGACCCCGGGCGGGGCCGCGCGTTCCGCTACTCCCTGGATAGCGGGCCGCGGTGCCAGCCGGTATTCGCCTTCAGGCGAATCTCTCGACGCGCTCCTGCAGGTCGAGGCCGGGCTCGTCGCTCCCGCGCAGCCGTGCGACCGCGGCCACGCGGTTGGTCACGCCGAGCTTGCGGTAGGCGTTCTCGAGATGCTTGCGCACCGTGCTGACCGCGACGCAGTAGTCCTCGGCGATCTCGGCGTTGCTGAACCCCGCGGCCACGTCGCAGAGGATGCGTCGCTCCGTGATGGTCAACGTGGCCGGCAACCGGGGGGTCGGGCGTTCGCGGGCCAGCCGCTGGAGCAGCGGACCGAGGAGGTCGAAGATCGCCAGCTCGCGCGGGGTGAAGTGCTTCCTCTCCCGCGTGAACCCGTACTGGACGACGTGGTTGGTGCCGTTGCGGAACCCGACCGCCAGCGCGTCCCCACGGGGACCGAGGTCGACGCCGCAACCCTCTGCCAGGTGCGGGTGCAGCCGCCAGTGCATGTAGCCGAGGTAGAAGGGACCTCCGTGCTGCTCGTGCAGGTCCAGGTCGGTGACGATCCTGCCCTGCCCCCGACCCGAGGGCGAGAGCCATTCCTTCGCCGTGACCAGGCCGGTCATGTCGACGAAATTGGTCACCACGAGATCGCACGGGACCAGTGCGTTGAGCTGGTGCAGGACGTCCCCGGTCGGGAGGGGTCGCCCGGGGACCGGCTCCTGCGCCATCAAGGCGCGCAGGACCGTGAGCTCGCGTCCCGAGAGGTCGAGATCCTGCATCGCTGCCTCCTGCGGAGGCTTCAAAACTAAGGCAGTCGACGGGATCGCGCCATCGGGATGTGGAGGACGCCGTCCTCGTCGAACTCCGGTCCGGTGACCACGAAGCCGTACGACGCGTACCACTCCCGCAGTCCCGTCTGCGCGTCCAGCCGCACCTCGCGGTCACCGACGACTTCGAGGGCCGCCCGCACGAGCTCGTCGGCCAGCCCCCGTCCTCGCGCGGCCTTCGCGACGACCACCCGGCCGATGCGCGCCGAACCGCCGTCGTCGAGCACCCGCGCGTACCCGACCAGCTCACCGTCGCGCTCGCTCAGCAGGTGGCGGGTCGACGGCTCACGGTCGCGGCCGTCGAGGTCGGGGTACGGCGATCCCTGCTCGACCACGAACACCTGCTGCCGCAGTCGCCACACGTCGTAGGCCGCGTGCGCGTCGAGGTCGTCGAAGGCCAGCACCCGCAGGCTCATCGCAGGATCGGTCCGCCGAGGAAGGCGACGGTCTCGCGGAACGCCTCCCGCGCCTCGGGCAGGTACGGGAGGAGTGGGTAGACGTGGATCAGGCCAGGTCGCTCGACCGCGGTCAGGTCCCAGCCGGCGGTGGCCGCGCGTCGCACGAGCAGCCGGCAGCCCGGCGCGAGCAGGTCGCGGGTGCCGTAGAACATCACCGCCTGCGGCAGGCCCGACAGGTCGGCCAGCCCCGGGCTGACCTCGGGCCGGCCGAGGTCCTCGGGTGACCCGGCCCACCACTGCGCGTACGCGCGCACCTTGCCGATGAACAGCCAGGGGTCGATCTCGTCGTAGGCCGCAGTCTCCGGAGTGCTCGTCGTCAGGTCGACCCACGGCGCGTGCAGGACCAGGTGGGTGGGCTGAGGTCCGCCGCGGTCTCGCAGGGTGAGCGCGAGCGACAGCGCGTACCCGCCACCGGACGAGTCGCCGGCCAGCACGATCCCACCGTCCTCGGCCGCCCACCGCGCGGCCAGGTCGGCGATCGCAGCGTGGCTGTCGCGCCAGCTGTGCTCGGGCGCGAGCGGGTAGTCGGGCAGCACGACGCGCGCGCCGATCGCCGAGGCCAGCCGCGCGGCGTACCGGACCTGCCAGGCACTGATCGGCGCCATGAACCCGCCGCCGTGCAGGTAGAAGAGCGTCCGGGTCGGCGCTGCCGACCGCGGGGTGATGACGTAGGTCGGGAAGCCGGCCGGCTCCTCGCGGGCCACGACGTAGTGGCGGTCGAAGCGCGGCACCGCGCCCGTCGGCAGGCTGCGGTCCAGCGTCGCGTGCCAGGCCACCACCCGTGCCCGCTCCGTCGGCTCGTCGCCCACCATCTCCCCGGCCTTGCGCAGCCGGGGTACCAGCCGCGCGTACACCGCGTGCATCCGGGAGGGCATGCGCCGCAGCCTAGGTGAGCCGGTCCGGGTGGTTTCGAGGCTCGGCCGTGAACGGCCTCACTCCTCAACCACCGAGAGGTTGCGGTGGTTTCGAGGCTCGGCCGTGACGGCGTGAACGGCCTCACTCCTCAACCACCGAGAGGTTGCGGTGGTTTCGAGGCTCGGCCGTGAACGGCCTCACTCCTCAACCACCGAACGCCCCGCTCGGTGGTTGAGGTGCGAGGAGCGCCAGCGACGAGCCTCGAAACCACCACTTCGAAAGGCCGTGTCACAAACGAACGCCCGCCGGTGTCTTCATGAACGACAACGACGACACCGAGCTCTCGGAGGAGACATGCCCAGCACCTTCCGCATCCCGAAGGCCCGCATCACCGGTCCCTACGGCCGCATGCTCACGGCGTACGCGCGCCGCACCTGGGGCCAGGTACCCGACAACGCCTATGTCCTGTGGCACAACAAGAAGGTGATGAAGGCGACGTTCTCGTTCGAGCAGAAGGTGGCCAAGTTCGATTCGCTGGACCGCGATCTGTCGGTGCTCGCGCAGGCGGCGACCGCCGCGACGGTCGGCTGCTCGTGGTGCCTGGACTTCGGCTACTACCTGGCGCACAGCGAGGGCATGGACCTGGAGAAGATCCGCGAGGTGATGCGCTGGCGCGACTCCGAGGTGTTCTCGCCGGTCGAGCGGGAGGTGCTGGCGTACTCCGAGGCGATGTCCACCACGCCGCTCACCGTCACCGACGAGATGGTGGCCTCGCTGCGCGGACACCTGGGCGACGCCGCCATGGTCGAGCTGACGATGATGATCGCGATCGAGAACGAGCGCGCCCGGTTCAACTCGGCGGCCGGGCTGCAGGCGCAGGGCTTCTCGGACGTGTGCGAGATCCCGATCCCGGATCTAGCCTCACTGCACGCCGTACGGTCGGTGTCGTGAGCACGGGCACCGACGCGTTCGTCAAGCACAGGAACCTGCTCTTCACGGTCGGCTACGAGATGCTCGGCTCGGCCGCCGACGCCGAGGACGTCCTCCAGGAAACCTGGCTGCGCTGGGCCGAGGTGGACCAGGACGAGGTGCGCGACGACCGCGCGTACCTCGTCCGGATCACCACCCGGCTCTCCCTCAACCGCCTGCGGACGCTGGCCCGGCAACGGGAGACGTACGTCGGCCCGTGGCTGCCCGAGCCGTTGCTGACCACCCCTGACGTCGCCGACGACATCGAGCTCGCCGACAACGTCTCGACCGCGATGCTGGTCGTGCTGGAGACCCTGACGCCGACCGAGCGTGCGGTGTTCGTGCTGCGGGAGGTCTTCGACGTCGGGTACGACGAGATCGCCGACGCCGTCGACAAGTCACCGGCCGCGGTCCGCCAGATCGCGCACCGCGCCCGCAACCACGTCGAGGCCCGGCAACCGCGGGAGCAGGTGAGCAGCAGGCACCGCGAGGCGATCCTCGACCGGTTCGTGCTGGCGGTGGAGTCCGGCGACCTCCAGTCCCTGATGGACGTGCTCGCACCCGACGTGGTGCTGATGACCGACGGCGGCGGGTTCAAGCAGGCCGCCCTCCGGCCGATCCTCGGCCGCGACAAGGCGGTGCGGTTCCTCGAGGGTGCGGCCACCAAGGGCGGCCCGGTCGACGCGGTGCACCGAACGATGATCAACGGCCGGCCCGGGCTGGCGTTCGTCGTCGACGGCAGCGTCGACACCCTGCTCACCATCCTGGTGGAGGACGGCGTCGTGGCAGGCCTGTACGCCGTGCGCAACCCGGCCAAGCTGACCCGCCTCGACGAGGCGGTCACGCTCACGCGGTAGTGATGTCGAAAAGCCTGGCTACCGTTCGACGTACGGTCGTCAAGCAGCTCCCCGACGACCAGTAGGAGTGATCGAGATGCCGCGTTTCATGGGATTCGTGAGGATGGAAGAAGGCGCCGGCACCCCGCCCCAGGCGCTGTTCGACGCCATGGACGCCCACATCGGCGAACGGGCCGCCAAGGGCGTGTTCCTCGATGGCGGCGGTCTTCACGGCACGGAGGAAGCCGTGAACTTCGTGGTCCGACAGGGCGAGGTCAGCCGGGTCGACGGACCCTACGCAGAGGCCAAGGAGGTCGTCGGCGGCTGGGCCATCATGCAGTACGACACGCTCGAGGAGGCGGTGGCCGATCAGCGGGAGTTCGCCGAGCTGCACGCCAAGCACTGGCCCGAGGTCACCGTGATCTCGACCCTGCGCCAGATCTCGACGGGCCCGGACGAGCCCGGCGCCTGACCCGGACCCCGCGCACGGCTCGTCAGCTCACGCCGGTGAGCAGGCAGAAGGGGTGGCCTTGCGGGTCGGCGTACACGCGCCAGTTCTCCCCGTCACCGGGCAGCCGCGTGGCGCCGAGCGCGAGGGCGGCCCGCTCGGCCTCGTCCGCGTCGGTGGCCACGGTGACGTCGAGGTGCACCTGTTGCGGGTACGCCGGGTCCGGCCACCGTGGTCGGCGGTGGTTCTCGACCTGCTGGAACATGACCTGCTCACCCTCTGTCCCGATCAACACGCCCTCGGGACCTTCGTAGGTGATCTCGAGACCCAGCAGCCCGGAGTAGAAGCGGCCCAGCGCCGGGGCGTCGTCGGTGTCGATCGTGACCGCGAAGACCTTGGTGTCCTCGACGTCGGCCTTGCAGAAGTCGAACGGGTGCCCGGCCGGGTCCGCCATCACGATCCACTGGTCGTTGCCGGCGAGTCTGCGGGCGCCGAGCTCCTCGGCGCGCGCGGCCGCGGCCTCGATGTCGGCCACCCTGAAGTCCACGTGCATCTGCTGCGGATGGGCCGGGTCGGGCCACTGCGGCGGCACGTGGTCCGGTGCCCGCTGGACTCCGAAGCGCCACCCGTCGGGCGAGTAGAGCGTGACCCACTCGTCGTCGGCGTAGTGCTGCTCCAGCCCCGCCGCGCCGACGTAGAAGTCGGCGAGGGCCTGGATGTCCGGCGCGTCCCACACGATCGTCTTCAGCTTGCCCACCATGTCTGTCCCTTCGTTCCGGCCCTTTGCTCCCGGCCATCCTGGCTCAGGCCACCCCCAGGGCGTCGAGCAGCGGGGCCAGGTCGTTGCGGTCGGTACGGGCCAACAAGTAGATGCCGCGCAGCACGGGGCCAGTCATCCGGAGCACCGCCAGGTCGCTCCGCAGCGCGGGGAGCAGCATCTCGGGCACGATCGCCACGCCCAGACCGGCCGCGACCATGCCCGTCTTGGCCAGCAGGTCATCGGCCATGGTCGAGATCCGCGGCTCGAACCCGGCTCGCGCAGCCAGCTGCCGGAGCAACACCTCGGAGCCTGCGTTGTCCTCGACCCACGTCTCGCCGGCCAGCCGCTTCAGGTCGATGCGGCGTCCCCGGGCCAGCCGGTGGCCGGGCGCGGCGATGACGACCACCTCGTCGTCGTACAAGTGGGTCGCCCGCAGCTCGGCGTCCCGGGGCAGGCCGGGCGGCGCGTCGGTGACCACGGCTGCGTCCAGCTCCCGACTCACCACCATCGGGCCCAGCTGGGGCGTGATGCGGGAGATGACCGTGACCTCGGGACCGCCGGTCTCGCGCAGACGTCCGATCGCGCGCGGGACAAGGGAAGCGGTCGCCGACGGTACAGCGCCCAGCACGATCGTGGCCGGCCCCTCCGTCGTGGTCCGAGCGGACTCGCGACCTCGACGCGCCTCGTTGACGACCAGCCGGGCGTGCGGGAGGAGCGCCGCACCGGCCGCGGTCGGTGTCACCCCGCGCGAGCCGCGGTGCAGCAGGCGGACCCCCACGTCGCGCTCGAGCGCGGCGACCTGACGGGAGAGGCCGGGCTGGGTGAAGCCGGTCGCCTCGGCGGCCGCGCGGATGGAGCCGGTGCGGCACACCTCGACGAACGCGTTCCACGGCGTCAGGGACATGACACCATCATGACGGAGCCTCATGGCGACCATGCGTGATCTGCGCTTGTCGCATGTCTGTCGCCGGGCCAGGCTGGTGCGCATGACCTCTGTTGCTGTGCTCGGTCTCGGCCGGATGGGTTCGGCCGTCGCCGCCCGTCTGGCGAACGACCACGACGTCCGCACCTGGACCCGGAGCGGCGGTGGGACACCCGTCGCCACCATCGAGGGTGCCGAGGTGGTGCTGCTCTGCTTGTACGACGCCCAGGCCTGCCGCGACGTGCTCGCGGCATGTACGCCCGCCCTCTCCGCCACGACGACCGTCGTGAACACCACCACCGTCGCTCCCGACGAGGCGCCCGATCTGGCTCAACTGGTGACCGCGACCGGGGCGGCGTACCTGCACGCACCCGTCATGGGCTCGACCCCAGCCATCGCTGTCGGCGGGCTGACGATCCTGGCCGGTGGCAAGCCGACGGCCGAGGTCGAGGAGGTGCTGGGCCTGCTGGGCGAGACGTTGGTGTTCGACGGACCAGTCGAAGCGGCCGCGCTCAAGCTCGTCGCCAACGGGGTGCTCGGCGACTCGGTGGCGGCCCTGCGCCGAGCGCTCCGCCGCGGCGAGGCGCTCGGGCTGCCCCGCGAGGCGGTGCTCGACGTCGTCGGGCGCAGCGCCCTGGGCCGGTTCGTCGATGGCAGGCGCGACGTCCTCGACGGGACCGGCGCCCGGCCGTCGGCGACCTTCGCAGTCGGAGCGTTGGCCAAGGACCTCGCGCTGCTCGCGCGCAGCGCGGGCACGACGTCCGATGCCTCAGCGGGTGTCGACACCCTGCTGACGGCCGGGTCGCTGGCGGCCGATGACGACCTCAGCGTGCTCGCCGTCGCGGAGCAGGACCTGTCCTGGCTCGCCGATGCGCGGCTCGACGTCTCACCCGAGATCGTCGCCGACTCCGACGTCCTGCGCCCGCTGCACGCCTACGCCCTCACCCACGCGACCGGCGATCCGGGGTACCTCGCCGACGCGTTCTTGCCGACCGCCCACATCGAGGGGCACCGCGACGGCGACTTCGTCTCCTGGGACCTCGCCGCGTTCGCCGCCGTCTTCGCGGGTCCGGCTCCCGACGAGGCGACCCGCACGCGTCGCGTCGAGCGGCTCGATGTCCGCGGGTCAGTCGCCACCGCGGTGATGACCCTGCACCACGGCGAGGTCGACTTCACCGACGTGTTCGTCCTGCTGCGGCGCCCCGATGGGGAATGGCGGATCGCCAACAAGGCCTACGAACGGCGGGCGGCCTAGCAGGTCCAGCTGCTTCCGACGGCGGCTAGGTTGGACGACCGACGTCAGGCCCACGCAGCATGGAGGCACCGAACCGTGTACGAGGTGATCGTCGCAGACGATGTGCTCTCAGCCCAGGACAACGGCATGAGCGAGAGTCCGGGCATCTTCACCGGTTGGCTGGGGCCAGTGCTGTTCCACGTCCAGCCCCACCCCCCGGACGCCTCTGGTGACCTCTCGGGAATCATCGCCGCCGCCGCCGCCGCGGTGGAACGCTTCGGTCTGGTGAGCGCGGCAGGACTCGAGCTCGCTGGGGAGTGGATGACGGCCGAGCGGTCAGTGGCAGACGCGATTGGGCCCAGGCTCTTTCGCGATGGTGTCGTGCTGGGCGCGTTCGGCAAGGACGAGATCACGCCAGCACAGGGAGCGACCATCCTGCGGGTCCTCCTGGGTGAGCTGCACGGTCGCCAGGTCGGCGCACGCGTGTCCTGTGCGCCCGCAGGCATCCGCATGGACGACCTTCCCGAGGTACCTGCGTCCTCGCCGACGCATGACGAGCCGGAGCCGACGGTGGACGATCCGCCGAAGCGCTGGTTCGTGGAGCGCGGAGTGCGCGCCGTCACGACGACGGGTGTGCCGTACGTGGACCTCGACTGGCTGTTGCCGGACGGGACCTGGAGCCGCGACGAACAGCTCGCCGTGTCGTGGGACAACACCCGAGAGTCGATGATGGAGATGGGTGCTCTCGTCACTCGCTTGCGTGAGGAGGCCGAGTCGGCGCCTGATCCGGCGCACACCGAGATCATGGGCGTCCTGGTGACTCCGGGCCGCGGCAACCCCGAGTTCAGCCGCCCGCCGGCGTCGATCCGCGATCACGGTCACGTGTGGATACCCCCCGGCGGAGCGGTGTGACAAGCGCCATCTAGACCACGTTGTCGCCGTTCCGGCGCCGTCTTACGCTCCGACCGCCTGCGTAGGCATGGCAACAGACTCGGGGAGGCGACATGCAGTTGCGTTGGCGTTTGCTGGCAGCGGTGCTGAGCACACTTCTGGCCATCGGGATCCTCCACGTGCCTCCGGCCGTGGCCGGCCCGGATCCCGCCGCGGCGTGCTTCCCGAACACCGTCACCACCTCCAACGCGACACGATCCCCTGCGTGCATCGCGGGGCTCCAGGTCGCCTCCACGCGAGGGTTCATCGCCCGCTGCATCGACGACCCCAAGGCGATGGTGCAGTACGCCGAGTACGTCATGGGTGAGTGCAAGGGGAATGGCGCCCTGGGTATCCAGGCCGAGGCGATCGCCCAAGCGCGGGTGATCGCTCAGATCAACGGACACTCGGGTCCGGTCGATGCCGCCATCCAGTGGGAGACCGTGATCCCGAACCCGAACGACGTGACCGTGCTGGGCCGCCACCCCAAGACTGTGCGACCAGACCTCCTCTTCTACGACACGTCCGAGCCCGACCCGCTGGTCGAGGTCGGCGAGGTCAAGCTGACCGCGCGTGCCGGCGGCCTGGGCGCCGCGGCCGCCGCCAGCCAGCTCGGCTCCTACCTGCAGGTCCTGCGTGACAACGGCCGTGACGCCGCGCCTTACGCCGGCGGCCTGCTCGACGTCTTCAGGGTGATGGTGACCAAGTGCGGTTCGGGCGCCCGCCGGAACTTCGGCTGGAAGTACACCACCACGGTCCCGGCGCCCGGTGTCTTCCTCACCGACCGAGAGGTCATCAACGATCCGTGCGACGACCCGACCGCTACACCCAGCGCCACGGCGACCGCCACCGAACCCACCTCGACGCCCACCGCCGAGCCGACCGGCCAACCGACCGGGCAGCCGACGGGCGTACCCACCGGCACCCCGGGCCCCACCGGAACCGCGACGAGCACGCCCACCAGCCCGCCGACCGAGGTGCCGCACCCGCACGAGGAGCCGTCGTGGGCCGAGTGCATGGCCACGGCCGGCCAGATCGGCATGAACGCCGCGAAGTGGGCCAGCACCAACGCGCAGCTGGCCCTGGTCGCGCCCATGAGCGCCCCGGTCATGACGATCACGTCCTCGGGGGCGGCGGCAACCGCGACGGAGATCGCCGCCGTCGAGACGGTGGCCGTGGAGACGACCGCGGCGGGAGCCGGCATGTCGGTGCTTCCGGCGGTGGCGACCGTGGCAGCCGGCGTCCTGCTCGGCGTCTCGGTCGCCTGCGCCCTCGACCCCAACGTGTGGGGAGACCCGCACATGATCACCCTCGACGGCCTGACCTACGACATGCAGACCGTCGGCGAGTTCCACCTCCTGCGCGACCCCTCATCGGGCTTGGACATCCAAGGCCGGTTCGTGCCGTGGGCGTCGAGCCGGCAGGTCTCCATCCTGGACACCCTCGTCGTGAGCGTGGGATCCCAGCGCGTCGAGTTCCGGTCGGACGGATCTCTTCTGATCGACGGTGACGACACCGAGCTCGCGGGCGACGGCTGGACCGAGCTGGGCGACGGCTCGATGGTCTTCCGCTCCGGGACCCAGCGGCTCATCGCGCTTGCCGACCCCAGTGCCATCGTCAAGTACGACCGAGGTGTGCTGTCCGTCCACGTCGCCGATCGACGGGCAACGGAGGGTCTCCTCGGCAACAACGACGGCAACCCGCTCAACGACCTGCGCCTCAAGAACGGCACCCAGCTGCCGGCGAACGCCTCGCCCACCCAGCTCGACGGCAGCTATGCGAACTCGTGGCGAGTAACCGGCGCCGAGTCCCTGTTCACCTACGACGCCGGCGAGAGCACCGCCACCCACACCGACCTGACGTTCCCGTCGAACGTCGTCACCATCGGTGACTACGCCGACGACGAGATCGAGGCGGCCTCGGCCGTCTGCCGGAACGAGGGCGTGCAGGACGGGCCGACCTTCGAGGACTGCGTCTACGACGTGCTCGTCACCGGTGACGAGGCCTACGCAACAGCTGCCGCGGCTGTCAAGGGTGAGGTCGTGGACCCGCTGGCCGTCGGCTTCGACCTCAACGGGGTCCTGCAGGAGGACTTCACCAGCCCGGTCGCCACGAACTTCGCGGCGACCCGCTACCTGACCGACCCCGCCACGTCGAGGGTGGCTGGCCCGTTCTTCGACTCCTCGCCGTACCACTTCTACGTACTCGACGTGCCGCGGCACGACGTGCTGTCACTGACCATGGACCTGGTGGCCTTCGGCGCCTTCGACACCGATGCCGACACGCAGTCGGTGGACGTCTCGATCGACGACGGCACCCCGGTGCGCGCGGTGCTGGAGGGTTCGACGCCGACCCTGACGGACGCCCCGGCCGGGAGCACGATCACCAGGGTCTCGAACGGGACTACTGCCACGGATCCCCGTCCGTTCGCGATCTACCGCATCGTGGTTCCTGTCACCCACTACGGCACCGCGTTGCGTGTCTCGCTCAGCCCGAACCACTTCAAGTCACTGCTGAACACGTCGATGGGCGTGAACCGGGTCTCCCTGGCGCTCACCACCAACCCGGCCGACAGCTTCCAGACGTCGCTCCCGCTCGTGATCGGCCCTGGGCAGCCGGGTCCCGGCGCCGGTCATCTCGGCACGGCCGGCGGTGAGGACGACTACGTCTTCCAGGTGACGGACGACGCGCGGTTCACCAACAAGCTGCAGGTACAGCGCGCCTGCAACGAGAAGACCCGCCTGTTCCTGCGCAGCCTCGGCACGGGGGTACGGGTCCCCGTTGACCGCAACGCCTGCGACGCCGTCGTCTTCAGCGGCGTGGTCCCTGGCCAGTACCAGCTCGAGGTGCTGGGCGACGGGGCGGCGACCGACTACTCGCTGACTGCGTTCCGCATCCCCGTGCAGCAGGACGCCGGCCCGTACACCATCGGCGACCCTGCGAAGACCGTGACCACGACGCTGATGGGTGAGGACGCCTCGCTCACGTTCCAGGCCACCCAGGGCCAGCGGGTGCAGCTCGAGACGACCGCGGCGGCCTTCCCGTCCGGGGTGTCGTGGAACATCTACCGGCCCGACGGCTCCACCGTGCAGCCGTGGTACTCGTGGTGGGGCGGCAACACGTTCGTCGACACGACGACCATCGACCAGACCGGCACCTGGCGCGTCGTCTTCGACCCATCGGGCCTCGGCACCGGCTCCATCAAGTTCCGGGCATGGGCCGTGCCGCCGGACGTGGATGCCGGCACATACGCCATCGGCGACCCGGCCAAGACGGTGACGACGACGGCCGCCGGTCAGGGCGCATCGTTCACGTTCCAGGGCACGCAGGGCCAGCGGATCCAGGCGCAGACCCTCGACGCGAGCTTCCCGGGCGGAAACGTGACGTGGAACATCTACCGGCCCGACGGCTCCACCGTGCAGCCGTGGTACTCGTGGTGGGGCGGCAACACCTTCGTCGACACCATGACCCTCGACCAGACCGGCGTCTGGCGGGTCGTCTTCGACCCGTCGGGCACCAGCACGGGATCCATCAAGTTCAAGGCGTGGGCCGTGCCGACCGACGTCGACGCCGGTACGTATGCCATCGGCGACCCGGCCAAGACGGTGACGACCACGGCGGCAGGTCAGGGCGCGTCGTTCACGTTCCAGGCCACCGCCGGTCAGCGCATCCAGGCGCAGACCTCGGGCACCGACTTCCCGGGCGGCGGCGTCTCCTGGAACATCTACCGGCCGGACGGGTCGACGGTGCAGCCGTGGTACTCGTGGTGGGGCGGCGACACGTTCATCGACACCTTGACCCTCGACCAGGCCGGGACGTGGAAGGTGGTGTTCGACCCGTCGGGGACGAGCACCGGCTCGATCAAGTTCCGCGCGTGGGAGGTCCCCACCGACGTGAACGCCGGCACGTACGCCGTGGACGACCCCGCCAAGACGGTGACGGTCTCCAGCCCCGGCCAGAACGCGTCGTTCACCTTCCAGGGCACGCAGGGCCAGCGGATCCAGGCGCAGACCATGGAAGCCGACTTCCCCGGTGGCGGGGTGTCGTGGAACATCTATCGGCCGGACGGCTCCACCGTGCAGCCGTGGTACTCGTGGTGGGGCGGCAACACGTTCATCGACACCTTGACCCTCGACCAGACCGGCACGTGGAAGGTGGTGTTCGACCCATCGGGGACGAGCACCGGGTCCATCAAGTTCCGCGCCTGGAACGTCCCGTCGGGTGACGTCGACGGTGGCATGTATGTGATCGACGATCCGGCGCTGACCGTGACGACGACCTCGTCCGGTCAGAACGCGTTCCTGACGTTCCGCGGCACCCAGGGCCAACGCATCCAGGCGCAGACCCTGGAGGCGAGCTTCCCGGGCGGCGGGGTGTCGTGGAACATCTATCGGCCGGACGGTTCGACGGTGCAGCCGTGGTACTCGTGGTGGGGCGGCAACACCTTCGTCGACACCATGACCCTCGACCAGACCGGCGTCTGGCGGGTCGTCATCGACCCGTCGGGCACCAGCACGGGATCCATCAAGTTCAAGGCCTGGTCGGTCCCGGCCGACGTGGACGCGGGCGCCTACGCCATCGACGACCCGGCCAAGACCGTGGGCAACTCGTCGGCGGGTCAGAACGCCTCGTTCACGTTCCAGGGCACGGCAGGTCAGCGGATCCAGGCGGAGACCACGGGTTCGACGTTCCCGAGCGGTGTCGCCTGGAACATCTATCGGCCGGACGGGTCGACGGTGCAGCCGTGGTACTCGTGGTGGGGCGCGAACACGTTCATCGACACCATGACCCTCGACCAGACGGGCACCTGGAAGGTCGTCTACGACCCGCCCGGCACGTCGACCGGGTCGATGAGGTTCCGGGCGTGGAGCGTGCCGGCCGACGTGGACGCGGGCGCCTACGCCATCGACGACCCGGCCAAGACCGTGGGCAACTCGTCGGCGGGTCAGAACGCCTCGTTCACGTTCCAGGGCACGGCAGGTCAGCGGATCCAGGCGGAGACCACGGGTTCGACGTTCCCGAGCGGTGTCGCCTGGAACATCTATCGGCCGGACGGGTCGACGGTGCAGCCGTGGTACTCGTGGTGGGGCGCGAACACGTTCATCGACACCATGACCCTCGACCAGACGGGCACCTGGAAGGTCGTCTACGACCCGCCCGGCACGTCGACCGGGTCGATGAGGTTCCGGGCGTGGAGCGTGCCGGCCGACGTGGACGCGGGCGCCTACGCCATCGACGACCCGGCCAAGACCGTGGGCAACTCGTCGGCGGGTCAGAACGCCTCGTTCACGTTCCAGGGCACGGCAGGTCAGCGGATCCAGGCGGAGACCACGGGTTCGACGTTCCCGAGCGGTGTCGCCTGGAACATCTATCGGCCGGACGGGTCGACGGTGCAGCCGTGGTACTCGTGGTGGGGCGCGAACACGTTCATCGACACCATGACCCTCGACCAGACGGGCACCTGGAAGGTCGTCTACGACCCGCCCGGCACGTCGACCGGGTCGATGAAGTTCCGGGCGTGGAACGTGCCGCCGGACGTGGCGCAGACGTACACGGTCGGTGACCCGACGGCCACGATCACGACGACGTCGGCCGGCCAGAACGCCGCCGTCAGCTTCCAGGCGACGGCGGGCGAGCAGCTCCGGCTGGCGACCAGCAACGTCACCGTGCCCGGAGGCTCGGTGTCCTGGAACATCTACCGGCCGGACGGCTCGACCGTGCAGCCCTGGTACAGCTGGTACGGCGGCAACGGCGTCGTGGACCCCCTCTCCATCACCCAGACCGGCACGTGGAAGGTCGTCTACGACCTGAGCGGCACCAGCACCGGGTCGGTCGACCTGACCGTCACGAGCAAGCCCGTCGACCTCGGGCCGATGGTGCTGGACGGGCCGACACTCTCGGCCAGCACGCTGGCCGGCGGCCAGGACGGCTACTGGACCGTCAGCGGCGCGAGCGGCCAGCGCATCGCGGTCGAGACGAGCGGGTCTACGTTCACCAACGTCGCCTGGAAGCTGGTCGCCCCGTCCGGAACGGTCCTGGCCGCCGGCACGGGCAACGGCTGGTCGGACGCCGTCACCCTCCCGGAGTCGGGCGGCTACCAGCTGCTCGTCGACCCGGCGGGGAGTGAGACCGGCTCGCTCCAGGCGCGGGCCTGGACCATCCCGGCCGACGTCGACTCCGGCGCCATCACTCCCGGGGCCGCCAAGGTCACTATGAGCGTCGCGAACGCCGGCCAGCGCGGCGTCGCCCGGATCGCGGCGACGGCGGGGCAGCGCCTCGCGCTCGAGACGACCGGCAGCACGTACTCCGGCGTTGACTGGAAGCTGGTGAACCCCTCCGGTGTCACGGTGGCGTCGGGCTCCGGCGACGGGTTCGTGGAACCGTCGACGCTCGTGGCGGGCACCTACCAGGTCGTCGTCGATCCGGTCGGCAAGGCGACTGGCAGCATCGGCGTGCAGGCCTGGACGGTCCCGGCCGATACGACCTCGGCGCTCACCATGGGCACGGCCAAGTCGGTCGCGACCACGGTTCCGGGGCAGAACGCCAGGGCGACGTTCAGCGGGACCGTCGGCCAGAAGGTCGCACTTCAGGTGGCGGGCAGCACGTTCACCGGGATGGACTGGATCCTGACCGATCCCACCGGCCTGGTCCTGGCAACCGGTAGCGGGAACGGGTTCCAGGATGTGCTGACGTTGTCCAAGGCGGGCACGTATGCAGTCCAGGTGGACCCGAGGAAGGCGGCCACGGGCTCGGTCAGCGTCACGGCGTACAACGTGGCGACCGACGTTGACGGCGGCGCAGTCACCCTCGGCAGCAACAAGGTCAAGACTCTGACCATCGGCGGCGTGGGTCAGAACGGCTTCGTGTCGGTGGCCGGCACGGCCAACCAGCGCCTCGCCTTCGAGACCAGTGGCAGCACGTTCTCGGCGGTCGACTGGAAGCTGGTCGGCCCGTCTGGCTCGACGCTGGCGACCGGCGTCGGCAACGCCTTCCAGGACGTGGTCGTGCTACCGGCGGCCGGGACGTACAAGATCGTCTTCGACCCGCGCGGCAACGCCACCGGCAAGGTGGACGTGAAGGCCTGGACGGTCCCGGTGGACGTCAACGCCGGGGCGATCACCAAGGGTGGCGCCGCGGTGAAGGTCACGATCGCGACCGCCGGGCAGAACGGCTACGTCACGTACGCCGGCACGGCCGGCCAGTCGGTCACGTTCGCCACCACCGGCGGCACCGTGACCAGCGTGGCGTGGCGGGTGCTCCGTCCCGACGGCACCACGTTGGCGAGCGGGACCGGCGCCACGGCCTCCTCAGGGGTGCTGACCCTCCCGGCGACGGGGACCTACAAGGTCGTCGTCGACCCGGTCGGCACCGCCGTGGGGTACGTCAACGTGAGGGCGTCCTAGACTGGCGGAGAACCACCCATACGACAGGGGAGCACGTCGTCGCCGCCGATCACGGGCAGCGGCCGCGGGCTGAGAGTGCGGACAGCCGCAGACCCTCGAACCTGCACCGGTTAGCACCGGCGAAGGGAGTCACCCGCGATGACCCGAACATTCCGCGTGCGCGCGCTCACGATCGGCCTGATGGCACTCCTGCCCCTGACCGCCTGCTCGCTCGTCGGCGAGGACGACAGCGGCACCGGCGGCGGTGGTGGCCAGGCCGGCGGTGACGTCGTGCTCGTCACGCACGAGTCGTTCGCGCTGCCGAAGAAGCTGACCAGGAAGTTCGAGCAGGAGTCCGGCTACCACCTGGTCATTCGCGCGTCCGGGGACGCCGGGACGTTGACCAACAAGCTGGTGCTCAGCCAGGGCAACCCGCAAGGTGACGTCGCGTTCGGCGTCGACAACACGTTCGCGTCGCGGGCGCTCGACGCGGACGTGTTCGCGTCGTACGACGCCGAGCTCCCGGCCGGCGCCGACGCGTACGCCCTGCCCGGCGACGAGGACCATCGGCTGACGCCGGTCGACAACGGCAACGTCTGCGTCAACGTCGACACCACCTGGTTCGCGGACAAGGGGATCCCCGAGCCGGGGTCGCTCGACGACCTCGCCGACCCGACGTACCAGGACCTGTTCGTCCTCCCCGGCGCGGCGTCCAGCTCGACGGGACTGGCGTTCCTGCTGGCCACGATCGCGGAGTACGGCGACGGCTGGCCGGGCTACTGGACCGCGCTGATGGACAACGGCGCCAAGCTCACCGCCGGCTGGTCGGACGCCTACGAGGTCGACTTCACCCAGGGCGGCGGCGGGGGCGACCGCCCGATCGTGCTGTCCTACGACTCCTCGCCGGCGTTCACGGTCGACGGCGACACGAGCACGACGAGGGCGCTGCTCGACACCTGCTTCCGACAGGTGGAGTACGCCGGGGTGCTCACCGGCGCCGACAACCCCGACGGCGCCGAGGCAGTCGTCGACTGGCTCCTGTCGCCGGAGGTCCAGGCGGCCCTGCCCACGAGCATGTACGTCTTCCCCGTCGACGCCGACACCAAGCTGCCGGCCGAGTGGGCGTCGTACGCCGTCCAGCCGGCCGACCCGCTGTCGCTCGACCCCGCCGACATCGCCGAGAACCGCGACGACTGGCTGACGACCTGGAGCGACGTCACCTCGCGATGAGGCCTTCCGTCAGGATCGCTCGCCTCCTCCTCGTCGCGGCCGTCCCGCTCGGGGTGCTGGGCGTCTTCTTCGTGCTCCCCGTCTCGGGCATGGTCTCGCGCGGCTTCTGGACCGACGGCTCGTTCGACCCCGGCGGCGTGCTCGACGTGCTCGGCCGGCCCCGGGTGCACCGGGTGCTGTGGTTCACGTTGTGGAGCGCGGCGCTCGGCACGCTGTTCTCCCTGGCGCTCGGGCTGCCCGCTGCGCACGTGCTGTACCGCCGCCGGGTCCCCGGTGGTTCCCTGCTCCGCGCGGCGCTGCTCGCTCCGTTCGTGCTGCCGACGGTGGTGGTCGGCGTCGCGTTCCGGCAGCTGCTCACCGAGAGCGGGCCCCTCGGCTTCCTGGGACTCGACGGCACGCCGGCCGCGATCATCGCCGGTCTGGTGTTCTTCAACGCCTCCGTCGTGATCCGGGTGGTCGGCGGCGCCTGGGAGACGCTCGACCCACGGCCCGCCGAGGCGGCCGCAGCGCTGGGCGCGACGCCAGCCCAGGTGCTGCGGACCGTGACCCTGCCCGCCCTGCGCCCGGCGGTCGTCAGCGCGGCCAGCGTGGTGTTCCTGTTCTGCGCCACCGCCTTCGGTGTGGTGCTCACCCTGGGTGGGCTGAGGTACAGCTCGGTGGAGACCGAGATCTACCTGCTCACCACCAACCTCCTCGACCTCCAGGCGGCGGCCGCGCTGTCCGTGCTCCAGCTGGTCGTGGTGGTCGCGCTGCTCCTCGCGGCCGCACGTGCTCGACGTACGGCGGACCCCTCGCTCGCGCGGGTCGTCCCGCGGCCGCGGCGCCTCAGCCGCGGCGACGTGCCCGCGTCGGCCGCCACGCTCCTTCTCGCGCTCCTCGTGGTCGGCCCGATCGCGGCGCTGGTCGCCGGGTCGCTGCGCAGCGATGGCTCGTGGAGCCTGGCGAACTACCGCGCCCTCCAGACGACCGGCGACCAGCACGCCCTGCTGGTTCCGGTCACCGACGCGCTGATGACGTCGCTGCGCACGGCGCGTGGACGCGACCTGGATGTCGCTGCTCCTCGGGCTCACCGTCGCGGTCGTCGCCACGCGCCGGTCCAGATCACGGGGCGAACGGCGCGTGCGCACGGTTCTCGACGGCCTCTTCATGCTGCCGCTCGGGGTGTCGGCGGTGACCCTCGGTTTCGGGTTCCTGATCACCCTCGACCGGCCGCCGCTCGACCTGCGCGACTCGCCGCTGCTGGTGCCGGTCGCCCAGGCCCTGGTGGCGCTACCGCTCGTGGTCCGCACCCTCGTTCCGGTCCTGGCGAGCGTCGACGACCGGCTCCGGCAGGCGGCGGCGACGCTCGGCGCCTCACCCTTCCGCGCGGCGCTCACCGTCGACCTGCCCGTGGTCGGCCGGCCGCTGCTGGCCGCGGCCGGCTTCGCGTTCGCGGTGTCACTGGGGGAGTTCGGCGCGACCTCGTTCCTCGCGCGCGACGAGCACCCAACCCTGCCTGTGGTGATCTTCGGACTGATCGGCCACCCTGGCGCGATGAACTACGGCATGGCGCTGGCCGCCTCCGTCGTGCTCGCCGCGACCACGGCCACGGTCATGCTCGTCGTGGAGCGGCTGCACGTGCCGGTCGGAAGGATCTGATGCTGTCGCTGCGCGGCGTGGACGTGGCCTACGACGGCGCGCCTGCGGTGGTGGACGTCGACCTGGACCTGCCCGACGGGCAGGTGCTCGCGGTGCTGGGGCCGTCGGGGTCCGGCAAGTCCACGCTGCTGCGGGCGGTCGCCGGCCTCGAGCCGCTGTCGGCGGGTTCGGTGAGCTGGGACGGCGCCGACCTGGCCGGCGTACCGACGCACAAGCGGGGCTTCGCTCTGCTGTTCCAGGACGGTCAGCTCTTCCCGCAGCTCACGGTCGCGCGCAACGTCGGGTACGCGCCGAGGCTGCGTCGCGCCCCTGGTACGGCGGCCCGGGTCGGCGAGCTGCTCGAGCTGGTGGGCCTGGCCGGGTACGGCGACCGGCTGCCCGCCACCCTCTCCGGAGGCGAGCGGCAGCGGGTCGCGCTGGCCCGCGCCCTGGCCGCGGGTCCCCGGCTCCTGCTGCTCGACGAGCCGTTGTCGGCGCTGGACGCCGGCCTCCGTGAGCGGCTGGCCACCGACCTGCGCGACATCCTGCGGGCCGCCGGCACCACGGCGCTGATGGTCACCCACGACCACGAGGAGGCCTTCACGGTCGCCGACCGGATGGCCGTGATGCGGGCCGGCCAGGTGGTGCAGGAAGGGCCCATCGCGGACGTCTGGCGCGAGCCCGCGGACCCGGAGACTGCGTTGTTCCTCGGGTACGCGCGGGTCTTCCGCGATGCCGCCGCTGCGGCCGTCCTCGCGGCGGCGGGCCGGCAGGCGGCGCCCGCGGTCGCCGTACGCCGCTCTGCCCTGTCCCTGGATCCCGACGGCGCCCTGTCGGGCACGGTGGTGTCGTCGAGGGCGACGCCCGAGCAGGTCCGCCTGGTCGTCGACGTCGACGGGGTGGGCGAGGCGGACGCCGTGGCACCCCTGGACAGCCATCCGGGCGTCGGGCAGCGGGTGCGGCTGGCGGCGGACCCTGGCCGCCTCGCCGTCTGGGTCAGCGCTCCGAGCGCCTCCTAGACTGGCGGCCGTGTATCGCCGTGCCTACGCCTTGCTCGTGGGCATTGCCGTCCTGATGGGTCTGCTGGCCGTGGTGGCCGCGATCTCCCTGGACAAGAGGCTCGTCGACCCGGAGGGCTTCCTCGGCCCGTCCTGGCTGCGGCTGCCGCTGCTCGTCGGTGCGGCGTTCGCCCTCGACCTGGTGCCGCGGACCCTGTGGCTGGCGAAGTTCAAGCCGGTCGACATGCCCGCCGTCTTCATGGCCCGGGTGCGCACGCACTGGACCCGCGAGCGCTGGACCCTCGTGGTGATGGGGCTGGTCTGCTTCTACGTCACCTACGTGTCCTACCGGAACCTCAAGTCCTACCTGCCGTTCGTGATGGGCGAGACCAAGTACGACCGCACGCTCCACCTGGTCGACCGGATGCTGATGTTCGGGCACGAGCCCGCGCTGGTGCTGCACTCGGTCCTGGGCACCGGCATCAGCGCGCACGCGCTGAGCTATGTCTACCTGTGGTTCCTGCCGCTCGTGCCGCTGGCGCTGACCGGGTGGCTGATCTGGTCGAAGAACATCACCTACGGCTACTGGTTCGCGACCTCGCAGTGCATCGCCTGGGCCCTCGGCACGCTGTCGTACTACGCGCTGCCGACGCTCGGCCCCGGCCTCCAGTACAGCTACATCTACACCGACCTGCCGCGCACTCCGACGTCCGACCTCATGGACTCCCTGGTCGGCATCCGGCAACGGGTCGTGTGGAGCGGCGTCGAGAGCGCCGTCCAGTCGGTCGCCGGGTTCGCCAGCCTGCACTGCGCGATCACCCTGCTCGTGGCGATGATGGTGCAGTACACCGTGCGCAACCGCGTGCTGCGCGTGGTCTTCTGGGTCAACTTCGGGCTGACGGTGATCGCCACCTTGTACTTCGGCTGGCACTACATCGCCGACGACGTCGCCGGCATCATGATCGCCCTCGTCGCCTTCTACGTCGGCGGCGTCGCCTCCGGCCAGAAGTTCGAGAAACACGGACTCGCCTCCCACCCCACGGCCGACTCCGCCGCCGTACCCGTCCTCGACGACTAGCCGCCTTCGCCGGGTTGCGCCACGGAGCCGAGCGCATGTAACGCGGTGTTCGTGGGGCTTCCCAGCGTTCGAACGCTGGGGAAGGCGACTCAAACACCGCGTTACATGCGACGGCTCCGGCGAATGACAAACATGTAGTTCGTCAAGTCGACACGCCGGTGACCGGTGAGAAAATTGAGGAAAATGTTCCCTGTGGGACGAAATCGCACTAGCGTGCCGAGAGGTGCCTCGGGCGATGGGGAAGTCGCCCGAGGCACTACCCACGACCCCCAGCGGATGCAAGGAGTACGCCGACGTGCGCACACGCGCTGCCACCGTCGCGGTCGCCCTGACCCTCGCCACGGGCCTGGCGGCCGGGCCGGGCTGGGTCGCGATGGCCGGGGAGCCCGACGGGCACCCGAGCCGCGCCGACGTACGGGCCGCCCGGGACGCCGCCGACTCCAAGGCCGGCCAGGTCGCGGCCATGCAGGGACGCCTGCTGGACGCCCAGCAGCGGCTCCGTGACTCCGAGATCCGCGTGGCGCAGGCCGAGGAGGCGTTCAACGCCGCTCGCTGGCACTTCCGCGAGGCCCGCCGTGCGGCGCGTGCCGCCGAGGCAGCCGACCGGTCGGCCGCGGTGCAGCTGGCCGACATGCGTGACCAGTACGCCGACGTGGTGACGTCGTCGTACGAGATGGCGCCTTCCCTGACCGCCCTCGCCGCGATCCTCGACGCCGACGGGATCCGGTCGGTGGTGGACCGCACAGCGTCGTACCAGAACGCGCAGAGCGCCCTGGACTTCGTCTACGACGACTTCACCGTCGCCTCCCTGCTGGCCGGCGTGACCAGCAACCAGGCGGCCGAGGCCCGCGCCGCCGCCGACGGCTGCGCGAGGAGACCCGGCGCGCCCGCACGACCGCCCGCGTCACCCAGCGCCGGGCCGCGGCCGAGGCGCACGCGACCGCGGCCGAGCGCGAGCGACCTGATCGGGGAGCTCGCTCGCCTGCAGAACATCAGCGTCGAGCTCGCCGAGGAACGTCAGGAATGGCTGGAGGCGCAGGCCGAGCCCACGCCCGACGCCCGACGCCGACACCCGACCCCGACGCCGACCCCGACGCCGGCCCCGACGCCGACGCCCGACCGCCGACGCCCGACCCCGACGCCGACGCCGACCCCGACGGCCGACGCCCACGAAGACGCCGACGGCCGACGCGCGACGCCGACCCCGACTCCCACGCCGACACCCACGCCGACCCCGACGCCGACACCGACGCCGACCCCCACGCCGACCGCCGACGCCGACCACCGACGCCCACCCCGACGCCCGACCCCCTCGGGCGACGCGCCGGCGGCGATCGCGTTCGCCGAGGCCCAGATCGGCGACCCCTACCAGTGGGGCGCCGCCGGTCCGGACAAGTGGGACTGCTCCGGCCTGACGATGCGGGCCTGGCAGGCGGGCGGCATCTCGCTGCCGCACTACTCAGCCGGCCAGTACGACGCCGGCACGCCCATCTCCGAGGACCAGCTCCAGCCCGGCGACCTGGTGTTCTGGGGCTCCTCGAGCTCTCCGTCCTCGATCTACCACGTCGCGCTGTACGTCGGCGGCGGCCAGATGATCCACGCCCCGCGTACCGGCGAGGACGTCGCGCAGGTGTCGGTCGACTACTGGATCGCCCCGAACTTGTTCGCCAGGCCGTAGGCACTCACCGGGCCTCGTGGCGGTCGCTGCGCGACCTCCTCGACCAGCGGGCGACTCAGCCCGCCTTGGCGTGCGCGGGGGCCGGGTCGGGACGAGCCTCGACGCGGGCGGCGAACCGCTCGGCGAGCTCGGCGGCGGACAGCCGGCCGGACAGGATGCGCACCGTCGGCCAGGCGTCGATGTCGAGCTGGGAGGTGGCCCGGAACCGGGACAGGTCGGCGGAGTACAGGTGCGCCAGGGAGGCCAGGTCGGCCGCGGTCGGCGCCGTGCCGACGACCCGGTCCGGGCCGCTCATCAGCCGGCCGGCCTCGGGGTGCCGGCCGTAGCGGTCGACCTTCGAGGAAGTCGGTCAGCCGGTCGAGGGCGGTCGGGAAGTCGGCGAGCATCGCCCGGAACTCCAGCCACAGCCACTGCTCGCGCGGGAAGATCTCCAGCCCGCGGGTGAGCTGCTCGCCGTAGTACCCGCGCGCGACCCCGGACCGCTGCTTGAACGCGAGGGACGGCACGTCGGGCAGGTCGGTGGGCGTCGTCGGCGGGCGGAACTCGGTGATGAACTCCGGCCAGTCCGGCGAGGTCGTCCACCGGCCGCGGAGCATCGTCCAGTGGGAGAACAGCCGCTCCAGCGGGTCGCGGAACACCGCGATCAGCCGCATGTCGGGGTTGTAGTGGTGCATCCGCTCGAGGGCGTGCGGCCAGAAGAGGTACGCCGGCGTGGCGTCGCCGGCGATCAGGTGCTGGGGCTTGCGGCGCGGCGCTCGGTAGGCGGAGTGGTCGGGGCTGCTCCCAGTCCATGTCCTCGCGGGTGAAGTACTGGAGCTCCTTGCGCGGGGCGCGGGCCACCTGGGGGTGCCGGTCGAGCGCCGTGGACAGGGTCGACGTGCCGCTCTTCTGGGCGCCCACGATCGAGAAGCTGTAGGGCAGCCAGTCCTGCACGCCGCTCTCGACGCGGGCTCGCTGCCTGGAGTCGCTCGACACGTTCCTCACCTGTTCGGTAGGGCGCGAATCTACCAAGTGACGACCTCCCTCCTGCCCGGTAGTTTGAAACTCATGGCCCGGAGACGGTCGCGAGCCGCCGGAGACACCGTGCCACCTCCCGCCGACGAGTCCCCCATCGCCGAGGCGATCCCGGCCCGCCTCCGCCGCCGGAGGTCGACGTGCCGCGCTGACGGCGCTGCTCGACGGAAGGTACGCCGAGGTGCGCGATCTCGTGCGCCGCAACCTCGACGACGTACGCCTCGGTGCTCGAGGAGGCCGAGACGCTGCCCCGCGACGAGTACCGCGACCGGGTCCGCGACCTGCTCCTCGAGATGGCCGCGACCGGGCAGACCGGGATGGGGTTCCCGGAGGAGTACGGCGGCGGCGGCGACATCGGCGCGTCGGTGGCGGCGTTCGAGACGCTGGCGTACGGCGACCTGTCGCTGCTGGTGAAGACCGGCGTCCAGTTCGGGCTGTTCGGCGGCGCGATCCTCCAGCTCGGCACGAAGCGCCACCACGACGCCTACCTGCGCGACCTGGTCACGGGCGAGCTGCTGGGCTGCTTCGCGATGACCGAGACCGGGCACGGCAGCAACGTGCAGGCGCTCGGCACGGTGGCGGCGTACGACGCGGTCGTCCGGCGAGTTCGTGATCACGACCGCACGGGGAGGACGGCCCGCAAGGACTACATCGGCAACGCCGCCCGGCACGCGCGGCTGGCGGTGGTGTTCGCCCAGCTCGAGACCGGCGGCGAGGGGCGCGGCGTGCACGCCTTCGTCGTGCCCGTCCGTGACGAGTCCGGGGCCGTGCTGCCCGGCGTACGCGTCGAGGACGACGGCCTCAAGCTCGGCCTGAACGGCGTCGACAACGGCCGGCTGTGGTTCGACGGCGTGCGCGTGCCGCGGGAGGCGCTGCTCAACCGGTTCGCCGACGTCGCGCCGCGGACGGCACGTACTCCAGCGACATCGAGAACCCGAACCGCCGCTTCTTCACCATGCTCGGCACGCTCGTGCAGGGCCGGGTGTGCGTGGGCGGCGCCGGGATCAACGCGGCCAAGGTCGCGCTGGCGATCGCGGTGAGGTACGGCGTGCGGCGCCGGCAGTTCGAGGCCGTCGAGCCCCGACGAGGAGCAGCTGCTGCTCGACTACGGGATGCACCAGCGACGGCTGTTCCCGCTGCTCGCGCGGACCTACGCGCTGCACTTCGCGCAGGAGGTCGTGGCCGGGCGGCTGCACGACGTCTTCAGCGGCGTGAGCGACGACGAGAAGACCCGGCGGGAGCTGGAGTCGCGCGCGGCCGGGACCAAGGCGCTCGGCACCTGGCACGCGACGCGGACGATCCAGGAGTGCCGGGAGGCGTGCGGCGGCGCGGGGTACCTCGCCGTGAACCGGTTCGCCGCCCTCAAGGCCGACACCGACGTGTTCACGACGTTCGAGGGCGACAACCACGTGCTGCTCCAGCTCGTCGCCAAGGGGCTGCTCACCGACTACGCCGGCGAGTTCGAGGAGATGGACCAGCTCGGGATGGTCCGGTTCGTGACCGGGATGGCCGTCGAGACCGTCATCGAGCGGACCAGCGTGCACAAGCTGCTCGAGCGGATCAAGGACGTGCTGCCCGGCGGCGACAAGTGGGACGACGAGGCCGGGATCCTCGACACCAACTACCACCTGGCGATGCTGCGGTTCCGCGAGGAGCACCAGCTCGCCGGCGTCGCGCGGCGGCTCAAGCGCGGGATCGACGCGGGGCTGGAGCCCGGCCTGGTGTTCTCCCGCGTGCAGGACCACGTCATCGCCGCGGCCCGGTCGCACGTCGAGCGGCTGGTGCTCGAGGCGTTCGTGGACAAGCTGGCGTCGGTGCCCGAGTCCGAGAACCGCCGCGCCCTGGCGCTGCTGTGCGACCTGCACGCGCTCTCGGTGATCGAGGCCGACCGGGCGTGGTTCATGGAGCACGGCCGGCTCACGGTCGCCCGCTCGAAGGCGATCTCGCGCGAGGTCGGCCGCCTGTGCCGGCGGGTCCGGCCGATCGCGGTCGAGCTCGTCGACGCGTTCGGCGTACCTCCCGCGATGCTGCGGTCGCCGGAGCTGGTGGGCGACCTCGTGAGCGAGCCGTTCGGCGTCGCCACCGACGTCTGGAGCCGGACGGCGAGCCGGTCGGACTGCGGTGGTGCTGCCGGGCCGCGCGTACCCGCCGGCGGCCCCGCTGCTCGCGTTCGCCGGCACGCGCTGCTCGCCACCGGCTGGACGGTCCGCGACGTCTGGTGGGACGAACCCGTGCAGCAGGACCCGCGGCTGGGTCGGCGCCCGGCTCGACTCCGCGCGGCGGCGAGCGGCCGAGGGGCCGGTCATGGTGGTCGGCAAGTCCCTCGGCACGCGGGGCCGGCCTGGCCGCCGAGCGGGGCTCCCCGCGATCTGGCTGACCCCGCTCCTCACCGAGCCCGAGGCCGTCGCTGCGATCCGCACCAACCCTGCCCGTCAGCTGCTGGTGGGCGGCACCGCCGACGACCTCTGGGACGCCGACGTCGCGGCGTCCCTGGCCTCCGACCGGTGCGACGTACTCCAGCTCGACGGGCTCGACCACGTGCTGCTCGGTCGCCGACCCCGTCCGCTCCGCCGAGGCCCTGGTCGAGGTCACCCGGGCGATGGTGCGGTTCCTGCGGTCCTGAGCCCGACCTTCGGTGTCGTTCCTGACGCTTCGAGTGGGTTGCAACCGGCACAAAGCGACGGGATACCCGGTCGACCGGGTATCAATACGCCCCCCGCGCCCTCAGTGCCGGCGCTCGCCCAGCGAGTCGTCGGCGAGGTTGGCGAGGTCGTCGCCGTGGCCCTCGGTCTCGGCCCGCTTGAACGAGGCGTGGACTTCCTTCTCGGCCTCGTCGCGGCCGACCCAGTTGGCGCCCTCGACGGACTTGCCGGGCTCGAGCTCCTTGTAGACCTGGAAGAAGTGCTCGATCTCGAGGCGGTCGAACTTCGGCAGGTGGTTGATGTCGCGCAGGTGCTCCAGGCGCGGGTCGGAGACCGGGACGCACAGCACCTTGTCGTCGCCGCCGGCCTCGTCGGTCATCCGGTACATCCCGATCGCGCGGCACTTGATCAGGCAGCCGGGGAACGTCGGCTCGCCGATCAGCAGCACCAGCGCGTCCAGCGGGTCGCCGTCGAGGCCGAGGGTGTTCTCGATGAACCCGTAGTCGGCGGGGTACTGGGTCGACGTGAACAGCGTCCGGTCCAGCCGGATCCGCCCCGACTCGTGGTCCACTTCGTACTTGTTACGGCTCCCCTTGGGGATCTCCACGAGCACGTCGAAATCCATCTCGGCTTCCTCCACGATCCACGCGACGGCGATTCCAGGCGGCCCGGGCAGCACCGCGCGCCCAGTCTCGCGCACAATGACCGCGATGCGTCACTCATGGTCTCGCTGGTTGCCCTTCGCCCTCGTCCTGCTCCTCCTGGCCGGCGGCGTGGCGTCGTACCAGTGGGACCTGGGCGCCCGCTGGTTCGACACGGGTACGCCGCCGCCGGACCCCGACTCCGAGCCCGCCGCCGTGCCTCCACCGCCAGGCGTCGTCCTGACCGCACCCGCAGACGCCGCCGGCCGTCGCCCTCCCCGTGGACGCCGCCGACGAGGGCCGCCTGGCGCCGGCCAAGGTGGCCCGGCTGCTCACGCCGCTCCTGGCGGACCCCGACCTCGGGAAGCACGTCGTCGCGACCGTCGTCGACCTGTCCACCGGCGACCAGGTCTTCACACCGGCGGGCTGGCGAGACCGGCGTCGACCACCAAGCTGCTCACGGCGACGGCCGCCCTCCACGTGCTCGGCCCCGACCCACCGCTTCGCCACCCGGGTCGTGCTCGAGGGCCAGGGCAAGCGGCGTCGGCTGGTCCTCGTGGGCGGCGGTGACCCGTACCTGGCCAGCAAGCCGCCGGCCGCCGACGAGCCCGGGTACCCCGCCCGCGCCAACCTCCGGACCCTCGCACGGGCGACCGCCAGGGCGCTCCGCCAGCACGGCGTGCGCCGGGCGCGGCTCGCCTACGACGACTCGCTGTTCACCGGGCCGGACGCCAGCCCCCAGTGGGAGAAGGGCTACCTGCCCGACGGGGTCGTCGCGCCGATCCGCGCGCTCTGGGCCGACGAGGGCACGGCCGACGCGGCGAGGCGGCGGCGAGCGCGACGCCGGCTGGCCGACCCGGCCCGACCGCGGCGGTACTTCTCCAGCTGCCGCGCCGCCGGCGTCCTGGATCACGGGCCCGCGCCGAGCACCGGATCGCCGGTCCCGACGCCGATCGCCGTCGCGGAGGTCGACAGCCCCCCGCTGTGGCAGATCGTCGAGCGCATGCTGACCGTCAGTGACAACGAGGTCGGCCGAGGTGCTCGCCCATCAGGTGGGGCTGACCGTCGGGCGGTCGAGGCGTCTTCGCCGGCGGTGTGCAGGGGGTGCGGCAGGCGTTGGCCGAGCTCGGCGTGAAGCCCGCGACCGGGGAGCGGTGGTACGACGGCAGCGGGCTGTCCCGGCGCAACGTGCTCGACCCGGCCACCCTCGCCGACGTGCTGCGGCTGGCCGCGTCCGAGGATCATCCGGAGCTGCGGCCGGTGCTGGCGGGTCTGCCGGTGGCGGGGTTCACCGGGTCGCTGGAGTTCCGCTTCGCCGACGCCGCCCCGCCCGCGCGCGGACACGTCCGCGCGAAGACCGGGACGCTGCGCAACACCAGCGCCCTGGCCGGGCTGGTCACCGACCTCGACGGCACCTCGGCGGCGTTCGTGCTGATGGCCGACCGGGTGCCCTACCTGCGGTCACTGGCGGCACAGGAAGCGCTCGACGCCGCGGCAGCCGCGATCGCCGGTTGCCACTGCTCGGTAGGTTCGCATCCATGACTGCCGCGGAGATGATCGACTGGGAGCTCGCGATCTCGGTCGGGTCCCGCCTGGCGGGCCCCGGACCCGAGGTCGGCCGCACGGAGGCTGCCGCGGTCGTCGCGGAGCTCCGCGCCGACGCGGCGAGGTCGACGGGGCTGGTCCGTGAGTACACCGGCCTGGTCGCTGCCGACGCGACCGCACCGCTGTACGTCGTGGACCGGCCGGGCTGGATCCGCGCCAACACCGAGAGCTTCGACGTCATCCTCTCTCCCGTCGTCGCCAAGATGACCGAGAAGAAGGGCGCGCCCACCGGCGTCAACAAGGCGATCGGGTCGCGCGTCACCGGTGCCGAGGTCGGCGCCGTGCTCGGCTTCCTGGGCGGCAAGGTGCTGGGCCAGTTCGACCCGTTCCACGACCCCTCCGGGCGGCTCCTGCTGGTGGCGCCCAACATCGTCCACGTCGAGCGGGAGCTCGGTGCGGACCCGACCGACTTCCGCCTGTGGGTCTGCCTCCACGAGGAGACCCACCGGGTGCAGTTCACGGCGGTGCCGTGGATGCGCGACCACCTGTTCGGCCAGATCGAGAAGCTCGCCGAACAGATCGAGCCCACCCGCCTCCTCGACGACGGGCTCAGCCGGCTGTCGGAGGCCGTGCGCGGTGGTCCCGACGGACAGAAGGGCTCCCTGCTCGACGTGCTCGGCACGCCGGAGCAGAAGGAGATCATGGACCACCTGACCGGCGTGATGTCGCTGCTCGAGGGCCACGCCGACGTCGTGATGGACGGCGTCGGGCCGAGCGTCATCCCGTCCGTAGGCGAGATCCGGAAGAAGTTCAACCGGCGCCGCAAGGGACAGGGCCCCCTCGACAGGTTCCTGCGCCGCGCGCTCGGCCTCGACGCCAAGATGGCGCAGTACCGCGACGGCGCGGAGTTCGTCCGCGGCGTCGTCGACAAGGTCGGCATGGCCGACTTCAACGTGGTCTGGCAGGACCCCACCCACCTGCCGACGAAGGCCGAGATCGCCGACCCGGCCGCGTGGGTGTCCCGCGTGCTGTGAGCTCGGCATGACCGGACCCGACCCCGCGGTCGCGGCGACCAGGCTCGCCGTACGACGCGACCTCGCGGCCGCCGACCCGGGCAGCGGCCCGGTGCTCGTCGCCTGCTCCGGCGGGGCCGACTCCCTGGCCCTGCTCGCGGCGGCGGTCTTCGAGGCTCGCGAGCGGCCCTGGGCGGTCGTCGGCGTGACGGTCGACCACGCGTGGCACGAGGCGTCCGCCGACGTCACCACCCGGGTGGTCGGCCAGATGGCCGCGCTCGGGGCCGACGAGACCGCGTCGATCCGGGTCAGCGTGGAGGCCGACGGGCACGGGCTGGAGGCGGCGGCCCGTCAGGCGCGGTACGCCGTGCTCGAGGAGATCGCCGAACGCTTCGGGTCCACGACCGTGCTGCTCGGCCACACCCGCGACGACCAGGCCGAGACCGTGCTGCATCGGCCTGACCCGGGGGAGCGGTGGCCGCTCGCTGGCCGGGATGCGGCGGGTGCACGGCATGTTCCGGCGCCCGCTCCTCGACCTGACCCGCGCGCAGACGGAGCAGGCGTGCCGGGCGCAGGGGATCGACCTGGTGGACCGACCCGGCCAACGCGGACCCGCGCTTCACCCGGTCCCGGGTCCGCGACGTGGTGCTGCCGGCGTTGGAGTCCGAGCTCGGGCCGGGAGTCGGCGCCGCGCTGGCGCGGACCGCGGACCAGCTGCGCCAGGACGTCGAGCTCCTCGACGACCTCGCCTTGGCGGCGTACGACGCCTTCGACACGCCCCTCCCCGTCACCGGGCTGCTGGCGCTGCCCCCGGCGGTACGGACCAGGGTGCTCCGCCTGGCTGCGCGTCCGCGCGGGCGCGCGGGACGCCGAGCTGTTCCACGCGCACGTGCTGGCACTCGACGCGCTCCTCACCGACTGGCACGGCCAGGGAGCCGTGGACCTGCCCGGCCACGTCCGCGGGGTAGCGGGACGGGACGCTGGGGTTCGAGCGGACTGAGCCCGGCTGACGCTCTGGGTCTCGACGTCCGCGCTTCCCCTCGCGCGGACTCTCGACTGGCCTCCTACCTCACTCCCCCGGTAGGCGTCGCCTATGGACGTCAGCCACGTCGAGCAGGACCTCGTGAACGTGCTGTTCACCGAGAAGCAGATCCAGGACCGGCTCGGCGAGCTCGCCCGCGAGATCGAGGCCGACTACGAGGGCCAGGACCTCCTCATCGTCGGCATCCTGCGCGGTGCGGTGATGGTGATGGCCGACCTCGCCCGCAGCCTGAGCCGGCACGTGGAGATGGACTGGATGGCGATCTCGTCCTACGGCTCCGGCACCAAGTCCAGCGGCGTCGTCCGCATCCTCAAGGACCTCGACACCGACATCACCGGCCGGCACGTGCTGATCGTCGACGAGATCATCGACACCGGCCTGACCCTGTCCTGGCTGACCTCCAACCTCTCCTCGCGGGAGCCGGCCAGCGTCGAGATCTGCACCCTGCTCCGCAAGCCCGAGGCGCTCCAGATGCCGGTCGAGGTCGAAGTACGTCGGCTGGGACATCCCCAACGAGTTCGTCGTCGGCTACGGCCTCGACTACCGCGAGCGGTACCGCAACCTGCGCGACATCGGCACCCTGTCGCCGCACGTCTACAGCTGACGCCGGACCGTCTCCGGCCGAGGGAACGTTCGTTGCCCGCTGGCACGTTCAGCCTGAGACAATGGAAATTGCCGACGGGCTGTACCGTCGTCCCTTCAGACGAGTTCCCCCGGGAAGACCTGTGGGGCGTGCCGGAAAGAGTTTCGTGAAGCGATTGCTCAAGGGTCCATGGCTGTGGATCGTGATCGCCGTCATCGGCGTGCTCCTGGCCCTGCAGTACCTCACCCCGAGCGGCGGGTACGACGAGATCCAGACCTCCAGATGCGGCAGTACATCTCCGCCGGCCAGGTCAAGGAGATCACCTTCATCGACGGCGACCAGCTGATGAAGGCGACCCTCGACCAGGGGATCGACCGCGGCGGCGGCGACAAGGTGGAGGCCCACTGGATCCACGGCCAGCAGGAGGGTCTGGTCAACCTGGTCGACGAGCAGGTCGACGACGGCACGATCGAGAAGGCGAACTCCGAGAACCCCCAGCCCAGCCTGCTCGGCTCGATCCTGGCCACGCTGCTGCCGTTCGCGCTGATCGTCTTCCTCTTCATCTTCCTGATGAACCAGGTCCAGGGCGGCGGCGGCCGCGGCATCATGCAGTTCGCCAGCTCCAAGGCCAAGCTGATCACCAAGGACATGCCGAAGACGACGTTCAGCGACGTCGCCGGCTGCGAGGAGGCCATCGAGGAGCTCGGCGAGATCAAGGAGTTCCTCCAGGAGCCCGCCAAGTTCCAGGCCGTCGGCGCGAAGATCCCCAAGGGCGTGCTGCTCTACGGCCCGCCCGGCACCGGCAAGACGCTGCTCGCCCGCGCGGTCGCGGGCGAGGCGGGCGTGCCGTTCTACTCGATCTCCGGCTCCGACTTCGTCGAGATGTTCGTCGGCGTCGGCGCCTCCCGCGTGCGCGACCTGTTCGAGCAGGCCAAGGAGAACGCCCCGGCCATCGTCTTCATCGACGAGATCGACGCCGTCGGCCGGCACCGCGGCGCCGGCATGGGCGGCGGCCACGACGAGCGCGAGCAGACCCTCAACCAGCTGCTCGTCGAGATGGACGGCTTCGACGTCCGCGGCGGCGTGATCCTGATCGCGGCCACCAACCGGCCCGACGTGCTCGACCCGGCCCTGCTGCGTCCGGGCCGCTTCGACCGCCAGATCGCCGGTCGACGCCCCCGACCTCAACGGCCGCAAGCAGATCCTCGACGTCCACTCGCGCGGCAAGCCGATGGCGCCCGACATCGACCTGCTGTCGGTGGCCCGTCGTACGCCGGGGTTCACCGGCGCCGACCTGGCCAACGTGCTCAACGAGGCCGCCCTGCTGACCGCGCGCGCCAACCTGAAGCTGATCAACAACGAGTCCCTCGACGAGGCCATCGACCGCGTGATCGCCGGCCCGCAGCGGCGCACGCGCCTGATGAGCGAGCACGAGATCCTGATCACCGCCTACCACGAGGGCGGCCACGCGCTGGTCGCCGCCGCCCTGCCCGGCACCGACCCCGTGCACAAGGTGACGATCCTGCCGCGCGGCCGGGCGCTGGGCTACACGATGGTGCTGCCCGACCAGGACAAGTACTCCACCACGCGCTCGGAGATCCTCGACAAGCTGGCCTACATGATGGGTGGCCGGGCGGCCGAGGAGATGGTCTTCCACGACCCGACCACCGGCGCCAGCAACGACATCGAGAAGGCCACCGCGCTCGCCCGGGCGATGGTCACCCAGTACGGCATGACCGAGCGCCTCGGCGCGATCCAGCTCGGCAAGGACAACGGCGAGCCGTTCCTCGGTCGCGACATGGGCCACAGCCGGAACTACTCCGAGGACGTCGCCGCGATCGTCGACGACGAGACCAAGAAGTTCCTGGCCACCGCCCACCAGGAGGCCTTCGACATCCTGGTCGAGAACCGCGACGTGCTCGACGCGCTGGTGCTGGCGCTGCTCGACCGCGAGACGCTCGACAAGGAAGAGGTCGCGGAGATCTTCGTGCCGCTGCGCCGCCGCTCCGTGCGTCCGGCGTGGACGGGCTCGCCCGACCGCGTGCCCTCGACCATCCCGCCGATCGAGATCCCGCAGGAGATCCGCGACCGCGCCAAGATCAACGGCACCAACCAGCAGGATCACTCGGCTCCGGTGCTGACCCCGCCCGGCGCGGGCGGCGACGTGCACGGCGACCCGGGGTTCAGCCCGCCGAGCTCGGGCACCGACCTGCCCACGTGATGGTCGACCCCGGTCGTCCTCGCCCGGCCGGGCGCCCGCCGACGTGCCCGAGTTCGACTACCCGCGCGCCGAGGCGGCGGTCCGCGAGCTGCTCGCCGCGATCGGCGAGGACCCCGAGCGCGAGGGCCTGCGGGACACGCCGGCGCGCGTGGCCCGGGCGTACGCCGAGCTCACGGCCGGGCTGCGGATGGACGCCGGAGGACGTGCTCACCACGACCTTCGACATCGGGCACGACGAGATGGTCCTGGTCCGCGACATCGAGCTGTGGTCGATGTGCGAGCACCACCTGGTGCCGTTCACGGGGGTCGCCCACGTCGGGTACATCCCCGCCGAGACCGGCAAGATCACCGGCCTGTCGAAGCTGGCGCGGCTGGTCGACGTCTACGCCAAGCGGCCCCAGGTGCAGGAACGGCTGACCACGCAGGTCGCCGACGCATTGATGCGGCTCCTCGAGGCCCGCGGCGTGATCGTGGTGATCGAGGCCGAGCACCTCTGCATGACCATGCGCGGCGTCCGCAAGGCCGGCGCACGCACGATCACCTCGGCGGTCCGCGGCCAGATGCACAACGCCGCCACGCGGTCGGAGGCGATGGCCCTCATCAGCTCCGGCCGCAGCAGCCGCTGATGCGGCTCGCGGCGGCTCACGCCGGACCGACCGCCCGGTGCTGATGGGCGTCGTGAACGTCACGCCCGACTCGTTCTCCGACGGCGGTCGCTGGGCCACGCCCGGACGCCGCGATCGCCCACGGCCGCGAGCTCCTGGTGGCCGGGGCGGACATCCTCGACGTCGGGGGCGAGTCGACCCGGCCCGGCGCCACCCGGCCGCTCGTCGAGGAGGAGCTGGCCCGCGTGATCCCCGTCATCACCGCGCTGGCCGCCGACGGCGCCGTCGTGTCGGTCGACACCATGCGCAGCGAGGTCGCCCGCGAGGCCGTCGGCGCGGGGGCTCGCATCGTCAACGACGTCTCCGGCGGACTGGCCGACCCCGAGATGCTGTCCGTGGTGGCCGCGAGCGGGGCGGCGTACGTCGCCATGCACTGGCGCGCGCACAGCGCCACCATGCAGCAACACGCGTCGTACGACGGCCAGGGCGGCGTGGTCGTGGCGGTGCGCGACGAGCTGGCCGAGCGGGTCGAGGCGATGCTGGCCGCCGGCATCGAGCGGGACCGGATCGTGCTGGACCCCGGCCTCGGGTTCGCCAAGACGGCCGAGCACAACTGGAGCCTGCTGCGCGGGCTCGGGCCCATCACGGCGCTGGGCTTCCCGGTGCTCGTCGGCGCGTCCCGCAAGTCGTTCCTCGGCAGCCTGCTGGCCGGCCCCGACGGCGTGGCCCGCGGCGTCGAGGACCGCGAGCACGCCAGCTCCGCGCTGCACGTGCTGCTCGCCCAGGAGGGCGTCTGGGGCCTGCGCACCCACGACGTGCGCGCGGCTCACGACGCCCTGCGTGCCCTGGCCCGCTGGAACGAGACGGAGCCGACCCGTGACGGAGGCGACTCATGACCGACGAACTCACCGTCACCGGGATCGAGTGCTACGGCCACCACGGGGTCTTCGACCACGAGAAGCGCGACGGCCAGACCTTCGTGGTGGATCTCACGCTCGGCATCGACACCGCCCCTGCGGCCGCCACGCGACGACTTGCGCGACACCGTGGACTACGGGAGCCTCGTGGCCGCGGTGAAGCATGCCGTGGAGGTCGATCCGGTCGATCTCATCGAGACCCTGGCCCAGCGGCTCGCGGACGTCTGCCTCAGGGACGGTCGTGTTGAATGGGCGAGGATCACGGTGCACAAGCCGGAAGCCCCCATCGACGCGACGTTCGCAGACGTCACGCTGACGATCACCCGCTTCCGACCCCCAGAAGTGACCTGAAGTACCAGCCCCCGAAGGTGAGGCCCCCACATGACGGAGACCCCCAACCCGCACATCATCGACTCCGACACTCTCACCGGTGAGATGCGTCCGATCCGGCGTGCGGTGCTGTCCCTGGGGTCGAACCTCGGTGAGCGGGTGACCAGCCTGCAGGGCGCGGTCAACGCCCTGGCCGACACCCCGGACGTCTGGGTGACCGGCGTCTCGCCGGTCTACGAGACCGAGCCGGTGGACTGCCCGCCCGGCTCGGACAACTTCCTGAACGCCGTCGTGCTGATCGACACCACGCTCGCCGCCAGCCGGCTGCTCGACCGGGCGCACGCCATCGAGGACGCCTTCGGCCGCGAGCGCGGCGACGGCATCCCCGTGAACGCCCCGCGCACCCTCGACGTCGACGTGATCGTGGTCGGCGACCGTCGGGCGGACGACGAGAACCTCGTCCTGCCGCACCCGCGGGCCTTCGAGCGCGCCTTCGTGCTCCAGCCCTGGTTCGACGCCGAGCCGGACGCGGTCCTCCCCGACCACGGCCCGATCGGCGACCTCCTGGAGAAGGCGCCCGACCGCGACGGGCTCAAGCTGCGCGACGACCTCACCCTCCAGATCCAGTGACGGACCGGTCTGTGGGCACGGGCCGGGGATGAGGGACGAGCCTCCGCTTCCCGAGGACGAGGAGGACGAGCGCGGCACCCCGCCCGAGGGGCACCTCCGACCGACGTCCCCCACCGTGCTCACCGTCTGGGGGCTGGTCGGCCTCGTCGGCGGCTGGCTGCTGCATGCGTACGCCGACCGCCAGATGGCCGCCGCCCCCATCGTCACCTGGGCCCAGCCGCTGGCTCTCTTCCTCGTGGCCGCGATCCTGGCCGTCACGGCCAGGGCCACGTGGCGGACGGTGCACGTGCACCGCCAGCGCCTCCAGTCGCACCAGGCGGTGAACCGGTTGGTCCTCGCGCGCGCCTGCGCGTACGTCGGCGTGCTGGTCGCCGGCGGGTACCTCGGGTACGCCCTGAGCTGGCTCGGCGACTCGGCCGAGCTGGCCGAGCAACGCGCTCTCCGATCGCTCGTCGCTGGGGTTGGTGGGGCCTGTGTGGTGTTTGGGCGCTGCCGTTCGCGCTGATCGTCTTCCTCTTCATCTTCTTGATGAACCAGGTCCAGGGCGGCGGTGGCCGCGGGATCATGCAGTTCGCCCGCTCCAAGGCCAAGCTCATCACCAAGGACATGCCGAAGACGACCTTCAGCGACGTCGCAGGCTGCGAGGAGGCCATCGAGGAGCTCGGCGAGATCAAGGAGTTCCTCCAGGAGCCCGCCAAGTTCCAGGCCGTCGGCGCCAAGATCCCCAAGGGCGTGCTGCTCTACGGCCCTCCGGGCACCGGCAAGACGCTGCTCGCCCGCGCGGTCGCGGGTGAGGCGGGCGTGCCGTTCTACTCGATCTCGGGCTCCGACTTCGTCGAGATGTTCGTCGGCGTCGGCGCCTCGCGTGTGCGCGACCTGTTCGAGCAGGCCAAGGAGAACGCCCCGGCCATCGTCTTCATCGACGAGATCGACGCCGTCGGCCGCCACCGCGGCGCCGGCATGGGCGGCGGCCACGACGAGCGCGAGCAGACCCTCAACCAGCTGCTGGTCGAGATGGACGGCTTCGACGTGCGCGGTGGCGTGATCCTGATCGCGGCCACCAACCGGCCCGACGTGCTCGACCCCGCCCTATTGCGTCCGGGCCGCTTCGACCGTCAGATCCAGGTCGACGCCCCGGACCTCAACGGCCGCCACCAGATCCTCCGCGTGCACTCCCGCGGCAAGCCGATGTCGCCCGACATCGACCTGATCTCCGTGGCCCGACGTACGCCGGGCTTCACCGGCGCCGACCTGGCCAACGTGCTCAACGAGGCCGCCCTCCTGACGGCCCGCAACAACGGCAAGCTGATCAGCAACGAGTACATGGACGAGGCGATCGACCGGGTCATCGCAGGTCCCCAGCGCCACTCCCGCTTGATGAGCGAGCACGAGATCCTCATCACCGCCTACCACGAGGGCGGACACGCCCTGGTCGCCGCGGCCCTGCCCGGCACCGACCCCGTGCACAAGGTGACGATCTTGCCGCGCGGCCGCGCGCTGGGCTACACGATGGTGCTGCCCGACCAGGACAAGTACTCCACGACCAGGTCGGAGATCCTCGACAAGCTGGCCTACATGATGGGTGGCCGAGCAGCCGAGGAGATGGTCTTCCACGACCCGACCACCGGCGCCAGCAACGACATCGAGAAGGCCACCGCGCTCGCGCGGGCGATGGTCACCCAGTACGGCATGACCGAGCGGCTCGGCGCCATCCAGCTCGGCAAGGACAACGGCGAGCCGTTCCTCGGCCGCGACATGGGCCACAGCCGCAACTACTCGGAGGACGTCGCCGCGATCGTCGACGAGGAGACCAAGCGGTTCCTGGCCACCGCCCACCAGGAGGCCTTCGACATCCTGGTCGAGAACCGCGACGTCCTCGACGCGCTCGTGCTGGCACTGCTCGACAAGGAGACGCTCGACAAGGAGCAGGTGGCGGAGATCTTCGTGCCGCTGCGTCGCCGCTCCGCGCGGCCGGCGTGGACGGGCTCGCCCGACCGGATTCCGTCGACGATCCCGCCGATCGAGATCCCGCAGGAGATCCGCGACCGCGCCAAGGTGAACGGCACCAAGCCCGAGGCGGACTCCGCGCCGGTGCTGACCCCGCCCGGTGCCGGCGGCGACGTGCACGGCGACCCGGGCCTCACCCCGCCCAGCTCCGGCACCGATCTCCCCACCTGATGAGAGCGGTCTGATGGTCGACCCGGTGGGCTGTCCGGATCGGGCGCCCGCCGACATACCCGACTTCGACTACCCCCGCGCCGAGGCGGCCGTGCGCGAGCTGCTGGCCGCGATCGGCGAGGACCCCGAGCGCGAGGGACTGAAGGACACGCCGGCCAGGGTCGCCCGCGCCTACGCCGAGCTGACCGCGGGGCTGCGGATGACTCCGGAGGACGTGCTCACCACGACGTTCGACATCGGGCACGACGAGATGGTGCTGGTCCGCGACATCGAGCTGTGGTCGATGTGCGAGCACCACCTGGTGCCCTTCACGGGCGTCGCCCACGTCGGCTACATCCCCTCGGAGAGCGGCAAGATCACCGGACTCTCCAAGCTGGCCAGGCTGGTCGACGTGTACGCCAAGCGGCCCCAGGTGCAGGAGCGGCTCACCACGCAGGTCGCGGACGCCCTGATGCGGCTGCTGGAGGCCCGCGGCGTGATCGTGGTGATCGAGGCCGAGCACCTCTGCATGACCATGCGCGGCGTGCGCAAGGCCGGGGCGCGCACCATCACCTCGGCGGTCCGCGGTCAGATGCACAACGCCGCCACCCGCGCCGAGGCGATGACCCTCATCAGCTCGGGCCACCGAAGCCGCTGATGCTGGCCGCCCAGCTGTCCCGGGTCGACCGACCGGTGCTCATGGGCGTGGTGAACGTGACGCCCGACTCCTTCTCCGACGGCGGGCGCTGGGCCACCCCGGAGGCCGCGATCGCCCACGGCCGCGAGCTCCTGGTGGCGGGGGCGGACATCCTCGACGTCGGGGGCGAGTCGACCCGGCCGGGCGCGACCCGCCCGCTCGTCGAGGAGGAGCTCGCCCGGGTGATCCCGGTCATCACCAGCCTGGCCGCCGAGGGCGCCGTCGTGTCGGTCGACACCATGCGCAGCGAGGTCGCCCACGCCGCCGTCGAAGCCGGTGCGCGCATCGTGAACGACGTCTCCGGTGGCCTGGCCGACCCGGAGATGCTGCCCGTGGTCGCGGCGAGCGGGGCGGCGTACGTCGCCATGCACTGGCGCGCGCACAGCGTCACCATGCAGCAGCACGCGTCGTACGACGGCCCGGGCGGTGTGGTGGCCGCGGTACGCGACGAGCTGGCCGAGCGCGTCGAGGCGATCCTGGCCGCCGGCATCGGGCGGGACAGGATCGTGCTGGACCCCGGCCTCGGTTTCGCGAAGACGGCCGAGCACAACTGGAGCCTGCTGCGCGGCCTGGCCCCCCTTGCGGCGCTGGGCTTCCCGGTGCTCGTCGGCGCGTCCCGCAAGTCGTTCCTCGGCAGCCTGCTCGCCGGCCCCGACGGCGTGGCCCGCGGCGTGGAGGATCGGGAGCACGCCTCGTCGGCGCTGCACGTGCTGCTCGCCCAGCAGGGCGTGTGGGGACTGCGCACCCACGACGTCCGGGCCGCCCACGACGCCTTGCGGGCGCTGGCCCGCTGGAACGAGACGGAGCCGACCCTGTGAATCGCGAGACCGACGAGCTCTCTGTCCGGGGGATCGAGTGCTACGGCCACCACGGCGTCCTCGACCACGAGAAACGCGACGGCCAGACCTTCGTGGTGGATCTCACCCTGGGGATCGACACCACCCGCGCGGCGGGCACCGACGACTTGCGCGACACCGTCGACTACGGGAGCCTCGTGGCCGCGGTGAAGCACGCCGTGGAGGTCGATCCGGTCGATCTCATCGAGACCCTGGCCCAGCGGCTCGCGGACGTCTGCCTCAGGGACGGTCGTGTTGAATGGGCGAGGATCACGGTGCACAAACCGGAAGCCCCCATCGACGCGACGTTCGCAGACGTCACGCTGACGATCACCCGGTCCCGACCCCCAGCTGACCCCCCGAAGTGACCAGCAGTACCAGCCCCCGAAGGTGAGGCCCCCACATGACGGAGACCCCCAACCCGCACATCATCGACTCCGACACGCTCACCGGTGAGATGCGTCCGATCCGGCGTGCGGTGCTGTCCCTGGGGTCGAACCTCGGCGAGCGGTTCACCAGCCTCCAGGGCGCGGTCAACGCCCTCGCCGACACCCCCGACGTCTGGCTGACGGGCGTCTCGCCGGTCTACGAGACCGAGCCGGTGGACTGCCCGCCCGGCTCGGAGAACTTCCTCAACGCCGTCGTGCTGATCGACACCACCCTCGCCGCCAGCCGCCTGCTCGACCGCGCGCACGCCATCGAGGACGCCTTCGGCCGCGAGCGCGGTGAGGGCATCTCCGTGAACGCCCCGCGCACCCTCGACGTCGACGTGATCGTCGTCGGCGACCGCCGCGCGGACGACGAGAACCTCGTCCTGCCGCACCCGCGCGCCTTCGAGCGCGCGTTCGTGCTCCAGCCCTGGTACGACGCCGAGCCCGACGCGGTGCTCCCGGACCACGGCCCGATCGGCGACCTGCTGGAGAAGGCATCCGACCGCGACGGGCTCAAGCTGCGCGACGACCTGACGCTCCAGATCCAGTGACCCCAGCGGGCCGGAGATGAGGGACGGACCTCCGCTTCCCGAGGACGACGAGGACGAGCCCCGCACCCCGCCCGAGGGCCGGCTCCGGCCCACCTCACCCGGGGTGCTCACCGCCTGGGGCCTGGTGGGCCTGGTCGGCGGCTGGCTGCTGCACGCGTACGCCGACCGCGAGATGGCCGCCGCCCCCATCGTCACCTGGGCCCAGCCGCTGGCCCTGTTCCTCGTCGCCGCCATCCTCGCGGTGACAGCCCGGGCGACCTGGCGGACCGTGCACGTGCACCGGCAGCGGCTCGAGTCCCACCAGGCGGTGAACCGGCTGGTCCTCGCGCGCGCCTGCGCCTACGTCGGGGTGCTCGTGGCGGGCGGGTACCTCGGGTACGCCCTGAGCTGGGTCGGGGGGTCCGCCGAGCTGGCCGAGCAGCGCGCCGTACGCTCCCTCGTGGCGGGCCTGGGCGGCGCCTGTGTGGTAGTGACCGCACTCCTGCTGGAGCGCGCGTGTCGCGTCCGGAATGAGGACGACGCACCCTAGCCTGGCGTCATGTCTTCCCCAAAGGCTCGTCGCCGGCAGCGCAGCGCCCGGCTCACCGTCGCTGTCGCCTGTGTCCTCATCGCGGCGGTGGCCGTCCTCGGTGCCGTCCTGGCCGGGTCGTGGGGTCTCCTCGCGACCGCCGCCATTCTCGGCGTCGCGCTCGGCGCGGCCGCCGTCCGGATCACCCACTCCGAGCTCATGCAGGCTCGCCGTGACGCCAACCGCGACCGCGCCGAGCAGGCTCGCGCCTACCGCGAGCTGACGTCCGAGCGCGTCGCCGAGCACACGGCGTACGCCGCCGGCATGGAGAGCCGGGTGACCGCTCACCAGACCACGATCGAGGAGCTCGAGGTGGCCCTGACGTCCGCCCAGCGCCGCGCCGCGGAGGCGACCCGCAAGCTCAACACCGAGGCCAAGCGCGCCGACCGTGCCGAGGCCGAGGGCGAGTCCCTGGCCCGCCGCATCGACGACGCCGAGACCCGCGCCGCCGAGGCGATCCTGCGTGTCGCCGAGCTCGAGGCCGAGCTCGACGTCGTCCGCTCCGAGCTGGAGATCGTCCGCTCCGAGCTGATCATCTGGGAGTCGCACCGCAACGCGGGCTGATGCCTGCGCCGTGATGCCTGCGCCGTGATGCCTGCGCCGTGATCCGCGCGGATGCCTGCGCGACGCCGGCCCCGGTCGACCGGGTATCACTGCGCTTCGTGGGGGTTGCAACGCCCACTAAGCGACGGGAACGACACCGAAGTAGCGGGCTTGCGACCTACTTCAGGCTCTCCCGTAGCTGGCGATGGATGCCGGCGGGGGTGAGTACGCCGACGAACCTGGCGCCGTCCTTGACGCCGACGACCGGCTTGTCGTCGCGCAGCATCGCGGCCAGCGCCTCCTCCAAGGAGGAGTCGACGTCGATCGCGCTGCCGAGCTCACCGGTGGTGACGCCGTCGAGAGGCTCGAGGTGGTCGGGGTCGATCGGGGTCACCGTCAGGCGGCGCAGGCCGCGGGTGGCCCCGACGAAGTCCTCGACGTACTCGTCGGCGGGGTGGGCCAGCAGCTCGGCCGGAGTGCCGAACTGGGCCAGCCGCCCGCCGCTCGCGAAGATGGCGACCCGGTCTCCCATCCGCACGGCCTCGTCGATGTCGTGGGTGACCAGGACGACGGTCTTGCCGAGGTCGCGCTGCAGCCGCAGGAACTCGTCCTGCAGCCGGATCCGTACGACGGGGTCGACGGCGCCGAACGGCTCGTCCATCAGCAGTACCGGCGGGTCGGCGGCCAGCGCGCGGGCCACGCCCACGCGCTGGCGCTGACCGCCGGAGAGCTGGTGCGGGTAGCGGTCGCCGTACGTCGCCGGGTCCAGGCCGACCAGGTCGAGCAGCTCGCGCGCCCGTTCCTTGGCGTGGGCCGTCGACTCGCCGTACAGCAGCGGGACCGTCATCACGTTGCGGACGATCTTCTGGTGCGGGAAGAGGCCGATCTGCTGGATGACGTACCCGATCCCGCGACGCAGCTTGACCGCGTCGACCTTCGTGACGTCGTCACCGTCGATGAAGATCCGCCCGCAGGTCGGCTCGATCAGCCGGTTGATCATCTTCAGGGTCGTCGACTTGCCGCAGCCGGACGGGCCGACCAGCACGACGAGCTCGCCCTGCCGGACATCGAGGTCGAGCTCCTGGACGGCGACCGTGCCGTCGTCGTAGGTCTTGCCGACGCCCTCGAGGCGGATCATCGGCCGAGAGGACTCGGCCGACGATCCACCTTCGACGGTCAGAGCAGCCCCTTGTCCTCGAGGAACTGCGCAGCGACGTCCTCGGGCTTCTGGCGCTCGGCGTCCACCTGCAGGTTCATCGCCGCGAGGTCCTCGGTGGTCAGCGCGGCCGAGAGCTCGTTGAAGACGTCCTCCAGGTCGGGGTTGTCGGCGAGGAAGTCGGCGTTGACGGCCGGCGTGAGGTTCTGCGCCGGCTGGATGCCCTTGTCGTCCTCGAGCAGGACGAGGCCCAGGTCGGCCAGCGTGCCGTCGGTGGTGCCGGTCTCGCCGAGGGTGACCTCGCCGTTCTTCACCGCGTCCTTCACCTGGGCGCTGGCGAAGTCCAGCGGCACGATCTCGGTGATCTTCAGCCCGTAGGTGCCGGTCAGCCCGCCCTCGCAGTCGGCGCGACCCTCACAGTCCGGCGGCGCGCCGAGCTTGATCGGGTCGCCCAGCGCGGCCAGGTCGGACAGCGTGGTCAGGGAGTTCTCGTCGGCGAAGTCCTGGGTGACGAAGAAGGCGTTCTGGTCGGTGGCGTCCGAGGGCGGCAGGATCGAGATGCCCTTCTCCTCGGCCAGCGGCTTGAGCGCCTCCAGCGTCGCGTCCGGGTCGTTGCTCGACACCAGGTCCGCGTCGGGGCCGTTCTTCTCGGTGTTGAGGTAGTCGGTGATGCCCGCCAGGTAGTCCGGAACGATGTCGACGCCGCCGCTGCTCAGCTCGGGCAGGTAGACGTCGCGCGTCGTGACGAGCTTGGTCTGGACGGTGTAGCCCTCGTTCTCCAGGACCTTCTGGTAGATCGCCGCGAGGACCTGGCTCTCGGTGAAGTCCTGGCCGCCGACGACCACGGAGCCCTTGTCACCGCCGCCGCCACCGCCGGTGCCGCCGTCCGGTCGGTGCCCGAGCTCTCGAGGGAGTCGCCGCCGCAGGCGGCCGTCGCCAGGAGCACGGCCCCTGCGGCCGCGAGAGCCGAGTACGCGTGAGATAGCGCATGTGATGCACCACCTTCTGTGTCCCGCGGGCTGACTCCCGCGCGTGTCCGATGGGCACCCACTGGCACCCGCGTGAGAACACTAGCCCGTGTCCTCCGACATTCCGTGATGACGAATTGGTTACGAAGCCACTTCAGACGACGGCGTCGGGTAACGGATCCTCCCTGAGGGTGAGGTCGCGCGCCCGGGCGCCCCGTTCGGCCCGCCGCATCGGGTCGGCGTACCGCTCGCGCGAGCACCGCGAGACCCTCCAGCACCAGCGCGACGACGGCGACGAGCGAGCGCGCCGGCGACGACCTCGTAGGTGCGGTGGTTGGCGAATCCTCGCGTGATCACCCGACCGAGGCCGGGCCCGGCGACGAGGGCGGCGATCGTCGCGGTGGCCCAGACCTGGACCAGCGCCAGGCGTACGCCGGTCATGATCACCGACATCGCCAGCGGCAGCTCGACGGAGCTGAACACCTTGCCCTCGCCCATGCCCATCCCGCGGGAGGCCTCGACGATGTCCCGGTCGACCTCGGTGATCCCGACGTAGGTGTTGGTGATCAGCGGCGGCAGCGCGAAGAGCACCAGCGAGATCAGCGTGGCCAGGCCGGCGCGGCCGTAGGGGCCGAACTCCTCCGAGCCGACCGGGCCGAGGGAGAGCACGAGCAGCACCGCGAACACCGGCACCGCGCGGCCGACGTTGGAGACGTTGACGGCCAGGAAGCCGAAGCGGTGCCGGTGGCCGGCGTACATCGCCAGCGGCAGCCCGACCACCATCGCCACGACCATCGCCGTGACCGTCAGCAGCAGCTGCTGGACCAGGAAGGCGCCCATGCCGTTGGACCCGGACCAGTTCGAGCCGTCGGTGAGGTACGAGAAGACGTCACCGAGCATGGCGCGTCCAGGGGGTGAGCAGGCGCTGGGCGCCGACGATGCACGAGGTCCAGCGCGACGGCGAGCAGCACGCAGAGCAGGCTGGCGGCGAAGATCTGCGCCTTGAACTGGTTGCCGACCGCCTGCAGCAGCAGGTTGCCGAGGCCGCCGTACGACACGATCGCGCCGATCGTCGCCAGCGCCACGGTGGACACGGCGGCCACCCGCAGGCCGGCCATGATGATCGGCAGCGCGAGCGGCAGCTCGACGCGCGTCGAGCAGCCGCAGTGTTCGAGTAGCCCATGCCGCGCGCCGACTCCACGACCTCGTCGGGTACGGCGCGCAGGCCGGCGAGCACGTTGCGCACCAGGATCGTCAGCGAGTAGAGCGCCAGGCCGATGATCACCGTCGTCGGCGAGAGGCCCGGTGAACGGCAGCAGCAGCGAGAACAGCGCCAGCGACGGGATCGTGTAGATGATCGTGGTGCCGCCGACCACCAGCGACTCGACCGTCGGGTTGCGCCGCGCCAGCAGCGCGAGAGGGACGGCGATGACCAGCCCGACCAGCACCGAGACGACCGTGATCCAGAGGTGCTGGACGGTCGCGTCGGTGAGCTCGGGCCGGTAGTCGGACCAGTACTGCCCGCAGATGAACGAGTTGTCGACGTAGCACTTGGCCACGTCGGCTGCCGGGACGCTCACCGGGCAGACGCTAGCCGATCGCATTCGGTGGTCGAGCCGGGCGAGCGCCAGCGAGCCCGTGTCGAGACCCGGTGACGCGTCTGGGTCTCGACACGCTCGGCCGTGGCCGGCCTCGCGGCTCGACCACCGACGAGGTCAGACCTCGTGGTCGCGCAGCGCCAGGGCGGCCGGGTCGACGTCGGAGACGTCCAGCACGTACTCCGGGACGACGAGGTGGCCGTCCTCGCGCGGGGCCGGTCCGTCGAGCGTCCGCAGCCAGCGCACCACCGACTCCGCGTCGGCCCGCCGGTCGCGCTCGACCAGCCAGCCGACCAGGCGGTGCACGGGCGGCAGGCCGCTGTCGACCAGCGACCGCTCGCCCCACAGGTCGTGGATGCCGTCGACCAGCAGCCGCCACCACTCGTCGGAGGCGCCCGGGATCTCGGTGAAGTAGCGGTGCAGGTCGCCGGCCATGCACGCGGTCGACGAAGTACGCCGACGTCCCGGCGTCGTCGTACTCCTCGACGGCGTCGAGGGCCATCCGCTTCGTCAGCAGCCGGTCGGAGAGGTCGCGGACGGACGCGCGCTGCTGGGTGATCGACGTGCCGTCCTGGCGGATCCGCCAGTGGTAGACGACCTCGGGGACCACGTCGAAGGTGCCGGCGAGGTAGGCGCGCGTGGTGGTCGGCTGGTCCTCGTACCTCACGCCCTCCGGCCACTCCAGCCCCTGCGTCGCGCCAGAACGACGTGCCGGAAGAGCTTGTTCCACGCGAACACGTCGCCGAGGATCTCGGGGTGCTCGCGGGCGGTGATGCCCGTACGCCGCTCCCGGTGCAGGCGGCGCCATCCACGGCGGCTCGTGGAGACCATCGCTCTCCCAGCGCGCGACCGAGCCGGTCACGAAGTCGGAGCCCGACTCCTCGAGGGTGCCGGCCAGCGTGGCCAGCGCCCCCGGCGGCAGGACGTCGTCGGAGTCGAGGAAGGCGAGGTAGCTCGCCGGTGGCACGTGCTCCGTGCCGATGTTGCGCGCCGAGCCCGAGGCCGCCGTTGGCGACGTGCAGCACGCCGACGCGGTCGTCGCGGGCGGCGTACGCGTCGGCGATCGCGCCCGACGAGTCCGGCGAGCCGTCGTCCACGACGACGACCTCGAGCGTCGACGCCCTCCTGGCCGAGCAGGCTGTCGAGGGACTCCGGGAGCCATCGCTCCACGTCGTACGCCGGGACGACGACCGATGACCCGCGGCGACGCCCGCGGGCCGTCGTCCCGAACCTCACGAAGCGAGGCTATCGATCGGCACCGGATAGGCTTCCCAGCCGTGAGCAGCCCCGACCACCGACACGCGCGGCGGCAGCGCGCCGGGTGATCTCGAGCCCGGCCGACTACCCGCGCAAGGTGCTCTTCGTGGCCGGTGCCGGCCGCAGCGGCACCAGCACGCTGTCGGGCCTCATGCAGCTGATGGGGCTGCACGTCCCGCAGCCCGAGGTGGTCGCCGACGAGACCAACCCGAAGGGCTTCGGCGAGCCGGCCTGGGTGGTCGAGCACCACGACCGGCTGCTCAAGGACGCCGGCGTCCAGGTCAGCGACGCGCGACCCGAGGCGTGGTTCGAGACCGGCCGGATCGCCACCCGCGAGCCCGAGCGGATCAAGACCGCCGAGTGGCTCGACGGCCACTTCGCCGAGGGCCACGAGCTGGTCGTCAAGGACCCGCGGCTGAGCTGGTTCCTCGGCCTGTGGCGGGTCGCGGCGATCCGCGACGGCGCGATCCCGGTCTTCGCGACCATGCTGCGCCCGCCGTCGGAGGTGGTCGGCAGCAAGCAGAAGTACTACGCGAACCGGCTCGGCTCGGCGCACCTCGCGGCCAGCTGGCTCAACATGCTGCTGCACACCGAGCGCGCCACCCGCGAGTCGGTGGCCGACGGCGGCCGGGTGTTCGTCCGGTACGGCGACCTGCTCGACGACTGGGTCAAGGTCGTCATGCAGCTCGGCGAGCAGCTCCAGCTCCAGAACGTGCTGCACGCCAAGAGCGAGCAGATCCGCGACGGCCACCGGTTCGTCGACCCCGGCCTGCGCCGCGTCACCCAGAGCCTGGCCGACCTCCAGCTGCCGCCGAAGCTGCACGAGCTCACCGGGCAGACCTGGGAGGAGCTCAACAAGCTGGCCGACCCGGGCGGCGACACCCCCGAGGCGCACGCCACCCTCGACCAGCTGCGGGAGGCGTACGTCGACCTGTACGCCGAGGCCGAGGCCATCTCGC
>CAWAIZ010000018.1:0-264905 GCA_963782155.1 uncultured Actinomycetota bacterium
GATGGCCATGCCACCGCCGAGGTCGGAGTGCTGGGCCAGCGTGGCCAGCCGCTCATGGGCGGTCTCGGTGAGTGGCTTCTCCTGCGGGTACAGGAAGTAGGCGTACGCCCGCTCGCGCGACCGGCCGACCCGGCCGCGCAGCTGGTGCAGCTGCGAGAGGCCGAGGGTGTCGGCCCGCTCGATGACCATGGTGTTGGCGTTGGAGACGTCGAGGCCGGACTCCACGATCGTCGTGCAGACCAGCACGTCGAAGCGTCGCTCCCAGAAGTCCAGCATCACCTGCTCGAGCTGGTGCTCGCCCATCTGCCCGTGCGCCACCGCGACCCGCGCCTCGGGCACCAGCTCGCGGATCTTCGCGGCGGCCTTCTCGATGCTCTGCACCCGGTTGTGGATGTAGAAGACCTGGCCCTCACGCAGCAGCTCGCGGCGCACGGCGGCCACGACGGTCCGGTCCTCGTACCCGCCGACGTAGGTCAGCACCGGGTGCCGCTCCTCCGGCGGCGTGGTGATCGTGGACATCTCGCGAATGCCGGTGACCGCCATCTCGAGGGTGCGCGGGATCGGCGTCGCGCTCATCGACAGCACGTCGACGCTGGTGCGCAGCCGCTTCATCTGCTCCTTGTGCTCGACGCCGAAGCGCTGCTCCTCGTCGACGATGATCAGGCCGAGGTCCTTGACCCGGATGTCGGGGTTGAGCAGCCGGTGGGTGCCGATCACGATGTCGACGCTGCCCTCGCGCAGGCCGTCGACGACCTCGCGGGCCTCCTTGTCGGTCTGGAACCGGCTCAGCGCCTTGAGCGTGATCGGGAACGCACCCATCCGCTCCTCGAACGTCGAGAGGTGCTGCTGGACGAGCAGCGTGGTGGGCACCAGCACGGCGACCTGCTTGCCGTCCTGCACGGCCTTGAACGCCGCGCGCACGGCGATCTCGGTCTTGCCGTAGCCGACGTCGCCGCAGACCAGCCGGTCCATCGGGACCACGCGGCGCATGTCGGCCTTCACCTCGTCCACCGTGCTCAGCTGGTCGGGCGTCTCGGTGAAGGGGAAGGCATCCTCCAGCTCGCGCTGCCACGGCGTGTCCGGGCCGAAGGCGAAGCCCTTGGTGGCCTGCCGGGCGGCGTACAGCTTGATCAGCTCGGCCGCGATCTCGCGCACCGCCTTGCGGGCACGCCCCTTGCGCTTGGCCCAGTCGGAGCCGCCGAGCCGGTCCAGGCTGGGCTGTTCGCCGCCGACGTACCGCGTCACCTGGTCGAGCGCGTCGGCCGGGACGTAGAGCCGGTCGGGGGGTCCGCCGCGCTTGGACGCGCCGTACTCGAGCACGAGGTACTCGCGCGTCGCGCCGTGCACCTCACGCTGCCGCATCTCCACGAACCGGCCGACGCCGTGCTGCTCGTGCACGACGTAGTCGCCGGCCGTCAGCTCCAGCGGGTCGATCTGCCGTTTGCGGCGGGTCGGCATCTTCCGCATGTCGCGGGTCGAGGCCTTCTGGCCGGACAGGTCGTCGCCGGTGAGCATGGCCAGCTTGTTGACCGGGTCGACGAAGCCAGAGGTGAGACTGCCGCAGCCGACCCGGACGACGGAGGACTCGCTGGTCGAGCCGTGAGCGCCCGCGAGCGTGTCGAGACCCAGTCGGGCGGGAACGTCGTTCTCGCCGAGCAGCTCGACCATCCGCTGAGCAGGGCCGTGGCCGGGGTGCACGACGGCGACGCGGTACCCCTCCCCCAGCCAGCCCTTCATGTCCGAGATGGCCCGCTGCATGTCGCCGCGGTAGCTGTCGGCCGGCTTCGCCCCGAGCGCGCGGCTCGGCACCGCGCCGGCCTCCACGTCGATGTCGACGCTGACGATCTCGCCCAGCTCGTCGCGCAGCGGCTCGCGCCCTTCGATGGTCGAGCTTGTCGAGACCTCGTCCTCGATCCCGAACGGCGACAGCGTCCACCACGGCAGGTCCCGCGCGAGGGAGTGCACGCGGACGTCGGTCAGGGAGCGGTACGACGCGGCGCCCAGGTCGATCGGAGCCGTGCCGCCGCCCGCGGCCGCCGCCCAGCTGGCTCCCAGGAACTCGTCACTGGTCGCCACCAGGTCGTGCGCGCGGGCCCGGGCGCGCTCGGGGTCCAGGACCAGCACGTGCGTGTCGGCCGGCATCAGGTCGACGAGCAGCTCCATCTCGTCGACGAGCGCGGGGGCGAGCGACTCCATGCCCTCGACGGAGATGCCCTGGGCGATCTTGTCGGTCAGCTCGACCAGCGCGGGGTGGGCCTGGCCGAGCTCCCAGGCGCGGCGCCGCACCTCGTCGGTCAGCAGCAGCTCGCGGCACGGTGGCGCCCACAGTCGTTCGACCTTCTCGAGCGCGCGTTGGTCGGCGACCGCGAAGGCGCGGATCTCCTCGACCTCGTCGCCCCAGAACTCCACCCGAAGCGGGTGCTCGTCGGTGGGCGGGAAGACATCGACGATGCCGCCCCGGACCGCGAACTCGCCGCGCTTCTCGACCAGGTCCACCCGGCTGTAGGCGGCATCGGCCAACCGGCGTACGACGTCGTCGAGCTCGGCCTCGACGCCCGGCGCCAGCTCCACCGGCGCCAGCTCGCCTAGGCCCTTGACCTGGGGCTGCAGCACGGAGCGCACCGGCGCGACCACGACGCTCAGCGGACCCGTCTCGGGGGTGTCGCCCGGGTGGCAGATGCGGCGGAGCACCGCGAGCCGGCGGCCGACGGTGTCGCTGCGCGGGCTGAGGCGCTCGTGCGGCAGCGTCTCCCAGCTCGGGTAGTAGCCGACCGTCGCCGGGTCGACCAGGTCCGCCAGCTGGGCGACGAGGTCCTCGGCCTCGCGGCTCGTGGGCGTGACCGCGAGCACCGTGCGACCCGCTCTCACGAGGCCGGCGACCACGAACGGTCGCAGCGCCTCGGGCCCGGTCAGGTCGAGCGCGCGGAGCAGGCCGCCCGTCGCATCCCCCATCGCCTCGGTGAGGGTGGCGTCGGCCAGGACGGCATCGGCGAGGGGGGTCAGGCTCACGGAGTCTCCAGGGGCAGGCAACACGATCGCCCCCTGTCGGGCTCGACAGGGGGTGCAGGAAGTACGTCGCCACTCTAGGCGACCCCTCCGACACCCCTCCAACCGATTCGTCTTGGGTGCTCAGCGGAGAAAGTCGCAGTGATCCGCAGACGAATCGGGCAGGGGTCAGCCGCGCGGGTCCGTCACCCGCCCGACGAACAGCGGCGTCCCGTGCTCGACGTCGTGGATCACGAAGAGGAACGGCCGGTCCACGACGACGGGCACGGTCACCGGCATCGACGTACCGCCCACGGCTACGGCCGTCGCGGCGGCCGCCTCGGTGCCCGTCTCGTCGACGGCGATCCACGCCTCGTGCGCCACCTTGGCGATCCGGAGACCGTCGGACTCGTCGGTCATCGCGGAGAAGTCGGCGTCGTCCCCGAAGGCAGTCGGCATCCCGAGCTCGGCGAGGACCTCGGAGAGGGCCGACGTCGAGCGGAAGGTCCATCGCGGCAGGCTCAGGCTGACCGCCTGCGGCGTCGTGGCGCCGAGCACGTCCTCAAGCGCGCCACGTGCGACGGTCTCCTCGAAGGCGCCCAGGTCGTCGGGGAGCACGACGGTCATGGCCAAGGTGCTGCCGTAGTAGGGCAGCCGGACAGACGTCCACCCGTCACCCTCGGCGTACCCCGCCCCCATCAGCGTGCCGCGCATCGTCGGCACGTCGACGGGGTCGTCACCGTTGACGTGGAAGGGCAGGGGCGCGGTCGCGTGCTCCTCGAACGGCGTCTGCCACGGCGCCTTGAAGTACAGCGCGTTCACCAGCACCAGCCGCGTCAGCTCGTCGACGGATCCCTCCGCGAGGATCGTGGGGATCCGGTCGTGGGTGCGGTCAGAGGTCCACGAGTTGACCGACGCCCGTCCCGCCTCGGGGTCCCCCGCCCAGTCGACGACGTTCATCCCGGCGCCGTACGACGCGGCGAGCGTGTCGAGGTATGCCGGCCGCCACGTGGTGGACCGGTCACCGAACAGCGCGTTGGCACCGTCGAGCGCGATCACGGCGGGGTCGTCGCCCGGTCGCTCCCAGCGGCCGGCGAGACCTTCGACGGACTGCGTGAGCGCCCCGAGCCCGCCGTTGTATGCGCCCAGGTCGAGGTCGGCGATGTCGAGGCCGAGGACGTGGGACATCTCCTCGGACGTGGCGCCGGCCGCGCCGTTCGCGGTCATGGCGAGCGCGACCGCGACCGAGTACGGCGAGAGCGCCAGGTTGCCGTCCTGTGCGGCCAGCCCGGCGTACAGGCCGCCGGCGAGACGGTGCACGGCGGCGACCACGGGGGCGACGGCGGCCGGATCGCCCGGCACGCGCCGGACGTCGGAGGAGACGAGATCCACGTCCCGAGCATGACCCGGGTCCTCGTCGCCGCCGCAGGCGGCCAGGGAGGAGACGCTCGTCGCGAGCGCGGCAAGTCCGAGGAGGCGGAGGACGTCGCGTCGCGTGGGCACGCGGCTAGGACGCTCCGGGGGCGGCAGGGGTTCCGGAGCGGGCCGCGTCCCGTTCGGCCACGGTGCGCAGGATGCAGAACTCGTTGCCCTCCGGGTCGGCCAGCACGGCCCAGCCGCTCCCCGGGCCCCAGGTGCCGCGGAGGTCGTTGACGATGGTCGCGCCGGCCGCGAGCACCCGCTCGGTCTCCTCGTCGCGGGTGCCGGAGCGCGGCACGAGGTCGAGGTGCACGCGGTTCTTGACCTCCTTGGACTCCGGGACCTCGATGAACAGGATCCGGTGGTCGGTGGCCGGGTCGAGGATCATGCACTCCTCGTGGCCGGGCTCGTTGGGATCACCGTCCACGTCCTGGTAGCCGAGCAACGCCTTCCACCACTCCGAGAGCTCGTAGGCGTTGTGAGAGTCGATGGACGTGTGCGAGACGAAGCAGGTCATGCCCGCGACCCTGCCGCAGCCACACGGGTCGGCGCGAGCGGATTGACGCGAGTCGACGAGGCCGTCAGTAGAGGACGAGGTCGACGTTGCGACCGGAAGCCTCGCCCGGGACCGACGGCGGGACGCAGTCGCAGGTGTCGGAGCACGGCAGGAAGCTGTGGGGGGCGTGGCCGCAGGCGGTGCACGGCATCTCGTGCGAGAGATGCGCCTTCCGCTCGTCGGTGACGATGTCCCACATGGTGCTGCCCTTCCTCCACTGGTATCGGCTCGACTGTCATTCGGAGCCCGACCTTGGTAAGGATGGTCGACCCGTCGAGGAGATACGTCTGTTTTGACTCAGACACGTGCGGAAGGTCATCGGAGGTAGCCCGAACGGGCTACGGATCCTGGGGCGCGTGTGAGTCGGGACGGTCAGACGGTCCGGACCGGTCTAGCGCGCACAAGCAAGTCTCCCCCCGCCGACGGGGTCGGCGGGGGGAGCATGTCGTCTACTTCAGCGTGATGGCGCGGTGCATGCCCATGAACGCGTGCGGCATGCCGCCCATCGAGGCGTCAGGCCAGAAGCACATCATCACGTAGTCGCCCTTGGGCAGGTCGTAGCTGAACGAGGCCGAGTGACCAGGACTCACCACCCCGCTGTCGAGGCCGATGCTGAAGTTCACCGGCGGCGGGCCTCCGGGCCCGCCCTGGACCGCCGCGATCCACTTCTTGAAGTCCCGGTAGCTCATGCCCTTCTTGAGCTTGGTCAAGACGATGAAGTGGTTCTGAGAGGCGGCGTTCTTGAAGCGGAGCAGACCCTTGTGCGGGATCGACGCCGGCTTCTTCGCCCACGTCGTGTCCAGCCGCGCCTTGATGGTCGCGCCCGCTTCCGGCATGACGTTGCCCGTGTCAGCACCGTCGACGGTGAACGGGAGGAACTTCCTGGGGTCATTGGTGTGGGTGTCCAGCGCCCAGTAGCTGCCCAGGTCGAGATCGACGACGAGCGTGGCGGCGTGGCCCCGAGTGGCGGACACCCCGCCGAGCAGCGTGATGTTGGCCTCGAAGCGCTTGATGGCCTTGACGTTCCCGCCGTCGAGCCCCTTCTCGATGTCGCGCGCGGCGTCGGCGGCGGTGTATCCCGGCGCCGGACGCACGAGCTGGAACGCCGAGCCGCGCTTGTTCGCCGTCGTCACGCTGAAGGTGTTGACGCCCGGCTGGATGGTGGCCGGCATCGTCACCGCCCGCGTCTTGCTGATGCTCACTTGGACCGGTGCCGTCGTGGCAGCCGACTCCGCGTGAGCTGTGGAGGCGGCGGTCAACGTTGCCGCGCCGACGAGCACGAGACTCGTCGCGACGGCTCGGATCTTGGCAACCCGCATGGTTCTTCCCCCCAATACTGATCACACTCGGCTCCCGGCCTTTCCGAGCGCCCGATGCGGTCCTCACCCTGCACCTGCGTGAGGGCTTTGCCAACCCATCACGGAGCGCTCTCTCCGATCTCCGCCCTGGGCTAGACCACCACACCCCTCAGGAGCCAGGCCTTCCTCCCCAGCGCGTCCCGTCGCAAGACTGCGGCGGTGGTGTGGGCGGGGGTCGGCAGGCTGGGCCTGGTCGCGGTGATCGCGCTGGCGGTCGGCCTCCCAGCGGCCGACCCGCTCGACCCGCATCCCACGGGCTGCGGCGCAGTCGCCGTCGTCGCGTGACGCGGCGACCATCGAGATCGCGGTCGGCGGGGCGGTGAGCGGGTTCTCTCCGCGGACCGTCACGCTCGAGCCGGGCGGCGTCCTCACCGTGGTGAACAGCGACACCGTGACGCACTCGATCACCTCGGAGGCCGTCGGGAACCCAAGGGGACCCGGTCTTCGAGGTCGTCGGCTGAGGTCCCGGCTACTCAGTCCCGTGCCTGCGCACGAAGTCGATGATCGCCTCCGACAGCTCCGGCCGGCACACGATCAGGTCCGGCAGGGACACGTCGTCCTGGTTGTAGCGCAGCTCCGAGCCGTCCACCCGCGAGCAGAACAGCCCGGCGGCGCGAGCCACGGCCACCGGTGCGGCGTTGTCCCACTCGTACTGACCCCCGGCGTGCACGTAGGCGTCGCAGACGTCGCGGACCACGGACATCACCTTGACCCCGGCCGAGCCCATCGGCACCAGGTCGGCACCGAGCTCCTTGGCCAGCGCCTCGACGAACGCCGGCGGGCGCGTCCGCGACACCGCGATCCGCGGGCGTTCCGAGGAACGGTCGGGTACGACGGGCGGCGCGGCCGTGCTGAACGTCTCGCCGAGCGCGGGCTGGGCGACCGCGCCGGCGATCAGCTCACCACCGGACTCGTCGGCGGCCCACAGCGCGACGTGCACGGCCCAGTCGTCGCGGGGGGGCTCGGAGAACTCACGGGTCCCGTCCAGCGGGTCCACGATCCAGACCCGCTCCGCGTGGAGGCGGGCCTTGTCGTCCTTGCCCTCCTCCGACAGCACCGCGTCGTCCGGACGATGCGTCGCGAGCAGCTTGGTCAGCACCTCGTGTGCCGCCATGTCTCCGGCGTCCTTGAGCTCGCGGCCCTCGAGGCCCTCGGCACGAACCTCCATCAGCCGCTCCCCCGCAACCGTGGCGAGCCACTCGGCGAGAACGTGGTCGTCGGCACCGGGCGGCGGGGTGCGGTCGTGGTGGTTACTGGTCACGGCGTCACCCTAGCCACGGCTCATCGGTTGAAGCGCTGCTGCGACCGTTCGAGTCCGTCGGCGATCAGGCTCTCGACGGCGTCGGCCGCCTCGATGACGTTGAAGTCGAGCTCCTTGCGCTCGGTCGCCGAGAAGTTGGACAGCACGAAGTCGGCCGGGTCCTGTCGGCCCGGCGGTCTGCCTATCCCCACACGCACGCGGTGGAAGTCCCCGGTGCCGAGCGAGGCACGCATCGACCGCAGCCCGTTGTGGCCGTTGTCGCCCCCGCCCAGCTTGAGGCGGAGCGCGCCGTAGGGGATATCGAGCTCGTCGTGCACCGCGACGACCCGCTCAGGCGGGACCTTGTAGAACTTCGCGAGCGTGGACACCGCACCGCCGACGTCGTTCATGTACGAGCGGGCGCGGGCCAGCACGACCCGCGGCGTGTCCGCGCCGATGGCGCCGAGCCGTCCCTCGACGACCTCCGCGCGCCCGGACTTGTGCGCGCGCAAGGTTGCCCCCATGCGCTCGGCCAACACGTCGACGACGAGATAGCCGACGTTGTGCCGGTGACCGGCGTACGACGGCCCGGGGTTGCCCAGGCCGACGACCAGCCACACCTCACTCTGCTGCGCGGCCACTGGGTCGGCCGATGAACCGGACGGGGGCATCGCGTCCTCCGCTCGGCCCAGGAGCGCCCGCAAGGACGCCCTGAGCCGGTCGAGGATCACCCCTCGTCGCCGCCCTTGGCGCTCTCGCCGTCGGCGCCCTCGCCATCGGCGCCCCCGGCGGCCTCCGGCTCGCCGGTGTCGCCCTCCTCGTCGCCGGGCTCGTGCACGATGCCCACCTCGGCCTCGGCCTCCGCCAGCTCGGCCTCGACCTCCTCGGCGCTCTGCGCCTGCGTCACGTTGATGATCAGCGTGTCGGGGTCGACCACGAGGGTGGTGCCGTCGGGCAGTGCGAGCTGCGAGGCGAGGATCTGGGTGCCCGCCTCGGCGCCCTCGATGTCGACCTCGATGTACTCGGGGATGTGGGTGGCCTCGGCCTCGACCTGGACCGTGGAGTTCTCGGTCACGACCAGGGTCTCGGCGGCCGCGTCGCCGACCGTGTGGATCGGCACGTCGACCGTGACCTTCTCGCCGCGACGGACGGCCACGAAGTCGATGTGCTCGATCACGCGACGCATCGGGTCGACCTGGACCTGCTTGCTCAGGACGAGCTGCTCGGTGCCGTCGATGTCGAGCTCGAGCAGGGCGTTCGCGCCTCCGTGCTTGAGCGCCATCATCGTGGCGTGGCCCGGCAGCGTCAGGTGCATCGTCTCGTTGCCGTGGCCGTAGACCACGGCGGGGATCTTGTCCTCGCGGCGGATCCGGCGAGCGGCACCCTTGCCGAACTCGGCGCGCTTCTCGGCGGTGATCTTCTCGGCAGCCATGTGCAGGTCTCCTCGTGCTCAGTCGGTGGGCCCCAGCGAAGGACCAGCGAGGAGGTCCGCGCGCGACGGGCGGCCCAGTCGAACACAGCGGCCGGCCCAGTCGATCACGGCGGCCCCGCAGGTGCGGAGCCTCCCTCGCCGAGGCAACCGGGCGAGTCTAGGAGACGTCCCGGCTCACAGGCGAATCCGGCGGCAGCCTGGTCCCGCCCCGGACGGCCACCCGCTGCGATGAGCGGGCGGCCGCCCCTCCGGGGGGGAGAATCCGACATCTAGGGAATCGGATCTCCCTCCGCCGCGGCGCTCGGCGACTCAGTTGTCCTGGCCGTTGACCAGGGAACGCGACGCCCCCGTGGCGAAGGAGCCTCGAGCGACCGCGAGCCGGTCCGCGGGCGGACCGGCGGAGAACCCGTGCGGGTTCGCCACGCAGTCGGTGAAGCTGAGGTTGCCGATCCCGATGTGCTGGTTGTTCGAGTTGCCGTCGGCGCCGGCCTTGTAGGTGAAGGAGACGACCGTGACTGAGCCCGGCCACGTCAGGTCGACGTGGTTCTTGCCCGAGTCGATGGCCTGGTCCACGAACTTGGTGTTGCGGAACGGGTCGGCCGTCGCGCCGGTGCCCGTCACGTCGGTGCCACGGCTGTAGGTGAATCCGCTGGTGTTGACCACGACGTGGTCCACCCACGAGATGTTGCCGTCGCGGTCCTTCTCCGCGTCGATGTCGTGGATGCGGAACGACAGGTTGGTGACCGCCTGGGTGAAGGTGATGGTGACCGTCACCTTGTCGCCCGCCGTCAAGGTCCTGAGCATCTCGACCTCGATGTAGTTCCACGCGGGCGTCGTCGTCGTCCGCGCCACCTCGCTGGTGCCGCCCGGCGTGTTGTCCCCGCCGTTGCCGGTCGAGGCGTAGGCGATGGTCGCGGTGATCGTGGACGGCAGGAACGTCAGGGTCGTTGGCTTCGTGCCGACCTGCAGGTTGTCGAAGTTCGTCTGCACCTGGCACGGCGGCCTGCTGGTCGCGAAGGCCGGAGCCCCGACGGCCACCATGGCCAGTGGTGCCGACCAGGCGGCTCCTCGCGCTACGGTCCGGCGCGAGATGGCTCGCGGCGGTCCGCTCTGGTGCCCGGTCTCGGGCATGCTGCTGCCAACCCCCATAGTTCTTTCCCCCCTTGAACGCTGGCCTCCCCCCGGAAGCCAGACGTATCGCTAACTTAGGGGCGCCTTAGCGCCACTGGTCCTCTCCTTCTCCACAACTTGTCCACAGCATGTCCACAAATGCCTGTTCCGCGTCACGTCGCCGCACTGACACGCGTCTCAGGCTCCGATCGGGCGTCTCACACGTTTCGCTGCCGCGGAGCGCCGTAGGGTCCCTCCATGGCACTCACGAGGGCCGAGGCCGGCGCCCGCGCGGCCGAGGTCGCGGTGACCGCCTACGCCGTCCACCTGGACCTCGGCACGCCGGCCGCGGAGCGATTCGCGTCCCGGACGACCGTGCGGTTCACGAGCACCGCGGACCGGACCTTCCTGGAGCTCGAGCACGCCGATGAGCTGAAGGTGACCGTCGACGGTGTGGTCACGGACGCGGCGTACGACGGCGAGCGGATCGCCCTCACCGGCCTCCCGGTCGGCGTGCCGGTCGAGGTCGTGGTGGAGGCCCGGCTGCCGTACGTCACCTCCGGGGAGGGGATGCACCGGTTCACCGACCCGGCCGACGGCGAGACCTACGTCTCCGCGTACTGCGGGATGGACGTCGCCCACCGCGTGTTCGCCTGCTTCGACCAGAACGACCTCAAGGCGCCGATCTCCCTGACGGCCTCGGCCGATCCGCGGTGGACCGTGCTCGCCAACGGCGTCGGCACGCGGGACGAGAGCGGTGACTGGGAGTTCACCCCGACGCCGGCCGTCCCGGTCGCCCTGTTCGTCGTGTGCGCCGGGCCGTGGGCGTCGGTGAGGTGGGAGCACCGGTACGCCGACGGACGGGTGCTGCCGTGCGGGTGGCACGCCCGGCGGTCGGCCGCGGACGACCTGGCCCGCGACGCCGAGGAGCTGCGGGCGACGACCGAAGCGGTGCTCAGCCACTACGCCGGGCTGTTCGACGCGCCGTACCCCTTCGACTCCTGCGACCAGGTCTTCGTACCCGGGCTCAACTGGGGAGCCCAGGAGAACCCGGGCTGCGTGACGTACCGGGACGAGATGCTGCCCCGGGGCCGCACGTCGGAGCCCGAGCGGCTGTTCCGGGCGACCGTGATCGCTCACGAGCAGGCACACATGTGGTTCGGGAACCTCGTCACGATGCGGTGGTTCCAAGACACCTGGCTGCAGGAGTCGTTCGCCGACTACTTCGGCCCGCGGGTCGCCGAGGACGGAGCCGGCTTCACCGACGCGCGGGTGCCGCACGAGGTGGGCCGCAAGGCCACGGCGTACGTCGCCGACGAACGGCGCTCCACCCACCCGGTGGCCCCCCTTGCCGAGGAGGTGCCGGACGTCGACGCCGCGCTGGCGAACTTCGATGCCATCTCCTATGCCAAGGGCAACTCGCTGCTTCACCAGCTGGTGACCTGGCTGGGCGACGAAGCCTTCCTGGCCGGCGTCAACGAGCACCTGACGCGGCACGCGTTCGGCAACGCCGGGCTGGACGAGTTCGTGGAGGCGCTGGACCGGTCGTCGGACCGGGACGTCGCGGCGTGGGTCCGCGACTGGCTGCGGACCAGCGGCTTCGACACGGTGCGAGTGCGTCGGGAGGGCGAGGTGCCCGTGCTCGAGCACGACGGCTTCCGGCCGCACCGGCTCACCGTGACTGCTTATGACGACGCGATGCGGCCCGTGGCGGAACGGCTGGTCGAACTCGAGGGCGATCCGGTGTCCTTGGACGACTGGGCGGGGCTCGTGGTCGTGCCCAACAGCGCGGGCGAGACCTTCGCCCGGCTGCGGCTCGACGCCGGCTCGTGGGGCACGGCCGCCGCCCACCTCTCCGAGGTGGACGACCCGATGGCGCGATCGGTGCTGTGGTCGACGGCGTTCGACCTCGCGCACACCGGCGAGCTCGACCAGGAGGAGTACGTAGACCTGCTCGCCCGGCACCTCGGGCGGGAGCGGCACCCTTCGATCGTCGCCGCGGTGCTGGGTCACCTGCTGGTGTACGTGATGCCGCACCGGATGTCGCCCGAGCAGTCGGTCCGGGCCGCCGAACGGGTGGCCGTTGCGTGTCTCGAGGGGCTGGGTGCGGCATCGGACGCCGAGATGGCGACGGCGCTCACCCTCGGCGTGACGCGTACCTCGCGCGACGCCGACCTGCTGGCCGCCTGGCTGCGCGACGGCCGCACGGAGGCCGGCGTGGAACTCGACCCGGGCCTGCGCTGGCGCGCCCTCGGCCGGCTCGCCGAGCTGGGCGGAGCCGACGAGACCAGGATCGAGGACGAGCGCGTCCGCGACGGGTCCGGCTCCGCGGACCTGGCCGCCGCCACCGCCCTGGCCGCCCGGCCGACGCCGGAGGCGAAGACCGCGACCTGGGAGGCGATGACCCGCGACGACGAGGTGTCGAACCGGATGTACGCCGCCCTGGCCGCGGGCCTGTGGTCACCGGAGCAGGCAGCCCTCGGGGCGCCGTACGTCGGCAGGTACCTCGAGACCTCGCCCGCCATCGCCGCCCGCCGCGGCCCCGGGTTCGCCAACGTCGTCGGTGCGTCGTTTCCCCGCCAGTGGCTGGACGAGGTCCAGCTCGGCCTGCTCCGCCGGGCGCTCGCCGGCGACGTACCGACCGTGCTCCGCCGGCAGTGGGAGGACGAGCTCGACGACCGGACGCGCGCCGATCGTTGGTCGCGGAGGTCGCACAGCTAGCGCGGATCGTTGGTCGAGGAGGTCGCGCTAGCGACCGTCTCGAGACCCGGTGACCGAGGCGACTACCTCAGCATCTCGTCCACGACCAGCCGGCCCGACGACGGACAGCCCTTGGTGAAGCCGTAGAACGGGCCGAAGTCGCGGGTCGAGGAGAAGCCGACGACATACAAATCCTCGAGACTGGTCTCGAAGCCGGGGCTGAGGTCGGGGAAGCCGTCGGTGACCGAGACCCGGTCGAGGACGCCCGCGAGGTAGGGGACGTTGCCCAGCTCGGCTTTGTAGCCCGACGCGAACACCACCTGGTCGACCGTCAGCCGCTCACCGTCGGTGAGCGTCAGGGTGACGTCGTCGTCCCCGGCCTCGACGGCGTCGACCTCGGCGAGCGGATGGCTGGTCACCACGTCGGGCTTCAGCCGCGGCGTCAGCCACCACTCGAGCGTCAGCCGGCCGACCTGCCAGAACTGCCGCGCGATCGCCTGTTGCTCGGCGGCCGGCAGGTTCCGCCACCAGCCGCGGTTCGCGAGGGTGCGCTCGACGAGTGGGTCGACGAACTTCCAGCTCACCCTCTCGAACGCCGGCGTCTCGTGCCGGTGCACGACGTCGACCTTCGCGGCGCCGTGGTCGCACAGCAGGGCGGCCCACTCGTAGGCGCTCTGACGACCGCCGATGATGGCGTACCGACCCCCGGCGGCGTCGTCGAAGCAGACCCGCTCACTGGTGTGAGCGCGGCGGTCGGGGGGTACGTCGTCGTACCAGGTCGGCAGCTGGGTGAAGTGCCTGATCCCGGGCGCCGCGAGCACCTTGTCAGCGGTGATCGTGGTCCCGTCCTGCATGGCGGCGACGAAGGATCCGTTCTTGGTCAGGTCCGCGACCAGCCGCCGGTCGGCCGCCAGCCCCTTGCGGCGGGCGAACCAGTCGGTGTGGTCGAGGAAGACGCCGATCGGGATCGGGTCGACGTCCCCGCGATCGAGGCCCGCGTCCTCGAAGTACGCCTCGAAGGAGTCGGAGCCTGCGGCGTCCAGGGACCAGTCGGGGCCGGAGCGCAAGAACATGTCGGCCGGCATCTGGTCGCGCCAGAACGCCATCGGCTCGCCGACGACGTGGACGTCGATGCCGCGTTCTCGCGCGTAGGCGGCCGCCGAGTAGGCATACGGTCCGGCGCCGATGACGAGCAGGTCGGCGCGCAGGTCTTCCACTGGGTCAGGCGTGGCCGTCGAACATCGAGGTCACCGAGCCGTCCTCGAAGACCTCCTTGATTGCCCGCGACAGCAGCGGCGCGATAGAGAGCACCGTCAGCTTGTCGAAGTGGTGCTCCGAGGGGATCGGCAGCGTGTTGGTGACCACGACCTCGGTGGCCGAGGAGTTCTTGAGGCGGTCGACGGCCGGGCCGGACATCAGCGCGTGGGTGGCCGCGATGACCACGCCCGCGGCGCCGTCGGCCATCAACGCCTCGGCGGCCTGCACGACGGTGCCACCGGTGTCGATCATGTCGTCGACCAGCACGCAGATCCGGTCGTCGACGCGGCCGACGACGCGGTTGGCGACGACCTCGTTCGGCCGGTCCTCGCGGCGGGTCTTGTGGATGAAGGCCAGCGGAGCGCCCCCGAGCCGGGCCGACCACCGCTCGGCGACCTTGATCCGGCCGGCGTCCGGCGAGACCACGGCGAGCGGCTGGCCGGCGTACTTCTCCTTGACGTAGTCGGCCAGGATCGGCAGCGCCATCAGGTGGTCGACCGGACCGTCGAAGAAGCCCTGGATCTGGTCGGCGTGCAGGTCGACGCAGATGAGCCGGTCGGCGCCCGCGGTCTTGAACAGGTCGGCCATCAGCCGGGCCGAGATCGGCTCACGGCCGCGGTGCTTCTTGTCCTGGCGGGCGTAGCCGTAGAACGGCTGGACCACCGTGATCCGCTTGGCCGAGGCCCGCTTGAGGGCGTCGACCATGATCAGGTGCTCCATGATCCACTCGTTGATCGGTGCGGTGTGGCTCTGGAGCACGAAGGCGTCGCAGCCACGGACCGACTCCTCGTAGCGCACGTAGATCTCGGAGTTCGCGAAGTCGTACGCCGACGTCGGGACCAGCCGGGTGCCGAGCTGCAGGGCGACCTCCTCGGCGAGCCCGGGGTGCGCCCGTCCCGAAAAGACCATCAGGTTCTTCTTGGTGGTCTTCTTCAGTCCGCTCAACACATCTCTCCTGGACCAGGCGCTGGGCCTGTTCGTCGGGGCAGGGGAAGGCGCCCCTAGTCTCCCTCACCGGGGTCGCGGGATGCACGCCCGGGTCCATCCCCAGCCCGCTGGCCGGCCTGCTGTGCCGCTTCGGCCTGCGGCGTCCCCGCTCGCTTGCTCTGCACCCAGCCCGGCAGGTTGCGCTGCGGGCCCCCGGAGACGGCCAGCGCGCCGGGCGGCACGTTGCGCCGGACGACGGTGCCGCCGCCGGTCGACGCGCCGTCGCCGACCTCCACCGGCGCCACGAACGTGTTGTTGGATCCGGTGCGCGCGTGCCGGCCGACCCGGGTGCGGTGCTTGGCGACCCCGTCGTAGTTGGCGAAGATCGAGCCGGCCCCGATGTTCGCGGCCTCGCCGATCTCGGCGTCACCGACGTAGGACAGGTGCGGCACCTTGGCGCCGTCCGCGATCCTGGCGTTCTTGGTCTCCACGAACGTGCCGATCTTGCCGCCCACGCCGAGGACCGTCCCGGGCCGGAGGTAGGCGAACGGGCCGACGCTGGCGCCGTCCCCGACGACGGCGAGCTCGCCATGGGTCCGTACGACGCGGGCCCCGGCGCCGACCTCGCAGTCCTTGAGCGTGGTGTCCGGCCCGATCACCGCGTCCTCGGCGACCACCGTGGCGCCGAGGAGCTGGACCCCCGGCAGGATCGTGACGTCCTCGGCCAGCTTCACGTCGGCGTCGATCCACGTCGTCGCCGGGTCCATCACCGTGACCCCGTCGCGCATCCAGCGGGTGACGATCCGGCGGTTCATCTCGCGGCCCATCTCCGCAAGCTGGACCCGGTCGTTGGCGCCCTCGGTCTGCATCACGTCCTCGATCGGGAACGCGCCGACGGTCAGCCCGTCCTCGCGGGCGATCTTCACGGTGTCGGTCAGGTAGTACTCGCCCTTGGCGTTGTCGTTGGTCAGCCTCGGGAGGGCGCCGACGAGGAACTCGGCGTCGAAGGCCAGGATCCCCGAGCTGATCTCGGAGATCTCCCGCTGCTGGGGCGAGGCGTCCTTCTCCTCGACGATCCCCTCGACGTCCCCTTCGTCGTTGCGGAGAATGCGGCCGTAGCCGTACGGGTTCGCCACGACGCCGCTGAGGATGCTCACCGCCTGCTCGGCGGCCCGGTGCTCGGCCACGAACCGCTTCAGGCTCTCGCCCTCGAGCAGCGGGGTGTCGCCCGTCGCGACGACGACGGTGCCCCGCGTCGTACCGCTGGCGGCCAGGGCCACCCGCACCGCACCGCCCGTGCCGTCCAGCACTTCCTGGACCGCCAGCACCACGTCCGGGACCAGCTCCTGGACGTGGGCGCTCACCCGTTCGCGCTGGTGGCCGACCACGGCGACCACGCGGTGCGGCTCGACCGCCCGCACCGCGGTCAGCACGTGGCCGATCATGCTGCGGCCGCCGATGTGGTGGAGCACCTTCATCGTCTTGGACTTCATGCGGGTGCCGCCACCGGCCGCCAGGACGACGACGGTCAGCTCGTGCTCATTGCTTGGAGCTTCGCTCATGCTCCCCGGGTAGGAGTCGAACCTACGTCGCTAGTCCTGATTCAAAGTCAGGCGGGCCCTACCGGCAGACCAACCGGGGATCGATGTTCAGTTTGGCCCGCCTGGCGGTGCAGCACGGGATTGCATTCAGTGAGGCCCGCCTGGCGGTGCAGCACCGAGTGCCGGCGGACCAACCGGGGATTGCTCCGGAGCAGGATAGGCCCGGGTACCGCTGTCACCCCCTGTCAGCGCCTCGTTAGGCGAGGCTAAGTTCCTCGCATGAGGGTGCTCGTGGCGATCCACTCGTTCGACCACGTCGGCGGCACCGAGACCTACGTCCTCACCGTGGCCGAGCAGCTCCAGCGCCTCGGGCACTGGACGCGCATCTACACCCTCCGCCTCGGTGACATGGGCCGGCTTGCGCACGAGCGCGCCGTGGACGTGGTGGACGACCCGGTCGACCTCGGGGCGTCGTACGACGTGATCCTCAGCCAGGACGCGGGGATGGCCTACGAGCTCGCCGACCGTTACCCGGACGTCCCGCAGGTGTTCGTGCACCACAGCCCGCTGTTCGACCCGCAGCAACCGCCGCTGGTGCCGGGTGTCGTCGACGCCGTGGTGGTGATGAGCCAGCGCTTCCGCAACGGGCTGGAGGCCCTGGGCACCGACTTGCGCATCGTCCGGCTCCGGCAGCCGATCGACGCCGAGCGCCTGGTGCCTCGCCGGTCGCCGTCGCCAGTGCCGCGCAGGGCCCTCCTGCTCGGCAACTACCTGGCCGGCGACGCGAGGCGCCTCCTCGTCGACACCTGGACCGACATGGGCCTCGAAGTCGTCCAGGTCGGCACGGTGACCCGGTCGACGCTCCAGCCGGAGGAGGAGATCGCGGCCGCCGACATCGTCGTGGGCAAGTCGCGCGCCGTGCTCGACGCGATGTCGTGCGGGCGGCCCGTCTACGTGTACGACGCGTTCGGCGGCGACGGGTGGGTCACCGCCGACACCTACGACGCCATCGAGGCCGACGCCATCGCCGGGATGGCCTTCCCCGGCGTGATCGACGCGGACCGGCTGCGCAAGGACCTGGCGCAGTACGACCCCGCCATGGGTCACGTGAACCGCACGCTGGTCCTGAAGAACCACCATGCGCGCACCCACGTCATCGCACTGGTCCGGCTGTTCAGGGAGGTCTCCTCCCGCGCGGCCGACGCGGCCCCGACGACGGAGGCCCGGGAGCTGGCCCGGCAGATCCGGCTGCGCTGGCGGGCCGAGGAGGAGCTCATCGGGCTCCGGCCGGCGGTCCAGGCCGCGGCGGAGCGGCAGCAGGCCGCCGCGGAGGAGCACCGGGTCGAGCTCGCTCAGGCCCGTGTGGACGAGGCGGCCGCACTCCAGGCGGTCCGGCTCGTGGAGGCCCGCCTGCTGGAGGTGGAGACCGAGCTCGGCGGCGAACGGGCCGCGCGGCTCCAGGTCGAACGCCGACGCGACCGGGCCCGCGCCCGCGGGCGCCGGCTGCACGCACGGTACGCCGCCCTGCTCGCCCATCCCTGGGTCCGTCTGGGGATGACGCTGCGCCTGCTCCCCCGCCCCGACAGGAGAGAACGTTGAGCCACCTGCTGCCATCGGACCGCGCCCCGCGGCTGCTCGTGGCACCCGACGTCGTCATCCCCGACGACGCCGTCATCGGCGCCAACGTCGTCCTGCGGGCCGGAGTGGTCCTCGGCCGGGGAGTCGTCATCGAGGACTTCGTGCTCCTGGGAAAGGTGCCCGCGCTCGCTGCGGGGGGGACGAGCCCGCCGGCACCGGAGGCGCCGACGACGGTCGCGGACGGCGTGATCATCGGGAGCCACTCCGTCGTCAACGCCGGCGCCACCATCGGCCCACGTGCCTACCTCGGCGACCAGTGCGGCATGCGCGAGGGCGCCCACCTGGGCGCCGACTCCTCCCTCGGACGCGGCAGTGCGATGGGCCGAGACGCCGTGGTCGGGGACCGGGTGCGGATGCAGGCGTTCTGCGGCATGGCCGCTCGCACCGTCATCGAGGACGACTGCTTCCTCGGCGGCTCGGTGATGATGATGGCCGGAATCACCATGGGCCAGCGCCCCGTCGTGCCCTCGCCGAGCATCATCCGGCGGGGCGCCATGATCGGGTCCGCCGTCCAGATCCTCACCGGCGTCGAGGTCGGCGAGCGGGCCGTTGTGGGTGCGGGCTCGGTGGTCACCCGCGACGTACCTCCCGGCGTCACCGTGGCCGGCGTACCCGCCAAACCGCTCGACTAGGGTCGATGGCGTGGATCTGCCCGTCATGCCGCCCGTCCAACCCATGCTGGCGAAGTCGGTGAAGGGGATCCCCGACCCGGCCAAGTACGACGGGCTGTCGTTCGAGCCGAAGTGGGACGGCTTCCGCTGCATCGTGTTCCGCGACGGCGACGAGGTGGAGCTGGCCAGCCGCAACACCAAGCCGCTGACCCGCTACTTCCCCGAGGTCGTCACGGCCATCAAGGACCAGCTGCCCGAGCGGTGCGTCCTCGACGGCGAGGTCTTCGTGGCCATCGGAGACCGGCTGGAGTTCGAGAAGCTCCAGGAGCGGATCCACCCGGCCGCCTCCCGCGTCAACCTGCTGGCCGAGGAGACGCCGGCGGGCTTCGTCGCCTTCGACCTGCTCGCGCTGGGCGACGAGTCCTACGTCGGCCGCCCGTTCGCCGAGCGCCGTGCGGCGCTGGAGAAGGCCCTGGGAGGGCTCGACGGGCCGTGCTACCTGACGCGCACGACCGAGGACCCGGCCGTGGCCGAGGAGTGGTTCAGCGAGTTCGAGGGGGCCGGGCTCGACGGCGTCGTCGCCAAGCCGCTGGGGGCGACGTACGAGCAGAACGCCCGGACCATGCTCAAGATCAAGCACGAGCGGACCGCCGACTGCGTGGTCGCGGGGTACCGCGAGCACAAGACGTCGACGAAGGAGCGGCCGCTGATCGGCAGCCTCCTCCTCGGGCTCTACACCGACGGGCCGGACGGGGGCCTCCAGCACGTCGGCGTCAGCGCCTCGTTCACCGAGAAGCGGCGGGCCGAGCTGTTCGAGGAGATGCAGCCGCTGGTCGTGCCGATCGAGGACCACCCCTGGGGCCGGTGGGCGGAGTTCCTCACCGCCAACCCCGACCGCGTGCCCGGCACCCAGAGCCGGTGGAGCCAGGGCAAGGACCTCAGCTTCACCCCGCTCCGGCCCGAGCGGGTCGTCGAGGTCGCCTACGACCACATGGAGGGACGACGGTTCCGGCACACCGCCCAGTTCCGGCGCTGGCGCACCGACCGCGACCCCGAGTCGTGCGGGTACGACCAGCTCGAAGAGGTCGTCTCCTACGATCTCGGCCGTATCCTCGGTGTGGAAGGGAAGTAGTCAACATGAGCGGTTCCTACGACGTCGTGCTGCTGGTCGAGCAGGCACTCTCCCCGGGGGACGCACGCCAGGTGCTCTCCCTGCACGAGGACCTCGACGACCCCGTCGTCTACCACGTGCTCCTGCCCGTCGAGGACGCCGCGGCGCGGATCGAGGCCTCCATGGGCACGCTGTCCGGGGGCGAGCTGATGGGCAACCCGACGCTCGGCATGCACGAGGTCGACGTCGAGGCAGTACGCCGCGACGCCGAGGAGCGCTCCCACCAGGACCTGGCGACCACCCTTCAGGTCCTGCGCGACGCCGGCGGCACCGCCGAGGGCAAGATCGTCGGCGACCCGCCGATCGACGCGCTGTCCACCGAGGTGATCGAGGTCGACGGCCGCGAGGCGATCATCTTGACCCGGCCGCACGTGGTCGCCGAGTTCTTCCACGTCGACTGGACGTCGCGTGCCCGCCGCAAGATCGGCGTCCCCGTCCTGCACCTGCTCGAGCACGAGAGCTTCGACGAGCAGGCCGGCGGCGGCGAGGGTGTCACCGGACTCTGACGCCCTCGCGACGCGGGAGCTCCGCCCAGGGCGCCGGTGTGCGCGAGCAGCGCTCGTCTGATCCCGCGATTGGTCACAAACGCCACCGGTGAGATGCGTTTCGTTGGCGTTTGGGACCAAACGCCGGCGCCGCCAGGCGTCCTGACCGATGCTCGCTACGATCGCCGGGTGAAGCTCACCCGCCGCCTGCAGTCCGTGGCGCGCGAGGCGGCGGACCAGGCCCGCGGCCGGGCGTTCGAGCGACTCGGCCGCGCCGACTCCCCGGAGTCCGGGCCGGCCGCGGACGCTCCGGGGAGCCGTCCGCGCGCGGCGTTCGCAGGAGTCCTCGACGGGCGGCACCTCTGGCTGGCGGTCGAGGCAACGCCCGGCACGCTGGCGCTCCGCACGGTGGGCGCCGAGCGCGTCGTCTCCCTGACCAGCGACCTCGCCGAGGACGACCCGCGCTTCCGGTCCGTGCGCTCGGACCTCTCCGTGATGCCCGGCGACGACGCTGCGCGCTTCGAGGTGGTGATCACCGCGCCGGGCGGCAAGGTGCACCGCGTCTGGACGCCGCCGCTCCCGCCGCTGCAGCCGATGCGCGTGCCGCCGGCCGCCGGTGTCCAGTGGCAGGTCGCCCGCGGCGAGGACGGCACCCTGCAGCTCGTGCGTGAGCCGGCGCCCCCCGCGGCGTACCTGGTCTCCATCGGTGCCGACGTCGACGACGTGGCCACCCTGCGCATCGCCGGAGCGCCCACCGGCGCCGAGCTGCGGCTGGTCGACGACGAGAGCGGCGAGGTACTGCTGACCCGTCCCCTCACGCGCGAGGGTGGCGTCGCGACGGCGACCGTGGACCACCACGACGTCCCCCAGGGCGTCGGGCTGTCCGCCAGCGTGTACGCCGGCGACCTGCCCGTGCGCCGCCCGGACAACGACCTCGCCCGGCCCGACCAGGCGGTGCTGCTGCCGCAGGTGCAGAGCGACAACGTCGACGGGGCCGACGGGCCGCTGTTCGACCTGGTCTTCCGGTGGCTCCCGGACGGCGTGCTCCGGGTCCGCCGCCCGAAGGGGGCCGGCGCGTGAAGATCGGCTACCTCGTCTTCAACCTCGACGGCATGGGCGGCACCAGCCGCTCGGCCATCACCCAGGCCAACGCGCTGGCGGGTGACCACCAGGTCACCCTGCTCTCCGTGACGCGCAGCGGCGAGCGGCCGCACTACGAGATCGACGAGCGGGTCAAGGTCACGTACCTCGTCGACGTCCGCGAGGACCAGGACCCCGGCGTGCCCGGCGTCGAGCTCTCCCCCTCCCGGGCCAGGTCGTTGCACCAGCGGGAGTCGCTGCTGGTGCCCGAGCGCTGGGACGGCCAGTTCACCGCGCTGTGCGACGTGGGCCTCGAGCACGTGCTGCCGCGCCTGAAGCTGGACGTCCTCGTCACGGTCACGCCCGGCCTGCTCGCGGCGGCCATCCAGCTGCTGCCGCCCGAGCCGGTCGTGGTGCACCAGGAGCACCGCTCCACGTCCGACCGCTCGTCGGGCCTCGAGCCGCTGCTGAACTTCGCCCCGCGCGCGGACGTCGTCGCGGTGTTCACCCCGGCGATGGCGGACTGGGTCCGCGAACAGCTCGGTGACTCGGCGCCCGCGATCGCGATCGTGCCGAACCCGCTGCCGCTCGGCTTCACCCCGCGCTCCCGGCTCGACAACCCGTTGATCGTGGCCGCCGGCCGGCTGGTCAACGAGAAGCAGTACTCCCGGCTGATCGAGGCGTTCGGACAGGTCGCCGACCAGCTGCCCACGTGGAAGCTCCGCATCTACGGCACCGGCCCCAAGCGTCAGGAGCTGCTCCGCCAGGTCCGCAAGCTCGGCCTGTTCGACCGGGTCGAGCTGCCAGGCGCCGTGGCCGACATGCGCGGGGAGTGGGCGAAGGCGAGCATCTCCGCGCTGACCTCCCGCGCCGAGGGCTTCCCGCTCAGCGTCCAGGAGGCGATGGCGGCCGGCGTACCCGTCGCCAGCTACGACTGCGCCTCCGGGCCCCGCGAGATCATCCAGCACGGCGTCAACGGGCTGCTCGTCTCTCCCGAGTCCATCGCCGGCATGGCCGCGGCGCTGCTGCGGCTGGCCACCGACGTCGACCTGCGCCGCCACCTCGGCGAGGGCGCCTACCGCACGTCGCGGCAGTACGACGCCTTCGCGATCGCCGAGCGCTGGGTCGCCATCTTCGGGGAGGCCCGCACCGCGCGCACCACGTCCGGCCGGCTCACCCCGCGCGTCACGGCCCTCGCGGAGGCCAAGCCTGCCGCCACCGCCGCGTCCCGTGCAGTGGCCGCCGAGGGCGTCACGCCGACCAACGCCCGCGAGGCGACCCTCGGCTGGGCGGTGCGCTGTGCGACCGCGGCCAGCCACCAGTGGCTCGTCATCCCCGCCCACGAGAGCGGCAGCCCGGTGGTGGTCGTGCCGATGGCCGACCGGGACGCCTACCTCGCCTCGCTGGGCGACCTCGGCGTGCCGCCGTACCTCTCGCTCCGTGACCCGGAGCAGCACGGCTGGCCCGAGCGTCGCGGGACTGTGCACGCGCTGGGTGAGGAGCTGCGGCGAGGGATGACGCCGCGGCTGTTCCTCGAGCCGTGGCCGGTCGTCGACGGCCGGGAGCAGCTGCTCGGGCAGGGCTGCTCGGTCGAGGTGCAGTTCTGGGAGCGGCACCCGGACGGCTCCCTGGTGCCACCGACCCGCAACCGCTACACGACCAAGATCCCCTCCGGTGCGGAGACGACCTCGATGGTGCTCGACGGCGTCGAGGTGCGCACCTTGCCGCTCATGGCGTCGCCGACCGTGAACGAGTGCCGCTTCCCGGTCGACGTGGTCTACACGTGGGTCGACGGTGACGACCCTGAGTGGGACGCCGCGCGGGAGGCCCGGATCGCCGGGATGGAGGGCACAGCCCGCACCCGGGAGGCCAGCGGCCGCGCGCGGTTCCTCTCGCGTGACGAGCTGAGGTACTCGCTGCGGTCGGTGCACCTGTTCGCTCCGTGGGTACGCACGATCTACCTCGTGACGAGCGGCCAGGTGCCGCGGTGGCTCGCCACCGACCACCCTGACGTGCGTGTGGTGCCGCACGCCGAGATCATGCCCGCCGACGCGCTGCCGACGTTCAACTCGCACGCCATCGAGACCTCGCTGCACCACGTCCCCGGGCTCGCCGAGCACTGGCTGTACTTCAACGACGACTTCTTCCTGGGCCGCCCGCTGCGTCCCGAGGCGCTGTTCAGCCCGGCCGGGTTGTCGTCGGTCTTCTTCGCCCAGTCCACGATCGGCCTCAGCGACCTACCGGACTCCCCGCCGTGGCTCGAGGCCGCGTGGAACAACCGCCGGCTCCTCCAGGAGACGTTCGGCGCGGTCACGACCAACGCGCTGGCCCACGCGCCGTACGCCGTCCGCACCTCGGTCCTCCACGAGATCGAGACCCGGTTCAAGGACGTCGTGGAGCGGACGACGCACTCGCCGTTCCGGTCCGACACCGACATCTCGACGCTCAGCTCGTTCGCCCAGCACTACGGACTGCTGACCGGGACGGCGTACGCCGCCGAGGCCGACACCGAGTTCGTCAACATCGCCAACCCCGACCTCGACTGGCAGCTCACCCAGCTGCTCCAGCGCAAGCATGACTTCTTCTGCCTCGGCGACCACCACGACCACGGCTTCCGCCAGTCGCGGGTCGACGAGCTGCTGACCACGTTCCTGCGCGAGTACTTCCCGATCGCCGCGCCGTGGGAGAAGGACTAAGCCCTCTTCAACCGCTCGATCTCGGCCTCGGCCTCGGCCAGGCGGGCCTTGAGCTTGCGACGTACCTTCGCCACCTGCGCCGTCGTCTCGTCCAGCGCGATGGCCGCGGCGGAGTCGTACATCTCGCGGTACTCGCGGCGCAGGCCGTCGATCCGCTTCATCACCACGTCGTCGTCGGGTGCCTCGACCAGCGCGTTCATCGCCTCCCAGGCCCGGTCCGCGAGGTCGACGAGGGCGGGCGTGACCTCGAGGCCTTCCCAGTCGGGCTTGGAGCGGTTGAGCCCGGCGTCGATGAAGTCGTCGACGGCGTGATGGCCGCTCGTGTCATTGAACGTCAGCCCCAGCTGGGATCCGGCGCGCGTCATGGCGGTGCGCCAGTCGCCGATCAGGTCGTAGTACGGGACGAACGACCGCGGGTTGCCGCGCGTCGCGCGCTCGGTCTCGAACGCCGCGTTGATCCACGCGGCCACGTTGGTGGTCTCGCGCTTCTGCCGGAACGAGCGGTCCATGTCGGTGAGGTACGCCGCGTCGCGCGAGCGCACCACCTGGGTGGGGTGGCGCAGCATCGTGAGGCTGGTCAGCTGCGCGTCGAGCTCGGCCGCCATCCGTTGCCACAGGTCGTAGACCCAGTAGGCGCGAGTGTCCTTGAGCAGGATCTGCGTCTCCCCCGTGGCGATCTGCTCGCGCAGCCAGTCGCGCAGCCGCTGCTCGACCTCGGGGGTGACGGCCTTCTTGGCGATCTTCCCGGCGTTCGGGCGGGAGTCGATGGTGCGGACCGGGATCGGGTTCAGCAGCCACTTGTGGAACTCGGCCACCCAGAGCGGTTCGTAGTACCCGCGCGGGTTGCGCTCGTCGGTCTCCACCTCGGGCTGGGGGATGTACAGGCCGAGCCGCTTCAGCGTGCCCGCCACGCTGCTCGTCCCGCTGCGCCCCGAGCCCGTCACCACGACGAGCTTCACCTGGTCTCCCATGTCCGCGAGCGTATCGGGCTCACCGTCGACCGATTCGTCTGCGGTTTGCTGCCACAAATACTCGGTGGCGACGCAGACGAATCGGTGTCTAGGCTCCTCCGCATGGGAATCACGGAGTGACCGCAACCAGGCCCCGTACGGCGGCCTGACGACCGACGCGCCTCTCGCGCGGGGAGTAGCGCCCCCGACCGATGACCCGAGCGTGCGCCGGTCAGGCGACCACTCCCGCCTCCGGAGCCTCCCGTGCCCACCCTGTCTCCTGCCGCGCGCCTCTACTCCCGGGCCCGCCGCAACCTGCTTCCTCGTCACGAACGCCTGGTCGCCGTCGCCGGCCGCTGGCAGCACGCCCACCTGCAACGCCTGGGCGTCGAGCCCGAGGTCACGTTGCGGTGTGGAGACCTGCCGTACCTGGCGACGTACGACATCTCCGAGAAGACCCTGGCCCGCCTGCACCCCGGCCTCTCTTCGCCCGCGCTGCTGTCGGTCGTACGGCTCCCGCGCTGGACGCCGGCCGAGGTGCTGCGTCCCGACGCGCGGCTGCTGCTGGTGGCCGACGGGATCGAGTACGCCGGCAACCTCGGCACCCTCGTCCGCACGGCCGACGCCGCCGGTGCCGACGGGCTGGTGCTGACCAACGCCACCTGCCGGCTCACCCACCCGAAGGTGTTCGAGGCCAGCCGCGGGACCGTGCTGACGCTGCCGGTGCTCGAGTACGCGACCGTCTCCGACGCCCGCCGCGACCTGGCCGCGTCCGGCTTCACGGCGTACGTCGCCGACCCGGCCGCCCCGACGCCCTATCTCGACGTGGACTACGGCCACGGCAAGCCGGCGATCGTCGTCGGCTCGGAGGGCGACGGCGTCGCGCCGGAGTGGCGCACCCCCGACCTGACCCACGTCTCGATCCCGATGCGCGGCACCGCCGACTCCCTCAACGTGGCCGCGTCCGCGTCAGTCCTGCTCTTCGACGCCCGGGCCCGCCTCCGTTGATTCGTCGCTCGTGCCCCGTTGATTCGTCGCTCCTGCGCGCTTCAGTGGTCGCTCCTGCGCGCACGAGTGACGAATCATGCGAGCACGAGCGACGAATCAAGCGGGCACGCGCGACGAATCAACGGGGGCCGACCCAGTTGCCCGCCTCGTCCCAGTGCTCGGCCACCTTCTTCGAGGGCTGCACGCGCGGCGGCTCGCCGGGCATCTTCGGGTAGTCGGGCGGGAAGTTCAGCTCGACCGACCCCTGCTCCTCGAACAGGTCGAGCAGCGGCGTGAGGTCGTGACGTACCTCGTCGATGGAGGCCCACGGGTCGCCGTCGGACATGCGGTCCGGGACGTTGAACAGGTGGTACTCGCCCGGGTCGGTGACGTCGGCCAGCTCGTCCCACGTCATCGGCGTGGACACGGGTGCGCCGGGGATCGGCCGGAGGGAGTACGCCGAGGCGATGGTGCGGTCGCGGTTGTTCTGGTTGAAGTCCACGAAGATGCGCTCCCCGCGCTCCTCCTTCCACCAGGCCATGGTCACTCCCTCGTCGCGCTTCTCCAGCTCGCGCCCGAACCCGATGGCCGCGTGCCGCACGTCGACGAACTCCCACCGCGGCTCGATCCGCACGTAGATGTGCACGCCGCGGTTGCCCGACGTCTTGGGGTAGGCGCGGATGCCCAGCTCGGCGAACAGCTCGCGCGCGACCCCGGCCACCCGTACGACGTCGGTGAACGACGTACCCGGCTGCGGGTCGAGGTCGATGCGCAGCTCGTCGGGACGGTCGACGTCGGCGCGACGTACCGGCCACGGGTGAAACGTCAGCGTGCCCATGTGCGCGCACCACACCGGCACCGCGATCTCGGTCGGGCAGATCTCGTCTGCGGTCCGCCCCGAGGGGAACGTGATCGTCGCGGTCTCGAGGTACTCGGGCGCGCCCTTCGGCACCCGCTTCTGGTAGAACGCGTCGGCGTCCTTGTCCATCGGACCGGTCGCCAGCTTCATCCCCGGACGCACCCCCGAGGTCCAGCGCTCCAGCGCGGTCGGCCGGTCGCGCAGCGCGCGCATCAGCCCGTCCTCGACCGACGCGAAGTACTCCGCCACCATCAGCTTGGTGACCTCCGGCGTCCGGTCGGTCGCCTCGTAGATCACCCGGTCGGGGCTCGAGACCCGCACCATCCGCTCGCCCGCCTGCACCTCGACCGCCGCAGCCTTCGCCATGCCGACACCGTAACGGCGTCATGATCGGCCCATGGAGCAGCCGCTCGAGACCTGCGTCCACGCCAGCCTGGCCGGGTACGCCGACGTGTTCGCCCTGTTCGGCATCCCCACCGAGACCCATGCCGGACTGTGGCGCGCTCGGCGCGCTGACGTCACGGTTCCGTAAGCAAGCAGGCTCGGTTCGCGTGGGTGCGCCGACTACCGTTGCCGGCATGGCGTACAACGTTGACAAGACCGATGAGCAGTGGCGCGAGGAGCTCAGCCCGGCCGAGTACCAGGTGCTGCGCCAGGCAGGCACCGAGCGGGCGTTCGTCGGTGAGTACACCGACACCGAGACCACCGGCGTCTACCGCTGCAAGGCCTGCCAGGCCAAGCTCTTCGAGTCCGACACCAAGTTCCACTCCGGCTGCGGCTGGCCGAGCTTCTACCAGCCGATCAGTGACACGATCGAGTACATCGAGGACACCTCGCAGGGCATGAAGCGGGTCGAGGTCCGTTGCGCCAACTGCGGCTCGCACCTCGGACACGTGTTCCCCGACGGGTACGGCACGCCCACCGGCGACCGCTTCTGCATCAACTCGATCAGCCTGACGCTCGAGCCGGCTGACCAACAGGGTTGAGCTAGCCGACAGCTGGCGCCAGCGCGGAGTGCACGAACACCAGTCCATCGCCGTAGGTCGCGTCCGCCCAGTCCTGGAGCGACCCGTCGTCGTGCACGACGTCGACGACGAGCAGGTTGTCGCCGGGCACCGTCGAGAGCGCTCCGGGCAGCTCGTTGAGCTGCCCCGCGATGTCCTCGAGCTCGGCCAGGGTGTGGTCCTCGGCCGCCGAGCTGGTCGGCATCGGCCACGGCATCGGGTCGTAGAGGGCGCCGGAGACGGCGGACTGGTAGGTCAGCGTCTCGCCGTCGAACGTGCCCGTGACGGCGAAGCTGCCGAACCGGACCTGGCCGGCCTCGTCGTAGTCGCCGCGGTGCTCTGCCCAGTCCCAGCCGGTCATCGCCAGGCCGGTGCACTGGGGCGGATAGGACTCCGCGACCGGTCCGAGGCAGAAGCCCGGCTCTCCGGTGTCGAGCACCAGGCCGAGGCCGACGACGGGACCGTCGGCGGGCGGGATCGCGGTCGGCATGGCCGGCGAGGACGGGCCCGGGTCCTCCGCGGTGTCCGCCGCGTCGTTGCCGCACGCGGCGACGGACAGCAGAGTCAGCAGGAGCGAGGCGGCTGCGATGAAGAGGCGCATGGGGGTACGACGAGAGGTCGCGGGCGGTGGTTCCTGGCGGCTACGGGAGGCGGTGGACCAGGTCGGCGGGCGAGACGCGAGGGCCGGTGTAGAACGGGACCTCCTCGCGGACGTGCAGCCGGGCGTCCGAGGCCCGCAGGTGCCGCATCAGGTCGACGATGCGGTGCAGCTCGTCGGCCTCGAACGCCAGGATCCACTCGTAGTCGCCCAGCGCGAAGCTGGAGACCGTGTTGGCCCGGACGTCGGCGAACCCGCGCGCCAGCTGGCCGTGCTCGGCCAGCATCCGGCGGCGCTCGCCCTCCTCGAGGAGGTACCACTCGTAGGACCGGACGAACGGGTACACGCAGACATACCCGCGCGGCTCCTCGTCGGCCAGGAACGCCGGAACGTGGCTCTTGTTGAACTCGGCCGGCCGGTGCAGCGCGACCTGCGACCACACGGGAGCCAGCCGCACGCCGAATCCGGTCCGGCGCAGCCGCTGGTAGGCGTCCTGCAGCTGTTCGACCGTCTCGGCGTGCCACCAGACCAGGACATCCGCGTCGGCCCGCAGCCCGCTCACCTCGTAGACGCCGCGGGTGACGACGTCCTCGCTCTCGAGCTTGCCCAGCAGGTCGGTGAGCTCGGCCGCCTCGTCGTCGCGGCGCCCGTTGCCTTCGTACAGCCGGTCGAAACGGAACACCGACCACATCGTGTAGCGGACGGTGTCGTTGATCTCGCGGGTGCGAGCGGCGTTCGACTTGGCCTCGGTCTCGCTCATGGCTTCATTCTGCCGGGGCGAGTGAAGCCGCCGCCCGGCGGGCGGAGGCGATGACGGCGGGGATGCCCACGCCGTCGTACGCCGCGCCACAGACCACCAGGCCGGGTACGGCGGCCACGGCGGCCCGGATCCGGGCGACGCGGTCGAGGTGGCCGACGGCGTACTGCGGGAGCGCGCCGCCCCAGCGCTGGACGTGGGTGTCGACCGGGTCGGCGCCGATACCGGTGGCGGCCCGGAGCTCGGCCAGGGAGGCGGCGACCAGCTCCTCGTCGGGCACCTGGAGCACCGACTCCTCGCGGTGCCGCCCGACCGAGGTACGCAGCACCAGGGTGTCGCCGCCGGCCGCGCGCACCCAGTCCCACTTGTTGAAGGAGAACGTCGAGGCCTTGATCGTCCGGCCGTCGACGGGAGGAACGAGGAACCCGGAGCCCATCAGGCCGGCCACGTCCTCGGCACGGAACGCCAGAGTGACGATCGCCATCGAGGCGTACTCGATGGCGGCCAGCTCGGTTGCCGCCACGGGTGCGAGGTCGGCGAGCAGGCGGGCGGTGGCCGCGCCCGGAGTCGCCAGCACGACCTCGCCGGCCTCGATCTCCTCCGCGGCGGTGGTCGGGCCGACGACGAGGGCGAAGCCGCGCGGGGTACGCCGCAGGGCCCGGACGGTCGCGTCGGTGCGCACCTCCAGCCCCGCGGCCACCGCCTCGGGAAGCCGTCCGATCCCCCCGGGGATCCCGGCGAACACGGGCGCGCCGCTCGTCGCGGCGAGTGCCTCCGCGGCACCGTCGACGAGGGACCGCTCGGCCCAGGCGACCAGCTGAGGCACGGTGGCGCGGGCGGAGAGCAGGCGGGCGTGGCCGGCGTACACGCCGCCCAGCAGTGGTTCGACCAACCGGTCGACCACCTCGGTACCGAGTCGCGCTGCGACCAGATCGCCGACCGAGACGTCGTCGCCGTCGGCCAGCGTCGGCGTGGGCTCCTCGTGCCGGAGGCGGTCGAGCCCGGCGTCGGTGAGGAGGCCGGCGCGCTCGACCTCGACGGCGTCCGCCGGGACGCCCATGACGGAGCGAGGTAGCGGGCGCAGGGCGTCGCGGGTCCAGATCGCCGAGGTCGTGGTGGCCGGGTGCACGACATCGAGGCCGACCTCGCGAGCCAGGTCGGTGCCCTCGGGCCGGCGGGCCAGCATGGCCTCCGCGCCCACGTCCACCGCGATTCCACCGACGGTCTCGGTCCGCAGCTTGCCACCGACTCGTGGCGACCCCTCGAGCACCGTCACCGTGCGTCCCGCGGCGGCCAGGGCCCGGGCCGCGACCAGGCCGGCGATGCCACCGCCGACGACGACGGTGCGGCGCGGCTCCATGGCCGCAGCCTGCCGTACCCGTGCGGCGTCACGGGAACCGGTCGCGCTGCCTGCCCGTCGTAGGCCCATGCACATCACTGGTCGCACCTCACGTCTGCTGGCGGCCGGAGCGGCCGCGGCGCTGCTCTCTCTCACCGCCTGCTCGGGCAGCTCCGACAGCCGCACCTCGGCGGACACGCAGGTGGCCGGCGGCTCCACCGGTGGGGACGCGGCCGTTCCCGAGGCGGCGTCCGCGCCCGACGCGGCGTACGAGGACGGCGCCGGCAAGGAGGCCTCCGGCGGCATCGCCCGGAACGCGGCCGACCTCGTCGAGCAGCAGGCGGTGATCAAGACCGGCGCGGTGTCCCTGCGCGCCGACGACGTCGGCGAGACGCGCTTCGGGGTGCAGGCGCTCGTCGACGGGCACAACGGGTCGGTCGCCGACGAGAAGACCGAGACCGACAAGAGCGGCGAGGCCCTGCGCTCGCGCATGGTGGTGCGGGTGCCGAGCGCGGACTTCGACGAGGTGATGACCGGTATCGGTGACCTGGCCCAGCTGGCGTCGAAGTCCAGCAGCTCCGAGGACGTGACCACCCAGCTGATCGACGTGGACGCGCGGATCAAGGTGCAGGAGGCCAGCGTCCAGCGGGTCCGTCAGCTGCTCACCCGTGCGCAGTCGATCCGCGACATCATGGCGATCGAGTCCGAGCTCGCGAACCGCCAGGCTCAGCTGGACTCGCTGTCGCAGCAGCAGGCGTACCTGAAGGACCAGACGTCCCTGGCGACGATCCGCGTCAACATCGAGCGCAAGCCCGACGCCGTGGCGAAGAAGAAGCAGGAGGACCGCACGGGCTTCCTCGCCGGACTCGGCGCCGGCTGGGACGGGCTGCGCGCCACCGTCGTCGCCGTGCTCACGGTCGTCGGCGCGGTGCTGCCGTTCGCGGTGCTGGCTCTGGTGGTCGGCCTCCCGGTCTGGTTGCTCGCGCGGCGGCTGCGTCACTCGACCGTCGCTCTTCCGGCTCGTGAGCCTGACGCAGCGCCCTAGCGCTGCCTGGAGCACACAACCCTCACAGCGACGCGAGCCAGCCCGGCACCTCAGCGGCCCACTGCTCCGGCGTCAGCGTCACGACACGGGAAGGGACTGCACGAACCGGGTCAGCTCCTCGAGCTGACCGGGGTCGGTGTCGGGGATGACGCCGTGGCCCAAGTTGAAGACGTGGCCCTTCGCGGCACGGCCCGCTTCGACGATCGCGGCGGCCCGGGACGTCATCGCCGACGTCGGCGCGAAGACCAGCGTGGGGTCGAGGTTGCCCTGGACCGCGCGGTCGCCGACCAGCGGGATCGCCGAGCCGAGCGGCGTACGCCAGTCCACGCCCACCACGTCCGCGCCGGCCTCGGCCATCAGCGGCAGCAGGCTGCCGGTGTTCACACCGAAGTGGATGCGCGGCACCCCGAGCTCGCCGGCCGCGGCGAGGACGCGGGCGGAGTACGGCATCACGTACTCGCGGTAGTCCTCCGGCGTGCACGCACCGGCCCACGAGTCGAACAGCTGCACGGCGGAGGCGCCCGCGGCGACCTGGACCTCGAGGTACGCCGCGGCGATGCCGGCGATCTTGTCCATCAGCGCGGCCCACACGTCCGGGGCGCCGAACATCATCGCCTTGGTGCGGGCATGCTCCTTGGAGGGACCGCCCTCGACGAGGTACGACGCGACGGTGAACGGCGCGCCCGCGAACCCGATCAGCGGCGTACCTCCCAACTCACCGACCAGGCGCTGCACGGACTCGGTGACGAAGGGGACGTGCCCGGGGGTGAGGTCCGGGATCGCCGCGACGTCCTCGAGCGTGCGCACCGGCGAGGCGACGACGGGTCCGACGCCCGGCTTGATGTCGAGGTCGACGCCGACGGCCTTGAGGGGCAGCACGATGTCGGAGAAGAAGATGGCCGCATCCACGCCGTACCGGCGCACCGGCTGCAGGGTGATCTCGACGACCAGGTCGGGCGTCATGCAGGACTCGAGCATGCCCACGCCCTCGCGCAGGGCGCGGTACTCCGGCAGGGAGCGGCCCGCCTGCCGCATGTACCAGACGGGCGTGTGCGGCACCGGCAGGCCGCGGGTGGCCCGGATGAATGCGCTGTCGCGGGGGTCTGGCATCGCAGGATCGTCCCAGGTGAGTCGGCGTGTTCGCACATCGGGACTGGACGTCCGACCTACTGTTGGCAACATGGTGGTCCGTCAGGAGACCCACCCGGGAACGGGTGCGGACACGAGCCCCCCGGAGTTCCGGGCGGCCGTGGCGACCATGCGCGCGGCCAGGCTGCGCCCCGAGGTGTTCTGCGAGGAGATGCCGGCACCGCAGCGGATCGCTCCGTACGCCGCCGCGCTGACCGCCGACGTGACCGTCGACGGCACCGATCTGGGCACCGGCCGGATCATCTTGCTGCACGACCCCGCGGGCAACGACGCCTGGGACGGGACCTACCGGTGCGTCGCCTACGCCCGTGCGGAGATCGAGCTGGACATGGTGACCGACCCGCTGCTGGCCGCCGTCGGCTGGTCCTGGCTGACCGAGGCCCTGGACGCGCACGGCGCGACGTACGCCGCCGCGTCCGGCACCGTGACCCGCGTCGCCACCGAGAGCTTCGGCGGCATGTCGGACGAGGGTGGCTCCGCCCAGCTCGAGCTGCGCGCCTCCTGGACGCCGATCGGCCTGGACATCGGCCCGCACGTCGAGGCGTGGGGCGAGCTGCTGTGCACCGCCGTCGGCCTCGAACCCGTGCCCGAGGGTGTGACCGCGATCCCGAGCCGCCGAGGGCAACGCGGCGGTCCCGGCCGGTAGCCATGGCGCGCGCCGAGCAGCTTCCCCAAGACGACCCCGAACCCGACGACGGATCCGCTGTCGACCCCTCCCCCGAGGACGTTGTCGACGAGCCCGTCGAGGCTCCCTTGCTCACCCTCCGCGACGGGCTCCCCAGGATCGTGGACACCGACGCGGCTCTCGCCGAGGTGTGCGCCGCGATCGCCGCCGGCACCGGTCCGGTCGCCATCGACGCCGAGCGCGCCTCGGGCTATCGCTACTCCGCCCGGGCGTACCTGATCCAGCTGCGCCGCGAGGGCGCGGGCACCGCGCTGGTCGACCCGATCGCCTTCGACTCCCTGGCTCCGCTGCAGGAGGCCCTCGACGGCACCGAGTGGATCCTGCACGCGGCCACCCAGGACCTGCCGTGCATGACCGGGCTCGGGCTGTACCCGACGCGGCTCTTCGACACCGAGCTGGCCGGCCGCCTGCTGGGGTACCCACGCGTCGGGTTGGCCTCCCTCGTCGAGACCCTGCTGGGCTGGCGGATGAAGAAGGAGCACTCGGCGGTCGACTGGTCGACGCGGCCGCTGCCGGCGCCGTGGCTCGAGTACGCCGCCCTGGACGTCGAGGTGCTCGTCGAGCTGCGCGACGTCCTCGCGCGAGAGCTGGTCGCGGCCGGCAAGGACTTCTGGGCCGCGGAGGAGTTCGACTGGCTGCGCGGCTTCAGCCAGCCGACCCGGTTGGACCAGTGGCGGCGTACGTCCGGCCTGCACAAGGTCCGCGGCCGCCGCGCGCTCGGCGCCGTACGCGCCCTGTGGACCACTCGCGACCAGATCGCGACCGAGCGGGACGTCACACCGACGCGCATCATCCCGGACTCCGCGATCATCGCGGCCGCGCTCGCGATGCCCACGACGCGCGCGGCGCTGAAGGCCACCAAGGGCTTCTACGGCCGCGGCGCCGACCGGTACGCCGGCCGGTGGGTCGCTGTGCTCGCCCAGGTCCGTGACCTGCCGGAGAGCCAGCTGCCGACGCGTACGCCGCGCACGGACGGCCCGCCACCGCCGCGGGCCTGGCCCGACAAGGACCCGGTCGCGGCCAGGCGCCTCCAGCTCGCGCGCGAGGCCATCGGGAAGCTGGCCGAGGACCAGGACGTGCCCGCGGAGAACGTGCTGACCCCCGACTTCGTCCGGAGGGTCCTGTGGAACCCGCCCGAGACGCGCGAGGAGGAGCCACTCACCCGCGCGATCGCGATGGCTCTGCGTGACCTGGGCGCCCGGGCCTGGCAGGTCCGGCTGACCGCACCCCTGCTCGCCTCCGCGGTGCTCGCGGCGGACCGGGCGGCCGCCGCCGGCGCCCTGTCCTCTGGGCCTACTCCGACGGAGACTCCGTAGGGCTCGGGGTCGGGCTCGCCGTCTGGCTCTCTGCTCTGGCCATCCGTCGGGCTCGGAGCTCACCGTCTCCGGACTGAGGATCGGCTGCGAGGCCGCGTCCATCTCGGCCGTGACGGCCGCGAGGTCGAGGATCGGCGCGCCGTAGAACAGCTGCTCGAGGTAGGGCGCGACCAGGTCGTCGAGCTCGTCCCACGTGTCGAGCAGCGGCGGGATCACCATCCGGCCCAGGGACTCGTTGAAGACCGTGGCCGCGAGCGGGTCCTCGACCGGTTGGAGGAAGTCCTCGCCGAACGCGACCTCCTGGTTGGCCGGCTGGAGGTAGCCGCGACGGGCGACCTCGGCGACCGCGTCGGTGCTGGTCGCGTAGACGAGGAAGTCGGCCGACGTCGCGGGGCTCTCGGCGTCCTGGGCGATGCAGAGCGCCGTGATCTCGCCGGTGGTGGCTCCGGACTCGATCGAGGGGATCGCGATCACGTTCCAGTTGAGGGCGGGGACCTTGCGCAGCCGCGGGACCAGCGCCCGGTTGCCGGTCATCATGCCGAGCTTGCCCTGCTCGAACCACTTCAGCGCCGAGTGGGCGGCCAGTTCGTCCTCGGTCAGCGTGACCTTGGGGTTGCGGAACAGCTCGAGCGCGGTCTGCAGGGCGCTCTGGGTGCCGTCGCCGTTGAACGCCAGGGACGTCGGGTCGCTGTCGTCGTCGAACAGGTCGCCGCCGCCGGCGTACACGAACGGCGCGATGCCCGGCAGGGTCGGCTCGACCGAGACGCCCTTGGTGCCCTTGCCGGGTCGCGAGGCGAACTTCGCCGCAGTGACGAACTCGTCCCAGTTCCACCGCCGGGGGTCGCCAGGTACGTCGAGCCCGCGAGCCTCCATGCGGGCGAAGTCGATGAGGTCCTCGTTGTAGTAGACGACCTCGGGCGCGACGCCGTACGGCATGCACTGCAGCCGGGTGTCGAGGCTGAACGCGGTGATCGCGTCCCGACTGTAGACGTCGCCGAAGTCGACTCCGCGCTCGTCGAGCAACGTGTCGACGGGCCGGGTCAGCTGGTTGTCGAGGTACCAGCGCAGGTCGCGTCGCGAGGCCAGGAACACGTCCGGGAGCGGTTCGCCCTTCTCGATGGCGCGGCGCAGGCCGCCATGGCTCCGCCAGTGCTCGACGGTCACCTCGGCATCCTCGTTGACCGAGTCGAAGTGCTTGGCCATGGTGGCGTACGCCGCCACCTCGTCCGGAGACCCGTAGACGCCGAAGGTGAGGTCGACCGGCCCCGACGGGGCGGTCGTGGGCGCACTGCTCGTCTCGGGGGGCGGGTTCGGCGAGCTGCTCGAGTCGCTCGTGCAGGCGGTCAGCGTGGCCGTGATCGTGACGGTCGCGAGAGCACAGCCGAGCGCGCGTCCCGCCCGCCTCCGCACCGGATGTCCTCCTCTGCCCGCTGACCCGTCAGCCGGGGCCACACTGTAGTGCCCACCAGGGACGGTAGCGACCGTGAGGTGAGCGCCGAGCCGTTGCCGTGTCGGTCCGCTGTCGGGGGCCTCGCGACTCCTACGATCGGCGCGTGCTGACTTCCCCCAGTACCGTCCGCTCGGGCCTGCTCACCACCCTGGTGGTGGCCGTCACGGCGCTGTCCTCGTGCGGTGACCAGGCGCACACGAGCGGCCCCGACAACGCCGGTCAGGCCATCGGCCAGCGGATCCCGCGCAAGGCCGACCCGGCCGCGCACCTTCTCGCAGCCGACAAGATGCCGACGGCCGGGTCCGACTGGCGGGGCGTCGACACCACCGACTCCGACGAGGTGCTCGGCCCCTGCCACCTCACGTCGCTGGTCGACATCGGGGCGCTCTCCGCCGCCCGGCGCACCTGGAGTGCCTCGGGCTCCTGGCCGCGCGCCGTCCAGGTCGTGGCCCGGTTCGCCGACAACAAGTCCGCCTGGCGGGCCCACGAGGTGCTGGACTCCTGGCAGGACGACTGCGCGACCCACGTCTCCGGCACCGTCGGGTCGCGACGGGCGGTGGGGGTCGCCACCGGCGTCGCCGAGGCCTACCGCGTCGACCAGGGCGACCGGGCCACCGACCTCGGCATCGTCCGCAAGGGCGAGTACCTCAGCGTCGTCTCCCTCGTCGCCCCCGCCTCCCAGCTCCCCGCCAGCTCGGCTTCCATGAAGGCCGCCCTCAAGCGCATCGCCGCGACGTTCTGAGGCGGTGCGCCGACGTGATACCCGGTCGACCGGGTATCCCTGCGGTTCGTGGGGGTTGCAACGGGCACAAAGCGACGGCAACGACACCGAAGTACGCCGTCAGGGCAGCGCGTGATGTGCTCTCGCCGCAGCCACGACCTGGTGGAAGGTCGCCTCGTCCAGCGCCGCGCCCTCCCGGCGGATGGCGGACTCGTCGAGTACTAGCAGCCGGTCCAGCCGTACCTCGCTGGGTCGCCCCTCCCGGTCCCACCCGCCGGAGCCGACGTCCATCCAGTACCTGCCCCAGTGCGCCTCGTCCTCGGCGTCGCGGTCGTGGTCCTTGCTGGTGAGCATCAGGCCCAGCCACTGACCGGCCGTCTCGCCGGAGCCCTGCCCCAACAGCAGCACCGGGCGATCCTTGCCCTGCGACGGGTCGTCCTCGTACGGCACCCAGCCCCACACCACCTCGCCCGGGTCCGGCTGGCCGTCGGCCTCGGGGGCGTAGACGACGCCGGACGAGTCCGGCGTCGGCGAGGTGGTGGGCACGAGAAGGTCCTTGAGGCGCTGCACGAACGACGGCATGGCCAGCAGCCTAGGAGAGAAGGTGTGTGCCGGACCGGGAGCGCCTCACGGCGCAAGGCCGCTCGTAGCGGCTGAAGTTGGGACCCGGGGCTGCCGCGGCCCGGCACACACCGGCAGTTTAGACGGTCCGAGGTGATGGTGGGGAATCTCTGCACAGGTGGTTTCGAGGCTCGCTGCGCCCAACCTCGTCCACCGAGACCTCACGAGACACGCCCAGACCTCGCCCAGCTCTAGCCCAGCTCCTCGGCCAGCTCCAACCGGGCGGCGGTCTCGAGCTGGTCGGCCAGGGTCTGCATCCGCGACGCCTCGTCGAGAGGCGTCTCCAGCGCGGCTCGCCCGGTCGCCACCACGCGAGCGAACGCCGCCGCCCGGAACAGCACGTCGGCGAAGTCGGAGACCGCGATGCCGCGCAGCACGTGGTCGACCATCGTCTTCAGCTCCTCCGGCCCGGGCGGGTCCGCGACGCCGGCGACGACTCCCGCGACGGGCGCGTGCAGGCGGCCGGTCTCGAACTGGCGCGAGACGCCGACCGGGTCGGCGTACACCCATTGCCGCAACAGGTAGAGCCGCCACAGACACCCGGCCAGCGACTCCGCCGACGCGCCGGACCAGAGCTCCGCGATCACCTCGATGCCCTCGGTGTCGGCGAGGTGCATCAGCCGTTCGCCGACCGCCTCCTGCTCCGGCCCCCGCGCGCCGCGGACGATCATCGTGGCCGCGCGGTCGGCGGCCTCCGCGACGAGCGCGGGGTCGTTGCCGGCCTCGATCGCCGCGAAGAAGCGGTCGCCCGGCGTCATCGGCCGGTGGTACGGGCGGTCCGTCACGCTCCCCAATCTAGGGCCGCGGGGTCGCCGCTTGGTGCAGCGCCTTGCGGATTCGCTGGTCGCTGACCGGGTACGCCGTGCCGAGCTGTTGGGCCCACAGCGAGATGCGGTACTCCTCCAGCATCCACCGCACCCGCCGCAGCGCCGCCCCCGGCGGCCGTCCGTCGGGGAGCGCGGCGACCTGGTTGAGGTAGGCCTCCTGCACGTCGCTCACCTGCATCATGAGCTGGGCGTCGCGGGCGACCTGCCCGTCGAGCCGCTCCCGGCGCTGGTCGACGGCGGCGAGGTACGCCGGGTAGCGGCGCAGCTGCTCGGGCCCCGCCTCGCCCACGAACCCCCGGTCCACCAGCCGGCCGACCTGCGCACGCATGTCCTGCATGGCCGCCAGTGTCGTCAGCTCGGCGCGGCCGCTGATCCGCTTGTCGGTCCGACGCCAGGCGTCCAGCACACGCAGCACGTCGTCCAGCAGTGCGGCCAGCCGCTCCTCGACGCCGGCATCCAGCTCGCGCGCCAGCGCGTCGTACGCCTCCGGCGAGCGAGCCGGCGGATGGGCATCCACGACCGCGCCCGCGACGGCTGCGCGCAGGTCGTCGACGAGCTCGGCCACGGTCGGGTACGGCGACCCGGCCAGCCCCAGCTTCGCGGCGTTGTCGAGGCCGGCCAGCGGGTCGACGGCTCGAATCCCCAGCAGGAGCAGACGTCTGACGCCGAGCCGGTGCCGCGCGTCGGCCTCGTCGGCGGACCCGAACACTCCCAGCCCGACCGACGCACCCTCGTCGACCAACGCCGGGAAGCCGCGCACCTCGTGCCCGGCGCGGCGCTGCAGCACCGACTCCTCGACCGACCCGAACGTCCAGGCGGTCTGGCCGGTGGCCGACAGCCCGGCGTCCGACGCGATCTCCGCGAGCGCGGCGTCGAAGGCCGGCTGCAGGGGCATCTTCAGCGCGTCGAGGTCCTTGCCCCGACCATGCTCGGCACCCTCCTCGTCGACTACTCGGTAGGTCGGCCGCAGATGCGCCGGCACCTTCTCCCAGTCCCACGCCTCGCGAGGGACGACGACGCCGGTGCTCGACCGGAGGTAGCGCTCCAACGCGTCCAGCAAGGGCTCGTCGCCCGCCGGCACCCGCGCCAGGAAGTCGCGCGCGGTGTTGGGCGCCGGCACGAACGAGACCCTCAGGTTCTTCGGCAGGCTCCGGATCAGGTCGGTGACCAGCTCCTCGCGCAGACCCGGCACGTTCCAGGAGAAGTCGTCGGCGTCGACGCGGTTGAGGGTCGCGACCGGTACGTCGATGGTGAGTCCGTCGTCAGGCTCTCCGGGCTGGAAGACGTAGCTGATCGGGAACGTCAGCCCCTCGCTCTCCCAGGTCTGCGGGTAGTCCTCGGCGCGCACCTCCTCGACCGTGTCGTGGGTGAGCATCGCCGGATCGAAGGTGAGCAGCTCCGGATCGCGGCGGCGGACGTCCTTCCACCACGAGTCGAAGTGCGCTCCGCTGACGACCTCCGGCCCGATCCTCGCGTCGTAGAAGTCGAACAGCGTGTGCTCGTCCACGACGATGTCGCGACGCCGGGCGCGGTGCTCGAGCTCCTCGGCCTCCTCGAGCAAGCGCAGGTTCTCCCGGTAGAACTTCTGGTGCCCATGAACGAGCGCGGGCCACTCGCCATAGACGAGAGCGTGCCGGATGAACAGCTCGCGGCTGAGCGCCTGGTCGATCCGGCCGTACTGCACCAGCCGGTCCGCGACCAGCGTGACGCCGTACAAGGTCACTCGCTCGTAGGCCATCACGGCCGCGCGCTTCTTGGACCAGTGCGGCTCGCTGTAGGTCCGTCTGACCAGGTGCGCGCCGACCTGCTCGGCCCACTCCGGCTTGATCGCGGCGTTCTGGCGCGCCCAGAGGCGGCCGGTCTCGACGAGCTCGCCGGCCATCAGGTACGTCGGGTTGGCACCCTTGAGCGCGCTGCCGGGGAAGATCGCGAACCGGCTGTTGCGAGCGCCCTGGTACTCGCGGGGTCCGCGTTCCTTGCGGTCCCGCTCCTCCAGCAGACCGATGTGGCTGAGCAGCCCCGCCAGCAGGGCTTGGTGAATCGCGTCGTCATCCGGCTCGCCGGACGCCTCTCCGCGCCGTCTTTCGGTGGTCGAGCCGCGAGCGCCGGCGAGCGCGTCGAGACCCATCTCCTTGCAGACCTGGCGCAGCTGCGACTCGAAGTCCTGCCACTCGCGGACGCGCAGGTAGTTGAGGTGCTCGCGCTTGCACATCCGCCGGAACGCGCTGCCCGACAGCTCCCGCTGCTGCTCACGGAGATAGCGCCAGAGGTTGAGCCAGGTGAGGAAGTCGGAGGTCTTGTCGGTGAAGCGCGCGTGCTGCTGGTCGGCCTGCGGTCGCTGCTCCACCGGGCGCTCGCGAGGGTCCTGCAGCGACAGCGCCGCCGAGATGACGAGAACGTCGCGTACGACGCCGAGGCGCTCGGCCTCGAGGATCATCCGCCCCAGCCGCGGGTCGATCGGCAGCCGGGCCAGCCGCTGACCGACCTTGGTCAGACGGTGCTTCCCGTTGGTCGAGGAGGTCTCGACACGCCGCTCGTCCCTCACGGCGGCTCGACCACCCACCCCCGTCACGAGACTGATCGCCCCGAGCTCCTCGAGCAGCTGGACCCCGTCGGTGATGTTCCGCTTGTCGGGCGGGTCGACGAACGGGAAGCGGCCGATCTCCCCGAGCCGCAGCGACGTCATCTGGAGGATGACCGAGGCGAGGTTGGTGCGCAGGATCTCGGGCTCGGTGAAGACGGGCCGTGACTCGAAGTCCTCCTCGGAGTAGAGGCGGACCGCGATCCCGGCCTCCACGCGGCCGCAGCGGCCGGACCGCTGCTGGGCCGACGCCTGGCTGATCGCCTCGATGGGCAGCCGCTGCACCTTGGTCCGAGCCGAGTAGCGCGAGATGCGCGCGACGCCGGGGTCGACGACGTACCGGATCCCGGGCACGGTCAGCGACGTCTCCGCGACGTTGGTGGCCAGCACGATGCGGCGGCCGGTGTGGGGCGCGAAGACCTTGTGCTGCTCGGCGGCGGAGAGCCGGGAGTAGAGCGGGACGATCTCGTCCCGCGGCCTCGCTCCCGCCAGCACCTCGGCGGTGTCACGGATCTCCCGCTCTCCCGGCAGGAACACCAGGATGTCGCCGGGCCCCTCGCGGCCGAGCTCCTCGCAGGCCTCGACGATGGCCTCGGTCTGGTCGCGGACGATCGCCTCCCCCTCCTCGTCCTCCTCGGGGAGCTCGACGAGGGGGCGGTAGCGGATGTCGACGGGGTACGTGCGCCCGGAGACCTCGATGACCGGCGCCGGGTTGCCGCGCCGGTCGGCGAAGTGCCGCGCGAACCGGTCGGGGTCGATGGTCGCCGAGGTGATGATCAGCTTGAGGTCGGGGCGTCGGGGCAGCAGCCGTTTGAGGTACCCGAGCAGGAAGTCGATGTTGAGGCTGCGCTCGTGGGCCTCGTCGATGATGATGGTGTCGTACTTCTTCAGGTCGCGGTCCCGTTGCAGCTCGGCCAGCAGGATGCCGTCGGTCATCAGCTTCACCCGGCTGGCGCGAGAGGTCCTGTCGGTGAACCGGACCTGGTAGCCGACGATGTCGCCCAGCTCCGTGCCGAGCTCGCTGGCGATCCGTTCCGCCACGGACCGAGCAGCGATGCGCCGCGGCTGGGTGTGCCCGATGATCCGCGTCCCGGCCGCCCCGTCCCCGGCCGAGCGCGAGGCAGATCTTCGGCAGCTGGGTGGTCTTGCCCGACCCGGTCTCGCCCGCGACCACGACGACCTGGTGGTCGCGGATGGCGGCGGCGATGTCGTCACGACGCTGCGAGACCGGCAGCTCCGGCGGGAAGGTGATGTCCACGGCGCCGACCATGGTGCCAGGCGACACCCGCCCGGTCCGAGCGAGTATCAGCGGCGCTCGCAGCCCCGCCGGACCTCGGCGGTGCACACGTCCCTACCGCGGTGGCCGAAAGCCCGGTCGTGGCCGGGGCCGCCGGTGAGCACGTCGTCGAGAGGACTCCCGCGCAGGACGTCGTCGCCCGGGCCGCCGGACGCCAGTCGTAGCCGATCGCGTCCGGGACGGCCGGCGACGATGCCGAGGCGCAGGTCGTCGTCACCGCCCTTGCCGGTGACGAGGGCTCGTCCGATCGTCCGGACGACGAGCAGGTTGTCGGCCCTCGTGCCGTACAACACCACACGGCGGCCGTGGACGACGGCGTCCTCGAACCCTATGACGGCCAGCTCGACGCGCGAGGAGCCGGCGCCGTACACGGCCAGTCCGTCCAGCTCCACCACGATCCCTCGGTCCACGCCCAGGCCGATCCGGTCGTGCCCCGGGCCGCCCCGCACGGCGCCCGGCGGCAGCGCGCCGAACCCCTGTCGCAGGACGTCGTCACCCGCGCCGAGCCGGATGTCCTGCACGCCTTGGCCGACCGAGACCTGCTCTGGTGCGGCAGTGCCCCGGAAGGTCACCCGGTGGCTCGGTCCCACCTCGAAGAAGGAGTACTCCTCGAACCCGGCGAACGTCAGGTACGGCGCTCCCGCGAGGGTCGCGAGGCCGGTGCGCGCGTCGAAGACGAGGTCCCCGGCCGGTAGCGGGTCCTCCGGCGGGTCCACCAAGTCGATCGACGTCGGCGCCAGACGGTCGCGGCCGGGGCCGCCGTCGACGCGACCACCCGGAGCCGCTCCCGTCCCGGCGTACCCGAGGATGTCGTCGCCCGGTCCCAGGTCGATCACGTCGGGGTTGGCCGACCCGAGGCGCCCGGAGATCACCACGTCGTTCCCCCCGCCGGTGAGGAAGACGTCCGGGGAGTCGTCGACCTGCGAGGGCCGGCCGTCGGTCGCGAAGCTGTAGGAGAGCTCGGCGGCAGGTCCGCCGTACAGCGTGTCGGACCCGGCGTCGGCCGGCACGAAGAGCGCACCCGTGTCCGCCAGGAGGCCGGTGCTGTCGACGATGTCGTCCCCGTCGCCGCCACGCACCGTGTACATCGGGCCGTCCGGGTAGTCGGGGAGCCGGGCGCCGGGCACCACGCACACGACGTCGTGGCCGGCTCCTGCGTCGACGGAGCCGTGGCTGCCGAACGGGGCCAGGATGACGTCGTCACCTGGCGTACCGGTGATCGTCGTGTTCGGCTGGCCCTCGATCGTGACGGCGAGGCCGCGGCAGATGGCGGCCACGCGTGCCTGCGCCGGGACGGCGACGGGCGCCCCGACGGCGGCGAGGACGAGCAGGACGGTCACGCTGAGGATCCGGGCTCGCATGTGCCGACGATGCCACCCGCCGCGCTGCACCGGAAGGAACAGCGCGCCCACAGGAATCTCACAGACTTTTGCGCGAACCTGTGAGCATGGTTCTCACCCGCCCGGACGGCACGCCGCTGCGCGTCCTCGTCGTCGACGACGAGGTCAACATCGCGGAGCTGATCTCGATGGCCTTGCGCTACGAGGGCTTCGAGGTGGCCACCGCGCACACCGGCAGCAAGGCCGTCTCGGCGGCGAAGACCTTCCGCCCCGACTCCGTGGTGCTCGACATGATGCTGCCCGACTTCGACGGCATGGAGGTGCTGCGCCGGATGCGCTCCTCCGACCCCGGCGTACCCGTCCTCTTCCTGACCGCCCGGGACTCCGTCGAGGACCGGGTGGCGGGCCTGACCGCGGGCGGGGACGACTACGTGACCAAGCCGTTCTCGCTGGAGGAAGTGGTGGCCCGGCTGCGCGCGCTGATGCGGCGTACCGGCGCCCACCAGACCTCCTCCTCGTCCGTGCTCGTCGTGGGGGACCTGATGATGGACGAGGACAGCCGCGAGGTGACCCGCGACGGCACCGACATCTCGCTGACCGCGACCGAGTTCGAGCTGCTGCGGTTCCTGATGCGCAACCCCAAGCGGGTGCTGTCGAAGGCCCAGATCCTCGACCGCGTGTGGAACTACGACTTCGGCGGCCAGGCGAACGTCGTCGAGCTGTACATCTCCTACCTGCGCAAGAAGATCGACGCCGGCCGGGAGCCGATGATCCACACCCTGCGCGGCGCCGGGTACGTGCTGAAGCCGGCCTGACGTGGACCGCCTCCGCTCGCTGACCTCGCGGCTGGTGCTCACCGCCGTCGCGCTGGTCGCGGTCGTCTGCGTGCTGATCGCCACGGCGACGACGCTGGCGGTGCGCAGTCAGCTGCTCGACCAGATCGACAAGAAGGTGACCGAGTCCGTGCGTCGCGTGAACGGTCCCGACCTCGATGGCGACGGCGATCAACCTGGAGCCCGGGTCTTCGGGAACCAGAGTCCCGGGACGCTGATCGCGTTCATCGAGACCGCATCGCCGTACGCGCTCCTTCAGGGCGACCGCCCGGGGGACGAGCAATACCTCAGCGCGGCAGTGGTACGGACCCTCGACGCAGTCCCGACCGACCAGCACGTGCACAGCATCAGCGTGGGAGGCGACACCTACCGCGTGGTCGCCTCGCGGGCGATCGACCGGGCGAGCGGCGCTTCGGGCATCCTCGTCACCGGCCTTCCGACGACCGATGTCGACGACTCGGTCCGGGCCTTGATCCTCACCGAGGGTCTGCTCACGTTGCTGGCGGTGCTCGTCGCCGCCGGCGCCGGGACCCTGGTCGTACGCCGCCAGCTCCGCCCCCTCCGTGAGGTCGCCGCGACCGCCCACGCCGTCTCTGCGCTGCCGCTGGCGTCCGGCGCGATCACCCTGGACGAGCGGGTGCCGGCGCACCTGACCGACGAGCGGACCGAGGTGGGCCAGGTCGGCTCGGCGCTGAACACGATGCTGGACCATGTCGGGGCGTCGCTCCAGGCCCGCCACCGCAGCGAGCTCCAGGTGCGGCAGTTCGTGGCCGACGCGTCCCACGAGCTGCGGACGCCGCTGACCACGATCGCCGGGTACACCGAGCTCGCCCGCAGACGGCCCGACGACAAGGCCGCGAGCGACACCGCGTTGGCCAAGGTCGAGGAGGAGTCCGGCCGGATGACCGCGCTCGTCGAGGACCTGCTGCTGCTGGCCCGGCTCGACTCCGGCCGCCCGCTCGCTCGTGATGACGTCGACATGAGCCGGCTGCTGGTCGAGGCGGTCTCCGACCAACGCGTCCTCGCCCCCGACCACCACTGGCGGCTCTCGCTTCCGGAGTCCTCGGTGGAGGTGGTGGGCGACGAGCCGCGCCTGCACCAGGTCGTCACGAACCTGCTGACGAACGCCCGCAAGTACACGCCCGCAGGCACTACCGTGACCATCTCGGCCCATTCGGGCGGGTTCTCCGTCCACGACGACGGCCCCGGCTTCCCGCCCGAGCTGGTCGACAAGGCCTTCGAGCGGTTCGTCCGGGGCGACGAGGCACGCGTGCGGGCCGCCGGCGACGGCGGGTACGGCCTCGGCCTGTCCCTCGTGTACGCCATCGTCACCGCGCACGGCGGCACCGTCTCCCTCCGCTCCACCCCTGGCGACACCACGGTGTCGGTCGAGCTGTCGCGGTAGGTTTCGAGGCTCGCAAGCTCGCACCTCAACCACCGAACTTGCCGAGCCTCGAAACCACCGAACATGCTCGGTGGTTGAGGTGTGAGGCCGTTCACGGCCGAGCCTCGAAACCACCGCTGGCACCAGCCCACAGAACATCCACAGGCTGACGGGAGGACTGACCCAGGTCGAGCGACGACGTTGAGGGCATGTCGATCTCGCCTCTCATCGAACGCCCCCGTCCGGCCACCCGAGGGCCCGGAGACCAGCCGGGGAACCAGCCGGCGGGTGCCGCCCGGGCGGTCGGCCGGTTCCCCGTGCCGGCCAACCGGCCAGTTGACCGGGCGGCGCTCGCCGTACTCCTCGGCGGGACGGCTCTCCTGTACCTCTGGGGTCTGGGCGAGTCGGGTTGGGCGAACTCCTTCTACTCGGCCGCCGCCCAGGCGGGCTCGGAGTCCTGGAAGGCACTGTTCTTCGGAGCCTCGGACGCCGCCGGCTCGATCACGGTCGACAAGACGCCGCTGGCGCTCTGGCCGATGGCTCTCTCGGTGAAGGTGTTCGGCCTGTCGAGCTGGAGCATCCTGGCGCCGCAGGCCCTCGAGGGCGTCGGCGCGGTGTGGCTGCTGCACGCGACGGTGCGACGCACGACGGGCAGCGCGGCCGCCGGCCTGCTTGCCGGCGCGATCCTCGCGCTGACACCCGTCGCCGTGCTGATGTTCCGGTTCGACAACCCGGACGCGCTGCTCGTGCTGCTCCTGGTCGGCGCCGCGTACTCGACCCAGCGAGCGGTGGAAGGGGTGCGGCCGAAGACCTGGCTGGCACTCGGCGGCGCCCTGGTCGGCCTGGCCTTCCTGGCGAAGATGCTGCAGGCGTTCCTGGTGCTCCCGTCCCTGGCGCTGGTCTACGTGCTCTTCGCGACGATCCCGCTGCGCAAGCGGATCGGGCACCTGCTCCTGGCGTTCGGCTCGATGCTGCTCGCCGGTGGCTGGTGGGTCGCGATCGTGTCGCTGTGGCCGGCGGACTCCCGCCCGTACATCGGCGGATCGCAGGACAACTCGATCCTCGAGCTCACCCTCGGCTACAACGGCTTCGGCCGGCTGACCGGCGAGGAGACCGGCTCGGTCGGTGGCAACGGCGGCCAATCAGCCAACTGGGGTGAGACCGGCCTGCTGCGCATGTTCAACTCGGAGATCGGCAGCCAGGTCGGCTGGCTGATCCCGGCCGCGATGATCCTCGGCCTCGGCGCGCTGTGGTTCGCGCGCCGCGACCGCCGCCTCCTCGCCGGTCTCACCCTCTGGCTGGGCTGGGGCGCCGTCACCGGACTGACCTTCAGCCTGATGGCGGGCATCTTCCACCCGTACTACACCGTCGCCCTCGCCCCGGCGATCGCCGCCTGCATCGCCATCGGCGGGCTCGTGCTGTGGCGCAACCGCGACAGCTACGTCGCGGCCGGCCTGCTCGCGGCCGCCACCGCGTTCACGGCGACCTGGACGTTCTCCCTGCTGGGCCGGACCGACTGGCAGCCGTGGCTGCGGTACGTCGTCCTGGTGCTCGGCCTGGCCGCCGCACTCGCCCTCCTCGGCGTCCGGCACCTGCCTCGCAAGCTGGGCCTCGCGGTTGCGACGGCCGCGCTCGTCTCCACGCTGGCCGGCCCCACGGCGTACTCTCTTGCCACGGCCGCTACGCCGCACACCGGCTCGATCCCGAGCGCCGGCCCGGCATCCTCCGGCACGTTCGGGGCGCCCGGCGGCGGTCCACGCACGACGACCAACGGCGGCGGCGCCACCGCCGGCGGTCTGCTCGCCGGCAGCACGTCGAGCGAGGCGATGACGGCGCTGCTCAGCGAGGACGCGGCGTCGTACACCTGGGTGGCGGCCGCGGTCGGCTCGAACTCGGCGGCGGGTTACCAGCTCGCCACCGAGCTCCCGGTGATGGCGATCGGCGGCTTCAACGGCAGCGACCCGAGCCCGACGCTCGAGGAGTTCCAGGCGTACGTCGCCAACGGCGACATCCACTGGTTCATCGCGTCAGGCGGCGGGTTCGGTGGCTTCGGGGGGGCCGGCCCGAACGCCGGCGGTAGCACCTCCTCGGAGATCTCCACCTGGGTGAGCGAAACCTTCACCGCCCAGACGGTCGACGGCGTGACGGTGTACGACCTGAGCACGGGTGCCCAGACCGGCTCAGCGCAGTGAGCGCCCTGGAGGCGGTCGAGCCCGCGCCGGTGGTCGAGGTCGTCGTGCCGGTGCACGACGAGGAGGAGGCTCTTCCCCGCGCGGTCGCCGCCCTGACCACGTTCCTCGACACCCTGCCGTGGACGTGGCGCATCACCATCGCCGACAACGCGTCGACCGACGGGACGGCGCTGGTCGCACGGAGGCTCGCCCACGCCGACGGCCGGGTCCGCGTGCACCGGTTGGAGGAGAAGGGCCGCGGGCGGGCCCTCAAGCGGGTGTGGGAGTCCAGCGAGGCTGAGGTCCTCGTCTACATGGACGTCGACCTGTCCACCGACCTCAACGCCCTGCTGCCCCTCGTCGCCCCCCTGGTCAGCGGCCACTCGGACCTGGCGGTCGGGTCGCGGCTGACCCGCGGCTCCCGGGTGGTCCGCGGCCCGCGCCGCGAGCTGATCTCTCGCACGTACAACACCATCCTGCGCGGCACTCTTCGCGCGCAGTTCAGCGACGCTCAGTGCGGCTTCAAGGCGATCCGGCGCGACGTCGCTCGGGTGCTGCTGCCGATGGTCCAGGACGACACCTGGTTCTTCGACACCGAGCTGCTCGTGCTCGCCGAGCGCAGCGGGCTGCGGATCCACGAGGTGCCGGTCGACTGGGTCGACGACCCCGACTCCCGCGTCGACGTCGTCCGGACTGCCCTCGCCGACCTCCGCGGCATCCGCCGCCTGGGGTGGGGCCTGCTCACCGGCCGCGCCGGCGTCGACGGCGCGCGCGAGCAGCTCGGCGTACGCCGCTCCGCAGGAGGTCTCGGCACCCAGACCGCGATCTTCGCCGTCGTCGGAGTCGCCAGCACCGTCGCGTACGCCGTCCTCTTCCTGCTGCTGCGCCACCTGATGCCGGCGATGGCCGCCAACGCGACCGCGCTGTTGCTGACCGCTCTCGCCAACACGGCGGCCAACCGTCGGTACACGTTCGGCGTCCGCGGCCGCGCCGAGGCGATCCGGCACCACGTGCAGGCGCTCATCGTATTCGCGGTCGGTCTGGCGCTCACCTCGGCGTCACTGGCCCTCCTCTCGGCCCTGGCGCCGGCCGCCTCCCGCTGGGTCGAGGTGCTGGTCCTCACCGTCGCCAACCTGGCCGTGACCGTGATGCGGTTCGTCGCGATGCGGCTCTGGATCTTTCCGAGCCCCTCGGAAGACCGGGCTCGCGAGGTCGGACGAGGCAAGGCGGGGAGCTTGAGGAAGCTCGGCTCGGGCCCGGGCGCAGCGACGCGATGAGCGAGCCGTCCCGAAACCCGGACGGAGGTCGTCGGTAGCGTCTGCGGTGTGACCCTGCCCTCCCACGTCGACCACCTCGTCGTCGGCGCCGGGTTCGCCGGCGTCGCCCTGGCGATCGGGCTCCAGGAGGACGGCGAGGAGTTCCTGGTCGTCGAGAAGGACGAGCAGTTGGGCGGCACGTGGTGGGCCAACACGTACCCGGGCGCGACCTGCGACATCCCGAGCCACCTCTACAGCTTCTCGTTCGCGCCGAACCCCGACTGGTCGCACGCGTACTCACCGCAGCCCGAGATCCTGGCCTACCTCGAGAAGGTCGCGGCCGAGGCCGGCGTGCTGGACAGGTTCCGCTTCGGGGTCGAGCTCCTGGCCGCGGACTGGGACGACGAGGCCCTGGTGTGGCGGGTGCGTACGTCGGCAGGCGAGCTGACCAGCAGCACCCTGGTCAACGCCACCGGCGGGCTGTCCGCGCCGAAGCTGCCGCACATCGCAGGCATCGAGACCTTCGCCGGCCATCTGTTCCACACCGCGCAGTGGGACCACGACGTCGACCTGACGGGCCAGCGCGTCGCGATCATCGGCACCGGCGCGTCCGCGATCCAGGTCGTGCCAGCGGTCCAGCCGACCGTCGGTCACCTCGACGTCTACCAGCGGTCGGCCCCCTGGGTGATCCCGCGCGGCGACCATCGGTTCACCGAGGCACAGAAGCGGCGGTGGCGCCGGTACCCGGTCCTGTTGCGGGCCGTCCGCGCCAAGATCTACTGGTCCCATGAGGCGCTGGTGCCCGGCATCACCCGGTGGCAACGCCTGAACCTCCCCGTCGAGCTCCAGGGCCGGCAGAACCTGGCCAAAGGAGTCCCGGACCCGGTCCTGCGCAAGAAGCTGATTCCGAAGTTCGGTGTCTTCTGCAAGCGCATCTTGATCTCCAACGACTACTACCCGGCACTCGCCTCGGCCAACGTCGAGGTCGTCACCGACGCGATCGAGCGGATCACGGAAACCGGGATCGTCACGGCCGACGGCGTGGAGCGGCCGGTCGACGTGCTCGTCGTAGCCACCGGCTTCCACGCGACCGACCCGCCGATCCGCCACCTGGTGCGCGGCACGAACGGCCGCAGCCTGGCCGAGGCCTGGTCGAGCTCCGGCATGACGACGTACAAGTGCGTCACCGCGCACGGTTTCCCCAACCTCTTCTCGGTCCTGGGCGCGAACTCCGGGCAGGGGCACACGTCGGTCATCGCCTACATCGAGGCGCTGACCGACTACGTTCGCGACGCGATCCGCACCATGAAGCGCGGCGGGTACGCCGCCGTCGAGCCTCGCCGCGACGCGCAGGCTCGCTGGAACGCCGACATCCAGCGTCGGATGCGTCGCACGGTCTGGGTCCGCGGCGGCTGCACCTCCTGGTACCTCGACGAGCACGGCCGCAACCGGATCTCCTGGCCGGGCTCCACGGGTGCCTTCCGGCGGGCGGTCAAGGAGTTCGACGTCGACGCCTACGACGTCCGGGCCCGCCGGTGAAGAGCTTCGACGGCCGGGTGGTCGCGATCACCGGCGCCGGCTCGGGGATCGGCCGCGCACTCGCACTGGACCTCGCGAGACGGGGCGCGCTGCTCGCGGTCTCCGACATCGACGCGGCGGGGCTCGCGGAGACGGTCGACCTGGTGAAGACCGCAGGCGCGCGCGAGGTGCGCAGCGACGTGGTCGACGTGTCCTCCGCCGGTGCCCTGACCGCGTGGGCGGAGGACGTCGTCGGCCAGCTCGGCCGCGTCAACGTGCTGGTCAACAACGCCGGCGTCTCGCTGACCGGGGAGTTCGCCGACCTCGAGGCCGCGGACATGACGTGGATCGTCGACATCAACTTCTGGGGCGTCGTCAACGGCACCAAGGCGTTCCTGCCCCACCTGATCGCGTCGGGCGAGGGCCACGTGGTGACCATGTCGTCGCTGTTCGGGCTGGTCTCGATCCCCGGCCAGTCGATGTACAACGCCACGAAGTACGCCGTCCGCGGCTTCTCCGAGTCGTTGCGCGAGGAGCTCCTGATCGCCGGACATCCCGTCGGCGTCACCGTCGTGCACCCGGGAGGGATCAGGACCGCGATCGCCCGCAACGCGCGGGTCTCCGCCCGCGAGGACAAGGAGTCGTTCGCCCGGATGTTCGACGAGCGGCTGGCCACGATGGAGCCGGGGCGCGCGGCCGAGATCATCCTGCGGGGCGTGCTGCGTGGGAAGCCCCGCGTGCTGGTCGGGCTGGACGCGCATCTCTTGCACCAGTTCGCCCGGATCACCGGCGCGCGGTACCAGGACGTGGTCGCCCGCCGGGCCGCCCGGATGCGCCCGTGAGCCTGGCTACGGGGGACACCGTCGACGTACGGATGACCAAGTGGGGCGACCGTCCGCACTGGTCCTTCGCTTGCAAGTACCTCGGCTCGGACGAGCACGGCGACTGGCTCGGCATCCGTCGCGGCACGCACATGACCCGGCCCGGCGCCGAGTACGTCTCCCCCAGCGACCAGCTCGGTCTGGTCCCGCCGACGTCCTGGCCGGACGCCGAGCGCGGCTGGCTGGCGACCTTCCACGGTCCCGGCGGCCCGTTGTCGGTGTACGTCGACGTCACGGCCCCGCCCGCCTGGTCCGGCTCGACCGTCACGGCGTGCGACCTCGACCTCGACGTGGTGCGCGAGCTGGACGGCCGGGTCTGGGTCGACGACGAGGAGGAGTTCGCTGAGCACCAGGCGTCCCTGGGCTATCCCGTGGAGCTGATCGCGGCTGCTCACGCGTCGTGCGACCGCCTGGTCGCGCTCGTCGGCGGGGGCCACCCGCCGTACGACGGCTCGGCCGGCCCGTGGTTCGACGTGCTGGCCTCTCTCGTTGGTTGAGGTGCGAGGAGCGCCAGCGACGAGCCTCGGAACCACCCAGCGATGAACGGTTCGAGACTCGGGCCTGGCGGCCCTCACAGACGTCGACCACCGAACGCGCGTCAGCGCTCGTAGCCACCCTCGGGCGGCACCATCTCGTACCGCACCCCGAGCAGCCGGACCGGCCGCTCCTGCTCGACCTTCTCCAGCAGCGCGACGGCGACGTCGCCGAGCGCCTCCGGGTCGTTGGTCGGCTCCTTGAGCTTGCGCGAGCGGGTGACCGTGAAGAAGTTGCGGTAGCGCAGCTTGAGGAACACCCGCATCGCCGGCCGGCCGTCGGCGTCGATGTCCTCGACCACCCGGGCGGCCAAGGTACGCACGGCGTCGGGCACCTGGTCCCAGGTGAGGTCCTGCTGGAAGGTCTCCTCGCGGCCGTGCGCCCGCGCCACCCACGGCGTCGCGTCGACGGCTGAGGTGTCGACGCCGCGGCCCATCCGGTGGAACCACGGGCCCATCGTCGGCCCGAACTCCCCGACCAGTAGCTCGGTGTCCGAGGTCGCCAGGTCCGTCACCGTCTCGATGCCCAACGCCGAGAGCCTGCCGGCGATCTTGGACCCGATGCCCCACAGCGCGCGGGTCGGGCGGGCGCCCATCTCGTCGTACCAGGTCTCGTCGGTGATGGCGTAGGTCCCCCCGTTCACCTGGCTGGGCTTGCCGAAGTCCGTCGCGATCTTGGCCTGCAGCTTGTTGTTGCCGATGCCGACCGAGCAGTGCAGCCGGGTGCGCTCCAGCACCGCCGACCGCACGACCATCGCCATGTCCCACGGGTCGCCGAGGTCCCTGACAACGCCCTGGGGCCCCTCCATCGGACCGAGGAACGCCTCGTCCCAGCCGAGCACCTCGAGCACGACGGGTGCGCCGCCCCACTCGAGGCCGCGCAGGGCCGCCATCACCTCCGCGGAGGCGGCGAGGTAGTGCGGGGCGTCGACGGGCAGGAACACGGCGTCGGGGCACTTCTTGTACGCCGTCCGCAGCGGCATCCCGGACCGGATGCCGAACTCGCGCGCCTCGTAGGACGCCGTCGACACGACCGCGCGCTCGTTGACGACTCCCCGTCCACCGACCACGACGGGCTTGCCGGCGAGCTCCGGCTTGCGCAGGATCTCGACCGCGGCCAGGAACATGTCGAGGTCGACGTGCAGGACCCACCTCATGTCGCGCGCTCCGGTGGCGGCGGGAGGGCGTCGGTCGACCCGAGCTCGTCGAGACCGGTCACCAGCAGCAGGTCGGCGACCACGGACCGGATCTGCGCCAAGATCACGTCGGTGTTGAGGTCGTCGGTCCGCTCGACCCGGCCGGTGGCGTCGCCGACGGCGAGCAGGACGGGCCGCGCGTTCACCGCCATTCGGTCGGCCATCAGCTCGCGGGACACCACGTCGGCCGCATCGGCCAGGTCGCGGCAGAGCCGGGCGTAGGACGGGGGCACCGGCCGGCCGCGGTACGCCGTGACCGCCGTCCGCCGCACCAGGACCCGGGTGCTGCGGAGCGCGCGATCGATCGGGTCCACCAGATCGACCATCCGTCTCATGCCGCCCTTGTGGCGGATCCGGAACGGCGAAGAGGCGACGACGGCCAAGCCCTCGTCGGCGGCTGCCCTCAGCTCGGTGACGTAGTGGTCGGTGGAGCGGGCGTCGCTGAGCAGCTCGAGCGCGTGGTCGACCTTGCCGTCCTCCATCACGTCGCCGGCTGCTCGCAGCAGCTCGGCCACCTTGCGGACCACCCGCGCCGCCTGCTCGCGAGGTCTCCGGAGCGGCGCGGCTGGAACGACGGTCGCCGCGACGAGCGCGACCGCACCGCCGATGACGGCGTCGGTCCAGCGGGTCAGCGCCGCTCCGGGATCGGGGATCAAGGTCGAGACGACGATGGACTGCACGGCCGCCTGCATCATGAACAGCTGCCCGCCATCGAGCAGGACCGCCGTCGACATGGCCAGCGCGACGATGATCGTCAGCTGCCACCAGCCCGACCCGATGCCGGCCACGATCAGGTCGGCGAGAAAGACCCCCACGGCCACGCCGACGGTCACCTCGGCGACCCGGCGCAGGCGCTGGCCGTACGTCGTACCGAGGCTCACGACCGCCGCGATCGGCGCGAAGAACGGCGTCGCGTGGCCGATCAGGTCGTGCGCGACGAACCACGCGACCCCGGCCGCGACGGCGCACTGCCCGATCTGCCAGCTCTTCGACTGCCACCGGTCCAGGCGCGCGTCCAGGGAGGTCTGCCCGCGGCGCCACAGCCGGTCGAGCAGGTGTGCCTCCATGCGCCCGATGGTGCCAGAGCCCGCCCCCCGGCTCGGGTTCCTTGTGGAGGCCGCCGCGACCGGCGAGGATCGCCGGGTGGCGACCCCTCTCGACCCGACCGCTCTCGGCTTCCTGATGGCCGAGAACCGCCGCATGCCGATGCACGTCGGCGGGCTGCAGCTGTACAAGAAGCCCGAGGGGGCGGGCCGCAACTACGTGCGCGACCTGTTCGAGGAGGCCCGCGACACCACCGACATCGCGCCCCTGTTCCTCAAGCACCCGTACCGGTCGGTGAAGACCGCCGGGCAGTGGGTGTGGGTCGAGGACGACCAGTTCGACATCGAGCACCATGTCCGGCACAGCGCGCTGCCGAAGCCGGGGCGGGTACGCGAGCTGTTCGAGCTCGTCTCTCGGCTGCACAGCACCCGGCTGGCCACCGAGCGTCCGTTGTGGGAGTGGCACCTGATCGAGGGGCTCCGCGACGGTCGCGTCGCGATGTACACCAAGCTGCACCACTCCCTGGTCGACGGCATCTCCGCGATGCGCCTCCTGCAGAGCATCCTGTCCAGCGACCCCGACGACCGCGGCATGCCCGCTCCGTGGGCCAACCGGCCGCGCAGCTCCAAGGCCGGCAAGGCCCAGGAGGCCGCCGACCTGCACTCGTCCGGCGAGACGATGAGCGCGCTGCGCACCGCTCTCGGCATCAGCGCCGATGCCGCCGGCATCCCCAAGGCCCTGGTCAAGACGCTCAACAAGAGCCTGCGCAACGAGACCTCGACGCTGGCCCTCTACGCCCCGCGCACGATCCTGAACACCGAGATCACCGCCTCGCGCCGCTTCGCGGCCCAGGACTGGCCGATCGAACGCATCCGCGCCATCGGCAAGGCCACCGGCACGACGATGAACGACGTCGTGCTCGCGATGTGCAGCGGCGCCATGCGCACCTACCTGGCCGAGCTCGGCGAGCTCCCCGACACCACTCTCGTCGCGATGGTGCCCGTCGGCCTGCACGCCAAGTCGAGCACCTCTTCGAGCGGCGGGAACGCCGTCGGCTCGATCATGGTCAAGCTCGGCACCGACCTCCCCGACGCCGAGTCCCGGCTGAAGGCCATCCACGCCTCGATGCGCGACGGCAAGGACGCCCTGTCCACCATGACCCCGCTGCAGATCCAGGCGATGAGCGCCGTCGGTCAGGTGCCCGCCATCCTGCCGACCCTGCTGGGCATGACCAGCCTGGTGAAGCCGGCGTACAACCTCGTCATCTCCAACGTCCCCGGCCCCCGCACCACCCAGTACTTCAACGGCGCCGAGCTCCTCGGCACCTATCCCCTCTCGGTCCCCATCGACGGCAACGCCCTCAACATCACCTGCAACTCCTACGCCGACCAGATGGCCTTCGGCCTCACCGGCTGCCGCCGCACGGTGCCCCACCTCCAGCGGATCCTGACGTACCTCGACGACGAGATCGGTGCGCTGGAGAAGGCGGCGGGCGTCTAGCTCGGGCTCTCGGCGGGGTGGCTACCCCAGGGTGACCTGGGGTACCCCTGGTGACCGTGACCTCCTCTCCCTACGGTCGTTGGGCTCGTGGGGAACCTCCTGCCGACCCGAGGGAGATCGACATGTCCGAACGCCGTGCCGCGCGGTCCAGAAGCCTCCGGCTGCTCGCCGCCGCTGGCTTGACCGCCACCCTGGTCACCAGCGGCGTGACCGTCACCGAGGCCTCCACGCCCAACGAGGGGACGCTCACACCGACCGCCACGTCGACGACGTGGTCCGGGGGCCCGTTCGTGGTGCCGAACGTGACGGCACAGGCGACCGGGCTGCCGAACTGCACCGTGCCGCAGTCCTGCGACGACTTCACCCTCCACCTGTCGACGCCCGCCGGGTACGGCGACACGCACCAGCTGCGCATCCAGGTGGGCTGGCCCAACACCGCCGCCGACTTCGACGTCTACCTCCTGGACCCGGCCGGCAACGAGGTCGCGTCGGCCGCGTCGAGTGCCGACCCCGAGGTCGTGCTCACCGCGCCCACCAGCGGTGACTACACGGTGCGGGTCGTCCCGTTTGCCCCACTCGCCCAGTCCTACTCCGCCACGGCGTCGCTGGTGACCAAGCCCGTCGCGCCGCCACCGGGCACCGAGCCGCGACCTGGCTTCGCGACGTACGCCGCCCCCTCGTCGTTCACTGACGCCAACAACGCGGGTGAGCCGTCGATCGGCACCAACTTCTCCAGTCACGCGACGCTGTACCAGGCCTACCTCTCGACCTACAAGGTGACATTCGACGACTCGGTGACTCCCGCCAGAGCGACCTGGACCGACGTCTCGGCCAAGGCCACGAATGGCTGTCTCGTGGGCAGCACCCGTTCCCTCGACCCGATCCTGTTCACCGACCACCAGACCGGGCGAACGTTCGAGTCGCAGTTGTCCGGCGTCAACTCCCTCACCTGCTGGACCGACGACGACGGCACGACCTGGCACCCCAGCACCGGCGGCGGCATCCCGAGTGGTGTCGACCACCAGACGATCGGCGGCGGGTCGTACGCCCCGGCCGGGATCGGGGCGCTGCCGGGCTCGACGTACCCGCACGCCGTGTACTACTGCAGCCAGGACATTGCGACCGCCTTCTGCGCCGCCTCCCACGACGGTGGCACCACCTTCGGCAACGGCGTGCCGACCTACAGCCTGCTGGACTGCGGCGGGCTTCACGGTCACGTGAAGGTCGCCCCGGACGGCACCGCGTACCTGCCGAACAAGGGCTGCGGCGAGAACGCGGCGGTGGTCACGTCCACCGACAACGGCGGCAGCTGGACGGTCCACAAGATCCCCGGCAGCACGGTCAGCGACGCCGACCCGTCCGTCGGCGTCGGAGCGAACGGCACCGTGTACGCCGGGTACGTCGGTGCTGATGGCCGTCCGGGCGTGGCGGTCAGCCGCGACAAGGGCGCCACCTGGACCGACAACCAGGTGCTCGGGTCCGAGTTCGGCATCCAGAACGCCGTCTTCCCCGCCGCGGTGGCCGGTGACGACGACCGGGCGGCGGTCGCCTTCATCGGCACCCCCACCGGAGGCAACTACCAGGATGCGGCCAACTTCAAGGGTGAGTGGCACGTGTACGTCTCCACCACCTACGACGGTGGGCACACCTGGCAGACCAGCGACGCCACGCCGAACGACCCGGTGCAGCGCGGCTCGATCTGCACCGGTGGTACCACGTGCGGCAACGACCGCAACCTGTTGGACTTCATCGACGCGACGATCGACCACCAGGGCCGCGTGGAAGTCGCGTTCGCCGACGGTTGCATCGGGGCGTGCGTGACCGATCCGACCCACACGAGCGGTGCGGGGCCGGCCGACGCCCAGGCGGCGTACGCGACCATCGCCCGCCAGAGCACCGGTCGCACCCTCATGTCTGCCTTCGATCCGCAGCCCAACCTGACGCTGACCTCGGCCACCGTCGCCAAGGCGAAGAGCCAGCTCACCGACAAGATCGTGGTCACCAACACGGGCGGCGCCGCCGTGCCGGCGTTCAAGGTCCAGGTCACCGACAACGGCAAGCAGGTCGCCCTGCTGTCGGCGGGACCGCTGGCCGGGGGCGCGGCAGTGACGCTCACTGCCTCGTGGAAGGCCGCGGGCGGCAGCCACACGGTGGTCACGACCGTGGACCCGACCAATGCGGTGGCGGAGTCCGACGAGACCGACAACAAGCGGTCGACGGTGGTCAAGTGAGAGGGGTCGCACCCGTCGTCGCCCTCGTCCTGACCGCCGCTCTCTCCGGCTGCGCCGGGAGCGACTCGTCGACGGCTGGCGACCCCGACGAGGAGGAGCTCTCGGCGGCGGCGGACCGATCGACGTGCGTGGCCGACGCCACGGCCGTCGAATCCCTGCCGGACGGCTACCCGCCGGACTTCCCGATGCCGCCGCAGACCGTCGTCTACGACGCGGAGGACCGCGGCGAGGAGGGTGTCGTCGTGACGGGCGTGACCGACCTGCCCTTCAAGGAGGTGCTCGACGCCCTCAACGGCCCGGCCCAGGACGCGGGGTACAAGGTGACCAGCGGGGAGACCGAGGAGCACGACGCGGAGGCCAACTGGGCAGGCAACGGCTACCGCGGCCGCTGGGCCATCCGCGAGTCGGCGGAGTGTCCTGGCGAGACCGTCGTCCAGATCCTGGCGACCGGCGAGTAGAGACGTCCTAGCCGTACATCGAGTTGACGACCGCGTCGAAGGCCCGGTCGGGCAGCAGACGGCGGGCGAGCACGATCGAGCCGGCGCCCCTCCCGACCGGGTAGCGCGGCCTGGGGTGCGCCGTCGTGGCCGCCTTGACGATCTTGCGGGCAACCACGTCGGGCGTCGTGCCGGCCCAGCCGGTGTCACCGCGCTCCATGGTGTTCCGTACCCGGGCTGCTCGCTCCTCGTAGGCTCCGCCGCGGCTCGTCTCCACCAGGCTGTCGCGGGAGATGGTGTTCCACTCGGTGATGATCGGACCAGGCTCGATGATGACGACCTGGATGCCGAACGGCGCCAGCTCCAGGCGCAGGCTGTCGCTGAACCCCTCGACCGCGAACTTCGTGGCGTGGTACCACGCCCCCAGCGGCTCGTAGAACTTCCCGCCGACCGAGCTGATGTTGATGATGCGGCCGCTCCCCTGGGCTCGCATGGGCGGCGTGACGAGCTGGGTCAGCCGCGCGAGCCCGAACACGTTGACCTCGAACTGGCGGCGCGCTTCGTCGATGGCCACGTCCTCGACCGAGCCGTACGAGCCGTACCCGGCGTTGTTGACGAGCACGTCGATGCGGCCCTGCTCTTCCAGCACGCGACGTACGCCGGCGGTCATCGAGGCGTCGTCGGTGACGTCCATCGCGAACGTCTGTACGCCGGCCTCGGCCAGCGCCGCCATGCGGTCGACGCGGCGAGCGACGGCGTACACCTCGAAGCCCCTCTGACGCAGCAGCCGCGCAGTCTCCTCGCCGATCCCGCTGGAGGCGCCGGTCACCAGTGCCACGCGTTCACTCATGGGGGCTCACTTTCGGTGGTTGAGGTGCGAAGGCCGCCGAAGCCTGGGCCTCGAAACCACCACCCAAGGTGTCCGCGACGGCCCGCAGCCGGGCCCGCGTGATGTCGGCCACCGTCGCGTAACCCGCCAGGTCTGCGTTCGAGCCGGGGCGGACGGCCTCGGCGGAGTTCACGCTGATGCAACGACGGGTCCCGCCGTCGGCAACGTTTTGCAGGGCCACGGCATGGCCGGTCGTGCCGCTGCCGGCGAAGAAGTCGAGCACCACCGCATCGGCCGGCATCGTCTGCAGCATCCGCCTGACCAACCCGGTCGGCTTCGGCGACTCGAAGACGTGACCGAGGATCGCCTTGAGCTCGGCGACGGCGGTGTCGGTCGACCCGACCTCTTCGGCCAGCCAGATCGTCCGCAACTTCTTGCGGCGACCACCGACGGCGTCCCGGTGCAGCCAGTCCTTCTGGAACACGTCGACCCGCTCGCCGCGCCGCCCCTTGATCACCCGGCACACCAGGTCGCCGGGACGCTGCTCGATCAGCGGCGCGGACCACCGCCACACGGCCGGCCGGCCGTCTCCGAACACCGGCTCGATCTCGACCGCACCGTCGAAGGGAGCGACCGCCACCCGCCCCGACACCGGGTCGCCGTACACCGGGAAGTGCAGGGTGCGGGCCGTCAGCGGGTTGAACTTCTTGTTGGTGTTGCGCAGCGGAAGATGCCGGTACCGCCGCCCGTCCGGCGCCTCCAACGGGAAGTCCGCGGGGTCCACGGTGTCCGGGCTGCTCGCGTCGAGCACACAGCGGCGTACGTCGCGGGCGTAGGCCAACAGGTACTCGTGCGACGTCGCGAACCCCTTGCCCAGCTGGCGGCCCTTGGCGTTGAGGTTCACCACGATCTGCGCCAGGAACTGGGCCGGCCCGAACACCTCGTCCATCAGCAGCCGGAGCCGCGCCTGCTCGTTGTCGTCGATGCTGACGAAGATCGCGCCGGTCTCGGCGAGCACATCTCGAGCAGCCGACAGCCGCGGCCGCATCATCGTCACCCAGTCCCCTCCGCGAAAGTCGTCGCGGTAGGCGAAGGCGTTGCCGGTGTTGTACGGCGGGTCGATGTAGACGAGGTCGACGCGCTCACGGCCGGCGAGCGAGCGGAGCACGTCCAGGTTGTCGCCCTCGATGAAGGTGTTCCAGGCGCCCACGTGCCGACTGTAGGGCGTGAGCACGGTCACGAGGCGTGACCTCCCGGCCACCTCGCGCGTTGGGCTCGTGTGCACACCAGACGCCTGACCGGGTTCATCGTCGCGGCCGGCGTTGCCGCCACCGCCGTGCTGACGGCGACCGCCACCACTCCGGCGACCGCCGCAGCAGGCCCGAGAGTGACGAACGGGTGCATCACCAGCGTGCCCGATCCGGGCACGAGCGAGGCGGTGCAGATCTGCTACACGCTGTTCCGGCCGGCGTACGCCAGCCGCAAGCACCCGGTGCCGGTGATCATGCACAGCCATGGCTGGGGCGGCTCGCGCACCACGGACCCGGCGGCGTTCGAACCGTGGCTGAAGGGGCGGTACGCCGTCTTGTCCTTCGACCAGCGCGGCTTCGGCGAGAGCGGGGGCACTGCCCAGGTCGAGAACCCGGACGTGGAGGGCCACGACGTCCGGGCCCTCGTCGACCTCCTCGCCGGCAAGCGGTGGGTCAGGCAGGACGGCCCGGGCGACCCGAGGCTCGGCGCCATCGGTGGCAGCTACGGCGGCGGCTACCAGTTCCTCGGCGCCTTCGAGGAGCTACGCGAGACGGGCAAGCCGGTCTTCGACGCGCTCGCACCCGAGATCACCTGGAACGACCTGAACACCAGCCTCGCGCCGCAGGGTGTCGTCCGCACCGAGTGGGCGCTGGCGCTCAGCGCGGCGGCCCTGCCGACCCAGGCCCTGCCGCCCGCGGTGTACCAGGCCCTCGTCCAGGGGGCGGCCACCGGCTTCTGGCCGGACGGCTCGCTGCCCGTTCCCGGCACACCGAACATGGTGCAGTTCTTCGAGAAGAACGGGCCGCGCTGGCAGATCTCCCAGGGTCGCCGGCTGGGCATCCCCGTGCTCTTCGGCCAGGGCACCACAGACACCCTGTTCAACCTCCAGCAGGGCCTCGACAACTGGCGCACGGCCATCACCCGCAAGGCCCGCAGGCACAGCATGTTCGTCGCCTACAACGGCGGGCACACCCTTCCCGCCGTCTACCCGACCGGCGTGAACGTCACCTCCGACCCGTGCAGCAAGAAGCTCGCCGCCGGCGACTTCGGCACGCTCGCCCGGCGCTTCATGGACGAGCAGCTCAAGCACAAGAAGACCGGCCTCCGCGGCTACGGCAAGCTGCACCTGGCCACCCCGGCGTCCACGTGCACCACCGTCAAGCGCGTCACCGCCGACACGACGTACGACGTCGGCACGGTCGCCACCACCGAGACCGGCGGCGCCGCGCTCGCCTTCCCCGTCGCGCAGGGACCGATCCGGGTCGCCGGGTCGGCGTACCTCACCGGCACCCTCACCGCGCTCGGCCTCAACAACCGGGCGTTCTACGGCCTCGCCGTCGGCACCAGCCCGCTCGACGCCGCTCTCGTGCAGAACAACGTGATGCCGCTCAACGAGCTCGCCCCCGTCATCGGCCAGCCGCGCCGGATCGAGCTGCCGGCCGTCGCCGTGGACGTGCCGGCGGGCAAGACGCTGTACGTCGTCGCCTCGCCCCTCAGTGAGACCTTCGCCGGCATGGGGAGCCGGACTCCCGGCGCCGTCGTGCTCCAGGACGCGGTCGCTCACCTGCACGTCGTTCCCGCTGGTTGAGGAAGTCGCGCTGGCGCCCGTCACGAAACCTCCGCAGGTTCCGTGACGGGCCCTTGTCCCTCTTCAACCAGCGGATGCCTAACCTCGTCCCATGTCCCGCCGTCTCGCATCCCTCGCCGGCCTCGTCGTGGTCGGGGTTCTCACGGCAACGGCGCCCAACCCGGCCGGCGCGGACCCCGGTGACGCCGGTGACGCGGGTGACCCCGCTGTCCTCCCGGACAAGCGACCCCACCAGCACGGCCCCCAGACCTCCGACGGCGCACGCGGGGCGATCGCGCCGTACGTGCCGCGCGCCCTGCGCACCGAGCCCGTCATCAGCAACGAGGTCACCTGGCCGGTCGTGCCGGGCGTGACCTTCCGCCAGTGGGACCAGCTCGACGCACGCGGCACCATCCGCGCCTACCTGCTCACCATCGACCCGGCAACGCCCGGCCTGGCGATCGACTACATGGCGTCGAAGTCGGTGCGCAACACCGAGACCGTGCGCCACATGGTCGCCCGCGACCACGCCGTGGCCGGCATCAACGGCGACTTCTACGACATTTCCGACACCGGCGCTCCGCTCGGCCTCGGCGTCGACCTGAAGCGCGGCATCGTGCACGCCCGGAAGAACGGCTGGAACCGCGCGTTCCTGCTCAAGAACGGCGTGCCCTCGATCGCCAACCTCCCGATGAAGGCCAAGGTCGTCCAGGAGCCCTGGATGAAGATCAAGCACCTCAACTCACCGACGATCTTCGACGGCCAGATCGGCGTCTACGACTACCGGTGGGGTCTGACGGCCGGCTATCGCGTCGTGGACGACCAGCGTGAGGACGTCCGCCAGGTCGTGATCCGGAAGAACGTGGTCGTCTCCAGCAAGCCGACCCTGACGTACGGCGAGAAGATCCGCGGCCTGGTGCTCATCGGCCGCGGCGCCGGCGCCCGGGAGCTCGGCGTGCTGAAGAAGGGCGAGCGCGCCCGGGTGACCTGGTCGATGCGCCGCAACCCCGAGGTCGCGATCTCGGGCAACAAGGTGCTCCTGCTCCACGGCGTAAGCCGCGTGATCGACGACCGGGAGCTGCACCCCCGCACCGCCATCGGGATCGACCAGAACACCGGACAGGTCCTGATGCTCGTCGTCGACGGGCGGCAGAGCTTCAGCCGCGGCTACACCATGGTCGAGCTGGCGAACCTCATGCAGACCCTCGGCGCCGAGGACGCGCTCAACCTCGACGGCGGCGGCTCCTCGACCATGCTCGGCCTGCGTCCCGAGGGGTATGTCGACGTCCTCAACTCGCCCTCGGACGGCTTCGAGCGCCGCGTCGCGAACGGGCTCGCGATCACCTACCGTCCCTAGGCGCCAGCCGCACGTGAGTGGCGCCGGGGAGGTCGAGCATCTTCACCGCACCGGTCGCCACGTCGACCACGGCACCCTCTGGACGGTCGTCCACGCCGAACGTCCCGTGCACATAGGTGAACGCCACCCGAGTTGCGTCGGAGCTGAACGTCGGCTGGATCGCGTGCTCGGTCACCCCGTCGTACGTCGTCAGCGGTCGCAGGCTGCCGTCATCGACGTCCATCATCACGAGGTTGTCGTCGCGGACGAACACCACTCGCTTCCCGGCCCAGTCGGGAGCCGGCGAACCAGGTCCGGCGATCGGTCCCCTCCAGCTCGCCAGAACCCGGCGCTGGCGGCCGTTGACGTGGAGCGTCACGACTCGCGTCCGCCTCACCACTGTCTCGTCGAGACGCGTCGACGCGAACACGTCCTCCTCGCAGACGAGCGAGCCACCGTCGTCCGACCAGCGCGGCGTGTAGAACCCGACCCGCCGATCACGGGTGGTGTGAATCGTTCGCACATGGCCATCGGCGACGTGGACGACGCGCACCAGCGCGCGCGATGTCGTCACGCCGTCCTTGGTCCGCACCTCGACGAAAGCGATACGTCTCCCGTCCGGTGACCAGGCCGCTTCCTGGAGATAGAAGCAAGCCCCGGTGCAGGAGTAGAGCCGGCGCGCGTCCGACCCGTCCTCGACCACGGTCCAGATCCTCCGGAAGTCGGTCTCGAACGCGAGACGAGTCCCGTCCGGAGACCAGTCGGGGTGTTGCGGCTCGCCCTGCACGGCGGTGCCCACGTCGACGGCGGAGGCGTGGCCGCTCGGCCGCACCCAGACCGTGCCCGCGCTCTGGTAGACCACCGACGCCGGAGCCGACTCGGCAACAGTCGACTGCTTCACCCCGTCGTCGGTGCCACCGGCACAGGCACTCGACGCCAGCAGCAAGAGCACGCCCAGGATTGTCCTCATGCCTGGTCTCTCGCTCGAGTGACCCCGACCGATGACATGCAGGGACGCGGTCTGGACCTGTCATCCTGAGGCAGGCGTCGAACGAGGTACTAGACGTGGGCGAGCTCCCTGTCACCGACTGGGCGGCGCGCGAGAAGTCGTCGGTCTCGCGTGCCGCGGACTTCGACGCGTTCTACGCCGCCGAGCTGCCCCGCCTGACCGCGCTCGCTCGCGGCCTCTGCGGTGCTGCCATCGCCGAGGACGTGGCCCAGGAGGCCATGCTCGCGACGTACCGGCGCTGGGCCCACGTCAGCGGGCTCGAGCGGCCGGACCTCTGGGTGCGCCGGACGTGCGCGAACCTCGCCGTCTCCCAGTTCCGCCGCCGGGGCGTCGAGCTGCGCGCACTGACCCGGCTCAGCAGCCGTCGCGAAGTCCCGGCCATGTCGGAGGACAGCGAGGAGTTCTGGGGCGCGGTGCGCCGCCTCCCGCGCCGGCAGGCCCAGGCAGCGGCGCTCCGGTTCGTCTACGAGATGCCCATCGCGGACATCGCCGCCGCCCTCGACTGCACGCCGGGCACGGTCAAGCAGCACCTGAGTCGGGCGCGCCACGCACTGGCCGCGTCACTCGGTCTGGACCCGGAGGAGGCGTCGTGAGCCTGGACTCGCGCATCTCAGGCGCGGTCGGGGACCTGGAGCGTCACACGTCCGTCGACGTCGCGACCAGCCTCGAGCGGCTTCGGCAGACCGACCGTCGGCGCTCGACCACGCGCAAAGCCGGCTTCGCCACCGTTCTGGTCCTGCTCGCCGCAGGTGCCGTCTGGCGGCTGAGCGGCCCACCGCGCCAACCGGACCCTGCGCCCGACCTGCCGCACGTCTCGAACGGCGTCCTGGTCTCGATCCGAGCGGCCGATGGAGATGTGCTCGCTGTCGGCGGCTCGATCGCGCACCTGCCGGTAGGCGTACCCGACTCGGCCCACCTCGTCTGGTCGGCAGACGCCACCGAGCTGATCCACAACACCACGAACGGCAGCCTCGTCGCCCTCGACGTCGAGACCGGCGGCGTCCGGATCCTGGCGACCTGCGCGAAGCCGTGCCTCGCCGGGGTGTCGCCCGACACGTCCGGTATCGCCCGGGCCGCCGACGGGGAGATCCGCATCCGTACCGACGAGAGTGAGTCGGTCATCCCGCTCCCCGGCCTGAGCCCCGGCGTGCCGGTGTGGTCACCGGACGCCACCCGGATCGCGTTCACGGCACCGACCGGCCTGTACGTCGTGGGTGTCGACGGTTCGGGAGTGCGCCAACTCGTCGCGTCGCCCGACGAACGCGTGCCGGCGATGCCGCCGTCCTGGTCGCCCGATGGACAGTCCTTGGCGTATCTCGCGGGCAGCCCAGTGCCCGGCAATCCGGGTGGCACGGACGACGTCCTGCTCACGGCATTCTCCGTCGTCGCGGTCGATGCCGCATCCGGGAGAGTCCGCACCCTCGCCGACGTGGGCGAGTGCTTCTGCCTCGGCCTCCCTCCGGCCGCCGTCGCGTGGAGTCCAGACGGCAGCCTGATCGGGTTCACCCGCACCCAGGTCAACGGTCTGAAGGGCGTGTTCGCTGTCCCGGCACTCGGCGGCGACGCCGCGCGACTCAGCGACAAGTTGGTCGGCGGCTCGCTTGCCTGGCAGCCGGTCCTCGACTGAGTCAGGCGGGTACCGCAACGATCGCGACCGTGGTGACCGCCGCGAAGCACTCCTTCAGGGGGCTGACGACCGGCTCCGGGGTGACCACCCAGCCGTCGGGGCTCTGGGTGACCAGGACGCCCGGGGGCACGTCACACCCGACCATCACCACGGCGCCCATCACCGTGTACCCCTCGGGCACGGTCGCCGCCGCCACGGCCTGCGCGATCTTGCGGCCCATGCCCGGCCGGTTGAACTGACCGACGAACTCCTGCTGCGCGGCCTGGTCCGCGAGCGGGACGGCGTCCAGGTCGACGTGGCCGCCGACGGCCGTCTGCGACAAGATCGCGACCGTCTGGGCCTCCAGGCCGCTGCTCGGGTCGACGGTCGGCACGGCCGTGGGCGCCGAGGACGTGGCGGGGTCAGTGGTGGGGTCGGTGGCGGGATCGCTCGCGGCGTCCGAGGTCGCGTCGCCGCAGCCGGCGAGCAGCAGCACGGCGAGCAGGGCAGGTCCGAGAAAGCGCTTCATGATCATGGGACGAGAGGCCGGCGTCCGGCGTTCCGTCAGCCCTCCACCGCCTGCCCCTTGCCGATCACCGTGAGCCCGTCCTCGACCATGAACCCCCGCGCCTGGTCGGCCTCCTGATCCACCCCGATCCGGACGCCGGCCGGGATGTCCACGCCCTTGTCCACGATCGCGTTGCGCACCACGGCCCCGGGGCCGACGTGCACGTCGTGCATGATCACCGAGTCCTCGACGATCGCGCCGTTGTCGACACGCACGGCGGGTGAGAGCACCGAGCGGTTGACCGTACCTCCGGTGATCACTACCCCGGGCGAGAGCAGGGACTCGTCGGTGCGCGATGGCTGCCCGTCCGCGCCCTGGCCGACCTTGACCGGCGGCTGCGGGCCGTACGACGTGTAGATCGGCCAGTCGAAGTTGTAGAGGTTGAAGATCGGGAGCGGCGAGACGACGTCCATGTGCGCCTCGTAGTAGGACGCCATGGTCCCGACGTCGCGCCAGTACCCGCGGTCCCGCACGGTCGATCCGGGGACGTCGTTGTCCTTGAAGTCGTAGACACCCGCCGTGCCCCGGCGTACGAACGCCGGCACGATGTCGCCGCCCATGTCGTGCTTCGACCCGTGCAACGTGGAGTCCTGGGTGACCGCCTCCACGAGCGCGTCGGCGTCGAAGACGTAGTTGCCCATCGACGCCAGCACTTCGTGCGGGCTGTCGGGGAGGCCCTGCGGGTCCTTGGGCTTCTCGAGGAACTCCCGGATCGCGCTCGGGTCGTCCGGCTTCACGTCGATGACCCCGAACTGGTCGGCCAGCGAGATCGGCTGCCGGATCGCCGCGACGGTGCAGGTCGCGCCGGAGTCGATGTGCTGGTCGACCATCTGCGAGAAGTCCATCCGGTAGACGTGGTCGGCGCCGACCACGACGACGATGTCGGGCTTCTCGTCGTTCATCAGGTTGAGGGACTGGAAGATCGCGTCGGCGCTGCCGAGGTACCAGTGCTTGCCGACCCGCTGCTGCGCCGGCACCGGCGTGACGTAGTTGCCGAGCATCGTCGACATCCGCCAGGTCTGCGTGACGTGGCGGTCGAGGCTGTGCGACTTGTACTGGGTCAGCACCACGATCTTGAGGTAACCGGAGTTCACGACGTTCGACAGTGCGAAGTCGATGAGCCGGTAGATACCGGCGAACGGCACCGCCGGCTTGGCCCGGTCGGCCGTGAGCGGCATCAGTCGCTTGCCCTCACCGCCGGCCAGGACGATGGCGAGCACGTTCTTGCGGTGCCTGATCGTCTGCTTGGCGGCCATGCCCGCCAACGTAGCCGGTGCCTGGCCACCCCCGGGAGGGGTAGTTTCAGCAACGTGCGCGTCGACGTGGTCAGCAAGGAGTACCCGCCCGAGGTCTACGGAGGAGCCGGCGTGCACGTCGCCGAGCTGGTCCGGGCGCTGCGCCGCGTCGACGGGCTCGACACCCGCGTGCACGCGTTCGGCAAGCCACGCGACGAGGCGGGCACCACGGCGTACGCCGATCTCGACGAGCTCGCAGGCGCCAATGGCGCCATCAAGACGATGGGGGTGGACCTCGCGATCGTGCCCGGGTGCGAGGGCACGGACCTGGTGCACTCCCACACCTGGTACGCCAACTTCGCCGGGCACGTCTCCTCGCTGCTGTACGGCGTTCCGCACGTCATCACGGCCCACTCGCTGGAGCCGCTGCGGCCATGGAAGGCCGAACAGCTGGGCGGCGGGTACGCCGTGTCGTCATGGGTGGAGAAGACGTCCTACCTCGCGGCGGCGCGGGTGATCGCGGTGTCGGCGGCCATGCGTGAGGACGTCATCGCGTCCTACCCCGACATCGACCCGGCGCGGGTCGAGGTGGTGCACAACGGCATCGACACCGAGGACTGGGCCCGCGTGGAGGCGCCCGACCGCGTGCGCGAGCTCGGCGTCGACCCCGACCAGCCGTCGGTGATCTTCGTCGGCCGGATCACCCGGCAGAAGGGGCTGCCGTTGTTCCTGCGCGCGGCCGCCCAGCTGCCGCCCGACGTCCAGCTCGTGCTCTGCGCGGGGGCGCCGGACACGCCCGAGATCGAGGCGGAGGTCCTGGGCCTCGTCGAGGAGCTCCGGCAGACCCGCAGCGGGGTGGTGTGGATCCGCGAGATGCTGCCGCGTCCCGACGTGGTCGCCCTGCTGTCCGCCGCCACGGTGTTCGCCTGCCCGTCGATCTACGAGCCGCTCGGCATCGTGAACCTCGAGGCGATGGCGTGCGAGACCGCCGTGGTCGCGACGGCGACGGGGGGAATCCCCGAGGTGGTCGTGGACGGCGAGACCGGGCGCCTGGTGCCGATCGAGCAGGCCGGAGACGGCACGGGCACCCCGCTGGACCCCGAGCAGTACGTCGCCGACTTCGCCGCCGCCCTCACCGAGGTCGTCACCGACCCCGACCGGGCGGCCGCGATGGGCCGGGCCGGCCGGCAGCGCGCCATCGACGCCTTCAGCTGGGGCGCGATCGCCGAGCAGACCGTGGGGATCTACCGCGCCGCTGTCTCCGCTGGTTGAGGTGCGAGCGCGGCCTCTCGGTGGTTGAGGTGCGACCCCAGCCCCTCGGCGGTTGAGGTGCGAGCGTCGCCTCTCGGCGGTTGAGGTGCGAGCGTCGCCTCTCGGCGGTTGAGGTGCGAGCGTCGCCTCTCGGCGGTTGAGGTGCGAGCGTCGCCTCTCGGACGTTGCGGAGCGAGCCCAGCCTCTCGGTGGTTGAGCTGCGAACCCAGCCCCTCGGCGGTTGAGGTGCGAGCGTCGCCTCTCGGACGTTGCGGAGCGAGCCCAGCCTCTCGGTGGTTGAGGTGCGACCCCAGCCCCTCGGCGGTTGAGGTGCGAGCGTCGCCTCTCGGCGGTTGAGGTGCGAGCGTCGCCTCTCGGCGGTTGAGGTGCGAGCGTCGCCTCTCGGCGGTTGAGGTGCGAGCGTCGCCTCTCGGTGGTTGAGGTGCGAGCGTCGCCTCTCGGTGGTTAAGGTGCGAGCGTCGCCTCTCGGCGGTTGAGGTGCGAGCGTCGCCTCTCGGACGTTGCGGAGCGAGCGCAGCCTCTCGGACGTTGCGGAGCGAGCGCAGCCTCTCGGTGGTTGAGGTGCGAGCGCAGCGAGCCTCGAAACCACTTCCCGCAGATCAGCCGTTCGCCTGGGTCGAGATCACGTTCCCCCTGAGGTCGCCGAGCAGGTAGCCGCTCTGACCCTCCTCGTTGCTGACGTACACCGCGAGCTGCGGGTGATCGTCGACGACGTTGCGGTCGTAGATGAAGTACGTCGTCGACGGCTCCGGCACGTTGAGCGTCTCGCGGGCGACGTCGACCAGCGCCATCACCCGGCCCGGCTTGAGGTCCGCCAGGTCGACGGGCGCGGTGTCGACCGTCCCGTCCATCGGGTCGCCGAGCTGGTCGAAGGCACCGTTCGTGTAGTTCCAGATGGCCACGTCGCCGTTCCCGGCCGGCACCCACGACACGACGTACCCCTCGTAGAAGACCGCTCGGACCACCTGCGAGTCGCCGAAGCTGTCCTCGAAGGTGGCGATGAAGTCGCGAACGCCCTCGCGCGTCAGCTCGAACGACCGCCCGACCGGGATGGGAGCCTCGGTCGCCGTGATGGGGCCGCTCTCGCTCACCGAGGTCGCGAAGAGGGCGACCCCGGCGATGATCGGGCCAATGAGGAACAGGAGCGCCACGCCCATGCAGCCCAGGACGACCTTGCGTCCCGCGCCCGCCCCGCTGCCCGCCTTGGTGGACGTGCTCAGCCCGCGCGCCCGCTTGGAGCGCGCCGGCCCGTAGAGGTCGGACGGCACCGGTGCTGTGGGCCGCTGGGAGCCCGCAGCGTACGGGTCCGCGGGCGAGGCGGGTGCAGCCGTCACCGGCGGGACGACCGCGGTGGCAGGCAGGGGTGCGGGCGGCGTGGCGATGTCGCGGACCAGCGAACCGAGCTCGCCGACCGTGGCGGCGGAGCGGGCCCGCTCGACGCGCAGGTCCCGGTCCTGCGAGGTGATCTGACCATTGCGCAGAGCGGCGTCGATCACGTAGATCGCGCGGTCGCGGTCGCGGTCCTTCGCCCGGTCGTGCGGGTCGCCGTCGAACACGGGGTCAGATTAGGGCACGCGTGCCCGGGTGACGCGGACCTTGCCGAGCGGGTACGCGCCGCGCTTGCCGCGCTGGACGGCGAGGTTCATCGGCGCGAGGTAGCCGTCCGGATCCCTCACGGTGACCCACAGGGAGTACCCACCGGGGCGGATCGTGCCGAGGTCCAGCGAGCTGGTCCGCTTGGTCCGGCCGGGCAGGACCGTGCGCAGGTCGACGCCGAGGTCGCCGGACACGACGACCTTGCCCCGCTTGCGGAGCTGGACGGTGACGCGCCAGTCGTCGTACGTCGGCGCGGAGCCGTCGTTGCGCCACACCGACTTCACCGCGAAGACGCCGGTGCGCGGCAGACGCCTCGGCAGCCGGAGCTTGGTGAGCACGTAGCGGTAGCCGCTGCTCTTGGCCGCGTCGGCGAGCGCGGCCATCGCGGCCGGGTCGTGGTCGATGATGTCCCGGACACGGGAGTTCGGGCTGGACACCTGGCTGATGTGGTACTGCCGGACCTGCTGGGCCCCCAACGCCGGACTGGTCGACGTGGTCGCGCACCACTCGCTGAGGACCGGCGCGGTCCGCCAGCGCTCCTGCAGGACGGGCGAGGTTGGGATGAGCGAGAACATGTCGAACTCGCCGAGGCAGTCGACCCGCAGGCCCAGCCGCGGGCTCAGCGCCATCCCGGCGTCGACGTACTTCGGCACCATCGCGTTGAGGAGCACGTGCTGCTCGGGGAAGCCGTCCAGCACCGCGCGCATCAGCCGGACCGCGTTCGGGACGCTGATCTCCGCACCGGACTGGACGTGCCACTCGCCCCAGGCGCCGTACCCGCCCACGTCGACCCAGCCGAGCGCGGGGTCGGCGGCGTACCGGCGGCCGAGCTCGGCCATCAGCCGCTCCCACCTCGACAACAGCACCTCGTCGTCCCAGTCGGGCAGCGTGGAACCCGCCTGGCGGGGCAGCCACGAGGGGGTGGAGTCGAGCCAGCAGCCGGGGCAGAAGGCCATCACCCGGAAGCCGAACCGGCCGCCGAGCTCGCGGGCCCGTGCCAGGCCCTGGTCGATGGCGGCGAAGTCGTAGACGCCCGGCGAGGGCTCGATGCGGCTCCACGACACGGTGTCGCGGTAGTAGACGTCCTTCACGGGGAAGCCTGCGGGCAGGGGCTTCTCGCCGAGCCACTCGTACTGACCCCGCATGGGGTTCGCGATCTCCGGCGCGGACAGCGGGATCGCCCGGGCCCGCAGCACGACGGTCTTCCGCGGCGCGGGCTTCGCGGCCGGGTGCTCCACGCTCGAGTCCTGGGCGTGAACGGGCGCCAGCGGGGTCAGGAGCAGGGCGAACAGGGCGGACGCCTGGACCAGCGTCGCGAGGGCGCGCGTCCTCGGCATGGTGGGGGAGCCTTCCGGGGCACCCTGGTCGGGGGGAGACCAGGTCAGAACAGCAGTGTCCGCGAAGCCGGGCTCCCAGTCACCCTTTTCGGCGAACTCGCCCTCAGCCGGCTACGGGAGTCAGCCCGCCCAGCCGGATGGTGGCGGGGTAGGCGATCGCGGTGATGTCCGGGTCGCCGACCACGGCCACGCGGGTGTGACTGCGGACCCAGTGGCGGTAGCCGAGCGCGGACAGCGACACGTATCCGAACCCGCGCTCGCGCAGCGCCCGCTCCAGCAGGAGGCTCGCGCCATCGGCGATCAGCAGGCCGTGCACGTCGGCGCCGGCCAGCCGCGGGCCGAGCTCGGTACGCAGCCAGTCGACGTGCGCAGCCAGCTCGTCGTGGGCGTTGTGGCCCACGGCGGTCGCCTTGTGCTGGATGACCAGCCAGTCACCACGCCGTACGGCGTCGCCGTCCGCGGTCACCCGGGCGATCAGGTCGGGCCGGCGGCCGTCGTCGAAGCTGTGGGCGCGGCCGTCGAGGCGGTCGTCGAACTCGTCGGCGACGCGCGCCGCGTAGCCGAAGCGGCCGAGCAGGTCGAACCGGTCCAGCAGCCACCCGCGGAACGCCTCCCTGCTACCCGTCGGCAACACCTCGAAGTCGCGGCCCGAGCCCTCGGCGTACGTCGAGAGCCAGGCGTCGAGCATCCGGAGGTAGGTCTCGGCGTCCTCGTCGGCGATCACGAGACGGGCGAGGACCTTGGCGAGCAGGCCGAAGCGGCCCACGAGGGGGTAGGCCTCGACGACGTCGACGGGCAGCCGCAAGATCTGGGCCAGCTCCTCCGGTGCGACGTCGACGCTCTCCGGGAGCGTCCAGCGCGGGTCCTCGAGCCGCATGAAGAGCCGGTCGAGGACGGGGCAGCCGAACCGGCCCAGGACGAGGGGCGGGGCGACCACCGACACGTCGTCGGTCACGTGCTCCTCGACGATCTCGTGCATCGCCTCCGCGAACGCCGTGGCCTCGTGGACGGTGACCCCGATCGTCCGTACGAGATGGTTGATGACCTGTGACGACTCCACTGGTATGCCCTCCGCTTCCCCCAGAGACGTGCTATGGAGCATAGGAGTGGGCCTGGGGTCGACAGAAGCGCCAGGCGGCCGGTCCAGACCGGGTTTTGGGTTAAATCTCGGCGATTCCGCTCCGCCCACCGCTCAAGGGTGTTACCGACTACCCCCAGCGGTCCGATGGTTGAGGTGCGAGGAGCGCAAGCCACGTTCGGTGGTTGAGGTGCGAGGAGCGCAAGCCACGTTCGGTGGTCGAGGTGCGAGGAGCGCAAGCCACGTTCGGTGGTCGAGGTGCGAGGAGCGCAAGCCACGTTCGGTGGTCGAGGTGCGAGGAGCGCAACCCACGTTCGGTGGTTGAGGTGCGAGGAGCGCAAGCGACGAGCCTCGAAACCACCCCCTGGCTACATTGCACCGCGTGCCCGACTACGGCCATCACCTCGAGTTCGGTGTGTTCCTCTCCCCCGACGCGGTCGCCGCGGCGCGCACCCTCGAGCTGGCCCAGCTCGCCGACGTACTCGGGTATGACCTGGTCACCGTCCAGGACCACCCGTACCAGGCCAAGCACCTCGACGCCTGGACGCTCCTCTCGGCCATCGCCGCCCGTACCTCGGCCGTGCGGGTCGCTCCGAACGTCGCCAACCTCCCGCTCCGGCCGCCCGCCGTGCTGGCCCAGGCGGTCGCGTCGCTGGACATTCTCAGCGACGGCCGCGCGGAGCTCGGTCTGGGCGCCGGCTCCTTCTGGGACGCCGTCGTCGCGGCCGGCGGGCCGCGCCGGACGCGGGGCGAGGCCGTCGATGCCCTCGAGGAGGCGATCGCGGTGATCCGCGGCGTCTGGGGCAGCGACGGCAACCGGTCGGTCGACCTGGACGGCACGTACTACCAGGTCAAGGGGATGCACGCCGGCCCACCGCCGGTGCACGACATCCAGATCTGGATCGGCGCGCTGAAGCCGCGGATGCTCCGGCTCACCGGCCGGCTGGCCGACGGCTGGCTGCCGAGCCTCGGGTACGTCACGCCCGAGAACCTCGGCGAGATGAACACGGTCATCGACGAGGCCGCCGACCGCGCCGGGCGAGGTCCGCTGGCCGTACGCCGGATGCTGAACATCTTCGGCAACCACGAGTACCTCCGCGGCCCGTCCACCGTGATGGCCGAGCGCCTGGCCGCCCTCACCCTCGAGCACGGCACCAGCACCTTCATCCTCGGCTCCGACGACCCCGACGAGCTCCAGCGCTTCGCCGCCGAGGTCATCCCCGCCGTCCGGCTGTCGGTCGAGGAGGGACGGTCGACTCCGGTGGTTGAGGAAGGCGCGCTCGATGAATCGGCGGTCGTGCGAGGAGCGCCCGATGAATCGGCGGTCGGGGTGCGAGGAGCGCCCGATGAATCGGCGGTCGAGGTGCGAGGAGCGCCCGATGAATCGGCGGTCGAGGTGCGAGGAGCGCCCGATGAATCGGCGGTCGAGGTGCGAGGAGCGCCCGATGAATCGGCGGTCGAGGTGCGAGGAGCGCCAGCGACGAGCCTCGAGACCACCCCACCAAATCCCAGCCTCCCCACCCCCACCTCCGACGACGGCACCAGGCTGTCGGCCACGCTGCCCTGGGACGAGTCGGCCCGTCCGTCGTACGCCGGCCGCGGCGAGGCCGACCAGTCAGCTGGCTACCTCCACCCCACCATCCCCCAGCACCTCGTCGACATCCACGACCACCTGCGCGGCGAGCTCGCCCAGGTGCGCGACGTCGTCGACCAGGTGCGGCGCGGCCAGCTGGGCGTCGGTGCCGCGCGGTCCGAGATCAACACGATGACGATGCGGCAGAACAACTGGACGCTGGGTGCGTTCTGCGAGTCGTACTGCCGGATCGTCACCGGCCACCACACGCTCGAGGACCGCTCGGTGTTCACCCACCTGCGCCGGAGCGACCCCCACCTCGGCGCCGTGCTGGATCGGCTGTCGGAGGAGCACCACGTCATCCACGACGTGCTCGAGCAGGTCGACGACGCGCTGGTCGGGCTGGTCGGCGCACCGTCGTACGGCGCCGACGCGACGGCTGCCCTCGACGAGCTGCAGCGCTCCCTCGACCTGCTGACCGACACCCTGCTCTCGCACCTGGCCTACGAGGAGCGCGAGCTGATCGCGCCGTTGGCGAGGTACGGGTTCTACTGAGTCTCAGCCCAGGATGGCGGCGGGTGCTGACGCCTGTCGACGAAGCCCCGATCGGTGTCTCAGCTGGCGCCCTGCGAGCGCCAGTACTCGTTCAAGGCCGCGTTGGTCTGGATGAACCACACTAGCGGCCCGATCAGGATGAGCATCCCCGGGAAGTACCACAGCCCGGTGGCCCAGGTGACCGGCGGGCGCTGACCGGCGCGCTCGTACATCGCACCCACCTCGCCGGAGGTGATGTACGGCATCACGATGCCGACGAAGAACGCCAGCACGAGGGCCAGCCCGCCGCCGAGGCCGTTGTTCGTGTGGCGCTTCATCTCGTCGTGGGTCTGGTAGAACCACACGAGCGAGTAGATGCCGAGCGTCACGATCGCGAGCAGGATGCACATCCCGGTGCTCCGGATCCTCCCGAGCTCCAGGCTGTTCGGCGCGCCATACGGCTGGCCGTACGGCTGGCCGTACGGCTGGCCGACCGGAGCGTCGTACCCGACGTTCGGCAGCGGGGGTGAGGCCGGCGGCGCCCCGTACGGGTTCGGGGTCGGCTCCTCAGGCTGGGCCGGGGATCCCGTCGGGTAGCTCTCGCTCATGGTCATCCCTCATTCGATTGGGTGTGGCCCGGTGGAGGCTACGTGCGGGTTCTCGGGTCCGCAGGTCAACGGTGAAAAGGGAAATCACCCCGGACGCTCACGAGCCCAGTCCCGGTACGCCTCGACGGTCGTCGGCAGGGTAGGGAAGATCCGGTCGGGCGGGACGTGTCGGAGGAACGCCGTGTGGGCGAGGTCTTCGCGCAGCTCCTCCTTCATCCGCGCGAGGCCGACGACGACGCCGCGCCGCTCGAGCTCGGCGCGCAGCTCCTCCAGCGCGTCGGCAGCAGTGATGTCGACCTCGGAGATGGCCTCCGCGTTGAGGACGAACCAGCGCACCGCGACCTCCGCCTCGTCCACGGATGCGAGCGCACGCAGGCGGAAGTCCTCGGCGTTGGCGAAGAACAGCGGCGAGTCGTAGCGGTAGATCATCAGCCCCGGGACGACCTTCGCGGACGGGTAGTCGTCGACGTCGTGCATGCCGGCCATCCCGGGCACCAGGCCGAGCACGGCGTCGTGCGGGCGGGCGACCCGGCGCAGCAGGTCGAGCACCGAGAGCGCGATGGCGGCCACGATGCCGAGGAGCACATCGAGCGCCAGCACGGAGACCGTGGTGGCCAGGGCCAGGACGAGCTCACTGGTGCGGAACCGGCCGAAGCGAATCAGCTCGCGTACGTCGACGAGCCGGGTGGCGGCGTACACGACGACGGCGGCGAGGCCGGCGACCGGGAACTCCGCCAGCACCGGCCGCAGGGTGAGCAGGGCCAGCACCGTGCAGACCACGGTGACGACGCCACCGAGCTGCGTCCGTTGGCCGACGGCGTCGCCGATGGCGGTCCGACTGCCGCTGCTGCTCACCGGGATGCCGCCGGCGAGCCCGGCGCCGAGGTTGGCGCCGCCGAGTGCGAGCAGCTCGCGCTGGGCGTCGACGCTCTGGCCGTGACGCGATGCGAACGCGCGGCCGGTGAGGATGTTGTCGGTGTAGGCGACGAAGGCGATGCCGATGGCCGGACCCACCAGGCTTCTCAGGTCCTGGGCTGCGACGTCGGGGAGGCCGGGTACGGCCAGGCCGGCCGGGATGTCGCCGACGACGGCGATCCCGCGGTAGCGCAGGTCGAAGAGCCACACGACCGTGGTCGCGCCGAGCATGCCGATCAGGGCGACCGGTGCCCGCGGGAAGAAGTGGCTCAGCGTGAGCAGCACGGCCAGGGTGACGAGACCAAGAGTTGCGGTCGGTGCGTGCGCCCGGTCGAGATGGCCGAGCACCTGGCGTACCTCATCGAGGAACGACGACGCGTCCTCGCCGACCCCGATGAGCTTGCCCAGCTGGGATGCGGCCATCGTGAACGCGATGCCGGCGAGATACCCGACCAGCACCGGCCGCGACAACAGGTCGGCCAGCGCCCCGAGCCGGAGCACCCAGCCGGCCAGGCAGCAGACACCGACCATCAGCGCGAGCGCCGCGGCGAGAGGCACGCGGTCGTCGCCGACGGCCACCAGCGAGCCTAGAGCGGTCGCGGTCATCAGGGAGGTCGTCGACTCGGGGCCGACGCTGAGCTGGCGCGAGGAGCCGAGGACGACGTACGCGGTCAGGCCACCGACCACCGCCCACAACGCCGCCTCGGAAGGCACGCCGGCCACCTCGGCGTAGGCCATCACCTGCGGGATGAGGTACGCCGTCACGGTGACCCCGGCGAGTACGTCGCCGCGCAGCCAGGTCCGCTCGTAGCCGCGGACCCAGGTGAGGATCGGCACGGCTTTCATGGCGTGAGGGTAGGGCCCGGCGAGGGCCTGTGGATGAGTGCCGACACGTTCCGCCGATCCGGGTCAGGCTGGTCGCATGACCATTCCGTTCCGTCCGACCGTCCGTTCGCAGTCCGACCTCGAGGCCGTGTGGAAGCACCTGATGGGAGCCCAGACACGTGAAAGGGGGTTAGGCGGCCACTCCGTGTGGCTGCTCGTGATCGACGCCGACGACCATCCCTTCCCGCAGATCACCGAGCTCGCCGAGGCCTTCGAGCCACCGGACGGCCAGATGCTCGCTTCGATGGCGACGGTGCTGGCGGAGCTCGCAGAGCCCGGCCGGCGCTTTGCCTTCCTGCGTTCGCGTCCCGGTCCCGGAGGAGTCACGGAGGACGACCGGGCGTGGGCACGGTCGCTGTACGACGCCGGCCGGCGCGCCGGCGTACCGCTCGAGGTCGTGCACCGTGCCTGCGACCAGGACCTCGTCGCCGTCCCGATGGACGACCTGCTGCCCGCCGGTTGACGAGCACCCGCTCAGCCGCGAACATGCCTCATGCTGTGCGGATGGTCGCGGGCGGTTGCCGGCGCACTGGCCGTCATGCTGCTGGCCGCGTGCGGGCCGAGTGAAGAGTCCTCGAGCACGGCACCGACGACGTCTGTGCCCACAACTGCCGTCATGCCGGAGTCGGCGTGGCTGACCGCAACGATCGAGGTCCGCTACCCGGATGGGCTAGCGGCCCTGGGCGACGCGGTGTTCGTCAAAACCGACGACGGGCACGTGGTCCGTATCGAGACCGACACGGCCGAGGTCGTGGCAGACGTGCGCATCGACACCTCGCAGGAAGCGAGGCGCTACTGCCAGGGCATCGGCAGCGACGGTACCAGTCTCTGGGCGTGCTCGGCCGGGCCCGAGACCACCGACGTCTACCGGCTCGACCCCGAGACCCTCGAGGTGACGGCAAAGCTGAAGGTGGACAAGCTCTTCGACCAGTTGGCCCTGCCGGTCGTGGCGGGGCGGGTGTGGGTGCTGACAGGGACCGGTGACCGGCTCACCATGATCGACGCCGATTCCGGCGACACGACGACCATGCCGCTCGGCCGTCGGTGCTTCCAGCTCGCCGCGACCGCAACCCGTGTCTACGCCACCTGCATCCTCACCGACGAGGTCGTCGCCCTGGACGTCGCGACGGGCGAGATCGTCGCCACCGCCGGGGTAACCCACCCGATCAACGTCGCCGCCCTCGTTGACGACGTCTGGGTGAGCGGCGGCGGAGAGCTCCTCCGGCTCACCGCGGACCTGAAGCCTGTGGCGGAGTACGCCGGCCTGACCGCCGGTCTCGACGGTGACATCTTTGCGACTCCGGACGCCGTCTGGGTGAGACAGGCGAAAGGCTTCCTGTTCCGAATCGACCCGAGGACCGACACCGTCGCAGCGCGGTACTCCATCGACCCGGTCCCCAGCGGCGGGAGCGCGCTGGCGACCGGCGACGCGGTCTGGCTGACGTCCTTCGACGACGACCTGGTGTTCCGACTCGACCCGGACGCGTGAGGAATCTTCCAGGCGACACCTGCGGGTCGGGCGCGCGGCACGGTCGGCTGCTGACCTTGCCCAGCCGGACCACACTGTGAAGGCCGCCCCGACGATGCCGGTGCTGCTCGACCACGCCGACCTGACCTAGCCTTCGAACGTGCCCTCCCGCCGCCTCTGGTCCCGCAACCGGTTGTCCGTCGACGCGGTGCTGACCGAGTCCGGCGACCTCGTCTTCGAGGGGCAGGACCTCAACGGCTGGCTGGGCTCGGAGGAGTACGAGTACTGGGTCACGGCGCCCGCCGCCCTCGTCCCGCGCGTGGTGGCGGCCCTCGGCGGGTCACCCGGCGACGACGTGCTCGAGCTGCTGGTCGCTCACGCCGACGAGATCGTGATGCGCGGGGAGTCGACGTGGCTGCGTTCGCTCGGCATCGACCCCGACGTCGACGTCCGGACCTGGGGATGAGCCTGTCCTGGCCCGGCGTTCTCGACCCCGGGCTGCTCAAGGACGAGGTGGTCGCCCGCAACCACCGTCTCGCGGACGCCGCCAAGGCCGCTCGCTGGTCCGACGTCTTCGAGGTGCTGGAGCTCGAGTGGGTCTCGGTCAACCAGTGGCGCGTCGGTGGGTCCGCCTGGTTCACCCCACTCCATCAGGCTGCCTGGCACGGCGCCTCTCCAGCGGTCGTCTCGGGCCTCCTCGAACGCGGCGCCCTCCGCTCGTTGCGCACTCACGACGGACATACGCCGTACGACATCGCTGTCGAGCGCGGCCACGACCACCTGCTCGAGCTCCTCGCTCCCCTGAGGACCTCGCTGACCGCCGAACGTGCCAACGACCTCGACCGCGGCCTGGCCTCGGTCATCGACGGCCGCCTCCGCCTCCCCGAGGGGATCGCCGCGTCGTACCCACTGCCGCTGGACGAGACCCTCCGCTACCCGTCCGTCGAGGTGCTCCCCGAGTGCCCCGACGAACGGCTGTGGTTCGCCGTCCCGGGCATGTACGGCGGGTTCTCGGTCGTCCTGATGAAGGGCAGCTACCTGTACGTCGAGTCCTGGATCCGCGTGGTCGGCGACTCCGGGCAGGCGCACGTGATCACCCATGAGGGCGTCACTCTCGTGGACGAGGGCTTCGTCTAGACCCGGTCGGGGTAGAGGATGTCGATTCCTCGATCGGCTGCGGGAGGTCGCGCCGGTTGTTGGTGATCAAGCGGGCGAGCACGGGATCGGTCACCCGCCAGTCCTCGGCCCGCGTGCACTGGTAGGCCGCCCAGCGCGCCCACAGCCAGGGCGTCATCTCGTCGTCGAGGGACGCCAGCTGGGTGAGGATGCCGACGTGCTGGCTGCGCTTGAACATCGGGATCCCGCGGTGGTACTCCAGCGCCGTCGCGGCGTCACCACATCTCTCGGCCGCCATGGAGCTCTCGAGGAACGAGGGGTACTCCACGGTCATCAGGTCGGCGATCCGAGGACCACGGGTGAATCCGGGCTGCTTCTTCATCGGTCCAGCGAACGTCGTTTCCGAGTACCGCACCAGGGGCTTGATCGATCGGTGGAGAACCTCGGGATGGTGGCGCTCGGTCAGTCGTATCAGAGCAGGTTCGGCCGAACACCTATCTACGGAGCAGCCGAAGGTTGTTTCATTGGAGGGCGACGGACGACGAACGCGTCGCCCGTCCGGTCGAGGGCCGCGGGGAGGGACCATGTCAGACGGAGGAGGTTCGTGGCGCGACGTCATCGGCGCGGCCAAGGAGCGGGCCAAGGGACTGACCGAGGACGCTCGGACACAGCAGGCGATCGCGCGGGCTTCGGCCGGCGCCCAGGCCGCCACGCAGCACCTCGACGCGACCCGCCGCAAGGTCACCCAAGAGGAGTCGTGGGCCGAGGTCACGACTGCGATCGAGGAGCTCGTGCAGGTCACTCTCGCCCAGCAGCAGCTCATCGAGGGACTCGTCACCCGGGTCGACGCGCTCGAGGCCGGACATGCAGACCAGTGAGTGGACCCGGCCACCTGCGCTGACCACGCTCTACCAGGCGTACGCCGCGCTCGGTCCAGGCACGCTGTCGTGGTCCGACGTCGTCGCCCGGGCGACTGCGGCCGACACCCTGCTCCAGGTGCACGAAGAGCTTGAAGGCGAGCTTTCCGCCGCCGACGTGGTCACCGACTTCGCGGGCATCTGGGCCGGCCTCGGTGCCGGGACCCAGGACGTCGCCGAAGCTGCCGCCGAGGTCACGGCCGACCTGGTCGCGCACTTCGAGCACCTCACCCAGGACCAGATCGAGGGCCTCACGGACTCCGTGGAGGACACCGCCCACGAGATCCGCACCCAGGACCTCGTTCGCGCCGGCGAGCTGGCCGAGGAACCGACCGCCGAAGAAGCCGCCGTCACCATGGTCACCGACGCCGCCCGCAGTCTCGTGCCCGTCGACCTCGTCGGCGACGTCTTGAACCTCGGCCTCGACTCGCGCGCCATCACCGCCCAGGCCACCTCGATCGCCGGCTCCCTTTCCCCGGTTTCCGTCCCGGGGCTGGCAGGGCTGGCCCCCGAGCTCGCCGTCGTCTCGCTAGCCGCCTCCGCCGGGATGCGCATCAAGAACGGCGAACCCGTCGCCGACGTCAAGCAGTGGCTCATCGGCGAGCTCTCCCAGATGGGCGTCGCGAACGCCGCCTCCGTGGCCCTCCAGCTCCTCAGCGGCCTCGTCGTCCTCCGCCCCCTCGCCGTCCTCGGCGCCAAGTGGGGCCGGGCACGGGCCGACACGTCTGCTCAGGCGACCGTTGCGATCCGTGCGGCACGCGAACGACTCGCCGTGCTTCTCGACAGCCGTGCCGAGGCCGCAACACCCCATTGGACGCCGTGACCGGTTGCCGGATCGGCGTCGCCGAGCCCGCACTTGCCTGCCTTCCCGGCCTCGACCTGCCGCACGCATCCTGGCGCATCCGTCACGGCGGCACGAGACCTTCCGGATTCCGACCCAGAGGCGTCTCTCTGGACCAATTGAAGTGGGAGACAGAAGATGCGAGTCGCCCTATCGTGACGGAGTGCCCGCGGCTGAAATGGAGCTACAGCTTCGCGAAGTCATCGCTGCGACGCTCGTGAGCCGGGCAGAGAGCCAGGGTGGATTTCTCTTGTGGAGCGATCTCGTTTCCGTCGAACTGCCGAACGGCGAGCGGATGAGAACAGTCGATCCCGGCCGGGGCGGTATTTGGAACCCTGCGTCGCTCGACGCCACACTCTCCGTCGTCACGTCGCCAGATGGTCCCTATGCGGATCGCGAACTCGAAGGCGGGCTCCTTCGCTACAGTTATCAGACCGGGCCCGAGGGCGGTAAGAACCTGAAACTTCGCCGTGCCATGGAACTCCACTTTCCGATCATTCGCTTCAACAAGATCGGCAAGGGAGCCTACGTGCCGATCTATCCCGTGTTTGTAGTCGCTGACGACCCCGTGGCCCGGGAGTTCACCCTTTCGGTCGATGAAACCCTTAGATTGCTCCCCGGCCTCACGCCATCGGAAATGGAAAGACGCTATGCGGAGCGCGTTGTCAGGCAGCGGGTACATCAACCTGCATTTCGTGCCCGCGTCATGCTCGCGTACGACACCCAGTGCTGCGTCTGCGTCCTGAAGAAGGCTCGGCTCTTGGATGCGGCCCATATCATCGCCGACTCGGAAGAACGCGGCGATGCGGTGGTCACGAACGGCCTAAGTCTCTGCAAGATCCACCACGCTGCTTATGACGAGAACCTCATCGGGATCACGCCCGAGTACCAAGTTGCCGTCAACCGTGGGCTCCTGGAGGAGACCGACGGCCCAATGCTCCTGCATGGACTTCAGGAGATGCACAATCGCCAGCTCACGCTGCCCCGCACCAGGAACGAGCGCCCTGACCCGGAGCGGCTCGCGACCAGATATGACACCTTCCTCGCGGCCGGATAACGCGCTACGGGGAACATCCCCGGCGCCAGGTGCCGAAGATGTTCCCCGTTCTCGAGGTTGGCAGTCTCTCAGCTGCAGCCGCTCGTACTTCCGCACCCTTCGCACACGTAGCACGAACCGGCGGGGCGCATCTTGGTGCCGCAGGTCATGCAGAGCGGGGAGTCGACTGCGGTGCCGGTGAGCTGCTCGAAGAGCTCGGCGGAGGTGTGGGCTTGCTTGACCTCGACCTCGGGGGTCTCGACACCGCTCGCTGCGCTCGCGGGCTCGACCGACGAAGAGGGCTCGTCTTCGACGATCGTCGCCTCAACAGGCTGGTCGGCCTTGAGGGACTCGGGCTCGCTGAGCTGGAGCGGCTCGTAGGACCCCGTCTCGAGGTACCGCTGGCGCTCCTCGGCGGAGTAGATGCCGAGGCCCTGGCGGGTCTCGAAGTCGAGGTAGTCCAGGGCGAGGCGGCGGAAGATGTAGTCCATGATCGACTTCGCCATCCGGACGTCGGCGTCGTCGGTGAGGCCGGCGGGCTCGAAGGACAGGTTGGTGAACTTCGAGGCGTAGGTCTCCAGCGGGACGCCGTACTGCAGGCCGATCGAGACCGCGATGGAGAAGGCGTCCATCACACCGGCGAGGGTGGAGCCCTGCTTGCCGAGCTTGAGGAAGACCTCGCCGAGCTCACCGTCGGGGTGGGCACCGGAGGTCATGTACCCCTCGGCGCCGCCGACCGTGAACGAGGTGGTGCGGGACAGGCGCTGCTTCGGCAGCCGCTTGCGGGTCGGGCGGTAGACGATCTTCTCGACGATCTCGGCCTCGGCCGGCGACTGGGACGCCCCAGCCCGGGCCTGGTCGGCCTTCGAGGACTCCGACTTGCCGTCGGCCAGCGGCTGGCCGACCTTGCAGTTGTCGCGGTAGACGGCGGTCGCCTTGAGGCCGAGCTTCCAGGACTGGAGGTAGATGTCCTCGATCTCCTCGACCGTGGCGGTCTCGGGGAGGTTCACCGTCTTGGAGATCGCGCCGGAGAGGAACGGCTGGGTCGCCGCCATCATCCGGACGTGGCCCATCGGCTTGAGAGCCCGAGCACCCATGGCAGTGTCGAAGATCTCGTAGTGCTCGGTCCTGAGGCCGGGGGCGTCGATCACGTGGCCGTGCTCGGCGATGAACGCGACGATCGCCTCGACCTGCTCCTCGGCGTACCCGAGCTTGGTCAGCGCCCGGGGGATCGTCTGGTTGACGATCTGCATCGAGCCGCCACCGACGAGCTTCTTGAACTTCACCAGCGAGAAGTCGGGCTCGATGCCGGTGGTGTCGCAGTCCATCATGAAGCCGATGGTCCCGGTGGGCGCGAGCACGGAGGCCTGCGCGTTGCGGAAGCCGTTGGCCTCGCCGAGGCTCTGTACGTCGGCCCACGCGGTGGTGGCCAGCTTGTGCACCTGCGCGTCGGCGATGCCCAGCGTGCGGACCGCGTCGTTGGCGGCCTGGTGCTTGCGCATCACCCGCTTGTGGGCGTCTGAGTTGCGGGAGTAGCCGGAGTAGGGGCCGACCACGCCGGCCAGCTCGGCCGAGCGCCGGTAGGAGACGCCGGTCATCAGCGAGGTGACGGCGGCGGCCATCGCGCGGCCGCCGTCGGAGTCGTAGCCGAGACCCATCGCCATCAGCAGGGCGCCGAGGTTGGCGTAGCCGATGCCGAGCTGGCGGTAGTCGCGGGTCGTGACGCCGATCGCCTCGGTCGGGAAGTCGGCGAAGCAGATGGAGATGTCCATCGCGGTGATGATCACCTCGACGGCCTTCGCGAACAGCTCGGCGTCGAAGGTGTTGTCGTCCTTGAGGAACTTCAGCAGGTTCAGCGAGGCCAGGTTGCACGAGGAGTTGTCGAGCGACATGTATTCGGAGCACGGGTTGGACGCCGTGATCCGGCCGGTCTCGGGGTTGGTGTGCCAGTCGTTGATCGTGTCGTCGTACTGCAGGCCCGGGTCGGCGCACTCCCACGCGGCCTTGGCGATCTTGGTGAACAGCTCGCGGGCGTCGACCGTCTCGATGACCTCGCCGGTCTTGCGACCCCGCAGGCCGAAGTCGGTGCCCTCCTCGACCGCACGCATGAACTCGTCGCTGACGCGGACGGAGTTGTTGGCGTTCTGGTACTGCACCGAGGTGATGTCGGAGCCGCCGAGGTCCATGTCGAAGCCGGCGTCGCGCAGCGCGCGGATCTTGTCCTCCTCGCGCGCCTTGGTCTCGACGAACTCGACGATGTCGGGGTGGTCGACGTCGAGGACGACCATCTTCGCCGCGCGGCGGGTGGCGCCACCGGACTTGATGGTGCCTGCGGAAGCGTCGGCGCCGCGCATGAAGGAGACCGGGCCGGACGCCGTACCACCGGAGGAGAGCAGCTCCTTCGAGGAGCGGATGCGAGAGAGGTTCAGGCCGGCGCCGGAGCCGCCCTTGAAGATGAAGCCCTCCTCCTTGTACCAGTTGAGGATCGAGTCCATCGAGTCATCCACCGCGAGGATGAAGCAGGCCGAGACCTGCTGCGGCGACTGGGTGCCGACGTTGAACCAGACCGGTGAGTTGAAGGAGAAGTACTGGTTGACCAGCAGCCAGGTCAGCTCGTGCTCGAAGACCTCGGCGTCCGCGGCGACGGAGAAGTAGCCGTGGTCCACGCCCGCCTTGACGTACGTCGACACCACGCGGTCGATGAGCTGCTTGAGGCTCCACTCCCGGACGTCGGTGCCCACGGCGCCGCGGAAGTACTTGGTGGTGACGATGGTCGAGGCGTTGACCGACCAGGTCGACGGGAACTCCACGCCACGCTGCTCGAAGACGGTCTCGCCGGTCTTCCAGTTGGTCTGCACCACGTCGCGGCGCTCCCACGTGAGCTGGTCGTAGGGGTGCACCCCCTCGGTGCTGAAGACGCGCGCGATCGGAAGGCCGGCCCGCTGGTCCTTCTGCCGGCCGGTCTTCGGGTTCACCGTCTCGGTCATGGCACTCCTTGTTGAACACTGGTGAATGAGCACTTGCGTGACGACGTACGTCGTCGAGGTGGTGCGCCCGGGCCGGACTGCTTCCCCACAATCCGACCCGGGCGGTCTGGGTCAGCCCGTTGGGACGGGCTGAGGGGTCTCGACTCCGGCTCGATGGCGCTCGCCGGGCTCGACCAGCGACAGGCGTTCGGCCCGGAGGAGGGCGATCTCGTCCTCGAAGTCGCCGGCGGACTCGAAGGCCCGATAGACCGAGGCGAACCGCAGGTAGGCGACCTCGTCGAGCTCGCGGAGCGGGCCGAGGATGGCCAGGCCGACCTCGTGGGCCGGCACCTCCGCGGCGCCCTCGAGCCGCAGGGCGTCCTCGACCGCCTGGCCGAGGCAGGCCAGCTGGTCCTCGGTGACGGGGCGGCCCTTGCAGGCCTTGCGGACGCCGGAGACGGCCTTGTCGCGGGTGAACGGCTCGGTGGCGCCGGAGCGCTTCAGCACGGTCAGCTGCATCTGCTCGACGGTGGTGAACCGCTTCTGGCAGGCCGAGCACGAGCGGCGGCGGCGGATGGACGCCCCGTCGTCGGAGACGCGCGAGTCGATGACCCGGGTGTCGGTGTCGCGGCAGTACGGACAGTGCATTCCGGGCCCTCCTTCTCGCTGATCGGGCGCGCCGAGGAGAACTCACCCTCACCTGTGGATAACGTCCGCGGAACGGTCAGTAATCCGGGTGGGACTGTGAGTCTCGGGGGCCTTGCCTGTGGAAACGATGTGGATAACTACATCGGTGTAACTTCACTATATGTAGGGGCTGGCCCCCTGGCAAGCCCCTAGATAGGCGAGTCGGGATTGCTGCAGGTCAGAGCGGCTCCACACGCTCAGCAGGGGTCCGACAGGTGGTACAGACCGGTTCGGTTGATGGGTCAGAATGGCCGGGTGGAGTCATCGGGGAAGCACGCCGGCAAGCGCCGGGCCGATCCCCCGCCGGAAACCCCCACACCGATCCCCGGTCCGCCGTCCGGCCGCTCTCGCACCAAACTGCTCCTGCACGCCCTCGGTGTCACGTTGTGCGTGGTGGCGTGGGGGTACCTCGTGTACGCCGCCATCGACTTCGGCTCGTCCGCCCGCGGTGGCGACAGCCAGGCTTGGATCTTCCTGGGCCTGGCGTCCCTGGGCGCGGTGGCCTGCCTGTTCATCGGGCTGATGCTGGTGGCCCGGCTGCTGCGCATGCTCGGCGTCAGCCGCGGCAACCCCGAGGAAGCACCTGCGCCGCCGCGCCCGGTCGGCGGGAAGCGGGCGGCGCGGTGAGTCCCGATGCCGGGTACTCCGGCACCCCCCTTCCCCAGAAGCTCGGCATCAAGCAGGAGCACGTGCTCTTCCTGGACGGCCAGCCGGCGGGCCTGGACCTCGGCGACCTGCCGGCGGGGACCGTCGTACGCCGCCTGCCACGGTCCGCCGACGCCACGCTCACCTGGCACACCTCGATGGCGTCGCTGGAGAAGCGGCTGCCGAGCCTGTTCGAGCGAACCTCGACCGCCGGCATGGTGTGGGTCTGCTGGCCGAAGAAGGCGAGCAAGGTGGTGACCGACGTCGACGAGAACAAGGTGCGCGACCTCGGGCTGGAGCTCGGCTTCGTCGACGTGAAGGTGGCGGCGATCGATGCGACGTGGTCCGGGCTGAAGTTCGTGCGGAGGTTGCGGGACCGCTAGCGGGGTGCCGCGAGGCGCTACATGTCGGGCGAGATGCCGCGAAGGGCGGGACCTAGAGGTCCCGCCCTTCGTCTTCCCCGGCTCACCAGCCGGGGTCGAGTCGGCTGGCGAAGTCTGTGTGTGTGGCTACTCGACGGGCACCTTGATCCGCTGGCCGGCCAGCACCATGCCGGACTCGAGCGCGTTGAGTCGCGTGATCCGGGTGACCATCGACCGCACGTCGTCGCTGCCGGTGGCGGCGGCCGCGTCGGCGGCGATGTCCCACAGGGTGTCGCCCGAGCCGACCATCACCACGCGGGTGGGCTGCGGGGTGCCGGGGTGCTCGGTGGCGACCGAGCCCGCCCCCAGGAACACGCCCACGGCCAGCGCGAGCGCCAGGCCGAGCAGGAGCACCGTGACTCGTCCTCGCCGGGTCAGCCGCACAGCCGAGACGGCTGCGGGCCGGCGCGCGGCCGGACGAGGAGCGAGGCGGACCTCGTGGATCGTGATGGTGCTCATCGGGACCTCCTGGGGAAGTTGTCGGCCACCTTGACCGGCTGTCGGTTCCTGTTCCGATCCGATGTCTACCGGCGACCACCGACAGTGCTTCCGGCGGCCACTCGATCAGACGTTCGATCGAACATGTGATCGAGAGTAGAGCATGTGTTCGAACGAAATCAAGACCCGGTTCGCACACGTGTTCGAGGTCGGGGAACGACACGCCCTTCGAACAGGTGTTTGAACAATGACCCCACGCGCCACTACGGTGACGCCATGGCAACCGAGGAACGCCCAGCCGCGGGCCGGCGTCGCGGCAAGGTCTCCGAGCTCCCCGACGGCCCACCGGACGCGACCGGGCTCACGCCGCGGCAGCAGAAGGTGCTCGCGCACATCAAGGAGGCGATCGAGAAGCGCGGCTACCCGCCCAGCATGCGCGAGATCGGCGAGGCGGTCGGGCTGACCAGCTCCTCGAGCGTCGCCCACCAGCTGCGCGTGCTCGAAGAGAAGGGCTTCCTCAAGCGCGACCCGAACCGGCCCCGCGCCCTCGAGGTGTTCCTGCCCGAGGTGATGGCGGCGCGTCGTTCGCTCGGCGCGGCCGAGGAGACGCAGTACGACGAGACCGACATCGGCGACACCGTGACCCCGGCAACGTACGTGCCCGTGCTGGGCCGGATCGCCGCCGGTGGCCCGATCCTGGCCGAGGAGCGGGTCGAGGACGTCTTCCCGTTGCCCAAGCAGCTGGTCGGCGAGGGCACCCTGTTCCTGCTGCAGGTGGCCGGCGACTCGATGGTCGACGCGGCGATCTGCGACGGCGACTACGTCGTGATCCGCCAGGAGCAGACAGCCGAGAACGGCGACATCGTGGCCGCGTTGATCGACGGCGAGGCCACGGTGAAGACGTTCCAGCGCAAGAGCGGTCAGGTCTGGCTGCTGCCGCACAACTCGGCGTACGACCCCATCGACGGCACCCACGCGAGCATCCTCGGCATCGTCACCGCGGTTCTCCGCAAGGTCTAGCGCTAGGGCCGCACCACCTCGAAGCCTCCTACGTCGTCCGCGTCGGTCAGTCCGACGGCCTTGTCGCGGCGCGGCCCGCTCCACGCTCGCCAGCACTGCGACGCGTTTCCGGTCGCCGAGCCGCATCGTCATCTCTCCGGACCGCAGGTCGATCCGGCCCAACGGCGTCCACGCGCCGGCGGGGCCCGACCGAGACGTCCCACACGGTCAGCCCGAGGCATGTCGGTGCCGTGCTCCATGCTGGGTGTGCGGATCCGGCAAAGGATCCAGACGAAGGTTGCGGAACAAGCAGGAGGGCCGTCAGCGTTGCCAACACGAGGAGCCTGGTAGGCACGAGGTGTCCCTGCCCGATCCGACCGCCTGGGAAACAGACGGTCGCACCGGGTATCCCACCGCCGACCCGCACCTCCTCAGGGAACGTCCAGGGAAACAACTGATGTGCAGAATCGGGACGAACGGGGCAGGCTCTGATCATGGGGAGCAGGGGTAGCAAGATCCAGGAGACGGAGGCCAAGCCGGCCTCCGCCCGGGGCTGGCGCGCTGCCCTGGTGGAGATGGTGCTGATCCTGGGCCTGTACGTCGTGTACAGCGGCTCGCGGATGTTCGCCAGCGACGCCCTGCGTCCCGCTCAGCGCCGCGCGGCCGAGCTCCTCGACATCGAGAGCGCGCTCCACCTGTCGTGGGAAGGCGCGATCAACCAGCTCTTCACGGTCTCCCGCGGACTGAGCCTCTTCGGCTCGTTCTGGTACGCCACCGCCCACTACGTCGTGACCGCCATCGTGCTGCTGTGGCTCTACCGCCGCGGCCCGGCGATCTACGGTCCCGCCCGCCTGGCCCTGGTCATCGGCACGATCACCGCGCTCGGCGCCTACCTGCTCCTGCCCACCGCGCCGCCCCGGCTGTTCGGCGGGTACGCCGACGTGCTGGCCCTGACGTCCGGGGACGGGTGGTGGGGCGGCGACGCCTCGGCGCCCAAGGGGCTCGGTGGACTGACCAACCAGCTCGCGGCCTTCCCGTCGCTGCACGCCGGCTGGGCCATGTGGGTCGCGCTGGTCCTGCAACGGCACGGCCCCGGCGGCCGACGCGGCCGCTGGATGCGGATCGGCGGCTGGGCGCACGCCATGATCACCGGGCTGGTCGTCATCGGCACCGGCAACCACTGGGTCGCCGACGTGCTCATCGGCTGGCTGGTGATCTGGATGGGCTTCAAGATCACCTCATCGAACCGCACCCGCGAGGCGCTTCAGGGCCTGGCGCGCCACCTCCGGATCGGTCGTCGCCCACATGGGCGGGAGGCTGGCCTTGAGGAAGCTGCCGTATCTCGCGGTGACCAGTCGTGGGTCGAGGACGGCGACCACGCCACGGTCGGATGTGGTCCGGATCAGCCGGCCGGTCCCTTGCGCGAGTAGCAAGGCGGCGTGGGTGGCGGCAACCTGCATGAAGCCGTTGCCGCCCGCCTGGTCGGCGGCCCGCTGGCGCGCCGACATCAGCGGGTCGTCGGGTCGCGGGAACGGAATGCGGTCGATGAGCACCAGCTGGCAGGTCTCCCCCGGCACGTCCAGGCCCTGCCAGAGGCTCAGGGTGCCGAACAGACAGGTGTGGGGGTCCTCGACGAACTGCCGGGCTAGCTCCGGCAGCTGGGCGTCGCCCTGGGCCAGAGTGGTGAGGTGCGGCAGGCGGATGCGCACCTCCTCGGCCGCCGTCTCGGCGGCCCGCCGTGAGCTGAACAGCCCCAGGGTCCGGCCCTCGGCAGCGTCGACCAGCTCGACGATCTCGTCCAGCTGCGCCTTGCCGAGGCCGTCGCGGCCCGGAGTCGGCAGGTGGCGGGCGACGTACAAGATCGCCTGCCGGCCGTAGTCGAACGGCGAGCCGACGTCCAGGCCGCGCCACGGTAGCGCGTCGTCGGGGTGGTCGGAGCTGACCTCTCCCTCCTCAACGACCCGCTCGGCGGGCTTGAGCCCGATCGAGACGGCCATCGCGGAGAAGTCGCCGCCGAGCATCAAGGTGGCCGAGGTGAAGACCGCCGTCTTCTCCGAGAGCAGCTTTTCGCGCATCTGGCCCCAGACCTGGAGCGGCGCGACGCAGAGCCGCGGCGGGATCCGGTCGCCGCCCTCGCTCAGCCACAGCACGTCGGTCTCCGCGCCGGCGGCCATCCGCTCGGCCGTCACGAACACCTCCTGCACCATCCCGCGCGCCTGGGTGCGGCCGGCGTCCACGCCGTCCTCCGACGTGCCGGCGCCCTCGGCCTCGCGGGGGTACGCCGAGAGCACCGCGCGCGCAGCGTCGCGGACCAGCACCAGCGCGTCCTTCAACGCCTCCGGCACCTCGTCGAACCGGCCGGGCGACGCCTCGTCCATGGCCAGCTGGAGCGCGTCGCCCGCGTCGGCGAGGTCGTCGGCGGCGTTCGAGTCGCCGACGTGCCGCTGGGACCGGCGGGCCGCCCGCTCGACGTCGTTCACCGCCAGCTCGTCGGTGGCGGCCTGGGTCACCCGGGCGACCAGCTCGTGCGCCTCGTCGACGACCACGGCGTCGTAGTCGGGGATCATCGGCACGCCCTCGATCGCGTCGATGGCGAGCAGGGAATGGTTGGTGACGATCAGGTGGGAGCGGTGCGCCTGTTCACGGGCCACCTCGACGAAGCACTCCTGCCCGAAGGGACAGCGCGTCGCGCCCAGGCACTCGCGGTGGTTGACCGAGACCTGCCGCCACTCGCGGTCGGTGTGGCGGGGGGCGTTGTCACGCTCGCCGCTCCCCTTCGTCTCGGCCTCCTCCTCGGCCCAGGCGCGCAGGTCGAGGACCTTGCGCGCCATCGAGCCCTTGGGGACCTCGACGAGCGCGCCCTGCTCGTCGGGCACGCCCTCGCGGATGCGATGCAGGCAGACATAGTTGGAGCGGCCCTTGAGCACGGCGTACGACGTGTCGACGGCGTCCTTGAACTCGCTGGCACCGATGGCCTCGACCAGCCGCGGGATGTCCCGCTCGACCAGCTGGTGCTGGAGCGCGAGGGTCGCCGTCGCGACGACCACGCGACGGTCGTGGAGCAGCGCGGGCACGAGGTACCCCAGCGACTTGCCGGTGCCGGTGCCGGCCTGGACCAGCAGGTGCTCGTCGTCGGAGAAGGCGTGGGTGACGGCCTCGGCCATCGCGACCTGACCGGGCCGCTCCTCCCCGCCCAGCGCGCTCACCGCGGCCGCCAGCACGCCTCGCACCGTCTCCGGTGCGGGGGGCTGGGGGCGGTCCTTCGGCACCGCGCCACCCTACGGCCGGACGGGGACAGCGGACGTCCGGCGTGCACAGGGTGTCCCGCTGGTCGAGGAGGACGAGGTCCGAGGACGAACCCCCGTCACCGGACCCCGGATCTCTCACCGGGTCTCGAGACAGGCGCCAGCGCGCCTTCCTCGACCAACGGACGGCGCCAGCGCGCCTTCCTCGACCAACGGACGGCGCCAGCGCGCGCCTTCCTCGACCAACGGACGGCGCCAGCGCGCCTTCCTCGACCAACGGACGGCGCCAGCGCGCGCCTTCCTCGACCAGCGGACGGCGCTAGCGCGCCTTCCTGGACCCGCTGACCACGTATCCGTGATGGGAACGTGCTTGTGACGACGGATTCCGACGCCCTAGGTTCCCCGCATGACCTCCGGCCAGACACCAGCCGTCCGGCTGGAGTCCGTGACGAAGCGGTTCGGCGCGGTCACGGCGGTCGACGACCTTGACCTGGAGATCCACGACGGGGAGTTCTTCTCGATGCTCGGGCCGTCGGGGTCGGGCAAGACGACGGTGCTGCGGATGATCGCCGGCTTCGAGGCGCCCACCTCGGGCACCGTCCACCTGGACGGCCACGACGTCACGCGTCAGGCGCCGTTCGCGCGCAACGTGAACACCGTCTTCCAGGACTACGCGCTGTTCCCGCACCTCGACGTGCTGGGCAACGTGGAGTACGGCCTGGCGGTGAAGAAGGTACCCCGCAAGGAGCGCCGCGAGCGGGCCGAGGAGGCCCTGACCAGCGTCCGGCTGGACGGATACGGCGCCCGCAAGCCGGGCCAGCTCTCCGGCGGGCAGCGGCAGCGCGTCGCCCTGGCCCGGGCCCTGGTGAACCGGCCGAAGGTGCTGCTCCTCGACGAGCCCCTCGGCGCCCTCGACCTCAAGCTCCGACGCGAGATGCAGCTCGAGCTCAAGGTGCTGCAGCGCGAGGTCGGCATCACCTTCGTGTTCGTCACCCACGACCAGGAGGAAGCCCTGACGATGAGCGACCGCATCGCGGTCTTCAACGACGGGCACATCGAGCAGGTCGCGTCGCCCTCCGAGCTCTACGAGACACCGGCGTCGTCCTTCGTGGCCGGGTTCGTCGGCACCTCCAACCTGATCACCGGCGACACGGCCCGGGTCATCATCGGACGCCAGGGCATGTTCTCGATCCGGCCCGAGAAGATCCACCTCCAGGGCACCGAGGAGGCAGCAGGTCTGCGCGCCCGGGCCACCGGCGTCATCGAGGCCGTGGTCTACCTGGGCTCCGTCAACCACTACGTCGTGCGGCTCGACGACGGCGGCAGCCTCACCGTGCTGCGCCAGAACCTGCACGGCACCAGCGACCAGACGGTCGGCAAGCAGGGCGACAAGGTCGCCCTCGCATGGGCCGACGAGCACCTCATCGAGCTCTCAGCGTCACCCGCCTCGGGACACCACCAGGAGGAGAAATGAGAAAGATCCGCACCCTGGCCGGAACGGCCGCCGTCGGCTTGGCCGTGGTCTTCAGCCTGGCCGCCTGTGGCACCGACTCGGGCGACGACAGCGGCAACGACAACGGCGGACAGTCCGCCGGGGAGCAGGGCGGCTTCACCGCGCCCGACATCCCGATGGCCGAGGAGCTCGGCGACAACGAGGGTGCGCTCAGCGTGCTCGCGTGGCCGGGGTACGCCGAGGACGGCAGCACCGACAAGGCCGTCGACTGGGTGACGCCGTTCGAGAAGGAGACCGGCTGCCAGGTCGAGGTCAAGTACTTCGGTACGTCCGACGAGGCGGTCACCTTGATGAAGTCGGGCCAGTACGACGTGGTGTCGGCCTCAGGCGACGCGACCCTGCGGCTGATCGCCGCCGGTGACGTGGCGCCGGTCAACACCGACCTGATCCCCAACTACGCCGACGAGTGGGACTTCCTCAAGGACCGTGCCTGGAACTCCGTGAACGGCCAGATGTACGGCGTCCCGCACGGCTACGGCGCCAACCTGCTGATGTACAACACCGACGTCGTCGACCCCGCCCCGACCAGCTGGGGCGCGGTGTTCGATGGCGCGGGTGACTACAGCGGCAAGGTGACGTCGTACGACTCGCCGATCTACATCGCCGACGCGGCGCTCTACCTGATGAAGACCCAGCCCGACCTGGGCATCGAGGACCCCTACGCCCTCGACGCCGACCAGCTGGCCGCGGCGGTCGACCTGCTCAAGGCGCAGCGCGAGCACGTCGGTGAGTACTGGTCGGACTACCTCAAGGAGATCCAGGCGTTCCAGACCGGCGACAGCGTCATCGGCACCACCTGGCAGGTGATCGTGAACCTGGCCGAGGCCGACGCCCCGGTCAAGGCGATCCTCCCCGAGGAAGGCGCGACCGGGTGGTCCGACACCTGGATGATCGGCGCGGACACCAAGCACCCCAACTGCTCCTACGCCTGGCTCAACCACATCACCAGCCCCGAGGCGAACGCCGCGGTGGCGGAGTGGTTCGGTGAGGCGCCGGCCAACTCGAAGGCCTGCGACCTGACGTCGGAGGGCTTCTGCGACAGCTACCACGCCGGAGACGAGTCCTACGCCGAGCAGATCCACTACTGGACGACGCCGATCGAGCAGTGCCTGGACGGTCGCACGGACGTGACGTGCACGACGTACCAGCAGTGGACCCAGGCCTGGACCGAGATCAAGGGCTGATCCATGTCGGTGGTTGAGGAGGGCCGTCAAGGCCCGTCACGAAACCTCCGGAGGTTTCGTGACGGTCGCTGCGCGACCTCCTCGACCACCTGGGGCGGTGCCCCGTGAGCGGTGGCATGTTGCACCGCCACCCCCGGCTACGGCTGGGGCTGCTCCTCGGGCCGCCCCTGCTGTGGCTGGGGGTGGCGTACCTCGGCGCACTCGCGGCGCTGTTCATCACGGCGCTGTGGACCGCCAACGGTTTCACCGGCAACATCGAGAGGACCTGGACGTTCGACAACTTCAGCAACGTGTTCAGCCTCGACGTCTACCGCACCATCACGATCCGGACCCTGCTCACCGCGGTCGGGGTGACCGTCATCGACGCGGCCATCGCGTTCCCGGTCGCGCTGTACATGGCCAAGGTCGCGACACCCAGAGCCCAACGCCTGCTGGTGATCGCGGTCCTCACGCCGCTGTGGGCGTCGTACCTCGTCAAGGCGTACGCCTGGCGCGGCATGTTCAGCGAAACCGGGCCGATCGCCTGGCTGGCGGACCCGTTCGGGCTCAGCTCGCCGGGGTACGGGCTGGCGGCCACGGTCGTCACGCTCGCGTACCTGTGGCTGCCGTACATGATCCTGCCGATGTACGCCGGCCTGGAGCGGCTGCCGAACTCCTTGCTGGAGGCGTCCGCCGACCTCGGCGCCGGGGCCGGCATCACGATGCGCAAGGTCGTGCTGCCCGTGCTGTTCCCGGCGGTCGTGGCCGGGTCGATCTTCACGTTCTCGCTGACGATGGGTGACTACATCGCGGTGAAGATCGTCGGCGGGGCCAACCAGATGCTCGGCAACGTCATCTACGACAACGTGCTCACCGGCAACAACCTGCCGTTCGCGGCTGCGGTCTCGACGATCCCGGTCGTGATCATGCTGGTGTACCTCGGCGCCGTACGCCGGACGGGAGCGCTGGAGAACCTATGACGCTCTCGCCCCTCACCCGACGCATCCTCGGCCTGGTCACCGGGCTGGCGCTGCTCGTCGTCTATGCCCCGCTGGCCCTGGTGCTGCTGAACTCGTTCAACACCTCGCGGACCTTCGCCTGGCCGCCACCCGGCTACACGACCAAGTGGTGGTCGGCGGCCTGGCACTCCGAGGGTGCCCGTGACGCGATCTGGACGTCGGTCCAGGTCGCCGTGCTGGCCACGCTGATCGCGCTGGTGCTCGGCACCATGGCGGCACTGGCCCTCCAGCGGTTCCGCTTCTTCGGGCGCGACTTCGTCTCGCTGCTGATCATCTTGCCGATCGCCCTGCCCGGCGTGGTGACCGGCATCGCGCTGGCCAACGCGTTCACCACGATGATCGGCATCGAGCTCGGCTTCTTCACCCTGGTGGTCTCGCACGCGACGTTCTGCATCGTCACGGTGTTCAACAACGCGGTCGCGCGGCTGAGGCGGCTCGGCGGGAACCTCGAGGAGGCGTCCATGGACCTCGGCGCCGGCACCTTCCGGACGTTCTACAAGATCACCCTGCCGATGCTGCGCTCCTCGCTGCTGGCCGGCTGCCTGCTCTCGTTCGCGCTGAGCTTCGACGAGATCATCGTGACCACCTTCACCGTCGGCCAGGGCATCCAGACCCTGCCGATCTGGATCTACCAGAACCTCTTCCGCCCCAACCAGGCCCCGGTCGTCAACGTCGTCGCCGCCGCGCTCATCGTGGCGTCCGTCGTGCCGATCTGGATCGCCCAGAAGCTGGCGGGTACCGACGAGAGCGTGGCCGCCGCGCGCTGACGTCGGGAGCCCGGAACCGGAGAGGCGGATGTTCACGCACCGGGCACGAACAGCTCCAGGAGCCGGTCCACCGAGCCGAAGGTGGCCTGACCGTGGCCGGCACCGCGGAGAACCGTGAAGGTGGCGTGCGGGAGCAGGGCGGCCAACCGCTCGCCGTTGGCCAGCACCACCATGCGGTCGGCGTCGCCGTACAACAGGTCGACCGGTGCGGTGACGGCCGCGAGGTCGATGTCCCACAACCCACCCCAGGCGACGTTGTCGCGCACGAAGCCGTCGGCGGGATCGAGGGCCCGTCGCACGTCGGCGAAGAACACGGCGGCCTCGTCCGGCCGGCTCTCGAAGTATCGCTCGTTCGGCGGCACGTCGGCCGCCATCGCGGCGCGGAACTCGTCCGGATCCAGCGACAGCAGCCGTCCGGTGAACCCGCGTACCTCGGCCGTGACGACCTCCAGTGGGTCCGACGCGGTGTCCGAAGGCCCGGGACCTGCAGCGACCACGACCCGCGAGACCCGGTCGGGCGCGGCAGCCGCCGTCGCCAGGGCGAAGGGGCCGCCCCCGGACGACCCGTACGTGCCGAACGCCGACCAGCCCAGCAGGTCGGCCAGCTCGATGACCTGGTGCCCGACCGACGACAGGCTCGGCGGGGTCAGGGACGAGGCGCCGTATCCCGGCCGGCTGACGGAGACCAGTCGTACGCCGTGCCGGCGCGCGGCCTCGTCGAGCACCGCGCCGCACCCGGCGGTGCTGGGTGAGCCCGGCTGGTAGACCACCGGAACGCCTTGAGGGTCACCGACGTCCAGGTACTCCAGGGTCAGCCCGCCCGGCAGACGAGCCTCGGTGAACACCCGCCGAGCGTAGGGGTTAGCCCTACTTCGGCACCACCACGCCCGATGACCCACCGCCACGGCGTACCGGCTCGGCGACGACGGTGAACAAGCCGTCGGAACCGATCTCGATCGCGGTGACCGCACCGATCTCGGCGGCCGAGGAACCGGGCGCACCGGCGGCGGTGAACGAGTGGCCGTACGGCCCGAGCAGCCCGCCGTACGCGTCGATGAAGGACTGCTCGGCCGTCACCGATGCCGTGTTGCGCTGCGAGGCCCGCGGCGCGGCGATGGCGTCCGGCAGCGACATCCCGCGGTCGATGCGGTTGAACAGCATCTGGAGGACCGTGGTGATGATCGTCGAGCCGCCGGGCGAGCCGAGGGCCAGCCAGGGCTCGCCGTCCTTCAGCACGATGGTCGGCGAGATCGAGGAGCGCGGGCGCTTGCCGGCCCGGATCCGGTTCGGGTCGTTCGGGTCGTAGACCGCGGAGAAGTCGGTCAGCTCGTTGTTGAGGATGAACCCGCGCCCCGGCACCACGATCCCGGAACCGCCGGTCTGCTCGATCGTCAGCGTGTACTCGACGACGTTGCCCCACCGGTCGGCCACCGTCAGGTTGGTGGTCGAGATGTTCTCGGTGTCCGGGTCGTCGCGGCCGGCGGGCGGCGCCGGGGTCGCGCAGCTTCCGTCGTACGCCGCGGGGTTGCCCGCCGCGACCGGCTTCTTCAGCGCGGTCGTCTCGCTGATCTGGCAGGCGCGCTCGGCGGCGAACTTGTCGTCGAGCAGCGCGGAGAGCGGGACGTCGACGTACTTCGGGTCGCCGACGTAGGCCCCCCGGTCGGCGAACGCCAGCGCCGTCGCCTCGAGGTAGTGGTGCAGGGCCGCCTGCGGGCTCATGGCCGAGAGGTCGTAGCGCTCCATGATGTTCAGCGCCTCGCCGACCGTGGAGCCGCCGCTGGACGACGGCGGCATGCCGTACACGTCGTACCCGCGGTAGCCGACCTTGGTGGGCTGGCGGTTCTTCGTCCGGTACGTCGCGAGGTCGGAGACCTTCATCGAGCCGGGCGGCACGGGCAGCGTGGTCGTCGGCGTCTTGGGCGGGTGCTGGACGGCGCGCGAGATGTTGGCGGCCAGCTTGCCGCCGTAGAAGGCCTTCATGCCCTTGTCGGCGAGCAGGCGGTAGGTGTCGGCGAGGTCCGGGTTCTTCAGCTTCGTGCCGACCGCCGGAGGCGCGCCGCCGGGCAGGTAGATCGCGCTGGTCGACGGGAACGCCGAGAAACGTTGCGCGTTCTCCGCGGTCTGCAGGTTGAACGTCCTGTCGACGAGGAAGCCCCGGTCGGCCAGCTTGATCGCCGGCTTCAACACCTCGCCGAGCGGCCAGGTGCCCCAACGCCGCAGGGCCTTGTCCCACGTGGCAGGAGTGCCGGGCACGCCGACGGAGACGCCGCTGGTCACGAGCTCCGGCGTGAAGTTGTAGGGCTTGCCCGTCGCCGGGTCGATGAACGCGTTCGTCGTCATGCCGGCCGGCGCGGTCTCGCGACCGTCGATCGTCTGCACCTTGCCCTTGTCGGCGTTGTAGTACACGAAGAACCCGCCGCCGCCGATGCCCGAGCTGTACGGCTCGGTGACGCCGAGCACGGCCGCCGTCGCGATCGCCGCGTCGACGGCGTTGCCGCCCATCCGCAGCACGCGCAGGCCCGCGCGCGTCGCGGCGGGATCGACGGAGCTGACGCCGCCGCCGTACCCGATGCTGGTCGCGGCGCGGCCGGCCGTGGCGGCAGGTGAGGATGGAGCTGGTCCCTGGACCGTGCCGATGGCGGGTACGGCGAGGGCCGGAGTTGCGACCAGGGTCGCGACGGCGAGCGGGGCGATCAGGCGTGCGTGCCGACCGATGAGCATGGGCGTCCTCCCGAGCAGAGACAGTCCCTCCACCCTCACCCGGACGGGCGTCGTTGTCGACCGCCCGTGCGGGGGAGTCCGCCGCCTACCCAGGGTAGGACGCGAGCTCGCCGGCCAACGCCTCGGTGGCGCGACCGCTGACTCGCGTGCCGTCTCCGGTGTGCTCGAGGGACTCGATCTCGCCCTCACGGTGGAGGCGGTCGAGCAGGTCGCCGCGGGCGTACGGAACCAGAGCCGAGAACTCCACGCCCGGGCGCGGGAGCTCGTCCTCGACGACCCTCAGCACGTCGTCGACGCCTTCGCCGGTCTTGGCCGAGACGACGACCGAGTGCGGCTCGCGCTGGCGCAGCCGGGCGATCACCATCGGGTCGGCCGCGTCGGCCTTGTTGATGACGATGACCTCGCGCACCTTCTCGGCGCCGATCTCGCCCAGCACCTGGCGCACCGCGGAGATCTGACCCTCGGGGTCGGGGTGCGAGCCGTCGACGACGTGCAGGATCAGATCGGAGTCGGCGACCTCCTCCAGCGTCGACCGGAACGCTTCGATCAGCCCGTGGGGCAGGTCGCGGACGAAGCCCACCGTGTCGCTCATCGTGTAGACGCGGCCGTCACCGGTCGTCGTACGTCGCGTGGTCGGGTCGAGGGTCGCGAAGAGCGAGTCCTCAACCAGCACGCCCGCGCCGGTCAGGCGGTTGAGCAGCGAGGACTTGCCGGCGTTGGTGTAGCCCGCGATCGCGACCGACGGGATCTCGTTGCGCCGGCGCTCCTGGCGCTTGGTGTCGCGGGTGCCCTTCATGTGCGTGAGCTCGCGGCGCAGCTTGGCGATCTTGGTGTTGATCCGGCGCCGGTCGGTCTCGATCTTGGTCTCTCCGGGGCCACGGCCGCCGATGCCGCCACCGTCAGCACCCACCCGGCCGCCGGCCTGGCGGGAGAGGTTGCCACCCCAGCCGCGCAGGCGCTGCTTCATGTAGTTGAGCTGGGCCAGCTCGACCTGCGCCTGGCCCTCCGCCGACTTCGCATGCTGGGCGAAGATGTCGAGGATCAGGGCGGTCCGGTCGACGACCTTGACCTTGAGCCGGTCCTCGAGGTTCCTCAGCTGGCTGGGCGCGAGCTCGCCGTCGCAGATGACGGTGTCGGCGCCGGTGGCGCGCACCATCTCCTTGAGCCCCTCGACCTTGCCGCGACCGATGTACGTCGCCGGGTCCGGCTTGTTGCGCCGCTGGTAGATCGCGTCGAGCACCGTCGAGCCCGCGGTCTCGGCCAGCAGCGCGAGCTCGGTCATGGAGTTCTCGGCGTCCTCGACCGAGCGGGTGGTCCACACCCCGACGAGCACGACGCGCTCGAGCCGCAGCTGGCGGTACTCGACCTCGCTGACGTCCTCGAGCTCGGTGGACAGGCCCGCGACCCGGCGCAGCGCATGGCGCTCCGCGAGGTCCTGCATGCCGACGGTGAGCTCCCCGTCATCGAGCAGAGCCTCCTCGGGGTCGGGCTCGTCGGCGTAGCCCGAGGTCCACTCGTCGGTGTCGTCGAGGGCGATCTCGGACTCGGAGTCGTCGAGATCCCAGCCGGCGGTCTCGTCCAGCTCGGCGTCGAGGGAGAAGTCTTCGTTCTTCGCGTTGGTCATCTGGCCTCCAGAGTAGGTGGCCACCCCGAAAGGGGGCGAACCGTTAAGGCACGCGGACGCCGTAGAGCTCGATCTGCGGCTGCAACTCTGATCGGGTCGTGTGCCTGAGGCAGCGCTCAGGCGCTGCATGGGGCACACGACCCTCTGAGAGAGTGCTCCCCGTGGCCGCTGAACTCCCCGACCGTGCCCGCGTCGTCGTCGTCGGTGGCGGCGTCATCGGCACCTCGATCGCCTACCACCTCGCCCATCTCGGCTGGGGCGACGACGTCGTCCTGCTGGAGCGGGACCGGCTGACGAGCGGTACGACGTGGCACGCGGCCGGGCTGATGACGTGCTTCGGGTCGTTCTCGGAGACGTCGACGTCGATGCGGCTGTACTCCCGCGACCTGTACGCGCGCCTGGAGGCCGAGACCGGCCAAGCGACAGGCTTCAAGCCCGTCGGGCTGATCGAGGCGGCGGCGGACGCCGACCGGCTCGAGGAGTACCGCCGAGTGGCGGCCTTCCAGCGGCACCTCGGCCTCGAGGTCGAGGAGATCTCCCCGGCCGAGATGTCGAAGCTGTTCCCGTGGGCGAGGACCGACGACCTGCTCGCCGGCTTCCACGTAACCGGCGACGGCCGGGTCAACCCGGTCGACCTGACAACCGCACTCGCCAAGGGCGCGCGACAGCTCGGCGTACGCGTCATCGAGGGCGTGACCGTCACCGACGTGGTGACGGAGACGAAGGGCCGGCTCCAGTCGGTGACCGGGGTCTCGACAAGCTCGACCAGCGGAGAGCCACACACCATCGAGTGCGAGTACGTCGTCAACGCCACCGGCATGTGGGCGCGCGAGCTCGCGCTGAAGTCCGGCCTCAACGTGCCCAACACGGCCGCCGAGCACTACTACCTGATCACCGACACCATCGACGGGCTCGGGCCGGACACGCCGGTCTTCGAGGACCCCGCCGCGCACGGCTACTACCGCGAGGAGGGCGGCGGCATGATGGTCGGCCTCTTCGAGCCGAAGGCCGCGGCGTGGCATCCCGACGGCGTGCCGGCCGGGTCGTCGTTCACCAAGATCCAGCCCGACTGGGACCGGATGGCGCCGTTCCTGGAGACCGCGATGGCGCGGGTGCCCGTGACGCTGGAAGCCGGCGTCCGCACGTTCTTCTGCGGCCCCGAGTCGTTCACGCCCGACCTGTCGCCGATCGTGGGCGAGGCGCCGGGTACGCGCGGGTACTTCGTGGCCGCAGGCATGAATTCCGTCGGCGTGCTCTCGGCCGGCGGTCTCGGCCGGGTCGTCGCGCAGTGGATCGTCGACGGCAAGCCCGACGTCGACGTGACCGGCTTCGACGTGGACCGGTTCCGCGCGTACCAGGCGGAGGAGTCCTACCGCGCCACGCGCACCACGGAGATCCTCGGCACCGTGTACGCCGCGCACACGCCCGGCAAGCAGCTGTACTCCGCCCGCGGCGCCAAGCTCTCGCCCGTGCACGACCGGCTGGTGGCCAACGGCGGCTACCTGCGCGAGGTGTCCGGATGGGAGGGCGCCGACTGGTTCGCCGGCCCGGGCGTGATTCCGGAGGCGACGCCCACCTGGGGTCACGCCGACTGGTTCCCGCGCTGGGAGGCCGAGCACCGCGCCGTGCGCGACGGCGCCGGGTTGATGGACATGTCGTTCATGACCAAGCTCCGGATCAGCGGAGCCGACGCCGGACGCATCCTCGACCACGTGTCGGCCGGGGGCGTCGACGGCGAGGCCGAGCGGATCACCTACACCCAGTGGCTGGACGACGAAGGCAGGCTGCAGGCCGACCTCACCGTCACCAAGCTCGCCGACGACGACTTCTGGGTGGTCGCGTCCGACACGGCCCACGGCCACGTGCTGGCCTGGCTGGCCAAGCACATCGGCGACGCCGACGTCACGGTCGAGGACGTCACCGAGGGCTGGGCCCAGGTCAACCTCCAGGGACCGCGCTCCCGCGACATGCTGGCCGGTCTCACCGACGCAGACCTCTCCACCGAGGCGTTCCCGTTCCGTACTGCGCGCTTCGTCTCCATCGTCGGGGTGCGGGTGCTTCTCGTGCGCATCACGTACGTCGGCGAGCTCGGCTACGAGCTCTACCTGCCGGCCGTCGATGCGCACACCGTGTACGACGCGGTGCTCGCCTCCGGCGCGAAACCGGTCGGCCTCAAGACGCTGGCCAGCTGCCGCATGGAGAAGGGGTACCGCGACTTCGGCCACGACATCGATAACACCGACAACGTGATCGAGGCCGGGCTCGGCTTCGCGGTCGACCTCGGCAAGCCGGACTTCATCGGCAGGGACGCGGTCGTCGCGATCAAGGCGGCGGGCATCCCGCACCGTCGCCTGGTCCAGGTCCGGCTCACGGATCCCGGCCCCGTGCTGCACCACGCCGAGATGGTGCTCCGCGACGGCGAGGTGGTCGGGTACGTCCGCGCCGCGTCGTACGGCTGGACTCTCGGCGGCGCCGTCGGCCTCGCGCTCCTCGACGCCGGAGAACCGCTGACCGCCGACTGGCTGAAGTCGGGTACCTGGACCGTCGACGTCGCTGGAACGGCGTACGACGCCGTGGTGTCGCTGCGGCCGATGTACGACCCCACTAACGAGCGCATCAAGGCCTGATCGGTTCGGTGGTTGAGGTGCGAGGAGCCCAGCGACGAGCCTCGAAACCACCTCACTGTTGGGTGGTTTCGAGGCTCGGGCCTGGCGGCCCTCACACCTCGACCACCGATCTCGGACTACTTCGGCGGCATCCGGATGCCGCCGTCGACGCGGATGGTCTCGCCGTTCATGTAGGTGTTCGTCAAGCACGCGAGCACCATGGCCGCGAGCTCCTCGGCGGTCCCCAGGCGTTTCGGGAACAGCACGGACTGGCCGAGCTGCTCCTTGAACGCCTCCGGCTCGGGCGCGAAGTCGTAGATCGGGGTGTCCACCAGCCCCGGCGCGACTGTGTTGAGCCGGATCGCCGAAGCCGCCAGGTCGCGGGCCACCGGCAGCGTGAGGCCGACGAGGCCGCCCTTCGACGCGGCGTACGCCGCCTGCCCGATCTGGCCGTCGAAGGCCGCCACGGACGACACGTTCACGATGGCACCGCGCTCGCCGGCCGCGTCCGGCTCGTTGCGGCTCATCGCGGTCGCCGCCAGGCGGACCGTGTCGAACGTGCCGACCAGGTTGATCGCGATGACCTTCTTGAAGGCGTCGAGATCGTGGGCAGACTCATACGTGCCGTCCCGGCCCACCGTGCGCTGGGCCCAGCCGATGCCGGCCGAGCAGACCAGCGCCCGCAAGGGGCCGAGCTCGAGCGCCTGGTCCACGGCCTGCTGGATCTGCTTCGTGTCGGTCACGTCGACCGGCACGAACATGCCGCCGATCTCACCCGCCACCGCCTCGCCCTTCTCGGCGTTCAGGTCCGCCACCACGACCCGTGATCCCTGGGCGGCGAGTGCCCGGGCGCAGGCGGCGCCGATGCCCGACGCACCTCCGGTGACGACGGCTGATGCTCCTTCGAAGTCCATGGCTCGGAGCCTAGGACCGGTCAGAGGGAGGTGGTGCCCCGGGCCACGACGACGGCCGGGCCGGCGAGCAGCACGTGGTCGTCGTCGGTCCAGGTGAGGGTGAGGGTGCCGCCGGGGACGTCCACGGTGTACGTCGCGGGTCGGGGCGCCGCGTCGGCCATGGCCGTCGCGACCAGCACCGCGCCGGCACCGGTGCCGCACGACCGGGTCTCGCCCGAGCCCCGCTCGTGCACGCGCATCGCCACGTGGCCCTCGCCCCGGCGCAGGACGAACTCGACGTTCACCCCGTCGGGGTAGACCGACGCGTCGTACTCGGGCGGCCGGGTCAGGTCGAGCGAGTCGAGGGTGGCCTCGTCGTCGACGAACACCACCGCGTGCGGGTTGCCCATGTCGACGTGGGTCGCGGCCCAGGTCTCCGATCCGATGGTCACCTTCGTGTCGACCAGCACCTGCGGCGTACCGAGATCGACGGTGATCAGGTCGCCGTCGACCGTCAGGGTCTTGACGCCGTCGCGGGTGCCGATGGGGATCGGGCTGCTCGCGTCCACCAACCCTTCCTCGAGCAGGTAGCGGACGAACACCCGGATGCCGTTGCCGCACATCTCCGAGACCGAGCCGTCGGCGTTGCGGTAGTCCATGAACCAGCCGGCGTCCTCGCGCACCACCCTCAGCACGCCATCGCCGCCGATGCCGGCCCGGCGGTGGCAGAGGGCGCGGACGCGGTCGGCGGTCAGGTCAGTGTGCAGGGTCCCGTCGTGGTCGGGCAGCAGCACGAAGTCGTTCTCCGTGCCGTGGCCCTTGAGGAACGGGTACTCACCCACGGGCCTATCGTCCCACGGCGTCGAGCGCCTTCCGGACACGTTCCGGGTCGTCGTAGCGCACCCACGTGATCCGCGGGTCCTTGCGGAACCACGAGTCCTGCCGCCGCGCGAAGCGGCGCGTGGCGACCACCGTCCGCTCACGGGCCTCCTCGAGGGTCAGGTCGCCGGCGAGGTACGCCGCCACCTCGCGGTACCCGATCGCGCTCGCCGCCGTACGGCCCTCGCGGAGCCCGGCGGCCAGGAGCCCCTCCACCTCCGCCACGAACCCGGCTTCGAACATCTCCCTCACCCGCCGCTCGATGCGCGCGTCGAGCGTCTCCCGGTCGATGTCGACGCCGATCTGCGCGCTGTGCGGGTCGAAGTACGCGAGCCGGGGCAGCGTCGCCGAGTAGGGACGGCCGGTGAGCTCGACGACCTCCAGAGCGCGGACGATGCGGCGGCCGTTGTCGACCAGGATGTTGCCGGCGGCCACGGGGTCGACGTCGGCCAGACGACGGTGCAGCGCCTGGGAACCGACGTCGGCGAGCTCGGCCTCCAGCCGGCGACGGACGGCCTCATCGGTGCCCGGGAACTCGAACTGGTCCAGCACCGCCCGGGTGTACAGGGCCGATCCCCCGACCAGCACCGGCACCCGACCGCGGCCACGCAGGCCCGCGATCACGGCTCGCGCCCGGCCCTGGAACTCCGCCACAGTGAGTGGCTCGGTCACGTCGAGCAGGTCCAGCAGATGGTGCTCGATCCCGCGTCGCTCGGCGACCGGTTGCTTGGCCGTGCCGATGTCCATGCCGCGGTACACCGCCATCGCGTCGGTGTTGACGATCTCACCGCCGAGCTCCTCGGCGAGGTCGAGGGCCAGGTCGCTCTTTCCCGAAGCCGTCGCTCCGACGACAGCGACGACGGGAGGAGGCGACATACCGACAGTCTCCCAAGCATCACCCCAGGGGGCGGTTGAAGTCTGCCTCGACGGCCGGTTTGGTTGGGAGTGGAGGGAGTGACCACATGACCACGACACCTGACCCGAACGAGCCGCTACCGCCCGGTGACCCGATCCCGTCGCCCGATCCCGGCGGCGAGCCCCCGGCGCCGCCCGACGACCCGGTCCCCTCGGACCCGGTCCCGGGTAACCCCCATCCGGATGTCGTGCCGAGCGGCGAGCCGTCGCCCGGCGGCATCGAGGTGCCGCCGGAGCCTCAGCCGGAGGTCCGGCCATGATCGGACAGGTCGGACCCATGCCCACGCCGCAGAAGGAGGAGCCGGAGAAGTTCCCCGGCGGCGCCGACGCGCTGGCGGACCAGGCCCGGTACGGCGAGATCCCGGACGGCCCGATGGGGGTCGACCTCCCGCCGGACAAGAACCCGGTCACCGCACACGCGACCGACCCGGTCCCCGAGGCCATCACCGAGCCCGACGACGAGAAGTCGCAGGAGCCCGACGCCGAGGACGAGGACGCCGAGCCCGAGACGCCCGTCTAGCCTCGCGCCAGTCGCCGAGTCGTACGTCGTCGACGTCCCGGTTCGACGCCTCCCGACCACGCACGGTCAGGGTTGCAGCCGAGCCGCTCCTTCTCGCGGTGGGGCTACGCTGACGGGATCGCGGCCATCGGGGCCGCAGAAGCAGGAGGATTCGGGCATGGGTTTCCTCGACGATGCGATGGACAAGGCCAAAGGCCTCATCGACAAGAACGACGAGAAGGTCGACGACGCCATCGAGAAGGCCGGCGACCTGGTCGACGACAAGACCGGCGACAAGTACGCCGACAAGATCGACAAGGGGCAGGACTTCCTCCAGGACAAGACCGGCACCGGCGACACCAACCCCTGAGGTTGGGGTGACGCCGCCCGGCCCAGACGCAGCGGGCACCATCGACAGGTTCGTCGTGGTGCCCGCTTCGTACGTGTTCCTCCTCAGCGACGACCACGTCCTGCTCCAGCTCCGTCAGAACACCGGCTACATGGACGACCACTGGGCCGCGGCGGCCGCGGGTCACGTGGAGCAGGGCGAGACGGCGTACGACGCCGCGCGGCGCGAGGCCCTCGAGGAGCTCGGCGTCACCGACCTCGACCTGGCGTTCGTGACCGCGATGCAGCGCACGCAGGGCGGCGAGCCGATCGACGAGCGCATCGACTTCTTCTTCACCTCCCGCGTCTGGAGCGGCACCCCGCGGATCATGGAGTCCGCGAAGGCCGCTGCCTTGGACTGGTTCCCGCTCGGCGCGCTTCCCGACCCGGTGGTGCCGCACGAGCTGAAGGTGCTGCGCGGGCTGGCCGGGCGGGGCGCCATCGCGGCGTACTCCACGTTCGGGTTCGACTGATGCTCCCTGGGTACCTGTCCGGCATGACCGAAGCCGACCCGCAGGACCTCCAGGAATCCACGCCGGGCTCGTCCGGCCCCGAGCGGGCCGAGGGCGGCATGGGCGTCAGCAGCGAACGCACCGGCCCCACGGGACCCGGGCAGGACACGACGGACGGTCTGCGTGACACCTCCCCCGGCGGCCCCGCCGGCGACGACGTCCCGCCCGAGCAGCGCCCCGGCGAGGAGGAGGCCAACCCCGACGGCATCGAGCCCAAGGCGGGCTACCCGTCGAAGGACCCGCGCAGCTGACCGGAGGTCGAGGAAGGCGAGCTGGCGCCTGTCACAAGAGCCGGCCATGGCTTCGTGACGGGCCTTCGGCCCTCCTCATCCAACGGGAGCCGGTGTGCCCACCGCGGGCATCCCCAGTCCGACGACCGACGCGGACGGGGCGGCCGTGCGCGCCTCCCAGGCGTCGCCGGAGCGGGTCCGCCGCACGGCCAGCACGCCGTCGTCCGCAACCAGGTGGTGCGGGGCGGCTCGGGAGATCTCGACGGTGACCATGTCGCCGGGGCGGATCACGTCACCGGGTCTCGTGAGAGTCGCCAGCGCGCCTTCCTCGACCAGTGGTGTCGGGTCGAAGTGCACGAGCCGGTTGTCGGGGCCGCGGCCGGAGAGCCGGTGGGTGGCAGCGTCCTTGCGGCCCTCACCCTCCGCGACCATCAGCTCGACGGTGTTGCCGACCAGCCGCTTGTTCTCGGCCCAGGCGACGTCGTTGACGAGCTCGGCCAGCCGCTGGTAGCGGTCTCGCACCACGTCCGGCGGCACCTGGTCGGGAAGCGTGGCGGCCGGCGTACCTGGGCGGATGGAGTACTGGAACGTGTAAGCGCCGGAGAACCGCGCGGCGGCGACCACCTCCAGGGTCTGCACGAAGTCCTCCTCGGTCTCGCCGGGAAAGCCGACGATGATGTCGGTGGTGATCGCGGCGTCCGGCATGGCCAGGCGGACGCGGTCGATGATGCCGAGGAACCTCGCCCGACGGTAGGAGCGCCGCATCGCCTTGAGGATCCGGTCGGAGCCCGACTGCAGCGGCATGTGCAGCTGCGGCATCACGTTCGGCGTCTCGGCCATCGCGGCGATCACGTCGTCGGTGAACTCGGCGGGGTGCGGGCTGGTGAACCGCACCCGCTCCAGTCCCTCGACCTCACCGCAGGCCCTCAGCAGCTTGCTGAACGCCTGCCGGTCGCCGAACTCCACGCCGTACGCGTTGACGTTCTGCCCGAGCAGGGTGACCTCGCTGACGCCCTCCGAGACCAGGGCGCGTACCTCGGCCAGGATGTCGCCGGGACGGCGGTCCATCTCCTTGCCGCGCAGGGCCGGGACGATGCAGAACGTGCAGGTGTTGTTGCAGCCGACGGAGACCGAGACCCAGGCGGCGTACGCCGACTCGCGCCGCGTCGGCAGCGTGGAGGGGAACACCTCGAGCGACTCCAGGATCTCGACCTGCGCCGCCTCGTTGACCCGCGCGCGCTCGAGCAACACCGGCAGCGAGCCGATGTTGTGGGTGCCGAACACCACGTCGACCCAGGGCGCCTTGCGAGTGATCTCGCTGCGGTCCTTCTGCGCGAGGCAGCCACCGACCGCGATCTGCATCCCCGGCGTCCTGGCCTTGACCGGCGCGAGGTGGCCCAGGTTGCCGTACAGCTTGTTGTCGGCGTTCTCCCGCACCGCACAGGTGTTGAACACGACGACATCGGCCTGCCTGTCGGCCGCCGCCGCGACGTACCCCGCCTCCTCCAGCAGCCCGGTCAGGCGCTCGGAGTCGTGGACGTTCATCTGGCACCCGTAGGTGCGGACCTCGTAGGTACGTGCCATAGCCGCACCAGGGTACGGCGGCGCGTCACGTCCCCCGAATCCTCCACGGGCCGTGGAGTGCGCTCGCCCGGTGGTTTCATCAAGGTATGTAGGCGAGCCCGCACTTCCCCAGGCCTACAGAGCACGGGAGGTGCAGATTCACCTACATACCTTGATGAAACCGCCGCCGCGACCAGCAGCCCTCAGCTCTGGGCTTCGACCTTCTGGCGTACTTCGTCCATGTCGAGGCCACGCACGGCGTCGATGAGCTGGTCGAGCATGGGGGCCGGCAGGGCGCCGGGCTGGCGGAACACCATGATCCCGTCGCGGAAGGCCATCAGGGTGGGGATCGAGGAGATCTGCAGCGCGCCGGCCAGGTCGCGCTCCTCCTCGGTGTTGACGCTGCCGAAGGTGATGTCGGGGTTCACCTCGCTGGCGGCTTCGTACACCGGTGCGAACATCCGGCACGGTCCGCACCAGGACGCCCAGAAGTCCAGCAGCACGATCCCGTCCTGCTCGACGGTGGGGCCAAAGGTCTCGGCGCCGACGGTCACGGTCGTCATGGGGTACATCCTCCTCGAGTGCGAGCCCAGGGGTAACCAGATGACGCCGGAATTGCTTCCCGGCAGGGCCCGGCGCCTCGCTCCCCGTGGCCCGAACGACCTATCTTCCCTTAGGGTCTTGAAATGACCGTCTCGCCCAGGGAGTCCACCGACACGCCTCGTGAGTCGGGCGCGGACAAGCTCCTGGTGCTCGACCACGTGGACAAGCACTTCGGTGAGCTCCATGTCCTCAAGGACATCAACCTCACGATCCAGCCGCGGCGAGGTGGTCGTCGTCATCGGTCCCTCCGGTTCCGGGAAGTCGACGCTGTGCCGCGCGATCAACCGCCTCGAGACCATCGGCAGCGGCACCATCACCCTGGACGGTCAGCCCCTGCCCGAGGAGGGCAAGGAGCTGGCGGCCCTGCGCGCCGACGTCGGGATGGTCTTCCAGAGCTTCAACCTCTTCTCCCACAAGACGATCCTCGAGAACGTCACGCTCGGGCCCATCAAGGTCCGGAAGAAGCCTCGAGCCGAGGCTGAAGAGAGGGGTCGCGAGCTGCTCGACCGGGTCGGCGTCGCCGAACAGGCGTCGAAGTACCCCGCCCAGCTCTCGGGCGGTCAACAGCAACGGGTGGCGATCGCCCGCGCGCTGGCCATGGACCCCAAGGTGATGCTCTTCGACGAGCCGACCTCGGCGTTGGACCCCGAGATGATCAAGGAGGTCCTCGACGTCATGGTCGACCTCGCCGAGCGCGGTATGACCATGGTGGTGGTCACCCACGAGATGGGCTTCGCGCGCACCGCAGCCGACCGGGTGCTCTTCATGGCCGACGGACAGGTCGTGGAGGAGAACACCCCGGAGGAGTTCTTCACCAACGCACAGTCCGCGCGCGCTCGGGACTTCCTCGGCCACATCCTCAAGCACTGACTGACCACAACCAGGCCGCCCGAGCGGCCGGAAGCAGGAGATCCAACGAATGCGACTCAACAAGACGAAGACACTCGTCGCGGCCGCCGGACTGGCGCTCGCCGTGGGTTCCCTCGCCGCCTGTGGCGACGACAGCAGCAAGGTCGACGTGCCCGTCGAGGCCCAGCCGGACCTCACCGGAGCACCCAAGGCGCTTTCGGACGCCGGCAAGATCAAGATCGGGGTGAAGGTCGACCAGCCCGGCATCGGGTACCAAGCCCCGGGCGCGGACTCACCGGAAGGCATCGACATCGAGATGGGCCGGATCCTCGCGGGCCAGCTCGGCATCTCCGATGACAACATCGAGTGGATCGAGACCGTCTCGGACAACCGTGAGCCCTTCCTCCAGAACGGCACCGTCGACCTGGTGCTCGCGTCGTACTCGATCACCGACGAACGCCGCAAGGTCGTCGGGCAGGCCGGCCCCTACTACGTCACCGGCCAGCAGCTGCTGGTCCGCAAAGAGGACAAGGACAAGATCACCGGGCCGGAGGACCTCGCCAACGTCAAGACCTGCTCGGTCGAGGGTTCCACCTCGCTGGCCCGGGTCCAGGACGAGTACGGCGCCCAGCCGGTGCCGTTCGCGACCTACTCCGAGTGCGTGGAGCAGCTGAAGAACAAGACCGTCGACGCGGTCACCACCGACGGCGCGATCCTGCTCGGCTACGCGGCCGAGGACCCGGACGCTCTCGAGGTGGTCGGCGACCCGTTCAGCGAGGAGCGCTACGGCGTCGGCTACAAGAAGGACGCCGAGGGCATGTGCGACTTCATCAATACGGCGCTGCAGGACGCCTACGACAGCGGAACCTGGGCCGACGCGTTCGCGGCCACGCTGGGCCAGTCCGGAGTGGATACTCCGGACGCCCCCACGCTCGACCCCTGTCCGTGAGATGAGCGGTGGTGGTGCCGGAAGGTGCCACCACCGCTCGCCACCGCCCCGAGGAGCCTGCGCGTGGATGCGTTCCGCGACAACACCGGCGACATCTTCCTCGCCTTCGGCGTCACCATCGAGATGGTGCTGATCGCGGGCGTCATCGCCTTGGTGGTCGGGTCGCTGCTGGCCGCCCTCCGGGTGTCCCCGATCCCGCTCGGCCGGGCGATCGGAACGTTCTACGTCTACACGGTGCGCAACACCCCGCTGCTGGTGATCATGCTGCTGTTCGCGTTCGGCATTCCCCAGCTCGACATCCGGCCGTCGCTCCACATCGGTGACGCCAGGCTGTTGCAGTTCAACGTGTTCTTCATCTTCGCGACCTCGGCCCTGGGCTTCTACACCGCGGCGTTCGTCTGCGAGGCCGTCCGCTCGGGCATCAACGCCATCTCGCTGGGACAGGCGGAGGCGGCGCGGGCGATCGGCATGACGTTCACCCAGTCGCTACGCCACATCGTGCTCCCCCAGGCGTTCCGGACGGTGCTGCCGCCCCTGGCCAGCGCGCTCATCGCGATGACCAAGAACTCCTCGATCGCGATCGGCGTCGGCGTCACCGAGGCGACGTTCATGATGAAGAAGCTCACCAATGACTACGCGAGCGAGCTCTACGTGATCTTCATCGGCTTCGCGCTCGGCTACATGTTCCTGGTGGGCATCATCGCCTTGGTCTCCTCGATGCTCGAGCGCAAGGTCCGGGTGGCCTGATGCAGGCGACGGTCCTCTACGACGAGCCGGGCCCAAAGGCCCGGGCCACCTACCGCGTCCTCAACCTCGTCTTCGCTGTCGTCGTACTGGCCGTGTTGCTCTGGGTGGTGAAGAAGTTCAACGACGGTGGCCAGTTCGACTCCCGGATCTGGGAGAAGCTGACCGCCGGGAACGTGTGGCAGGCGATCTTCGACGGGCTGGTCAAGACGATCACCGCCGCCGCCATCGCGATCGTCACGTCGGTGGTCTTGGGGTTCCTGCTCGCCACGGCGAGACTGTCCGACCACGCGTGGCTGCGGCGCCCGGCCACCGTGGTCATCGAGTTCTTCCGCGCGGTGCCGCTGCTGTTGATGATGATCTTCTTGTTCTACTGGGTGGGCAACACGTTCCCGGACTCAGGCACTAGCACTCGAGGCCTGATCGCCGTGGTCGGAGGCCTCACGCTCTACAACGGATCGGTTCTCGCCGAGGTCTTCCGCGCCGGGATGAACGCCGTGCCCAAGGGACAGTCGGAGGCCGCCTACGCCATCGGCATGCGCAAGTCACAGGTGATGATGCTGATCCTGACGCCTCAGGCGGTGCGGTTCATGCTGCCGGCGATCATCAGCCAGTGCGTCGTGGTGCTCAAAGACACCTCGCTCGGGTTCATCGTCACCTACGACGAGACCGTGCGCGCCGCCAAGAGCATCGCCACCTTCGTGGGCAGCAGCCTGATGACCTACCTCGTGGTCGCGGCCCTGTTCATCGCGATGAACTCGGTGCTCTCGCTGGTGGCCACCTGGCTCGAGCGTCGGCTCTCCCGGAACAAGACCGAGGCACAAGCGGTCGAGGCCATCGAGAACGTCCTCCCGATCGGCTGAGGAGGACCGACGCCGCTAGCCTCGCCCGAGGTGCCTGACCAGGAACGCGATGGCGTCGGGGTAGGCGTCGAGGCGGTTGGCCCGCTTGGCGAGACCGTGGCCCTCGTCGTGGTAGACGCGCAGCTCGCAGTCGACGCCCTTGCCGTCGAGGGCCGCCTTGATCTGCTCGGCCTCCGACAGCGGCACCCGCGGGTCGTTGGCGCCGTGGATCACGAACAGCGGGGCGACCATGTCGTCGAGGTAGGTGATCGGCGAGGCCTTCACGAGGAAGTCGTGGTGACGGTCGAGGAAGCCGTACTCGCGCTCCCGGTAGGCCCGCCGGTAGCCCGAGGTGTTCTCCAGGAACGTCACCAGCGACGAGATGCCGACGATGTCCACGCCGGCGGCCCAGCGTGACGGCTGCATGGAGACGCCCGCGAGCACCATGTAGCCGCCGTACGAACCGCCCCACAGTGACGAGCGCTTCGGGTCGAGACCCAGCGAGGGCAGCCAGTCGTGGACGGCGCCGAGGTCGGCGACCGAGTCGAGGCGCTTCTCGAGGTCGTCGAGCGAGACCCACCTCTTGCCGTACCCCGCCGACCCGCGCACGTTGGGCACGAGCACGTCGAAGCCCGTCAGGGCCAGAGCCTGGAGGACGGGTGAGAAGATCCGCGGCGCCTCGGCTTCCGGGCCCCCGTGGACGTGGACGACGGACGCGCCGGCCACGCCCGGGTCCGCCGGGGCCCCGGCGTAACGGAAGCAGGGCACCTGCTCGCCATCCGGGGTCGGCACGCGGTGCACGGTCGGGGTCACCAGCCGGTCGCGGAGGTCGGCCGGCAGCACGGCCCGGCCGTCGACGAGGAGCGTCACCGCGCCGGTGCGCGCGTCCACGCTGAGGATCGAGCCGGGATCCGTCGGCGACATGGCGGTCAGCACGAAGCGGGAGCCGTCGGCGGCCCACCGCACGGAGACGGGTACGACGGGCGGCAGGTCGACGTCGACCCGGTGCGTGCCGTCGGACTCGTGCACCGCGAAGGTGTCCAGACCGTCGACGTGGTGGCAGACCACCATGGCGGTGCCGTCCCGCGAGAGCTTGACGTCTATGTCGTGGTCGTCGGCATCGACGAGCACCCGCCAGGACGCGTCCAGCGAGACGTGGTGGACCGCCATGAAGTCGCGGTTGTGGTCGGAGGTCACGACCAGGCCGGAGTCGCCCAGAGCCCACCCGGAGACGGCGTGGTGGGCGTGCTCGTGCGGGTCGGTGAGGGTGCCGCTGCCCAGTGGGCCGGCGAGCGAGATCACCGTCCCGTGCGGCTGGAGGCTGAGCGCGGTCACCGCGACCGACGACTCGTCGTGGGAGACCGAGGTCAGCGCGACGTACCCGCCGTCGTCGAACACCACGGTCTCCTCGCCGGAGTCGAGGTCACGGACGACGATGTCCATGTCGACCTCGTTGCGCCGGTTGGTCGAGTAGATCAGCGAGGTCTTGGTGGCGTCGTGGAGGACGTTCATGTGGTCGGCGTCGCGGACGACGGGCGTGAGGTCGTCCAGCCCCGCTGGTGCGTCGCGACGCTCGGCCAGGTCGAGCAGCGAGATCTGCCACTTCTCGTCGCCGCCCGAGTCGTGCTCGACGAGCACCTGGCGGCGGCCGGGCACGTACCTGCCCTGGCACCGCGATGGCAGGTTGGTCAGCGCCGTGGTCGAGCCGTCCGGCTCGATCTCCACCAGCTGGAGGCTGCCCAGGTCGTCGTGACCGGCCAGCACCCGCCCGTCCTCGTCGATGTCCAGCGCCACCCACATGCGGATGTCGAGGAGTGCCCGAACGGTGTCACTGACGGTGTCACTGACGGTGTCGTTGACGGCGTCGCGAAAGGTCCCGAGGTTCTCTGCTGCGGCCACGCGATGACGCTAGCACCGGCGGAGGATGGGAGGATCGGGGCAATGTGCAGTCCCGTGCGGTGCCGTACCTGCGGCAAGATCACCTGGGCGGGTTGCGGCGACCACGTGGACGAGGTGCGGGCGATGGTGCCCGACGAGCACTGGTGCCCCGGTCACGACGGCGAGGATCCCGCCCAGCACCGCTACGCCTGAGGGGCCTGGTCGACCGTCTGGAGCAGCTCGACCCGGTTGCCGTGCGGGTCGAAGGCGTGGAAGCGCAGGTACCCCTCGAAGGTGTCCCGCTCGCGCTCGTCCGCCTCGAACCCGGCCGCCCTGAGGCGATCCGCGGCCGCGGCCAGGTCCTCGACGAGGAACGCCGGGTGCGCCTTGTGCGCAGGACCGAACGGGTCCTCGACGCCCACGTGCAGCTCGGCGGTCACGGCGCCACGCGCGTCGTACGCGCGGAACCACACCCCGCCCCGGCCGCGCAGCGCCTCGGGCTTCTCGACCTCGGTCAGCCCGAGCCCGTCGGCGTAGAACCGTCGCGCCGCGTCCTCCCCGCCGGGCGGGCAGGCGACCTGGACGTGGTGCAGCCTCATGCGACGCGCGCCACGACGAAGATCCGCCGGAACGGCAGCACGACATCGCCCGACGGTCCGGGCGGGTACGCCGCCCGCAGCCGCCTCTTGAACTCCTCCTCGAACGCGGGCCGCAGGTCGTCCGGCAGCGCCTGCAGCGTCGGCCGGGCGCCGGTGCCGGACACCCAGGCGAAGACCGGGTCCTCGCCGTGCAGCACGTGCAGGTACGTCGTCTCCCACGCGTCCACCTCGCACCCGAGGTGCTGCAACGCCCGGAGATAGACCGCCGGGTCGTGCGAGGACGGCACGTGCGGGACGTGGTGCTCGAGGGCGCGGACGTACGGCGCCTCGGCGGCCAGCTCCGTGCGGATGGTGTGGCTGGGCTCGTCGAAGTTGCCCGGAACCTGGAAGGCCAGCCAGCCACCCGCGGCGACCCGCCCGACGAGCGCGGGAAGGAGGTCCAGGTGTCCGGGCACCCACTGCAGCGTCGCGTTCGAGACCAGGACGTCGACCGGGTCCTCCTCACCGGTCACCCAGTCGCGCAGGTCGGCCACCTCGAACGCCACCGCCGGCGTGGTCTCCTTCGCCGCTGCGATCATGTCGGCGCTGGAGTCGAGCCCGGCGACGTGCGCAGCGGGCCAGCGCTCGACGAGCAACGCGGTCAGGTTGCCGGGCCCGCAGCCCAGGTCGACCACGGAGGTCGGACTCTCGGCGCCGACGCGCGCGAGGAGCTCCACGAAGGGCCGGCCGCGCTCGTCGGCGTAGGTCAGGTAGCGATCGGGGTCCCAGGAGTGCATGCCTCTAGAGTCACCCTCAAGTCTCTTGATGTCAAGATTCTTGACCAAAGGCTACACTTTGCCCATGCGCGACGACGTCGACGACCTCACCGACGCCTGGGCGCGCGAACGGCCCGACCTCGACCTCGCCCCGGTCGCCGTCTTCAGCCGGATCACCCGGCTCGCCCGGCACCTCGACCAGGCCCGCCGGGACGCCTTCGCCGCCCACCGGATCGAGCTCTGGGAGTTCGACGTCCTTGCCGCCCTGCGCCGCGCCGGGGCGCCGTACCAGTTGTCCCCCGGCCGCCTGCTGCGCGAGACGATGGTGACCAGCGGCACGATGACCAACCGCGTCGACCGGCTGGCCGCGCGGGGACTGGTGGAGCGCTACCCCGACCCCGACGACCGCCGCGGCGTCATCGTGCGACTCACGCCCGACGGCAGGACCTGCGTCGACGGCGCGTTCGGCGCCCTGCTGGATGCCGAGCGCGCGTTGCTCGACGATCTTCCCGAGCGGGACCGCACGAAGCTGGCCGGCCTGCTGCGCACCCTGCTCGCGCCGTACGCCGACCCGGGCTGACAAGGGCGGGCGGGTGCCGAGGCGTTCCGGCCGGGCTCACTCCAGCCCCTCGGCGACCTCCAGCCACTCCGACTCGACCGCGTCCCGCTGTGCGACGACCTCGTCGAGCTGGGACGCCACTTCGGCGAGCCGCTCGTAGTCCTGGCCGGCCTCGACGATCGCGGCGTTCAGCTCGGCCTCCTGCTCGGCCAGCCTCTCGAGCTGCTTGTCCAGCCGGGACAGGGTCTTGCGCGCGGCACGCTCCTCGGCGCTGCCGGGACGCACCTTCTGTACGGCTGGCGTGGGGTCGGCCGTGGTCACCGCAGGTACGTCGGCGGCCAGCGCGGCGGCCCTGCGCGCGAGGTACTCCTCGACGCCGCCGGGGAGCATCGAGATCTGCCCGTCGCCGAGCAGCGCCCACACCGAGTCGGTGACCCGCTCGAGGAAGTAGCGGTCGTGGGAGACCACCACGAGCGTGCCGGGCCAGCGGTCCAGGAAGTCCTCCAGGACGTTCAGCGTCTCGATGTCCAGGTCGTTGGTCGGCTCGTCGAGGAGCAGCACGTTGGGCTCGGTCAGCAGCAGGCGGAGCAGCTGGAAGCGCCGCCGCTCACCGCCGGACAGGTCGCCGATGCGGGTGGTGAGCCGGTCGCCGCTGAACCCGAACCGCTCCAGCATCGAGGTCGCGGTGATCTCGCCGTCGACCGTGCGGGTGACGCGCCGTACCTCCTCCAGCGTGGGCAGCACGCGGCCCTCGGGGTCGAGGTCGTCGAGGGCCTGGGTGAGGTGCTGCAGCGAGACCGTGCGGCCCTGGCGCACCCGGCCCGCGGAGGGCGCGAGCGTGCCGTCGACCAACCCGAGCACCGAGGTCTTGCCGGCCCCGTTGACCCCGACGAGCCCGACCCGGTCGCCCGGGCCGAGCCGCCAGGTGGCGTGGTGCAGCAGCCCGCGCTCGCCGCGGACCAGGTCGACGTCCTCGATGTCGATGACGTCCTTGCCGAGCCGCTGGGTGGCGAACTTCTGCAGCTCGAACCTGTCCCGCGGCGGCGGTACGTCCTCGATGAGCTGGTTGGCGGCGTCGATGCGGAACTTGGGCTTCGAGGTGCGGGCCGGCGGCCCGCGGCGCAGCCACGCGAGCTCCTTGCGGACCAGGTTCTGCCGGCGCTCCTCGGTGGCGGCGGACTGTCGCGACCGCTCGGCCTTGGCCAGCACGTACGCCGCGTAGCCGCCGTCGTAGGCGTCCACCTGGCCGTCGTGCACCTCCCACGTGAACTCGCAGACCGCGTCGAGGAACCAGCGGTCGTGGGTGACCACGACCAGCGCAGACGCCCGGGCGGCCAGGTGCCTGGCCAGCCAGTCGACGGCCTCGACGTCGAGGTGGTTCGTGGGCTCGTCGAGCACCACGAGGTCATGGTCACCGAGCAGCAACGCCGCCAGCGAGCAGCGCCGCCGCTCGCCGCCGGAAAGGCCGAGCACTGCGCGGTCCAGGGCGATGCCGGCGAGCAGCTCCTCGACGATCTCGCGGGTGCCTGGGTCGGCGGCCCACTCGTGGTCGGCGCGGCCGGCGAGCACCGCCTCGCGGACCGAGTGGGTGTCGATGAGGGCGTCGTGCTGGTGCAGGAAGCCGATGAGCAGCCCCCGGGCCTGGGACACCCGGCCGGAGTCGGGCGGCACCTGGCCGCTCATCACCTCGAGCAGCGTGGTCTTGCCGTCGCCGTTGCGCCCGACGACGCCGATCCGCTGGCCCGCGGCGACGCCGAGCGAGACGTCGGTCAGCAGCGGGCGCACGCCGTAGGCCTTGGACACCCGCTCGAGGTTGAGGAGGTTCGCCATCAGAGCACGTGTGCGCCCGACACCGGTCCGTTCGCGACCAGCACGACCGGCAGGTCGTCGTCCTGGAGGCCGTCGGCCAGCGCACGGGCGTGGTCGCCGGACTCGCAGAGGAACACCACGGTCGGCCCGGAGCCGCTGACCATGCCGCGCAGCGCGCCGTCGGCCTCACCGCGGGCGATCAGGTCGCCGAGCCCGGGGCGCAGGTCGAGCGCGGCGGCCTCGAGGTCGTTGTGCAGCGCGGCCGCGAGTCGGTCGGGGACGCGGGAGGACAGCGCCGAGACGACGGCGTGCGAGCTCGCGGGCGACTCGGGGGCGTCGGGGAACATCTCGTCGAAGCGCCGGTAGACCGCCGGCGTCGAGAGCCCCTGGTGCGAGGGCACCACGACCCACCACCACGTGTGGCCGTCGGGAAGCGCGTGCAGCCGCTCGCCGCGGCCGCTGCCGTGCGCGGTGCCGCCGACGAGCGCGAACGGCACGTCGCTGCCGAGCTGGGCGCCGAGGTCCAGCAAGGCGTCATCGCTGGTGTCCAGCTCCCACAGGCGGTCCAGCGCCACCAACGTGGCGGCCGCGTCGGCCGAGCCGCCGGCCATCCCGCCGGCCACGGGGATCCGCTTCTCGACGAGCAGGTCGACGGGCGGCAGCTCCGTACCCTCCTCGGCTGTGGCGGCCAGCAGGCGGGCTGCATGGGTGACGATGTTGTCGGCCTGGTCGTCGCCGAGGTCCGCGAGGACGCCGACGGGCAGGTACGCCGCGGGCTCGACCGAGACGCTGCCCTCGCCGTCGCTGGCCCGGACGTCGTCGAAGAGCCCGACGGCCTGGAACACCGTGTCGAGCGGGTGGTACCCGTCGTTGCGCGGCCGGCCGACCCCGAGGTGGAGGTTGATCTTGGCCGGGGCGCGGACGGTGACGGAGCGCAGCTCGTCGGGCTGGATCGAGAGGGTCATGCCCGGCCCGCTGACAGGTTCTCGGCGATCCGGACGAAGTCCTCGACGGCCAGCGACTCGCCGCGCGCGAGCGGGTCGATCCCGGCCTTCGTGAGGGCGGCCTCCGCGGCCTCGATCGAGCCGGCGAGCCCGCGCAGGGCTCCACGCAGGCCCTTGCGGCGCTGGGCGAAAGCCGCGTCGACGACCGCGAAGACCTCGGCGCGGGACGCGGTCGTCGGCGGCGGGTCGCGGCGGACCCAGGCAACCAGGCCCGAGTCGACGTTGGGCGCCGGCCAGAACACCTGTCGGCCGACGGCGCCCGCGCGGCGTACGTCGGCGAACCAGGCGGCCTTGACCGACGGGATGCCGTACACCTTGGAGCCGGGCCGGGCCGCCAGCCGGTCGGCCACCTCCGCCTGCACCATCACCAGCCCGCGCTCCAGCGAGGGCAGCAACGTCATCAGGTGGAGGAGGACGGGGACGGAGACGTTGTAGGGGAGGTTCGCGACCAGCGCGGACGGCGAAGGTCCGGGCAGCTCGGTGACGCGTAGCGCGTCGGCGGCCACCACCAGAAGTCGGTCGGCCGCCTCGGGGGCGTGCTCGGCGACGGTCTCGGGGAGCCGGGCGGCGAGCCGTTCGTCGATCTCGACCGCGACCACGTGGGCGCCGACCTCCAGCAGGGCGAGGGTCAGCGACCCGAGCCCGGGCCCGACCTCGACGACGACGTCATCGGGCCCGACACCGGACTCCCGGACGATGCGACGCACCGTGTTCGCGTCGATGACGAAGTTCTGCCCGCGCTGCTTGGTCGGCCGCAGGTCGAGCTCGTCGGCAAGGCGACGTACCTCCGCCGGTCCGAGGAGTCTCGGACCGGCGGCGGGCATGACGGTCAATCTAGCCAGCCGTCATCGCGGCAGGCCCAGGCTGGCCGCGCAGGCCGGCCAGGCGCCGTACCCTCCCGAAGCGTCGCGGAGCTTGGTCGCGATGGCGATCTGGGTCTCCCGGCTGGCGTTGCTCGGCAGGCCCGAGCCGCCGTACGACTGCCAGGTGCCGAGGGAGAACTGCAGGCCGCCGTAGTAGCCGTTGCCGGTGTTGGTGGCCCAGTTGCCACCGGACTCGCACTGCGCCAGGCGGTCCCACACCGTGCTGCCACCGGAGAAGTTCGTGGTGGCGACCTCACGGGTGCCGACGCGGACGATCTCGGCGTGGGGCCGGTCGATGAGCCGCTGACGGACCACCTTGCGGGCCACAAGGTGGCCGTTGCGGAAGGTGAGGCGGTAGGTCACGTTGCGCAGGCCGTCGTCACCGGCCGTCACGACCTCGGTGGTGCCCTCGTCCAGCGAGTCGTCGTCCTGCTCGACTGTCTGGTGCTCGACGACCTCGCGCTTCACGCGCTTGGTGACGGTCTTGATGCGGGTGACCACGACCTTGTCGCCGTCCTCGAGCGTCGCGTCGAGGCCGGGCTTGACCCGGTCGTCCTTGTCGACGTCGACGTGCAGCCGCTTCAGCAGGTGCCGGACGTCGAACGCGGCGATGTTCTTGCGCTCGGCCTTCGCGGCGCCGATCTTCACGCTGACCCGCTTGGGAGTGGCCATCTCGACGGAGAGACCGCCGCGGCTGATGTTCGCGCCACGACTGACCGACAGTGCCACGCCGTCGTAGGCCCGGCCGATCTGATCCAGCGCCCCGGCCACGTCCGTGGCGGTCACCCAGTAGGTCTGCTCGTCGCCGTCCACGCTCAGCTCGAACGGGCGGCCGACCAGCACGCTGATCTTGGTGCCGTCGGTGATCGGCTGGTCCACGTCGGGGGCGACCTGGTCGTGAACGCCAAGGTCGACGCCCTGGGCGTCGAGGACGTCCCCGACGGTCCCGCCGAAGGCGGTCACGTCCTGCGTCTTGCCGTCGACGGACAGCGTGACGGACTTGGTCATGGCGGCGTACGCGACGGTCGTCCCGGCGACCGCAAGGGTCACGATGACGACCAGGGCGACCAGGAGGCCGCGCCGATGGCTGAGGTTGTCGAGCTTGAGAAGCAAAACACTCCGAACGTAGGACTTTCCGGACCCTGTGTGCTGCTCCCCCGATCGATCCGGCCAACAGTCACGAGACGATAACGACGACTGGGTTTGTCGACAAATGCTCGAGGGTCACCACGCGCCCCCGAAGGCGGCCTCCGTGGCGCGGTTCACATCGTCACCGAGCGTCTCCAGGTCGTCGCCGCGGACCTCGGCCATGGCCCGCATCGTGTGCGGGACCAGGTACGACGCGTTGGGCCGGCCGCGGTACGGCGAGGGCGTGAGGTACGGCGCGTCGGTCTCGACGAGCAGCCGGTCGGACGGCACCACGAGCAGGGCGTCGCGCAGCGGCTGTGCGCTCTTGAACGTCACCGTGCCGGCGAACGAGAGGTACGCGCCACGGTCCAGGCAGGCCCGGGCGAAGGTTTCGTCGCCGGAGAAGCAGTGCATCACCCAGCGGTCGGGGGCTCCCTCCTCGTCGACCACCCGCAGCACTTCGTCATGGGCGTCGCGGTCGTGGATGACGAGGGTCTTGTCCAACCGCTTCGCCAGGTCGATGTGGCGGCGGAACGACTCGACCTGCGCCGCCCGGCCCTCCGGCCCGGTGCGGAAGTGGTCGAGGCCGGTCTCCCCCACGGCACGGACCTTGTCGTGGGCCTGCGCGAGCCGCTCGATCTCGGCGAGCGCCTCCTCGAGCTGCCCGGCCGCGGCGAGGCGCGGGGCCTCGTTGGGGTGCAGCGCGACACCGGCCACCAGCGCGTCGTACTCCGCCGCCGCCTCGACCGCCCACCGCGCCCCCGGCAGGTCACAGCCGATCTGCACGATCCGAGGTACGCCGACCTGGGTCGCCGCCGCGATCGCGTCCTCGGTGCTGAACCACTGGTCATGATCCGGGCCGTCCGCGATGTCGAGGTGGCAGTGGTTGTCCACCACCGGCGAGGGCAGCGGCTCCGGCAACGGCGGCCGCTCCCGGTCCCGTCGTCCCCCGTCCTCCGCCGTCCCCGCCCTGCTCCTCGTCGGCCCCTCGCTCACCCGCCCCACGGTAACCAGCCCGGTCAGGTGGCTGAGGTGCGAGAGCCACGAGCCTCGAACGATCGGTGGTTGAGGAGCGAGGAGCGACGAGCCTCGAAACCACCCCGGTTCGGTCGTCGAGGAGCGAGGAGCGCCAGCGACGAGCCTCGAAACCACCCCCGCTTCGGTGGTTGAGGAGCGAGGAGCGCCAGCGACGAGCCTCGAAACCACCCATCGTCACGGCACTGTGGTTTCGAGGCTCGGCCGTGAACGGCCTTGCACCTCAACCACCGAGAGATCGGTGGTTGAGGAGCGAGGAGCGCCAGCGACGAGCCTCGAAACCACCCATCGTCACGGCACTGTGGTTTCGAGGCTCGGCCGTGAACGGCCTTGCACCTCAACCACCGAGAGATCGGTGGTTCAGGAGTGAGGAGCGCCAGCCGTGAACGGCCTTGCACCTCAACCACCGACAGATCGGTGGTTGAGGAGTGAGGAGCGCCAGCGACGAGCCTCGAAACCACCCCTCCCCGGCTGGTGGTGCACCTAACCACCGATGTGGCGATGCACCTCAACCCCCGGCGTCGCGGTGCACGGCGTCGTACACCTCGCGCTTGGGGACGGCGGCGGCCTTGGCGACCTGGGCGATCGCGGCCTTCCGGGGGACGCCAGCGGCTTCGAGGTCGGCGACGGCGGCCCGCCAGGCGGCGGGGTCGGCGGGGAGGGTGGGGGCGGGCGGGGCGCCGGCGACCACGATGGTCACCTCGCCGCGTACGCCGTCGGCGGCCCAGACGACGAGCTCGGCGAGGAGGCCCCGGCGTACCTCCTCGTGCGTCTTGGTGAGCTCGCGGCAGACCGCGGCGCGACGATCGGCCCCGAAGGCCTCTCGCATGGCCGTCAGGGCCGTCTCCGTCCGGTGCGGGGCCTCGAAGAAGACCATCGTCCGCGGCTCGCCCGCGAGGTCCGCCAGCCGGCGTGAGCGCTCGCCGCCCTTGCGCGGCAGGAAGCCCTCGAAGCAGAACCGGTCGACCGGGAGCCCCGAGACGGCCAGCGCGGTGAGCACGGCGGAGGGGCCGGGTACCGCGATCACGTCGAGACCGGCCTCGAGCGCGGCGACGACCAGCCGGTACCCGGGGTCCGAGACGCTCGGCATCCCCGCGTCGGTGACCAGCAGCACCCGCTCGCCGGCGAGCATCGCCTCGACGAGCGCGGGGGTGCGAGCGGTCTCGTTGCCCTCGAAGTACGACACGACCCGACCGCCCACGCTCACGCCGAGGTCACGGGCGAGCCGGGCCAGGCGCCGGGTGTCCTCGGCGGCGACCACGTCGGCGGTCGCGAGCTCGTGCGCCAGGCGCGGCGACGCGTCGTCGGCGCGCCCGATCGGGGTCGCAGCGAGCACCAGCACGCCCCGTAGTCTTGCCGACCGTGACGACCGCCGCCCAGGAGAGGACCGGTCCCGACAACCAGAGCCTCTCCCGCACCGTCGACGGCCGGCCGGTCCCGTCGGCGGCGGAGCGCTCGCGTGGCCGGATGAACCTGGAAGACCCCTTCATCGGCTGGGTCGGGACGATCGCCGTCACCCTGCTGGCCCTGTTCCTGCGGCTGTGGAAGCTCGGGACCCCGCACGAGTTCCTCTTCGACGAGACGTACTACGCCAAGGACGCCTGGTCGCTGTTGCACTTCGGCTACGCCCGCGACTACCTCGACGGCGACAAGGTCAACGCCGCCATGCTGTCGGGCGACACCTCCGGCCAGTGGAAGGACACCGCCTCGATGGCGGTGCACCCCGAGGTCGGCAAGTGGTTGATCGCCGCCGGCGAGAAGGCGTTCGGGATGGACCCCTTCGGCTGGCGGATCGCCGCGGCCATCGTCGGCTCGCTGATGATCCTGGTGATGTGCCGGCTGGTCCGGCGGCTCACCGGCTCGACGCTGCTCGGCCTGGTCGGAGGGCTGCTCCTGTCGTTCGACGGCATGCAGCTCGTGTTGTCGCGGATCGCGCTGCTCGACATCTTCGTCGCGTTCTTCATCCTGCTGGCCGTGCACTGCCATGTCGCCGACCGCGACTGGTACCGCGCCCGCCTGGCCCGACTCACCGCCGACGGCGGCGGCCGGGTCGCTGCCGGCTCTGGACCGGTCCGGGCTTTGCTGTGGCGACCGTGGCTCGTCGCCGCCGGCGTGAGCTGGGGGCTGGCCTGCGGCAGCAAGTGGGAGGCGACGTACCCCCTCGCGGCCTTCGGCCTGCTTACGTTCTTCTGGAGCGCCGGGGCCCGACGCTCCTACGGCGTCCGCTCGGCGCTCGCCCGGTCGGTCCTGGCCGACGGCGTGCCCGCGTTCCTGAGCGTCGTCGGCGTGGCCGTCATCGTCTACACGGCGACCTGGACCGGCTGGCTGATCCACGCCGACAAGTACGAAAAGGACCTGTCGTCCACGCAGTACACGAAGTACTCCGGGCACGGGCACTGCGACGGTGAGTCGTACATCAGCGACGACCCGAACAACGACGCCCGCTGGCCGACCGCCACCCAGCCGGACGCATCGGGGCCCGGTGAGATCATCCAGTCGCTGAGGTCGCTCTGGTACTACCACCAGGACGTCTACACGTTCCACACGCACTTCCTGAACTGCGCCACCCACACCTACGCCTCCAAGCCATCCGGCTGGCTGCTGCTCAACAAGCCGGTCGGAGTCGATGCGGACACCGACATCAAGCCCGGCACCCAGGGCTGCGACGCGCCCAAGGGCAGCGACTGCCTCCGCGTCATCACGCTGCTCGGTACGCCGGCGCTCTGGTGGGGCGGCTGCCTCGCCCTGTTGGCGGCCGCGGCCCTGTGGGTCGGCGCCCGGGACTGGCGGTACGGCGTCGCCGTGGTCGGCACCCTGTCCACCTGGTTGCCCTGGCTGCAGTACGACGACCGGCCGATCTTCATCTTCTACGCCGTCACCACGATCCCCTTCATGGTGCTCGCGATCACGCTGCTGATGGGCCGGCTGCTGGGCGCATCCTCGGCGCCGACCCCGCGACGTACGGCGGGGGTCATCGTCTCCGGGGCGTTCTTCGTGCTCGTGCTGTTGAACTTCGCGTGGTTCTGGCCGATCTACACCGACCAGCTGCTGACCCACAAGGAGTGGCTGGACCGCATCTGGTTCTCGCGCTGGATCTAGTCACAAAATGACCCGTTCGGGTTACTGCGCATGACTCGGACCGGACATGAATCTGACCCATTTCGGCGACACCGTTCGCCGGTCTGGACGCTCCGCGTCCCCCACCATGGGAGAAGCTGACCGGGCTCACCTCCCCCCTCGCCGGTCTGGACCAGCGCGCGCTCTGAGCGGGCACATGACGAGTTATCGCGTTTTCGACCGGATTTGACAGCGGTCGGTCACACTGGCGCACATGGATGCGCGACAGGCGGAGCTCCTCAGGAAGATCGACCCGGCTCAGCTGGGTCAACGGCTGCGCGCTGCACGCGTCGCCAAGGGCATGACGCAGACCGACCTCGCCGGCGATGACGTGTCGGTCGGGTACGTCTCCCGCATCGAGGCCGGGCACCGTCGCCCCAACCTCCAGGTGCTCTCCGATCTCTGCCTGCGTCTGGGCACCCCCGTCGAGCAGCTGCTCATGGGGGTCGCTCCGCAGGAGCTGGAGGCCATCAAGCTCAACCTCGACTTCGCCGAGCTCTCGCTCGAGTCGGGCGATCCCCAGACCGCCGAGCTTCAAGCTCGCGAGGCTCTGGAACACGCTGACGCCGCGTCGCTCCGTGAGCTCGCCTACCGCGCCCGCTTCCTCGTCGCCCGCGCACTCGAGTCGCAGGGTCTCGTCGACGACGCGATCATCACCCTCGAGACCTTGCTCTCTCCCCGTGTGGGCAACGTGCTCCAGGTCAAGGTGGGCATCGCGCTCAGCCGCTGCTACCGCGAGTCCGGCGACTTCTCCAAGGCCGTCGAGGTTGGCGAGATGATTCTCGAGCACCTCGAGGACACGCCGCTCGACAAGTCCGACGAGTCAGTGCAGATGGCCGTCACTCTGGCCGCCGCCTACTTCGAGCGCGGCGACACCAGCCAGGCCGTCCGGGTGTGCCGCAAGGCGATCGCCAAGGCCGAGACCCTCGACTCGCCGATCGCCCGAGCCTCGGCCTACTGGAACGCCAGTGCGTTCGAGGCGGAGCAGGGCGCCGTTCGCGATGCCATTCCGCTGGCCGAGCGTGCGCTGGCTCTGCTGGCTGAGGGTCAAGACGTGCGCAACCTCGGTCGGCTGCGCACCCACCTCGGCATCATGCAGCTCCGCATGGACCCGCCGCAGATCGATGAGGCGCAGCACCACCTCCAGCAAGCTCGCACGGAGTACGAGTCGTGCAGCGCGAGCCCGGTCGACGTGGGTCGCAACGAGCTGGCCCAGGCGCGGGCTCATTACCTCTCCGGCGATGTGGATACCGCTGAGCTGTTGAGCGCTCGCGTCCAAATGAATGTGCAGGTCCTGGCACCTGTTGTCGCAGCCGATGCCAAGTCGCTCGAAGGTCAGGTGCACGCCGCTCGGGGAGATATCGAGGGAGCGCGCAAGTCTTACCGCGAGGCCGTCATGATGCTCACCGGTGTGGGTTCGGATCGCGATGCGGCCGAGATGTGGTTCGAGTTGGCCGGCTTGTTGGAGGACGTCAACGAACTCGATGCGGCTCGCGAGGCGTATCGCAGCGCGGCAGCGGCATCCGGTGTGCCTTCACGTCCGCGCATCCGCGCGGCCGAGACGGTCTCGAGTCGTAGCTGAAAACTGGATTCAGCAGCAGTACGAGGTGTCGCGCTTCGCCATCTTCGGAGCACTGTCCGGAGAAGCGGCCACAGAGGTGGCGCCCATGGTGGCGATGATTGCGGCGGCGACAGCCGCGACTGCGAACTTACGACGAGCCATGATCTTGATCTCCCTCTCACAGGTTGACCGGCTGACTAGTCCGGCCGAGCACCATGGTGGGGCACCGCGAAGGTAAAAGTCGATCTTGACTTTTGACGCTCGTCCAGCGTGCCCGTCCCCAGGTACCCTTGGTCGGCACGTTTCCGCAGGTCAGAGGCCCATTGCAGGTGTGCTAGACCACCTCGAGAAGGTGCCTTCGAAATCCCCAATTCGGTCCGGCAAATGTGCCCGCGCTGTAAAGTTGAGTCAACATCGGAGGGCAAACGAGAACCCCGCCCACCGGTCGAAGTGAACAAGTCTCGCGGGCGTCAACCCCCCCCGGCAACCGTGAGATTCTGCACTGGCTATCCCCCCAACCAGTGCTAGTGACCCCCTGTGGCCCCCCGCAGGGGGTCCTTCACATTTCGGGTCTCTGCTGGACGAGCTGCACAGCATCGGCACGCGAGCAACTAGAGTGACGCTCTAGAGCGAGGCTCTAGTAATCTGACCGGATGAGCAGAGCCCAGCAGAAGCAGGCGAACCGGCGCGCGATGACTGATGCTGCGAGGCAGCTGTTCGCGTCGGACGGCTACGCAGGGACGACCATGGAGGCAGTTGCTCTGGCGTCCGGGATGTCGGTGCAGGGTGTCTACTTCGCATTCCAGAACAAGGCGAACCTGTTGCAGGCAGCAGTCGATGCGGCCGCGCCGGTCCGTCCCCAGCGAGTCGAACAGTCGGATCCTGACCTGCTCCTGCGGGGGCTGGTCGACGATGCCACGGCTGCCCTGGACTCCACGGGCGCGATGGCACTGGCGGTGGCCTCGGCCCCGCCGGCCGACCGAGCTGCCGCCGAGGTGCATCGGCACCTGCAGGAGCTGCAGTCACGGCAGGCCGCCGGGCTCGTGCAGCAGGTGCGCGCACTGCGTCCGCTGGGGCCCGGGGTCACCGCGCGGCGAGCGACCGACGTGACGTTCGGACTGCTCAGCCCGCAGCTACACGCGGTGCTTGTGCGCGACCGCGGTTGGTCGTCCAAGCGGTACGCCGGGTGGGGCGCCGCCGTGATCGGCCGAGCACTCTGGGGGTGAGCCGGTCGGCGAGCCCCTTGGCGAGGATCCCCGCCAGCAGGGCCGCCAGCACGGCGACGTACGGGAGACCGGCGTCCTCGAGCTCGGGATAGACCTGCCACTGGGTGAGGTAGATCCACAACGACGCTGCTGCCACGGCCTGTACGGGGACAGCGAGCAGCCGGGGCATCGGCACGGCGCGGTCGACGAGCAGCAGTAGGATGCCGGCGATCACGATCCACTCGCGCTGACCGTCTCCGAAGAACCCGACCGTGGACCCCACGACCGCGACCGCGACGACGAGTCGCTGCGCGCGCGTGGCCGCGGCGGCGGCCGCCCAGCCCAGTGCGAGGCACCAGAGGACGACGACCGCGGTGTACCGCTCCACGGGACCACCCTCGACACCGACCAAGCAGTAGCGGACGCCGAGGCAGGCGACCAGCACGACGATGGCCACCGCGAACGGGTGAGCCCGTTGGCATCGGTCGGCCCAGGGCACGGCGAGCAGGAGAGCGACGACCACGTAGCCCCAGACCACGGCTTCGAGGAACCAGAACTGCCAGTTGTCGGTCCAGTGATCCGCTCCCGTGACGCCGTTGAGCATCACCGCGGTCTGCCAGCGATAGGTGCCGGCCACGAGCGCCACCGTTCCGATCCAGAGCGCAGCGGGTACCGCGACGGACAACGCCGTGCGGGCGATCGCGCGCACCCGGTCGGCGCGGCCGGGCATCCCGAGCTGGAAGCGGGCCAGGTTGTAGCCCGCCACCGCGAGCAGGACGTGGGCACCCCCCTGGAGCTGGGCGATGTCCGCGTGGCTGACCAGGATCAGCGTCACCGCGACGGCCCGGAGCATCGCGGACAGGTCGACGGGCACGGTGAACCGACGGGGCCGCCGGCGGGTCCGACCGAGGGTCTCGGGGTCGAGCCGCTGCCAGCCCGGCGGAAGCGTGCCGAGCATGCCGCCCAGGCGGATGGTGGCCTCGACGTACGACAGGGAGTCGCCGCCCAGGTCGACGAAGGTGTCGTGGAGGGTGGCGTCGGGACGGCCCAGGAGCACGGCGTACAGATCCCGGATCGCGCCGGCGGAGTCGGCCGTCGGCTGCTCCGCCTCGCCGTCGGCGGCCCCGGCCTCGTCGGCGAGCACCGCGTCGGCGTGCGCGGCCAGCGTCGCGTGGTCGGGCTTGCCCGAGCTCGTGATGGGAAGGGTGCCGAGGCGCACCACGCGGACGGCGGAGGCCGGAAAGTCGGTGTGCCTCTCGATCGCGGCGCGGGTTCGCTCGAGCTCGCGGGTCCGCGAGGTGAACGCCCACAGCTGCTCGCCGCGCACGACGAGTCGGGCCGGCACCTCGTCGTCCGCGAGCAATCGCTCGAGGCCGTCGAGGTCGAGCCGCAGCCCGAAGAGCTTGGCGTGCCGGCCCAGTCGCCCGACGAGCTCCCAGAGTCCGTCGTCAGCCTGGCGCGCGAGGTCGCCGGTGCGCAGCTCGGTCAGCTCGGCGCCGCGGGACAGGTCGGCCGGCGACTCGGCGTACCCCATCATCACGTTCGGCCCGGTGTACACGAGCTCTCCGACATGTACCGGTTGACCGTCCACTCCCGCCAGCCGGAAGCTCCCGCCCGGGACCGGGATGCCCACGGCCTCGGACCGGTCCTGCGCGAGGTCGGGCGGCAGGTAGGCCATCCGGGCGGTGGCCTCGGTCTGGCCGTACATGACGAACAGGTCCCAGCCGCGCTCGCGGCCGAGGGTGGCGTACGCGCGGACACGCCCTGGATCCATCCGGCCGCCGGCCTGCGTCAGGTAGCGCAGGTGCGGAAGCTCTCGGTCGCGGAAGCCCGAGGCATCCAGCAGCTCGAAGGTGTACGGCACGCCGGCGAGGCTGGTCGCACGGCTCTCGGTGGCGAGGGTCCAGAAGCACTCGTCGGCGACCGAGAGATCGGTGAGGACGACGCCTGCGCCGGCGAGCAGGTGGCTGTTCAGCACCGACAGGCCGTAGCAGTAGTGCAGTGGCAGGGAGGTGATCGCCCGGTCGCTCTCCTGGAGCCCGAGGTACCCCGCGATGCTGAGGGCGTTCGCGACCACGTTCGCCCGGGACAGGCGGACCAGCTTCGGCGAGCCCGTGGAGCCCGACGTGCTCAGCAGCACGGCGAGGTCCGGGTGCAGGTCGTGGGCCGAGCCGGGACGGCGTTCCTCCAGCCCGCCGCGGACGGTCTGCACAACGTCGGGGCGGTAGTGGGCGACGAGGTCGGCGTGACGGTCCACGTCGCCCGGCGCGGCGAGCAGGACCGTGTGTGCTCCCGCGAGGGCAGCCAGGTAGCTGACGACGCTCTCGACGTCGTTGCCCGCCTCGAGCAGCAGCAGGCGCCGCGTGGTGCCGAGGTCGGCGCGGCGGTCGTCGACACGGGCGGCCAGGTCGGCGTACGTCAGGGTGCCGTTCGCCGTGACCAGTGCCGCGGCATCCGGCCGGCCACCGAGCAGGGGATGCGCGCAGGTCAGCTCGACGGCCGGGTGGGTGGTCACCGCTCGGCTCCCTGGGGGAAGGCGAGCACCGCTCCCGAAACTCGGAGGCACACGGTGGCGCCGGGAGTGGGTACGCCGCCTGCGGGCACGCGCGCGATCACGAGGGCTCCACCACCCAGCACGCGGGCGCGGACGGTGGCGTCGTGGCCGAAGTACGAGACGTCGACGACCTCGGCCCGGATGCCGCCCTCGGGCGCCACCGTGACCTGCTCGGGCCGGATCGCGAGCAGCACCGGGCCGTGCTGCGGGGTGAGGAGCTGGACCTCGCCGAGCTCGCAGGACGCCTGTGCACCCAGGGCGGAGCCGTCGAGCAGGGTCGCGTGCCCGACGAAGCCGGCCACGGCCGGCGAGACCGGCCGGAGGTAGATGTCGGCCGGGGAGGAGACCTGGAGGAAGAGGCCCCGCGTCATCACCGCCACCTGGTCGGCCAGCGAGAGGGCCTCGCCCTGGTCGTGGGTGACGAGAAGCGCCGTCGCATCGCTGGCGCGCAGAGCACGGACCACGGCGCGACCGGTGTCCTCGCGCAGGCCGGCGTCCAGGGAGGAGAAGGGTTCGTCGAGAAGGACCAGGGTGGGATCCGGGGCCAGGGCCCGGGCCAGGGCCACGCGCTGCTGCTGGCCGCCGGACAGCTCGTGCGGGTAGCGGTGCGCGACGGACGCCGGCAGCTCGACCAGCGAGAGCATCTCGCCGACGCGGGGGCCGCCTCGCGAGCCTCGCGGCAGACCGAAGGCGATGTTGGCGGCGACGTCGAGGTGCGGGAACAGGGCGCCTTCCTGTGGCACGTACCCCACTCGGCGGGACCTCGCGGGCACCGGGCGACCAGCACCTGCCACCACCTTGCCGCCGATCTCGATGGTGCCGCCATCGGGGTCGAGGAACCCGGCCACCAACCGGAGCAGCGTCGTCTTGCCGCAGCCCGACGGTCCGAGCACCGCGGTGATGCCGTCCGCCACGGTGAGGTCAAGCCCGTCGAGGACGCGCGTCTCGCCGAAGGACTTGGCCAGCCCCTGCACGCGCAGGCCGGTCACGGGAGTGTCCCCAGCGGGCGGACAGGCACGACGGGAGCGCCGGCCAGACCGTCGCGGTTGGCGGCACGGGACAGCAGCCACGTGGCCGGCACCGAGAGCAGGATCAGCAGGACGGCGTACGGCGCGGCGGCGCCGTACTCGACGGCGTACGCGCGGGACCAGAACCCGGTCGCCAGCGTCGAGGTGCCGATCGGCGAGAGCAGCAAGGTCGCGGTGAGCTCGGTGCTCACGGCGAGCGAGACCAGGGCCAGCGAGGCTCCCAGACCTGGCAGCACGAGCGGCAGCGTGACGCGGCGGGCGGCAGCGGCGTTCGTGCATCCCAGCGACCGCGCCACGTCCTCGAGCACCGGCGGGGCCAGCTCGAGCGTCCCGCGGACGCTGACGACTGCGCGGGGCAGGAACAGGATGGTGTAGCCGAGCACGAGCAGCGGCACGGTCTGGTAGACGGCGGGCACCGAGCGGATCGACACGGTCACCAGGGCCAGGGCGACGACGATGCCCGGCATTGCGTTGGCGGGGTACACGCTGCGCTCGATGGTGGTGGCGAGCAGGCCGCGATGGCGGACGGCCAGCCAGGCGACCGGCAGCGCCGCGATGGTCGCCACCAGGCCGCCGGCGACGGCGAGGCCGAGAGTGGTCAGGGTCGCCGACGACAGGTCGCCCGCCGGGAACGACGTCGACGTGCCTCGCAGCAGCCAGCGGGTCAGGCTCGCGAGCGGTACGCCGAGGGCCAGCACCGTCAGCCCGGCCAGTCCCGCCAGCACGACCGGCGCCGACGTACCGAGCCGAGTGCGGGTGGCCGTGCGGCGGACGCCCGCGCCCACCCGGGACCGGCGCCGCCGGCCGCGGGCGACCAGCTCGAGACCCAGCAGGAGCAGGCAGAACGCGACCAGCACGAGGGCCAGCAGGGTGGCGGCCGGACCGTTGAAGCTGGTCCGGTACTGGTCGAGGATCCCCGTCGTCAAGGTCGGGTAGTTGAGGATCTGCAGCGCGCCGTACTCCCCCAGCAGGTGCAGGCCGACCAGCAGCGCACCGCCGAGCACGGCCGGGCTGATCGCCGGCAGCACGACCCTGAAGAACGTGGAGACGGGCCGGTGGCCCAGGGCCGCGGCGACATCCTCCAGCGAGGAGTCGAGCCGGCGCAGGGCGGCGACGGTCGGCAGGTAGACGAGCGGGTAGTACGACAGGCTCACGACCAGCACCGCGCCGGCGTACGACTGCACGGCGTGCGTGGTGGAGACCCAGCCGTAGCCGTTGACGAAGGCGGGTACGGCGAGGGGTGCGGCGAGCACACCGTGCCAGAGGTGGCTGCCCAGGAGGTTCGTGCGGACGACCAGCCAGGCGCAGGCCACGCCCAGCACCACGCTGAGGGTGACGCCGCCGAGCAGCAGGCGCGTGGTGTTCCAGAGCAGCCGGCCCACGCGCGGCCGGACGAGGAAGTCGACTGCTTCCCCCGGCCCGAGCTGGGCGGAGGAGACCACTACGTACCCCAGCGGGAGCAGGCAGGTCGCGGCGACCAGCATGCCCAGCAGAGCGAGGACCACGCCCGGGGCGGGTGCCCCGCCGCGGGTGGTGCCGCTCAGAGGAAACCTGCCTCGGTCATCAGGTCGACGACCGTGGCGCCGTCCAGGTCGCTGATGGCGACGGTGGGGGGCTGGAGCTCGGAGAGCGGCTTGACCGGCGGGGCCAGGCTGACGGCCGGATTGAGGGCGTACTCCAGCGCGTAGCTCTCGGCGAGGTCCTGCTGCCCCTCCTCACTGGTCAGGAACTCCACGAACTTCTGCGCGTCCGTCGGGTGGTCGCTCGACGCCAGGACGCCGGCGCCCGAGATGGACAGGAACGCGCCCGGGTCCTCGTCACCGAAGAAGTAGAGCTGCGTGTTGTCGCTGTTCTCGCCGGACTCAGCCTGGTCGCGGTACCAGTAGTAGTGGTAGATGATCCCGATCGCGGACTCGCCCGCGTTCACCGACTCGAGCACGACGTTGTTGCCGTCGTACACCGTGCCGTTGGCCTTCAAGCCGGCCAGCCAGGCACGTGTCGCGTCCTCGCCCTCGAGGTCGAGGACCGCCGCCACGATCGCCTGGAAGTCGGCACCGGTCGGCGAGAACGAGATCATCCCGGCGTACTTCGGGTCGGCGAGGTCCATGATCGACGCCGGCAGGTCGGCGTCGCCGACCAGGCTGGTGTTGTAGACGAGGACGGTCGAGCGCGCGACGAAGCCGGTCCAAAGACCGCTCTCGGGTCGGAACTGCTGCGGGATCGGGTCGGTCGCCGCGGCGTCGAGGGGTGCGAGGAGACCGGCCTTCTCGACCGCGGACATCGCCGGGGAGTTCTCGGTCAGGAACACGTCGGCCGGTGAGGCGTCGCCCTCCTGCACCAGCTGAGCGGACAGCTCCGCGTCGTCGCCGTTGCGGAGCTGTACGTCGATCCCGGTCTTGTCGGTGAAGGCCGGCGCGATCTCCTCGAGCAGCTGCTCGTGCTGGGCGTTGTAGACGACGATCGACGGCCCGTCGTCGCCGGAACAGCCCGCGGCCGCGAGGGCGGTGGCCAGGGTCAGGGCGAGGAGTACCGGAGCGCGCTTCATGGGACCTCTCGCAGTTAGGGAAGCCTAACCATATCGAGAGATCGCAGCTGGTTGAACAGGGGACTAGGGACGCCCCGCTCGACGACCCGGCGGACGTCGGGCCACGGCCTCGACCTCGACCAACTGCCCCTCGTAGCCCAGCACGGCCACGCCGAGCAGCGTGCTGGGTGCGTCGTGGCCGCCGAAGGCCGCTCGTACGACGTCCCACGCGGCCACCAGGTCGGTCCGGTCCGAGGAGGCGACGTACACGGTGGACTTCAGGACGTCGTCGAGCGAGCACCCGGCCGCGTCGAGCGCGATGCCCAGGTTCGTCATCACCGCGGCCGCCTGCTCCCCGACTCCACCGGCCACCACTTCGCCGTCGGAGTCGAGCGGGCAGGCGCCGGCGGTGAACACGTACCCGTCCGGCGAGACCGCGGCGTAGGCGTAAGGGACGGACTGGGTCAGGCGTGGCACGCGGACGAGGTCCATCGGGGCATCCTCTCCGAGCACTCCCAGGTCGGTCACATGAATTTCGCCGACCTGCCTGGGCTCCGGTGCTACTTCACCTCGAGCTGGACGATCGTCTGCTCGAGCTGGTGGGACTCCACGTCCACGACGCCGGGCTGGTCGATCGGGTCGAGGGTGAGGGTGGTCGACCCCTCGTCGTAGTCGAGCTCCTGCTCGGGGTTGCTGTGGACGTGGATCTCGCCGGCCGAGTCGGCGGTGACGTCGAGCTCGATCTTCTGACCGACCGCGACGTCGATGCGTTCTCCGTTCGGGGTGACGGTGTCACCGTCGAAGGTGATGGCGATCTGCTTGGTCCCCTGGTTGTCGGTGGGGGCCGGATCGTCGCCGCCACAGGCGGTCAGCGACAGCATGGCGGTGACAGTGACCAGGACGGCGAGGCGTCTGGCGTGGTGCATGGGCATCGGTTGCTCCTCGTAGGTCGGGTTCGTCGGGTGCGCGCAGGCACGGGTCGGCACCCGGATTTCCTCGAGGACCCGGATGCTCAGGCGATGGGCATCCGCGGGGGGCCGCGCCGGGACAGGGGCTGGGACAGCCAGGCCGACCGGGGCGCCGCCGGCACGCGGTCGGCGACCGCGACCAGGCGGCGTACGGGTCCGACGACCGCCGGCGGCACGACCCAGGCTGTGAGCAGCCGGCGACCGGTGAGGGCCAGGACGGTCCAGAGGCAGCGCTCGCCGTAGGCGAGCCAGAGCCCGACGACCACGGACGCCGCCAGGTGCACGGCCATCATCGGCGCGTGGGACGACAGGTCGTTGAGCAGGTGGCCCACAGGTAGCACCGGGGCGCTGGCGTGCGCGGGCTCGGCGGCGGTGCGGTAGGCGTCGAGCAGCGAGCCGACCCGGTGGCCGTCGACGACGGGGAGCAAGGCGGCGTACCCGTCGAGGTGGGTCCCCTGAACCGGTCGCGGGTCGCCCGCATGGCCGGCGGTCAGGGAGAGGCTGAGGTGGGTGGCGGTCTGGCCACCGACGACGAGCGCGACCAGCCGCAGCGTGGAGGCCCGCTGGTTGAGCATCGGGACGCTGAACAGCACCGACACCACGGCGAGTACGAGGAGCGCCCCGGCACCCGGGAGCAACCCGTCGGCGCCGACGTGGCCGAGCACGCCGAGGGCGAACGCGAGCAGCCCGACGACCGCCGCCCGGCCCCAGAGCAGGGCGGCGTCGATCCGGTGCTCCACGGCGGGAAGTCTCTCACGCAGGCGTGGTGTCTCCGGAGGTACGCGGCCTCGGACCAATCCGCTACCGAGGCGTGACGCTGGGCGGGTTCTCCTCGTCGGGGACCTCGTCGTCGGCGTTGATCTCCTCCTTGAAGATCCGCAACGCCCGGCCGCTCCCCCGCGCCAGCTCCGGCAGCTTCTTGGCCCCGAACAGGAGCACGAGCACGACCAACAAGATGATCAGCTCCGGTGCACCCACGTCCACGCCTCCAACGTACGCGCCGCCGGACGCAGCGGCCGGCGTACGACGAGATGTTCAGCACGTTCTCAACAACCACGCGCGACCGTGCCACGCTGCCCCCATGGACTTCGTGGTGACCTTGGCCCAGGGCGGACCGCAGACCTTCTCCGGCGACGACGCCCACTACACAGTGGACGAGGAGTCGGCCGTCCTCACGGTGACCGACGGCACCAAGCGCTGGCGGTACTCCCCCGTGGCCTGGCTGTCGGTCTCCGACGACTTCGGTCGCCCGGCAGAGCTGCCGCGCGGGATCTAGTGTCGCGGCCGCTCGCTGGCAGTCGCGTGTGCCTTCCGGCTAGCCGAGCCGACGCGCCCGTTGGGTCAGCACGAGCCGTCGCTCGGCGTGGCGGATGATCTGTCGGACCTGGGCGATGACAGCCTCGCGCCGCGCCGCGCGAACAGGGTCGAGGCGGCCGCTCACGAGACCAGCTTCAGGACGAACTGCACCCGGCCCTGCGGCTCGGTGACGGCGTCCAGCTCGCCATCCTCCAGCCGGGCTTCAGCACCACGGCCGATGTAGAGAACCGCTCCGTCGCGCTCCAGGGTCGCGTCGCCGGGCTGCGGGCCGTGTGCCGCACCCACCTGCAGGGGCGCTGCGGCGTTTCGCCGACGGGCAATGCGCAGACCCGAGGTGGCGTTCATGGTCGGATGGGCCGTCACTTGACGTGCGACGGCGAGGGCTCGGGGCGTGATGGTGAGCATCTGATGCGCTCCTTCTGCCTTGAGGTGGACAACGGAGATCCGGTGGCCACCTCCATCCAGACACGTCGCGGACCCATCGACAAGCCTCGCGTGCCGACTGCCCGAAGCTCGTTCGCGCACTGTCATCGGGCTGCAATGTCCTCGATCGATGATCCGTCATCTAGCGCTGCCAGCGTGTGCGTCATGAAACGTTCGGCAGGCCCGGGACAAGTTTCGACATCGCGTCCTGGAGAGGTGGTCCTGCTCCTCCGAGAGAACGGTCTGGGTGCTCTCGACGATGTCCACGAGCAGGTGGAAAGCATCTTGGAGACGGGTCCGAGGTCGCTGACGGTCGACATGTCTGGGGTCGCGGTGACGTCCACGACCGTCGCAGCCCTGTTGTGGGTCAAGAGGCGTTGCGCCGCCCGCAGCGTCGAGGTCGCTCTTCGGGGTCACCTGCGCCGTGATGTCAGCGTGCTCAAGCGCATCGGCTTCGTCGACGCCGACCGCCGGCCGACCGTCGTGCGTGCACCCTTCGGCCCGAGAAGCATCACGGCCTGGGGGCAGCCGTGAGAAGTGTGAGACGGGCCGTCGTGTGGGCGCACGAAGAGAACGCCGCTGCCGTCCTGACTGTCGGGGTCACCAGGTTCGACCTGATCTGCGGAGCGGAGACGACGGACACTGTCCTCGGGCTCACGCGCCGGTGGGGCGAAGACAGAGCTCTCGGCTCCGGAGCCGTCGGCCGGCTCGGGATGCTGGTCCGAGCCGCCATGGAGCACGGTCTCCGCTTCGCTCCCCGCGCAGTCACGGTGATGGTGCGATGGCTCGACGCCGACCGCGTACGCATCGATGTGCGGTGGCACGGCTGCCGGGCGACCGCCCGGCCCACAGCGACCGAGAGCGACGTCGAGTCGACGGCGGCCGCCTTGGACGTGCTCGCGGAGGACTGGGGTTTCACGATCGGCCGGTCGGGTCCTGTCCAGTGGATGGTGCTCGACACTCGTTGAGCCCGGCAGTGACCTCGTGCTGCGACGCATCAGGGCCGAGCGCACCCGAAGGCGCCTGGCTCCCGGAGTCGCTCCGGCAGCAGGGCAGCGTAGTCCTGGTCCGTCACCGGCCCGGCCGACAAGGCCCCCCCAGGGAGGGGAACCTGCACGGGCTCACCGTCGCTGACGAGGACGACCGAGGTCACGCCGGGGACCGACGTCACCGTCAGCACGAGCTGGCCCACCGCACCCGGGAGCCGGTCGGCGCTGATCGCGGATGCGGTCTCGATGTCGATCTCGGCAGCCCCCGCGTCGATCCCGGACAGCGCGAGCCTGGACTCGGGCGGGATGGCCGTCGACAGTCCGGTGGCCCGCGCCTCGTCCGATGGTCCGGCACGCAGCTCGGCGAGCAGTCGCTCGACGAGAGGCTCCGGCGTCTGGTCGCAGCCCTCGCTGGTCGCCTCGGGGACCAGCCGGCCGTGATCGTCGAGCCACACCAGCACGGGCCGGCGGTCGGACACCGTCCCGTCGTCCGGGCCGGACGACGACGGGCTAGCGGACTCCAGCAAACGGTACGGCACCGTGTCGCCATCGATCCGCTCCACCGTTCCGCCACCAGGCACACCGCAGGACGAGACGAGGGCCAGGACGGCCACCGTCGTCGCTACCCCTTGCCACCCGGGTCGCCCGATCACGGCACCACTCCCTCACTCACGGGAAGCCTGAGCACGAAGACGGCTCCCCCATCGGGGCGATCGGTGCACCAGACGTCCCCGTGATGGTTGCGAACCGTCTGCTCGACGATGCTCAGGCCCAGACCACTGCCCGTGCCCACTTTCTGACCACCGGCCCGCGCGAACCGTTCGAAGACGCGCGTCTTGTCGCCCGGTGGCACGCCCGGACCTCGGTCCTCCACGTGGAGGTCGACGAACCCCCCGCGCTCCCGGATTCGGACGCCGGTGAGGCCCCCACCGTGGAGATCGGCGTTCTGGAACAGGTTGGTCAGGGCGCGGAGGATCTGGGGCCGGTCCACCTCCACCACCGGGTCCGGACCTTGCGGGCCGTCGGTGAGCAGCAGCGACGGAGAGCGACCTCCGGCGAGCAGGGCCTGGCGCACCAGCTCATGGGCACCGACCGCGGAGAGATGGAGGTCATCAGCTCCTCGTGCATCGAGCCGACCGAGCGCCAGCAGGTCCTCCAGCGCGCGGCGAAAGCGCTCGAGCTCCACCCCCATCAGCTCCACAGCGCGGGCCGCCCGAGGCGAGAGGTCGGGGGCCTGTTGAAGGAAGCCGAGACTGGTCGTCAACGTGGTCACCGGTGTCCGCAGCTCATGGCTCACGTCCGCGGCGAAGCGGGCATCCTGCACGATCCGGTCGTGGAGGGCGTCCACCATGTTGTTGAAGGCGCCCACCAACGCCGAGAGATCCGGGTCTGTGGTGTCGGACAGCCGCGTGCTCAGGTCGCCCGCAGAGACGCTCGCCGCGGCCTTGGTGACGTCGGCCAGCGGTGTCAGCAACCGCCGGCTCGCCGCCCTCCCGAGCAGCGCGCCTGCCAGGGTGGTCAGCACGGCGCAGACGGTCAGGGCCAGCCCCAGGGTCCACAACGTGCGCTCGAGCTCCTCGGCTACCGACACCTCGTAGTACTCCGCATCGACGGCCGGGAGCGGAACGCCTACGACGACGGCGTGCGGGTCCGTCACGTCCGACCAAGCGAGCGCAGCCGACCCGCCCTCCACCGTCGGCTGCACCCGTGCGGTGGCCTGGCGACTTCTGCTCTCCAACCCTGACGAGTACCACACGCCGTGCCGTCGGACGTAGATGGTGGCGCCTGCCGGCGGCGCGATCGACCCCAACACGTCACTGACCTGCGCCCCCGACGTGAGCAGGTTGTCGCGGACCATCGCCGCATCGGAGAACGCCTGGCGCATCGCCGTCCGCTCCCGTTGGTCGAGCAGCAACTGCCGCGCCGAGAAGTAGGTGCCGACAGCCAACGCGACAGACAGGGTCAGAGCCCCGAGCGCAAACGCGAGCGTGACCGCGGAGCGGAGTCCGTGTCTCTTCCCGAGCCGGCTCATCGCAGGTCGAGCCGATACCCCAGTCCGCGCACGGTCACCAACGTCGACGGGTCGCTCGGGTCTGTCTCCAGCTTCTTGCGCAACCGTCGTACGTGGACATCGACGATCCGTTCGTCCCCGAAGAACCCGCGCTCCCAGACGTGCTCGAGCAACGAGCTGCGACTCAGCACGCGGCCCGCGTTCTCGGCGAGCACGCTCAGCAATCGAAACTCGGTGTTGGTCAGATGAATCTCGCCGCCGCCCCTGGAGAGCACCGCAGCCCCCCGGTCGAAGACCAGCGGCCCGTCGACGCCGTCCAGCACGAAGACCTCTCCGCGGGGAGGTTCGTCCGTCGAAGACATGGACGGTCTCCGCAGCAACGCCTTGAGCCTGGCCTTCACCTCCTCCACGAGGAACGGCTTGGTGACGTAGTCGTCCGCCCCGGCCTCCAGCGCCGCCACGATGTCCTCCACACCGTCTCGTGCGCTCACCACGACGATCGGAGCATCCGTCAGGGGCCTGGCGCGCTGGATGAACGAGAAGCCGTCCATGCCACCCAGCATCAGGTCGACGAGCATCAGGTCGAGATGGTCCCCTGCCAGCAGCTCCAGCGCCTGCTCCGCGGTGGACGCCTCGACGACCTCATACCCTTCGTCCTCCAGAACCAGGCGCAACGACGCCCGCAGGCCGTCGTCGTCCTCGAGGATCAGGAGTCGGGGCGCCATGGCGGCCATGATCGCACCCGCGTTCCGACAGCTCGTTGCTGCGCCCGCGGCAGGAACGAATGTCACGCAACTGCCAACACCCCGACGAGCAAGACGTTCATCCACGGGTGACAACGGCGCGAGGACCGTCAGAACCCCCGCAGGGCTCGACTCTCGATGTCGCGCAGCACCTCGTCGGCGCTGGCCGGACTCACCTGTCCGTGCTGGCGCTCGGCGAGCACGAGGGAGCGCTCGACGTCCGTCGCCCGGCCGAGCGCCAACCCCAGCTGTTCGGAGGCGCTGCCGTCCGGACCGTCCGATTCGCGGGCTTGCATCAAGGCTTCTTGGGCGGACACATAGCCCTCGTACTGAAGGATGGCCGCGCGGGAAGCGGCCTCACCGACGCCCTCGATGGCTCCCCCGCGCAGCTCCTCGAGCGCGGCAGCGGTGGCCCGCGAGCGCAGGCGGGCGACCTCGCCCGCCTCGTCGTCGTCGCGCCCGACGCCCAGCCTGGCTACGAGAGGCGCCAGGGTCAGACCCTGGACGACCAGGGTGACCAGCACCGTGGCCAGCCCGACGACGACGATCTCGTCCCGGAACGGGAACGGCCCGCCGTCGGACACCGTCGCGGGGATCGCCAGAGCAGCGGCCACCGTGACCACGCCGCGCATTCCGGCCCAGGACACCACGGTGGCCTCTCTCCAGTTGGCGGGCCAGGTGTGCTCGCGGCGACTGGCCCATCGGCGTACGACACCCACGCTGCCGAAGACCCAGGCAGCCCGGAGCACGACGAGAGCCGTGACCACGGATCCGGCCAGGACCACCGTTCCCCGGTCCACGGGGGTAGCGCCGATCACGTCGACCAGCTCCAAGCCCACCAGGGCGAAGACCAGGCTGGTGATGAGGAAGTCGGCGTAGGACCACACAGCCCGACCCAGCAGCCATCCGTGCGAGGTCGTGGCCTGGTGGCCGTACGTGCGCAGGTAGAGGCCCAGCACGAGGACCGCCAACACGCCCGATCCATGCACCTCCTCCGCCAGCAGGTAGGCGAGGAACGGCACAAGAACCGTCACCGTGGTCTCCGCGTAGCCGTCGTGGATCACCGCAAGCAATCGGTTCGCCAGCCATCCCAGGCCCAACCCGACCGCGACGCCGGCGCAGAGCGCCAGCGCCAACTCCGTCCCGATCCTGGCGGCGGAGACCTCGCCCGTGACCGTGGCCGAGAGGGCCACGGTGAAGGCCACCAGTGCGGTCGCATCGTTGAACATGCCCTCGCCCTCGAGGATCGTCACCATGCGCGGAGGCAGGCGCAGCCGACGAGCCACGGCAGTCGCGGCCACCGGGTCGGGCGGCGACACCAAAGCACCCAGCACCAGCGCAGGAAGCCACCCCAACCCGGCCACGTGCGCGACAGCGGCCGCCACCGCCATCGAAGCCAGCGTCAACCCCACCGCGAGGACAGTCACAGGCGCCGCGTTCTCGCGAAACTCCCTCGCCGTACTGCGTTGGGTAGCCGCGAACAGCAGGGGCGGGAGCACGACCGGCAAGATGAGGTCGGGCGCGACGTGAAGCGTCGGCACCGACGGCACCAGAGCGAGCGCCAGTCCGAAGACTGTCAGCAGGACAGGCTGCGGCAGACCGGTGCGGTGTGCCAGCGGCGTCAGCGCGATGACGCCGACGAGCAACACGACTGCCACCACGACCTGGGCCACGGGCCCTCACCCTGCCAGAAGTCTTGAGGCGTTCCTTCCAGCGGCGTCGCGTCGGCGGGCGCGCACCAATGTCACAGGACTGCCATCTGAGTGATCGCACCACCGCCACAGGGCCCTGTCACGTTGGTGGGCCAGGAGACACTCTGCCTCGACCGGACACCCGGCCGACCCAGCCACTGGAGGCCCGATGAGCAAGATCGCCCAGATCGGCATGGTGCAGCTTCGAGACAGCGACCTCGAGCTCGCGCACGCCGACGACGACGTCCGGGGGATGGCCGTCTTCGACCCCTATGGCCATCGCCTCGGCGAGGTGGACGACCTCATCGTCGACGAGCAGGAACGACGCGCGCGCCTGCTCGTGATCGCGTCCGGCGGAATTCTCGGACTGTTCGAGTCCCGGCGCCTGGTGCCCGTCGAGGCGATCACGCGTGTCGATGAGTCCGTGCACGTCGACCGGGACCACACCCGGCTGCGCGACCTCCCTGCCGACTCTCACAGCGGCGACGTGCTGGACTACGACCCGGAGCTCATGGACGCGACGGCCTACGCCGACGTCTACGGGTTCTACGGACTCATCCCGTTCTGGAGTCCCGGTTACGTCCACCCCTTCTTCCACCGTCGGGGTCTGCCAAGCGGGGCTCCGAGAGGGGACAGGACCGACCCGTAGGGTCTCACCTCGGCGCCCGCACGGCCCAGCGTGCCGCGTTCGCGCGTGGTCGCGTTGTAGAGCTCCCCCGAAGGTTCCACAGTCAGGTGTTCCGTCACTCCAGGTGCCGGGCACGCAGCCGCAGCGCGTTGGCGATGACGCTGACCGACGAGAGGGCCATCGCTGCTGCGGCGATCATCGGGGACAGCAGCCAGCCGAACGCCGGGTACAGGACGCCGGCGGCGATGGGGATGCCGGCACTGTTGTAGGCGAAGGCGAACACGAGGTTCTGCCGGATGTTGGACATGGTGGCCTGCGAAAGGCGCCGGGCCCGGACGATCCCGGTCAGGTCGCCCTTGAGGAGGGTGACGCCAGCACTCTCGATGGCCACGTCGGTGCCGGTGCCCATCGCGAGCCCGACGTCGGCGGCGGCCAGTGCGGGCGCGTCGTTGACGCCGTCTCCGGCGAAGCCGACCACGTGTCCCTCCTCGCGTAGCCGTTTGACGACGTTGCTCTTGTCGTCGGGGAGGACTTCCGCCTCGACGCGGTCGATGCCAAGGCGCCGGGCGACGGCTTCGGCGGTGACCCGGTTGTCGCCGGTGAGCATGACCACCTCGACCCCCTGGGCGCGCAGGGCTCGGAGTGCCTCGGGCGTGGTCTCCTTGACGGGGTCGGCGATGGCGATGATCCCTGCCACCTGATCGTTGACGCCGACGAAGACGACGGTGGCTCCGTCGCCGCGGAGGCGGTCTGCTTCGGAGGTGAGCGGGCCAGGATCGATCTCGTGGCCCATCAGGAAGCCCGCGCTGCCGAGCAGGACCCGCTGGCCCTCCACTGTCCCGATGACTCCCTTGCCGGTTGGGGAGTCGAAGTCAGTGACGTTCGGGATCTCCAGTCCCGCGGCGGTCGCGGCGTTGACCACGGCGACACCGATCGGGTGCTCGGATGCGAGTTCGACGCCGGCAGCGAGCCGCAGGAGGTCGGTTTCGTCGAACCCGCCCTCGGGGACGACCCGGGTGACCGACGGTTTGCCCTCGGTGAGCGTTCCGGTCTTGTCGACCACCAGGGTGTCGACCTTCTCCATCACCTCGAGCGCTTCGGCGTTCTTGATGAGCACGCCGAAGCCCGCCCCCCTTCCCACGCCGACCATGATCGACATGGGCGTAGCCAGCCCAAGTGCGCAGGGGCAGGCGATGATCAGTATCGACACCGCCACGATCAGCGCGTGCGCAAGGCGGGGGTCAGGCCCGATGGTGGCCCAGATGATGAACGCGACCACTGCCGTGGCGAGGACGGCGGGGACGAACCAGGCGGCCACCTGGTCCGCCATCCGCTGGATCGGTGCGCGGGAACGCTGGGCCTCGGCGACCATCTGGACGATCCGGGCCAGCATCGTGTCGCGCCCGACGCGCTCGGCGCGCACGATCAGGGCACCGGTCTGGTTGATGCTGCCACCGATGACGGTGTCCTCGGGGTCCTTGGTGACGGGCATCGACTCGCCGGTCACCAGCGACTCGTCCACCGAGGAACGGCCTTCCTCCACGACGCCGTCGACCGGGACCTTCTCGCCCGGGCGCACCCGGAGCCGGTCGCCGACCTGCACCTGATCGAGGGCGACCTCGTCCTCGTTGCCGTCCGGGTTGATCCGGCGCGCGGTGTCGGGGGTCAGGTCGAGCAAGGCCCTGATCGCGCCAGAGGTCTGCTCCCGAGCCCTCAGCTCCAGTACCTGCCCGAGGAGCACCAGGGTGGTGATGACCGAGGCCGCCTCGAAGTAGACGTCGACCACACCGTCCATGCGGAACGCATCCGGGAAGATTCCTGGCGCGACCGTGGCCACCACACTGAACAGCCACGCGACGCCGGTGCCCATCGCGATCAGGGTGAACATGTTCAGCTTCAGCGTCCGCACGGAGGTCCAGCCACGCTCGAAGAACGGCCAGCCGGCCCACAACACCACCGGCGTGGCCAGGACCAGCTGCACCCAGACAGACGCCTTCGCCGAGATGACATCGTGGATCGCCGGGAACAGGTCCCCGCCCATGCCCAGGACCAGGACGGGGATCGAGAGCGCCACGCCGACCCAGAACCGTCGAGTCATGTCCGCCAGCTCCGGACTCGGCCCAGTGTCAGCGGTAACGGTGACTGGTTCGAGCGCCATCCCACAGATGGGGCAAGCCCCGGGTCGCGGGCGCCGGATCTCGGGATGCATGGGGCAGGTCCACTCAACGGCCCCATCCGACGTTGCCGGATCGGCGTTGTGCTGGACCTCGTGGGCGCCGGAGTCGTGGTGGTCCTGGTGTTGCTGAGCGTGAGGCGAGTCAGCTTCGTTGGCCAGGTAGGTGGCGGGGCTGCTCTGGAACCTCTCCCGGCACTTCGCGGAGCAGAAGAAGAACGCTTGCCCGTCATGCTCCGAGCGATGCTCGCTGGTGACCGGGTCGACGTCCATGCCGCAGACAGGATCCTTGGCGACGAGCGCTTCGTGCGAGGTCGGGACCTCTGGGTTGGTCATTCCCCCACTATACCCCCCTAGGGTATCCGTGCGGAAGGCCGCCCGGCCTCTCGGCAAAGGCCTTTGGCCTCTACAGCTCTCCGGGCGACCGGGGCGACGCTCTAGGGAGACGGGCTTTCGACGCGAGGGCCGCTGGGTGAGAGGTGACTGTCATGGGGTACTGGGGCGAGGGGCACATGAACGATGGCTGGGGGCTCGCGATGGTGTTGGGCATGCTGGGCCTAGGCCTGCTGATCGCCTTGGCGGTGGGACTCGCGGTGCGTTGGGACCGCCGCCCGGCGAGTGTGCCTTCGCAGCCGTCTTTCGCGACTCCGTCCGGCTCAGTGCCCCGTGGGGAGCCCTCGGACGCGGAGCAGATCTTGGCCCAGCGCATGGCGCGAGGCGAGATCGACACCGAGGAGTACCACGCCCGGCTCGACGCCCTCCGGACAGCGAGCCCGCGGTGATCGAGGCGCTACCTCCACCAGATCGCCTGACCTGAGGTCCGTACGATCGAACCGTGATGTCCTTGGCCCCTCGTCGACTCGGCAGTCTGTCTGCCCGAGCGAACGGCACAAGGCCGGGATCGACCGCCCTCGTCGCCGTCGTGGTGCTGGGCATCATCGGCATGCACGCCATCGGTCTCCACGGGAGCCAGCACGCTGACCCCGGTGGCTTGGCCGCCCCGAGTGCAATGTCGGCGATGCCGCTGATGGCGGGGCACGACGCGATCGCGGCCCCCGCGGCCTTGGTGTCACCCCTGGACCTCGGGCACGGGATGGCCGGCATGGTCATGCTCTGCATTGCCGTCCTGGTCGGTGCCGCGCTCGCCAGGATGCTGATTCGGTCTCAGCGCGGCTCGCGCGTCCCGCTTCGCGAACGGGTCATGACCTCGCGTCGGGCCGCCCGTCGAACCGATGCCCGCCAGACCGGCCCCCCATTGGTCTGGGCCTTCTCCGTCATCCGCTGCTGAGCCGGGCCGCTCGGCGGACGCTGCACCGCGCCCGCGTACCGGACCCCAGCACTGACGACCACAGGAGGAACCACATGCTCAACACGCGTGCCCGCACTACCCGTGCCGCTCTCGGCGGACTCACCCTCGGCCTGGCGCTCGTCCTGGGCGCCTGCGGCGCCGATGACTCCGCCTCGGACGCTGGCGTCAGGGTGTCCACGACCGAACACAACGACGCCGACGTCAGCTTCGCCACCGACATGATCCAGCACCACGCCCAGGCGTTGACGATGGTGGACCTCACGGCCGGGCGCACCCTCGCGCCCGAGGTCCAGCAGCTCGCCGAGGACATCCGCGCCGCCCAGACCCCCGAGATCGAGGAGATGACCGACTGGCTCACCAGCTGGGGCGAGGACATCCCGGAGACCATGCGCGACCACACCAACGCCGACAGCGACTCGGGGGATATGGAGAGCATGGACGGGGAGGACATGCCCGGGATGATGACCCGGGACGCTCTCGACGAGCTCGACAACGCCTCCGACGCCGAGTTCCAGGACATGTGGCTCGAGATGATGGTCGAGCACCACACCGGCGCGGTCGAGATGGCCACGTCCGAGCAGGATGACGGTCAGTACGCGTCCGCCGTCGACCTTGCCGGCCAGATCATCGACTCGCAGACCAAGGAGATCGAAACGATGAACGGACTGCTCTCCTGACACTCAGGAGTGATCCGTGTGCGCGACCTGCTCATCACTAGCCGCGCGCATCCGGAGGTCCTGCCGGGGATCGGCGGGCGTGCAGCATGCGCGCCCGTCGGTCCGATGAGCATTCTTGGCCGCCAGCAGGCCGACCAGGGCGACGAAACCAGCCGAACACATCAGGGCTGCCATGAGCCCATCCTCCACCCTTCGTCCCCGTGCGGTCGACAAGTCCCAACCGCTCGGGACCGCGCATCACAACGCGAGGGCTGGCGAAGTCGCTGTGGCGCGACGCAGGTGTCGCAGACGCTCAGGGGTTTCGTTCCCGAGGTCGACGAGTAGCGAGCTCCAGACCGGGCTGCGTGCTTCCCGAATGGATGCGGGAGCACAGAGCCGCCCACCTGGCCTACGAGGATCAGGTGGGCGGCTCCGTGGGGCCATGGCTCATCCGACGGCAGCGGTTGCTCCTACGGCTCCTCCCCGTCGGCTGGACGCAAGGAGTCGAAACGAGCGGCACGTCACTCCGGAGGACCTCGCTGACGCGGCCGCGCGCCGTTCTGGACATGGCGCTGCTCGGGTGGAAGACCAGGGGTGGGGTGGTCGCCGTACCGAGGCCTACGCGGCCGGTGCGATCCCTGCATTCGTGCAGGGCTAGGGGGTACGGCGCCGCCCCACCCGGCGGCCACGATGTCCGCGAACTCGCGCCGCACCCACTCCTCGTCGGCGAGAAGCAGGTCGACCCAGCTCTCCAACGTCGACTTCCGCGTCGGTGTGCCGTGCGTAACGGCAGCCGGCGCGCTCAGGACGCCGGATGGGCGCACGGAGTTCGTGGTCATCGAGGACACTCCCACGGCAATGGCTCGTGGCGATGATCAGGACGAGATCGCGGTCCGGTCGCCGGTCCGGTCGTCGGTCCGCTCGCTGCCGCCGCTGGTGATCTCGATCTTGCGGGGCTTGGCCTTCTCCGCGACCGGGATCGTCAGCCGCAGCACGCCGGCCTCATAGTCGGCCTGCACGTGCTCGAGGTCCACGTTGTCACCGAGCACCAGCTGCCGGCTGAACAGCCCGGTCGGCCGCTCGGCGGCCAACATCTCCCAGTCCCCGTTGGCCGGTGTCCGCTCCGCCCTGACGGTCAGCACGTTGCGCTCGACGTCGATGTCGAGAGTCTCGGGACGTACGCCGGGCAGGTCGAACTCGACCACGAAGCTGTCGCCCTGGCGCCAGGCGTCCATCGGCATCACCGCCGGCCGTGACGTGGTGCCGGCACCGAGGAGCTGCTGGGCGAGTCGGTCGAAGTCACGGAACGGGTCAGTGCTGCGCATCAACATGCTTGCTCACCTCCACAGTGAAGTTAATGTTTTCTTGAGTTGTCCGCCACCACAGATCGATAGTGACTGACATAGGTTTCATGTATCATACGACCGAGTTAAATGCAAGAGCCCACTAGCAGAAGGCCCGACCATGGCGACCGCACGAGATCCGGAACAAGCCCTGTACGCGATCTCGGTAGCCGGAGAGCTCACCGGGGTGGACCCCCAGATGCTCAGGATCTACGAGGCTCGCGGCCTCCTCGACCCGGCACGCACCGGCGGCGGCACCCGCCGTTACAGCGGTCGCGACATCGAGCGGATCCAACGGATCACCTTGTTCCTGGCCGAAGGCCTCAACCTCGCCGGCATTGCCAAGGTCTTCGCCCTCGAGAACGAGACCAGGCGCTTGCTCGACGAGCTCGACGGCCTTCGCAGCCGAGCCCGACCCGACCGTCGGTAGCCCGACCCGACCTGGGCTCTGCTGCCGGGCGACAACCCTCGGCCGGTCAGGCAGCGGCTATCGCCTGGAGGATGTTGAGGCGCGCGGCGCGGATGGATGGCGCGACTGCGGCAAGCACTCCGACCAGGATCGATGCGGCGAGCATGACAAGGATCAGGATCCATGGGATGCCCAGGGTGTTGAGCCCTTGTGCCTGGAGTCCGTGTTGGAGTGCTACTCCCAGCCCGAGCCCGAGCACTGTCCCGAGGATCGCCCCGAAGACTGCGGTGGCGATGGCTTCGATGGTGATCACCCCGCCGAGCTGGCGACGCAGCAACCCCACCGCTCGGAGGAGGCCGATCTCACGTGTTCGCTCCAGCACGGAGAGAGCCAGCGTGTTCACGATGCCGAGCACGGCGATGACGACGCTGAAGAGGAGCAGGACGTAGAGCAGGTTGAGCACGGTGTCGATGGAGGCGCCTTGTTCGGCTGCGAACTCCGAACGGTCCTGGACCGAGACCTGCAAGTAGGGAGAGGTGACCGTGCTCAGCTGGGCGCGCAGCGCGCTGAGGTCGGCTCCGGGGGTGGCTCGGACGAAGACGCGTACGTCGCTCTGCAGTGCGGCTGGCACCGCGGCCAGGTACACGGATCGGTCCACGATCATGTCGGCGAAAGCCTGGCTGTCGTCGTAGATGCCACCGACCACGAGCTGGTGCGCGGCCAGCATGCCGACGGTGGCGTTGAGGCCGTCACCCACCTTCCAGCCTTGGAGGTCGGCGGTTGTCCGGTCGATCAGGACGCTGTCTCCGGTGAGGGCGTCGAGAGTGCCCGAAGACATGTGGACGGTGAAGTTGGCCGACACGTCGGACGCGGATGCGGCTACCGCGACGGCCTTGAAGCCCTGGATCCGGACGGGTACGTGGCTGATGGCAGACACGGACGCCACATCCGGCAAGCCGCGGGCCTCGACGGCGACGGCGGCGGGGACCGGGAACTCGGCAGCGTTGAGGACGAAGTCGGAGCGGAGTTCGTTCGCCACTCCCTCGGACACGCTGGCCTGGACGCTCTCGGCGAGCACCGAGATGCCGGCAACGAGGGCGAGCCCGATCATCAGGGCGCTCGCGGTTGCCGCTGTGCGTCGCGGCACCCTCAGTGCGTTCTGCCGGGCGAGTCTGCCGATGACGCCGAGCAGCATGACGAAGGGCCAGGCGATGACACGGACTACTGGTCGAGCCAGCCACGGCGCCCCCACCAGGAGACCCAGCACTGCCACGCCCGCGCCCGGGCCGGCGATTGCCCACGGCACGCTCGACCTGGTGACGCTCACGGCGAGGACGCTTCCACCCACTGCCACCAGGGCCGCCCCGGTTGTACCGCGGCGCCGGAGCCCCTGGGGCGCTGCGGCAGCCTCTCCGCGCATGGCTGCTACGGGTGCCGTGCGCGCGGCTCGGCGCGCGGGCAGCAACGCAGCCACAACGGTGACCAGTGTGCCCACGGCCAGGCTGATGAGCAGGGTGGACAGGGTGATGGGGAGGCTGGTCCCGATGTCGACGCCGAGCCCCAGCCTGATCCCTGCCTTGGCGCCGTGGGCGATCAGCACACCCAGCCCGACTCCGAGGGCGGAGCCGACCGCGCCGACGATGGCCGCCTCGCCGAGCACCGAGGCCAGTACCTGGCGCCGTGATGCCCCGAGAGCTCGCAGCAGGGCCAGCTCACGTGCTCGTTGTCCGATGAGCATCGAGAAGGTGTTGACGATGATGAAGGCTCCCACGAACAGAGCGACGCCGGCGAAGACCAGGAGGAAGGTGGTGAAGAACCCGAGGCCTTGCTGGACGGCGGCTTCGTTGTCTGCCTCCACCGAGGCGCCGGTGACGGCCTCGGCGGAGGGCGGGAGGACTTCGGCGACGGAGTCACGCAGGGTGGTCTGGGTGACGCCCCGTTCCGCGGTCACGGTGATCGATGGGACGGTGCCGTCGGGTGCGAAGAGCTGTCGGGCGGTTGCTTCGTCCAGGAGGACCGCAGTGGCCCCGAAGAGGGTGCCGAACTCCACCTCGCCGGTGATGGTCACGGTGGTCGTGGCACCGCCGAGAACGGCTTGGGTGGTGTCCCCCAGAGCGAGGTTGGCCCTGTCGAGGGTGGAGCTCTCGACGGCCACCTCGTCCGGCCCTGTGGGTCCGCGGCCGTCGACGAGGGTGAAGGCAGGGTCGTCCTCGGAGAAGGCGAACCCGAGGCCGGGTGCGCCGCTGTTGCGGACCACCGTTCCGTCCTTGCCGGCGATGATGGCGGTGCCTTGCAGGTCCGGTGAGACCCGTCCGGTGCCTGGTACGGCTTCGAGCTGGTCGATGAGGGAGAGCGGGACGGGGCGGCGCACGCCGGTGCCCTCGCCGTCAGCTCTGACCTCGTGTCCTCGGACGGACACGTCAAGTCCGGCGGTGGCTCCAGCGACCAGACCATGCAGGGCGTTGTCGATGCTGTCGCGGAGCACGAAGGTGCCGGTGACGAAGGAGACCCCGAGCATGACTGCTGAGGCGGTCAGAAGCAGGCGCACGAGGTGCGCGCGAAGTCCCCGGAGGGTGACTCTGAGCATCTCAGGCCTCCGGTCCGGGTTGAGCGAGCCGCTGGATCCGCTCGAGGACGCCCTCGAGGGTGGGGTGGTGAAGGTCGTCGACGATCCGGCCGTCGGCGAGGAAGACGACCCGGTCGGCGTACGTCGCAGCGGTCGGGTCGTGGGTCACCATCAAGATGGTCTGGCCGAAGTCATCTACCGAGGCGCGCAGGAAGGCGAGGATCTCGGCGCTGGCGCTGGAGTCGAGGTTGCCGGTCGGCTCGTCGGCGAAGACGATGGCCGGCTTGCCGAGCAGGGCCCGTGCACACGCGACCCGCTGCTGTTGCCCACCCGAGAGCTCGTCGGGTCGATGGGACAGCCGGTCGCGGATGTCCAGCGTGTCGACGACGACATCGAACCAGGCTGGGTCGACCTTCCTGCCGGCGATGTCCGTGGGCAGGGTGATGTTCTCGCGGGCCGTCAGTGTGGGGACCAGGTTGTAGGCCTGGAAGACGAACCCGAGGCGGTCGCGCCGCAACCGGGTCAGGGCCTTGTCCTTCAGGTGGCTGATGTCGACTCCGTCGATGACCACCCGACCAGCGGTAGGCGCGTCCAGAGCCGCCATGCAGTGCATGAGCGTGGACTTCCCGGAGCCGGACGGACCCATGATCGCGGTCAGGCGTCCACGGTCGAACTCCACGGTGACGTCGTCCAGCGCTGCCACCTCGGCAGCGCCCACGCCGTAGACCTTGCTGAGCCCGAACGTCTGAGCGACTGGGACGGCACTGGACGAGGGCACGCCGGGGGCGCCAGCTCGATGTTGAGTAAGGGCTGTGTATGCAGCAGTAGGCACCGTAGGTGCCTCCCATCGGTTGTCGTTACCTCACTCGACCACCCCGTCGTGACCTCCCCGTAGAGGAAGAAGTCCCGTGGCGGCAGGCTTCCGACCCTGAATACCTGTGGTCCGCGCGGACCGCCTGGCCCACCCTCGTGGCCGTACTCTGGCGCCGGCGCCGAGGTCAGGGCTGCACGGGCACAACGTCCCGTCCCGAGACGACCTGCGACTCTGCCCGGGCAGCTCGGCGCGGCAGACGATGGTCACATCCCCGACCCTCGGAACGGCCGCTCGGACGAGCGGTCGACGCATGGGTCAAAGCCGTGAAAGGTCCGCCATGAAGGCAGCAGTGGTCACCTCGTTCTCCGAAGATCTCAAGATCGTCGAGCGCGATATTCCCGAGCCCGGCGCCGGCCAGGTGCTGATCCGTCTGGAGGCCTGCGGCTTGTGCCATACCGACATCCACGCGGCCCGAGGCGAGTGGCCCGTGAGACCTACGTTGCCCTTCGTCCCGGGCCACGAGGGGATCGGCATCATCGAGAAGCTCGGTGTCGGCGTGACGAACCGAACCGCCGGTGAACGCGTCTCGATCGCCTGGCTCGGATCCGCGTGCGGCGAGTGTCGCTACTGCGTCGACGGTCGCGAGACCCTGTGCGAGAAGCAGCACAACAGCGGCTACTCGATCGACGGTGCGTTCGCGGAGTACGCCGTCGCCAGTGCCACGTACGTCGTACCGGTCCCCGACGGCGTCTCCTCGATCGATGCCGCGCCATTGAGCTGCGCCGGCGTGACCACCTACAAGGCCGTCAAGGTCGCCCAGGTCAAGCCGACCGAGCTGGTCGGAGTCTTCGGCATCGGTGGTCTGGGACATCTCGCGGTCCAGTACGCCAGACTCATGGGAGGCACCGTGGTGGCTGTCGACATCGAGCAGCCCAAGCTCGAGCTTGCCGCCACCCTCGGCGCCGAGCATCTCGTGAACGCCTCCATCCTCGACCCGGTCGTCACCATCCAGGAGCTCGGCGGACTCGACGTCGCCGTGGTGCTCGCCGCATCACCGCGGGTTTTCGAGCAGGCCTTCGCCTCACTTCGTCGCGGCGGCCGCCTCGTGTGCGTGGGGCTGCCGGCAGACGGCGGCGCGATGAGCATCCCGATCTTCGAGACCGTGCTCAAGGGCATCACGATCATCGGGTCCATCGTCGGGACCCGGCAGGACCTCGCCGAGGTCTTTGCGCTCCACGCCGCCGGCAAGACCCGGGTCATCGCCGAGACCAGAAGTCTCGATGACGTCAACGACGCGATCACAGAAGTGCTGTCCGGCAAGGTCCCCGCACGGCTCGTCTTCGACTATGTCGCAGTTCCGGCAGTCGCGGCCGTCCGGTGAAGGGTCGAGCCGTCAGCCCGGAGAACTCCGACGTGGCACCGGACCCCGTTGCCACTTACGCCCCGAGCGTCGAGCTGTACTGGTTGCCGCTGGGGGCAGGCGACGCTTCCCGGCTGGTGCGCTGGAGTGGGTCGGCCTTCGAGGCGATCGTGGCCCGGCGTCAGGGCCGCGAGCGGCGCGATCTCTATCACTCCGCGCTGGAGGTGCACCTCGACGGCGCGAGGTTCGTGATCGAGATGACTCCGGTGTGGGCCACCCGAGCCGCCGACCGCGGCGTCGTGAGCGAAGGGCCCGTGGGTTCTTCCCCGCTAGGTCGCGCCCGACTGTTCCGGTACGAGGTGCACAGCTGGAAGGGCGGCGTCATCGCCGACGTCGCGGAGGCAGTGGACAGCCCCCAGCGCCTCAGCTCTGACCGTGACATGGCCCAGCGGGTGCTGGACCTGGTCCCTGCTTTTCCCGCCCGCACATGGGGCCGCGACGAGCTCGAGGCAGGCGAGATGTGGAACTCCAACTCGTTGACCTCGTGGTTGCTCGCCAGGAGCGGCCACGACACCGCCTGCCTGCAGCCTCCTGCACACGGACGGGCTCCCGGTTGGTCCGCGGGGCTCGCCGTTGCGCACCGCGTCGACCTGGACGCGTCGGACGTCCGAGTACGACGTCCCGGATCGGTTGGCACGCCCCGGCGCCCGAGAACCTTGCCATGACGAGTTGCTGATACGCGGCTGGCTGGAGCCGGCCCCACGCCGCGCGGAGCCCTGTCACGGCGAAGCCCTCGGCCGATGCCTGCTCAACGGTGGTTCGACGTCGACCGGTTGAGGAGTGCGTGCCGGGCGAAGATCACGGCCAGACCGATGAGGGCCGAGAGTAGCGAGGCGGCCAGGACGGCCAGGGTTGCGGTCTCCTGGAGGGCCCGGTCGTCGAACGCCAGGGTCGTGATGAAGATGGCGATGGTGAAGCCGATGCCCTTCAGCGGAGCGACTCCCCCGATTGCTGGCCAGTCCAGGTTGTCCGGCATCCGACCTGGTCCGACCCGGACAGAGGCGTAGGCGAGCAGCATGCCGCCGATCGGGGCGCCCACCACGAGACCCAGGAAGATCCCGAGTCCTACGGGGCTTGACATGGCATCTCCGAATCCCGAGGCCGAGACGGGGACGCCGGCGTTGGCCAGGGCGAACAAGGGCAGGATGAGGTAAGCCGAGTAAGGGTGAAGGGCCTCTTCGATCCGCGCGAGCGGAGAAGCTCCCCGACTGGCTTGGTGGGCGGCATGGAGGAGCGCCGCGTCGTTGATCTCCCGGTCGTCCTCGAGGATCTCGACGAGATCCTCGCTGATGGAGGCGGCCGTCTCGTCACGGTTGCGGTCAGAGAACGCGGGGGTCAGGAATCCGAGCGCCACCCCGGCTACCGTCGCGTGCACGCCTGACTCGAAGACCGTCAACCACACAGCACCCGCGAGCAGCACGTAGAAGACCATGTTGCGGACACCGGCCCGGCGGCCGAGGACGATCCCGAGAAGGAGGACCATCGCGGCGCAGAGCCACCACAGGGAGAGGTCGTCGGTGAAGAAGACCGCGATCACGAGGATGGTGCCGAGGTCGTCGACCACGGCCAGGGTCAGCATGAACGCGCGCAGCTCTTTCGGCGCGCGACGCCCCGCGAGGCCGAGGACTCCGAGCGCGAAGGCAATGTCGGTGGCGATCGGGATCGCCCAGCCACCCAGGTCACCGTCTCCCCCCGAGTTCACCGCCAGGTAGACCGCGGCGGCCCCGATCATGGTGCCGAATGCCGCGGCAGCCGGCACCAGAGCCGACCGACGGTCGCTCAACGAACCGAACAGCATCTCCCGCTTGACCTCGAGCGCCACGACGAAGAAGAACACCGCCATCAGCAGGTCGTTCACCCAGTGGCGAAGCGACTCGTCCAGGTGCAAAGGACCAACTTCGAGCGACGCGTGCGCGTCCCACAGGTTCCCGTAGGAGTCGGACACGTTTGCCCAGACCAGCGCCGTGACGGCCGCGGCTATCAACAGGAAGGCGCTGCTGGACTCCCACCGGATGAACCGTTCCACGGGGCGGACGAACGTGCGAGTCGTGGCCTTACCAGGGTTGATCACCATGACCCACCACCCTTCCCCGTCCAGCAGCAGCCTAAAGCCCACGGTCCACGAGACGAGCGGCGCGTCTCGAGGCAGCAGCCTCGTTGCTAGGGGCGATAGCGCCCGACCGAGACGCCGTCCGCGGCCGGCCCGTCGACGGACCCACAGCCCCGACAAGCGCCGAACAGCTCCCGGTGCTGCATGGCGGCGCCGGAACCGACCCGGTCGTCGACGCGGCGAGCATCGGCCATCGCGTCAGGCAAACGTGCCCAGCCACGTGGTGACGGCGTACAGCAACGCGTAGGTGCCGACCGCGACACCCATGATCGTCAGGAGGCGTTTGCGGATGCTGCGGACTCCGGCCAGCGAGCACTGGTTGCGGCGACGCAGCGACCAGTACACCAGGCCGACCAGGACGACGAGCCCGGCGAGGCGGAACCACCAGGCGTACCCGTCGTAGAGGTCGGTGGCCCAGACGAAGGCGGTGCCTGCACCGACCACGCCGAGCACGGCCAGCACCGTTGGCCCGACACAGCACAAGATGGCGGTGAGTCCGCCGGCGATCCCGATCCGCCAGACGGCGAGTGGGCTCTGGCGAACCGTCGCCGCCTCTCCAGACACGCGATCCGCGAGGTCTCGGTTCGTCGGGGTCCGATGCATGACACCCATCATGGTCGTGGTCCGGCGGAGGGACTGTAAGCCCGCACACGGTCCGGACCGCGGAGGCAGACGTAGCGTCGACGACTATGACCCACCTTGACATCGCCGCGAACCTCACCCCCGACCGTGACCGTGACGAGGTTTTTCTCGAGCTGACCCGTTCCATCTGCCCGGTGTGCAAGGTCACGATCGACGCCGAGGTCAACGTCCGCGACAACCAGGTGTTCTTGCGCAAGCGCTGCGCCGAGCACGGCGAGTTCGAGGCGCGTGTCTACGGCGACGCTCAGATGTACCTCGACATCCAGCGGTTCAACAAGCCTGGCACCCGGCCACTGCAGACCCAGACCGAGGTGAAGGACGGCTGCCCGTCGGACTGCGGACTCTGTCCGGAGCACAAGCAGCACGCCTGCCTGGGCATCATCGAGGTCAACACCGGCTGCAACCTGGACTGCCCGATCTGCTTCGCCGACTCGGGGAGTCCGCGGGGCAATGGGCCGGACGGTTACTCGATCACCCTCGAGCAGTGCGCCACGATGCTCGATGTGTTCGTCGCGGCCGAGGGCGAACCGGAGGTGGTGATGTTCTCCGGCGGAGAGCCGACCATCCACAAGGACATTCTGGCGATGATCGACCTGGCCCAGGAGCGCCCTATCGGCGCGGTGAACCTCAACACCAACGGCATCCGGCTGGCCTCCGACAAGGCCTTCGTGGCCGAGCTCGGCCGGCGCAGCAGGCCCGGACGCAGGGTCAACATCTACCTGCAGTTCGACGGCCTCGAAGCCGCCACTCACACCGCGGTCCGGGGACGCGACCTGCGCGAGAGCAAACAGCGGGCACTGGACAACTGTGCCGAGGCCGAGCTCACCGTCACTCTGGTAGCGGCGATCGAGAAGGACCTCAACGAGCACGAAATCGGGCCCATCATCCGGCACGGCCTGGGCCACCCGGCGGTCCGGTCCGTGGCCTTCCAGCCGGTCACCCATTCGGGGCGCCACGTCGAGTTCAACCCGCTCACCCGGCTGACCAACTCCGATGTCCTGCACTCGATCGCCGCGCAGCTGCCGCAGTGGTTCACCACCGACGACTTCTTCCCCGTCCCGTGTTGCGCGCCGTCTTGCCGGTCGATCACCTACTTGATCACCCAGGGCCGTCCCGACGACGAGGACTTCGGGTTGGTCCCGGTGCCGCGGCTGCTGCAGGTCGAGGACTACCTCGACTACGTCTCCAACCGGGTGGTGCCCGACCCCGCCATCCGCGAGGCCTTGGAGAAGTTGTGGAGCGCCTCGGCGTTCGTCGGGACCGACACCAACGACGACAGGCTCACCACCTTGTCTCAGGGGGTCGCCGAGGCGCTCGACTGCGCGGATGCCTGCGGGGTCAACCTCCCCGAGGCGCTGGCCGGGATCACCGAGAATGCGTTCATGATCGTGGTCCAGGACTTCCAGGACCCGTACACCCTCAACGTCCGCCAGCTGATGAAGTGCTGCGTGGAGGAGATCACCCCCGATGGTCGGCTGATCCCGTTCTGCGCCTACAACTCCGTCGGCTACCGCGAACAGGTCCGCGCCGAGCAGTCGGGCGTGCCGGTGGCCGATGTCGTGCCCAACTCGCTGCCGCTGCAACCCCAGCTGGCGGCCACCCCCTACGGCAGCAAGCGAGCTTCCCGATGAGCGCCGGGCTGGATGCCGAGACCGTCAAGGCGTGCTGCGCCGCCGGCTACTCCTCCGACCTGGTCTCGCTGCTGCTCGGCGACAGCTACCACCCCGGCGGGCTCACGCTGACCCGGCACCTGTTCGACCGGGTCGGGCTCACGACGGGGCAGCGGCTGGTCGACGTGGCCTGCGGTCGAGGCACCACCGCCCTGCTGGCCGCCCGCGAGTACGGCGCCCGGGTCGATGGTGTCGATCTCTCGGCGGCCAACGTCGCCCTCGCGACCGGTGCCGCGGCCGGCGCCGACCTCGCGGACCGCGCCGTCTTCTGGGTCGGCGACGCCGAAGCCATCCCGCTCCCCGACGAGTCCGCAGACGCGCTGGTCTGCGAGTGCGCCCTGTGCACCTTCCCCGACAAGCCAACCGCGCTGGCGGAGATGGCCCGGCTCCTGGTTCCCGGCGGCAGGGTCGGGATCACCGACGTCGCCGCGGATCGCGATCGGCTCCCCTCCGAGCTGACCGGGCTCACCGCCTGGATCGCCTGCGTCGCCGACGCCCGTCCGCTCGCCGACTACGCCGACCTGGCCGCCTCCGCCGGCCTGCGGGTACTGGTCACCGAACGTCACACCAGGGCACTGAGCCAGATGATCGACCGGATCGAGGCCAGGCTCGAGCTGCTCCGGATGACCGCAAAGCCCCGCCTGGAGGCGCTCGGCGTGGACTTCGCCAAGGCCGGCCCCGTCCTCGACGCCGCCCGCGGCGCCGTGCGTGACGGCGCGCTCGACTACGTGCTGCTCGTGGCGGAGAAGCCATGCGCCTGATCCCTGTCCTCACCGGAGCCGGCCTTCTTGCCGGAGCCGCCGCCACCGGCTACGTCGGCCTGGTGACCGGCCGCCTCAGCGTCGACCTCGACCTCGGTCGGCGAACCCGCCCCCTGGGCCCACTGGTGGTCGACATCGCCGCGCCCCGCGACGTCGTCTACGCGGCAGCCACCGCGCCGTACGCCGTCCGTCGGCCGCGGGCCATGGCCGAGAAGGTGCAGATCCTCGAACGTGGGGAAGGGATGGTCCTGGCCGCGCACCGCACACCGGTCGGCGGCGGCCTGGTCGCGGTGACCGTCGAGACGGTCACCTTCACCCCACCCGAACGCATCGGCTTCCGGCTGGTGCGGGGTCCCGTGCCACATGTCGCGGAGACTTTCGAGCTCGAGGAGACACCGAGCGGAACCCGACTGACCTACACCGGTGAGCTCGGCACCGATCTGGGCCCGCTCGGCCAGCGATGGGGAGACCTGGTCGCGCGGAGCTGGACCACCACCGTGGAACGGTCCCTGCAGGCGATTCGCGTCGAGAGCGAACGCCGATCGTCTCGTCGTCCGTCGTCGGGCCGATGAGGGCCGCCTCACGATGACGCACCGCCGCCCCGGTGACGGCGCAGGATCGAGCCGCGCGGCCACCGACGACCTGCTCGACGACCTTGCCACCGGGCGATGGCGACCGGCCGCCTGGTCGCACTTCCTCGTCTCGGCGGCCGCACGTTCGGTTGACCAGGCCCGACACCACCGACGGGCCTGGGCCGAGGTGAGCGCCCTCCACGGTGTGTTCCTGGCCCTCGCCCCGCCATCGGGTCGACGCTGGGTCTCGACCAGCTGGCTGCTGGCCAGCACACACCTTGGCCTGCTCGAGGATCGCTCCGACCTCGGCCTGGCCAACGTCATCACCCTCGCCCGTGGAAACCTCCCCGCCGTCGTCACGGCTCGACACCCGTGGCTCGGAGGCGTGGCCATCGCCACCGACTTCGTCGACGGGAGGATCGCCCGGGGCACCGGGACCACCACGCCGTTCGGCACCTACGCCGACGCCTTCGCCGACGCTTCCTTCTGGATCTGGTTCACCACCGACGGCGGGGGCGGCCGCGGCGTCAGGGCCGCAGCCGTCCTGACCTGGCTGCTGCCTGTCGGCGCGGTGACGGCGCTCAGCATCGGAAAGGGCCGGATGGTCGACGCACCCCGTCCGCGCTGGATCCGGCCCGCTGCCACCCTGCAGGTGTTGCTCGCCGGCCGCGCGCTGTGGCGAGAGCAGCGGCGCCGGAGCTAATCGGACCACTCTTTGGGCCCGGCCAACTCGGTCACGCCGAGGAGCGACGCGCCCTCCTCGGCGCCGCGACGGTCGACGTGAGAATCTGGTTCACGTGGACCCCCCGGTTGGACCCCGGCCCCGCAGCTCGTGCTCGACCCTGCGGCCCATCGACTCGAGGCCGGCCCGCTCCGTGGGATCAAAGGGCTGGGCGGCCACCGTCGCGCGCAGTCGCTCGAGCTGATCACCGACAACGGAGCGCTGATCGGGTGCCACGCGATGACTGAGATCCAGCAGGACCTGGAAGATCTTCTGCAGGACCTGTGGATCGGCGGCACCGTAGCGTCGGGGCTGCGAGATGCCGAGGTCGACGTAGCTCGCGAGGTCGGGCCGATGCATCACGACCCTGACCCGGTCGTCGTCGTCCCGCAGCAGCGCGGCGCCCAGGTCATGGTCGCTCAACGCGCAGAGGAGCGCCGAGATGTGACCCAGGGCGTGGATTGCCGTCGTGGGGTCGTTGATGCCGGGCGAGAGCGCCTTGTTCGCGACATCGGTCAACTGCCGTAGCCCGAAGCCAACGTCCTGGCCCGACGTCCGCTCGAAACCGACGTGGATGCAGCCGGCAACCCGTGCGGCAATCCGCTCTGCCGCGTCACTCGAGAGGGGACCACCGCCCGGTGACCATGCGCTCCCCAAGGGCGTTCCCCGGACCAGGTAGGCGCCCGGGTGGACATCGAGACTCACCAGCGCCTCCTCCTCCACGGTCATGGCCAGCAGGCCGGCCTGGTCGACCCGTGTCAGGAATCCATCGTCCGCGGCGAGGAGCGTCAGCGAGTCCCTGGGCGCCGCTGGGACGGGCTCCCTGTAGGCGCCGGCGGGGTCGCGCTCGGCCAGCACCGTTCGCATCGTGGCCACCGCCTCGCGGTGAACGTTGCGCAACATCGTCTCGACCCGGATCTGCTCGGTCAGATGGGCCAGGAACAGCACCAGCCCGAGCACGCTGGCCACCGCGAGCACGAAGGCCAACGTGACGGCGACCTTGGGCACGAGCTCGACGCCTTCGCCGTCCCCGGTGCCGCGTACGGCGCGCAACACGGTCAGTGCGTAGGTGAAGGTCGCGAGGAAGAGGGCCAGCGTCACCTGGACGAACTGGTCACGGGTGAACGTCCGCAGCAACCTGGGAGAGAACTGGCTGCTGGCGAGCTGCAGGGTCACCACGGTCAAGGAGAAAGTCAGCGCCGTCACCGTGATCAGGGACGAGGCGATAGCACCCAACAGGGAGCGCGCGGCGTCCGCGTCCCCACCGAAGAGCCACACGCTCACCCGGCTCGGCAGATCATCGTCGATCGCCGCATCGAGCTCCGGGAGGGTCAGTCCGAGGAGCAGCGCGAACATCACCGCGATCGTCGGGAGCGGCCACAGCCGGGTCCGAAATGCGTCCCGAGTGTTGGCAAACCAGGTTCTCACGGACTGAAGCCTCGCACCTTGCAACTCAGGAGCGCGGACGCGTAGCCGCCGACCCCGTCGGTCGACCTCGAACGGCCCGCGCACCGGAGTGCGCAGGACCGTCGAGGGTCAGACGTCAGCGCTTGCTGTGGCCGTGGCCGTGGCCCTTGCCCTTGGGCACGTGGATCGCGATCACCCGACTGTCGGAGCCATCGGCCTGCTCCTGGTCCTGGATGGACAGGTAGAGCAGCTTGCCGTTGTGCGAGAAGACCGGACCGGTGCCCTCGCCTCCGCCGCGGACCGTGGCGAAGTGGACCATGTCGTCCGCGCCGGACTTGCCCTTGGGAAGTACGTAGACCTCGTTGTTGCCGCCCGTGGCGGGGTTGGCGAGGGCGCTGCCGTTGTCCTCGAAGATGTAGAGGTTGCCGGAGCGGTCGTAACGCAGGTTGTCAGGGCGGCTCATCTTCGCGAAGTCACCTTCGACGAGCACCGTGCCGGTGACGCCGCCCCTCTTGTCACTCAGGTGCCAGACCCGGCCCGGGTCGCTGCCTGAGGCCGACTCGGCGAAGATCACGCCGTTGCCGCGCTTGGCCTTGATGATCCCCTCGTGCTTCCAGAAGGAGTTGGTGGCGTCGGGGGGGCCGACCTTGGCGGCCATCTCGGCCTCGGCGTTGGCAGGGTCGTCCAGCGCGACCCAGGTGCCGGTGTTCGTCGCGCGGTCAAAGTCCAGGCCGTAGAGCTGACCGGTGGTCAGGTCGCCCCGGTGCGCCGGGACGAACTTGTAGAGGTACTGGAAGTTCCCCCGGTCGTCGGTGAGGTACCAGGCACCGCGGGAGCTCACCTCTTGCTCGTGGCTGAAGCGGCCCATGCCGGTCAGCCTGGTCTCGGCACCCGTCTTCGGGTCGATCTCCCAGACCCAGCCGGAGCGCTGCTCGGGGTCGCTGATGAAGGGGAACTCCTCGTTGACCAGGAACGTGCCCCGCGGAGTCAGGGCGCCGGCGCACAGGTTGTGCAGCCCCGTGGCGATCAGCTCACGACTCTGCACCGTGGTGCCGTCCCGGCCCAGGGTCAGTCGCGAGATCGAGCCCCATCCATCGCTGTCGCCGTCGTCGGCGGTCGCCTGCTCCGGTACGGCGCACTTGCCCGCGTCGCCCTGGTAGTCGCCGGGGACCGGCTTGGTGAGCTCGTGGGCGGTCAGCAGCTGGACCCGGCCGTTGGCGCCCCGCACCAGCTGGTTGCTGTCGAAGTCGCTCGGCATCGCGAAGGTCGCACCGGACTCGGTCGAGGTCACGTCGTCGACGCAGTCGCGAACGAGCACGTCGTAGGAGTAGCGAGCCGGCAGGTCGATCACACCGCCCGGATCCGCCACCACAGGCCCGGGATCGAACCCGGCGTGCCGGGGACCGTGGCCAGGCCCGCCCACGGCGACGCCAGTGGCGCCCACCCCGAGGGCAAACGCGGTGGTGGCGGCTAGCGCGACCGCAATCGTCTTGCTTCTCATCTCTCTTGCGCCTCCTGCGACGTCGTCAGGAACGGACGTCCGCCCGCACCTCGCTGTTCTCGCTCAGTGAGGCTAACCCGGCTCGGCCCCAACGCAACAGGATGCGGCGCCCCGGCTCGCGACCCAGCTTGCGGGAAGGTACGGCGCGCACCGGCTTCCAGGAAACCCCGGCCGACGAACTGAAGTGCCGTGTGCAGCGGCGCTGGAGTGTGTGAGGTCCTTCGAGTGTCAGGTTAGGTCAGATCGGGGTGGTGGCGTCCGGTTTGAAGGCCGCGCCGTGCCCTGGGACGATCAAGTCGGCCACTTCCAGGACCTTCCTGCGATGACCACGCAGGCTCTCGGCGTCGGTGCAGAACGGGTCGTCAGCGGGGCCCAGGCTCGTGAACCACAAATGGGTCAGCGCGACCAGGCCCGACGAGGTACCCACCAGCGTGGTGATGTCCTGAGGGCTGTGGCCAGGCGTCTCAGCCAACCGGATGGAGGGGGAGACCTCGAAAGCGTGGGCCGGCCGGGGAGTCCAGCTGTCGTTTCGGTAGATCGCCCAGTGATCGTGCACGCGCGCCTCATGGAAGAGCCCAGCGTTCAACGTGTGGTCCGGGTGGTGGTGCGAAAGCACCACATCGGTGATCTGTTCCGGTTCGACGCCCAGCTTCCGAAGTCCTTGGATCAACGACCGTCGGTCAGCGACCATGCCAGGGTCGACGATGACGTGCGAGTCGCTGTCTCGGATGTAGGTCACCGTGGAGGCGACCGCCCACGGAATCTGCTCTTTGGCGCCATAGCCGTCGGACAGGACATGCACCTCGGCCGAGTTCATCGCCGGCAGTGAGAGTTCCAACACGATCTGACCTCAGTTCGTTCGGGCCGGCTCGAGCACCGGCCAAACCATTCGGAAGTTGCGTAGCTCCTGGAAGGAGTGTCGACGAGCGGGCCTGTCCGTCGTCGCGGAGTGAGCGCCGGCCGTGGCACCCTGTCACCGATTCGTTCGGATCCGTACGGTATCCGCGCCGTGACCCAGAGCGCCGCACACGAAGATCGAACGACACGGCTAGAACCGATGTGGATGGCGAGGTCCCTGCCCGGGGGACGGGTGTGGGCCGACCACCGGCGATCTCCACGGAGTCCGCCTACGATCCGGTGGAGAGCAAGCCCACCGCTCTGAGGATCGCTGGCAGGACGACGAGCACGCCTCCCAGCACGACAGGCGCCCCGCAGGCACCGATCAACTTGACACGAGTGCCGAGCGCAGCCCGGCGAGCGTGGGAGATCGCGAGGATGCCGAACGCCGTGGCCGCGAGCAGGAAGGCAATCACGTAGGCGACAGACAAAGCGTCGATCTGGTCGGCGTCACCGGCGATGCCGAAGAGCATGACGAACGCCTGGGTGATGCTGCCCACGACGTAGACGGTGAGGGTAGTGAATGCCGCCCACAGCATCACGCCCACCGCCCGAGGTGCCACGAGTCGGGGATGGATGGCCAGGAGGGCCACGCCCACCCCCACAAGCTTGAGGACGGCGACGAACCAGTTCACCACCGAGATCGCCGTCGCGTCGTCGGCGTATCGCCCGGTTCCGAAGTAGTCCGTCAGTTCGAACCAGACACTGATCGCGGCGAAGCCAGCGCACCACAGCGCCACGAGGACACCGACTGCCACGACGGCCCGCCCGGGCGCTTCGACGTGCTGGCGAGCTGATTCGGTGGTCTCGGATTCGGTGTTGACCATGGAGCAACTCCCTCGGTAGACGTCCGCGAGTGAAACGGTCGGTGCCGCAAGGCTCACCCCAGAAGGCCTTGCCGCCAGCTGGGATGTGCGGGGTGCCAACCGAATTCGCGCTTGGCTTTGGCGTTGGATGCGCCGCGCAGTTCGGTCATGAGCACGACGCCGGCTCTTCCGGCGGCCAGCCGTCCGATGAAGCGCGGTACGCGCATCGGCTTCTTGGCGCCCAGCATCGCCGCCAGTTCCGGCAGCCATTCGGCGACCTGGGCGGGCTCGTCATCGACGATGTTGTAGATGCCACGGCCACCGTTCTCCACGGCTGCGACGGTGGCCTCGGCGGCGTCGGCGATGTGGACGAACGACCACACCGCGCCGCCGTCGCCGACGACCGGGAACTTGCGCTTGCGGATCATCTCGAACTGCTCTGACCCTGGCGCCATGGAGGTGCCCGGTCCGTAGAAGGCGCCGTAGCGCAACACGACCCCCTCGGTCCACTCGGCGCCGAGCACGGCCGTCTCCAAGTGCTGAAGCGCCGCGATCATCGGGGCCATCGGGCGGATCGGTGAGCGATCCAGGGGGTCCTGTTCGGTCTTGACCGGCCCGCCGGTCCGGTCGTAGGTGAACCCGCCGTTGCTCTGGGCGACGAACCGTCGTACTCCTACGGCCCGTGCGGCAGCGAGCAGGTTGTCGGTTCCCTCCCGGCGCAGCCGGTTGGTGGCGGCGAAGCTGCGCTCCATATGGCGGGGGTCGACGTGCCCGATGGCGGTCAGCTGGTGAACGACCACCTCCGGCGCGGCCTGACGTACGGCCGCCTCGACCTGAGCGCGATCGAGCGCATCGGCGAAGACCGGGACCGCGCCCAGCTGTGATGCCTTGGCCTTGTCAGACTCCCGGCGGATCATCGCAAACACCTCATGCCCAGCATCCACCAGGCGTGGCACCAGCTCCTTGCCTATCGCTCCAGTCGCTCCTGCAACCAGCACTCTCATCGTCAACTCCTGTTCGGTTCGGTTCCGCATGTGTCACCTGAACCGGACAGCCCGCCGTTTCCTGACAAGACGCTTGCGTAATGCTCGTCACATCACGAGCAGAGGTGCTCCGTGGTCGGCCTGCGCCCAGTGGCCGCTCGCGCGCTCGAGCTTGTCGGGGTTTGCCTGGACACGGCAGGCAGCGATGCCCCCGGCGGTGACCTCCAAGCACATGATGGCGACGACCCTGCCCTCTACGACGGCCACGACGGCTGGCTCGCCAGTGGCTGTCCAGGCATACAACTCGGGCGAACCGCCGACGACGGCGCGCTTGGCCTCAGCCGGCTTGAACACCGCCCTGAGGAACTTCGCGACGGCGACGGCCCCCTCGAACGCCTTGGTGCGTGCCGGAACCTTCCCTCCGCCGTCGCCGATGGAGATGGCGTCCTTGGTGAGCAGACGTACGAGCTCATCGGTATGGCCGCTCGCGGCGGCGGCGAGGAACTCCTCGACGATTCGCTGGGCCGCGGCACTGTCGATGGCAAGACGCGGTTCGGTGTTCGCGACATGCTTCTTGGCACGGTGCAGGATCTGCTGGCTGGCGGCCTCGGTGATGTCGAGGGTTTCGGCGATCTCCCGGTGCGGGTAGTCGAAGGCCTCTCGCAGCACGTACACGGCCCGTTCGTTGGGAGACAGGCGTTCCATCAGGGTGAGGACCGCGTACGAGACCGCTTCGCGCTGCTCGGCGGTGTCGGCCGGGCCGAGCATCGGGTCCCCGGCGAGCAGCGGCTCGGGGAGCCATTGGCCGACGTAGGTCTCGCGCCGTGCCCGTGCGGAGGTGAGCTGGTTGAGGCACAGGTTGGTGAGTACCTTCGTCAGCCAAGCCCCGGGGACCTCGACGCGGTCGACTTCCGCGGCGTGCCAGCGCAGGAACGTCTCTTGCACGACGTCCTGAGCCTCGTCCGCGGAGCCGAGGAGACGGTAGGCGATGGCCTCCAGACGCGGCCTCCACAACTCGAACCGGTCGACGTCGTCCCCTGTCAAAGGCACCACCTGAGCCTACCCATGAGCTCAGCCTCGTTCACCGATGGCGAGGTCGCAGCTGCTGGTGGGCAGGTCGTCGGTGCCGGCGGTGGTCCGCTGTGGGCGCGGGTTCCTCTGGATCGAGCGCGCGCCCGTCGTTGAAGGTCCCGCGAGGACGAAGACCCCTCCGGCCCGAGCACGACGCCGAACTGTTCATGTTCAGCCCTCAGGTCTCTCACGGGCCCGTGATGGACCGCATCGCCGGGCAGATCGCGGCCATGCCCCCTTAGAAGGAAAGCGATCCTCCACGGAGCCCATGCTTTGTCGCTGAGCCGATCCGCCACCAGACCGTTCAGGCTGCGACATACGCATGAATGGTCACGCAACCCACAGATGGCAAGGCGAGGCGTACACCAGAGGTCGGCCCCTCCCCGGGGGCGCGAGATCTGCGCGGCCGCAGCCGGTTTCTCAGCGCTGGTGCGGGTCAGGCCCGTGTCCGTCACGGCGTTCGAACAGGGCTGGGTGTTCATTGACGAGCCCATGGACCAGGCGCGCCAGCGCTACCCGCCCCGGACGGACCGGGGACCAGGCCCACCGACAGGTGCGGAGGGTGCCGGACTCGACGGCCGCGTCCGGCCATTGTGAACCCCCAAGCCACGCGCCACAATCGCGTAGTGGGTGAAGGCCCCGTTCCGACGTTCTGTCCGTTGTGCGTGTCGCGCTGCGGGGCGCGCGCCGAGGTCAAGGACGCGACGTTCCTCGCGCTGCTTCCGGATCCGTCCCACCCGACCGGCAAGGCCATCTGCGTGAAGGGCAAGGCGGCGCCGGAGATCCTCTACCACCCGTCGCGGCTCCTGCACCCGATGAGGCGGACCAACCCCAAGGATGCCCCCGACCCGGGCTGGAAGTCGATCACCTGGGATGAGGCGCTGGACACCGTGGCCGGACGGCTGATGACCCTCGCTGCCTCGGACGGGCCGGAGTCGGTGGGTTTCAGCTCGAGCTCGCCGTCCACGTCGGCGATCAGCGACGCCGTCGACTGGATTCAGCGGCTGATCCGTGCCTTCGGCAGCCCGAACTTCTGCACCTACATGGAATTGTGTGGCTGGGGCCGGTACCTCGCACCGCTCTACACGTTCGGTGCCTCCGTGCCCGGCGTCTATCTGCCCGATCTCGAAAACGCCGGCTGCATCCTCTTCTGGGGCTACAACCCTTCCGTGGCCCGGCTCGCCCATGCGACGAGCACCGCCACCGCGGTCGCCCGCGGAGCGAAGCTGATCGTCGTCGACCCGCGCAAGGTGGGACTCGCCGCCAAGGCCGACCACTGGCTTCGCGTAAGGCCGGGCACCGACGCGGCACTCGCCCTGTCGCTCACGCACGTGATGATCGAGAACGGTTGGTACGACGCCGACTTCGTCCGGGACTGGACAAACGCTGCTGAGGAGGTCGAGGGCCGGACCGTCTGGGACCTGCTCGCGTCGCACTGTGCCGACTTCGCGCCGGACGTGGCAGCGGAGATGACGGGCGTGCCGGCGGCGGACATCGTCGCCGCGGCGCGCACCCTCTGGGAGGCCCGACCGGTCGCGTTCTACACATGGAGCGGGCTTGAGCAGCACAGCGGCACGACCCAGACCATGCGCGCGATAAACGTCCTCTACGCCCTGACGGGCAGCCTGGACGTCCCGGGTGGGAACGTGCTGTTCGAGGCGGTGCCGTCGAACCCGATCGACGGGACGGAGTTCCTGTCGGACGCACGCCCACCCGCGGTAGGCGTCCACGAGCGGCCCCTCGGACCGGCCCGGTTCGAGTTCGTCACCGGCGAGGACTTCTACACCGCGGCCCTCGACGGGCGAATCAAGGCGCTGGTCAGCTTCGGCGGCAACATGGTGATGGCCCACGGAGACAGCGCCCGCGGCCGTGATGCGCTGCGAGGTTTGGACTTCTTCGTCCAGGCCGACCTGTTCATGACCCCGACCTCCGAACTCGCCGACATCGTGCTGCCTGTGACGACGCCGTTTGAGTCCGAGGCACTGAAGATCGGCTTCGAGTACAGCCAGGAGGCACAGTCGCTTGTCCAGCTGCGACAGCCGCTCGTCGCGCCGCGCGGCGAGGCCCGCTCCGACCTGGAGATCGTGTTCGACCTCGCGACGCGCCTGGGCCTCGGCGCGCACTTCTGGAATGGCGACATCGAGGCGGCGTTCCGCCATCAACTTGCCCCGAGCGGGATCACCCTAGAGGAGCTGCGGGCCAACCCGGCCGGAGTACGGGTGCCGCTGACCACGCGATACCGCAAGTACGCCGACACCGGATTCGCCACTCCGTCGGGCAAGGTGGAGCTGTACTCGGCCACGCTGGCCGCCCACGGCTATCCACCGCTGCCGACATTCGAGGAACCCCTGACCAGCCCTCGCTCCCGGCCTGACCTCGCCGACCGCTACCCGCTGGTGCTCAGTTGTGCGAAGTCGCTGTTCTTCTGCGAGACCCAGCACCGTCAAGTCGCCGCCCTGCGCAAGAGCGCACCCGACCCGCAGCTCGAGATGAACCCGTCCACGGCTGAGGCCCGCGGTATCAGCGCCGGCGACTGGGTCTCCCTCCGTACGCCACACGGCAGTGTCCGAGCCAGGGCGAAACTCAACGCCAGCCTCGACCCCCACGTCGTCTTCGGCCAGCATGGCTGGTGGCAGGCCTGCGACGAACTCGGAATGCCCGGCTATCCGCCATACGGACCGGACAGCGCGAACCTCAACCTCGTGCTGCGACAGACGCCGAGCGACCCCATCAGCGGCAGCTCACCCCTGCGGGCGTCGGTCTGCGACGTCGCCCTACTCAGCGCCGCTGGCCCAGGAGAGGCGGCACGTCGATCGAGGAGGGGCCAACCGCTTGCGCCACCGTGAGACGGCACTGTGTCGCTCCGCGCGTAGTGCCCATACGTCCGTGCCTCGCGAAGTCGCGAGCCGCGTCTACCTACAGCAGGGCGGTGATCATGAAGTTGCCGACGTAGCGTGCGAAGCGCGCCGTGGACCACCCGCGCCGCATCACTAACAGCTCGTAGATCTCGAGCGAGCTGCAGATCCATAGGATGTCGGTGGCTTCGGACAGGGTTACGCCTTCGCGCAGGTGCCCCTGCTTCTTGAGGAACCGGGCGTGGTGTCTCATCCGGGCAAGCCGCTCGCTCTCCGCGGTGTCGAGTACTGCCTCGATCTCGCTGTCCGTCACCGCGAGGTGACGCATCAGGACGCGAATGGGGGACACGACGGACGCCACCTCGGCAGTCAGGCGTCCCCACTCGCGCATGATCGCTCGTGGGTCGTGCTCCCGCTCGCGCATCTCGTCTGACCGAGCGTACGCGCGCCTGGCCTCTCTGCCTTTCAGCCCTCGCTCGTAGATCTCCCGCACGAGCCCTGACTTGCTCCCAAACGACTTGTAGATGGTCTCCACAGAGACGTCGGCTTCCTGGGCGATCGAAGCGATCGTGGCCGTGCCGTAGCCAACCTCGAGGAACTGTCGCTCGGCGGCGTCGAGGATGGCCGTGCGCGTGCGAAGAGCTTGCGCTCTGCGGCCCGTGGAGTCGTATCGGCGGGCGGCCTTGACATGAGTCTCCATTTCGTTACATGCTACTGTAGCAGAATCGTAGGAGGCAGAGATGGCCGTGGTCGATCGGCTGGTGCAGGCGGTCAGCGGTCACGATCTCGACGGCCTGATCGCGTGCTTTGCCGAGGACTACGTCAACGAGACACCGGTGCACCCACAGCGAGGCTTCACCGGCAGCGACCAGGTGCGAACGAACTGGACGCAGATCTTCGCCGGTGTGCCCGACATCGAAGCGGCGGTCCTCCGCCGGGCCGAGAGCGACGACCAGGTCTGGACGGAATGGGAGATGTCCGGCACGCGCTCCGAGGACGGCGGGCCGTTCCTCATGCGTGGAGTCGTCATCTTCGGGATCCGAGATGACGTGATCTCATCCGCGCGCTTCTATCTCGAGCCAGCGGAGGAGGCCAGCGGGGACGTCGACGCCCACACGCGGCGCGTGGTGACCGGAAAGGAATCGTCATGATCCTCGTCGTCGGTGCCACCGGACGGCTCGGCGGCAGCATCGCTCGAGCACTGCTTGACAGCAGCAAAGCCGTGCGCGTGCTGGTGCGCGACGGGACCGGCTTCGACGACGCACGGGCCGAGATCGTGCACGGCGACCTCAAAGATCCCGACTCGCTGCTCAAGGCGTGCGCGGGCGTTGATGTCGTGGTCACCACGGCTAACGCGATTGCGCCGCGCCAAGCAGCGGACACAGTCGAGTCCGTCGATCAGGCCGGCAACCTCAACCTGATCACCGCCGCCACGTCAGCAGGCGTGCGGCACTTCGTGTTCGTGTCCGTACTGGGGGCGAGCGCGGATCACGTCGTCCCCTTCGTGCGGGCGAAGGGCCAGACCGAACAAGCGCTGCGCGAGAGCGGGCTCTCGTGGACGATCCTCCAACCCGACCTCTTCATGGACGTCTGGTTCCCGTTCATCATCGCGCCGTCGCTCCACGGTGGTGCCGTGACCCTGGTCGGGGAGGGCAGGCAGCGGCACTCGATGGTCGCCATGCAGGACGTGGTGGGCTACGCAGTCGCCGCGATCGAGCGGAAGGAAGCCGTGAACCGGGTGCTCGTGATAGGCGGCGAACCTGTCACCTGGCGCGACGTGGTCGACGCGTTCTCCGGGGTGCTCGGGCGCAAGATCCCCATCCAGACCGTGCCACCCGGCGAGCCGGTACCGGGGCTGCCCGACTTCGTGGCCGAACTCCTCACCTCGCTCGAGCTCTACGAGTCGCCGCTGGACATGAGTGAACTCTCGCAAACCTTCGCGGTGAAGACGACCTCACTTCAAGACTTCGTCCGAGGATTCGTGGCCGCAGAAGCCTGAAGCCAGACGGACATCCCAGCCGACACTCCGATGACCCAGACCAGCGTGCACACTTGCCGCCGCGCGGGCTACGCCTCGGACTCGAGATAAGCCGTTCCGACAAGGCTCACCGCTGGATGGATCCGCGGATCGTCGCGGGTCCGTGGCGGCTCGCCGGCCGGATGTTCGCGCCTGCTCGGCCGCCGATCCTGAGTTCCGGACCCGCAGCCCGGATCAGATCTGCGCCCGGCCGCCGGGCCGGTCGGTCGGGTCGGTGCCGCTTCGCACTTCGACCTCGGCACCGGACAGCGCGCAGGGAAGGTTGCTGCAGTACATGTCATCCCTCTCCCGCCCGTGAGTCTCCTCGGGCTCGAAGGGAGTCGTTACTCAAGCTCCCCCGGGCGATGTAGACGACGGGGTTCGCGAAGAATCAGAACAGGTGCTGCCTCAGGATGGGCCTCCTGCTGCGGGCTCAAAGACGGACGCGCCCAGGAGGCGGTCGGCCTCGATCATGAGTAGGGCGCCGGCCAGGACCGGGAACGCGATCAGCACGACCAGGCTGGTGATGATGTTGTTCCGGGTGAAGATCGGCATTCGGAACATGGTCATGCCAGGCCCGCATGCAGATGATCGTGGTCGCGACTCGGCATACCGGCCGCGTCCGAGCGGGTGTATGCCGTCCTGTTATCCACCGGTGTGGGACAAGAGAGCCATTCGAAGGATGCCATCCTTGGGGCATTGCCCACGCCTGCTCCCCGGGGCGAGAATGCTCAAGGCAATACATGCCACCGGAGCGCCGGTGCCCCGGTCATGGGAGGGGTGGCGACCATGACGATGGTTCACCACAAGTCTGTGAATCGCACTCTGCCCCGCAACTCGCGGCGTCGCCGAACGAGCATGGCGGCCTTGGCCGCACTCTCTCTGTGCGCTGCGCCCGTCGTCGGTGGCGAGGCGTCTGCGGCTCCGTTCGGCATCGGCCCCTCGACGATCGTCAGCGGCGCGTCCACCCTGACGGGATGTCCGGCTGGCGCCTCGGCGGACTTCGCCGCCGCCTATGACAACACAGAGGTCGAGCCCCAGGTCGCGGTCAACCCGACCGACCCGGACGAGGTCATCGGTGTAGCGCAGCAGGACCGCTGGCCGGACGGGGCCGCGCGAGGTCTCTCCTCTTGGGTCTCTCACAACGGCGGCACCAGCTGGGCCAAGCTGGCCGACGTCCCTTGGAGCGCCTGCCAGGGCGGCCCTGCTCGGTTCGGACGCGTCACCGATCCCTGGGTGTCCTACGACAGAGCCGGGAACGCGTACTTCATCGGGCAGCCCATCGATGTGGCGGACAATGTCTCCGCCATCTCCGTGACGACCTTCGACCGTTTGACCGGCACTTGGAGGTCACCGACCATCCTCATCGAGGAGGTGGGCGACCGCGGAGTCACCAACGACAAGGTCTCGGTGAAAGGGGACCCGACGCGCGCGGGCTTCGCGTATGCGACGTGGCTGCGCACGAGGTACCCGAACGAGGGCCGGCAGAGTCCTGTCGCCGATCTGCATTCCTTCTCGTGGCGAGGGACGCCGATGATCTCTCGGACGACCGACGGCGGCCAGACCTGGTCGACTCCCACCGCGATGCGAGACTCCAACGTCTACATGCAGGGCAACCAGATCGCAGTTGGCCCCGACGGGACGCTCTACGACGTCGCTGCGACCCTCTTCACTGGTGCCGGGACCAACCTCAACGGTGTCTACATGGGAGTCATGCGCTCCGGCGATCAGGGGAAGACGTGGTCGGCACCGAGGAAGATCGCCCAGATCGGCACGACGCAGCTCTTCGTGCCCGACGACGGCTTCCCCATCCGTGCCGGCGACTACATCCCGGACATTTCGATCGACCCGGTATCGGGTGCGATCTATGTGGTGTGGGCAGATGGTGTGGGGACGGCGCTCAACAAGATCGTGATGTCCCGGTCGACGGACGGCGGCCGGCACTGGTCGCCGCTCCAGGTCGTGTCCACGGGCGGCCCCACGGCGCAGGCGTACAACCACGCCGTCGAGGTCACCGACAACGGAACCCTGGTGGTCACGTACTTCGACGACCGGAACAACAACCCCGACGACGCCATCGCCACCACAGATGTCTGGATCCGGCATTCCCACGATGGGGGGGTTACCTGGGCCGCGGAGCAGCACCTCCTGGGCCCGTTCGATCACTACGAAGCGCCGATCTCCTACTTCGGCCCCGATGACCCCCGAGGTCTGTTCCTCGGTGACTACGTGGGACTCGAGACGATCTCCGGTGACAACGTCATCACCTTCAATTCCACCACGATTGCTGATGGTGCTGACGTCACGGCCGTCCGGGTGAACCACCCTTAGCGAGGGTGGCCGTGACCGAGCTCCAAGATGAGCCGAGTTGGCCGACACCACCCGGCTCACCGCCGAACGGCGCACGGCATCGACCCTGACTAGGCGCATGCCGGCGTACAGGTGACCCTGCGCAGATGCGGCGGGCCTTCCAACACACGTGCTCGTCCACCGACCCGTGGGCACCGCTGGTTGGGCTGATGACCTGTGGCGACGGGGATCGACGAGCCGACGGCTCTGTTCTCGCCACGCATTGCGGTGAGGGCACTGCGTCCGCGAACCTTCAGGGACGGCCACCCAGCCCTACCTGGTCCGGATCTTGTCGCACGCCGGCAAGCAGTGACGGTCGACGATCAAGGAGGCGTCATGCATCCGCTGCGCGACCTGCTCGGGATCGACATCCCCATCATCCTGGCGCCTTTCGGTCCGTGGGAGCAGGTCGAGCTGGCGGCCGCCGTATGCAATGCGGGCGCGTTCGGGAGCCTGGGGACCGCGCTGCGCGACAAGACCGAGCTCCAGGCGCAGTGGCGGCGGATGTCCGATCTCACGGATCGGCCGTACGCCGTCAACCACACCGGACGCCCGTTGAACCAGGAGGCGTTCGACGCCACACTCGACCTGCAACCAGCGGCGATTTCCTTCCACATGGGAATCCCGGCCGAGCTGATCGCTCGGGCACACGACCGCGGCATCACCTGGATCCAGACCGTGGGAGACGTCGACGCGGCCGAGGTGGCCCTCGAGGCGGGGGCCGATGTGCTCCTCGCACAGGGCGGCGAGGCCGGGGGCAACGCCGGTTGGGTCTCGACGATGGTGCTCGTGCCGGCAGTGGTGGACCTCGCCGGCACGATCCCCGTCGTCGCCGCCGGCGGGATCGGCGACGGCCGCGGGATCGCTTCTGCGTTGGCGCTCGGGGCGCAAGGCGCATCGCTTGGCACGCGTTTCCTCGCCACCACGGAAATGACCATCGACCCGACGTGGAAGCAGCGCATCGTCGACGCGCACGCGCGAGATGCTGTGAAGGTCGCCCACGGGGAGAAGCTCCTGCCGCCGTTCAACGTCCCCCAGGTCGGCGCGCCGTTCGCGCCCCGCGCACTGCGCACTCCCCTCATCGACGTCCTGGCGCAGGACCCCGGCCAGGTGGACGCCGAGACCGTGATCCCGCGGGTGGTGGCCGCGATCCGGTCCGGCGGCGGCCACGACGAGCTGCCGTTCACCGGTCAGTCCGCCGAGCTCGTGCACGACATCGTGCCGGCGGGCGCCCTGGTCGCCCGGTTGTGGCGGGAGTGTGCGGCCGCAATCGCCGATGCGGGTGTGCGATCCCGGTAGGGAGCCAGCCTTTCGTCATCGCCCGTGCGGACCTGGCCTCTGACCAGCGGGTTTGTGGCTGAGGGGGACCTCGGTGAATCTGGGCCCACTTCGTAGCTGTAGAAACCGCCCGTCACTCCTCGTCGGGCCCTGCCGCGGCGGGCGCCGCCGCCAGGGGCTTTGGTGGCGCCTGAGGCGGCGGCGCCGGGTTGTCGCCAGTGCCTCCACCGCCGTCTGCTTGCGGGGCGGGTGCGGCGGCCTGGCCCGCGTCGGCGGGCCCGGGCTGCGACGTAGACGAGTCTGCGGGTTGGGCAGCCGTTACCGGAGCGGCCTGTGGCGCCTGTGCGCCCTTCACGTCGGGCGTCTGCGGTGCCGCCGCAGCGTCATCGTCGCCTGAGCTGCCGGCCTTCGGGTCCGGAGCCGGGCTCGTGGCGTCCTTCTTGCCCAGGCCGAAGAACTTCACCTTCCACGAGCCGTCGTCACCCTGCTCGATCTTCAGCGCAGTGGTGAAGTCCGAGACCTTGCTGTTGGCGTCGTCCCAGCCCTCGATCCGCTTCTGCGTCGTCCCGTCATTGCGACCACCGAAGGTGATCGCCGGCGCGACGCGTGCTGCCCGGCTCGCCTCGGAGATGGTGAACGTGCCGCGCTGGTGCTTCGAGAAGTCGTTGCCGAAGTCGAACGCCGCGCGAGGTGCGCGACCGGTCGGGTCGACGTAGCGCAACGGGTTCGCTGCGGCGTACGTATAGGCCGACAGCAGTGACGGGTCGTCGACCGCTGCCATCGGGTCCTCGGTCAGCAGCGGCTCGGGACTGTAGAACTGCTGCTCACGGGGCGAGAACCAGCGCTGCCCGAAGTTGACCAGCTCGTAGTTCTTGTCGGTCCACCCACCGGCGAACAGGTACGGCGTGTCCTTGGTCGTGCTCTGACCGAGCACCCAAGGTTGGCCGGTCGGGAGGTAGTCGACGTACTGGAACACCCTGCCCACCTCGTCGGTCGCGACCCGCAGACTGCCCTGCAGGTCCTGGTGGAGGTACTTGATCGTGACCGCCGGTCGTGGCTGGCAGGTACGCGTCGCGGGATCGTAGACCTTGCTGCTGGAGCAGGCCGCAGGGGTCGCCACCACGCAGGCGCCGTCGCTGGGGCACGTGCACAGCACGGTCGTGGTGTCGGCACAGGTCGGAGTCGGCTGCTGGGCCTTCTCCGAGTCGGTCCGGTGGATCGCCACCATCCGCTCGCCGAGGTAGACGTTGGCGTAGCGGTGCCCGTCGTTCGCGGTGTTCCAGTGGTCGTTGACGAACCACAGGTGGCCACCCGCGCCCCACTCCAAGGTGCGGTCACCCTCGGCGTTGTAGCGGTACTCCGTGTCGTTGTTGTTGCCCTCGCGGATGCGGGTGACGCGGTTCTCGGCGTCCCAGGTCAGGTTCCGCGAGACCTCCTTGGAGCCTCCGGAGCAGGGCTCGCGCCAGCCGGTGAGGTTGCCGGTGCTGTCGTAGGTGAAGGTGCGCGCCCCTCTCTTGGCGACCTGATGGATGGTCTTCCCGTTCTCGTCCGTCGCGTACTGCACGTCGGCCGCGGACTGGGAGTAGGTGTTGTGCAGGTCCTGGTTGTCCGCTCCTCCACCGGAACCGGACGCGGAGTCACAGGTGAGCAGGGTGGTGCTTCCACCGGTGCCTCCGCTCCCCTTTCCGGTGGTGGTCTGCGTGACGAGGACCAGTCCCGAGGGGGCGAGCGCTCCGGCTGCGGTTTGCTTCTTGCCACCCTTCCCGGTGGTGCCGGTCGTGGTGGTCGCCTGCGTCTTGCCGAGCAGGTTGCCGTTCGGGGCGTAATCGGTGCTCAGGCTGAAGTCGCGGTTCTGCTGCCGGTCGACATAGGTGCCCTGACCACCGGTCAGGCGGTAGAACCCGTCGTAGCTGTAGGCCTGCTGCGACGGGCCCGGCACGCCGTTCTCCGGGACCGGTCCGAGCGAGGTCACCTTGGTCGCGGACCCGTTGTCGTAGAGCCGGTTCACCGCGTCGCGGACGTTGCCCGCCCTGTCGTAGGTGTACTGCAGCCGCTGCAGCGGGCGGGCGGTCGACGTCGTGCCGTCGTACTGCTGCTTGACGGTGGAGTCGGTCTGGATCCCGGCGAGGAAGCGCCTCGTCGGCTCGTAGCTGTACTTCGTCCTGACGCCGTTGCCGTCCATCATCTCCACCGCGGTGCCGAACTGGTCGTAACCCACGGCGTCGACGTAGTGCAGGACGAGGTCGGGCCGCTTGACGACGTTTCCGTACTGGTCGTACAGGTCGGTCTGCGGCGTGCGCGAGGCCAGGTTCGTCGGTCGCCCGCCGAGGTCGTAACCATGCTCGAGCACCTCACCGTTGGGGTAGGTGAGCGTGTCGAGCCGCGCCAGGCTGTCATAGCTCCAGCGCGTCGTCCACGTGGCCGACGAGCCGCCCGAACCCTTGCCGAACGGGTCGGCGTTCTGCGTGGCGGTCTCCCGCTCCACGTTGCCGTCCACGTCGTAGCCGTAGGTGCGGGTCATCGAGCCGTCGGACACCTCGGTCACCCGACCGACGCCGTTCTCGTCGGCGTCGCCGTCGCCGTACTCGTAGCTCACCGCCGGGGTGGAGTCGGAGTACTCGGTCCCGACCATGCGGTCGCGGTCCCAGAGGTACGTCGCGGTGGTCCCTCGGGCCCGCCTCTCGCTTAGCAAGTTGCCGGCAGGCGCGAAGGTGCGCGCGACCAGCCCTCCGTCGGGTGTGTCGACCGCGATGTCGTTGTCACCGGGGTCGTAGGTGTGCGTGGTCCGAGCCCCGGCGGCGTCGACCACAGCGGTCAGCCGCCCGAGCCGGTCGTACTCGTAGTTGGTGCTGATCGGGCCGGGGGTGCCCGTCGACGCCTTGATCCTCGGCGGTGCGATCACCGCGGATGCCGAGGGCAGGGTGGCGAGCGGGCCGGCACTGCCGTCCGGGTTGTTGGGTGCGGCTGGCGTCTCCTTCCGGAGGTAGACCGCGCCCCCGACGTCCGACCACTCCTCGGTCTTCTTCCCGAGGGGGTCGGTGCTGGTGCGGTGCAGCAACCTCAACGGGTCGGTGGAGTAGACGTGGGTCGGGTCCGGGATGACCGCGTAGTCGTAGCTCTGCGTCTCCTGCGACCCGTCGGGCAGCACCTGTCTGGTGGGCCGGTCGAGCGCGTCGAAGGACCGCACGAACGGAGCGGTGACCGGCACACCGGCCTGGCCGACTCCGGACTCCGAGGTGTTGGTGTTGTACGTCGACAGCGCGTGTCCGGCGACACCCTCCACCGTCGGGTACCACTCCTTGACCGCGTGACCGAGGGCGTCGTACTCGACGGCTCCCTCGACGATGCGGGCCTCGCCGGCGAGACCGGCGACCTCGGCATCGCGCTTGTGCTGCACGACGCGGCCCATGCCGTCGACGAAGGTGACGGTGTCGATCGTGTTGGCCGGGTGGAACTTGTCGTACTGGCGCGCGGAGGCCCACACGTGCGGGCCGCTCGGGTCGAGCGTGGCGTCGAACGGGCCGTGCTCGAAGGTGATCGTCGACCGCCCGTCCTCGTGCTCACGCGGGGCCGCGACCGACTTCGTGCGGCCGAGGGCGTCGTAGGTGTAGGACGTGACCTGACCGTTCTCGTCGGTGCGGGTGGCCAGGCGCCCGGTCAGCGGGTCGTAGGAGGCGCTGGACCCGACACCGTGGTTGTCGGTCACCCCGGCGATGTCGGTGAACCGGTGCGCGTCGAAGACGTAGTCGACGCAGTAGTGCCGTGCGTCCGCGTCCTCGTCGAGCGAGCCACAGCCGTCGAAGGTGAGGTCGTCGGACTCGACATGGGCGGCCGGGAAGTCGCTGCAGGCCGGCTGATCGCTGTCGGGACGGAGCACGGAGTTGACGTTGCCGTGAGCGTCGAACGTCATCTCTGTGATCGCGTACAGATTCTCGTGGCAGTCGTTCTGCGATGCCGGGGAGACGAGCTCTGCCAGGCGCACGGGAGCAGCGTTGACGCAGAGGTCGGGACCGCCGTCACGGCGTTGCATGACCTCGCCCGAGGCCCGGTCGTTGCCGAAGACTGTGACGGTCTGGGGCACCGACACCCAGCTCTCGTCCTGGCCCAGGACACGGTCGCCCTTGCGTGGCGCACAGTCCGGATAGGTGAGAGCGGTGTAGGTGTCGTCGCCGCTGGTCTCGGTCTCGTTGCCGTCGTGGACCCCGGTGACGTTGCCGAAGTTGTCATACGTGTAGTCGGTGAGCTGTTGCTGCTCATGTCCGGCGCCGTCGTAGCCGCGCAGGTCGTCGCGGGTCAGCACCGGGTCCAGCGCACGGTCGAGCAGGCCGAACCGGTTCGAGGCACCCACGGCGGGGAGGCCGGCCGCGTCCACGACGGAGCCGAACTCGCTGCTGCGAGGATCGGCGTCGAGGAGCGCATAGGTGTAGCGCCGGTCCTGCACGAGCGTGCCGCTGGCGTCCTTGGTGGACTCGCGGACGAGCAGCCCCTCGTCGAACGGGTTGGCGTTGCGGTAGGTGCGCTCGAAGGAGCGCAGGGTGCCGCCATCGGCACCGAGCTGCTTCTCGGTCACCGAGCTGAAGCCGAGCTGCTCGCGCAGGGCCGGGTCAAAGACGGCACCGGAGTAGTCGAACGTCGACTTCTGCACGTCGACGCCGTCGCCGGAGCGTCCGTCGTCCATCTCCACGCTCTTCATGACCCACATCGACTCGGGGTTGGTCGTGGTGTTGCCGGTCCGCTCGTAGTCGAGGCGGAACTGCCCGCCGAGCGGGTTGGTCACCGACTTCAGCAGGTTGGTCCGGCCGTGCTGGTTGAGTCGCACCTGCAGGTCGTTGTCACTGGTGCTGCGCACCGAGTCGGGGTAGCCGTCGCCGTTGACGTCGGTCAGCTGCACCTGGTCGGTGGACCGGGTGTAGCCGCCGTGCACACCGGGGTTGATCACCACGTAGCACGCCACGAGGCAGATCGGCCCGATGTAGATGCTGAAGTCGACACCCCCGGTGAGGGCGGTCGAGCGGGACACCGAGGTCTGGCCGCCCGGAAGGCTGACCCCGTTCATGTTGCCGTTGTCGTCGGCGAGCGTGGTGTCCTCCTTGTTGGCATCCACGCGCACATCACCGTGGAAGTAGTTGCCGTAGTCCACCTCGGTGCGCCCCATGCCGTCGGCGGAGCCGAAGACGGTGCGCGGATCGCCCTCTCCGCCACTGCGGACCTTGTTCGTCCGGTCCGGCACACCGTCGCCGTCGATGTCCTCCCACCCGAACAGGCCGTAGCCGACCGATTCGGAGTAGGCGATGCCGCCCGCGAACTCGTAGGCGTCGAACTGGAAGCCTGCGGACAGGTTGCCGGTCACGCTCTTCTCGTAGGAGAGACGTCCGGTGGACCACTGCACGGCCTTGTTCGCAAACCGGTAGCCGAGGTTGAGGTTTACCCAGATCTCGCCGGAGGAGTATGTGTCGACGCGGTCCGGCAGGCCGTCGCCGTTCATGTCCTCCATGGCCCGTTCGAAGATCGTGCCGCTCGCCCCGCCTGCGGGCGTCAGGCCCTCGCGGGAGTCGCCGAGGTCGGACGTGATCGTGTTCTTGTCGCCGTGACCACTGGTCGAGGCCTGGGCCTCGCCGTCGGCGATCGGGTTGGTCCACTCCGCCCCGAGATCGAAGCCGAGCCCGACGTTCATCCCTCGCGAGGTCTTCTTGCTCGTCGGGGCCGCCTTGCCACCACCCTTGCTAGGACCGCTCTTCGACTTCGGGCTGATCGCGATCGCCGACCCGCTCAGCCCGCCGCCGAGGGCGAGCGAAGTGTCGAAGGCGTCCTCGCCGATGTCGACTCGTCCAGCCAGAGCCCCGCGAGGGCCGGTGACGTCGATCTTCGTGCCGGAACGGATGTCTGGCAGGCCGTCGCCGTTGTAGTCCTCGAACTCCGTGATCTCGCGACCACCTCCTGCCGCTGCGGTGAAGTTCGCGACCAGGCCGACCATGATGTTGAAGTCGCCGTCGATCGAGGTCATGAGGGGGGCACGCCGGCCCTGCGACGCGCTTTCCGCCTTGGGCACGGCGATGTCCTCGCCGAGGCGGTCGGCCTGCATGTCGCCGGCCTCCCCGAAGATGGTGTCCTTCGGCCCGGAGCGCCACCGGTCGGCGACATCGCTGCCCGAGGAAACCCACGGGACGAAGGGGAAGACCTCCTCGAAGTCGCCGGCGGAGAGCTTGTCACCGCGCGCGTCACCGGGGGTTGGCGAGTCCGGGATCTCCGTGTCCTCGTCGTAGGACGCGAAGTTCTGCTTGAGGTCGAACTGCGACTCGACGAGAGGGTCGCCGCCCTTGGCGCCTTCGCCGTCAGCGTTGTAGCCGGCGTAGCCCCAGCCACGGTTGGCGGACGGGAACACCCCGTCGACGTCGGGCCAGTTCAGCGGCGCACCCGAGGCGACGTCCGCGGTGTCGGCATCGACGTCGTTGCCGTCGTCGTCCTTCGTCCGGTAGGTCACGTGGATCGTGCTGCTCACGGCGCCCTGGGAGGCCAGGCGAGCACCGACCGACGGGTCGGCCGCACTGACGTCGAGCCAGTACGTCGTGCCCTTCGTGACGTCGAACGTCAGGGTCTGGTCCTCGTTGAACCGGCGCTTGGACAGGAGCGTGGAGTCCTTCTCCGTCGCCACGAAGGTCTTCTTGGCGACCCGTCCGTCAGTCGGCCTCTTGACCGTGATGGCCATGTCGCTCGAGCGAGCTTCCTCGCCCTCCTTGGTGCTGAACGACGGCGTGAGCCCGGCGCCGTCCAGGACGACGTGGAGCTTGGCCTTGCCCGACTCGGGTGCGGTCCACGGGACGTACGCCGAGGTCAGGGTGGAGCGGCCGAATACCCGGACGTCGGGGACCACCGGGATGTCCAGCGGCACGCCGAGGCCCGCCACCGCCGACTGGTCGGTGCTGTTCAGCTGCAGCTCGGGAACGGTCGGGTCGAGGTCCGTGAGCGCGATCTCCACCCCGAGTCGCGTGGGGTCGACCGGGGAGTCGCTGATGACGTGCACCTCGATCCAGTCGCTCTCCTCGAAGTCGTCGGAGGTGTCGTTCGGCTTGTCCCCCGGATTGGTCGACGGTGCGGCGACAGTCAGCGTCTTGGACCCGGTCACCGTCGTCGTGGTGTGTTGCGGCAACGTCGTCAGCGTGGTCGTCGTACCGGCCCCGCGGCCGCGACCGTTGACCAGCACGACCTGGACGTCGTCGGACAGCGACGCACCCGGCGTGAGGGTCACGGCGACCTTGGTCTGCCCCGGGTCGGTGAGGCTGGTGCGGGCACCGGTGCGGCCGAACGTCGTGAAGTCCTGGGAGGCGTGGTACGCCGACTGGCTGCGTCCCTGCGCGTCGGTGGACCAGGATGAGGCGCCGGAGTCCACATAGGTGACAGTGGGGTCCCACGTCACGTGATCCCCGACCGCGCTCTTGATCACGTGGACGCGGAACCACACCTGGTCACCGGCATCGACGTGGAACGAGGTGTCCGGGTCGGCCGAGGTCGCACCCTCCTCCAGGACGGTCGTCCACTTCTTGGTCTCGTCGTGCTCGATGCTGACCTGAGCACCGTCACCGTCGTAATGGGCGGGGTCCACCAGGGCCACCGGCCCGGTGATGCGGATCGTTCCGGTGAACGGCGCGACCCACCGGCGCACCGTGTCGATCCGCGGGCTGGAGTCCACCAGCAGCTGGGTGACGTCGGCCGGCATGTCGTCGGCCAGGGACGAGACGAAGTCGTCGAGCGGCACCTCGAGCCGCGAGGCGATCGGGTCGATGGCCTTGCTGTTCACGAACTTCGGTGTGCCGGAGGAGTCGAGCACGTTGTACCAGACCGAGCGGTCGCCCTTGATGAAGTCGACCCTGCCGTCGCCGTTGGCGTCGGTGAAGAACTCCTGGCCGAAGGAGAAGCCGAAGCCGCCACCGACGTGGATCGCCACGACCGGGTAGGCCTCGAAGTGCAGGTCGATGCGCAGGTCGCTGGACCGGCCGAGGGAGTCGATACCGGTGATCGACTTGGGCTCGCCGAACCACGACCCGTCGCTGGCGTTGGGCGACCCTCCTGGTCGGTGCAGGTTGGGCCGGAACTTGATCGAGCCGTTCTCCGCCCACACCCGGTCCGGCAGCCCGTCGCCGTTGAGGTCGACCAGGGTGCTCTCGGTGACCGACTGTCCACCGGCGATGTTGAACGATCCGCCGAAGGAGCCGATCTTGCTGGGGATCACGGGGTTGAAGCCGATGTAGGCACCGCCGTCCGCGCCGCCGCGATAGGAGCTGCCCAGGGCGCTCTGCGCGGCGATGTTGACGTGGCTGTTGGCGTTTGCTGTCGAGGACCGGCCCCACTGCTCCGTGGGACCGAAGCCCTGGTAGGCACCGCTCGAGGAGTGGACGTCGTCGTACCACTGGAAGACGTGCCCTGGTCCGTCGGCGCCGTCGCTGCCGAACTCCGTCACCTTGGTCAGTAGGGACTTGTCGTAAGGTCCGCTCTGGTCGTAGGTCAGGTTCCAGCCCTTGACCAGCTTCGGCGCCACACCGCTGTCGTAGTGCTCGGGGCTGAGGTACTCGACCTTGACCCGGCGGAGCAGGTCCTTGACCACCAGCGGCCGACCGCCGCCGGCGTCCACGCCGATGTCCTTGCGGCGCGTGGTGTCGCTGACGTCGCCGTCACGGAGGAAGGTGAGGCGGTACGCCGGCTCGTCGGGGTTGTCGCCGTCGGCGAAGTGGAAGCCGGTGTACTCGATGGAGCGGAGGTAGATCGAGACTCCGGTCGGGTCGGCGCCGGACTCGGACTTCTGGCCGAAGGAGACGCCAGTCCGCTTGTCGTAGGAGTAGCGCATGACGTTGCCGCTGATGTCCTCGACCCAGGTCAGGCCCCAGAAGAACTCGCCGTTGCCTCCGCCCGCGACACCGGAGTTCCCGACGGTCGCGACGATGGCGGAGGTGTCGCGGTCGCAGGTGCCCGCGTCGTTGGGCGTCCCCCCGTAGTAGCGGGTGTTGCCCTCCTTGTCGCTGACCTTCCAGCAGTAGGCACCGGGACCGCTGCCGTAGCGCACGATCTGCTCGCGCTCGTTGTCGACCGTCCGCACGAAGTCGGCCTTGACGTCACCCACCCGCGGCGCGAGATCCGTCCGGATCGCGTTCGGATACAGCCGGTCACCGTCGAGCTCGTAGGTCTCCGACTCCTGGGCGGTGAGGTAACGAGGCGCACCGAACTCCGTGTCCAAGGTGATCGCACCGGCCGAGACGTCCCACCCGACGCCCACCCAGCCGTTGCCACCGCCGGAGCTGTACGACAGCGCCAGGTCCGGCTGCACGCCGGCTCGCCCGGCGGGGACGCTGAGCGGCAGGGAGGCACTCACCGACCCGTCAGGTGCCGCGACCGGCGGCTGCAAGACGTCGACGCCCTCGGTCGGGTCGGCGTACTGCAGGCTGGTGAGGTCGACGTCCCCCAGGCTCGAGGGCGTGGTGTCCGGGACGTCGTCGAGATACCCGTCCGCAGGACTGCCGGTCGCCTGGTCTGAGAAGCCAACCGGGCGCAGGGACATGAGGGCCACGGCCAATGCCACGACGACGGTCGCCCGCCACAGGGCTGTGTACCGCCGCCCACGACCGTGCACGCGTGCGCGGAGCCGGTCGAGCCTGCTGCTGAGCGAGATCACGTGACCGGACATCAGGGCCCCCTGTCGACGCACGCGAGGCGGCGCGGTGCGTCCGCCCCTCAGCCCGCCGAACCGGACCGCTCGGGAGTCTAGGAGTGCCGCATCTGCGGTGCAATGGGCTGAGAGTCAAGTCGAGAAGCCAGACCGATGGCCCCTGACGCGGTTGGCCGGAAGTCCCCCGCTGGCCAAGACCAGCAGGTGCTCCAGCCCAGCCGCGAGACCCCGAGGTACCGCGAGACGACACGACGGATCAGGCCGAATGCATCAATGGCGAATGGTGGAGAGGCTGCCACACCGAATCGCGGCTCCCACCAAGAGAAGATGGTGGTGTTGAGGCACCGGGACGACGCGACGCGCGACGTCGCGTTCGTCGGCGGGATCGACCTGTGCCACTCCCGCCGCGACGCCGCGAGACACGGCGGTGATCCGCAGGCCGACCGGATGGCCGAGGAGTACGACGCCACCCCGCCGTGGCACGACGTCCAGGCCGAGATCTCCGGTCCGGCCGTGTACGACGTCGAGAGCGTCTTCCGGGAGCGCTGGGAGGATCCGGCACCGCTACCGAAGCCACCCCCGGTCCCCGGGGGCACCCACGTGGTGCAGCTGCTTCGGACATGTCCGAACCTGCCGTCCAGCCGGGCCTACCCCTTCGCCAAGGATAGGCTCGTGTGCAGACCCTGCGGCGCCGGCGTGCCTCACGCACGTTTCTCCTGGCCGGAGGTCGACCTCCTATGGAGAGCTGAGGACGAACTGAAGATTCTGGTGACCGGTGCTACCGGCTATGTGGGCGGTCGACTTGTTCCGTTGCTGCTCGATCGAGGACACACGGTGCGCACCACGACGTCCGACCCCGGTCGCGAGCAGCCGTGGTGGGGCGAGCGCGTGGAGACGGTGGTCATGGACGCCCTCGATGCGGAGCAGGTCGCAGCCGCGTGCGACGGCGTGGACGCGGTCTACTACCTGATCCACGGCATGGGCGGGGACGACTTCGCCGAGAGCGACCGCAGGGCAGCCAACAACCTCGCCGACGGCGTACGGGCCACCGGCATCGGCCGGGTGGTCTACCTCTCAGGGATCGTCCCGGATGTCGCCGAGTCGGAGATCTCCGCACACCTCGAGTCGCGCCTCGAGGTCGAGCAGATCCTCAGCGGCGTGCCCGCGACCGTCGTCGTGCTGCGCGCGGCGGTGCTCCTGGGCAGTGGGTCCACCTCGTTCGAGATCATCCGGCAGGTCAGCGAGCGGATGCCCGTTCACACCGTGCCGTCGTGGATGGACTCCATGGTCCAGCCGATCGCCGTCGTCGACGTGCTCAGGGCGCTGGTCGGAGCGCTGGAGTACGCCGGTCCCTCGCGTCATTTCGACGTGGGCGGACCCGACCAGGTGCGCTACAGCGCACTGCTCGAGGCCTACAGCTCACACGCCGGTCTCAAGCGACCGCAGGTCAATGTGCCATCGCTGCCGACAGCCCTTGTCGGCACCCTGGTAGGCAGCCTCACCGACGTCCCCCGAGCGACGGTCGAGGCACTGGTCGAGAGCCTTCACCACGACATGGTCGTCGCGGACACCGACTTCCAGGAGCTGCTGCCGCGGGGGCACCGCCTGGTGGGACTGGACGAGGCCTTCCGCCGCGCCCTCGCTCCGCGAGCGACCACGCCCCAGGACGCCGACCCGATGGGGCCGTTGCCGCAGGACCCTGCCTGGGCCAGCGGCGGCGACGACCGTCCGACCTTGGCCAAGGTGGTCGACGCGGTCAAGGACGTGCTGCCGAGCTCTTGAGGGACCCTGGCCCTGGCCGGGGTGTGGGTCGCCGGCGCCGTCGCCCGGGGTCCCGTGCACCTGGGACGGGTCAGCCGCAGCTCCGGTTCCGCTCGCCGGGTCTCGCACCGATCGTCGTCGGGCGGGCTCCTCGACGATGGCGCTGAGGTGGTGGACGATGTCGTCGATCCCGATCGGCTGACTCTTCGTCGCGACCCAATGTGGCACGATCATCGCCGGCAAGTTCTCGATCAGTTGCCGCGTCAGCTCCCACGACGTCCCGCCAGCACCACGATGATGCCTGCGCGCAGCACCGTCACCGGCACCCCGCCCTCGCCGTGCATGCCCTCGACCTGGCGCCGCGAGCGCAGGTGCGGGGAGAGAGCGCGTCGTCCTCGCGTCCCAGGCCGCCGAGATGGACGATCTGCCGTCCCCTGCCGCCGCGGCGCCCCGTCCGAAGGCGCGCGCGGCGCCTGCGTCGCGTCGCTCGAAGTCCATGCCGTCCAGCGAGTGCACGAGGTAGACCGCCACGTCGACGCCGAGCAACGGCCCGGCCGGAGAATTCGCATCGTGCACGTCGCCGCCGACTGGCTCGGCCTCACCCGCGTGGACGTCGGGGCGGCGGGTCAGAGGGAGGCGACTCCGGCGGACAGGTCAGCACCGGCCGGGCTCGAGTTCAGTCCGCGGCCTGGAGTGCCTTGACCTCGTCGCGCGCGCCGAGGACCGCCTCGTGTTGTCGACTCACGACCTCACGGAACCCCGGGCTGAGGTCCTGCTCCAGCGCCTTCTCGTACTCGGTGACCGCGTGGTCCTCGCCGGTCAGGACAGCCTTGAGGATGCTGCCGGCGTCGCCACCGCTCAGGGCCTCCTTGAGCGTGATCCACCCACGGTGCAGAGCCGCGGCGACGCTCCCGCTCTCGTCGACGTCGTCGCCGTAGTCCTCCCCCATCTCGACGATCTCGCGGTGGAAGCCCGCGCGCTGCTCCGACAGGCGCTGCAGCGTCTCTGCCCACTCGGCTCGGTCACCCTCCCGCAGCTGCTCCGCGGCGGTGGCGAAGCCTCGTTCGCCGTCCTTCAGCGTCTCGACCAATTCCTTGGCGGCCTGCTTGTCGTCTGACACGTCGAGCTCCTTCGTCGCGGTGATATCTCGCTGGCCGTCTAGCCGTACCCTGCAGGCCTCCTCCTAACCCTCGCGGCGCAATCCGGGTGCGGATGCGACCACCTGGGCTCGGGCGTGACACAGTCCGACGAGACACGGCCACCACCGAGTGGGCCGCCAACAACGCACACGCAGGAGGGTCACCACCCATGATCGGTTTCCTCGTCGCCGGCCTCATCATCGGAGCGCTCGCGCGCCTCATCAAGCCCGGCAAGCAGAATCTCGGCCTGCTCGCCACACTGGGCCTCGGCCTGGTCGGGTCGCTCATCGGTGGCCTCATCGCACAGCTCTTCGGCACCGGCGGGATCTTCGAGCTCAACGTCATCGGCTTCGTACTCGCAGTCGTTGCCGCCGTCCTGCTGATCGGCGCAGCCGAGGCCGTCGCAGGCAAGGACAAGACTGCCTGATCATCCGTCCGGGACACGACTGGGGGACCTGGTGGCGCACGAACGCGGCATCCGTCACCTCTGCTTCTACGTCGACGACGTGCAAGCAGAACTGGAGCGCCTGACCGCGCCGGGCGGCTCGGCTCCTGGGCACCTGTCGAGCTGACTCCTGGGGTCTGGGCCGTCTAGGCCCGCGATCCCTTCGGGAACATCGTGGAGCTGGGTACGTCACCGGCGCGGAACGAGCGCACTCGCACTGGCCACGGCAATCCGCCGATCGCACCGATGGTCGACGGGTCGGGCTCGTACCCGATCTTCCGGTGGGCTCTGGTGAGCATCTCGCGGATCACTCGCGAGTCGGTGACCTGGGTGATCGTGCTGAACAGCCACCCGTCGCACGTCTGTTGACAACCTCCTGGACGCCGTGTTCCCTACCCGCATTGTGACGTGGCAGCAGGTCAACAATGTCGAACGTCGGTGGCGGCAGATCCGCTGTGCGGCTGGCCTGGAGTGGGTCACGCCCGATGCCTCTCGCCGGGCTCCTTGCGACATGGAGCCCGGGCAGGGGAGCCTGCCGGAATGCTGGGCGACGGCCTCGTCGTCGCTTTCGCGATCTACCGCGGCGAGCCGCTCGTCTTCCCGGTCGGCCGGTCGGCTCGCCAGCAGCGCCCCGTCCTGCCCTGCCGGTCGCAAGGTGCGTTCCAGGTGGGCGGCGGGGGCCAAAGTTGAGTCCACGGGCGTGGTGTACGACGGGCCCTGTGTGAGCGTGGCGTCCTGAGATAGCGACGGCCACCGCGTGATCCTTCAGAAGACCTGCGAAAGCACGACTGAAGGAGATCACGACGATGACCGTCGACCCCAACTCTATTGACCTGCCTGCCTTCATGGCCGAGCACTTGGAGCGCGCCGAGCCCGACCTGCTCCGATCGATGTTGTCCACGTTCGTGCAGGCGCTGATGTCGGCCGAGGCCGACGCGATCTGCGGTGCCGGCTATGGCGAGCGCAGCCCGGAGCGGGTCAACTCCCGCAACGGCTACCGGACCCGGGACTTCGACACCCGGACCGGCACCATGGGCGTGGCGATCCCCAAGCTCCGGGAGGGTTCCTACTTCCCCGACTGGCTGCTCGAGCGGCGCCGGCGGGCCGAGCGGGCGCTGACCACGGTGGTCGCGACCTGCTACCTCCTGGGTGTCTCGACCCGGCGGATGGAGAAGCTCGTCGAGACCCTCGGCATCACCCGGCTGTCCAAGTCGCAGGTCTCGGTGATGGCCAAAGAGCTCGACGCCCACGTCGAGGACTTCCGCACCCGACCCCTGGACCAGGGCCCGTACACGTTCCTGGCCGCGGACGCCTTGACGATGAAGGTCCGCGAGGGCGGCCGGGTGGTCAACACCCACGTCCTGGTCGCGACCGGCGTCAACGCTGATGGGCACCGCGAGATCCTCGGCGTCGACATCTGCTCGGCCGAGTCCGAGGCCGGCTGGCTGACCCTGTTCCGCGGCTTGAACGCCCGCGGCCTGACCGGGGTCAAGCTGGTCACCTCAGACGCCCACTCCGGCCTGGTCGCCGCGATGACGGCCACCCTGGACGGCGCCAGCTGGCAACGCTGCCGGACCCACTACGCCGCGAACCTGATGTCGGCGACACCGAAGTCGTCCTGGGGCTGGGTCAAGGCGATGCTGCACTCGATCTATGACCAGCCCGACGCCAAGTCGGTGAACGCCCAGTTCGACCGCGTCGTCGACGCCTTGGCCGAGAAGCTCCCCCAGGTGGCCGAGCACCTCGCCGAGGCCCGGCCCGACATCCTCGCCTTCACCGTCTTCCCCAAGGAGATCTGGCGACAGATCTGGTCCAACAACCCCAACGAACGTCTCAACCGCGAGATCCGACGCCGCACCGACGTCGTCGGGATCTTCCCCGACCGCAACTCCGCCATCCGCCTCATCGGCGCCGTCCTGGCCGAGCAACACGACGACTGGGCCGAAGGCCGCCGCTACCTCGGACTCGACGTCCTCGCACGCTCCCGGATGGCCCTGCTGACCACCGACGCGACAACCACCGAGAAGGAGGACCTGACACCCGCTGCACTCACTGCCTAAAGTGCAACCACCGGATCACGCGGTGGCCCCTTCATCCACCACGACCGTGGACTCGACCGGGAAGCCACGCTGCTGACGGCACGGTCCGGCTCGCTGAGTGACCCTCGGTGATCAGCGTCCGGACTTCGTGTTGAGTTTCTGCTGACTTGCCACTGCCTGCTCCTGAATTCGGGATCCGTGCAGGGCTCTGACCAGCGGGTTTGGTGGAGCTGAGGGGATTCGAACCCCTGACCTTCTCATTGCGAACGAGACGCGCTACCAACTGCGCCACAGCCCCAAGCGAAGCGAAACGTTAGCACCGGGCGTGGGGCGGATCCGAATCACTGTGCCCGCGCGACATCTGGCCGACTTGTGACCCTGGAAGGTCGTGAACCGGACCGCTCGAGGAGCCAGTTGGGTTACGAGTGACGGATAGCGCCGGCCGACCGGGAGTCCGTCACCTCAGACCAGCGAGCGCTCCAGCTGCTCGAGGGCCTGCCTGGCGTACCCCGCCCACATCCGCGCGAAGGCCGGCATCACGGTCGAGCCCAGGCCACCCTTCGGGTGGATGAGCCAGGACCAGGTGACGCGGGTGCCGGTGCCGGCCTTCTCGAAGGCGTAGGTCGCCTCGATCAGCGAGGCGAGCGGGGCGAGGGCGCCGCGGAGCCGAGTGATGTCGTACCCGAACGCGTCCGGCTCGTCGCAGCGGGTCAGGGTCTCCAGCATCGAGCCACCGTCGGCGAGATGGATGGTGCGCCGCTGGCCGACCATCCCCCAGTCGCCCGGGTCGAGCTGGTCGGCGCGGGCGATGCGGGGGATCGCGAGGTAGCGCCTCGAGAACATCTCGGGCAGCGGCAGCCGCAAGGTGTGCAGGTACGTCTCGTCGACGGGTGCGGGGACGGCGCGGGAGCTGGAGACGGCGTACGGCGAGGGCATCGGCCCACCCTAGGCAGGCCCTGGGTGCCGCGGCTCAGGATCCGTACGCGCGGTCGCGGTCCTTGGCGGCGGAGCGCTCGTCGCGGGCGGCCTTCTCGGCCTCCTCGGCGTCGCGGGCGATCTGGCTGTCGGCCTCGCTGCGACCGCTGGTCCACACGCCGGTGCTGTCGAGGTCGATGGTGCGGACCGTACGGTGCGCGGCGGGCTTGGAGACGTACGTCGGCAGGGTCACCGGCACCGGGTCCCACAGGTCCGGATCGTCGGCGACGGCCGCGAAGGTGTCCGTGTCGTCGTCCACCATCACCGCGGGCCTCTCGGCGGTCTCGTCGACCATCTCCTCGACCGCCTCGACCACCTGCTCGACGATCGTGGGGATGGAGGCGCGCTCGCGGCGGACCATCAGCCGACAGGCGACCAGCCAGAGGACGAGGAGTGCGGCGGGCGCCGCGACCCAGGCCCAGTCGACGACCTTGGCGCTGGCCAGGGCGACGAGCGCGACGTTGGCGAGGAGCTGCGTGAGCAGGACGCGACGACGCCGGCGGGCTGCTCGGTTGGTGGCGGCCCGGCGGGCGCGCAGTACCTCGGGGGTGACGACCGCGGATGCGCCCTTCACGGCGACCTCGACCTGAGGGGCCGGGCGGCCGGGCGTGACCACGAGCCGGGCGTTGCGGCGGTTCACGGGCTCGCGACGGGCGAGGACTCGCATGGTGTGGGAGAACCTGTCGACCGACCGGCTTCGCGCCACGTCCTCGTGGTGCCTGAGCGCCTTCGGGATCAGGTAGGCGGCCCAGGCGACTGCCAGGGCGACGAAGATCAGTCCGCTCAGGTCCACGGAGCCGAGCCTAGGTTTGCTAGCGCACAGTGGGGCGGATGTCCATAGGTGTGTCGCCAGGGAACTCGTGTGACTGATGAGGTGCTGTGGCGCTCACCGGGTCTCGACACGGGCTCGCCCAGGGGCTCGCCCGGCTCGACCAACGACCAAGAGCCCAGGGGCTCGCCCGGCTCGACCAACGACCAAGAGCCAAGGGGCACGCCCGGCTCGACGACCAAGACCCCAGGGGCACGCCCGGCTCGACCAACGACCAAGACCCAGGGGCACGCCCGGCTCGACCAACGACCAAGAGCCCAGGGGCTCGCGCGGCTCACCAAGAGCACGGCTCGACCAGCGACTAGGAGCGCAGTCGAGCGACGAGGCCGCCGGGGGCTTCCTCGACCGTGACGGCGTACAACCGATGGTCGCGCCAGTCGCCGTCGATGTGGAGGAAGCGGGGGGCATAGCCGTACTCGTTCAGGCCCAGCTTCTCCACGACCCGCAAGGAGTTGGAGTTCTCGGGACGGATGGCGATCTCGACGCGGTGCAGCCCCGCGGTAGTGAAGCAGTGGTCGATGACGAGCGCGACGGCGAGCGGCATCACCCCGCGGCCGGCGTGCCCGCGGTCGAGCCAGTAGCCGATCGACGCGAACTGACCCGAGCCACGCACGATGTTGTTGACCGTCACCTGACCGGCGAACTGCCCGTCGACATCGACGGCGAACGGCATGCAGAGCCCACTGCGGGCGAGGCGGTCGAGCCGCCGGACCAGCGCGCGGAAGCTGCTCGGCCGGTCGGCGCCCCCCGGTGGGACCGTCGCGTCCCACGGCCGCAGCCACTCGGCGTTCGCCCGGCGGGCCGTCTTCCAGGCCCGGGCGTCGCCGCGGTGCAGCGGCCGTACCGTGACCTGTCCCTCGCGCAGGGTGGCCGGCCACCCCGGCGGGAACGAGCTAATGATCGCTCCCGACGATCTGCTCGATGGCGTGCTCGAGGATCGGCGCGAGCACCTCGAGGCCGTCCTTCACCCCACCCTTCGAGCCGGGGAGGTTGACCACCAGGCAGCTCCCGATGACCCCCGCGGTCCCCCGCGACAGGGCGGCGGCCGGGATGCCCTTCGCGGCGCCGTACGCGCGGATCGCCTCGCCGATGCCCGGCACCTCGAAGTCGAGCAGCGCCCGCGTCTGCTCGGGGGTGCGGTCGGTCGGCGTCAGTCCCGTACCTCCCGTGGTCAGCACCACCCGGGCCCCGTCGGCCACGGCGGCGGCGATGGCCTCGCCGACCGGTGGTCCGTCGGGTACGACGACCGGGTCGCCGACCGCGAAGTCCAGCGAACGCAGGAAGTCGACGAGGACCGGCCCGGTGAGGTCGTCGTACACGCCCGCGGCCGCACGGTTGGACGCGACCACCACGACGGCGGGGACGTGGGTGACCTCGTCGTTCACGAGTCGCTCTTCTGGCGCGACCAGCTCCCGGACCTGCCCCCGGACTTGGTCTCGACGCGGACGTCGCTGATCACCGCACCCTTGTCGACCGCCTTGACCATGTCGACCACCGTGAGGGCGGCGACGGCGACCGCGGTGAGCGCCTCCATCTCGACGCCGGTGCGGTCGGTCGTGGAGACCATGGCCACGATGTCCACGGACTCATCGCCCACGCTCAGGTCGACCACCACCGATGAGAGGGCCAACGGGTGGCACAGCGGGATCAGCGAGGGCGTCTGCTTCGCACCCATGATCCCGGCCAGCCGCGCGACGGCGAGCGTGTCGCCCTTCGGCACACCTGACCCACGGAGCAGCTCGACGACTGCCGGCGACACGAACACGCGACCGGACGCCGACGCCGTACGTGCGGTAACGGCCTTGCCGGCCACGTCGACCATCCGGGCCGCGCCGGACTCGTCGATGTGCGTGAGTCGGCCGGGCGGGTCGGAGGTCATCAGAAGTCCTGGTCCAAGGGGATCACCCGAACGGTCTCGCCCGCGGCGACCGACGTCGTCTCGGCAGGAACCACGATGAGGGCGTTGGCCTGGGCGAGGTCGCCGACCAGGTGCGAACCGGGTCCGCCCACGGGCGAGACGATCGGACGGGCGCGAGGATCTGTCGGGCCGTCGGCCAGCTCGCCGCGGAGGTACTGAGCGCGGCCCGGCGGCGAGGTCACCGCATGGGTCAAGGTGGCGTCCACGGTCGGGCGGGCGTACGGAAGCCGGCCCATCAGCCGCCGCAGGGCGGGCAGCACGAACACCTCGAAGGAGACGTACGACGAGACGGGGTTCCCCGGCAACGTGAAGATCGGGGTCGCGTCCTCTCCCACCACACCGAAACCCTGGGGCTTGCCCGGCTGCATGGCAACCCCGCCGAACCAGACGGTCCCGAGGGGGCTCAGCGCCTCCTTGACCACGTCGTAGTCACCCATCGAAACGCCACCGGTCGTGATCACCACGTCGGCGCGCACCAGCTGGTCGTTGAGCGCGTCGAGGAACAGTCTCGGCTCGTCCGGCACGATGCCGACCCGGTAGGCGATCGCTCCGGCGCGGCGGACGGCCGCGGCGAGCATGAACGAGTTGCCGTCGTAGACGGAGTCGTGTCCGCGTGCGGCGCCGGGCTCGCGGAGCTCCGAGCCGGTCGACAGGATCACCACCCGCGCGCGCGGCCGGACCGCGACGCTCGCAAGGCCGACGTTCGCCAGCAGGCCGAGCTGGCGCGGGCCGAGCAGCGTGCCCTCGTCGATGAGCAGGTCGCCCTCGCTGACGTCCTCGCCGGCGGACCGGACGTGCTGACCCTCCGCCGGCGCCCGGGAGATGACGACCTTGGCCACGCCGCGGTCGGTCCACTCATACGGCACGACGGCGTCCGCGCCGGCGGGCACCGGCGCACCGGTCATGATCTTCACGGCAGTGCCGGGCGACATGGCGAGGATCCGGGCCTGGCCGGCGCCGATCTCGCCGACGACGGGCAGGTGGACCGGGTGGTCCTCGCTCGCGCTGGCGACGTCGTCGTAGGCCACGGCGTACCCGTCCATCGCGGAGTTGTCGAAGCTCGGCAGCGCGATCGGGGCGAACACGTCGGCGGCCGCGACCAGGCCGAGCGCGTCGAGCAGGGGCTGCTCGTACGGCGCCAGCGATCGCAGCGAGTCGAGGATCAGCTGCTGGTGCTCGTCGACGGTGCGTAACGACTGGCTGGGGTCAGCCATCGAGCACCGTGTCGGCCGGGATCCGCTTGGCCGAGCCCGACTCGAGCTCGACGTCGCCGACCACCTCGACCCCGTGGCCGAAGGTGAAGTCGCCCTCGACCTTCAGCGAGCTGGCCTTCCGCAGCGACGGCGCCCCCTCGGGGAAGCGCTGGTCGAAGTCGCCGACGAGCTGGTAGAACTCCGGGTCCAGCTCGACGAACGGTACGTCGCCGGCCTGGTCGAGACCGAAGTCCTTGCCGAGGTCGTAGACGTCGGAGCGCAGCACCAGCAGGTCGTTGGTCGTCTTCACGGGGATGAACCGGTCGCGGCCGACCTCGAGCGTGCGGGCGTCCTCGAAGATCTCGATGGCCGCCCCCATCGCCGTCTCGATCTGGATCACCTCGGGCGTGTCCGGGTCGGCCGGGTCGAGGCGCTTCTCGTTGCGGATCAGCGGCAGGCCGAGGATGCCTCCGCGGCGGTCGAGCTCGCTGCGCATCGCCACCAGGTCGAACCACAGGTTGTTGGTCGAGCAGAACCGGTGCCGGTCGAGGTCGGCCAACGCGGCCTGGTCCTCGCGCCGGGTCTGCGCGGTCTCGCGGAGCACGATGCGATCGTCGCTCTTGCGCCTGGCGAAGTGCCCGCCCTTGCGGTCCGACGGCGTGCGCTTCACTGCCTCGATCGCGAACGGGATCCCGTTGCCTGCGAACCACCCCGCGATGCGCGGGTCCGGCACGGCGCCGAGGTTGTCGGAGTTGGAGACGAAGACCCGTTCGTACCCCTGCTCGATCAGCCGCTCCAGCAACCCGGTTCCGCGCAACGCCGTGTAGAGGTCGCCGTGGCCGGGCGGGCACCATTCGAGGTCGGGGTTCTTCGGGTACGACGCCGGGCTGAGGTCCTTCTTGAGGAGCTTGGGCTCCTTGTTCTGCCAGAACTCCAGCGGCAGACCCTCGACCTGGAGGGCGTCGTAGCGGGCCAGCGCCGCCATGGTGTCGGCAGAGGTGCGGAAGCTGTTCATCAGGATCAGCGGGAGCGGGGCGTCGTACTCCTTGCGCAGGTGCAGCACCTGACGGGCGATCACGTCCAGGAAGGAGAGCCCGCGACGCACGCACAGCAGGGACTTGGCGCGGTCCATGCCCATGGAGGTGCCCAGACCCCCGTTGAGCTTGATCACCGCGGTGGTCCTGATCGCGTCGGCCGCGACCTTGTCGTCGACCTCGACGTCGGCGACCGACTCCATGTCCAGGGGCTCGATCGACGACTCCGGGATCAGCCCCGTCTCCCCGTGCTCGAGCAGGCGGTAGTAGTGGGCGAACGTGTCGACCGCCACCGCGTCCACTCCGGCGTCCAGCATCTTCTGCCGCGCCTGGTGCAAACCTGGACTACCCATGCTTCGATCGTAGGCTTGCCGGGTGGTCGAGCGGCAATTCCCATCCCAGCCCTCTGGTACGCCTTCGGCGAACGCTGCGAAGCTCGCCCTGCGCGACCAGCTGCTGACCGCGCGGAACCGTCGCAAGCTGCTCGAGGTCGGGGATGCCTCACGGGCCTTGGCCGAGCACGTGCTGGCGGCGCCGGAGGTACGTCGCGCGGCCACCGTGACGGCGTACGTCTCGGTCGGCACCGAGCCCGGCACCACCGCCCTCCTCGACTCCTTGGTGCGTCTCGGCAAGCGGGTGGTGCTGCCCGTCGTGCTTCCGGATCTCGACCTCGACTGGGCGGTGTACCAGGGGCCGACGTCGCTGGCGCCCGCCCGGATGGGCCTGCTCGAGCCGGTCGGCCCGCGGCTGGGGCCAGACTCCGTCGGTACCGCCGACCTGTTGCTGGTCCCCGGCCTCGCCGTCTCGCCGACGGGGATGAGGATGGGCCGGGGTGGCGGCTGCTACGACCGCGCCCTGGCCCGGGTCCCGGTCGGCACGCCGGTCTGGGTGCTGCTGTACGACGACGAGGTCGGCCTCACCGTCCCCGTCGAGCCCCACGACCGCCCCGTCACCGGCGTCGTCTCGCCGAGCGGACTTCGTATCTTCGGTGGTTGAGGAGCGGAGCGTTCGGTGGTTGAGGTGCGAGGAGCGCAAGCGACGAGCCTCGAAACCACCTGACAGCGAATGGTGGTCTCGACGCTGTTCGGTGGTTGAGGTGCGAGGAGCGCAAGCGACGAGCCTCGAAACCACCTGACAGTGAGTGGTGGTCTCGACGCTGTTCGGTGGTTGAGGTGCGAGGAGCGCAAGCGACGAGCCTCGAAACCACCTGACAGTGAATGGTGGTCTCGACGCGCTCGGCCGTGGCCGGCCTCACGGCTCGACCAGCGACTAGGGAGCAGGCGTCAACGTCAGCGTGTGCTCGCCGGCGTCCTCGACGGCGCCGCGGGAGAACAGCCAGGGCAGGGTCTTCCCCTCGGCCCAGAGGTCGGTCTGGTCGGTGTAGTGCTTGCTGAACGGGTGACCTGAGACGCCGGTGAGGTTGACCCAGCGCGAGTCGTCGAAGTCGGCGAGGGAGACGACCATCCGCATCGACGGCGCGAAGTCGACGGTGTAGCCGTCGACGGCGTTCCAGCCGGCGGCGTCCACGGCGGCGGAGCTCCCGCCGACCTCCCATCCGCCGCGGTTCACCAGCCACTCGACGGGACCGATGCCGGAGTCGCCCAGCGTCGGGTTCCGCAGGTCGAGGCGGTGCAGGTGGCCCCACTCCCAGCCGTCAACGGACACGGCGTCGAGGCGGGTCACCTCGTCACGGGCCTCGATCATCGCGTCGCGGAGGATGTCGTCGCGGTCCTCGACGACGTCCGCGGTGTCCTGGTCGTCCCACCACTCCGAGTCGGGCTTGTCGAGGAGGTCGGAGACGACGGCGAACCAGCGGTCGCCGCCGTACGGCCACACGTCCTCGGGCATCTCGTCGTGGAAGGTCATCTCCAGGAGGTTGCGCCAGACCACGTTGAAGTACTCCGCCGGCGCGCTGTCGGCGGCCTGGTCGAAGTCCCAGTGGCGCAGCTGCCGCTGGCCGGCCGAGTCGTAGCCACGCGGCAGGTCGACCGCGAGCAGCCGGGGCACCAGGGTGGCCGCCAGCGGGCTGCGGGTGTCGAGCTGGATGGCCGCCATGTCGTCGAACGACAGCTCCCCCTGCTTCTCCAGCAGGTCGCGGATCCGCTCCGAGCGGTAGCCCCGGTCCCAGTCCTGGGTGAGGTAGTAGGGGTACTCCGGTCCGATCACGGCCTGGTTCGCGGTGGCGATGAACCCCTCGTCGGGGTCCAGCACGTTCGGCAGCCCGTCGAACGGCACGTAGTCGTCGGTCCAGTCGTTCTCGCTCAGCCAGCCCGCCTGCGGCGCGAGCCCGTCGTTCCGGGACTTGCGGATGGGGATCAGGCCGGGCGCCTGGTACCCGATGTGGCCTTCGCGGTCGGCGTACACGAGGTTCTGCGCGGGGACTGCGAACGAGGACGCCGCCTCGCGGAAGCTCGTCCAGTCGGTGGCCGCGTTGAGCTCGAAGATCGCGTCGGCGGTTGTCGTCGGGGTCAGGGCGGTCCAGGCGAGGGAGATCGCGCTCTGCGTCCCGGGGAGCGGGTCGCCACCAGTGCCGGAGGAGTCCGGCGGGCCAGCGGCGGCCAGGTCGCCGTAGAAGTCGAAGCGGTCGCTGAGGATCGGGCCGTGCCGGGTCGACCGCACCGTGATCGTGACGTCGTCCCCGCCGTGCACCCGGATGGTCTCCTCGCGCGTGACGAGCGGCCGGAGCTTCCCGTCCTGCTCCCACCGGTCGGCGGTGACGCGCTCGAGGTACAGGTCGGTGACGTCCGGCCCGAGGTTGGTGAAGCCCCACGCGATGTCGGCGTTGTGACCGATGATCACCCCGGGTACGCCGGAGAAGGTGAACCCCGCCACGTCCAGCGGGCACTCCGCGGAGACCGTCGTGCAGTGCAGGCCCATCTGCACCCAGATGCCGGGGACGCTGACGCCGAGGTGCGGGTCGTTGGCCAGCAACGGCTCCCCCGTCGCGGAGTGCGCGCCGTCGACGACCCAGCTGTTGCTGCCGATCCCGTCTCCGTGGCCCATCAGCTCCGGCAGGCCCGCCAGGACGCGGTGCAGCGAGGCCAGCTGGTCGCGCTGGCCGGCGGTGTACGCCGGTCGCTCCGGGTTGCGCGTACCTCCCGTGGTCGCGTCCTGCTCGAAGACCCCGTCCACCACGGCACCCTGGCCGACGATCGGCTGCTGGGCGGCGTAGTCGTAGGGCGGGAACAGCTCGGCCACCTGCTCGGGCGTGTGGTCGGCGGAGACCAGCGCGCGCTCGATCTCCTCGTCGAGGTTGCCCTTGAGGTCCCACGCCATCGCCTTGAGCCAGGACAGCGAGTCGACGGCGGTCCACGGCTCGGGCCGGTAGTCGAGGCCGCCGAGTCCCAGGACGGTGTACTCGACGGCGATCTGCGAGAGACCGTGCGTCTCGAGGTAGGCGTTGACGCCGGCGGCGTAGTCCTCCAGCGCCGCCCGGGTCTGCGGCTTCAGCAGCGGCAGCTCCTGCTCGGCGACCTTGCGCCAGCCGAGCGTCCGGATGAACTCGTCGGTCTCCAGGGTGTCGGACCCGAACAGCTCGGAGAGCCGGCCGGCGGTGATGTGCCGGCGCACGTCCATCTCGTAGAAGCGCTCCTGCGCGTGCACGTACCCCTGGGCGGCCATCAGGTCGGCCAGCGAGTCCGCGTACAGCTGCGGGATCCCGTGGTCGTCGCGGACCACCCGCACCTCGGCGCCCAGGCCCGGTACCACGATCGTGCCGTCGACCTGGGGGAAGGGCCGCCGCACCAGGACCACCGCGGTCACCAGTCCGGCGACCAGCAGCAGGACGAGCGTGGCCGCGCCGTATGCCGTCCAGCGGACCGCCCGCGGCCACGCACGGAAGACCTGCCACCGCGTCCGCAAGGGGAATTCAGGGTCGCTCATCGTGGTTCTCAGTGTGCCGTACCATTGGCAGTCGCCTGCGGAGAGTGCCAAGCAAGACCGAAGGGGAGCCGTGCCCACCTACCAGTACGCCTGCACCGAGTGCGGGCATGCCTTCGACCAGTTCCAGAGCTTCTCTGACGACGCGCTGACCGAGTGCCCGGAGTGCCAGGGCCGGCTGCGCAAGCTGTTCAACGCGGTGGGCGTGGTGTTCAAGGGCTCCGGCTTCTACCGCAACGACAGCCGGGAGCCCGCGAAGTCCGCCTCGTCCTCGTCCGAGACCAAGGTTGAGACGAAGACCGAGACGAAGTCGGACAACGGGTCGGGCACCAAGTCGGGCACTGAGTCGGGCACCAAGTCCGAGACCAGCACTCCGGCCAAGACCGAGAAGAAGAGCGACAGCAAGGCCCCCGCAGCCACCGCTGGCTGAGCCTGTGGAGAGCGGCCGCGCGGTCGCCCCACATCGGCCTACCGTCCTCGGATGGCCGTGCGCGAGCAGCTACGTCGTCGCTGGCGACCAGTACGCCGCGTGGTGCTGGCCCGGCGCCGCCCGCTCGCCGCGGTGCTCGCCGGCCTCGCCGTGGTCGCGGCCCTGCAGGACCTGCGACCGCCGGCGCCCGACGTGCAGCGGGTGCCGACGGTCGCCCGCGACCTGCCCGCGGGCGCCACGCTGACCGCTCGTGACGTGGTCACCGTCGACTACGCGCCGGGCACCGCGCCGGCCAGCCTCGCCGCCAGCCCGGTGAGCCGGGTGCTGGCCGCCCCGATGCGCGCCGGGGAGGCCATCACCGACCTGCGGCTGGTCGGGGCGCCGCTCGCCTCGGCGTACCCCGGCGACGTCGCCGTGCCCGTCCGACTCCCCGACGCCGGCATGGCGGCCCTGCTCCACGTCGGCGACCGGATCGACCTGGTCGCGGCCGACCCGCAGGGTGAGCTCGCCCGCACGGTGGCCAGCCGGGTGATGGTGCTCGCCCTGCCGGCGCCCACCGACGAGCAGGACGTCGGCAGTCTGCCGGGGCGGCTGGTGGTCGTCGCCGCGCCGGAGGCGGTCCGCGAGAGCCTGGTCCAGGCCGCCGTCACCGGCTTCCTGACCTTCACCTACTCCCGCTAGCGTGCTGTTGTCCGTATGCCTGGGCCGGCCCTCGGGTGCGGCCGCCTGAGGAGATGACCATGACCGGGTTCAAGAACTTCATCCTGCGGGGCAACCTGATCGAGCTGGCCACGGCCTTCATCATGGCCGCCGCCTTCGCCGCGGTGGTCACCACGTTCACCGAGTGGCTGACCGGTCTGATGCCCGACTCCGCCGACGACTACTTCAGCACCGAGGCGCAGAGCTTCGGCGCCTTCCTCAACGCCGTGATCTCGTTCCTGCTGATCGCCGCCGTCGTCTACTTCCTGATCGTGATGCCCTACACGAAGGCCAAGGAGCGCTTCTTCCCCGCCGAGGAGAAGGGCACCCCCGCCGACATCGCCCTGCTCGAGGAGATCCGCGACCTGCTCGCGGCCCAGAACAACCGGCCGGTCTGACTCTCTCGCGCAGTGATACCCGGTCGACCGGGTGTCACTGCGGTTAGTGGGTGTTGCAACCCCCTCGAAGCGACGGGAACGACACCGAAGTACGACGCGCGTCAGCCGTGATGGGGCGGTATCTGGTCGCGGTACCACGTGTCGCGCGCGGACTCCTCGCGCTCGGTTGACCCGTCGTCGCGCTCGTCGGAGGTGGTCTCCGGGAGCACGTCGCCGAACACCTCGGCGAGCCGGCGCCGGCGGGCCTCCTCGTCCTCGGGTTGCCGCGTCATGCGCAGAGCCCGTTCTCCGCGGCCTGCTCGGCGGCGTCGGAGGACTCCTCGGTCGGCGAGGTGGTGGGCGACGACGGTGTGCCGCTCGGCGTACCCGTCGGGCTGCCCGTCGGCGAGCCGGTCGGGGAGCCCGTCGGCGAGGACGACGGCTGGCCGGGCAGGTGCTCGGCGCTGATGGCGTCGTTCAGGAACTTGGGCGCCAGCGGCTTGTCGTTGATCAGCGTCGTCCAGACCTGCTTGGCCTCGGGCAGCCAGCGGATCCGGTTCGGGTCGTCAGGGGCGTACTCCCAGGGAACGGTGATGAACTGGATGTTGTCCAGGCCGATGCCCCTGAACTCGGCGCCGAGCTTGGCGATCTTGACCAGGTTGCCCAGGCCCGTGTCGAGCTGGAGCGAGGAGGTGGCGGCCTCGAGGAACTTCAGCAGGTGGGCCGGGTTGGCGAGGGTGTTGGCGCTGAGCACCTGGTGGGCCATCGCGGCGATGAACGCCTGTTGCCGCTTCATCCGGCCGATGTCCGAGCCGTTGCCGAGCACGTACCGCTCGCGCACGTAGTTCAGGGCCTGGAACCCGACCAGCTTGCGGGTCCCGGCCGGGATGTTGATGCCGTGGTCCGGGTCCTGGATGCCGGGCTCCGGGATGCAGACCTGGACGCCACCGATCGCGTCGACCATCCCCCGGAACCCCTGGAAGTCCACCACGATGAAGTGGTCGATCCGGACACCCGTCAGCTCCTCCACCTGATGCACCGTGCAGGCCGGGCCACCGACGGAGAAGGCGTCGTTCCACATCACGTCGGTGCCGCCGGGGATCGGGTCCAGGTCGGCGTCCAGGCACTCGGGCCGGTCCACGAGGGAGTCACGCGGGATGCTGACGCCGTACGCCCGCTGCCGGTCCGCGGAGAGGTGCAGCAGGATCGTGGTGTCCGAGCGCTTGCCACCGCCGGTGAGGTTGTCGATGTTGTTGCCGGGAGCGTCGCGGTCGTCCGACCCCATCACCAGGATGTTGAGCGGCTCCTTGGGACCCTCGACGTTCTTCTTCTCCGGCCGGTCCGGGCCGAGCTGGGCCGTGATGTCGAGGACGTCGAGGTTGCTGTTGTAGTGCCGGTACAAGTACAGCGTCGACAAGCCCGTCACCAGGGCCAGCACCACGGCGGTGACGAGCAGCACCCGGCCGACCGTGTGCCGCTTCTTGACCTTGCCGCGGCGCTTCGGCTTGGCCTCTGCCTCTTGCCGGTGGGTGGGGTCACTGGAAGCCGAGCTGGCGCCGTCAGGGGCGTCGTACTCGGACAAAGGTCGACCTCGGGATCGGGGAACAGCAGACGCGTCGGACGTCCGACGCACCCTCTATGGTGACCTCCCGCCACCGTTCGGCCAAACGGACGTCACCTACCGACGGTCGGTACGCCGCCCGCCGTGACAGGATGTACGGCGGCCCGACCGGCTCGTCGTGGCCCCGCCCCAGTAGCTCAGTGGATAGAGCAGCCGCCTCCTAAGCGAAAGGTCGCCAGTTCGACTCTGGCCTGGGGCACTCACCACGAGGTGGTCGCGGTTCCGGAGCCACACCGAGGCATCTGCTCACTGCAGCCCGCGCATCCGCAGCACCGCCTGCGTCCGGTCTCGGGCCTGGAGCTTGGCGAGCACGTTCGAGACATGGTTCTGCACGGTCTTCACGCTGAGCCCGAGCTCATGTGCGATCTCGGCGTTGCTGGCTCCGCGAGCAAGCAGGGCCAGCACCTCGGACTCGCGGGGAGTGAGCGGAACACGGTTGGGCGTGCTTGCCAGGAGACGCCTGCCGGCGACACCGGAGCCGACCACCGATCCGCCGGCGGCGACCGTGCGGATGGCGGCGAGGACCTGCTCCTGACCCGCGTCCTTGAGGACGTAGCCGCTGGCTCCGACCCTGAGCGCCGCGACCACCGAGGCCTCGTCCCCCTGCATCGTCAGGACGAGAACCGAGCAGCCGGGTGCGCCGGCGAGGATCCGGCGGGTGGCTTCGAGGCCGGGGGTTCGCGGCAGGTTCAGGTCCATGAGCACGACGTCCGGATGCACCTCCAGGGTGCGACGGATCGCCTCATCGCCGTCGGTGGCCTCCCCGACGACCTCCATGTCCGGGACGGTCTCGAGCAGGCTGGTGATGCCCGCGCGGAAGAGTGGATGGTCGTCGACGACGAGGACCCGGATCACGCCGTCACCTCCTCGTGCACGGGAAGCCGCAGCACCACCGACGTACCACGGGCTTTCGTGCAGACGTCCACCGATCCGCCGATCTCGGCCGCGCGATGGCGCATGCCGGGGATGCCGAGCCCCTGGCCCGCACCGGCTCCACCGCAGCCGTCGTCGACCACCTCGATGACGAGCCCGTCGGCCGCCAGCCGTCCAGACACGTGACAGCGCGAGGCACGCGCGTGACGGACCACGTTGGTCAGCGCCTCCTGGGTCACGCGGTAGGCCGCCACCTCGACGGCAGCCGGCAGCTCGGCTCGTTCCTCCGGCAGCTCCAGCGTGACCGCGAGCCCCGATCCGTCGGCCAGCTCCCGTCCGAGCTCGGCGATGGCGCCGAACAGTCCGAGGTCGTCGACCGCCGGGGGGCGCAATCCCTGGACGATGCGGCGCACCTCGACGACGGTCTCGCTGAGTCCGAGCCGCAGGCGTTGCAGGCGGTCCTCCACCGGTTGCCCGTCGGCGACGAGGTTTTGGACCGCGTCGAGCTGGAAACCCAAACCTGCCAGCGCCGGCCCGAGCCCGTCGTGGAGGTCGCTGCGGAGCCGACGCCGTTCTTGCTCACGTGCCATGACCAGCCGTCCCCGGGCGTCACGGAGCTCCTCGACGAGCCCCGCCGTGTGCACGGCACCGCCGATCTGGTGGGCCAGGGCCTCGAGCAGGGTCCGATCGGTGGCGTTCAGCGGCCGGCCGCTCCAGCGCAGCTCGCCCACCTCCCGTCCGTACGCCGTGAGCTGGCACGTTGTCGGTCGACGGGCCCTCGCTGCCGCTCGCGCTCAGGACCCGACCGCTGATGTCCTGGATCTGGGCGTAGGAGAAGCCGAGTCCGTCGACCATCTCGGCCGTGAGGGCCTCGAGAAGGGCGGACGAGTCGGCGGAGTCCGCAAGCCGTCGTCCCGTGTCGGCCAGCACGGTCGCCGGAGCCGCCCATCGGCCGTAGGTCAGCTGGTTGACGATGCCCTGCAGCCAGTCCCGCAACGGGACGAACACCACAGCGACCACGGCCGTGGCGGCCAGCGGCAACCACGGGGCGCCGCGGTCCTGCAGCATCACGCCGGCGCCCACGACGACCAGCGCGTAGAGACCCGCCAGCACGGCCGAGAGGGCGAGGTAGGTGAGGGTGCGGGTGAACGCGAGCTGCACGTCGTACAGCCGCCGCTGGAACATCGCCACCGCCACGGCGAGGGGCACGGGAAGCGTCGACAACGCGAACATCCACGGCCTCGAGGCAGGCGTGGCGGCCAGCACCAGGACCAGCAGGGGGAGCGCGAAGGCGATGCCGAAGACCAGCACCTGCTGACGGACCAGCTCGTCGCCGGCCCGCCAACGTCGGATCATCGCGCGGATCACGACCAAGAGGGCGACGAACGCGAGGGCGAGCGAAGCGATGGCGAGGAGGTCCGCGACCAGCTGCCAGGACTCCGGAAGTCCGATCGGGTTGTCGACCGTCGCCAGCCGGTTCTCCAGCGGGACCGGGGCGGCCAGGGATGCCACGGTGAAGGCTGCCACAGCTGCCCACACCAGGCGGGTCGCAGCCCGACTGGGCGATCGACCGTTCGGGAACACGAGCGGCAACACCAGCACGAGCACCAACCAGCCGAACCCCCGCATCGCACTGCCCAGGACGCCGAGCAGCGCAGCAGTCACGGATCCCGGGGTCTCATCGAGCCCGGCGATGCCAAGGGCAAGCAGACCCTCGCCAACGCCCCAGGCCCAGGCGCCCACGAGCATGAGCCGCCCGACCGGATGCTCCGGTCGGGCGAGCTCGACGGCCATGCCGACCACCGCGTACGCCGCAACGGCAAGCACGATGACGAGGTCGTCGAAGGAAGCACGGGAGTCCGTGACCGCCACCGCGACGACGACGCCGGCGACGGCCGAGCCGACAGCCAGCAGCGCCGCGGACTCTCGGATCCCTCGCATGCGCCTCACCTCCGCTCAGAGGGTGCCTGAACCTAGCCGTTCCCGTTGATGATTCGCGACCGAGCGCTCATCGTCGCGATGACGCAGCAGGATCACCCCCACGCCGATGAACCACACCATCCAGACCAAGGTGCCCCAGTCGTGGAGGTTCACGGCGGCCAGCGGGGTCGAGGCGAAGAGCACCACGGAAGTCGCGATCCCGAAGCCGCCCCACCAACGCGGATGAACGCGGCCGGCCAGAGCCGCCACCGCGAAACCCAGCGTGCTGCCACCGAGCAGCAGCAGGCTCAGGAAGTAGGCGAAGATGCGGACGTTGTTGATGGCGAACGCTGTGTCCAGGTCGAGGCCGTGCTGGGCGCCGTACATCGCGGCTCCACCGGCCGGGAACCCGACGGCGAACGTGACGGCGACGTACGCCAGCCCGCACAGGACGCCGGTCTCGGCAGCCCAGCCGGCCAGCTCGCCGCCCCTGCCCAGAACCCGGCCGAGGAACACCAGCACCGGCACGAGCAAGAGGAACGAGAAGCTCTCGAGCACCCCGCCGGCGAAGGAACGTGTCAGGTCGCCCTCCACGTAGGCCTCCGAGATGCCGCCGACGCCGTCGGCAAAGAGCGCCGGCATCTCCAGGGCGATTGAGATCGGGATCAGGACGACGTGGGCGAGGGCGAGCGCGCCAGCCACCCGCCACAGCTGTCGAGGAGTCGAGGTCATGTGTGCCTCCCAGCACGTGAGGAAACGAGACCACCAGATCGTCGGTCATCGCGCCGGCGGGCGCCTCCGGCCGACTCCCGGGGCACCCGGGAGGATCTCCCGGGTCCGGTGTCCGCTGGTCGGCATGTTCCGCGTCGTCCACCCAGGCAGGTGGGGCGGCGCGCCGCGAATGTCCCGACCCTGGGTCGGATGAGCAACGCACCTCGGACGATCGGCGGCCGCTACGTCCTACGGCGCCAGATCGGCCAGGTCGCGTCGTCCAGCATTCCCAGGCACTCCTCCGAGCGGAAGTCGCCGTTGCCCTTCAATACGGTCAGCACGTTGGCGTCGTGGCGAAGTAGGTACTCCACGTCCGCGAGGTCCACCGCACCGTCGTTGTTGGCGTCGGGATCTCCGTGATCTCGATCTTGCAGGGCCGCTGGGCCTCCGGCTGAGAAGTGGTCATGCCGGCTAGTGGGCGGCGGCGCTCGCCGAGCTCGACGCGTGACAGCGCTCCGGAACCGCCGCTAGGGGCAACGACCACCATTCGACCACCTGTACGGCGAGGCACTTCAGTGTCAGCCGTGGTCTACCCCCAACCCCGAGTCGGCGGTCCGAGCGCGACTAGGACTCTGATCAGCAAATACGGATTGGCCTATCGCCCTTCTGAGCGAAAGGTCGCCAGTTCGACTCTGGCCTGGGGCACGTCCGCATGGTTCCGTCCCGATACGGGTACAGGGCCCGGATGCCGACGAAGTCGACCCGTCAGACCATCGGCGGACGGTACGTGCTGGGACGCCAGATCGGACGCGGTGGCATGGGCGCCGTCTGGCTCGCGGTCGATGAGGTCCTGGGTCGTGAGGTCGCCGTGAAGCGGATCGGCGAGTTCCCCGGCGGTGACACGCCGGGCCTGGTGCGGGCCCAGCGGGAGGCCAACCTGGCCGCGCGCCTCAACCACCCGCACGTCGTCGCCGTCTTCGACTTCGTCACCGAGGGCGACGAGCAGTGGCTGGTGATGGAGCACATCGCGGGCACCGACCTCGCGACGTTCGTTCAGCAGTCCGGCAAGCTGGAGCCGGACGAGGCCGCCCATCTGCTGGGGCAGGTGGCCGAGGCGCTCACGGCCGCGCACGAGGCGGACATCGTGCACCGGGACGTCAAGCCGTCCAACATCCTGCTGACGCCCGACGGCACGGCCAAGCTCGCCGACTTCGGGATCGCCCGCGCCCGCGACTCGACCCTGACGGCGTCCGGCATGGTCAGCGGCTCCCCGGCGTACCTCGCCCCCGAGGTGGCCGCCGGGAAGCCGGCCACCGAGGCGAGCGACGTCTGGTCGCTGGGCGCCACGCTCTACCAGGCACTCACCGGGCGACAGCCGTACGACACCTCGGACAACGTCCTCTCGACGATGTACCGGATCGTGCACGATCCGCCACCCCGGCTGCCCGAATCCGACTGGCCCGCGGAACTGCTCGACCACACGATGGCCACCGACCCCTCGGACCGCTGGTCGATGCGTCGGGTCCACCGGTACCTCACCGCCGGAGCGCCGCCGGCCGAGCACGACGCCGCCGACACCGTGATGCTCCCGCCCGACGAACCGGACGAGGACGTCCCGCGGGCCGACATCCCGGAGGAGGGCAGGCGGCGTACGGCGCCGCCGCTGCTGCCGGTGCTGCTCGGCCTCCTCGTCCTGCTGCTCGTGGCGGGCATCGGCTGGATCGCGCTGCGCCCGGGCCAGGATCCGGCGACCACGGCGGACGACTCGCCGGTCCGTTCCCCTTCGGCGGAGACGTCCCGCACACCCTCGGGCGGTGCGTCCGCGTCGACACCCGCTGCCACGCCGTCCACCGAGAACAGCCCTACCCAGGAGACGCCGACCGAGGCCACCTCGACGCCCAGCGCCCCGGCGAAGAACCAGGCGCAGGCGATGAGGGCGTTCGTCCAGCAGTACATCCAGGCGGCCCTGGCCGACCCGGAGACATCGTGGGAGCTGCTGAGTCCCCGGTTCCAGCAGGACTGCTGCGGCGGCGACATCGGCAGCTACACCGGGTACTGGAACACCATCGCGAACGCCACGCTGCGCGACGTGGTCGCCGATCCGGAGACGATGCAGGTCAGCTACGTCATCACCTGGGACCCGAAGGGTGAGCGCGGCCCGGAGGACGAGAACGTCACGCTGGGTCTGGTGCAGCGCGGCGACGGGTACCTCGTCGACGACGAGCTCTGAGCGACCTTCGGGTCGGTCAGGCCTTCCGGCGCAGGTACAGGGAGCCCGGCCAGTTCGGCCGCAGCTCCTCGGGCACGTGCTCGCCATGGTCGGTCCAGACCTGGGAGCCGAAGAGCAGCACCTCCCAGGCGTCGTTGTTCATCAGGAACGCGCGCAGCAGGTAGAGCTCCGCCCAGCCGCGGCGCTCCTGGCGCCACTCGGCGGGGTACTCGAAGGGCCAGAACATGTCGTGGATCTGGACGATCGTCCCGACCGGCAGCCGGGGCAGGATCTCGAAGTAGAGGTAGCAGACGTCGGAGCCGACCTTCACCACGTGTGTGGAGTCGATGAAGAGCAGGTCGCCGGGCGACAGCAGGTCGATGATGTCGTCGATCGGCAGCTCCTCGACCTTCGACTCGATCAGGCGGAGCCGATCGACATCGGTCGGCCGGAGCCGGGAGCGCAGCCGGTCGGCGTACGGCTCGATGCAGACGATCTCCAGCTCCGGCATCTCGGTGTCGGCGACGTCGAGCATGAGCGCGGTGGAGAAGCCGGACCCGACCTCCACGACCCGCTTGGGCCGCAGGTGCAGCAGCATGGCGCGCAGCAGGCCGGCGTCCGTGGCCGAGAACATCTGGTTGTCCTCGATCCAGCGGTTCTCGTCGGGACGCCGCAGGTCGAGCTGGTCGACGAGCGCGAGCTGCGCCTCGAGGTTCAGGTCGATGTCGCGTACGTCGGTGCTCGGCTCGGTGGCCAGCGAACGATCGGTGTCCGCCGGCGACGCGATGGGCGAGTAGAAGTGCCCGTCCGGCACCCATTCGGGGTCGCGGAGGTCCTTGAGCCCCACCCGCGCGGCCCGCCTGAGCCGGCCCAGCTTGACGCGCGCGAACCGGACGAGCTTCCCCTGACGCATGAGTTCTAACGTACTTCGAAGGTCAGCCCGCCCGCTTGGACTCGCGTCAGAAGGTTCGGCCCCATCGCCTGCGCGGTCGTGACCTGCCCCGCGACGTCCGGGTTGTCGTCGAACGCCAGGCACAGCGCGGACTCGGCGAGCATCATCGCGGTCTCGGTGTACCCCGGGTCGCCGCCGGAGACGCGGGTGTGGACCCGTTCGCCGCCGCCCTCGCCGACGAAGTCGACGGTGAACCAGGACCGGTCGCGGCGAGCCGGGTCGGGCCCGTCGCCCGCGGGGTACCTCCGCATCAGGAAGTCGCGCGCGAGCTTCACCTGCGAGGCCAGCCCGAGGCCGGCGACGACGGTGGCGCCGCCGACGGCGTACGGCAGCGACTTCATGCCGGCGTAGTGGGAGTACCGGAACTGGGGCCCGTACGACGTCAGGGCGGCGCCGCTGCGCGCCACGATCGCCGGGTCGATGGTCGGCAGCGGCAGCAGCCAGTAGCCCAGCACGGGGTCGCGCTGCGGCTTGCCGGCCACCGCGCGGGACGACCGGCCCACCGGCCGCTTCTCCAGCCGGCGCCGCGCGGACGCCGCTGCGCGGATCTGCCGCACCCGGGACATGCCGGTCAGCGTCGTCTCGAACGTGCCGCCCGACGGCAGGGCTCCGGCCCGGACGACGCCGCGGACGGTGATCGGCACGTCGCCCGGCAGCTGCTCGACGGTGAACATCGCGCCCAGGTCGTGCGGGACCGAGTCGAAGCCGCAGCAGTGCACCAGCCGGGCGCCGCTGGACACGGCGGTGGCGTGGTGGGCGACGTACACCCGGTCCACGAACTCGCCCTCGCCGGTGATGTCGCAGTAGTCGGTGCCGGCCTCGGCGCAGGCACCGGCCAGCGCCTCGCCGCGGCCGACGTACGGGCCGACCGTGGTGATGACCACCTTCGTACGTCGCGCCAGGTCGGCCAGCGACGCAGGGTCGGCCGAGTCCGCGACGAGGAGCGCCAGGTCGGGAAGCCCGAGCCGATCGCGCTCCTTCTCGAGCTTGTCGAGGCTGCGGCCGGCCAGCGCCCATCGCAGCGTCGCGGGGCCGTTCGCGGCGAGGTAGTCGGCGGTCAGTGCGCCGGTGAACCCGGTCGCGCCGAAGAGGACCAGGTCCAGCTCGCGGTCGTGGGCCATGCCTCATCGTGGCAGTGCCCGGGCGCGCGGAACCAGGCGGTCCACCTCGCCGTCCCAGAGAGCATGCATCCAGTCCCGCGTACCGGTCTCGCCGTCGCCGGCGTCGGCGCGGCATTCGTGGCGGGCATGTCCATGAGGTCACCCGCAGCCGACCTCGCCGCCCCGGACCCGGTCCGGCTGGTCAACGCCGACCTGCGGCCGGCGACGTCGTGTGACGCGCTGCTGCGGTGGTACGTCGACCGGGGCGTCGAGCGCGTGACGCCGTGGGGCTGGGACGTGGCCCGCATCTACACGCTCGAGGACGCTGCCGCTGCGCCCGGCCCGGCCAGGACGGCTGCGGCGCCGGCACCGTCGGCGGCCAGTGCGAGCGGTACGGGCACCAATGTCCAGGAGGCCGGCGTCGACGAGCCGGACATCGTCAAGACCGACGGCCGGCTGCTCGTCCGGGTGAGCGACGGCAGCGGGCTGGAGGTCTACGACGTCAGCGGCGCATCGCCTGTCCTGCTCGGCACGATGAGGCTCGGCGGCGTCGAGTCCCCCGAGCTGCTGCTCGCCGGCGACCGTGTCGTGGTCGTCGGCCGGACGCCGTACGTCGCACCCGGCCGGGTGGGGCAAGGCACGGAGGTCCTCGTCGTCTCGATCGCCGACCCGGCGGCCCCCAGCGTGGTCCGGCGATCGACCTACGACTCGGCTTACGTCACCGCCCGCCAGCACGGCGACGTCGTGCGTCTCGTCGTCTCGGCCGGCCTCCCCCAGCTGGACTTCGCGCAGCCCGGGACGTTCCGCAGCGAGGGCACGACGCAGGCGAGGAACCGCGCGGTCGTACGGGCCAGCACCATCGACGACTGGCTGCCGCACGTGACGACCCTGGACGCCGCCGGTTCGACGACCACCTCGCGAGCCGCCGACTGCGACGACGTCGCGATCCCGGCCGCGGACGCCGGGCTCGGCACGGTCGCGGTCGTCGGCTTCGACGTGGCGAGCCCCGAGGCGACCGATGTGACGGCGGTGACGACGCCCAGCGAGACGGTGTACGTCTCGGCCGACCACCTGTACCTCGCCAGCTCGGCGTACCGCTTCGGCTGGGAGACCTGCTGCTGGGACGTCCCCCAGCCCCGGTCCTCCAGCGAGTCGTCCATCCCGTCGCCCGTGTCCGACGAGGGCACGACGTACCTCTACGGGTTCGACCTCGACGGCACCGCGACGACGTACGCCGCCTCGGGATCGGTCGTCGGGTCGATCGACGACCGGTGGTCGATGGACGAGAGCGGCGACGTCCTGCGTGTGGCAGTGGGGCCGACGACCTTCCCGGGCAGCGCCAACTCGGTCGTCACGCTGGGCCGGTCCGGGAGCGACCTGGTCGAGCTCGGCCGGGTCGGCGGACTCGGGGTCGGCGAGCAGATCAAGGCGATGCGCTGGTTCGACGGCCTCGCGGTGATGGTGACGTTCCGGCAGACCGACCCGTTCTACGCGATCGACCTGAGCGACCCGGCCGCGCCGCGGCTGCTGGGTGAGCTCAAGATCCCGGGGTACTCGTCCTACCTGCACCCCCTCGGCGACCACCGGATGATCGGCATCGGCTCGGCCGCGGATCCCGTCACCGGCGCGGTCACCGGGGCGAAGGCGTCGCTGTTCGACGTCCACGACGTGACCGCGCCGCGCGAGCTCGACGCCGTCACCTATCCGGCCGGCACCACTGCGCAGGCCGAGCTCGACCCGCGCCAGTTCACCTGGCTGCCCGACCGGCGTACGGCGCTGACGGTGATCTCGGGCGGGTACGACGGCCGCACTGGGTACGTCTCGGTGCTGCACGTCGACGACTCGGTGATGACCGACCGGCTGGTGCCAATCGACTTCGGCGTGTCGATCACCGGCGTGCGGCTCGTGCCGCTGCCCGACGGCCGGGTCGTGATGGTCGGCGGCGACGCGCTGTCGTTCTTCTCCGCGTGACTCCGGTGGTTGAGGAGGGCGCCCTGCGCCCGTCACGAAACCACGCGCACCGAAGTAATCTCGCACTCATGTGCCGCAACATCCGACCCCTCAACAACTTCGAGCCGCCGGCGACGCCCGACGAGGTGCACGCGGCGGCGCTCCAGTTCGTACGCAAGGTGAGCGGCATGCCGAAGCCGTCCCAGGTGAACCAGGAGGTCTTCGACCGCGCGGTGCACGAGATCGCACACATCACCCGGCACCTGCTCGACGACCTGGTCACGACCGCCCCGCCGAAGAACCGTGAGGTCGAGGCGGAGAAGGCGCGGGCCAAGGCCCGGCTCAGGTACGGCACGTGACGGCTCTCTCCACCCGGACGTCGTACGACGCCGCGCTGGCGCTCATCACCGACCGACCCGTGGTGGTGCTGACGGGCGCCGGGCTGTCGACCGACTCCGGCATCCCGGACTACCGCGGGCCGGGCGCCCCGGTGCGGATGCCGATGACCTACCAGGAGTTCGTCTCGGGGGCGGCCTCTCAGCAGCGGTACTGGGCCCGCAGCCACCTCGGGTGGTCCCGGATGCGCGGCGCCGCGCCCAACGCCGGTCACGTCGCGCTGGCCTCCCTGGACCCGCTCCTGCTCATCACCCAGAACGTCGACGGCCTCCACGAGCGCGCCGGGTCGCGGCGCGTCGTCGCGCTGCACGGCCGGATCGCCGACGTGGTCTGCCTGTCCTGCCGGACCATCTCGTCGCGGGCCTCACTGCAGGCCCGGATGGCCGAGCTGAACCCGGACTGGGTGGCCCGCTACGCGTCGGTCGCGTCGCGGCCCGACGGCGATGTGGAGCTCGAGGAGACCGCCGGGTACGTCGTCCCGGCCTGCTCCTCGTGCGGCGGGCTGCTCAAGCCCGACGTGGTCTTCTTCGGCGAGAACGTGCCGCCGCGACGGGTGGCCCGCTGCTACGACGCCGTCGACGCGCTGCCGTCCGCCGACGGGGTGCTGCTCTGCGTGGGTACGTCGCTGACGGTGATGAGCGGCTTCCGGTTCGTGCGCCGGGCGGCCCGGGCGGGTACGCCGGTCGTCATCGTCAACCGTGGGGTGACCCGGGGCGACGACCTGGCGACGTACAAGGTCGAGGCGGGTTGTACGGAGTTCCTGGGCGACCTCGCAGGCTGACCTTCGGTGTCGTTCCCGCCGCTTTGTGCCGGTTGCAACCCCCACGAAGCGCAGTGATACCCGGTCGACCGGGTATCACGACGGCCCCTACTGCTTCCCCACGAAGATGTGGGCGGCGGCGTCCAGGTCGATCTCGGCGGCCTCGCCGCCGGAGCCGACGAGCACACCCTGCTCGGTGGCGGAGACGCCGACGACCTTGTCGGGCAGCGCGCCGATGCGGCGCAGGGTGGACATCAGGACCTCGTCCTTCTGGATCTCCTCGGAGATCCGGCGTACGCGGACCGACGCCGGGTCCGTGGCCGACGCCGTGATCTCGGCCAGCGACACCATGCCCTCCATGAACTCGTCGGCCGGCCGGCTCTCGCCGAGCTCGGCGAGGCCGGGGATGGGGTTGCCGTACGGCGACTCGGTGGGGTGCCCGAGCAGCTCGACGAGGCGGCGCTCGACGGTCTCGGACATCACGTGCTCCCAGCGGCAGGCCTCGGCGTGCACGAGCTCCCAGTCCAGGCCGATCACGTCGGTGAGCAGTCGCTCGGCGAGCCGGTGCTTGCGCATCACGCGGGTGGCAAGGCGGTTGCCCTCGTCGGTGAGCTCGAGGTGGCGGTCCCCCTCGACGGTCACCAGGCCGTCGCGCTCCATCCGCGCGACCGTCTGCGACACCGTGGGCCCGCTCTGGTGCAGACGCTCGGCGATCCGCGCCCGCAGCGGGACGATGCCCTCCTCGACGAGCTCGTAGATCGTCCGGAGGTACATCTCGGTGGTGTCGATCAGGTCGCTCACTCCCTCATTCTTACTCATTCAGGAGAGCGCTGGCAGAGTGGAGAGATGCCAGCAGTCATGTGGTTCCGGCGCGACCTGCGCCTCTCGGACAACCCGGCACTGCTCGACGCGGCGGCCAGGGACGGCGACGTGCTCCCGCTGTTCGTGGTCGACCCGGCGCTGTGGGGCCCGAGCGGTCCGTCCCGGCGCCGGTACCTCAGCGAGTCGCTGCGCGACCTCGAGGCCCGCGTCGGCCTGGTGATCCGCACCGGCGACCCCGTCGCCGAGGTGGTCCGCGCCGCCCGGGAGGTCGACGCCGACCGGGTGCACATCGCCGCCGACTACGGCCCCTACGGCCGGACCCGCGACGAGAAGGTCGACGCCGCCCTGGCGGAGCACGACATCGAGCTGGTCCGCACGGGGTCCGCGTACGCCGTGGCGCCGGGGCGGGTGACCAAGGGCGACGGCACGCCGTACCAGGTGTACACGCCGTACTTCCGGGCCTGGACCGAGCACGGCTGGCGCGACCCGGCCGGCGACCTCGGCCCGGTGAGCTGGCTGGCCGCCGACTCCGACGGCGTACCCGCCGTCGACCTGCCCGACGGGCTGAGCCTGCCCGAGGCCGGCGAGGGGGCCGCTCGCCGACGGTGGCGCGAGTACTGGCAGGAGAAGCTCGAGGCCTACGACCGGCAGCGTGACCGTCCCGACCTCGACGCGACCTCGCACATGTCGGTGCACCTCAAGTGGGGCGAGATCCACGCGCGCACGATGCTCGCGGACCTGAGAGGCCTGACGGGCACGGGCGCACAGACCTATCGCAAGGAGCTGGCCTGGCGGGAGTTCTACGCCGACGTGCTGTTCCATCGCCCGGAGTCAGCGCGCGACTACTACAAGCCCGAGTTCGGACGGATGGACTACGACGTGCCCGGCGACCAGCTCGACGCGTGGCGCGAGGGGCGGACGGGCTACCCGATCGTGGACGCAGGGATGCGCCAGCTGCGGGCGACCGGATGGATGCACAACCGGGTCCGGATGATCGTGGCGTCGTTCCTGGTCAAGGACCTGCACTTGGAGTGGCAGCACGGTGCCCGGCACTTCCTGCACTGGCTGGTCGACGGCGACCTCGCGTCCAACCAGCACGGCTGGCAGTGGACAGCGGGCTGCGGCACCGACGCCGCGCCGTACTTCCGTGTCTTCAACCCCATCACCCAGGGCCGGAAGTTCGACCCGGACGGCGCGTACATCCGGAGGTGGGTGCCCGAGCTGCGCGACGCCGAGGATCCCCACGAGCCGGTCGACCCGATCGTCGACCACGCCGAGGAGCGTCGCGAGGCGCTCGACAGGTACGAGAGGATTCGTCGATGAGCGACCTGCTGGTCCCCGCCCGGTTCTGCGGGCCGCCGTCCTCCGGCAACGGAGGCTGGACCGCCGGCGCGATGGCCGAGCTCGTGCACGGCCGGCCCGCCGACCACGCCGAGCCATGGCCGGCGATCACGGTCACCCTGCGCCGGCCGCCGCCACTCGACCACGCCGTCCCAGCGACCGAGACCGACGGCCTGACCGTCGCCGCCGACGGCGAGGGGCCGGTCGCCGACGCGCGGCGCGCGGCCGTCTCGCTCACCGAGGTCGAGACGGTCGACGCGACGTCGGCGCGAGCCGCCGAGGCGTCGTACGCCGGCTGGGCCAGCCACCCGTTCACGACCTGCTTCACCTGCGGGCCGGACCGGGCAGAAGGCGACGGCCTGCGGATCTTCCCCGGCCCCGTCGACGACCTCGACGGCACGGTGCGGGTGGCCGCCGTCTGGACGCCGCACGCGAGCACCGCCGAGGACTGGCACGCGTACGACGACGACCGCCAGCGGGTCTCGCTTCCCGTGACCTGGGCGGCCCTCGACTGCCCGGGCGGCTGGGCGGGCGACCTCGCGACGTACCCCTCCGTGCTCGGCCGGATGACCGCCCGCGTCGACACCCTGCCGGTCGTCGGCGAGGAGCACGTCGTGGTCGGCCACTTCCGCGGGCGGGACGGCCGCAAGACCCACACCGCCTCGACGCTGTACGACGCCGACGGCAGGATCGTGGCCACCGCTGAGCACACCTGGATCCAGGTCGACCCCAACCAGTTCCGCTGATCCCGTCGATTCGTCTGTGGATCGCTGCGAGTTTTCTTGCTTGGCCTCGCAGACGAATCGGCCCTTAGGATGGCGCCCGTGACTTTTAACGATCCAAAGGTCTCGACAGGCTCGACCGTCGACAGCCCGTGGTGGCGCGACGCCGTCGTGTACCAGGTGTACGTCCGGTCCTTCGCCGACGCGAACGGCGACGGGATGGGCGACCTGCGGGGCATCACCTCGCGCCTGCCGTACCTCGCCGGGTTGGGGGTGGACGCGCTGTGGATCACGCCGTTCTACCCGAGTCCGCAGCACGACGCGGGGTACGACGTGAGCGACTACGTCGACGTCGACCCGCGCTTCGGAGCCCTCGAGGACGCCGACGCGCTGCTGAAGAAGGCGCACGCGCTCGGCCTCAAGGTCGTCGTCGACCTGGTGCCGAACCACACCTCCGACGAGCACGAGTGGTTCCAGAAGGCGCTGGTCTCCGAGCCGGGCAGCCCGGAGCGCGAGCGGTACCTGTTCCGCGACGGCAAGGGCCGCGGCCGCAAGCAGCCGCCGAACAACTGGAACTCGGTCTTCGGCGGCGGTGCCTGGCAGCAGGTCGAGGAGGACGGCTCCGGCAAGCCCGGCCAGTGGTACCTGCACATCTTCGACAAGACCCAGCCCGACCTGAACTGGCACAACCCCGAGGTTCAGGAGATGTTCCGCGGTGTGTTGCGGTTCTGGCTGGACCGCGGCGTCGACGGCTTCCGCGTCGACGTGGCGCACGGGTTGTTCAAGGACAAGAGCCTGCGCGACGAGAAGACGCCCGAGACCGGGCCACGCCAGCACGTCTCGCTCATCGAGCACGAGACCAAGGACGAGCCGATGTGGGACCAGCCCGAGGTCCACGAGGTGTACCGCGACTGGCGCACGATCCTCGACAGCTACGAGGGCGACCGGATGGCCGTCGCCGAGGCGTGGGCCTCGACTCCCGAGCGCATCGCGGCGTACGTGCGCCCCGACGAGCTCCAGCAGGCGTTCAACTTCGCCTGGCTGCTGGCGAAGTGGGACGCCCGCGACATGGCCGAGTGCATTCGTCGCACGTTCGACACCCTCGACCTCGTCGGCGCGAACCCCACCTGGGTCCTCTCCAACCACGACGTGGTCCGGCACGCGACCAGGTACGGCGGCGGCAAGGTCGGCGTCGCCCGAGCCCGCGCCGCGACGCTGGCGATGCTGGCGCTGCCCGGCTCGTCGTACCTCTACCAGGGCGAGGAGCTCGGCCTGGAGAGCGTCGACGTCCCCGAGGAGCTGCGGCAGGACCCCGCCTGGCTGCGCACCGGCGTCGAGTGGCGCGACCACTGCCGGGTCCCGATGCCGTGGAGCGGCACCAAGGCGCCGTTCGGCTTCGGCGGCCGCAAGCAGCCCTGGCTGCCCATGCCCGCCGAGTGGAAGGACCTCACCGTCGAGGCGCAGACCGGCAAGCGCGGGTCGACGCTGGAGCTGTACCGCAAGGCGCTGAAGGTACGTCGCACCTTCGCCGCCACCGCCCCGCGCGAGGTCGAGATGCTCGACCGCGCGAAGTCGGTGCTGGCCTTCCGCCGCGGCCCGGTCACCGTCGTTCTGAACGCCGGCAACCGCCCGGTGTCACTGCCGAAGGGGAAGGTGCTGGTCAACAGCGGCCGGCTCGTCGACGGCAAGCTGCCGCCGAACACCGCCGTCTGGATCAGGTGACGGCCGTCGTCTCCGCGGCCACCGGCGAGTGGGCGTCCAGCGCCCGGTTGTAGCGCCCCAGCGACTCCACGAACCCGGCCAGGTCGGCCTCCGACCAGTCGCCGAGCCGTTCGTCGAGCCACTCGCGACGAGACCGCGCGACGTCGGCCAGCCGGCGCCGGCCCTCCTCGCTGACCGAGACCAGCATCGCCCGGCCGTCCTCCGGGTCGCCGACCCGGGTCAGCAGGCCGAGGTCGGTCAGGTGCGCGACCTGACGGCTGATGGCGCCCTTGTCGATCTCGAACTGCTCGGCGATCTCGGAGGCGCGCATCGGGCCGCGCTCGGCGACGAAGGTCAGCATCAGGTACGACGACGGGGCGAGGTCCGGGTGCACCGCACGGGCCCGGTCGGCGATGACCCGGCGGATGCGCCGGACCATCACCGCGACCTCGTGCTCGAGGTCGCCGAGGACCGCGGAGCGTTCCCGGGTCATCGCGTCGGCACCTGCCCGGGGTCCACCTGAGTGGTGGCCTCGGGAGCGATCTCGTCGGCAAGCTCGATGGTGGTGCGCAGCGGGACCTCGTGGATGAACAGCACGCAGACGAACGCTGCCACGGCGAAGGGCACCGCGACCAGGAAGATGTGGCCGGTGGCGTCGCCGAACGCCGCCTCGACCGCAGCGCGCATCGGCGCCGGCAGCGTGGAGAGGTCGGGGATCGCGTGGCTCTGGTGACCGCCGCCGAGCGACGATGCGACCTGGTGGCTGAGGATGGCGCCCAGGGCCGAGACCCCGATCGAGCCACCGAGGCTCCGGAAGAACGCGACCACCGAGCTCGCGGCACCCATGTTGGCCTGGGCGGTGTTGTTCTGGACCGCCAGCACGAGGTTCTGCATGGTTGCGCCGAGACCGACGCCGAGGATCGCCATGTAGACGCCGATGTGCCACAGCGAGGTGCTGCCGTCGATGCTGGCCAGCAGGCTGAGACCGACGATGACGGCGACCATGCCGCCGACCAGGAACCTCTTCCAGGTGCCGGTGCGGGTGATGATCCGGCCGATGATCATGCTCGAGAGCGCGAGGCCCAGCACCATGTTCATCGACATCAGCCCTGCCTGGGTCGGCGACATCCCGCGCGAGAGCTGGAAGTACTGGCTCAGGTAGACCGTCGAGCCGAACATCGCCACGCCGATCAGCACCGAGGCACCGGTCGCCAGGGCGGTCGTGCGGTCCTTGAAGAGCCACATCGGGATGACGGGCTCCTTGGCCAACCGCAGCTCGACCCACACCGCGGAGGCGAGCACGGCCGCGCCGGCGAGGACGAGCAGGTAGCTGGTGGCCGAGGTCCAGGCGAAGTTGTTGCCGGCCAGCGAGACCCAGACGAGCAGGAGGCTGACGCCGCCCACGATGAGACCGGCGCCGAGGTAGTCGATGTGGACCTCGCGGCGTACGACGGGGAGGTGCAGGGTCTTCTGGAGCAGCACGAACGCCGCGACGGCGAAAGGCAGGCCGACCAGGAAGCACCAGCGCCAGCCGAGCCCGGGCGTGTCCACGATGACGCCGCCGATCAGCGGGCCCGAGACGGTCGCGAGGGCGAAGGTGGCGCCGATGTAGCCGGAGTACCGGCCGCGCTCACGCGGCGTGACCATGGTGGCGATCACGACCTGCACCAGGGCGGTCAACGCGCCGACACCGAGGCCCTGGAAGGCGCGCGCGCCGATCAGCACCTCCATGTTCGGCGCGATGCCGGCGACGAGGGAGCCGATGGAGAAGATCACCAGGCCGAGCTGGACGAGCAGCTTCTTGCTGAACAGGTCCGCGAGCTTGCCCCAGATCGGGGTGGTCGCGGTCATCGTCAGCAGCGTCGCCACGACGACCCAGGTGTAGCCGGTCTGGCTGCCCCCGAGGTCGCTGACGATCGCGGGCAGCGCGTTCGACACGACGGTGCTGGAGAGCATCGCGACGAACATCGCGAGCAGCAGCCCGGACAGGGCCTCGAGCACCTGGCGGTGCGTCATCTGCCCGGCGGTCTCCGCCGAGGTGATCGCAGTGGTGGTGGCTGACAAGACGTCCATCTCGATTCGTCGCTGGAAGATGTGGTTGACAGTATCAACAGTTGATGTGCGCAACCAATTCCGGGCGGCCGTCAGAAATGCAGACAACCCGCAGGTGTGGCGCCCAGATGGGCTCCCCTCCGAGCCGGACGTTGGCTCGGATCACCTGCGGGTCGGGTGTCTGCGTTTGGATTGCCAGCAGTACTGCGAACGGCTGGCCGTCGGTTGCTGCTAGACCGCAGCCACCTCACGCGTCCTGAAAGTATTCAACTCTGGACCACCTCCTTTCCCGTGTACGACGACGGTATCGGCCGACTCGACCCCGCTCAAGACATTTCGGACCTTTCGGGGGTCGAGCCGCGAGGCCGGCCCGGCTCGCCCAGCGAAGAGGTCAGCCGACGGCCTCGGGTACGGCGGCGGTGAACTGTGCCTGGTACAGCCGCGCGTACGCTCCCTCGGCCGCGAGCAGCGAGTCGTGCGTGCCCTGCTCGACGATCGCGCCGTCCTCCATCACCAGGATCAGGTCGGCGTCGCGGATCGTGGAGAGCCGGTGGGCGATCACGAACGAGGTCCGGTCGGTGCGCAGCGCGGCCATCGCGTGCTGGAGGAGCAGCTCGGTACGGGTGTCGACCGACGACGTGGCCTCGTCGAGGATCAGCAGGTCCGGGTCGGACAGGAAAGCCCGGGCGATGGTGACCAGCTGCCGCTCGCCTGCGGAGAGGTTCGTACCCTCCTCGTCGACGTGGGTGTCGTACCCGTCCGGCAGCGAGTGCACGAACCGGTCCACGAACGTCGCCCGCGCGGCCTCGAGGATCTGCTCCTCTCCTGCCTCGGGGTTGCCGTAGGCGATGTTGTCGTGGATGGTCCCCTCGAACAGCCAGGTGTCCTGGAGGACCATGCCGATCTCGCTGCGCAGCGCCCCGCGCGGCACCGATGCGATGTCGACGCCGTCGAGGGTGATCCGGCCGCCCGTGACCTCGTAGAACCGCATCACCAGGTTCACCAGCGTGGTCTTGCCGGCACCGGTCGGACCGACGATGGCGACCGTGTGTCCCGGCGCGGCCACCAGCGAGAGGTCCTCGATGAGCGGCTGGTCTGGCTCGTAGGAGAACGACACGTGCTCGAACCGCACCTCCCCGTGCCGGTCGGCCTCGGAGACCAGCGCCCCGCGCTCCTCGGGCGACTGCTCCTCGGCGTCGAGGAGCTCGAAGACGCGCTCGGCGGACGCGACGCCCGACTGCAGGAGGTTCGTCATCGACGCGACCTGGGTGAGCGGCTGGGTGAACTGGCGGGAGTACTGGATGAAGGCCTGCACGTCGCCCAACGAGATCGAGCCGTTGGCCACCTTGAGGCCGCCGAGGACGGCGATGACGACGTAGTTCAGGTTCCCGATGAACATCATCGTCGGCATGATCAGGCCGCTGACGAACTGGGCGCCGAAGGACGCGTCGTACAGCTTGTCGTTCTCCTCGGCGAAGGTGCGCTCGACCTCCTCCTGGCGGCCGAAGACCTTGACGAGCGCCTGGCCGGAGAAGGTCTCCTCGATGTGAGCGTTGAGCTTGCCCGTACGGCGCCACTGGTCGACGAACATCCCCTGGCTGCGCTTCATCACCGCGCCCGTGACGAACATCGTGATCGGGACGGTGACCAGCGCGACCAGCGCCAGCTGCCAGGAGATCGAGAACATCATGATCACCACGAAGATCACCGTGAGCAGCGACGTGAGCAGCTGGCTCATGGTCTGCTGCAGCGACTGGCTGACATTGTCGATGTCGTTGGTGACCCTGCTGAGCAGCTCGCCGCGCGGCTGCTTGTCGAAGTAGCTCAGCGGCAGGGCGTTGACCTTGTCCTCCACGTCGGAGCGCATCCGGCGGACCGTGCCCTGGACGACGTCGTTGAGGAGGTACCCCTGCAGCCAGGCGAGCAGGGACGCCGCGACGTACACCGTCAGGACGAGCATCAGCACGTGGCCGACGGCGGTGAAGTCCACGCCCCGACCGACCACGAAGTCCTTCATCGAGGCGACGATCGAGGCCTGCTTGTCGTCGCCCTGCTGCTGCAGCGTGGCGACGACCTCCTCCTTGCTGGTGCCGGGCGGCACCCGGTCGCCGAGGTCCTTGCCCAGCACGCCGGCGAAGATCAGGTCGGTCGCGCGGCCGAGGATCCGCGGGCCGACAGACATCAGCGCGACGCTGACGACCGCGAGCAGCACGACGCCGATCGCCTTGGTGCGCTCCGGGGCCATCCGACGGATCAGTCGCTTGGCGGACGGTCCGAACGTGCTGGCCTTCTGGCCGACCATGCCGCCGCCCATCGGGCCTCCACGGCCAGGGCCGCCGCCTTGGACGATGCGCTCGGTCTCCTTGAGCGTCTTCGTGGGTTGAGGAGGGCGCGCAGCGCCCGTCTCGAAACCCGGTGAGTCTTTCGGGGACTGCTCAGTCATGCCGCGGCCTCCTCGGCACTCAGCTGCGACGCGACGATCTCCTGGTAGGTCTCGCACGTCTCCAGGAGCTCGTGGTGGGTGCCGCGGCCGACGATGACGCCGTCGTCCAGCACCAGGATCTGGTCGGCGTCGCGGATGGTGGAGACCCGTTGGGCGACGATCAGCACCGTCGCGTCGCGGGTCACCGGACGCAGCGCCGCGCGGAGCCGGGCGTCGGTGGCCAGGTCGAGCGCGGAGAACGAGTCGTCGAACAGGTAGATCTCCGGCCGCTTCACCACCGCGCGGGCGATGGCCAGGCGCTGACGCTGCCCGCCGCTCACGTTGGTGCCGCCCTGCGCGATCGCGCTGTCGAGACCCTCGGGCATCTCGCGCACGAAGTCTTCTGCCTGGGCGATCTCGAGCGCGGACCACAGCTCCTCGTCGGTCGCGTCCGGCTTGCCGTGGAGCAGGTTGGACCGGACGGTCCCGGAGAACAGGTACGCCTTCTGCGGCACCAGGCCGATGACCGACCACAGCCGTTCGGGCATCAGGCGGCGTACGTCGACGCCGGCGACCCGCAGCTGGCCGCCGGTGACGTCGAACAGCCGCGGTACGAGGTTGACCAGCGTGCTCTTGCCGGCGCCCGTCGAGCCGATGACCGCGACCGTCTGGCCGGGCTCGGCGCGGAAGGAGATGTCGCGCAGCACCGGCTCGTCGGCACCGGGGTAGGTGAGCTCGACGTTCTCCAGCTCCAGCGTGCCGCGCTGCGGCAGCTCCGTGACCGGGTCGACCGGCGTCGGCACCGAGGTGTCGGTGTCGAGCACCTCCATGACGCGGTCCGCGCAGACCGCCGACCGGGGCAGCATCATCATCATGAAGGTGCCCATCATCACCGACATCACGATCTGCATCAGGTAGGCCAGGTACGCCGTCAGCGCGCCGACCTGCATCGCGCCGGAGTCGACACGGTGGCCGCCGAACCACAGCACCGCGACCGAGGCGACGTTCGCCACCAGCATCACGACCGGGAACATGGCGGCCAGGTAGCGGCCGGCCCGCGTCGCCACGTCGGTCAGCTCGCCGTTGGCGGTGGCGAACCGTTCGGTCTCCCGGTCCTCGCGGACGAAGGCCCGCACCACACGGACGCCGGAGATCTGCTCGCGGAGCAGGCGGTTCACCTCGTCGATGCGCGTCTGCATCAGGCGGAAGCTGGGGACCATCCGGGAGATGATCAGCCCCATCGCGACGGCCAGGACGGGCACCGTCACCACGATGAGCCAGGAGAGCCCCAGGTCGACGTGCATCGCCATGAAGATGCCGCCGACCATCATGATCGGCGCCATCACCATCAGCGTGCAGGCCATCAGCACCAGCATCTGCACCTGCTGGACGTCGTTGGTCTCGCGGGTGATCAGGCTCGGGGCGCCGAACTCCTGCACCTCGCGCTGGGAGAACGTGCCGACGCGGTGGAAGATCGCCGCGCGTACGTCGCGGCCGAACCCCATCGCGGTCTTCGCGCCGAACCACACGGCGCCGACCGAGCACACGACCTGGACGAGTGCCACGGCGAGCATGACCACGCCGGTGCGCACGATGTAGCCGGTGTCTCCGGTGATGACGCCCTGGTCGATGATGTCGGCGTTCAGCTTCGGGAGGTACAGCGCCCCGAGCGTGCCGATGAACTGCAGCAGCACCACCAGGGTGAGGGGCCGCTGGTACGGCGCGAGGTAGGTGCGCGCCAGTCGGATCAACATCAGTTCTTCTTCCCGTTGTTCTTGCTCTTGCTTCTGGTGCGGACCCCGTCCAGCACGATGTCCGCGATCTCCTCGGGGGTGAGCGCCGGCGCCATCCCGAGCTCGGGACGGGCCGAGCCGAAGGTCAGGCTGCGCAGGGCCAGCGCTGCGGTCTCCGGGTCGACGCCGAGCTCGCCGGCGTACGGCGCGAACAGGCCCGTCAGCCGTTCGTGCAGGTCCCGCTGCGCTTTCAGCATGAACTCCGGCGGGCCGTGCGGCACCGACTTTTTCTTGGCCTGCGACGCCTCGTGGTACGTCGCGGCGAGGTACGGGCGGACGGCGCCCATCACCGCCATCGTCAGCCGCATCCGGTCCAGCACCCGCCCGGCCGCGACCACCACGCGCTCGCGCAGGTCCTCGACCCCGGCCATCGCCTCGTCGAACGCTTCCTGTCCGCCGGACGGGTTGATCGCCTCCTCCGCCGCGGCGAACATCAGCGTCGCCTTGTCGGGGAAGACCCTGAAGATCGTGCCTTCCGCGATGCCCGCCGCCTTGGCGATCTCCTTGGTGGTGACGTCCCCTCCCTTCTCGACCAGGAGCGGGATCAGGGCCTTGAGGATCGCCGTACGACGGTCCTCCGGGGCGAGCGGAGCGGCACGAGGTGTCACGCCGCCGACCGTAACTGAGTGAGCACTCACTCACAACTGCCATTTGTCATCCCGCCGGAGTACTCCCGTGCGGTTCCGGGGTGAAACGTCCGTCTAGACCCCGGAACTGCACGGGACTACGCCGCATCAGGCGCTCGGGACGTCCTTGCGGGAAGAGACGCCGAGCTTGCCGAGGATCGAGGCGACGTGGTGCTCGACGGTACGGCGGGAGAGGACGAGGCGCTCGGCGATCGCGGCGTCGGCCAGTCCGTCGCGGAGCAGGTCGAGGACCTCGGCCTCGCGGCGGGTCAGGCCGTCAGGGTGGGCGCGGGTGTCGGCGCGACGACCGCGGGGCGGGGTCCAGCCCTGCGCGCGGGAGAGGGCCCGGGCGCGCGCCGCCGCGGCGTCCGCGCCGATCTCGTCCAGGACGAGGGCGGCGGTGGCCAGCCCGTCGCGCGTACCTCCCCGGGCCAGGGCGAGGGCCCGGGCCAACGGGCTGCCCAGAGCAGCCCACTGCGCGGCGGCGTCGTCCCAGTCGCCGGCCACCTCGGCGGCGTACGGCGTCCCGGCGACGTGGGCGTCGCGCGCGGCGCCCGCGGGGAGCCAGGTCGCGACCTCCCCGTGCGTCCACGGGTTGCTGTCGGGGGCCACCACCGGCCAGGCCTCCTCGGCCAGGGCGCGCGCCGCGTCCTCGCGGCCCTGGATCCAGGCGATCTCGCACGCGGCGGCGTACGCGACCGAGACGCGCTGCGCCTCGTGGGTGCCCATGGCGAGGGTCTTGGCCTCCTCGAGCGGGGTCTGCCAGTCCCCGTTGCCCGTCCAGCCGCGGGCGCGGCCCAGCACGGCGAGCACGCCGATCCGGCTGACCGCGAAGCCGCGCAGGCTGCCCAGCACCTGACCGGCCTCGGCCACCGCCTCGTCCAGGGCGCCCTGCTCGAGGAGGTTCCGGCAGCTCCAGCTGCGCATGTAGAAGACCCACGCGTCGAGGTCGCGCTCGAGGCAGTACTCCAAGCCCTGCTTGAGGTACACCTCCGCCTGGGCGTGCAGGTGGGCGCGGACGGTCGAGGACGACAGGTTCGTGAACGCGCGGGCGGCGTGCTCGTGGAAGTCTCCCGCGATGCTGCGCTCGAGGCTCTCCTTCAGCATCGGCACGCCGACGTCGCTGTGCCCCGCTTCGTTCTCGGCGGTCCCCAGGTTGTTGAGGGCGTGCACCGAGACGTCCTCCACCTCGGGGCCGGGCGGCAGCGTGGCCAGCACGTCGAGGGCGCGGCCGGCCCACTCGCGTGTGCCCTCGAGGTCGCCGGCGAGCATGCGCAGCTGGCCACGGTTGCTCAGCGCCATCGCCTCGTCGCGCGTACCTCGCCCGGCCAGGGTCTCCACCGCGGCCACGGCGTACCGCTCCGCGTCGTCGTTGAAGCCGGCGAACCAGCTCAGCCGGGACAGCCACCGCTGGGTGTCGCCCACCTCGTCGACGTCGCCGAGGTCCTGCCAGATCTGCAGGGCCTCGCGCCGCGCCGCGAGGGCGTCGTCGAAGTGGCTGGTCACGTACTGCTCGTAGGAGAGCCGGGCCAGCAGCCGGGCGCGGTCGGCGGGCGTGGTGTCGGGCGAGTTCCGCAGCACGCGGTCGTACTGCTGGACCGCCTCCTTGTGCGCGCCGAGGGCCGCGGCCCGCTCCCCCGCGACGAGAGCGTGCCGCGCCGCGTCCTGGCCGAGGCCGGCCGCCTCGGCCTGGTGGGCCAACCGCGCGGGATCGGCGCCCGGAGCGGCCTGGAGTGCCTCCATGATCCGACGGTGCAGGCCGATCGCCCGCAGTCGGGGCACCTCGCTCACGATAGCCAGCCGGGCCAGCTCGTGGCGGAACATCAGCACGTCACCCTGGAGCTGCAGCACGCCGGCCCCGAGCGCCTCGTCCAGGGCGGCCTCGCTGCCGGGCGAGACCACGGCCGCCAGCGACAGCTCGGCGCGGGGGCCCGCCAGGGCGACGACGTCGAGGACCTCACGAGCCGCCGCGGACAGCCGGGCCGTCCGGGACAGGACCGCGTCGTGGACGCTGCGCGGCACCGCGTTCCCGCCGGCCGCGAGCACCTCGGTGACGTAGAAGGGGTTGCCTCCCGTCTCGCGGTAGAGCTCATCGGCATCGACCCCGCCTCCGGGCGCCGCCTCGACCAGACGGCGTACGGCGGCCGGCGTCAACGGCCCGAGGTCGATGCGGCGGACCCCCACCGCGCTGGCGACGTCACCGAGCACGACGCGCAGCGGGTGCTGACCGGTGGCCTCCTCCGAGCGGTAGCTGATCAGCACGAGGGCGCGCAGGCGATGCACGCGACGGGCGAGGTGGCGGACCAGGTCGAGCGTCGCGTCGTCGGCCCAGTGCGCGTCCTCGATCACCAGCAGGAACGGTCGTTGAGGGTCGCGGAGCGCCTCGGTCAGGCGCGTGAAGACGTCGAAGCGATCGGCGCCGTCGGGCCAGACGTCGTCGGGGAGATCAGGGAGCATGTCGCGCAGCGGTCCCAGCGGTGCGGGGGTGGTCGAGCCGTCACAACTCCCCTCGGCCAGGGAGACGCCGCCAGCGGCGGCCTCGACGACCGAGTCCACGAACACGGTCTTGCCGACACCGGCCTCGCCGGCCACGAACACCAGCCGACCGTTCCCTGAGGCCGCGTCGGCCAAGTAGTCGGCCGCCGCCTGCTGCGCAGGCCCCCGCTCGAGCAGCGCCATGGGCGAGACGCTAGGGCGCGAGTCGCTCGGTACGCCACCCGTCTTCGACCCGGCGGTAGACGAGCCGGTCGTGCATCCGACCCGGCCGGCCCTGCCAGAACTCCACGACGTCCGGGCGGACGCGGTACCCACCCCACTCCTCCGGTACCGGCACGTCGCCGGGATAGGAGCGCTCCACCGCGTCGTACGCAGCCTGCAGCTCGGCCCGCGAGGCGACCACGCGCGACTGGTGGGAGGCGTGGGCGCCGAGGCGGGACCCGCGCGGACGCGACGAGAAGTACGCCGTCACGTCGGCGTCCGGCAGCACCGTCGCGGGCCCCTCCACCCGGACCTGTCGCTCCAGCGGGTGCCACGGGAACAGCAGTGCGCAGCGCGGCTGGTAGGCGAGCTCGGCGCCCTTACGGGACGCCAGGTTGGTGAAGAACACGAAGCCCGCGTCGCCGAAACCCTTGAGCAGCACCATCCGGCTCGACGGCTGGCCGTCGGGGCCAACGGTCGCCACCACCATCGCGTTCGGCTCGTAGATCCCGGACTCTCGGGCCTCCTCGAACCACGCGGCGAACATCGTCATCGGGTCCGACGCCAGGTCGGTCTCCTCGAGGCCGCGGTCGGAGTACTCACGGCGCAGCCCGGCCACGTCATCGCTCACGGGTTCGAGACTAGGGGTCCCCCGTTGGTCGAGAAGGTTGCGCAGCAATCGTCACCAGACCTCGGTACCGGTTCGCCCCACCGCTCGGCAGCTCTCGTGACGGGACCTCGTCCCTTCTCGACCAGCGGGGTCAGACCTCATCCTGATACTGGAGCTCGGTTCCCATGACGCGGTACTCCAGCCGCTCGTTCACCGCGACCATGTGCTCGTTGGACTCGGCGTTGAAGGTGTCGATGGCCTCCAGGGCCGGCTCGGTCTCCGCGAGCCACCGGAGCATGTCGGCCTTGAGCAGCAGGCCGAGCCGGTGCCCGCGGTGGGCCCCGACGACGGAGGTGTCGAGCTGGTCGGCGTGGGTGGAGGTCTCGCCGTCGACGAGCATCGAGGTGACTCCGGCGATCTCGCCGGTCTCGGCGTGCCGGGCCAAGATGCGGTAGATGCGGAAGTCGCTGGCCAGCATGGCGTCCTCGAAGGCGTGGTTGCGCTCGGGAGAGAAGACCTCGTCCTCGATCTCCAGACCGTCCCGGGGGGCGTCGTTGATCGCCGCGGTGGCTTCGAGGAAGGCGGGCAGCAGGTCGTCCGGTACCCGGCCGGGGACGCGCAGCACGTCGTACCCGGTCGCGTGCGGCAACGCCTCGGCGTACAGGTCCTCGGCCAGGCCGGCCTCGAGCTCGCGCACGTGCTGGCGGCGGCAGACCGCCACCGACTTCGCCTCCGACCCACGCGCGGCCGCGAACCCTCGCGTCGTCGCGTTGTCCCAGCCGAACCAGCCGACCTTGCTCCGGCCCTCGTCGCCGACCAGGGCGAAGGCCAGGTCCATCGCGTCGTGGCCGTGACCACGGCGCCGGCGCTCGGGGACCACGGCCAGCTCGATCCAGGAGAGATCGAGGTTGTCGTGCAGGGGCAGGTGCACGGCCAGCCGGCCCACGGTCTCGCCGCCGTGCTCGACGACGAAGTGCCGGGCGATCTCGGTGCCGTCGCCATGGATCATCCGCATCCGCTGGCGGAAGACCGTCGACGGCGGCCACCAGGGCGCGTCCACCAGGCAGGCGTTCTCGACATCGACGTACGCGGCCAACGAACCCTCGTCCTCGGCGGTGATCTCGATGAGGTGCACGTCCACGAGTGACTAGCCTGACGTGACCGCGCCGCTGACGCGACCCATTAAGGGGTGCAGAATCGCGATGTGCCTGATCCCGACGTCACCATCCACCACGGCCTCGAGGGCGTGGTCGCCTTCGAGACCGAGATCGCCGAGCCCGACAAGGAGGGGTCGGCGCTGCGCTACCGCGGCGTCGACATCGAGGAGATCGTCGGCCGCGTGCCCTTCGAGAAGGTCTGGGGCCTGCTCATCGACGGCGCGTACGAGCCCGGCCTGCCGCCCGCCGAGCCGTACAACATCCCGATCCACACCGGCGACGTGCGCGCCGACGTACAGGCTGCGGTCGCCATGCTGGCGCCGATGCTGGGCATGCGGCAGACCTACGACATCTCCGACGACCAGGCCCGCCTCGACCTCTCGCGCGTCGCGGTGATGGTGCTGTCGTACGCCGCCCAGGCCGCGCGCGGGCTCGGCCTGCCGATCGTGCCCCAGGCGGACGTCGACCAGGGCCACACGCTCGCGGAGCGGTTCCTGATCCGCTGGAAGGGCGAGCCGGACCCCAAGCACGTGAAGGCGATCGACGCCTACTGGTCCTCGGCCGCCGAGCACGGCATGAACGCCTCGACCTTCACCGCACGAGTGATCACCTCGACGGGCGCGGACGTCGCGGCGGCGTTCTCCGGGGCGATCGGCGCGATGAGCGGTCCGCTGCACGGCGGCGCCCCGTCGCGGGTGCTGCACATGATCGAGGAGGTCGAGAAGCGCGAGGGCGACGCCGCGACGTACGTCAAGGAGCTCCTCGACAAGGGCGAGCGGCTGATGGGCTTCGGGCACCGCGTCTACCGCGCCGAGGACCCGCGCGCCCGTGTGCTGCGGCGCACGGCTCGCGAGCTGGACGCCCCGAGGTACGAAGTGGCCGAGAAGCTGGAGCAAGCCGCGCTGGCCGAGCTCCGCGAGCGCCGGCCGGACCGGGTGCTGGAGACGAACGTGGAGTTCTGGGCGGCGATCGTCCTCGACTTCGCCGAGGTGCCGGCCAACATGTTCACCTCGATGTTCACGTGCGCGCGCACCGGAGGCTGGTCGGCGCACATCCTGGAGCAGAAGCGCACCGGCCGGCTGATCCGGCCGAGCGCCGTGTACGTCGGGCCGCCGTCGAGACCGGCCGACTCGGTCGAGGGCTGGAACGCCGCCTGGGCGAAGTGAGCCTCCCGGTCCGACGCCGAGCGCGGGCTCGGCTACTGGGCCGGGTTGGAGGACGGCGTGTTCGTGGGCTGGTGGTCGGCGTCGTCGTACGCAGCGGACCGTGCCCTCTCCGGTCTCGGCTGCCGCCTGCGCCGGGAGGCGTGGGGTCGCGGCCTGGGCAGCGAAGGCGCTCGGGCCACGCTCCACCACGCGTTCTCGGTGCTCGGGGTGGAGCACGTCATCGCCACGACGATGGCGGTGAACCACCGGTCCCGCGCGGTCCTGGAGCGGATCGGGCTGCGGTACGAGCGGACGTGGGTCGAGGCCTTAGAGGACCCGTTGCCCGGCAGCGAGCAGGGTGAGGTGCAGTACGGGCAGAGCCGCGAGGACTGGCTGGTGTCCTGGCCCGGCCGCGAGGAGTGCTAGACAGACCTTCATGCTGGCGGCCCTGATGACCGAGGTCGGCGGTCCGCTCGTGGTCGACGAGGTCGCGCTCGAACCACCCCGCGCCGGCGAGGTGATGGTCGAGGTGCACCACTGCGGGGTCTGCCACTCCGACCTGCACTACCTCGACGGCTCGCTCCGCACCGACCTGCCCGTGGTCCTCGGTCACGAGGCGGCCGGCGTGGTCGTCGAGGTCGGCGCCGGCGTCACCTCGCTGACACCGGGCGACACGGTCGTGCTCACCATGGCCCCGTCGTGCGGCCGCTGCTACTGGTGCGTCCGGGGCGAACGGACCCTGTGCGAGACGTTCGCGGGCCTGGTCGGCGGCGCGTACCCCGATGGTTCGACCCGGTTGTCGTGGCGCGACGGGCCGGTGCGCCGCGGCCTGGTGCTGGCGGCGTTCGCGGAGCGGACCGTCGTCCCGGCGGAGGCGGCCGTCCGGATCCCGGCCTCGGTGCCGACCCACCTCGCCGCCATCGTCGGGTGCGCGGTGCAGACCGGCATCGGCGCCGTGCTGAACACCGCGAAGGTGCCGGTCGGCGCGTCCGTGGTCGTCACCGGGCTCGGTGCGGTCGGCCTCTCGATCGTCCAGGGCGCCCGGGTGGCCGGCGCGACCACGATCATCGCCAACGACCCGAACGCCGACCGCCGCGAGACGGCGCTCGCGCTGGGCGCGACGCACGCCGTGAACCCCGGGGAAGACCGGATCGACCGGGTGGCGCGCGACCTCACCGGCGGACGAGGCGCGGACTTCGCCTTCGACGCCGTCGGACGCGGGGACGTCGTCGAGGCGCTGCTGAAGGCGACCCGCAACGGCGGCACGACGGTGATGGTCGGCATCCCTTCGACCGAGGACACGGTCACCGTTCGGGCTCTGGTGCACGCCTTCTACGAGAAGAAGCTCGTCGGCTGCTACCTCGGCTCGGCCGACCCGCACCGGGACTTCCCGCGCATCCTTGACCTCTGGGCGGCCGGCCGGATCGACCTCGAGGCCATGGTCACGAACCGTCGTCCGCTCGGCGAGATCAACGACGCCGTGGCCGACATGCGCGCCGGATCCGGCGTACGCACGGTCCTCGACCTGACCGGGTCCTGACGCTGCTGACTAGACCGCCGTAACCCGGCAAGTTACCGAATCGTTGATGTGGTGTTCTGATCTGTTCTAATTCGGGAGGGGCTCCATGAACCTGCATCACCCATCAGGCCGGAGAGCGGTACGCCGCCTCGTCGCCGTGGCCGCGACATCGGCCATCACAGCCGCGATGCTAGCGGTCACGGGAGCACCCGCCGCCCACGCCGGCGGCCGGCCGACGGACTTCGCGTTCACGTCGTTCTCCTACGGCACCAAGGTCAAGGCGGCCGCCGGCGAGCTGCGCTCCGGCCGGACCGCACCGAGCTGGATCGGCTGCACCCGGCAGGCCGGGAAGACCAAGACGAACTCGGTCCTCGCCGTCGACGCCCCGAACAACAACCCGCTCATCAAGCTCGGCGCGATCACGAGCCGCAGCAACACGTTCAAGCACAAGAAGAAGGGCATCGCCGCGGGGACTCAGAGCACGTCCACGATCGCGAAGGTGGTGCTGGGTCTCCAGAACCCGCAGGTGCCTGCGCCCGTGCTCACCATCAACGGCCTCAGCACCACCGCGACCGCCTGGGCGGGCACCGACGGCCAGCTGCACGCGACGACCGACTCATCGGTCCTCGACATCAACCTCGTGATGCCGCCCACCGGGACGCCGCTCGACGAGCCGCTCCAGCAGCTTCTCGAGCTGCTCAACGGCACCGTGGCGCCGACCCTCGACCAGGTCGTCGACCTGCTCCAGATGAACAACGGCGCGATCGAGATCCCGGGGCTCGGGAAGCTCGAGGTCGGCTACTCCCGCACCGGGGTCGGCACCCGTCAGGCCGTTGCCGTCGCGCTGTCGCTGCGGGTCACGCTGTACGGCCTCGACGGGGCCGCCGGCACCGCCGACGACTCCACGCTGAAGATCGGCCGCAGCTTCGCACGGATCATCGCCAACATGCCGTACGCCGTGATGGGCGGCAGCGGCTGGGCGGCGGACGCCGACCTCGTCGGCGGCACCGCTCACATCGGCGACATCGTGCCCAAGCAGCTGCCGTGCCAGGGCACCGACGGCCAGGTCCGCACCAAGGCCCTCGCCTCGGCCAGCATCCCCGGCGTGTCGCTCGGCGCGCTGCAGGGCCGGGCCTACGGCAAGATCACCCAGATCGGCCGGGTGCGCGCCTGGACCGAGGGCTCGGTGGCGCACGTCGCATTGGGCTCCGGTGATACGACAATGACCATCGACGGCATCGTGGGCCGGGTCAACCTGGTCACCGACCGTCGCGGCCGGATCGTCCGTCGCGACACCGAGGGCACCATCCCCGGCATCCTGACCTTCAACGGCCAGGCCTACACGCTGCCGCTGGGCCAGGCCCCGGAGCTGCCGCCGGAGCTGGCCGCCGTGCTCAGCATCCAGACGGGCATCACCGACCAGTCCGATGCTCGTGGCCTGAAGGTGACGGCGCTACGCATCACCCTGCTCGACGGCACGGCCGCAGGCACCGTCATCAACCTCGGGAACGCCAAGGCCAGCATCCGGGACAGCTGACGACTGTCTGATCCCACCGACTTGCCTGCCTCGAGACCGGCGCCCGGTCCCCACATCGTGGCGCCGTTCTCGAGGCAGGCTTGCGCCCTGCCAGACTGGTCGCATGGCCGACGCACTCACCATCCCCGCCGACCTCAAGCCCGCCGACGGGCGGTTCGGAGCCGGTCCCTCGAAGATCCAGACCGGACACCTCGACGCCCTGGCAGCAACCGGGTCCGCGCTCATGGGCACGTCCCACCGGCAGGCGCCGGTACGCCAGGTCGTCGGCCGGGTACGTGACGGCCTCGGTGCGTTCTTCTCGATGCCCGCCGACTACGAGGTCGTGCTCGGCAACGGTGGAGCGACGGCGTTCTGGGACGTCGCGACGTACGCCCTGATCCGGGAGAAGAGCCAGCACCTGACGTTCGGCGAGTTCTCCTCGAAGTTCGCCAAGGCCGTGACCGAAGCCCCCTGGCTGTCGGAGCCCTCGGTGATCTCGAGCGAACCGGGTTCGCTGCCGGTGCCGGTCGCCGAGGAAGGTGTCGACGCCTACGCCTGGGCCCACAACGAGACCTCGACCGCGGTGATGGCTCCCGTGGAGCGGCCGGCGGGTACGACGGCCGACGAGGCGCTCGTCCTGGTCGACGCCACATCCGGCGCTGGCGGCCTGCCCGTCGACCTCAACCAGGTCGACGTCTACTACTTCGCCCCGCAGAAGTGCTTCGCCTCCGACGGCGGCCTGTGGATCGCCCTGATGTCACCGGCCGCCCTCGAGCGGGTCGCCCAGATCAAGGAGTCCGGCCGGCACGTGCCGGCGTTCTTCGACCTCGACACTGCAATCACCCAGTCGCGGCTGAACCAGACCTACAACACCCCGTCGGTGGCCACCTTGTTCCTGATGGCCGAGCAGCTGGACTGGATGAACGGCGAGGGCGGGCTTGCCGGGATGGTCGAGCGCACCACCGCCTCGTCCAGTGCTCTGTACGGCTGGGCGGAGAAGACGTCGTACACCACGCCGTACGTGCCCGACCCCGACCACCGCTCGCTGGTCATCGGCACCGTCGACTTCGACGACGCGATCTCCGCCGACGCCATCGCCGCGACCCTGCGCGCCAACGGCATCGTCGACACCGAGCCCTACCGCAAGCTCGGCCGCAACCAGCTCCGCATCGCGATGTACCCCGCCATCGACCCCTCCGACGTCGAGGCCCTCACCACCTGCATCGACTGGGTCGTCGAAAACCTCTGACCGCCGGTCGAGCCGAGCGAGCCGCGTCGAGACCCCCAACCGCCGGGCGAGCCTCGTCGAGATCCCCAATCGCTGGTCGAGCCGGGCGAGCCCCTGGGCGAGCCCGCGTCGAGACCCCCAATCGCCGGTCGAGCCGGGCGAGCCCCTGGGCGAGCCCGCGTCGAGACCCCCAATCCCCGGTCGAGCCGGGCGAGCCCCCGGGCGAGCCCACGTCGAGACCCCCCAATCGCCGGTCGAGCCGGGCGAGCCCCTGGGCGAGCCCGCGTCGAGACCCCGTGACGGTCAGCGGGTCTCGACACGTTCGGCCGTGGCCGGCCTCACGGCTCGACCAGCGACAGGGCTAGGGCTGCTTCTTCACCAGGTGCAGCAGCCGGTCCTTGGAGTCCGGGTCGGTCGTGATCATCGCGTAGCGTCGCGCGCCGTCCCGGCCGTGCAGCACGAACACGAACCGCTTGGCCGTCCGGTCCTCCAGCTCCCACCAGCCGGAGTCGGCGATGAACTTGGTGTCGTCGGTGTACGTCGCGTGGTCGAGGTCGTGGTCGCCGACCTGGACCGCCAGCCGGTCGCTCCGGGTGTCGGTCGGCAGCCCCCGAGGTACCGCCCACGACTTCAGCACCCCGTCCTCCTCGAGCCGAAGGTCGAAGTGCGGCGCCGGTTTCCGGTGGTCGTGCAGCACGAACACGGGTCGGGATAGTCCCCCACGTAAATCATCACCCCGGGGCACATTCATCATGATTTACGTCCGGGACTATCCCGCAGCGCCGCATTGATCGCGTCGTACGTCGCCCGGTCGAAGGCGACCAGACGGGCTTCCGAGACCGACGTCGGGGAAGAGCGGAGGGTCGAGACCGCGGCCGTGACGGCGTCGTCCTTGGGCCATCCGTAGACCCCTGCCGACACCAGCGGGAACGCCACGGACGCGGCGCCGAGCTCGTCGGCCACGGCGAGCGCCCGCGAGTAGCACGAGGTGAGCAGGGAGCGGTCGCGCTGTCCCGCGGCGTAGTTGGGCCCGACCACATGGATCACCCACGTCGCGGGCATCGCCCCGGCGGTCGTCCAGCCGGCGTCTCCGGTCGCCAGCCCCTCGGGGAAGCGGCGCACGCAGTCCTCGAGCACGGCCGGCCCGCCGGCGCGGTGGATGGCGCCGTCGACCCCGCCACCGCCGCGCATCCGGTTGTTCGCGGCGTTGACGACGGCATCCACCTGCTGGGTCGTGATGTCGCCCTGCACCACAGTCACGTCCACGTTGCTCAGCCTTTCAGCAGTCGCAGGACTGCGCGCTCGAGTGCCGCCTGCCGCGCGTCCGCCGTCTTGTACGTGCGTCGCGTGACCGACTCGATCGTCTTGCCCTCCTCGAAGGCGTCCACCACGCGTGGGTCGACGTACGCCGAGCGCGCCAGCGCCGGGGTGTTGCCGAGGAACTCCGAGACCTCCTTCATCGCGGCCACCACGGCGCGCTTGCGCGCGGTCTTCGTGGCGGGTTCGCCCGCGTCGGCCAGTGCCGCGGCCGCGATCACGGTCGCGTGCCAGGTGCGGAAGTCCTTGGCCGTGGCCTCGATGCCCGTCGTCTTGCCGACGTACTGGTTCACCAACGAGGAGTCCACCGGCCGCCAGCGCCGGCCGTCCTTCCAGGCAAGCAGTCGGTCGCCGCCTCCACGCCGCTTGCGCATCACCTCCAGGGCCTCCACGGCGCCGACGTCGTCGATCTCGATGCGGTGCTCGATCCCGGACTTGCCCACGAAGTCGAAGACCAGCGCCTTCCCCTCCCGCCGCACGTGCCGGCGCTCGAGCGTGGTCAGGCCGAAGCTGTTGTTCTCCTCGGCGTACTCCTCGTTGCCGACCCGGAAGTACCCGAGGTCGAGCAGCCGTACGGCGACCGCGCACGCTCGCTCCTGCGTCATGCCGTCGGCGCCGAGGTCGACGAGGACCTGCTCGCGCGCCTTCGAGAGCGCCTTGCCGAACGTCACCATCTTCTGGAACTTCTCGCCGTCACGGCGGGTCCGCCAGTCGGGGTGATAGAGGTACTGCCGCCGGCCGGCGTCGTCGGTACCCACCGCCTGCAGGTGCCCGTTCGGCCACGGGCAGACCCACACGTCTCGCCACGCCGGCGGGATGACCAGGTCCTTGACGCGCTGGGCGTCCTCGGCCGGGAGCCGCTGGCCCGTGTCGTCGACGTACACGAAACCCTTGCCTGCCCGGCGCCGCGACCAGCCCCGCTGGTCGGGGCTGCTGCGCCGGAGACGGACCATGGGCCCACCCTAGGGAACCCCAGGGGTGTACCTCTTCGCCCGCAGGGGGGGTCGCCGCCGTCGGACCGAGGTCGGTCTCAGCGGGGCCGCATCGCCCGCACCAGCACCACGACGATCCCGACCCCGAGCAGCCCGCCCAGTCCCCAGCCCCACGCGGACCGCTCGGCAGGCGGCTCCTCGGGCAGGTCCTTGCCGACCCGGTTGCCCGGGCCGGGCGTGGGCGTGGGCGTCGGCGACGGCGTGGGCGTGGGCGTGAGCGTCGGCGACGGCGTGGGCGTGAGCGTCGCTGTCGGCGGCGCCATCGCCCGGCGGACGGCGTCGGGCAGCGAGATCCGCAGCACCGGTGCGAACAGACCCTCCGACGATGCGTAGATGGTGCCGTCCGGCGCGACGGCGATGCCCTCGCCCTGCTGCTGGCGGGGCAACCCGAAGTGGCCCACCTCCTCGAGGTCGGGCCAGGAGTACACCGCCGCCTCGGTGTAGTTGCGCACGATGATGTGACGGCCGTCGGGGAAGAATGCCGCGTCGGTGGCCACGGCGAGCATCGGCCCGACCTGCCGGAGGCGGTTGGGCAGGTCGGCGGCCAGGTGCCGCGGGGCGGCGTACAGGGTGCCGCCGAAGATGCCCTTGCTGATCACGTACAGCCGGCCCGTCCGCGGGTCGCACAACAACGACTCCGCGTCGCGGGCACCTTCGGGATAGACGAGGTCGTACGTCGGGGCGTCGAGGTCGATGCCGGCCACGCCAACCTGCGTCACCGACACGTGGTCGCGGTCGGCCCGGTTGTCGCCGATGTCGCCGACCCACACCGATCCGTCGCCCACGGGCGCCAGCGCCTCGACGTCCTCGGGGTCGCCCGACCCCCACGCCGTGACGTCGACGGTCTCGCCGGTCGCCGCGTCGACCGAGAACAGGCGGCCGCTGTCACCCGAGTCGTTGGTGGTGACCAGCCGGCCGTCCACGACCGCCAGCCCGCTCGACTCGACGATGTCGCGGTCCTGGAAGCGGGCGACCTCGTCACCCCCGAGCCCCGCCCCGGGCATCAGCGCGGCGACCACGAACGGCACGGCGGTCAGGCCCAGCAGGTAGCGCTCACGCATGTCGATGGTCCGGGAGGAGCTCGGCGAGCCTCGGCTCGATCGCCCAGGTGTCGACCAGGTCGTCGTACTCCTGTCGGACGCCGCCCCCGGACACCGGGCCGCCGGTGCGGGTCGCGCGGAGCAGGGTGTTGCGCGGGGTGTGCTTGCTCTCGACGAACTGCATCACGTCGACGCGGTAACCCTGGAGACGCAGCAGCGAGGCCCGCACGGCGTCGGTCAGCGTGTCGGCGAACCGCTCGCGGAGGATGCCGTGGCGGGTCAGCATCGTGTACGGCGCCGGCGTGGGATGGCGGCGCAGCTGCGCCGCGATGTCGTGGTGGCAGCAGGGCGCGGCCAGCACCAGCGGCGACTCCCAGCCGACCGCGCGCGCCAGGGCGTCGTCGGTGGCGGTGTCGCAGGCGTGCAGCGCGAGCACCACCTCCGGCGCAGGTGCCAGCTCGACGTCGGCGATGCCAGCGACCACGAAGTCGGCGGCCAGGCCGAGTCCGGTCGCGATGGCGGTGTTGTGGTCGGTGGACTGCTGCTTGCTGTCGACACCGGTGACCGTGACGGGCAGGCCGCGCACGTGGGTGAGGTACCGCTGCGCCGCGAAGGTGAGGTACCCGTTGCCGCAGCCGAGGTCGGCCATCCGTAGCGGCTCGGAGCCGGTCGGCCGGCGCAGGTGGCCCTTGTCGATCGCGTCGGTGATCGAGGCGTCCAGGATGCGCAGGAACTCCTCCACCTGGCGGTACTTCGCCTGCCGACTCGGCTTCATCCGGCCCTCGTGGTCCGACAGCCCGAGCGCCACGAACACCGGGTCGTCCTCCGGCAGAAGCCGGCCCTTGTCCCGGTCGTGGTCGCGCTCGGCCCCGATCTCCTCGGTGCGTGCGGCCGTGTGCAGCAACGCCTCGCCCTTCTTGGTCACCCGCACCTGGTGGGACTGCGTGGTGGTGTCGACATGCCAGTTGCCGAACGGCTCCTCGAGGAGCGCGTCGACGGCGTCGCGCGCGTCGTCGCCGGGCACGTGGTTGGAGGTGTGCGCCTGCCGGTCGTCGTACGCCGTCACCTGCAGGCGTCGGCCGGCCTTCAGGTCGACGTACCGCAGCTCCACCCGGCGCCAGGCCGGCGTGCTCCCCCGGCGCCGGCCGGACGCGACCGCGCGAACGAGCGCCTCGGGGTCGAGGATCTGCTGGCGCAGCTGGTTCAGCACGCGGAGCAGGGGTTGGGCAGGCATCAGGACGTCACTTCAGCAGAGAGGCGATCACGACGATCAGGAGGAGGGCACCGAGCGCCAACGGGATGATGAGGCGACGCTGCCGGGGATTCACCTGCCGAGTTTACGGTCGGCGGCCGCGAGGGCCTCGTGGACGACGTCGAGCACGGGCCGGCTCCCGTCGGTGACCTCGTGCAGCGGCACCCACTCCACGGCGTCGGTGGTCCCGTCGACCTCGACGACGCGAGGTGCCGCATCGGCCGGGACGGTCGCCTCGAACACCAGGGAGATCGCATGGAAGTCCTCGAAACGCCCCGAGGGCGCCGACCCGCTGAAGTGCAGGTCGTAGATGTGCAGCAGGTCGCCGACCTCGGCCTCGACCCCGCACTCCTCCTCGACCTCACGCACGAGAGCCGCAGCGGGCCGCTCCCCGTGGTCGATGCCGCCACCGGGCAGGCTCCACGACCCGGTGTGGAAGCCCTTCGCCGAGAACCGCACGAGCAGCACGTCCGTGCCCCGCCGGATCAGCGCGTACGCGCCGAGCCGCTGCATCCGGAACGGCGACCAGTCCTCCAGCGCCTGGGCGACCATCGGCACCGTCGGCACGGTGCCGTCCAGGACGTCGGTCAGCGAGTGCCACGCGGCGTCGACCGTCGAGCCGCCGACTTCGATCACCCGCGGTTCCGGGGCGTCGGGCCGGACCCACGCGTCGTACACGATCCGTAGCGCGTGGTAGTCCGAGCGCCGGCCGTCGCGGCGTGCGTGTGGCAGGTGGGCGGAGTACACGCGGGCCTGCTCCCCCACGACCGCGTCCAGCCCGGTCTCCTCGCGGATCTCGCGGAGGACGGCGTCGCGCGGGTCCTCGCCGTGGTCGAGGCCGCCGCCCGGCAGGGTCCAGAGCTCCTGCACCGAGATCCGCTCGGCCAGCCGGGACAGCAGGATCCGCTCGTCGCGGACGATGACGGCGTACGCCGCGACGCGCTGTCGTCGAGGCAGGGGCATGGACTCGATTATGGTTCTCGCGATGTCCACGCCCGCCAAGACGCGCGACCCATGGCTCGACAACGCCAAGATGGTGCTCGTCACGATCGTGGTCGTCGGGCACATGATCGTGCTCGTGCCGGGTGGCGGCGAGCAGTCGCGGACCTACGACTTCATCTACTACTTCCACATCCCGGCGTTCGTGCTCGTGACGGGATACCTGTCGAGGTCGTTCCACTACACCCGCCGGCACCTGCTCGCCCTGGTCACCACGATGGTCGTGCCGTACGCCGTGTTCTCGTGGCTGATGATCCACTGGCGCGTCCTCCTCGACAACGCGCCGCCAGGGCTCGAGTGGTTCTACAACCCTCGCTGGCCGATGTGGTACCTCGCCGCCGTGGTGATGTGGCGGCTGCTCACTCCCGTCTTCCGGTGGCACCCGGTGATGGTGCCGGTCTCGGTCGCGATCTCTCTGCTGGCGGGACTGAGCAACCACGAGACGTTCGACATCAACCGGATGCTGGGCTTCCTGCCCTTCTTCGTGATCGGCCTGCACCTCCAGCCCTCACACCTCGCCATGCTGCAGCGCCGAGGAGCCTGGGTGTTCGGCGTGGCCGGCGCACTGTTCCTGTGGTGGATGGCCAAACACACCAACGACTACTGGACGACCCAGTTCCTGTACTTCCGCGCGCCGTACGCCGAGCTCGGCGCCGGTGACGGCGAGGGCATCTGGATCCGGGCACGGCTGATCGCAGTCGCCCTGATCGGCTCCCTCGCTGTGCTGACCCTGGTCCCGCACCGGCGCTCGTTCCTGACCCGGATGGGTACGTGGAGCCTCGTCGTCTACCTCTGCCACGGGTTCGTGGTCAGGTACCTCGAGTACCGCGGGTACGAGGACTGGATGCCCGGCCCCAGTTGGTGGTCGATCATCATCACCGTCGCCGTCGCCGTCGCCCTCGCCCTCCTCATCGCCACCGAGCCCGTCGCCCGCGTCCTCAACTACGTCGTCGACCCCGTCAACTCCCTCCTCGCCCTCCGGAAGCGGTCGAAGCCCCAGAAGGCGGTGGGACGGTAGGCGCGTTGGTCGAGCCCTCACGTCGCTACAGCTGCCGCGTCATTTCGGCCCAGATAGCCGCGCACGGGGACGGGCAGAGTCTCGCCACGGGACCGTCACGTAGCCGCACAGGCATCACTCCCATGACGACCCCACTAGACCGGCCTGAGGCCATCTCCCGGATCACCTTGTGCCTGTCCGGCTACGAGTTATCCGCCACTGGGGAAGGGGTGACACCGGCTCACCCATACGCGAAGCCCCATCTGTCGGCTGGTTGCACCGCGAGCACTCAGTCCGACCTACGCAACTCCACCTGGACCCTGGCCCAGTCGGCCGTCATCACCCGCTGGTTCCCGACACCGGGGACGCCGGCGGCGGCCCGGCGTGCGGCGCCCTAAAGGCGCGTCAGGGTCTCAGGAGCGCCTCGACCGGCGCGAGCGGCACGATGCCTTCGGCCTTGGCGGCCAGTTCCGGGTCGACGGTGACGAGGGCGTCGGCCTGGAGCTTGGTGACCGCGAGGTACTCGGCGTCGCGCAGGGTGTCCCAGTCGTGCTGACGGGCGAGGTCCCACGCCGTACGCCGCGACATCCGGTCGCCGAGCAGTCGCGCCTTGAGCTCGGTCACCCGCTCGTGCGCGGCCAGGGCCTCCTTGTCGGTACGCCGCCCGGCCCGGACGTCATCGAGCAACAGCCCGAGCGTCTCCGACCTCAGCGAGGAGGGCGCGACGAGCTGGTGACCGGCGTGCGGGTGAAGGTCCTGGTCGATGAGGTGCAGCAGGGTGGGGGCGTCGATGGTGTAGCGCGTCACGAGTCGGACGCTTCCTGGGCCGCGACCGCGCCGGCCTCGACCCGCGCACGGTAGGCCGTCCAGTCGTAGCCGTCGGTGATGTTCGGATCGTCGGGGTACCGGCCGACGGCGCCGTCGATCAGCTCGCGCACGATGTCCATCTGGCCGGCGTGCCGAGCCGTCTCGTCGGTCATGTGCACGAGGACCTGCCCCAGCGTCACCTCGGGATCGGACCACCACGGCACCGCACCCAGCGCGTCGAGGTCGCGGTCGGCGAAGGTCTCGAGGGCGTGCTCCCAGGACGCGAGGTAGATGCTCCTGACCCACTCGGTGGACTCGTCGGGCTTGACCCACATGTCGTCCTGCACGTCGGCGGCCTCGTCGGTGCGCCACCTCATCTCATCGGCCCGCGGGAACGGCCGGCCGAACGTCTCGCCGAAGTACTCCGACTGCACGCTGGCCAGATGCTTGATCACCCCCAGCAGGTTGGTCGACGTCGGGGTCATCGGCCGACGGAGGTCGTACTCCGAGAGCCCGTCGACCTTGTGCAGCACCGCCTGGTTGAGACGCTCGAGGTGCCCGATCAGGTCGGACTTGAGGTCGATGGTGGTCACGCCGACACGATAGGCGGGCCCCACGACGGTGGCACAGCCGATTTCGGCACGCTGTCGAGCGCCACCGCCTCGGCCCGGTCGGGGGCGTGTCCGCCGAGGTGGGCGGGGTACCACGGTGCGTGCTCCCCCGGCGCCGGCACGTGCTCGGGCAGCCGCTGAAGATCCTCGAGCAGGTCGGTCATCGCGCGCCCAAGCCGGATCGTCGCTTCGGTCAGGTCGTCGCCCGGTGCGACCGACAACGCCGGCCCGAAGGCAAGGTCCACGCGCCGGTGCCGGCGCAGGCTCGGCCGGGCCTTGCGCCCCTCGACGGGCCGGGCGACCGATGCGATCCGCTGGGTGCCCCAGAGCGCGAGCGGGACCAGCGGCGCGCCCGTCTCCCGCGCCAGCGCCGCCGGCCCGCGCATCAGCGAGCGGACGGCGTACGAGTAGGAGATGCCGGCCTCGGGGAAGATTCCGACCGCCTCGCCCTCGCGCAGCAGCCGCCGGGCGGTGAGGTACGCGGCCGCAGGCGCCTCCCGGTCGACCGGGATGTGTCGCATGCCGGTCATGGGACGCCGCGCCCGGGTGTTCCACACGTCGTGACGTGTCATGAAGCGCACCCAGCGGCCGCGCTCGTGGGCGGCCAGGCCGATCCAGAGGAAGTCGGGGTAGGACACGTGCGTGGCGGCGATCACGACAGGCCCGGACGTGGGCACGTGCTCGAGCCCGCTGTAGTGGAGGCGTACGTCGAGTGCGCGCACGGCGAGGCGGGTCGCGACGCCGGTCGCCCGGTACCACCGCTCCACCCGCGACCTCAGGCGAACGGCGGTCGGTGGTCGCGGGCGATCGAACGGCGTCCCGCCCAGCGCCACACGCGCGCTGCGCGGTCGCGATCCTCGTCGGTGACCAGGTTGCCCATCCAGCGCAGGGCCAGGGTCATCAACCAGTCCGAACGCATGCCCGCCGGACCCAGCGCCGGCAGCAGGCGCGGGACGGTCACCAGCCCGGCCAGCCGGCGCGCGATGGAGAAGGCCTCGCCGTAGTGCTCGCGCAGCAGCGCCGGCCACACCGACGACAGGTCGTGGTGCGACGCCATCGTCTCGACGACCAAACGGCCGCTCTCGAGCCCGTAGTCGATGCCCTCGCCGTTGAGCGGGTTCACGCACGCGGCCGCGTCGCCGATCAGGGCCCAGTTGACGCCGGCCACGCCGGACACGGCGCCGCCCATCGGCAGCAACGCCGAGGTCGGCATCCGAAGCTCCTCACCCAGCCCGAAGTCCGCCCGCCGCTGCTCGGCGTAGAACGACATCAGCGGCTTGATCGCGACGTCCGCCGGCCGCTTGGCGGTCGCCAGGGTGCCGACGCCGACGTTCACCTCGCCGTTGCCGAGCGGGAAGATCCAGCCGTACCCGCTCAGCACCTGGTCCCGCTCGTCGCGGAGCTCGAGGTGCGAGCTGATCCACGGGTCGTCGGACTTGGTCGAGTCGGCGTACGACCGCCCGGCGACGCCGTAGACGGTCTCCCTGTGCCACTCCCGGCCGAGCAGCTTGCCGAGCGGCGAGCGCACGCCGTCGGCCACCACGAGCCGCTGGCACTCCACCGTCATCCGCTCGCCGTTGCGCGTGCCACGGGCTAGCTCGACCGCGGCCACCCGGTCGCCGTCCATCCGTACGTCGACCGCCCGCGCGCCGTCGACGGCCTCGGCGCCAGCCTTGATCGCGGTGGTGCGCAGGTGGTCGTCGAGCTCGGTCCGCGCGACGGCAGACCCCCAGTTGGGCAGGGAGCCCCCTGGCCACGGAAGGAGCAGGGTCTGCCCGAACCCGTGGGCGCGCAGGCCCTGGTTGACGGCGTGCGCACGCAGCCAGTCCTCGAGCCCCAGCTTCTGGAGCTCGGCCACCGCACGCGGAGTGAGGCCGTCCCCACACGTCTTGTCGCGCGGGAAGACCGCCGCGTCGGCCAGCAGCACGTCGTGCCCGGCCTGGGCCGCCCAGGCCGCGGCCGCCGAGCCCGCTGGACCCGCGCCCACGACGAGCACGTCGGTGCGGATCGGCGGCGTCGCGGTCACCCGCCCAGTGTCCCAGCCTCGCTACCAGGGCACCGCATTCGGGTCCTCAGACGTGGATCGCCGCGGGGATGCCATCGGCGAACAGCTCGGACGGGTGCGGCAGCGACTCGGCCTCGCCCCGAGTCACCTGACGCGCCGTCCAGGCGACCGCGCCGAGCACGGGCCGGTCGGCCGACCCGTCAGTCGCGATGCCGCCCGCCCGTCACCTGTCGAACCGGAACCGCGCTTCGTGCACGCTCCCGTCGTCGAGCACCATGGTGACCAAGCGGCAGCCGGTCAACCCCTTGGCGGTCTTCCACGTCAGGGAGTAGGTGCCGTCGCTACCGTAGGACAGCGCCTCCGCCACGGTCATCTCCTCCGCCGGCCCGGTGGCCTCGCCCGTCGTGCAGCTGATCGGCGTCACGGTCGGGTAACCGTCGCGGATGACGTCGAGGCCCTGATCGCCACCCAAGCGGAACTTGACGGGCACCGTGCTTCCGGCCTTGACCCGGTTGTACGCCGGCAGGTTGACGATCGGCCGCAAGAACCCAGTGAACTCGTAGGTCTTGAGGTCCAGGCCGACCAGCACCGGGTCGTGGTCGGAGGCACGGTACGGCGCCTCGCTGTAGAACGACGCCTGCTGCGCGGGGCTCTTGAACTCCAGGTTGTAGTCCAGCGCGACCGGCTCGTCGGCGTTGATGTGCCACTCGGTGACGCCACTGACCTGCTCGGCCAGGCTGGGGCTGGCCAGCGCGTGGTCGAGGTACCCGCTCTGGCCGCCGAAGACGTAGGAGTAGCCGTCGTCGCCGACGAACTCGGCGATGGTGTCGACGAATCCCGCGTCCTCGAAGACCTTGATCGGGTCCTCCTGCGCGTAGGAGTTCATGTCGCCGACCAGCAGGTAGTCGGTGTCACCGCTGCCCGTCGGGTCGCTCGCCATCCAGTCGACCAGCGCCTGCGCCGCGGCGGTCCGCGTCTTGTTGCAGTTGCCTTGTCCGTCGCCGGTGTCGGGGTCTCCCAGGGCGTTGCAGTCCGAGCCCTTGGACTTGAGATGGTTGACCACGGCGGTGAACACCGCGCCGTCCGCGTTGGCCCGGAAGGTCTGGGCGAGCGACGGGCGGTTCGAGGTGTCGATGAAGCGTGGGTCGACCGACGAGTCGAGCACCGCGAAGTCCCCGACCGGAGTCACCCGCGCCGGCTGGTACAGGATGCCGACGCGGATGGCGTCCGTGCCGATGACCCCGGTGTCGACGAAGTCGTAGGTGCCGGTGCCGTTGGCCTCGTTGAGCCCGTCGACGAGGTCCTCGATGGCGCCGTACTCGGTGGCGGTGTTGTCGTTCTCCAGCTCCATCAGCCCGACCACGTCGGCGTCCAGAGCACTGATCGCGTGGATGATCTTCGCGCGCTGGCGGGCGAACTCCGCCGGCGAGTCCGCCCCGCGTGCGGTCGGGAAGCCGCCGCCGGCACCGTTGCCGTTGAAGTAGTTCAAGACGTTGAACGCCGCCATCCGAACGTCGCCACCCACGTCCTGCGTCGCTGCCGGGCGCGGGTTGGTGTGGTCGAAGTCGATGGCGCCGGTCGGCTGCACGCGGTAGCGACCGAAGTCGAAGCCGAGCACTCCGCTCAGGCTCGGCAGCGAGTCACCCACGCGCAGGGTGTTGGTAGCCGACAGGCCGCCCTGCGGGTAGGGCACCACCGTCGGGTTCTGCAGGCTGCTGCCGTCGTCGAGCAGGATGCGACGCAGGTCGTTCTGGGCCTGGAGGTCGATCGCCGGCTGTCCGGGCGCCACCGCGTTGGTCGGCGTCTCCAGCCGTCCACCCACGGAAAGGTCGACCTCGCCGAACCGGGCGAGCGTGAAGACCTCGGTCACCGTCAGCCGCTGCGGGATGGAGATCGACATGCCTTCGTACCGCTCGAGCGCGTCGGGGCTCGCCGCCGGCAGACTGACCGTCGCCGGGGTGACACCCAGGCCGGTGGCGCACACGCGCGCACCGGTGACGTCACCGACGATGGTCTGCCCGAAGGCCTCCCGGGCGGTGCCGACGACGCGGACCCGGTCGCCCACGCTCACGTCCTTGGCCGTGGTGGACACGAAGATGCCTTCCGACGTGGCTGGGTCGGCGTCCTGGTCGACGTCTTCCTCTTCGAGGTAGTACCCGCCGAGACCGCCCGCGGCTTGGTAGTCACCGACGACGACTCCTTCAAGGGTGACCTGCTGGTTGGGGATCGGAGTGGCCGCGGTGTTGCCCTGGACGTCGTGGATGCGGTCGGCGGGATCACCGCAGACCGGCAGGGCGGCCACGCCGATCGAGAGCGAGCAGGTGCCCTTCTGCGGCACCCCGTCGTTGTTGGTGGCCGTGACGGTCAGTGTGTAGTTCCCGGGCGGCGTGCTCGCCGACGCGGAGATGGTCGCGGTGGCCGTACCGCCGACGGTGGCGGCCGGGGTGAACGCCGTCCGGGTGATGGTCCCCGGGTCGGTGGGGGCGATCGCGGTGAGGGCGATGTCGACCACGGTCCCGTTGACGTCGCTCGCACTGACAGGCGCATCGAGGGCAGTGCCCTCGTCGCCGGAGACGTTCGTGCAGGTGAGGATGGGGGTCAGGTGACCGCCGAGGTCGTCGCTGTTGTCGGTGTTGAAACCGTCCCACTCCACGGCGGGGTCGAAGGGGTTGGAGCCGTTGGTGTCGCCCGCCTCGATGGCGGCCTTGCGCCGCAAGGTGTTGTCGGCCGTGCTGGTCAGGCCGGTGCCCCACTCGGAGCCGGGGTCGAACCCGATCTGGCCGATGACGTCGAGAACGGTGGTGCCGGTGCGCAGGGTGACGGCGTCGTCGCCGTTGTACCAGCTCGCTGCGCTGACCTGGTCGGCCTGCGCCAGGATGGCGGCGTTGGCGTTCGACTGCGCGACGACGTACACGTCGCCGGCCGCCACGCTGCCCGCCAGGTTGATGGTCAGCCCAGCGGTCGGCGACCCGTTGAAGTACATCTGGACGCTGTAGCCGGCGAGGCTCACCGCCGACCCGGTGCCGTTGTAGATCTCCAGCGCCTTGTTGTTCGAGGAGCCCTCGATGTACTCCGAGAAGAACAAGGACGTCGGTGCCGCCTCAGCTGCGCCGACGTTGGTCACCACCGCCAGCCCCAGCCCCGTCAATGCCGCGGTGAATCCCGCCGCCACCGAACGCCACGTGCGCACCATCGGATCTCCTCTTGCCGTCCCGGTCCAGCCGAACCCGGATCCCGGGGTCGCGGCACCCTAACCCGGCGGCTCTTCGCTGGTCGAGCCCGGCCAGCCCCAGCGAGCCACTCGCTGGTCGAGCCTGGCCAGCCCCAGCGAGCCGCTCGCTGGTCGAGCCGGGCGAGCCGGGCGAGCCACTCGCTGGTCGAGCCGGGCGAGCGCCAGCGAGCCCGTGTCGAGACCCCGGCGAGCCACTCGCTGGTCGAGCCGGGCGAGCCACTCGCTGGTCGAGCCGGGCGAGCGCCAGCGAGCCCGTGTCGAGACCCGGTGAGCAAGGCTGCTTCCTCACTCACCGGGTCTCGAGACGCGTCGCGCCCCCCGAGCAAGCTCGGAGGGCGCCGAACGCTCCTCGACCTAGTCGCCTTACCCGGGGCCGAGCGAGCTCGGCCCCGGGGACGACTAATTCTGGAACGGACCGAAGTCGAAGTCGTCCAGGGCCACGGGCTGGCTGGCGTTGCCGAACTCGTAGTCGTAGGAGTCGTAGCCGGTGACGGAGTACGCCGCGGCGCGGGCCTCCTCGGTCGGCTCGACCCGGATGCTGCGGTACCGCTCCAGGCCGGTGCCGGCCGGGATCAGCTTGCCGATGATGACGTTCTCCTTCAGGCCACGCAGGCTGTCGGAGCGGGCGTGGATCGCCGCGTCCGTGAGCACCCGGGTCGTCTCCTGGAAGGAGGCGGCCGAGAGCCAGGACTCGGTGGCCAGCGAGGCCTTGGTGATGCCCATCAGCACCGGGCGGCCGGAGGCGGGCTTGCCACCCTCGGACACCACGCGCCGGTTCTCGGCCTCGAACAGCACCCGGTCGACGAGCTCCGCCGGCAAGATGTTGGCGTCGCCCGACTCGATGACCGTGACCCGGCGCAGCATCTGCCGGACGATGATCTCGATGTGCTTGTCGTGGATCGACACACCCTGGCTGCGGTAGACCTGCTGGACCTCCTGCACCAGGTGCTCCTGGGCGGTCCGGACGCCGAGGATGCGCAGCACGTCGTGCGGGTCCTCGGTGCCGACGATCAGCTTCTGACCGACGTCGACGTGGTCGGCGTCGTTCACCAGCAGGCGCGACCGCTTGGACACGGGGTACTCCTGCACCTCCGACCCGTCGTCGGGGGTGATGAGCACCTTGCGCGTCTTGTCGGTCTCCTCGATCTCGACGCGGCCGGCGGCCTCGGCGATCGGCGCGCGGCCCTTGGGCACCCGCGCCTCGAAGATCTCCTGCACACGGGGCAGACCCTGCGTGATGTCCTCGGCCGAGGCCACACCACCGGTGTGGAACGTCCGCATCGTCAGCTGGGTACCAGGCTCACCGATGGACTGCGCCGCGATGATGCCGACGGCCTCGCCGATGTCGACGAGCTTGCCCGTCGCCAGCGACCGGCCGTAGCACTTGGCGCAGGTACCGGTCTTGGCGTCGCAGGTGAGCACGGAGCGCACCTTCACGACCTCGATGCCGGCCGCGACCAGCTCGCCGATCTTGACGTCGCCGAGGTCCTCGCCGGCAGCAGCCAGCACCTCGCCGGTCTCCGGGTGGGAGATCTCGCCGGCCGAGGTGCGGGCGTACGCCGAGGTCTCGGCGTTGTCGTCCTTGCGGACGTTGCCGTCCTCGCCCTTCACGCCGATGCGCTTGTCCAGGCCGCGCTCGGTGCCGCAGTCGTCCTCACGGATGATGACGTCCTGCGACACGTCGACCAGACGGCGGGTCAGGTAGCCCGAGTCCGCCGTCCGCAGCGCGGTGTCGGCGAGACCCTTGCGGGCGCCGTGGGTGGAGATGAAGTACTCCAGCACGGAGAGACCCTCGCGGAAGTTCGCCTTGATCGGCCGCGGGATGATGTCGCCCTTCGGGTTGGCCACCAGACCACGCATGGCCGCCACCTGGCGGATCTGCATCATGTTTCCGGAGGCACCCGAGCTCACCATCATGAAGATCGGGTTGGTCTTGTCGAAGTTGGACTCCATCTCGGCGGCGACCTTGTTGGAGGCCTCCGTCCAGATCTCGATGAGGTCCTGGCGACGCTCGTCGTCGGTGACCAGACCACGTTCGTACTGGGTCTGGACCTTGGCGGCCCGGTCTTCGTAGGCCGACAGGATCTCGGCCTTCTTGTCCGGCGTCGTCACGTCGTCGATCGACACCGTCACACCCGAGCGGGTCGCCCAGTGGAAACCGGCGTCCTTGAGGGCGTCCAGCGACGCGGCGACCTCGACCTTGGTGTAGCGCTCGGCCAGGTCGTTGACGATCGTGCCGAGGGCCTTCTTGCCCACTTCGTAGTTCACGAAGGGGTAGTCGGCGGGCAGGGTGTCGTTGAACAGCGAGCGACCCAGCGTGGTCTCGAGGGTCAGCGACTGGCCCTCCTCCCACTCGTCGAGCCCGAGCTCCAGCGGCGGGACGATGTCGTCGAAGCGGATCTTCACCTTGCTCTGCAGGGTGATCTCGCCGCGGTCGAAGGCCATGATCGCCTCGGCCGGCGACGAGAACGCACGACCGGCGCCGATCTCGTCCTCGCGGTCGGTGGTCAGCCAGAACAGGCCGATGATCATGTCCTGCGAGGGCATGGTCACCGGACGGCCGTCCGACGGCTTGAGGATGTTGTTCGTCGACAGCATCAGGATCCGCGCCTCGGCCTGGGCCTCGGCGGACAGCGGCAGATGCACCGCCATCTGGTCACCGTCGAAGTCGGCGTTGAACGCGCCGCAGACGAGCGGGTGGATCTGGATGGCCTTGCCCTCGATCAGCTGCGGCTCGAAGGCCTGGATGCCGAGGCGGTGCAGGGTCGGTGCGCGGTTGAGCAGCACCGGGTGCTCCATGATGACCTCTTCGAGGACGTCCCACACCATGGCGTACCGGCTGGTGCCGGACGTGGCGCGCTCGACCATCCGCTTGGCGGACTTGATGTTCTGCGCGTGGCTCAGGTCGACCAGCCGCTTCATCACGAAGGGCTTGAAGAGCTCCAGCGCCATCATCTTGGGCAGACCGCACTGGTGCAGCTTCAGCTGCGGACCGGAGACGATGACCGATCGGCCGGAGTAGTCGACGCGCTTGCCGAGCAGGTTCTGGCGGAAGCGGCCCTGCTTGCCCTTGAGCATGTCGGACAGCGACTTCAGCGGCCGGTTGCCCGGGCCGGTGACCGGACGACCACGACGGCCGTTGTCGAACAGCGAGTCGACGGCCTCCTGGAGCATCCGCTTCTCGTTGTTGACGATGATCTCGGGCGCGCCGAGGTCGAGCAGCCGCTTGAGGCGGTTGTTCCGGTTGATGACGCGGCGGTACAGGTCGTTCAGGTCCGAGGTGGCGAACCGGCCACCGTCGAGCTGCACCATCGGGCGCAGGTCCGGCGGGATGACCGGGACGGCGTCGAGGACCATGCCGAGCGGGCTGTTGTTGGTCTTGCGGAACGCGTCGACCACCTTGAGCCGCTTGAGGGCCCGGACCTTGCGCTGGCCCTTGCCGGTGGCGATGATCTCGCGCAGGTTGTCGACCTCGGCCTCGATGTCGAACGTCTCGAGGCGCTTCTGGATCGCCGTGGCGCCCATGTGGCCCTCGAAGTACTTGCCGAACCAGTTCTTCATCTCGCGGTAGAGCATCTCGTCGCCCATCAGGTCCTGGACCTTGAGCGCCTTGAACGTGCTCCAGACCTCCTCGAGCCGGTCCAGCTCGCGCTGGGCCCGGTCGCGGGTCTGCTTCATCTCGCGCTCGGCGCCGTCCTTGACCTTGCGCCGGGCGTCCGCCTTGGCCCCCTCGGCCTCCAGGGTCGCGAGGTCCTCCTCGAGCTTCTTGGCCCTCTCGTCGAGGTGGCCGTCGCGCCGCTTCTCCAGGCGCTCCCGCTCCAGGCCGACCTTGTTCTCCAGCGTGGAGAGGTCGCGGTGGCGGGCGTCATCGTCGACGGCGGTGATCATGTACGCCGCGAAGTAGATGACCTTCTCCAGGTCCTTCGGCGCCAGGTCGAGCAGGTAGCCCAGCCTGGACGGCACGCCCTTGAAGTACCAGATGTGGGTCACGGGCGCGGCGAGCTCGATGTGGCCCATCCGCTCGCGGCGGACCTTGCTGCGCGTCACCTCGACACCGCAGCGCTCGCAGATGATGCCCTTGAAGCGCACGCGCTTGTACTTGCCGCAGTAGCACTCCCAGTCCCGGGTAGGACCGAAGATCTTCTCGCAGAAGAGGCCGTCACGCTCGGGCTTGAGCGTGCGGTAGTTGATGGTCTCCGGCTTCTTGACCTCGCCGTGGCTCCACGTACGGATGTCGTCCGCGGTGGCCAGGCCGATCTGAAGCTGGTCGAAGAAGTTCACATCGAGCACGGTGGCTACTTGTCCTTCGTTAGTTTCTGAAATCTTGGAGGCTGATGGACTGGTGGTGGTGGTCTCGACACGCCCTCGCCTAGCGGCTCGGGCGGCTCGGCCAACGAAACGCGAAGTTCGGTGGTCGAGCCGCCGAGCGCTAGCGAGGCGTGTCGAGACCCATCACTCAGACTTCTTCGACGCTGCTGGGCTCGCGACGGGAGAGGTCGATGCCGAGCTCCTCGGCCGCCCGGAAGACGTCTTCCTCGGCGTCCTTCATCTCGATCGCGGTGCCGTCCTGCGACAGCACCTCGACGTTGAGGCAGAGGGACTGCATCTCCTTGATGAGCACCTTGAACGACTCCGGGATGCCGGAGTCGGGGATGTTCTCACCCTTGACGATCGCTTCGTACACCTTCACGCGGCCCGGGACGTCGTCCGACTTGATCGTCAGCAGCTCCTGCAGGGCGTAGGCGGCGCCGTACGCCTCCATCGCCCAGACCTCCATCTCGCCGAACCGCTGGCCGCCGAACTGGGCCTTACCGCCCAGGGGCTGCTGCGTGATCATCGAGTAGGGGCCGGTGCTGCGTGCGTGGATCTTGTCGTCGACGAGGTGGTGCAGCTTCAGGATGTACATGTAGCCGACGGAGACCGGAGCCGGGAACGGCTCGCCGGAGCGGCCGTCGTACAGGTCGGCCTTGCCGGTCTTGTCGATCATCCGTACGCCGTCGCGGTTCGGCAGGGTGGCACCCAGCAGACCCGTGATCTCGTCCTCCTTGGCACCGTCGAACACCGGCGTCGCCACCTTGGTGTTCGGCGCAGCCTTGTCGGCGTGGATCTTGATGAGGCTGTCCTTCCACGCCGCCGACCCCTTCGAGTCGTGGAGATCGAGGTCCCAGCCCTGCTTGGCCAGCCAACCGAGGTGCAGCTCGAGGATCTGGCCGATGTTCATCCGTCGCGGCACACCCAGCGGGTTGAGCACGACGTCGACCGGCGTGCCGTCCTCCATGAACGGCATGTCCTCGATCGGCAGGATCTTGGCGATGACGCCCTTGTTGCCGTGGCGTCCGGCGAGCTTGTCGCCGACCGAGATCTTGCGCTTCTGCGCGACGTACACGCGGACCAGCTGGTTGACGCCCGGAGGCAGCTCGTCGCCGTCCTCGCGGTCGAAGACCCGGACGCCGATGACCGTGCCGGACTCACCGTGCGGCACCTTCATCGAGGTGTCGCGGACCTCGCGCGCCTTCTCACCGAAGATCGCGCGGAGCAGCCGCTCCTCCGGGGTCAGCTCGGTCTCGCCCTTGGGCGTCACCTTGCCGACCAGGATGTCGCCGGTGTTGACCTCGGCGCCGATGCGGATGATCCCGCGCTCGTCGAGGTCGGCCAGCATCTCCTCGGAGACGTTCGGGATGTCCCGGGTGATCTCCTCGGGCCCGAGCTTGGTGTCGCGGGCGTCGACCTCGTGCTCCTCGATGTGGATCGAGGTGAGGATGTCCTCCTGCACCAGGCGCTGGCTGAGGATGATCGCGTCCTCGTAGTTGTGGCCCTGCCACGGCATGAACGCCACCAGCAGGTTCGTGCCCAGCGCCATCTCGGCCTTGTCGGTGCACGGCCCGTCGGCGATGGGGCTGCCGACCTCGAGCCGGTCGCCCTCGGTCACCAGCGGACGCTGGTTGATGCACGTGCCCTGGTTGGAGCGGCGGAACTTGGCCAGCCGGTAGGTCTGGTAGGTGCCGTCGTCGTTCATCGTCTCGATGAAGTCCGCGGACACCTCCTTGACCACGCCGGCCTTCTCGGCCACGACCACGTCGCCGGCGTCGACCGCGGCGCGGTACTCGATGCCGGTGCCGACCAGCGGCGAGTCGCTGCGGATGAGCGGCACGGCCTGGCGCTGCATGTTGGCACCCATGAGTGCGCGGTTGGCGTCGTCGTGCTCCAGGAACGGGATCAGCGCCGTGGCGACCGAGACCATCTGGCGCGGGGAGACGTCCATGTAGTCGACGTCCTCGGCCAGGACCTCGGACACCTCGCCGTTGCGCTGACGGACCAGCACCCGCTCCTCGGTGAAGCGGAACTTGTCGTCGAGCGGCGCATTGGCCTGCGCGATGACGTACTTGTCCTCGTCGTCGGCGGTGAGGTAGTCCACCTGCGTGGTGACCTTGCCCTTGGTGACCTTGCGGTAGGGGGTCTCCACGAAGCCGAACGGGTTGATCCGTCCGTAGGACGCCAGCGAGCCGATCAGGCCGATGTTCGGACCCTCAGGGGTCTCGATCGGGCACATGCGGCCGTAGTGGCTGTGGTGGACGTCGCGGACCTCCATGCCGGCGCGGTCACGAGACAGACCACCGGGGCCCAGCGCCGAGAGGCGACGCTTGTGGGTCAGGCCCGAGATCGGGTTGGTCTGGTCCATGAACTGCGAGAGCTGGCTGGTGCCGAAGAACTCCTTCAGCGCCGCCACCACGGGACGGATGTTGATCAGTGACTGCGGCGTGATCGCCTCGACGTCCTGGGTCGTCATCCGCTCGCGGACCACGCGCTCCATGCGGGCCAGGCCGGTGCGGAGCTGGTTCTGGATCAGCTCGCCGACCGTGCGCATGCGACGGTTGCCGAAGTGGTCGATGTCGTCGGCCAGGACCTCGATGGTCTTGCCCTCGGCGTCCTTCATCTCGGCGCCCGACGAGTCCGTCAGCACCGTGTCGCCGTTGTGCAGGCGCACGATGTAGCGGATCGCGGCCACGATGTCGTCGATGGTCAGCGTCTGCTGGTCGAAGGCCTCGTGGGTGCCGAGCTTCTTGTTGATCTTGTAGCGGCCGACCTTCGCGAGGTCGTAGCGCTTGGGGTTGAAGTAGTAGTTGTTCAGCAGCGTCTGCGCTGCCTCCTCCGTCGGCGGCTCGCCGGGACGAAGCTTGCGGTAGATGTCGAGCAGGGCGTCGCGCTGGGCCTCGGTGTGGTCCTTCTCGAGGGTCAGCATCATCGACTCGTACTGGCCGAACTCCTCGCGGATCTGCTCGTTGGTCCAGCCGAGGGCCTTGAGCAGCACGGTGACGTTCTGCTTGCGCTTGCGGTCGAGGCGGACGCCGACCATGTCGCGCTTGTCGATCTCGAACTCCAGCCAGGCACCTCGGCTGGGGATCACCTTGGCGGTGTAGATGTCCTTGTCGGAGGTCTTGTCGGCGGTGCGCTCGAAGTACACGCCCGGCGACCGGACCAGCTGGGACACGACGACACGCTCGGTGCCGTTGATGATGAACGTGCCCTTGGGGGTCATCAGCGGGAAGTCGCCCATGAAGACCGTCTGGCCCTTGATCTCACCGGTCTCGTTGTTGGTGAACTCGGCGGAGACGTAGAGCGGGGCGGAGTAGGTGAAGTCCTTCTCCTTGCACTCGTCGACGGTGTACTTCGGGTCGTAGAAGACCGGGTCCTCGAACGAGAGCGACATCGTCTCGGAGAAGTCCTCGATCGGGGAGATCTCCTCGAAGATCTCCTGGAGCCCCGACTTCGCGGAGACGTCCTCCCCCGCCTCGCGACGGCGGGCCACTTCGGCGGTCCAGTCGTCGTTGCCGACCAGCCAGTCGAAGCTGTCGGTCTGGAGGGAGAGGAGCTTGGGGAGCTCGAGTGGTTCGGAGATCTTTGCGAACGAGATGCGGCGGAATTTTTCAGCGGAGCTGCGCGCGGCCAACAGGTGTCCTTCGACGGGTCCTGGGGGTGAGAGCGTCCCCCACCACACCAGAGCCACCGGGCAGGCTCCTGGGCATCTGAGGGCAGACGCGAGGGGCCACGATAGCGTAAACATGCGCGCGCCACAACCGGGCAGACAAGCCTTGGCGCATGTCGCTGCCGACGATGATGACCCGCCCAGGGGTCGAGGTCAAGCGGATCGCCGAAACCTGTGGAGCACTTTCCCGCTCAGGCGGGCTCGGCCTCGCGCTCGTGAGCGGCGTCGGGGCCGCTGTTGTCGCCCTCGCTGGGCTCGCGCTCCTTGCGCCGCAGCAGCAGCGACGCGACCGCCAGCACGCCGATAGTCGCGGTCAGCACGCCCATCAGCCACACGGTGTCGACCAGCTTGTCGGTGCCGACGTAGTCGGGCGCCTTGACCGAGAGCACCACGATCTCCTTGATCGAGGCGATGATGCCGACGATCAGGAACGGCTCTGCCACCAGCTCGCGCTCGGCCAGCGTCGTCCGGACGGCATACAGCAGCTCCACGACGATGAAGACCAGGAGCAGCAGGTCGAGCACCTCAGCCGCCGTGGAGATCACCCCGAGGTCCGGGAGGTCGGTGAGCTTCACCGCCGTCGAGCCCAGCACTACTGCCGCGAGCACGACCAGGACGACCGCCACCGCGAGGTAGACGACGTTCTCGGCCTTCTCGATCGCGTCCTCGGTCCACTCGCGCATGCGGTCATCCTCGCAGTTCCCGCCGGTCGGACGGGACGTCAGGACGCCATGCTCGACCAGCAGTCGAGCCTCAGCCCGCGGCGGGCGACGTCACCAGGTCGTCGACGAGCCAGGAGTCGCCGACCTTCTGCATGGTGACGGTGACCTGGTCCTTGTAGACCACCGGCTCCCGAGACGTTGAACCGTCTTCTTGTTGGTCGTGGGCCGGTTCACGAAGAGCAGCACCGAGACCCGGTCGTCGCCCGAGCGGACCACCCCGGAGGCGACCACCTCGGCTGTGACGACGGTGCCGGTGCGGCCGGCGTTCTCCTCCAGGACGGTGAAGAGGTGGTCGTAGTCCTCGCGGTAGTTCGCGGTGAGGTAGGCCTCCGCGGCCTGTCGGGACCCGTCCATGTCGGACGCGTCGTAGGACAGGACGGGCACGATCGCGCGCTCGGCGCTGGCCTGGGCCTGACGGGTGGCGTCGGCGACGCTTGCGTCGGACGGCTCGGTCACGGCCAGGACGGCGCACGCCCCCACCACGAACGCGGCGAAGGCTGCCACCACGACGAGCAGCCAGCCGGGCACCACCCAGGCCGCACGTCCCGAGGTCTCGGCTGGTTGCCGGGCCGGCGCCGGGGCGGCCTCCTCGACCGGCGGTCGGGCTTCGGACTCGGCAGCCGCCAGCTCCGCGTCGTACGTCGCCCGCCGCTTGCGGTCGAGCAGCACCTCGGCGGCCTGGTTCAGCACGCGGAACCGGCGGTCGGACGGGTCGAGGTCGGCGATGGCAGCCTTCCACGCGGCCCGGACCTCCTTCTCGGAGGCACCGGGGGCGACGTCCAGGACGTCGTACCAGCTCGGGGTCGCGACAGCGGTGCTCGTCGTCGGGTTCACTGAGACGCTCCCGTCACCGGGGTGAAGTTGTCGACGAGCCACCGGCCCTTGACCTTCACCAGGCTGACCTCGATCCGGAACGGCGTCGGTTCCTGCGCCCCGGTCTTCGGGTAGCTGTCGGTGAACGCACCGGCGACCAGCGCGGTCGCGGAGTCCTGGTCGATGGCGGATACGCCGGTGGCGAAGACGCTGGCCTGGCGAGAGATCTTGGCCTGGGCGACGATCTGCTCGGCGGTCGCGGCCTCCTTCTCGAACGACACCGCGAACTTCGGCGTGATCACGTCCTCGACCCGCTGGCGGTACTCCGGCATCGCGCCCTTGTTGTCGAGCAGGTCGGGCCCGTAGGTCCCCATCCGCAGCATGAACTGCTCGGTCTGGGCCATCACGGCCTCGCGCTCCCCTTGGACCTTCGCCTGGTCACCTTGGACACCGACGGCTTCCACGCCGCGTCCGGCCACCAGCCACACCAGCGTCATCAGGGCGGCGACGACCACGGCGACCAGCACGGCAAGCAGCGCGCGGCGGAACCGCGGCGCCTGAGGCGGCGCACCCGATCCTGTGTCGTCGGAGGCGCGCTCCCGAACGCTCTCCGGCTCCCTCACCTGGACCGACATCAACATCACTCCCGACCCGATTAGTTGCTCTGCATCAGCGGCTGCAGGAACAGCCACTTCCACGAATCCCCTCCCAGGGTTCGAGGAGCCAACGAGCCAGGCGACGAAAGGTCACGTGGGAGGCGGTCACCCCAGCGCAGGTGGCCGCTCTCAGGGTCGTACGACGCCACGACGGGCGCGCGGTACGCCGCGGGGGCACGCGGGGCGTTCTGGGCCCCTCTGGCGTTGGACTTGGTCGCCGGCTCCGCACAGTGCGCGTTGACGTTCATGGGCCGGTTCGTGCCGTCCTGGGGCGGCCTGCGATCGGTCGACTCGTACCCCGCGTGGCAGACCTCGGGGTTCGACGTCAGGATCATCCCGAAGTGCGCGTCGTACAGGCCGGTGTCCGCCGACCGGGCGACGACGGTGAAGCCGCCCTCCACGATGTACGGGTAGAGCACCAGGATCTGCTCAACGCCGTCGAGGTGGCGGACCACGACCTCGCCGGTGGTGACCAGCTCGTTGATCAGCTCGGACAGGTCGACCTTGTTCTCGTCGAGGAACGTGCGCAGCTCGTTCGCGGTGGCGGAGCCGTTGTCGATGACGGCCCGCAGGTCCTTGTCGGAGCCGGCCAGGCTGCCGGTGAACAGCTTCAGCTGCCGGGCGAAGGTCCGGATCGAGCCGGCGGAGGCGACCTGGCCTTTAAGCACGGTGTTGCCGTCCTTGATCAGCGCCGTGGTCGTGTCGAAGTTGGCGTTGGCTGCGTCGATGAACGACGATCCGCTGTCGATGATCCGCTCGAGGTCCTCCCCCGTGCCCGCGAACGCGGTGCCGAGCTCGCTGACGGTGGTCTGCAGCGCGTCCTGGTCGACCGACTCGACGGTCGTCGAGATGTCGCCGAGCAGCTTCTGGGTCGGGATCGGGGTCCGGGTGTCGTCGAGGGCGATCTCCGACTTGTCGCGCAGGAACGGCTTGCCGTCGGACTGCGGCTGGAGCTCGACGTACTGCTCACCGACGGCCGAGCGGTTGCCGACCAGGGCCACCGTGTCGGCCGGGATGTCGTCGTACCCGTTGTCGATGTCGAGGTAGACGTCCACGCCCTCCTCGGTGAGCTTCAGCTTCTCCACCTGGCCGACGCGTACGCCGCGATAGCTGACCTCGCCGCCGGCGAAGATGCCGCCGGACTCGGCGAAGTGGGCCACGACGGTGTACGACGTGTCGACGAACAGGCGGTCCAGGCGGGCGTAGCGGGCGCCCACGAAGCTGACCCCGATCAGCGTGATCAGGGTGAACACGACGAGCTGGATGCGGGTGCGGCGGGTGATCATCGGCCGCCCCCCTGACCGAGCACCATGCCCGGCACCAGCAGGTTGACGAGGTCGGGGTCGTAGATCTGCATCAGCTGCTCCATGGTCGGCCCGTGCGGTCCGTACTGGAGGTGGGCACCGGGTGCCGCGCGCGGCAGCAGGGTGGGTATCAGGGTCGTGATCTGGGTCAGGATCGAGGTGGGAATCGTGACCGGCGCGGTCGGGCTGTCGCTGGGCAGCCCAGGCACGAGGGCCAGCTGCTTGCAGACGGCCTTGTCCTCGTTCTCCGGCTTCGCGCACTCCTCCCGGAGCTTGAGCAGCTTGTCGGGCAGCGCCAGCACCTTCATGCACTCGGGGCTGGTGAGGCTGCCGCTCTGCAGGCAGGCCAGGACGTCGCCGATGATCACGGTCGGTTCGATCAGGGTCGGCAGCGTGGTCGGCAGGTCCGTCGGCAGCGTGGGGAGGCCGGTGGGGAGCTCGGTCGGCAGCGTGATCCCGGTGTCGAGGTTGATGTCGAGGGTGATCGAGAGGTTCGTGTAGTCGCCCATGTGGAGGTTACGTGCCACCTGCGGGTCGCGGCCGACGACCTCGTCGACGAACGGGTAGGTCAAGAAGACGTTGAACGCGTTCACGAAGTCGTCTCCGGACGCCGCGATCTGGGAGAGCACCGGCGTCAGCTGCTGGAGCGAGTCGATGGTCGCGGTCTTCGACGCGCGAATGACGCCGACACCGACGTCGCTGAGCTCGGCCAGCGCCTGCAGCAGCTTGACCAGGTCCTTGCGCTGCTTGTCGATGGAGGTGAGCGCCGACGGCAGCTCGTCCAGCGCGGCGTCGATACTCGACCGCTGCTTGTTGATGGCCACCGACAGGTCGTTCAGCTTGTCGATCGCGTTGACGATGTCGGCCTTGTGGTCGTCCAGCTGGGTCATCAGGGTCTGCACCTGGTCGAGCACCGACCGGGTGGTGCCTTCGCGGCCCTCGAGCGCGATGTTGAGCTCCTGGGCGATGGTGCGCAGCTGCGCGACGCCACCGCCGTTGAGCAGCAGGCTCAGCGCGCCGAGCACCTCTTCCACCTCGGGGTTGCGCCCGCTGCGCTCGAGCGGGATGACGTCCCCGCTCTGCAGCCGGTCGGCGCTGGCCCCGGACTGGGGCGCCGCCAGCGACACGAACTTCTCGCCCAGCAGGCTGGTCTGCCGGATGGTGGCCTCGGCGTTGTCCGGCAGCTCGACGTCTCGCCGGAGCTGGACGGTCACGTCGGCGGTGTAGCCGTCGAGGCTGACGTCGGTGACCTTGCCGACGTTGACGTCGCTCACCTTGACCGTGGACTGCGGCACCAGGTCGAGGACGTCGCGGAACATGATGTGCACGGTCATCGGGCGGTCGCCGACGTCGGTGCCGCCCGGGAGCGGCAGCTTGTAGATGTCGATGCCGCAGCCACCGAGCATCAGCGAGCCGAGCAGCGCGAGGACCAGGAGTCGGATGCCTCTCATCGGCCTGCCTCCACGAGTCCGCCGAGCGTGGGGTCGAACTGCTCGGGCGCGCGTACGCCGCCTCGCTGGCCGCCCTGGCCGAAGGGACCGGTGCGCGGAAGGGCCGGCAGCTTGCCGAGCACGTCCTTGATCACGTCGCACACGTCGCCCGGTTTGTCGGCCTGGTTGACGATGCCGCAGAGGAAGGCGGCCGGGTCACTGGTGATCTGGTCGCCGAGCATCTGGAGGTTGGCGCGGGTGTCGAGGGTGCCGGCTTGTGGGTTGTACGTGAGGGCCAGGTTGTTCAGAGCGACGGGGCCGGCGCTCAGGATCTCGTCGAGGGCGTCGCGCTGCTTGACGAGCACCTTGGCGACGCGGTTGAGGCCCTTGATGTTGCTACCGAGGATCTCGCGGTTCTCCTCCACGAAGCCGGAGACCTCCTGCATCGCGACCGCGAGGTGCCGCAGGGACGCGGCCAGCTCGTCGCGCTCCCCCGAAAGCATGGTCGACACCGAGGCGAGCGACCGGTTGAAGCGGCGCACCGTCGGGTCGTTGCGGGCGAGAGTGCGGATGAAGCCCTCCAGCGCCTCGGCGGAGCCGAACAGCTCTTCCTTGTTGTCGTCGAGGGTGCCGGTCAGCTTGCTGAAGTCCTGGATGGTCTGGTGGAACTTGGCGCCCTGGCCGCCGAAGTTGGCGGCCGTCGTCTCGAGCAGGTCGGTGAGGGCGCCCTTGGCGTTGGCGCCGTTCGGGCCGAGGGCGACGGTCAGGTCGTCGAGGCTCTGGTAGATCTGGTCCAGCTCCAGCGGCACGCCCGTGCTGTCCACGTCGAGGGTGGCGCCGGTCTTCATCACCTCACCGCCGGTGTACACCGGGGTCAGCTGGATGAACCGGTCGCCCACGATCGACGGGGACACGATCACGGCCGCGGCGTCGGCCGGGATCTTGACCTCGGCGTCGTAGGACATGGTCACCACGACGTCGGTCCCGGACGGCGTGACCGTGTCGACCTGCCCGATCGGCACGCCGAGCACGCGGACGTCACTGCCCTCGTAGATCGAGACCGTGCGGGGGAAGTGCGCCGTCAGCGTCTTCGTGTCCGTCCCGCCGAGCCAGGTGAACGCGGCCGCGACGAGCAGCGCGACCACGATCAACGGGACGACGATCTTCTTCGGGTCCATTGCTCAGCCCACCTGCGGGACGGGCGGCATGTTCTGGATGTAGGTGTCGAACCACGGCCCGTTGCCGAGCGTGTTCGCGAAGACGCGGTAGAACGGCGCCATCAGCCGGAGGCTGTTGTCGATGTTGTCCTCGTTCTTGTTCAGGACGCCGACGACGGTCTCGAGGTGGGTGAGCGCGGGCTTGAGGTCGGCACGGCTCTGGCGCACCAGGCTGGTCAGCTCCTTGGAGAGCGTGCTGGTGGAGACCAGCAGCCGGTGCACGGCAACCCGGCGCTTGACCAGGGCCCGGAACAGCACGTCCGAGTCGCGCATCAGGCCGACGATGTCCTGGTCGCGGGCGTCGAGGACCTCCGAGACGTTCTGCAGGTTGCCCAGCAGCGTGTTGATCTGGCCGCTCTTGGCCGCGATGTTCGTGGAGAGCCGCGAGACACCGTCGAGAGCGGTGCGGAACTCCTCGGGGGTGTTGCGGGTGAGGTCGGCCAGCGTGGTGAGGGCGGCGGCGAGCTGGTCGGTGTCGATCTTGTCCGAGGTCTCGGCGAGGCCGGAGAAGGCCTTCACGACGTCGTACGGCGAGCTGGTGCGCTCGACGGGGATCTCGGCCCCCTCGGGCAGCTGTCCCGAGCCGGCCGGCTCCAGGGCGAGGAACATCGCGCCGAGC
>CAWAIZ010000019.1:0-25455 GCA_963782155.1 uncultured Actinomycetota bacterium
GAGCCGGGCGAGCGCCGGCGAGCCCGCGTCGAGACCCCGCGAGAGGTACGCCGCCCGGTCACTCTTCGGTGGTCGAGCCGGGGCGAGCGCCAGCGAGAGCCCTTCGGTGGTCGAACCGGGCGAGCGCCAGCGAGCCCGCGTCGAGACCCCCAACAGGTAGGCCGCTCAGTCACCGGGTCTCGACTCGCTCGGCCGTGGCCGGCCTCACGGCTCGACCAACGAGAGCCCTTCGGCCGTGGCCGGCCTACGGCGAGCGCCAGCGAGCCCGCGTCGAGACCCCGCGAGAGGTACGTCGCCCCGTCACCCGGTCTCGACACGCTCGGCCGTAGCCGGCCTCACGGCTCGACCAACGAAAGCCCCTTCGCTGGTCGAGCCGGGCGAGCGCCAGCGGGAGCCCTTCGCTGGTCGAGCCGGGCGAGCGCCAGCGAGCCCGCGTCGAGACCCCGCAAGAAGTACGCCGTCCCGCTCACCGGGTCTCGACACGCTCGGCCGTGGCCGGCCTCACGGCTCGACCAACGAAAGCCCTTCGGTGGTCGAGCCGGGCGAGCGCCAGCGAGCCCTTCGGTGGTTGAGCCGGGCGAGCGCCAGCGAGAGCCCTTCGGTGGTCGAGCCGGGCGAGCGCCAGCGAGCCCGCGTCGAGACCCCACACGAGGTACGCCGCCCGGTCACCGGGTCTCGACTCGCTCGGCCGTAGCCGGCCTCACGGCTCGACCAGCGAGATCCCTTCGGTGGTGTGCCGGCCTCACGGCTCGACCAGCGAGATCCCTTCGGTGGTGTGCCGGCCTCACGGCTCGACCAACGAAAGCCCCTTCGGTGATCGAGCGCGCCGAGGCATGCGGTCGCGCCGCTACCCTTCCGGGCGTGGATCGCTGGACCTACCGTCCCGAGCTGGACGGCCTCAGGTCGGTCGCGGTCTATCTGGTGCTGCTGTTCCACTGCGGCATCGGCGCGTTCGGCGGAGGGTTCGTCGGCGTCGACCTCTTCTTCGTGCTGTCCGGCTTCCTGGTCTCCCACGTCATCTGGGCGCAGGTCGACAAGGAGGGCTCGTTCCGACTGGGCTGGTTCTACGCACGCCGCGTCCGCCGGCTGCTGCCGGCCGCGGTCGTGGTGATCGTGGTGACGGCGGTCGTGCAGCTGTTGGTGGCCAGCGCGCCGCAGCGGGTCGGGATGGTCCGGGACGGACAGTCGGCGCTGGTCTACCTCTCGAACTGGCAGTTCATCGCCGACGCCCGGGACTACTTCGCCGCCGACTCGGTGAACGCCAGCCCGTTCCTGCACTTCTGGTCGCTGTCGATCGAGGAGCAGTTCTACGTCGTCCTCCCCCTCGCGCTGCTGCTCCTTCTCCGACTGCGCCGGCACGCCGTCGCCGTCCTGCTCGTGCTGGTCGCGGTAGTCGGCGGGTCGGTGGCCCTCCAGGTGTGGCACGCGTCGTCGGACCCGACGTACGCCTACTACGCCACCGAGACGCGCGTCTACCAGCTCGCCGCAGGCGTCCTGCTCGCGTTGCTGACCCGGATGTTCACGTGGCGACCCCGGGTCGGCCACCCGATGGCGGTTGTCGGGGTGATCGCGGTCGGCGTGGTGGGCACCGACCTCCTCGCGGTCACGCCGTCCACCCGCGGCCTGATGGCCGCGGCGGCCTCGGTACTCGCGATCGGCGGCCTGTACGCCGCCCCGACCGGCCCGGCGGCCCGGTTGCTGGCGCTGCCGCTCCCGCGCTACCTGGGCCAGGTCTCCTACGGCACCTACCTCTGGCACTGGCCGGTGATCCTGGTCATCCGGCAGACGTTCGACGTGGGCCCATGGGTCGTGGCGGCCATCGCGGCGCCGGTCGCGACCGGGCTGGCCGCGCTCTCCTACGAGGTGCTCGAGCGACCCATCCGGCGCGTTCGCCCGCTGGACCGGTTCCGGTGGCCGGTCGTCGGCGCGGGGCTCGCCGCCAGCGCACTCGCCGCGGCGCTGGTCCTGCCGCCGGTGCTGCACTCGTCCGTGCGGCCCGCCATCGCCAACCCGTCGTCCGGTGACCTGTCCGCGATCTCCTCGGCCGCTGACTGGGTCGACGACCCCGTGCCAGACGACCTCGACCTCCCCGCAGCCCTGGCGGACGTCCCGGACGCAGGCACGCCCTGCACGCCCGACGACCTCGACGTCTGCGTCCGCGTCACCGGCGGCGGACCGCGCGTGCTCCTCGTCGGCGACAGCCAGTCGGCGATGTTCGTCACGGCGTTCGAGACGCTCGCCCGGGAGAAGGACTTCACGCTGGTCACCAACGTCCTGCGCGGCTGCGGCTGGGAGTCGGGCCTCTCCCCGCGCTGTGTCGAGGAGCAGGACGTCTTCTACCGCGACGTGCTCCCGGCCCTCGACGTGGACGTCGTGGTTGCTGTCAGCCTCTCGCGGGCCGAGCCGGAGTGGCAGCAGACCTACGCCTCCCCCGACCGGCCGCCCGGCGAGACGCTGGCCCAGCTGCACCTGCGCACCGCCACCGACACCGTGGGCCTCGTCCACGCGGCCGGCGCGAGGATGATCATCGTCAAGGCGCTGCTCGGCACCAACGGCTACGACAAGGAGGGTCCCGACCCCCTCGACTGCCTGGCCCGCGCGTCGAGGCTGGGCGACTGCGCGCTGGTGCCGCCGCTGGCGAAGCCGTTCACCGACGGCATCTTCGACACCCTTGCAGCCCGATCACCCGACGACACGGCCACCGTCGACCTCGACCCCGTGTTCTGCCCCGACTTCCCGATCTGCCGGCCCGTCATCGACGGCACCGTCGTCTGGAAGGACCCCGACCACGTCACCGGCACCTTCCTGGACGAGCAGCGGGAGCGCATCTGGGAGCGACTGTTGGCGACCGGACTGATTGCGTAACCATCTTGTTACGCATAGGGTTGCCCGCATGGGGGATCCGTTCGCGGCGCTCGGCGACCCCACCCGGCGCACCATCCTGGAGTTGCTCGGCGAGGCGCCCAGGTCGGTGCAGGAGATCGCCGACCGGCTGCCGATCTCCCGGCCGGCCGTCTCCCGGCATCTCCGGCTGCTGGCCGAGTCGGGCCTGGTGACCGGCGAGCGCGACGGCGTTCGACACGTCTTCCGGCTGTGCGACGAGGGCCTGGAGACCGCCGAGGAGCACCTGCGCCGGATCTGGGGCGAGCGCACGACGCGGTTCCGCCTGTACGCCGAGAACACCGGGCAGAGCACGGAAGCCACCGACGCATGATCGAGCCGCTCCGCATCAGCTTCGAGGTGTCCGCATCGCGCGAGCACGCCTTCCGCACCTGGACCGAGCGGATCGACCGCTGGTGGCCGTACACGCACTCCGAGAGCGGCGAGCCGGACCTCACCGTGGTCCTCGAGCCGCGGGTCGGCGGCCGCATCTACGAGCGCACCGCCGGCGCCGAGCACGACTGGGGCGTGGTCACCCGGTGGGAGCCGCCCGCCCGGCTGGGCTACCGCTGGCACCTCCGTCGCACGCCCGAGGAGGCCACCGACGTGCTCATCACCTTCGCCGCGGTCGCCGACGGCAGGACCCGGGTGGACATCGAGCAGACGTCCTGGGAGCGGCTCGGCGCCGACGCCCAGACCTGGCGAGACCGCAACAACAGCGCATGGGCGGGACTGCTCCCGCACTTCCGCGCGGACATCGAAGGGAGCACGACATGAGTGGATCGGGCACGAAGGACGACCCCTGGCAGCTGACCACGGCGCCGGGCTCGAGCGGCTACACGATGTACCGCGACGAGGCGGCGGACCCACCGGCGCTCGTGTGTCAGGTGGGGTCGACCACGCTGAAGTACCACCTCAGCGCGATCGAGGACCTCCACGCCTGGTTGCGCGACCAGGGCGACTGGGTGCCCCTGGGTGCGGCCGACGAGAAGAAGGACGCCGCGGCCGGCTCGGTCGAGGCGTGGGGCCGCGACGAGGGCAACCCGGTCGGCGGGTGGTACGGCCTGCGCAAGGGCTACCGCGGACGCTTCGGCATGTACCTGCCGCCGCTGCTCGAGGAGCTCGGCCTCGGCGAGCTCACCCACGAGAAGCGCAACAACCAGGTCCGGGCCGTGTAGGGCGCACCCTTTCCAGTCGTCCGGCGATGGGCCAGGATCAGACCAGACGTCCACTCGGGAGGACTCCACATGCGCACGACCCTGTCCATCACCCTGGCGGCCGGACTGGTGGCCGCCCCACTCCTGTCCATGAGTCCGGCCCCGGCCGCGGACCCACCCACGCGGATCACGCTGACCCGCTGGACCTCGGACGCCGACTTCAGCGGCGGCACGCTCGAGGGGCTGGAGGTCAGGCACGGCCGGCTGACCATCGCCAAGAAGAAGGCGGTCGAGGAAACTGCGCTCGCCAGCCGGAGCTACACCGACCCGTTCGGCGACGGCACGGCTCGCACGTACGACGCCGGCACCTGGACCTCGCCCGTCGTCGAGCTCGGCTACTCCGACGACGAGGCCATCTCGTCGTGGAACGCCACCACGCCGACCGGCACCTGGGTCGAGACGCTCTTCCGCGGCCGGCACGCGGACGGTACCTGGACCAAGTGGTACGTCATGGGCCGCTGGACCTCGGGCCGCGACTACGCCGCGGGCGACATCCACCGCACCTCCGTGGACGGGCAGAACGACACCGACGCCAGGATCCTCACCGACACCTTCAGCACCCGCTCGGGCAAGGAGCCGGTCGCCTTCCAGACCCGGGTCACCCTGCTGCGGCCCACCGGCCGCGGCAGCTCGCCCAAGCTCGACGCCGTGACCACGATGACCAGCGAGCTGATCCCGGACTATGCCGGCACCAGCTCATTCACGCTGGGCCACCAGGTCGAGCTGGCCGTGCCGCCGTACGCCCAGAACACCCACTCCGGCGAGTTCCCGGAGTACGGCGGCGGCGGCGAGGTCTGGTGCTCGCCCACGTCCACGGCGATGGTGATGAGCTACTTCGGCGCCTCGCCGAGCACCGAGGAGCTGGCGGACATCCCGTACGCCGACCCGCAGGTCGACCACGCCGCGCTGAACGTCTGGGACTACACCTACGACGGCGCCGGCAACTGGCCGTTCAACACGGCGTACGCCCACACCTACGGACTCGACACGTTCGTGACCCGGCTGCGGTCGTTGCAGGAGGTCGAAGCCTTCGTCGCCGCCGGCATCCCGGTCATCACCTCGCAGTCGTGGGACCTCGAGGAGATGCCGGAGGCCGGGTACGACACCAACGGCCACCTGTTCGTCATCGTCGGCTTCACCGCAGACGGCGACCCGATCATCAACGACCCGGCCTCGAACTCGAACGCGAACGTGCGCAGCATCTACACGCGCGAGAACTTCGAGAGGGTCTGGCAGGAGTCCACGGGCGGAGTGGCGTACGTCTACCACCCGCAGGGCACGCCGCTGCCGGCGAACCTGCCGGGCGTCACACCGAACTGGTAAGTCTCACGAGGTCGGGCCAGAAGATCCGAGCCCCCGGCAGACGATGTCTGCCGGGGGTCTCGTGCGCTGGCCGCCGTCGTTCGCGGCCAGGGTCCTGGGGCAGGGTGCATGCAGCGCCCTGCACTCGGTCTGATGCCTCGGCAGACGGTTTGGTTCGGCGTACTCCCAGAATTCTTTTCGGGATCTTTGCGCGTCTAGTGGTTGCCGACGGAGATTCGTCGGGGGTGGCCCGTGCTCGTGGTGCGTGCATCGCAAGGCGCCGGAGCGAAGCCATACCCGGGTCGTCTCGCGAGCGACGGCAACGCCGCGAGGTGCGTGCCAGGAGTGCGGGACACCCGAACGAATCTCCGTTGGTGACCACTAGTGAGCCGCGTCCTCCGGGACGAGGAGTGGGGTGACGCCGCCGAGGCGCCGGTGGAACCGGACCTGGTCGGCGTAGGCGTCGAGCACCTGCCACAGCGCCTTGTGTGCCTCCCACGGCAGGGGCTCGTCGCCGCGTCGCCAGGCCGGGCCGAAGGCGATCCAGACCGGCGTCCAGTCAGTGGCACAGTCCCACCGGCCGCGTTGGGCCTCCACGAGGCGGCGGCGGACCTGGAACTCCGCGCGCCGGCCGTCGAGGCAGTTGGGCGCCGTACGGATCGGCCACACCCGCAGGTCGAGCACCATCAGCTCCAGCTCCAGGTCACCCAGCGCGCACGGGTCGACCAGGACGGTCGCGACGTTCTCGTGCGGTGCGCGCCTCATGCCACGCAAAATAACCCGGGCACTGGCTCTCGTCACGCACCGCACGGTCCGCGGTCCAGACATCGACCCCCGTCCGCCGATGTCCGGACCGCGAACCCTGCAGTGTCCCGGTGCGAGCGGGTGGGCGCTAGGTCACCCACGCCGCGTCGTAGTCACCGGGCCACCAGCCCTGGATCTCCACCGCGCCCTGGCCTTGACGCCACTCCTGCATCGGGCTGGCCACGGGTGCCAGGTCATGTCGCGGGCCCCAGTCGTGGGTGTGCCAGAAGCGGCACGCGACCCGCACGTTCGTTGCGTCGACGGGGAGGTACACCCAGCCCGGGATCCCGCAGCCGACCTGGACCCGCTTGCGCAGGTCCGCGGCCGCGACGGTGTCGTAGGTGACCGTGCACTGCACGACGTACGACCCGCTGTTGCGGAAGCTGACGCTCATCGTCGGGACGTGACCGACCCAGCCGGGCAGCGCGGTACGTCCCGAGAAGGAGAGGAACTCGAAGGCGTACGGGACCGTGCCCGGTCCCGTACGGTCGGGCGCCGGGGGGTACAGGAACGCCTCGACGCTGGCCTGTGAACGCGGGCTCGTGCGGCCGTAGGACGCGTCGGCCGCGAGGTACGGGTCACCGTCCCCGACCAACGTCGCGACGCCACCCTCCGGGCCCTCGACCGTGAAGGTCTGGTCGGCCTTCCGGGAGGCGAGGTTGACGACCCCGAGCGCCTGGTAGGTCGCGGTCACCATGCCGAACCCCTGGACGATGCCGTCGCTGGTGGCGTACCCCCGGTCGTTGGCCCAGCGGCAGATCTGTTCGTAGTGCTGGCACGCGGCGCGCACCGGATCGACCACCGCGCGCCGGCCGTACTGGGTGCCGCGGGAGACGATCGTGTTGGACTCTCGGAACCGCCAGGTGTCCCTGCGGCCCGGGTAGACGGCCTCACGGGAGTGCTCCACGCTCGCGCTCCGGACGTCCCAGGTGGCCGGGCTGACCTCGTCGACGACCTCGACGTCGAGCGGGATGGCGCCGTACTTGTGGAGCTCGAACGTGCCCGCGACCGGGTCGACGGCGCCGACCATGCCGGCCTCCACGGTCCGGTCGAGGGTCCAGTTCCCCCAGACGGCCGCGCCGACCTCGGCCCGGAGTGCGGTCGTCAGCAGCATGTTGAACGACGCGGAGTCCGCCACGAGGTCGTCGCGGACCCGGAGGGACCTCTCGATCATCGCTGTCTCCGTGATGGGGGGGTTTGGCGGCTCGCGAGGACGTTCGGCGACTCGCTCCCCCGGACCGCCGAGCCGCCGGGAAGTGTCTCACCCTTCGTCAACTGTCCGTCAATGGGTTGACAAGATGATGCCACGCACGTCAAACCTTGCGCATGTCATCGAAGAAATCGCCCCTGGTCCGTCGACTCACCGCCGCCGCGCTGCTCGCAGCGCTGCTCGTCTCCGGCGGGCTGCAAGCCCGCCAGCCGCATGACCTGAGGTCAGCGGCGGACGGCATCCCCCGCTGCTGCTTCTAGAGCGGGCCGCAATGGGTTGTACGTCGCGCCGGCGAGGTCGCTGGCGCGCCGCAGCGCCTCGATCGCCTCCTCGGGGCGCCCGAGCTCGATGTAGGCCTCACCGAGCTCGCGCCACACCGTGCCTGCCTGCCGGGACGCACCCGCCTCGGCCAGGGAGGTCGCCGCCTGTCCGTAGAGGGCGAACGCCGTGTCCCGGTCGCCGTCGGCGCCGGCGACGTGGCCGAGCACCACCAAGGTGGAGCCCGTCACCAGCCGGTCACCGGTCGCGATGTCGCCCAGAGCCAGTCGTGCGGCCTCACCTGCCGCGTCGGTGTCCCCGGCGTACAGGAACGCTCGCGCCAGCTCGGTCCGGGCGTACCCCAGGTCCAGTCGGCTGCCCACGTCGAGCAGCTCGGCGATGGCTTGCCGGAGGTGCGGCAGTGCCGCCTGCGGCTCGGGCGGGTGCTGGCGCAGCAGCAGCGCCGCGGAGACCACGCGCAGCATGGCGGTCCGTCGGGAGTCGTCCATCTCGGCGTAGAGGGCTCGGGCCCGGTCGGCGTGTCGGCGCGCCCCGATGGCGTCGTGCCGCGCCTCGGCGATCACGGCGGCGTTCCAGGCCGCCGCGGCGCGGGCGCGTTGGGAGCCTTCCTCGTCCGCGCGCCCCAGCGCGCGCTCGATGAGGAGCTGGGCGCGGGTGAGGTCGCCGCGCTCGAGATAGCAGCCGGCGACCGTCGACAGCAGCTCGATCTGGACACTCATGTCCGGCGCCGGATCGGCGTTCACCAGCCCGGCCAGTGCCTGCTCGCCCAGGTCGACGGCACGGCCGAGGTCACCGCACTCGCTGTAGGCCATGATCAGGTGCCCCGAGACGATCGCGCGCGGAACGGCGGCGCTCAGCTCGGGGTTGTCGAGGAGCGACTCGTAGATGGGGATCGCCTGCTCGAGCTCGCCGGTGGCCGCCTGTGCGCGGGCCACGCCCCAGGTCGCCTCGTCGAGGTAGCGCTGCAGCGGCAGCTCGCGGGCCCGCTCCTGGATGCTGGTGAACTCTTTCAGCGCGAGGTCCCACTCGCCGTTGCGCAGGGACATCTCGGCGAACGACAGCCGCAGCTGCAGGTCCTCGTTGGCGTCGACGGGAGTGCCGCTCTCAAGCTGCTCGACCTCGACCGCCAAGGCCTCGGCGATCTGGTGCAGCAGCGCCGCGGTCGCCGGCCGCCGACCCGCCTCGATGTGCGACAGGTAGCTCTTGGACACGCCGACGGCCGCTGCCAGGTCGGTCTGTCCGATGCCGCGCGTGGTTCTCAGCGCGCGTACGCGCTCTCCCGTGCTGGTGCTCATGAGTCCCCTTGCGTCCCGAAGATTGTGTCAGCCACCACAACCCTGTGGTGCCAGACGCGGGAATCAATAGACAAAATACGCAGCTCTGTCTCCAGCATCCCGGCGTGCTCCAGGCGCCGCCTCCGACTCACGGCGCGATTCAGTGAACGGGACACTCGGTGGAGCTGAGGGGACTCGAACCCCTGACCCCCTGCATGCCAACCCAGCAGAGCCGCTACCAGCTGCGCTCGCGCAGCCTCGAAATCACAAAGACCCCGTCCACGGCCGGTGAACGGGGTACTCGGTGGAGCTGAGGGGACTCGAACCCCTGACCCCCTGCATGCCAACCCAGCAGAGCCGCTACCAGCTGCGCTCGCGCCCTCTCACATGCCGTACTCGGTGGAGCTGAGGGGACTCGAACCCCTGACCCCCTGCATGCCAAGCCAGCAGAGCCGCTACCAGCCGCGCTCGCGCCCTCTCACATGCCGTACTCGGTGGAGCTGAGGGGACTCGAACCCCTGACCCCCTGCATGCCATGCAGGTGCGCTACCAGCTGCGCCACAGCCCCATCTTCTGCCGTCACCCGGCTGGTGGGCAACGACCTGGAATCTTAGCCAACCGCTTCCTCGCTGGCGAAATCGGCCCCGACGGCCCGGTCGGGGTGCCCGCCGACGGCCGCAGTCTCGTTGTAGGACACCAGTCGCAGACCCTCGCGCCGCTCCTGCTCGGCGAGTACGGACCACCCGCAGTTGTCCATCCCGCGAAGGCTGCCGTAGAGCTCGAACGGCCAGCCCATCAGGGCGAACAGCCCGACCTTGAGGCAGGCCCCGTGAGTCACCACGATGCCGGTCTCTCCCGGCGCCAGGGCGTCGAGGCACTCGCGCAGAGCAGGGACCATGCGGGCCCGCACCTGCGCCATGGTCTCGGCCCCTTCGACCAGGAGCGACTCGTCATAGGTCAGCCAGGCGGCGTGCTCGGCGGGGAACTTCTCCTCGAACTCGGCGAGGGTCAGCCCCGAGCGTGCGCCCAGGTCGTACTCCCGCAGCCGCGGGTCCGCCTGCACGTCCAGGCCGGTGGCCTCGGCGACGTACGCCGCCGTCTCGCGCGCCCGGCCCAGGTCGCTGGACCACAGGCGTGCGGGCCGCAGCGCGGCGAGGTGCGGCGCCGTGGCCGCCGCCTGGGCGTGTCCGGTCTCGTCGAGAGAGATGTCGGTGTGCCCCTGGCCGCGACCCTCGGCGTTCCACGCCGTCTGACCGTGGCGGACCAGGACCAGCCGCCGGGTCATCGGGTGTGCGAGACGACGTCCGCCGGCAGATGGATCGAGGGGCAGTCGCGCCAGAGCCGCTCGAGGGCGTAGAACTGCCGCTCCTCCTCGTGCTGGATGTGCACGACGACCTCGCCGTAGTCGATGAGCACCCACCGCCCGTCGCGCTCACCCTCGCGGCGCAACGGCTTGGCGCCGACATCGCGGAGCTTCTCCTCGACCTCGTCGACGATGGCCTTGACCTGGCGGTCGTTCGAGCCGCTGGCGATGAGGAACGCGTCGGTGATGGCGAGCTGGTCGCTGACGTCGAAGGCGACGATCTGGCTGGCGAGCTTGTCGGAGGCCGCGCGGGCGGCGGTCACGATGAGCTCGACGGCCCGGTCGGTGGCGGTCACGTGTCTACTTCCTTGGGTGCGTACAGGTCGTGCTTGGCGATGTACTGGACGACGCCGTCGGGCACGAGGTACCAGACCGGCTCGCCCCTGCGCTTCCGCTCGCGGCAGTCGGTGGAGCTGATCGCCAGCGCCGGGATCTCGATCATCGTCACACGGTCGGAGGGAATCGCATTCAACGTCGCGGGGTCCATCGTGTACCCCGGCCGGGTGCACCCGACGAAGTTGGCCAGCTCGAAGAGCTCGTCGGCGTCACGCCAGGTGAAGATGTCGGCCAGTGCGTCGGCGCCGGTGATGAAGTACAGGTCGACGTCCTTCATGGTCGCCCGGAGGTCGCGCAGGGTGTCGATCGTGTACGTCGGCCCGTCGCGGTCGATGTCCACGCGCGAGACCCAGAACCTCGGGTTCGCGGCGGTCGCGATCACCGTCATCAGGTAGCGGTCCTCGGCCTCGGAGACCCGGCGCTCGGACTTCTGCCAGGGCGCCCCGGTCGGCACGAACACGACCTCGTCGAGGTCGAACCACGACTGAACCTCGGAGGCCGCCACCAGGTGACCGTGGTGGATGGGGTCGAACGTGCCGCCCATCACCCCGACCCGCCGCCGCGCGGAGGTCGAGGAGGTTGGCGTGGCGAGCGTGCTCAGCTGTGCTCTCGTCCGCCGCCGAAAGCGATCAGGATGCCCAGCGCGATCAGCAGGATCGCGAGCGTCCCGGCCCCCACGGCCCAGTGGTTCACCCCGGACCACATCTCGTTCTCCTCGACAGTCATCACTGGGGCGGCCAGGAGCAGCGTCGACATGTCGCGCACTCTACCGGGGCCGCGCGCCGGGCGCTCAGCGGACGTGCCCGTCGCCCGTGACGACGTACTTGGTGGTGGTCATCTCGGACAGGCCCATCGGCCCGCGGGCGTGCAGCTTCTGGGTACTGATGCCGATCTCGGCGCCGAACCCGAACTCCCCGCCGTCGGTGAAGCGAGTGCTGGCGTTGACGAGCACGGCCGCGGCGTCGACCTCGGCGGCGAAGCGGCGAGCGGCCTTCAGGTCGCCGGTGACGATGGCCTCGGTGTGCCCGGTGGACCACCTGGAGACGTGCTCGATGGCGGCGTCCAGGTCGGGCACGACGGCGGCAGCGATCTCCAGGTCGAGGTACTCGGCGGCCCAGTCCTCAACGGTGGCGGGGACGACGCCGTCGTACGCCGCGAACGCCTCGTCGCCGTGGATGGTGACCCCGGCGCTCTGGAGGGCCGCCACGACGGTCGGCAGGAACGCATCGGCGACGTCGGCGTGGACCAGGACCGACTCGGCGGCGTTGCAGACGCTGGTGCGCTGGGTCTTGGAGTTCACGACGATGTCGAGGGCCATCTCGAGGTCGGCGGCCGCGTCGACGTACACGTGACAGTTGCCGACCCCCGTCTCGATCACCGGGACCGTCGACTCCTCGACCACCGACCGGATCAGGCCCGCTCCCCCGCGTGGGATGAGTACGTCGACCAGGCCGCGAGCCCGCATCAGCGCCTTGACGCCGTCGTGACTGTCGCCCGGCGCGAGCTGCACGACGTCCCCCGGCAGCCCGAAGACCTCGACCGCGCCGCGGATCACGCCCACCAGGGCCGCGTTGCTCGACCGGGCGCTCGAGGAGCCGCGGAGCAGCACCGCGTTGCCGGACTTCAGGCAGATGCCCGCGGCGTCGACGGTGACGTTCGGGCGCGCCTCGTAGATCACCCCCACCACCCCGAACGGCACCCGCAGCTGCCGCAGCTCGAGCCCGTTGGCCAGGGTGTCCCCGCGGACCACCCCACCGACGGGGTCGGGCAGGGCCACCAGCTGTCGGAGACCGTCGGCCATGCCCTGGACCCGGGCGCTGTCGAGCCGGAGCCGGTCGACGATCCCGGCCTTGGTGCCCTCGGCCTCCGCCCGCTCGACGTCCTCGGCGTTGGCCGACAAGATCACGGCCTCGTGGGTCGTCAGGGCGTCCGCGATCGCCGTCAGTGCGGAGTCCTTCTCGGCGCGGGTCGCCAGCGCCAGCACCCGCGACGCCGCGCGCGCCCGGGTGGCGGCGTCGGTCACCTGCTGCTGGATGCTCATGCCGCCAGCGTAGGTTCACCCGGTGCGCGTGGTCCTCCTGGGTGACAGCCACCTCGCCCGGGTACGGCGCGACCTGGGTCGCCTCGGCTCCTCGGTGGTCAACGCCGCCGTCGGCGGGGCGTCCACGCGAGACTTGCTTCCCCAGGCAGTCGGGGCCGCGGTGACGGCAACCGACGTCCTCGTGGTGTCCGTCGGCTCCAACGACGCCGCGCCCTGGAAGGCCGTGCCGCTGTCGGAGTTCGCGGCGCTGCTGGACGACTTCCTCGCGTCGGCGCCGCGCGCCGGTCTGGTGCTGCTCACCCCGCCCGGTGTCGACGAGGCCCGGCTCGGGCGTCGCCGCGACCGCACCAACGCCGTGATCATCCGGTACAGCGATGCGGCTCGGACTGCGTTCGCCGCTGTCGGCGCCACGGTGGTCGACGGCCGTGCACTGCTGGCCGGCCTCGGCCCGGCGGCGTACGACGACGACGGGCTGCACCTCACCGGCCCGGCGTACGACGTCGTGCTGCCGGCGCTGGCTGCCGCAGTAGCCGAGCCCCTCGGGTCGGGCCCTACGCCACTCCCTCGTGCGCGCGCGCCTCGCGGACGAAGGTCGTCACCTCACGGACCACGCCGGGATCCCTGAGGATCCGGCGGTGCCCCAGGCCCTCGGTCGACACCAGGCGCGCGTCCGGCAGCGACTCGACGAGGCGGGCCGTCTCGGCCCAGGGCGTCTGTCGGTCACCGCGGTCGTGCACGACGAGCGTGGGGACGGGTTCGGTGCGCGCGGACTGGTACGTCGCGTCGAACTCGGCCATCGGGATCCCGACGAACGCATCCAGGTGCCGGTCGAAGGCCCGCCGCGTCCGGGCGCCGAAGCCGAGCGCCCGCTGGAACTGGTCGAACAACGGCTCGGCCGCCACCATCGGCGCCAGCAGGACGAGTCGGCGGGTGGAGAGCCACCCGAACCGCAGGGTCAGGTAGGTCGAGATGGCGCCGAGCGAATGGGCGATGACGACCTCGGCCGGACCGAACTTGCCGAACACGGCATCCAACGCCTTGCCGAACTCCACGCCGTGGGTGCGTCGGGGGCCTGCCGGCCCGTGGTCGGAGTCACCGTGGGCCGGAGCGTCGAACATCACCACCCGGTAGCCCTCGGCGACAAGGGGACGCACGAAGGCCGAGAGCTGGGCTCCGTTGCCACCCCAGCCGTGCACGAGGTAGGCGACCGGACCCGAGCCCCAGACGTGCCCGCGCACCGTCGCCCCCATCGCTTCGACCTCGAAGGCGTCACCGCCCTCCGGCAGGGGCTCCGCACCCAGTCGCGGCGGGACCGTGAACCACAGGTCGCGGGCGATCAGGCCGGCGCGGGAGGGGACGAGCAGGTCGGCGCTGCGGAACGCCGTCCGGCGAGCCAGGTTCCTGAAACGAACGATCGTGCTTTTCGGTGCAGATGACACAACAACTCCTCGGGACATGGTGGATGGATCAGCGGGAGGCGGCGAGCAGTTGCTCGAAACCGGCCCGCGTGCGGTCGAGCGCGTCGGGGTCGCGGAGCAGCCGGCCGGCGTGGCGGTAGCCGAGCATCAGGCTCTGGAGGGCGAAGGCGAACTGCTGCGTGTCGACGTCGGCACGGAACTCCCCCTCCGAGGCGGCGGTGCCGGCCACCGTCGCGATGAACTCCGCCCAGTCACGCTGCTGGCGGACCAGCGCGTCGTGCATCGGGCCGGGCTGGTCGTCGTACTCGATCGAGGCGGACGCGAAGACACAGCCTCCGGCCAGGGTCTCGGTCTCCCAGTCGAGCCAGCGCTCGAACAGCTCGCGCACGCGGCTCTCGCCCCGGCGGGCCTTGAGGGTCGGCCGGATGACGACGTCGGTGAAGCGAGCCGCGGCATGGTCGAGCGTCTGCAGCTGGAGCTGCTCCTTGGACCGGAAGTGCGCGAACAGCCCGCTCTTGCTCATCTCGGTCCGGTCGGCGAGCTGACCGATGGACAGGCCCTCGAAGCCGACCTTCGAGGCGACGTGCAGTGCCTCGTCGAGGATCGACGTCCGGGTGGCCTCGCCCTTGCTCACCGCACCAGAATAGAACGATCGTGCTTTTCAGGCAAGGGAATTTCGATCTGAGGGTCAGCCCTTGCGCTGGTTGATCTGCTCCGCCGCGGCGGGCAGGACGGTGTGGAGATCGCCGACGACGCCGAAGTCGACGAGCTCGAAGATCGGGGCCTCGTCGTCCTTGTTGATCGCCACGATGGTCTTGGAGGTCTGCATGCCGGCGCGGTGCTGGATGGCCCCGGAGATGCCGGCGGCGACGTAGAGCTGCGGCGAGACGGTCTTGCCGGTCTGCCCGACCTGGTAGGAGTGCGGAACCCAGCCGGAGTCGACCGCGGCGCGCGAGGCACCCACGGCCGCGCCCAGGGCGTCGGCGAGTCCCTCGATCGGCTCGAAGTTGCCGCCGGTACCCCGGCCACCGGAGACCACGATCGCGGCCTCGGTCATCTCGGGGCGGCCGGTCTTCTCCCGCGGCTGCGAGGCCACGATCTGCGCGGTCTTCGCGGCCTCGGAGATGGTCGCCGCGAACTCCTCGACCGCACCCGCACCCGAGGCCTCCTCCGGGTTCGCGGCGTTCGGCTTGACGGTGATGATCGGGGTGCCCTGGGTGACCTTCGCCTGGACGGTGTAGTTGCCGGCGAACACCGACTGCGTGGTGACCGGTCCCTGCCCGTCCCCGGCCTGTACGTCGACGGCGTCGGTGATCAGACCCGAGCCGGTCTTGATCGCCAGCCGGGCCGCGACCTCCTTGCCCTCCGGAGTTGAGGAGATGAGCACCGCAGCCGGAGAGGTCTTCTCGACCAGCTGTTGGAGCGCCTCGGCCTTCGGCGCCACCAAGAAGCCCTTGATGTCGGCGTCGTCGACGACGTACACCTTCTCCGCGCCGTACCTGCCCACGGAGCCGGCGACCTCGGCGCCCTGCGCGGCCGAGCCGATGAACACCGCCGACGGCTCGCCGAGCCGCCTGGCGATGGTCAGCAGCTCATAGGTCGGCTTCTTGACCGCACCCTCGGCGTGGTCGACCAGAACGAGAACCTCAGACATGGATCAGCACACCCCTCAGATGAACTTCTTGGTCGCGAGGAAGTCGGTCAGCGCCTGGGCGCCCGAACCGTCCTCGTCCTTGACGATCTCGCCGGCCGTGCGCGGCGGGCGGGCCTCGGTGTCCTCGACCACGGACCATGCCACCGACAAGCCGACCTGGGAGGCGTCGACATCGAGGTCGGCCAGCGAGTAGGTCTCCATCGGCTTCTTCTTCGCCGCCATGATCCCCTTGAACGACGGGTACCTCGCCTCACCGGACTGGTCGGTCACCGAGAGCACCAGCGGCATCGTGGCCCCGATCACCTCGGTCGCCACGTCACCGTCCCGCTTGACCCGCACCTGGTCACCCTGGGTCTCGACCTGCGAGGCCAGCGTCACCTGCGGGATGCCGAGCCGCTCGGCCAGCATCGCCGGCAGCACCCCCATCGACCCGTCGGTCGAGGCCATCCCGCACATCACCAGGTCGGGCACGTCGCCGCCGTTGGCCTTCCTGACCGCCGCGGCCAGCACCAGCGAGGTCGCGATCGCATCCGACCCGGCAATCGCCTCATCCGAGACGTGCACGCCAGCATCGGCGCCCATCTGCAGCGCCTTGCGCACCGCGTCGACGGCCTTCTCGGGCCCGACCGTGACGGCGGTGACCGTCACGTCCTCGGCGTTCTCGGCCTTCTCCTTCAGCCGGAGCGCCTGCTCCACGGCGTACTCATCCAGTTCCGACAACAGCCCGTCCACACCGACGCGGTCCACGGTGTTGTCGGCCTCGAAGTGTCGGTCCCCGGTCGCGTCAGGCACGTGCTTCACACATACGACGATGTTGGTCACGCGCCAGAGGCTACTAGCGCGTAACCGGCCCCAGACACGTGCCTGTCGTGCGATGCCTCACAGGGGAGGCACCGGTCACACGCCCCGTCCGGACGCTCAGACCAGCTTGATCCTCACCCGGCCGGTGGAGCGCTTCAGGGTGGGCGACCCCAGGTACTTCGCCACGACCACGTACGCGCCGGCCTTGCGGACGTTCGCGAAGACCTTCCGGGCCCGGTCCTTGGCGTTGAGCTGGACGATCGCGGTGCGGATCTTGGTGCCGTTCCGCTTGACGGTGAACTTCACCCGCCCCGCCACGTCGGTGCCGTTCACCGACGTGACGTGCGCCTTGCCGACCAGGCGGTGCCGGCCGTCGCGGTAGGTGGCCGCGGCGGTCGAGGTGGTCGGGCCGCGGACGACACGGAAGGAGGTCGTGGCCTGGCTGGGCGCCTTGTCCTTGTCTGTGGGGGTGAACACGGCGGTGACCTGGTTGACGCCCATCATCAGGGCGTGGGCCAGCTTGGTCTTGGCCTTGCCCCCCTTCAGCGCGACCGTGGTGGTCTTGCCGGCGTAGGTGACGGCGACCGACCCGGAGGGCTTCACGTTGCTCCCGGCCTGCGTGACGGAGACGTGGGCCGTGGGGACGCCGCCGTACTCGACAGGGCCGTCGACCGTGAGCGCGGTCGTGGTCGTCGTCTGCACGACCTGCACGGTGTCGACGAGCAGGTTCTGCCCGGGCGGGGTGAGCGTGCAGGTGAAGGTGGTCGTGCCGGGGATCGCCACGACGTTGCCGGCCGAGTCACGCGGGGTCAGCGTCGCGGTGAAGTTGCCGGCGCCCAGCAGGATGGTGCTCCCGACGGCGCCGCCGGTGATGGTCCCGCCGGCCCCGGTCCCGATCATGTGCATGGTGGTGCCGTCGGCGGGCACCGCCGTCTTCGGGATGGTGAGGTTCGCGACCCGGCCCGCGCCGTCGACCGTCCCGGTCGACGCGCTGGTGCCTTCCACCGTGGCCACGCCCAGACCCCGCAGCGTGGCGGCCAGCGACTCCGGGATCGTCACGTCGGAGGTCACGATGATCGGCGTGGTCATCCCCGCGCCCAGCGTCGCCGGGGCGTTGGTGTCCACGACGGCGCTGAAGTCGTGCTCGCCGACGTTCGGGCTGGTCGTGCAGTGGTAGGTCAACGGCGCGCTGGCCGCCAGCGCCGATGGGGCGAGCGCTACCGCACCGGCCAGGCCGGACGCGACCAGGGCCCCGGTGGCAAGCAGGACACGACGGACGGGCCGCGAGGAGGTCGTCATGCGCGCCATCTTGTCAGGGGCGGATGATGCGGTCCACGATCCGGCCGGCGATCAGCCAGACGATCGCGGCCAGCCCCCAGTTCAGGAGGGCTTCCTTGACCTCGGCGTTCTTGCCCGTGAAGTCCTTGATGCCGTTGGCACGGTCGAAGACGGTCAGGTCGAGCTTGTCGGCGGCGTCGAGCATCCACTTGACCAGGTCGTTGTCGTTGTTGGCCTTGAGGGCGACGAGCAGCGCGCCGATCGCGAGCACGAGTGCCGCCAGCACGCAGACCAGCCAGACCAGCTGCGCCAGCCGCAGGCGCACCAGGTCCGCGCCGGCCTTCGCCTTCGCGGCCGCCGCAGCGCCCCGCTTGGGCTTCTGCTCGGTCTCGGTGGTCTCGGTGGTCTCGTCAGCCACGGTCCGTCCTTCGGGTCAGATGCTCACAGGGTGCCACGTCGGGGGCGCTCACCGACCGACGAAACGCGCCTTGCCGGGTCCCTCCTCAACGAAGGACCGCATGCCGATGTCACGGTCCTCGGTCGCGAAGAGCGCGGCGAACTGCTGCCGCTCGATCTCCAGGCCGGTCTCGAGGTCGGTCTCGAGGCCGCGGTCGATGGTCTCCTTGGCGGCCCTGAGGGCGTACGACGCGGAGTTGCCGAAGCGGGACGCCCACGCGACCGCCTCGTCGTAGACCTGCCCGGCTGGGAAGACCTTGTCGACGAGCCCGATCGCCAGCGCCTCCGGCGCTTTCACGAAGCGCCCGGTGAAGACGATGTCCTTGGCCTTGCTCGGCCCGACCAGGCGCGCGAGCCGCTGGGTGCCGCCGGCGCCGGGGATCACGCCGAGCAGGATCTCCGGCTGGCCGAGGACGGCGTCCTCCGCGGCGTACCGGACGTCGGCGCACAACGCGAGCTCGCAGCCGCCTCCGAGGGCGTACCCGGTCACGGCCGCGACCACCGGCTTCGGAATGCGGGCCACGGCGGAGAGGGACGACTGGAGTGCCCCGGAGCGGCGGACCATGTCGACGTACGACATGTCGGCCATCTCCTTGATGTCCGCGCCCGCGGCGAAGACCTTCTCGCCGCCGTACACCACCACGGCCTTCACGTCGTCACGCTCGGCCGCCTCGGTGGCCGCGGCCCGGATCTCCTCCTGGACCTGGACGTTCAACGCGTTCATCTTCGGCCGGTCCAGCCGGATCGTGCCCACGCCGTCGGCCACCTCGAGCCGCACGAACTCGCCCATCGACTTCTCTCCTCGCCACCAGTTGATCGGGTCCTTGTCGCCCGTCGCACCCTAGCGACCACAATGGGCCGAGTGACTCCCCCCGACAGCGGGCCCGAGCGCTGGCACTGGCGCACCCGCGACGAGAAGCTCGACGTGTGGCCGGGCCGGCACCAGGACCTCGGCGCGACGTGGGGGCCGGAGGCGACCAACTTCGCCGTGCACGCCCCGGAGGCGACGGCCGTGTGGGTGTGCCTGTTCGACGAGAGTGACGTCGAGACGCGCTACGAGCTGACCGAGCACACCCTCGGGGTGTGGAACGGCCAGGTGCCGGGCGTCTCGGTCGGCCAGCGCTACGGCTTCCGCGCCGATGGTCCGTGGGACCCGCGCCACGGCCGGCGCTTCAACCCTCAGAAGCTGCTGCTGGACCCGTACGCCCGGGCGATCACGGGCGAGCCGGTGCCTGGCCCGAGCCTGCTCGGCCACATCGCCGACGGGCGGCGCAGCAGGTCCGACTCCGCGGGCTCGATGCCGCGCAGTGTCGTGGTGCACGACGAGTTCGACTGGTCGGAGGACATCCCGATGCGCCGCCGTTGGCGTGACACCGTGATCTACGAGCTGCACGTCAAGGGGTTCACCGCCCTGCACAACGAGATCCCCGAGCACCTGCGCGGCACGTACGCCGGGCTGGGGACGTCCACGGTCACGAACTACCTGCGCGACCTCGGCGTCACCGCCGTCGAGCTGATGCCCGTCCAGCAGTTCTTCACCGAGCCCGCCGTCGCGCAGCGCGGGATGGCGAACTACTGGGGCTACAACACCATCGGCTTCTTCGCGCCCCACGCGGCGTACTCCTCCTCGGGCACGCGCGGCGAGCAGGTGCGCGAGTTCAAGGAGATGGTCCGCAGCTTCCACCGCGCGGGCATCGAGGTGTACCTCGACGTGGTCTACAACCACACGGCCGAGGGCGAGGCGGACGGGCCGACGTACGCCTTCCGGGGCCTCGACGACCTCGGGTTCTACAAGCGGTCGGGAGCGCCGGGCAGTGCGTACTGGGACATCACCGGCTGCGGCAACACCGTCGACTCCACGAACCTCGGTGCGCTGCGGCTGATCCTGGACTCGCTGAGGTACTGGGTGACCGAGATGCACGTCGACGGCTTCCGGTTCGACCTCGCGTCCGCGCTCGCGCGCACCGGCCACGACATCGACATGCGCGGGGCGTTCCTGACCACGATCGGGCAGGACCCGGTGCTGAGGTACGTGAAGCTGATCGCCGAGCCGTGGGACGCCTCCATGGACGGGTACCGCGTCGGCTCGTTCCCGCCGCCGTGGGTGGAGTGGAACGACACCTACCGCGACACCATGCGCGACTTCTGGATCCGCCCGGGCCACATCAGCGCCGTGGCGTCGCGGCTGTCGGGCTCCTCGGACCTGTACGCCGACGACGGCCGCTCGCCGTACGCCTCGGTGAACTTCGTGACCGCGCACGACGGCTTCACCGTGCGCGACCTGCTGTCCTACGACCACAAGCACAACGAGGCCAACGGCGAGGGCAACCGGGACGGGACCGACGGCAACCGTTCCTGGAACCACGGGGTCGAGGGCGAGACGTCCGATGCCGAGGTCGTGGCTCTGCGCCGCCGGCAGGCCGCGAACCTGATGATCACGCTGGCCCTCTCGAGCGGCTGCCCGATGATCACGGCCGGCGACGAGCGCGGCCGGACCCAGCGCGGCAACAACAACGCCTACGTCCAGGACAACGAGGTCAGCTGGGTCGACTGGCGGCCCGACGACGCGTGGCTGGACGTCTACGAGCTGACCAAGACCGCACTGCGGCTGCGGCGCGACCACCACACGCTGCGGCAACGCCACCACCTGGCGGGTACCCCGACGCTGGACGGCGGCCCGAAGGACCTCGCCTGGATCCACCCGTCGGGCCGCGAGATGGAGGCGCACGACTGGTTCGACGAGTCACTGCACGTCATCGGCATGTTCGTCTCCGGCGACCCGCTCCGCTCCCCCGGCCCCCAGGGCCAGCAGCAGCGCGACTCCTCGTTCCTGATCTGGCTCAACGCCGACGACGACCCCGTCGAGGTCACCCTCCCGAAGAACGAGTGGGTCGAGTCCGGTGAGGTCGTGCTGTCGACGTGTGCCGACCACCCGATCGGTACGCCGGTCGAGGCCGGCGACGTGCTGACCTTCGGCCCCCACACCGCCGTCGTCCTCTGCCAGCCGTAGGGAGCGCCCGTGAAGGAATCCCCGGGCAGCCGGGGATTCCTGAACTTGTCAGGGGGTGCAGGGGCCGACAAGTTCAGGGAAGGGCTGACACGTCAGTGGAGGCCGGGGCGGAGGGCCCAGGCGCAGGCGGCGACGCCAGCTCCCGAGAGCACCACCCAGAAGGCGAGGACGGAGTCCGGGAACGGACCTCCCGGCAGCGGGTCCCAGCCGAGGAACGGGCTCATCAGGTGCGGGCCGAGCAGACCCAGCGCGACGACGCCGGCCAGGCTCGAGCCCGGCGCGGCGACCTGGGCACGGGACGCGATGGCGGCGGACGCCGTGACCAGCAGCACGGTGCCCGCGCCGACCAGGCACCAGGCTCCACGGTTCTCGACGGCGGCCGTGGGGAGCGAGGCGGCCAGGGTTAGCCACACGCCGAGCGGCAACAGGGCCACGGCGGCCCTGGTCGAGCGGCGCCAGCCGGCGCCGCGCGGCGTTACCGCGACGACGGTCCCGGCGGCCTCGTCGAACACGAAGCCTGCCCCCGCGCCGCACAGCGCCACCAGGGCGGGCAGCAGACCGGCCAGGGTCTCGGGCCAGCTCCGCGCCACCAGGGCGGCTGCCACGGCGAGCGCGCAGCACGTCAGGAGCGGCGTCCAGGAGATCCCGCGCCCGGCGTACCAGCGGCGCATCAGGTCGTGTCTCCCGAGTCACGGCCCTCGCGAGCGCCATCCGGTGCATGCGACGTCAAGGCGGAGGAGCGAAGGCGATGGCGACGGCTCGGCTTCGTCGAGGCCATGGACGTGGAAGACACGACCTAGTCAGCCTGAGACGCGACGGGGTCGGACAGCCGGTTCTCGGGCGTCCCGGTGGTCATCGCCAGGGTCAGGCCGATCACGCCGACGACGACCGTAGCGGCAGTCAGGCCACGCAGCCGGGCGGTCCGCGCGGTCCGGTCGTGCCAGACGGCGAACAGGACGGCGGCTGCGCAGAGGCACAAGACGTACACCAGGTACCAGACCGGGTTGCCGCCGTACAACGTGGCCGTGCCGTCTTCATTGTTGCCCGAGTGGAACGTCGCCCACGGCGTCCACAGCCGCAGCACCGGGTGGCTGGTCTCCTCGACGGGGAACTGGCCCAGCATGTCCACGACCACGAGGGCGACGACCACGACGGCGGCCGCGCCCGGGAACCGCAGCCAGCGGCCCACCAGCACGCCGAGCAGGCCACCGCCGACGCATGCGACCGGCGCGAGGGCCAGGAGGATGGCGATCACCTCTACGTCGGGCATGGTGCCGAACCACCACTCCTGCGGCGTGACCCCCGCCGTGGCTGCCAGGACCACCTCGGCGGCCGCGTAGACCAACCCGCACGCGCCGGGCATCAGGGTGGCCAGGCACAGCGCGAGGGTGCGGTCGGCCTCGCTTCCCGGCGCCGCCGCCATCGCCTCGGCGGCTGCCTCGGTGCTCCGGGTCTGGCGGGCGAGCAGCACGAGGCTGGTCAGGCCCACGAAGAACGCCGGCACGACCGGCCAGGCGAGCAACTCGTCGGGGTGGCCGCCATCGGGCGTGGTGAGCACGAACATGACGAGCAGGCCGAGGGTGACGAGGTTGGCCAGCACGAAGAACGGGTTGCGCGCGAGGCGGCGCATCTCGATGCGAGCCATGGCGCCGAGGTCGGCGTCGGCCGTGGACGGGCGTGCGTGTGTAGAGGTCATGTCGATGTCTCCTCAGGACGGAACGGTAGGACGGAGCCGCGAGCTCCGCGAGGGTCAGCCCGATGAATCGGGCCGATCGGTCAGGGCAGCGCGGCAGCCGCCTGGTCGCCGAGCATCAGGAGGTAGGCGTCCTCCAAGGTGGGCTCGGCCGCTTCCGAGCCGGGCGGTCGCGGGCCTCCGACGACCCGGTGCCTCCCCGTACCGGTGCGCCAGGTGGCGACACCGGAGTCGACGGATCCCCCGCCCGCGTCGTCGACGAGCCAGACCTGCCCCGCGGCGGTGGCGACGAGGTCGAGGACGGCTCCGTCGAAGCGGACCCTGCCGCCCGCCAGCACCACGACGCGCTCGCACAGCGCGGCGACGTCCTCGGTCTGGTGGGTGGAAAGCAGCACCGCGGCGCGGGCTGCGATCGTCGAGAGGGTACGGCGCAGCGACGCGCGCTGGGTCGGGTCCAGGCCGGTGGTGGGCTCGTCGAGGACCAGCACGCGCGGGTCGCCCAGCAGGGACTGGGCCAGCGCGACCCGGCGCCGCTGCCCGCCGGAGAGCTTGCTGACCCTCTTGGTGGCCAGATCGCTGAGACCCACCACGTCGACCACGCGACGTACCTCCGTGGTCCGGGCCGCCTGGTCGTTCCACTCCTTGAGCACCGCGATGTAGTCGACGAACCCGAACACCGTCATGTCGCCGGGGAGACCGAGCTCCTGCGGGAGGTACCCGAGGCTGCGGCGTACCTCGGTGAGCTCCGCCTGCGGGCCGAGCGGGTCGCGGCCGAGCAGCCGTACCTCGCCGGAGTCCGGCGCGATCGAGGTCGCCACGATGCGCAGCAGGGTGGTCTTGCCGGCGCCGTTGGGACCGAGGAGGCCGGTGACACCTCGGTCGAGGGTGAGGTCGATGTCGGCGAGGGCGACGGTGCGGCCGTACCTCTTGCCGACACCGCGGAGATCGACGGTGCTGGTCACGGGGCTCACAGCGCGTCTCCCATCGGGTGGGTGGAGCGGGCCCGGACGGCCAGGACGGCGCAGGCGACGGCGGCAAGCAGTGCGAACACCAGCTGCCGCTCGGCCTCGACCGGCCAGGTCTCCGGGAGGTGTCGGGTGGCGCCGAGCACCAGCCCCGACCAGAGCATGGCGACCACGGCCGCCGCCGCGCGCGGCCCGACGAACGCCGCGATCGCCAGCAGCACCGGGATCATCGTCAGCGCCGGGCCCAGCCACGCCGCGGCCACCCAGAGAGGGCCGGGCAGGAGCAGGCTGACGAGGAACGCGGGCGGCAGGGACGTGATCAGCACCGCGATCGTGCGCACCAGGATCAACCGCTGCCGACCGTACGGCGAGGTGGAGATCAGTGTCTCGAGGGACTCGGCGGCGTGGTCGTAGGACACCGCCACCCCGACCACAGGAAGCAGGGGCGCGACCACCAGGAACGGCCAGAGGACGCCACCGTCGTTGAACCGCGACGCGATGATCGCGAAGCCCAGGGCCACCGCGGCGCTGGAGAGCCAAGCGGTGCGCAGGGACGCCGACGCGGTCAGCAGGACCGAGGCGGGCTCGGTCAGCCCGATCTTCCTGGCCGCCCGGACCGGCGCGGGCTGTTCGGGACGGAGCACCACGTTCTCGATCCGGTCCCAGACCAGGTCGAGGGCGGGTGCCTCCACGAGCGGACCCACCGCGGTGCGGCAGTCGGCGCACACCAGGAGGTGCTGCTCGACCGACGCGCCGGACAGCGCGTCGAGGCGGCCGTCGACGTACTCCTCCAGCCGGGAGGGATCCACGTGCCACGTACCGGTTGTCATCGCCATCCCTCCGTCGCCTGGTCGGCCAATGAGTGCCGCAACTGTGCCTTGGCCCGGTAGAGGCGCGTCCGGACTGTGTTCTCGCGGACGCCCAGCAGCCGGCCCGCCTCTCGCGCCGACAGTCCGTCGAGCACGCAGGCCTGCACGACCGAGCGGAACTCCGGCGAGAGACCACGCAACGCACCCGCCAGGTCGCCGTACTCGACGCCGAGGAGCACCTGCTCCTCCGCGGCCGGGACCGCCGTCTGACGCGAGTCGTCCCAGTCGGGCAGCAGCAGGACGTCGCGCTGCTTGCGCAGGCGAGAGGCGAGACGCCGGAACGCGATGCCCCAGAGCCAGCCGCCGACGTCCCCGTCTCCGCGCCAACTCCGGGCGTCCTTCCAGACCGCCACGAAGGTGTCCTGGAGCACGTCCTGCACGACCTCGCGGTTGTTGCAGCGTCGCATCAACCGGGCGTACAGCCACGGGGAGTGCCGCTCGTACACTGCGCGCAGCGCGACGGCATCTCCCTCGCCCACGCGACGGACGAGTGTCGCGTCGTCCTCCGCCTGGGCCGCCCTCATGCCCCTACTGTCGCAGCGAGCGCACCGAATCGTTCCCGGCCAGAGGGGTTGATTACGGCAGGGCGACGACGCCGAGCTCGG
>CAWAIZ010000020.1:0-207399 GCA_963782155.1 uncultured Actinomycetota bacterium
GGCGCATCGGCGGCGGCGTCACCGCCGGTGGCGGTCACGGCGGCAGCCTCGGCCTCGCCGCCCAAGAGCTCGCGCTCCCAGTCGGCCAGGGGCTCCTCGGCGCCGGCCTCGGCGCCCTCGACCTTGACGCCCGAACGGGCGATCAGGCCCTCGGCCACGGCGTCGGCGACGACGCGGGTCAGCAGGCCGACGGCGCGGATGGCGTCGTCGTTGCCCGGGATCGGGAAGTCGACCAGGTCGGGGTCACAGTTGGAGTCCAGGATGCCGATGATCGGGATGCGCAGCTTGCGCGCCTCCTCGACGGCGAGGTGCTCCTTGTTCGTGTCGACGATCCACACGGCGGCCGGGGTACGGGTCATCTCGCGGATCCCGCCCAGCGACTTGTTGAGCTTGTCGCGCTCGCGGCGCATCTGCAGCAGCTCCTTCTTGGTGCGGCTGCTGCCGGCGACGTCGTCGAAGTCGATCTCGTCGAGCTCCTTGAGGCGGTTGATCCGCAGGTGCACCGTCTGGAAGTTGGTGAGCATGCCACCGAGCCAGCGCTGGTTCACGTAAGGCATCCCGACGCGCATCGCCTGCTCGGCGATCGCCTCCTGGGCCTGCTTCTTGGTGCCCACGAACATGATCGTGCCGCCCTTGGCGACGGTCTCCTTGATGAAGGCGTAGGACCGGTCGATGTAGGCCAGCGACTGCTGCAGGTCGATGATGTAGATGCCGTTGCGCTCGGTCATGATGAAGCGCTTCATCTTCGGGTTCCAGCGACGGGTCTGGTGACCGAAGTGGACGCCGCTCTCGAGGAGCTGGCGCATGGTGACGACTGCCATGAAGGGTTCTCCTGTGTGGGGAGGCGCCCCCCGTCTGCCCGTCCTTGAATCAGGGCGGGCCGGGTGCGATCTCCGGTTGTTTTCAGTTCCTTGCGGCCGACGGGTGCCGGTCGCCCTGACGTCTGCGCGAGGTCCGACCCGGCCGTGGTGGCCGGTACCGAGGAGCCTCGCCCACGGTCGAGACGGAGCCCCAGAAGTCAGAGCGCCGTCGTGGTCTGCGGACGTGCGAAGTCGGCTCCGAGGAGCCGCTCCGGTCAGGGTACGGGACGAGCGGTGGGAGCCGCCAATCGCGCTCGAGGGCCTCGGGGGCCCGTTTGTCGTCCACAGGCCAGGCCACGGTACGCCGGATCCACAGGCCGTCGCCGGCTCCGTCCCGCCGTCCTCGCGGCGGGGCACCCTCGCACCATGTCGCTGCTGCGCCGGGTGTTCGCTTTCGGGTTGCTCCTCGGGCTGCTCGGGCTGCTGGGGCTGCTCGGCTGCCCGGCCACGGCACAGGCCGCCGACAGCGACCCCGTCGGGGTCTGGCCGCTCCGACCGGAGCCCGAGGTCGTGCGCGGGTTCGACCCGCCCGAGGTCGTCTGGGGATCCGGCCACCGCGGTGTCGACCTGCTCGGGTCTCCGGGGCAGTCCGTCCTCGCGGCACTCCCCGGCACGGTGACCTTCGCGGGCATGCTGGCCGGCCGCGGCGTGGTCGTCGTCGACCACGGCGAGACGCGCACGACCTACGAGCCGGTGACGGCGTCCGTCGACCGCGGCGCCACGGTCGCCGAGGGTGCGGTGCTCGGCCGTCTCGAGTCGGCCGGCACGCACTGCCCACCCCGGACCTGCCTGCACTGGGGCTGGAAGCGCGGCGACGACTACCTCGACCCCCTCCGGCTGGTCGGCGCCGGTCCGGTCCGACTGCTCCCCCTGTGGCGCGACGAGCCGGTCGTCCCGCTGATCACGGTGGGCGGCTCCGTCGAAAGCCCGTACGCCCGCCTGCTCACCCCCTGGCCCCTCAGCCCGGGGCCGCCAGCGGTGCTGGCCTGGTGGCGGTCCTGACACCCGGGGTGAGATTCGGTGGTTGAGGTGCGAGCCCAGGGAGCCTCGAAACCAACCGCCCCCCGGTGGTTGAGCCGCGAGCGCAGCGAGCCTCGAAACCAACCGCCCCCCGGTGGTTGAGGCGCGAGCGCAGCGAGCCTCGAAACCAACCGCCCCCCGGTGGTTGAGGTGCGAGCGCAGCGAGCCTCGAAACCACCTCATCACTGAATGCCAGACACTTGTCTTTCGAACACCTGTTCGATACAATCACCTCATGGATCTCGGGCCCCTGGACGACCTCGACGGCACGGCAACGCTGGCCGCGGCGACGTGCGCGGTCCGGTCCCGGCGGGCGGCCGAGGTGGAGGACCTGCTGGTCGTCTCACGATGGGCGAGCCTGCACGGGGCCGACCCGCGGCGCGGCCCGGGCGGCCAGCGGACGGAGTCCTTTGGCAACCGGTTGGTCGACGTCGGCGGCGAGGGCACCCCGCGGGTCCAGGAGTTCTGCCTCGGCGAGCTGGCGACCGCGCGGGAGACCGGCGCGGTCGCGACCCAGCACGCGATGGCCGATGTGCTGGACCTCGAGCATCGACTGCCCCTGGTGTGGCGGCGGGTCGTGGACCTGCGGTGCGAGGTGTGGGTGGCCCGCAAGGTCGCCACCCTGTCCCGGCAACTGCCCCGAGAACGGGTCGGGCTGGTGGACACGGCAGTCGCCGACGCGATCGGCTCTGAGTCCCCACACCGGGTGATCACGCTGGCCGAGGCCAAGGTGATCGAGGCCGACCCCGCAGCACACGCCGCGAAGGTCGCCGACGCGGTTCGCCGGCGCTACGTCGCCCTGTCCCGGGTCGACGAGGTCGGGCTGCGCACCGTGGTCGCCCGGGTCACCGCCGGCGACGGCGCCTGGATCCAGGCCACCGTCGACCGCGCCGCCGACCTGCTCGAGCCGCACCACCCGGACCTTTGCCGCGACGAGCTCCAGGCCACCGCCTTCGGCATGCTCGCCCGGCCCGCCGAGCTCCTCGCCCTGCTCCTCGGCGGTGTCGAGACCGCAGACGAGAGTGCTGGCAACGCCCGCACCCCGGTCGATCCCGTCGAGACCATCTCCGACAGCGAGGAGCCGACCGACGAGAGCCCCTGCACGGCGCTGGCGTTCCCCGCCGACCTGCTCGAGACGCTGCGCTCGGTCGACCCGGCTCGGCTGCGACCCAGCGCCACCGTCTACGTGCACCTGCACGAGGCAGCCGTGGCCGGCCTGGTCACCGGGGTGGCCCGCGTCGAGGGCGCCGGCCCGCTGCTCTACGCCCAGCTGCGCGACCTCCTCGGCCACGCGGAGGTCACGGTGAAGCCCATCGTGGATCTCAACGACGACGTGCAGACCTGCGCCTACGAGCACCCCGAGACGCTCAGGGAGCGGGTCTGGCTCGCCAGTCGCGGCGACGTGTTCCCCTTCTCCACCGGGAGCGAGTCCCGCTCCGTCGACCTCGACCATCCGGTCCCCTACGACCCCATAGGACCACCCGGCCAGACCGGCACCCACAACTCCGCACCCCTCCGACGGCGGCACCACCGGTGGAAGACCCACGCCGGCTATCAGGCCCGACAGATCGGTCCCGCCGCCTATCTGTGGCGCACTCCCCACCGGCGCTACTACCTCGTCGACTCCCAAGGCACCACCGAGGTCGACGCCCACGCCGGACAAGCGGTGATGGATGGCCCCGTTCAGAGCGAACCCGGCGTGTGGTCCCTGGGCCGGCCGGCAGCCTGACGTTCATCCAGGACCGGCCCGGCAGACCTCGCGTCAGGCCCGGGGGTGCGCCTGCTGGTAGGCCCGGCGCAGCCGGTCCGTGGTGACGTGCGTGTAGAGCTGGGTCGTCGCCAGCGAGGCGTGTCCGAGGATCTCCTGGACGGCGCGCAGGTCGGCGCCGCCCTCGAGGAGATGGGTGGCCGCCGTGTGCCGCAGCCCGTGGGGCCCGATGTCGGGCGCGCCCGGCACCTCGGCGATGCGGCGGTGCACCAGCGTCCGGACGGCCCGCTGGTCGATGCGCCGCCCGCGCGCCCCGACGAACAGCGCTGCCCCGGCGTCATCGGCCAGCAGCGCGGACCGCCCCGTCGCGACCCAGCGGTCCAGGGCGTGGGCGGCTGGATGGCCGAAGGGCACGCTGCGCTCCTTGCGGCCCTTGCCGAACACCCGGACCACGTTGCGTTCACGGTCGACGTCGCCGACGTCCAGGGAGACGAGCTCTCCGACGCGGATCCCGGTGGCATACAACAGCTCGAGCATCGCCGCGTCCCGGAGGCCGAGCGGGCTGCCGTCGTCGGCCGCCTGGACCGCGTCCCGGACGAGCCGTTCGGCCTCGTCGGCCCGCAGCACCGGCGGTAGCGAGCGCAGCTGCTTCGGTGAGCCCAATGAGGCGCCGTGGTCGGCGGAGGCGCGGCCGGTGCGCGCCAGCCAGGCCGTGAAGACCCGCGCGGCCGTGGCGCGACGGGCCATGGTCGTGCGAGAGCGACCCGTCACCTGCTGGTTGGCCAGCCAGCTCCGCAGGGTGCGCAGGTCGACGAGCCCCGGCTCGACCCGGCCGAGCCGCGCGGCGTGGGTCAGGAGGCTCGTGATGTCACCGAGGTAGGCGCGGACGGTGTGCGCGCTGAGGTCGCGCTCGACCGCCAGGTGTCGTTCGAACGCGGCGAGCGCCGCGGTCATCGGTTCGGACAGGTGCTCGTCCGAGGTATCGGAGCGAGTCCGGCTCACCCAGCCGAGCGTAGTGCCCGGCGGCCCGCGACCGGAGCAAGACGCTCACCGTCGAGGTGGCGCTGGATGATGCGGTCGACGTGGCGGTCGATGCCCCACGCGCGCTCGAACTGGGCGACCGTCATGGTCGCCAGCTGTTCGCGCACCAGGTGGAGCAGCTCATCGGCGTGGCTGCGGGTCCCGGCGTCGACGTTGACGACGAAGGCGCCATCCGTACGGCGGATCACCGCGAGCGAGCCGATGCTGGAGTGCCGCCCGCGGAACCTCGCGGTGGCGGTGCGGACGGTGCCCAAGGCGCGGGCGACCCGTCCATGACGGTGCCCGAGGGAGGCGGGCGTGACAACGGTGGCTGCGTACTGCGACCGTGCTCGGGGGGAGAGCGATGAGGTCATGACTCCATCGTAGGAATTTCTGGGGTCTTCGCAGGCGAATCGGCTGCATTGGTGCCCCGGATCCGCCATCCCCCGTCGACGCGTTCGACGAACGCGTCCCGCTCGAGGCGGGTGAGCGCCGCCTGGGTGTCGAGCAGGTGGACACCGGCCGTCCGGGCGATCGACTCCACGCCGGCCGCCCGGCGCAGCGGGACGGCCTCCAGCACCCGCTGGACCCGGTCGGGCAGGTGGTCGCGCGCCAGCGTGCGGCCCCGTCGCGGCTGCTGGAGGTGCTCGCCGCTGGCACCAACCATTTCGAGCACCTCCTCCGCGCTGGTGACCAGCGTGGCGGCACCCTTGCGGACCAAGTGGTGGACGCCTTCGGACTGAGCCGCCGAGATCGGGCCGGGCACCCCCATGAGCGGGCGGTGGAGCCGCCCCGCCCAGCCGGCAGAGTTCAGGGCCCCGCTGCGCACCGCCGCCTCGACCACGACCGTGCCGCGGCTGAGGGCCGCGATCAGCCGGTTGCGGGTGAGGAACCGGCCCCGCGTGGGCGACCGCCCAGGCGCCAGCTCGGAGACCACGGCACAGGTCTCGGCGAGATGGTCGAGCAGGGGCTTGTGCGCCTGGGGGTACGCCCGGTCGACCCCGCAGGCCAGCACGGCGACCGTCCGACCGCCGGCCGCGAGGGCGCCACGGTGAGCCGCCTGGTCGATGCCGTACGCCGCCCCCGACACCACCGCGTAGCCGGCGTGCGCCAACCCTGCCGCGAGGTCCGCCGCGGCAGCGGTCCCGTAGGTCGTGGCCGAGCGCGAGCCGACGACGGCCACCGACCGGTCGAGCTCGTCGAGCCGCATCGGACCGCGCACCCAGAGGCCGAGCGGTGGTCCGCCACGTTCGTGAAGCGTCTCGGCTGCCCACAGGTCATCGAGCCGGGACGGCCACTCGTCGTCGCCTGGAACGACGAACCGGATGCCCAGCCGCTCGGCCCGGGCCAGGTCCCGCTCGGCGTCGACCGAGCCGAGCCGGGTGGCCACGTCGCGGAGCATGCCGGCCTCGCCGGGGTCGACCTGAGCCAGCAGGTGGTCGCGAAGCGCCACGGCGCCGAGCTGGGCCGCCAGGGACACCAGGCGTGGGTCACCGGGCTCGCCGAGAGTCCCCAGGGCGACGCGGGCAAGGCGGTCGGCTGCCCGGTCGGTGGGCAGGACCCTCATCCGGCCCGACTCCTCAGACTGGCGTCGAGCAGGGGCTCGCCCAACCGGAGCCGGAGCGCACAGTCGAGCTGGGTGAAGCCGGGTTCGGCGACCTCGTCGAGGTCGGCGAGGGTCCAGGCGAGCCGATGCACGCGGGTGACCCCACGACGAGTCAGCCGGCCGGTGTGGACCTCCTTATCGACCCCCTGCTGGAGCTCGGGAGCGAGCGGCCACTCGCGCTGGAGCACGGGACCCGGCGCCTGCGAGTTCAGCCGCCAGCTGCGTCCGGCGTACCGCTGGACCTGCCGTTCCCGAGCCGCAGCGACACGTGCACGCACCACGACGGAGGTCTCTCGCGGCACGAACCGGTCGTTGCGCTCACGAGGAGACACCGGCTCGACGTAGCGCGTGATGTCGACGCGGTCGCTGATGGGCCCGGTGATCTTGGCGCGGTAGCTGCGGCGGGCGGCCTCGAGACAGTCGCAGGCGTTCTGCTTGGCCCGCGCGTGGAAGTTGCCGCACGGGCACGGGTTGCACGCCATCACGACCAGACCACGCGCCGGAAACGTCGCGCTCTCCTCGCCGCGGGTGATCGTCACCTCGCCGCTCTCCAGGGGTTGGCGCAGAGCCTCGATCACGTCGGCGCGGAACAGCGGGAACTCGTCGAGGAAGAGGACTCCGTTGTGCGCTCGGCTGACGTCGCCCGGCCGGACGCGGCCGCTGCCGCCGCCGAGGATGCCGACCCGGCTGGCGTCGTGGTGTGGCGCGAAGAACGGCGGCCGGACGATGAGGCCGTCGCCCGGGGCAAGCGTCCCGGCCAGCGAATGGATGGCCGTCAGCTCGAGCGACTCCTCGGCCGTCAGGTCGGGCAGCAGGCCGGGCAGCCGCTCGGCGAGGGTGGTCTTGCCGGCCCCTTTGGGCCCGACCATCATCACGTGGTGCCCGCCCGCCGCAGCCACCTCGAGGGCGAGCTTGGCGTCGGCCATGCCGTCGACGTCGACGAGGTCGAGCTCGTCGAGCCGGTGCTGCCCGCGCCACGCGAGGAGGCTCCCCGATGTCTGGCCGGCGACCGGCGGCGCCTCGGGCACCTCCTCGCCGTTGAGCAACGCCACGACCTGGGCCAGCGAGCGCAGACCGAACACCGACACCCCGGGAACCATGGCGGCCTCCCGCACCTGGGGCTCGGGCACGAAGACCTGCGTGATGCCGTGGTGCGAGGCCGCCAGCACCATCGGAAGCACCCCCGAGACCGAGCGGAGGCCGCCCGCGAGCGTCAGCTCGCCCACGAAGAGCGCCCGGCTGATGTCGCCGACCACCTTGCCGTGCGCCGCAAGCACCGCGATGGCCATCCCCAGGTCGAAGTGGGTGCCCCGCTTGGCGAGGTCGGCCGGCGACAGCAGGATCGTGATCCGCTTGCTGGCCGGCCACTCCAGGCCGCTGTTGACGGTCGCCATCCGACACCGCTCCCGCGCCTCGTTGATGGCGACGTCGGCGCGACCGACCACCGTGGTGCCGACCACGCCGCTGGAGACATCGGCCTGCACCTCGATCAGGTGGCCGGTGACGCCCTGCAGCCAGGTGGTGTACGCCGTCGCGACCGCCATCAGCCGATCCCCCGCACGTGCTCCAACACGGAGGGGCCCCTCGGCGGGCGGGTGATGGCCACCAGGTCGACACGTACCTCCCGCGGGTCGGCCGCGTGCAGGCCCAGCCACTCCTCGGCCACCTGCCGCAAGCGGGCCACCTTGGCCTCGTCGACCGCCTCGTGCGGCAGGCCGTACGCGTCAGTCGTGCGGGTCTTCACCTCGCACACCACCAGCACGTCACCGTCACGCAGTAGCAGGTCGATCTCGCCGGTCGAGGACCGCCAGTTGCGCTCGAGCAGAACCATGCCGCCGCGTGTCAGCTCGCGCGCGGCCAGAGTCTCGCCGTAGCGGCCGAGCCCCTGCTTGCTGAGGTCGGACTCGTGCTGCTCCGGTTCGGTCGAGGTCATGACGACCACAATCGAGGCGCCGACCCACAGGCGAAGGCCGCCCATGAGCCTGCCTGTGGATCAGCCGAGCCGGAATCGAGGTTGTGGACGCAAAGCGGGCCCCCGGGGGCGGCACGCGAGAGCTCACGCGAGAGCTATTGAGTCAACCTGAGGTTGTCAGGCAGTGCGTCACCGGCGTTCTTGGCGTCGAGTACGTTGAGGCACGAGTTGCCGACAGTGCTGACGCCGCCGATGACGACCGTCCCACCACTCACCTGAAAGCAGGAGTTGCCGTTGAAGCTGGTGGTCGACTTGAGCGCGTACACGTTGCCCACAACATCCGGGAACGAGTCACCGTTGCCCTGAAGGTCAAGGGTGTTGGTGTTGGTCCTCGAGTAGATGATCGCAAAACCGGCCGGCCAGGTCGACGGAAAGCCGCTGGGCACGGGCGTCGGCGGCGCTTTGATGTTGTAGATGTCGCCGTTCTTGATGTCAAGCTTCCCGTTGGGGCCGGCGAAGAACAGTGTCACCGGAAGGTTGTTGCTGGTCATGTGCGAGTTGGTGTTCTGAAACGTGAGCGCCCCGGTGAACACGTAGGCGCCCTGCTTGAGCACGCAAGTCGTGTTCTTGATGTTGTAGCTGACGTAGATGCCCGGGCCTTGGGTGCACGGGTTGCCGGAGCTGCCGTAGTTGGTCAGCCCGGTGTAGGGCGAGCTCGGCAACGTCACGCTCGCGAACGGGTCCGTGATGTGCGGACCGTTCGTGTAGTCCGGCGTCGCCTTCGACTGTGACAGTCCTGAGACCGTGCCGGAGATGGTGATCGAGTTCGTCGCCGTCCAGTAGCTCTGAGCGGTGGTGGAGACATTGCCGTCGACGTAGATGTCGCCACCTGTGACGGTGAAGTCCGTGTTGTTGGTGGTGACGTCACCCAGCACGCAGAGGGCGCAGATCCCGCTACCTACGCTGTACGCGGCGGCTGCCTTCCCCGCGGTGGTGATCGTGCCCGAGCCACCCATCAAGCGTCCGAAGGGTGAACTGGACGTGCCGGTGGCCTGGTAGGTGACCTCCACGCCCGTGCCCTTGCAGGACAAGCTGGTGATGGTTCCGTCCGCCGCTCCACCCAGAGGATAGTTCTGCGTGAAGAGGGAATCAGCGGCCGTCTCCGCAGCTGCACGCACGGCAGCGTTGGCAGCGACAGGGCTGTTCGGGTCGTTGCCGGGCACCGTGCAGAGTCCCTTGTAGTCCGTCTTGTAGACCGCATCCGCAGCCAGTGCAGCAGCGTCGGTCGCGATGGACAGCTGCCGCTTGGTGGTGTACGCCATGCCGAAGTCAACGGTGAACGCACTGATGCCCATGAGCGCCAACGCCACAAGGGCCGCGACGATTGCCACGGCGCCGCGTTCGTCGCGCGATCTCAGTGGAACTCGCATCGATACACCCCTCTGCCGGTGATGGTGCTAGGGAGGGGGATGAGCGGCACCGGTGACGTCGGGGTGAACGTCAGCGTCACGTACACGTTCGTCCCGACAGCCTGGGACTTGCACGGTTGAGTCGTTCCACCGCCAGAGCAAGCTGCGACCGCCGTGACGGCCGAGGTGCCGCGTGTCACCGAAACCGACGCGCTGGTCCCGCTCAGGCCGATGGTGTCTGCGTTGTCGCGTGCGAGGGTCGTGATCTGGGTACAGGTGGTGCCCTCGACGACGCCGGAACGCGCCGCCTGACGAGCGGAGTTGCTCAGGCTCAGCAACTGCGCGAAGACCATCCCGTAGACGATGATGCCGAAGACGATCAGGAGGAGGAAGGGGACGACCAGCGCGAACTCGACCGCTGAAGCTCCCTGCTCACCGTCGCGACGGCGCGGACGCAGCTGACGGACGGCTGTGCGCGGCTCACCCACCCGATGTCGCGGCGGCACGTTGCGCATGCGAGACCTTCCGTTCCCCGTACCCGAGCCAACCGAATGGCCGGAACTCGATGCTACGGATGAAACGGATCGCCCATGACGCGCTTATCGGCAAAATCTCAGCTGGTCTATACGTCCGTCGACCAGCCCTGAGGGCCGAGAAGAATCACGGTAACAGCGGGATGATCCCGACGCTACTTCGTCTGGCAGGCCGTGGGGATTGCAGTGCGGTGCGCGGCATCGGCCCACGTTGGCGCCGGCCCCTGTCCGTACCCGTCAGATACGTCCTAGTCGATCAACCTGATGACACGCGTGCCGACCCCGAGGTAGTCGATGATGGGAATGTCGCCCTCACTGGGCAGAGCGTTGAAGTTGAAGAAGACGACCTTGATCTGCTTGATGGCGTTGCCCTGGACCGTCAGTCCGTTGTCAGCGGTTCCCGTGTGCGAGCCCTTGATCGCCGTCGTCGTCGCCGTCTCCGACGTGATGAAGGCGGGACGGAAGTCGACGATCGAGTACTTGTTCGAACCACCGGTGGCGGGCTGGATCGCCAGCACGGGCACGTAGAAGAAGCGCGGTGACTTGAGGATCGCCGGATCGAGCACCGGACCGCCGTTGTAGTTGGCCTGGACGATGTCGTTGATCGACGTGGTGCCATTGGTGAAGTAACACGTCAGTACGTCGTCGTTGATGCTGGGGCTACCCGTGATCGGCAACGTCCTGTTCGACGAGCCGCCGGTTGGGTCGCACCCGGCGCGGGTGTTCTGCGTCCGGAGAACGCCAGTCCCGTAGGTGCCTCCTGAGACGAGCCCCTCGGTGGCCACGTTCGCCGCGAGCCCCGTGTCGGTGTCGACACAGTTGACGCCGTCGACCAAGACCACGGAGCCGTTCGGAGCTGTGAGTGCCCCGTTGGTGCCGTTGGTGCAGGTGCCGGCCAATGTCGGGTTGTCCTTGGCCCACTGGTGGACCGTCGGCGAGAGCGGCGACTGAAGCCCAAGAGCAATGTTCGCGGGGATGTCGTTGGCGGGCGGGACGTCGGTGCGGGGAAACTTCAAGGTCCCGAAGTTGCCGGCCGTCGAGCCGGAAGCGCACTCCAGGACAGCGTTGCCGACGCGGATCGGCAACGCCTCGGTGCGCGCTGACCACTGGTTGGCTCCGGGCGCGGCATTGCTATAGGCCCGGACCCACCAGACCTCTCCTACCGCTGCCACCGCGTCGGGGACCTTGAGAGTGATGGTGGATCCCCCGGCCAGGGTGTACGGCGTCGCCTGCGCGGGCGGGGGTGCGACCGTGCCCACGCGGAACTGCGTCTGCTCGATCGGCGCGGAGCCGTTCGCCCGGAAGAAGCCGATCTTCGTCAGGTTACGCCACCGCGAGGCCTCGATCGTGACCGTGTTGTTGGTGGAGTTGAGCACGAGCGAGGACACCTGGGTACCGCCTGAGTCCCTCAGCAGCGGGCTCGACGGCGACGTCGTGCGGTAGGTGAGGCTGTTGTTGTTGGAGTCGCCGGGAAAGGCGAGGGTGGCCGGCGGCGCCGGCGTAGCGAAGCCGCCCGCGGGGTCAGCCAGGGTTTGCAGCCCGTAGTCGCAGCCCTGCACGGCGTACATCGGCATCACTCGCCTGCCGGCGGTGAACACGTTGACAAGGGCATCTTGCGTCACGTAGCCGTGGTCCACGCCCAACAGGTTCGCGAACCCGTAGTCGATCTTGTTCCTCGGCGCGATCACCTGGATCCCCTTGACGGTCGCGTCGTAGTTCGCGCCGCACGTCGTGCCACTGCAGAACCGGACCTCGCCGTTGAGCAGGTTGCCGTCGGTGAGCTGGCCGCTGGTCACGCAGGTCTTGGTCAGGTCGCAGGTGCCCGTGTCGTCCTGGGGCTGGTTGTTGTTCATCGCGTCACGGACAGCGTTCGCCATCGCCGGCGAGATCGTCATCCCCGACTTGGCCGACGCGGTCTGGAGTCGCGCCGCTGCGAAGGCACCGTAGTCCGCCTGGGTCTGCGTGTCGGTACGACGAGCGAAGGCGTTGCCGAGGTCGACGCTCAGCGCGGCGATCGAGAACAGCACGATGCACAAGAACGCAGACATGATCGCGATCGCGCCTGCCTCGTCGCGGCGCCGCCCTGAGACCTGTCGCCGTGCGACATGCCTCAGCATGTGCCGCTCGATGTCGTGTCCTCAATCATGGTCTTCACCGTGCGAGTGATGGTGCCCCCGTTGGGCATGGGGAGAAATCCGATCAGGTCACCGTCCGCGGTAACGGTGACGGTGAGCTGGGTGGTGCCGATCACAGCAGTTGAGTTGGACGCGGGCGTCTTGGCGAAGGTGGTGCTCGACGGACTTGACGCGACTTCAGCCTTCACGAAGTTGACAGCCTGGGTACCCGTCCAACAGTCGCCCACGGCGAGCCTGCGTGCCACGTGAGACGCTGCGCCGCCAGTCGTCTGCGCGACGTAGAAGTACCAGCCGAACTGGATGATGCCGAGGAGCAACGGGAAGAAGATCAGACCGGCAATGAGGCCGAACTCGAGGGCGGCGGCGCCATCCTCCCGTCGCCGAAGCATCGTGTGAAGTCGCGCTGCCACGTATCCTCCAGGTCACGTCCCGACCGCGCCAAAAAGAGCGCGATGGACAGAATGGTAGGCGTGGGCATCGCTCGATCCCGTGGTCACCTGAAACTCTTGACCTCTTCGTCTAGACGTTCAAAATAGAGTCAACTTTGGCGTCATGGAACGCACTCTTCACGCGTCGCGCTCTCGATTTCAGTTCAGCGTGACTCCTCGAAGTCGAGTGCTCGTCGGTTCGCGAGTCAGCGGATGAGGCCGACGAGGCCGAGGTCGGGCAGCACGACCGCGGAGTTGGGGTCCACGGACATCGTGATGTTGGTGCCGGTGCCGTTGAGCTCGATGCTGGTAGCGATGTACTGGGCATTGGTCAGGTTCATGGTGGAACCACCGCTCAGGATGAACGGCTCGGCGTTGGGGACCATGAACACGCCGCGCACGTGGAAGCCGCCACCACCCGCCATGCTGTAGGTGGCGCTGGAGCTGGTGCCGCTCTCGGCCCACAGGGCCAGGTCCTCAGGGCCGTTCACGTCCGCCCACGCTGTGACCGCCGTGGCCAGCACCTTGCCGGTAGCGGGTACGGTCGTCGCGTCGAGGGCGTCCGGTGCGGTCCAGTCGATGGCGCCGCCGGTCTGGGTGAACTGGCCGGTACCCAGTCCCCCGTTGATGCCGGGACACGGGTTCGCCGTCGGCGCGGTGCCGGTGGTCGCGGGGACGCAGCCGGTGGTGCTACCGCCCATCAGGAACGCCGTGGTGCGGCACATCCGCAGTGTGCCGGCGGTCTGCTTGATGTCACCGCTCCGGACGAAGAGGACGGCTTTGCTGGCCCTCTGACCCTCGCTGCAGTCGGTGCCGCTCAGATTGCCGGTCGTGTTCATCTCGAAGGTGGAGTTGTTGCCCAGGCTGATGGCATCGGCGTTCGGAGCGCTCTCGTGGTTGCCGATGTAGACGTGGTGGGCGTTGGGCAGGCGCAGCTGGCGGGAGGGGTTGACCCACCCGCGGAAGTAGACGGTGCCAGCGTTGATCGTCAGGCCGGCCATGTCCCCGACGAACTTGCCGTTGCAGTTGATGTAGAGCTTCGAGGTCGACGTGAGTGCGCCGAGGGCCGTGACCTGGGCAGGGGTGGGCTTGCAGGGGTCGACCGCGACCGGGAACGTGGTCCAGCCGGCGGGAGCGCCCGCCGAGCCCGTGGCGAAGACGGTGCTTGCTCCGGCGATCGCCCCCTTGACCCCGGTGAAGTAGCGCTTGTCGATCAGCCCACGGGTGACCAGCGGGCGACCGGCGACCTCGTTCTTGGTGCCACCCGACGTCAGCGCGGAGCTGCCGTAGACGTTGTCCAGGCTGTCGCGGATGATGCCGCCGCTCAGGCCGTCGTACTTGGCCACCGTCGTGATGGATCCCGGTTTGGCCGGGTCCGGTGCGCTGGGGTTGCTCAGGAGTGGGGCGGCGTACGCCACGATTCCATGAGTGGCGTTGCCGATGAAGATGTTCGAGTTGCTGCCGCCCGTGCACGCCCCGGTGCCGGTGCTGTCCGCGTGGATGGTTCCCGGCTGGGACAAACCGTTGGACGACTTGGCCCCCAGCACGTGGATGAACGACCCGCCGCTGCTCGAGCCCGTGCGCAGGATCGGGCAACCGGTCCGCTTCAGCAGCAGCATCGCGGGGGCGCTCTCCCCCGGCTGGTACTCGACCCGGCCGACGCTGCGAATGCTCGTGGACAGCCTGTCGGCCGTCACCACGCTGCCCAGGCCAGGCTCACGGCTCTGGGCGATGGTGACCGCCAGCGTGTCGCATCCCTTCAGCTCCGTGGAGTCCTGGCTGGACGCCGGCAGGGCATCCTCGGCATACGTAGGCGATCCGGTGAACTCGAACCCGCTCTCGATCTTCACGTTCAGCGAGAGACCACCGGAGGTTCCGCTCCAGCTCCAGACGGCCCACGTCGTCTTGTCCGTCGTCGAGCAGGTGCGGTTGCGCAGCGCAGCGTTCGAGCAGCCGTTGCCGGTGGCGGTCCCCAGGCCGTTCTTCCAACCGACGCTCTCAGTGACTCCCGAGAAGCGAGGGTTGTTGACCGCCAGGTAGTGCAACGCCGTACAGACCCCGATGTAGGAATGCGCATTGCCGTCGCCCCGACTGGTCAGCGCATGGAGCCCCGCCAGGGTGGCCGAGTCCGCCGCCGACCTGTCGATCTGACGATCCACCCGCGCCAACCCGAAGTCGAGCACCATCGCGGACACGATGCACAGGCCGGTGATGGAGATGGCGAGGAGCAGCGCCACCGCCCCCCTCTCGTCACGCCCCCGCGAGACTGGCCGACGCGCGGTCACTTGGCGGTACACGTCGTGCCCCAGGTCCGCCCGTAGTACGCCACCGACTTCGCGGTCAACGTGGGATGGAGGTCCGGGAAGACGATCATGCGGATCAGCCCGGGCTTGGTCATCCACACCTTCACGGCACAGCTCCCCGCCTCCATACCGGTCGGAGCGCTGGGCTCGGTCCCGCATGCAGTGCCTCCGTCCGACAGGACGGTCGCGCCCGCAGCCGTGACGAGCGAGACACACACCTGGTTGTCCGTAGGGGCTGTGCCGGCGGCGTTGAAGTAGACCTGCTGGACCCTCGTCTGCACCGAGGTCGCCCAACCACTCGAAGCCGCGTCCGCCGCGACGCCGTACCTAGCCCCCTCACGCACCGCATTGGTGACCGCGAGATGGTCGGAGTACGCCAGGCCGGCCGTCAACGTCCCGCCCAGGAGCGTCACCACGACGGGGACGATGAGCGCGAACTCCACTGCCGAGGCACCGGACTCCGAGCGGTGCCTGCGGGCTCTGAGGAGTGACGTACGCACGGGGGGTTCCTCCAGGTCACGTCGCGACCACCGGGCGGTGGGTCGCGCACGAGAAACTGTGGCTGACCCGCATCCTCCGTTCGGCCATTTCGACCAAGTACGGAGCCTTACATCTAGACGAGCAAGAGTTAGCCGGGAACGGCGTCAACCAAGGCCCCTGAACTACGTCCGGGCCTTCTCACACTTTCGGCGGGTCGATCTCCGCCGGGCTGAGCTCCTCGACGTTCACGTCCTTGAAGGTCAGCACCTTGACGTTCTTGGCGAACCGGGCCGGCCGGTACATGTCCCAGACCCAGGCGTCGGTCATCGACACCTCGAAGAAGACGTCGCCGGACTCCGTGCGGGCCTTCACATCGACCTGGTTGCAGAGGTAGAAGCGGCGGTCGGTCTCGACGACGTACTTGAAGATGCCCACGACGTCGCGGTACTCGCGGTAGAGCGTGAGCTCCATCTCGGTCTCGTACTTCTCGAGATCCTCGGCGCTCATGCTGACTCCCCTCTCCGCGATGCAGGTCCGACGTTAGTGGCCTCGACAAGCTCGGCCCGCGTGGGGTCGAGCGGCGCGCCGAGCGGCGGCTCGAGGCCGGCGGCCCGGCGGACGTTGACGAAGCGCATCCGGTGCACCGGCGACGGACCGTGCTCGGTCAGCGCGGCGGCGTGCGCGTCGGTGATGTACCCCTTGTGCGTCCGGAAGTCGTACGCCGGCCACTCCTCGTGCATCTCGCACATGATGCGGTCGCGGGTGACCTTCGCCAGCACCGAGCCGGCCGCGATGCAGGCGGCCACGCGGTCGCCCTTCCACATGGCCAGGCCCGGGACACCCAGCCCGTCGACCGGGAACCCGTCGGTGAGCACGTAGTCGGGCGCCACGTCGAGCAGGGCGACCGCACGCCGCAGGGCCTCGACGTTCGCGACGTGCATGCCGAGCCGGTCGCACTCCTCGTGCCCGATCACGACGACCGACCAGGAGAGCGCGCGGCGGACGATCTGGTCGTAGCAGCGCTCGCGCGCCTTCTCGGTCAGCAGCTTGGAGTCGTTCAGGCCCGGGATGACTCCGCCCTTGGTGTCGGTGAGGATGGCCGCGCCGGCGACGAGCGGTCCGGCGCAGGCTCCGCGGCCGGCCTCGTCGGCGCCGGCGATGTGGACCAGGCCGGTGCGGCGCAGCGCACGCTCGTAGCCGTAGAGGCCGGCGTCGCTGCGCACGGTCGCTCCCCGGGGCAGTGCGCTCATGGTGACTCTGGGGCGTCCGGGATCTCCGCGAAGTCCGCGGGCCGGTGCAGCCACTGGAAGTGCGACCGCGGCCACAGCAGCACGAAGACCCTGCCGACCACGAGGTCCACCGGCACGAACTCCTCCCCGGGGACGCAGTCCGTCGAGGCGCGACACATGTGCACGGTGGAGTCTGCCGAGTGCGAACGGTTGTCGCCCATCACGAAGACGGTGCCGTCGGGCACCTCGGTGGAGTGCCAGTTGCAGCCGATCATCGGCCCGTAGCACTCGGCTCCGTCCTTGCGGGCATACCCCTTCTCGTTGAGCGCGACCCCGTTGACCTCGAGCCGGCCCTGGTCGTCGCAGCAGCTGATCACGTCGCCGGCGACCCCGATGACCCGCTTCACGAGGTGGCCGCCCGACGGGTACAGCCCGATCTTGGCCATCAGGTTCGTCACGGTGTTCGGCGGACCGACCGCCTCCGAGCCGCTGAGCCAGCCGCCCGGGTCCTTGAAGACCACGACGTCGCCGCGCTGCGGGCTGCCCCCGAACCAGTACGACACCTTCTGCACCAGGATCCGGTCGTTGCGGACCAGTCCCGGCTCCATCGACTCCGACGGGATGTAGAACGCCTGCACGAGCAGTGCCTTGATCAGCACCGCGAGACCCAGCGCGACGACCAGCAGGAGGATCGTCTCCTGCCACAGCGGAAGGTGCTTCTTCGGCTGCTCCTGCTCGATCTGCACTGAGCCGTCGGAGCCGTCGGAGGTCACCCGAGAGAGCCTAACCACTCAGTGGCTGCGCGATCGGACCCCTCCAGTTGAGTCGCCAGTTGACTCGTCGGAGGCATCCGGCACCCGGCCGAAGTCGTCTGGGCGGTGCAGCCAGCGGAAGTGGTCGTGGGGCCACAGCACGACCAGTACCTTGCCGACCACGAGATCGACCGGGACGTACTCCTCGCCCGGGACGTAGCCGGCGCCGTGGCGCAGGTGGTACGACGAGTCGGCGGAGTCGCTGCGGTTGTCGCCCATCACGAAGATCGAGCCCGCGGGCACGGGACCCGCGTCCCAGTCGCAGTCGCCGACCATCGGGCCGAAGCAGGCGGCACCGCCCTTGCGGGCGTAGTCCTTCTCGTCGAGGGCGACGCCGTTGACCTCGATGCGGCCCTTGGTGTCGCAGCAGTGGATCCGGTCGCCGGCGACGCCGATGACCCGCTTGACCAGGTGGCCGCCCGACGGGTACAGGCCGACCTTCGCCATCAGGTCGGTGATGCGGCTGGCCGGGCCGACCAGGTCCTCGTCCGGCAGCCAGCCGCCCGGGTCCTTGAACACCACGACGTCGCCGCGCCGGGGAGTCCCGCCGAACCAGTAGGACACCTTCTGCACCAGGATCCGGTCGTTGCGGACCAGCCCCGGCTCCATGGAGTCCGACGGGATGTAGAACGCCTGCACGAGAAGCGCCTTGATCAGCACCGCCAGGCCGAGCGCGAGGCCCAGCAAGAGGATGCTCTCCAGCCAGATCGGCAGCTGCCGCTTCGGGGGGCGCTCCGCCAGCTCGGTGGAGCCGTCGGGGCGTTCGGTCGTCATCGACGCGCCGTGGGTGCGGGCCTCAGGCCTCGCGACGCTCCTTGATCTTGGCGGCCTTGCCGCGCAGGTTGCGCAGGTAGTAGAGCTTGGCGCGACGGACGTCACCGCGGGTGACGACCTCGATGCGCTCGAAGATCGGCGAGTGGAGCGGGAAGGTGCGCTCGACACCGACGCCGAAGGAGACCTTGCGGACCGTGAACGTGCGGCCCACGCCGGAGCCGTGCACGCGGATCACCACGCCCTGGAAGATCTGGACCCGGGAGCGCGAGCCCTCGACGACCTTCACGTGGACCTTGACGTTGTCGCCGGCCCGGAAGGCGGGGAGGTCGTCGCGCTTGCGGGCGTTGCCCAGCTCGGCAACGGCGGCGAAGTTCTTGACGGTCATGTCTCTCCTCACGGATGCCACAGGTCAGCCGCGGATCGATGCGGTGTGCAGTTGGTGGTCCAGCTCAGTGAAACGTGGCCGGCGGCGTCAGCGCCCCCTGTGGCAGGTGCCCGACGCAGGTCCCCCGGATGGTGGTCCGGAGGAACCCTTCGGCCGACTGGGCCGACGAGCAAGTCTGCCAGAGATCAGTGACCGTCACGAATCTGCGCGCCCGGAGCGAGCCGTCTCGAAGTCATCGGCGCTTCACCATGGTCACGACCCCGTCGACCGCGGGTCCGGTGAGCCGGTAGCCCGCCTTCTTGTACATCCGCTGGTTGCGCTTGCTGCCCGCACCGGTGAACAGGACGTACGACGTCGCCTCGTCGCTCGCCAGTGCCTCGATCTCGGCCAGCAGCCGCCGCCCCAGACCGCCGCCTTGGAGGTCGGGGGCCACCATCAGCCGGCCCACGTGCCAGTCGCCGTCGCGCAGCAGGCCGCGTACGGCGCCGACCAGCCGGCCGTGCGAGCACGCCACCAGCACCTCCCGCTCCCCGAGCCAGCGCCGCACGTCCTCCGGCGACTCCTCCAGCGCCGGGATGCGCACGCCGGGGTTCGCCAGCAGCTCCTGGAGCCAGCAGGCGCGCTGGAGGGTGTACAGCTCACCGGCGTCCCCAGGCTCGGCGCGACGCAGCACGACGTCGTCGGCCAGCACCGAGGGCGAGAGCAGGTCGGGTCGGCGCTGAGCGGTGCGGCGTACGGACTGGTCGTGGCGCCAGTGTGCGATCGCCCCGTGGTCGCCGCTGAGCAGTACCTCGGGTACGTCGTGCCCGCGCCAGGAGGCCGGCTTCGTGTACACCGGCGCCTCCAGCAGCCCGGCCTCGTGGGACTCCTCCACGAGCGAGCCGGCGTTGCCCACGAACCCGGGCAGCAGGCGCACCACGGCCTCGCAGATCGCCAGCGCGGCCACCTCGCCGCCGTTCAGCACGTAGTCGCCCACCGACAGCTCGCGCACGTCGAATCGCCCCGCGGCATGGTCGGCGACCCGCTGGTCGATCCCTTCGTACCGTCCGCACGCGAAGACCAGGTGCTCCCGGGTGGCCAGTTGGCGTGCGACCGCCTGGGTGAACCGCTCCCCCGCCGGCGTCGGCACCACCAGCGTCGCCCCCGCGGGGCCGACCTCGACGGAGTCCAGCGCCTCGCCCCAGGGCTCGGGCTTCATCACCATGCCGGCGCCGCCGCCGTACGGCGTGTCGTCGACCGTGCGGTGCCGGTCGTGCGTCCAGGCGCGCAGGTCGTGCACCCGGACGTCCAGGAGCCCGCTCTCGCGGGCCTTCCCCGCCAGCGACAGGTCAAGGGCGTCGAGATAGGCCGGGAAGATCGAGAAGACGTCGATCCGCACGGCTCAGCTCTCCGGCTGATCGTCGGGGAACGGCGCCACCAGACCGGGCCGGTCCGCGACCACGACGCGGCCTGCCGGCGAGGTCCACCTCGGGCACCAGGGCCGCTACGAACGGCACCAGCGTCGGGCGGCCGTCCGTCGCCCGGACCTCCAGCAGGTCCTGGGCGCCGTGCACCAGGCCGGTGATCTCGCCGATCACGATGCCGTCGACGTCCTCGACCCGCAGGCCGACGAGCTGGTGGTCGTAGAACTCCTCGGGGTCCTCGGGCGACTGGTCGGTGGGCAGCTCGGCCAGGAGCAGGGTGCCGCGCGCACCCTCGGCATCGGTGCGGTCGGAGAACTGGCGGAACTTCACGAGCAACGTGGTCTGGTGCCAGCGCAGCGACTCGACCTCCAGGCTGGCCAGGCCGCTCGCCGACCCGCGCGGAGGCTCGGCGGTCAGCGAGGTGCCGGCGACGAAACGCCGTTCGGGCTCGTCGGTGCGCACCTCGACGGTCACCTCGCCGCGCAGGCCGTGAGGCTTGCCGATGCGCCCGACGACGACCTCGACCGTGTCCACGCGGCAGAGTCTAGGAATGCCGACCGGGCGCCACCCGTGGGGGTGACGCCCGGTCGAAGGTCGTGCGGTGGCTCAGCGGCCTCGGTCGACGTCCACGAAGTCGATCCGGGCACCGGCCCGGCCCGACAGCGCACCGATGACGGTGCGGAACGCGGTCGCGGTCCGGCCGTTGCGGCCGATCACCTTGCCGAGGTCGTCGGGGTGCACGCGCACCTCGAGGATCGAGCCTCGGCGCAGCTGCTTGTCACGGACCGTGACGTCGTCGGGGTTGTCGACCACGCCGCGGACCAGGTGCTCCAGAGCCTCGGCCAGCATCATGCTCAGGCCTCGTCGCCGGACTTGTCAGGGGCCTCGCCGTCCACCTGGGCGGCCTCCGCGGTCTCGGCGGCGTCGGCGGCACCCTCGGGGGTCTCGTCGGCGGGCACCGGAGCCGGCGCGGCCTCGGCGGGTGCAGCCTCGGCGGCCGGCTCGGCGGGTGGCTCGGCGGGAGCGGCCTTCTTGGCGGCCCGTCGGGTCACGGCCTCGGCCTTGGGCTCGCTGGCGGCATCCTTGAGCGCCTCGTTGAAGATCTCGAGCTTGTCGCGCTTCGGCTCCTTGACCTTGAGGGTGCCCTCGGTGCCCGGAAGGCCCTTGAACTTCTGCCAGTCGCCGGTGATCTTGAGGATCTGCTCGACGGCCTCGGTCGGCTGCGCGCCGACACCCAGCCAGTACTCCGCCCGGTCGGACACGACGGCGATGTACGACGGGTCCTCCTTCGGGTGGTACTTGCCGATCTCCTCGATCACCCTGCCGTCGCGCTTCTTGCGCGAGTCGACGACGACGATGCGGTACTGCGGCACCCGGATCTTGCCCAGGCGCTTCAAACGGATCTTGACGGCCACGTCTGTGGTGTCTCCTCGAAAGTGGTGGTGGTGAGGACTCCGGGACCAGGTGGGGACCAGGTCGGAGCGGCCTCGGGGCGCCGTACGCGGGTGGGATAGAGGGTCCAGACCGCCACGGAACTCAGCGCGTCATTCTGCCAGAGGCCCGGGACGGGGCTAAATCGCGGCTCGTGGCGCGGCCACGCGCTAACTTCCCGCCATGGCACAGGACGAGCCCGAGGTCCCCGCGGGCCAGCCGTACGCCCAGCCCCCGCCGGGCTGGCCGTACGGCGACCCGCCCACCGTCCGGCGGCCGGCCGAGGAGAAGCCGCGTCGATTCTCTCGCAAGGCGTGGTACCTGTTCGGGGCGGGGCTGATCGTGCTCGGCTTCGTGCTCATGCTGGTGTTCATCGGGGTGGCGGTGACCCAGGGCCTCCGGGTCTTCTCCGACGCCGTCGACATCCGGGTCCCCGGGCAGAGCCAGGTCGACCTGCCGCCCGGCGACGAGCGGATGCTGTGGGCGCGACCGGGCGACGGCCGCGGCTGCACCGCGACCGACACCACCGGCGCCGACCTGCCGGTCGACACCGACGTCAGCGTGAGCGTCAGCATCAACGGAGACGACTGGGTGGGCGTCGGGACGTTCCGCACGGGCAACGGGCACGTGGTGATCGAGTGCGACGGCGCCGACGGCGTGCTGCGCATCGCGCACGTCTTCGGCGGGTGGGGCTTCATCGGCTCGATCCTCGGGGCCGTGTTCGCGCCTCTGGTGCTCGGCTTCGCCGGCGCCGGGGTGCTGACGTTCACCGGTGCGCGGCACCGTCTGGGCCGTTAGGCGACGACGACGCCTCGCAGCACCACACGCAGGGGCGAGTACAGGGCGGCGAGGTCCACGCGCGGGTCGCTCTCGTAGACGACGAAGTCGGCCGGGGCACCCTCGTCGAGGGACGGGTTCCAGCCCAGCCACTCCCGGGCGCGCCAGGACCCGGCGCCGAGGGCGTACTCGGCCGGCATGCCGAGCTCGGCCATCGCCACCACCTCGCCCGCGAGGTTGCCGTGACGGCTGACCCCACCGCCGTCCGAGCCGGCGTAGAGGGGCACGCCCGCGTCGTAGGCCGCCATGATCGTCGCGCGCCGACGGGCGTGGAGGTCGCTGATCGTGGCCGAGTACGCCGGGAAGCGGGCGGCTCCCGCCTCGGCGTACTCAGGGAACTTGTCCAGCTGCATCACCGTCGGCACCAGGGCCGTGCCGCGGGCCACCATCGCGTCGATCAGCGTCTCGTCGAGTCCGGTGCCGTGCTCGATGCAGTCGATGCCGGCCTCGATCAGTCCGGGGAGCACGGCCGAGCCGAAGCAGTGAGCCGTCACACGGGCACCCTCGGCGTGCGCCGCCTCGATGGCGGCCGCGAACGCGTCGGCCGGGAACGACGGCGCGAGGTCGCCGTCGTCGCGTGAGATCCAGTCCCCCACCAGCTTGATCCAGCCGTCACCCTCGCGGGCCTGGTGAGCGGCCGCCGCGGCGAGCTCACCGGGCTCGATCTCGTCGGCGTAGTTGCGGATGTAGCGCTTGGTGCGTGCGAGGTGGCGACCGCACCGGATCAGCCGCGGCAGGTCCTCGCGGTCGTGCATCCAGCGGGTGTCCGCCGCCGACCCGGCGTCCCGGATGAGCAGCGCGCCGCCGTCGCGGTCCTCCACGGCCTGGGCCTCGGCCTCGTCGGCAGGCACCGGTCCGTGGTCGTCGAGCCCGATGTGACAGTGCGCGTCGACGAGGCCCGGCACGATCCAGCCCTCGGCGGCCGTCTCGGCGCCGGGCTGCGGCTCGAGAGTGACCTTGCCATCGACGACGTACAGGTCGCGCGGCTCGCCCTCGGGGAGCACCGGGCCGCGGAACCGCTGGGCGATCGGCATGTTCCTGAACGTATCCCCTCCGCTCGTGGGTACGCCCGGATAGCCTCGTCAGGTGAACAGCCTCCGCGAGGCCGTGTGGGTCCGCCACCGGCACAACTGGATCCTGCTCGCGCGCTTCGGAGCTGTGGGTCTCTCCGGGGTGCTCGTCAACATGGTCGCGCTGATCGCGGCCAACAAGCTGGGGCCGGGCCACGACGAGGCGCTGTTCGGGCTGCCGTTCGGTGAGTTCAACGTCCGCTGGTACCACGTGTACTCGACGATCGCCTTCGTGGTGGCCAACGTCTGGAACTTCCAGCTCAACCGCTCCTGGGCCTTTCAGACCACCCGTCACGCGGCGTGGTGGAAGGAGTACTGGCCCTTCCTCGCGGTGGGTGCACTCGGCCAGGCCGTAGGCCTGCTGCTCCTGACGCTGCTCATGCACCAGGGCTCGCCGTTCGCACTGTCGACCTCGGTCCTCGACGACTCGTCCGGGTTCCGCACCCGCCTCTACTGGGCGCAGCTGATCGTGATCGGGCTGATCACGCCCCTGTCGTTCGTGCTCAACAAGGTCTGGACGTTCAACGCCGTGCGCGACCTGCACCGTCAGGAGGGCGCGGAGCGCGCCCGCGATCTCATCGGCCGGTAGTCGGCTCGTCGAGCTGGTCGAGCAGCCAGGAGGGCCCGACGACCTGGGCGCCGAGGCTCTCGAGCCGGGCTTGGAGCATCCGGTCGGCGGTGACGGCGGTGACGTCGTGACCGGCCTTGCGGAGCAGGACGACCTCGGTGACGATCGCGTCGTCGCCCTGCCCGGCGGCATGGGTGACGCGCACGTGGGCGTCGCGCCCGCGACGTACGCCGCCTCGAGCTCCGCCCTCGAGGACCAGCAGGATCTCGTCGTGGGAGAGGTCGGCGACCATCAGCGCCTCGTGGAGGCGGCGGGTAGCGGCACCGCGGTCCTTCCACCAGCCGTCGGGGCGCGAGCCGACCACGTTGGCGGAGTCGACGACAAGGACCTTCACTTGAGGTACTTGCTGAAGTCCTGGGGCAGCTCGAGAGCTGCCGCGGCCTTCTCGTAGTCGATCTCGTCGCCGTCCGGACGATCATGGGGGCTGCCGAAGGGGTTGCCGTTGCCGGCCGCGGCCCTCTCCTGCTTGGCCTTCTCCTGCGCGGCGGCCTTGGCCGGGTTGCCGGAGACGCGGCGGCCCTTGCCGGGCTTGGCCTTGGCCTTGGGCTTCTTGGCCGCCATGCCGGGCATGCCCGGCATGCCGGGGACTCCGGTCTTCATCATCGACAGCATCATCTTGCGGGCCTCGAAGAACCGGTCGACCAGGCTGTTGACGTCGGAGACCTGACGGCCCGAGCCACGGGCGATCCGGGCCCGGCGCGAGCCGTCGATCATCTTGGGATTGGCGCGCTCCTCCGGGGTCATCGACCGGATGACCGCCTGGATGCGGTCGATCTCCCGCTCGTCGAAGTTCTCGAGCTGGTCGCGGAACTGGCCCATCCCGGGCAGCATCCCCATGATCTTCTGCATCGAGCCGAGCTTGCGCACCTGCTGCATCTGCTCGAGGAAGTCGTCGAGGGTGAAGTCGCCGCCCTTGCCCGTGAGCTTCTGGGCCGCCTTGAGCGCCTGCTCCTGGTCGAAGGTCTTCTCGGCCTGCTCGATCAGGGTCATCACGTCACCCATGTCGAGGATCCGCGAGGCCATCCGGTCGGGGTGGAAGACGTCGAAGTCGGTGACCTTCTCGCCGGCCGAGGCGAACATCACCGGCTTGCCGGTGATCGAGGCGATCGAGAGAGCCGCGCCACCGCGGGCGTCGCCGTCGAGCTTGGTGAGCACGACGCCGTCGTACCCCACCCCGTCGAGGAACGCCTGCGCGGTCGTGACGGCGTCCTGGCCGATCATCGCGTCGACCACGAAGAGGATCTCGTCGGGGCGGACCGCGTCGCGGATGGCCACGGCCTGGGCCATCATCTCGGCGTCCACGCCGAGGCGGCCGGCCGTGTCGACGATGACGACGTCGTGGAGCTTGCGCTTGGCCTCGTCGAGGGAGGTACGGGCAACCTGGACCGGGTCGCCGACGCCGTTGCCGGGCTCGGGTGCGAAGACGGGTACGCCGGCGCGCTCGCCGTTCACCTGCAGCTGGGTGACGGCGTTGGGGCGCTGGAGGTCGGCGGCCACCAGCAGCGGCGTCTTGCCCTGTTCCTTGAGCCAGTGGGCGAGCTTGGCGGCCAGCGTCGTCTTGCCCGCACCCTGGAGCCCGGCCAGCATGATGACGGTCGGGCCGGACTTGGCGTAGCGCAGCCGCCGCGTCTCGCCGCCCAGGATGGTGACGAGCTCCTCGTTGACGATCTTGACGATCTGCTGGGCGGGGTTCAGCGCCTGGCTGACCTCCTCGCCGCGGGCGCGCTCCTTGACGGCCGCCACGAAGTCCTTGACGACGGGCAGCGCGACGTCGGCCTCCAGCAGCGCGATCCGGATCTCGCGAGCGGTCGCGTCGATGTCGGCCTCGGAGAGCCGGCCCTTGCCGCGCAGGTTCTTGAAGGTGTCGGCGAGGCGGTCGGAGAGCGTGGCGAACAAAAAGGGGTCCTCTGGGTCTCTGCATGGGATCGGGCGTCAGGCAGCAGCCTCCCAAGGCTATGTCATGAGTCCTCGAGTCGCGTCCTTCCCGCCGGCCGCCCGTTGATTCGTCGCTCGTGCACCGTTGAGTCGTCGCTCGTGATCGGACGCCTTGCGCGCGAGCGCCCACTCAACCGGACACGAGCGCCCAACCAACCGGACACGAGCGCCCATTCAAGCGTGCACGAGCGACGAATCAACCGGGCGGGAGCGACGAATCAACTGGTCAGGGCGTCGCGGAGAGCGTGGGCGGCTTCGGAGGCGCGGAGGTCGGAGAGGGGGCCGGCGCCGGACTCCTGGACGTAGAAGACGTCGACGGCCTGGGGGCCGAGGGTGTCGACGTGTGCAGACCGTACCGAGACGTCCTGGGCGGCCAGCGCGGCGCAGGCGACGTACAGGACGCCGACGCGGTCCGCCGCACGTACCTCGATCACCGTCGCGTGCGCGGACGCCTCGGGTCGTACGGCGACGGTCGGGGCCAGTCCCTGGCCGATCCCCCGCCGGAGCCGCTCCGCCGGGTCGACGCGGCCGGAGACGATCGCGTCGAACCGCTGCCGCAGCACGGCGGGGTCGAGGTGCTCCTCGGCGACGTCCCACACCGAGACGCCGACGTCGCCCTGGTTCCAGGCGCGCGCCGCACGTACCGGCGCGCGCTGCAGCGCGAACAGCGCGGCGACGTCGGCCAGCAGGCCGACCCGGTCGGGGGCCAGGACGGTGACACGCGAACCCTCGCCACCTGGCGCCACCTCGATGCACGTACCGCCCTTGCGGACGGCCCGAGGTACCGCGACCTCGGTCGCCGTCACCCCCAGCGGTACCGCGAGCCCGGCGCCGGCGAACGCCGCGGCGGCCCGCGTCGCCAGGGCGTCGACCAGGCTCGCCCGCCAGCTCGACCATGCCTTCGGCGCGGTGGCCCGGGCGTCGGCCTCGGTCAGGGCCCGGAGCAGCGAGAGCGCCTCCGCGCTGCCCACCCGCTGGGCCACCCATGCCGCAGTCGCCGGGTCGTCCGGGTCGCGGGTCGTCGCGGTCTCGGCGAGCAGCAGGTGCCACCGAACCAGGCGGCCGACCAGGTCGACCCCGTCGGCGTCGAACCCGACCCGCGCCGCGATCCCGCGCGCCAGCGGCTCCCCCGCCACGCTGTGCTCGGTCAGCTCGCCCTTGCCGATGTCGTGCAACAGCGCCGCCACCATCAGCACGTCGGGTCGCGCGACGTGGCGGATCAGCGCGGCGGCCTCGATGCAGGTCTCGACGCAGTGCCGGTCGACGGTGAACCGATGGATCACCGACGCGTGCGGCAGCAACCGGATCCGCTCCCACTCGGGGAGCAGCCGATCCAGCGCACCGGTCTCCTCCAGCGTCTCCCAGACCGCCCGCAGCCCGCGTCCGGACGCCAGCAGCCGCACGAGCAGCTGGCGTGCGGCGTCCGGCCACGGCACGGGTAGCTCCGCGCACTCACGTACCAGCCGGGCCGCGGTCGCCGGGGACAGCTCGACGTCGCGTTCGGCCGCAAGCGCCGCGGCCCGCAGCAGGAGGAGCGGGTCGCCCGCCGGCGATGCGTCCGCCGACAGCACCACCTCACCGGCGGCGAGCGCCACCCCGGGCGCCAGCGGTTCGAGCAACGGACGACGAGGCCCGGTGGTCGACGCGGGCCGGGCCAGCACCGCGTCCGTACGCCGCCACGTCAGCCGCGACAGGTGACCGATCCGGCGTCCCAGCTCGCGCAGGTGCCGCTGGACCGCGGTGGCGTCGGCGAGGGCGAGCCCCGTCGCCATCTCAGCCCACATCTCCGGGCCGACCCGGTCAGTCCCGCGGCCCGCCACCTCGTGCAGCACGTCGCGCGCGTCGAGCAGGGCGAGCCGGCTCCGCTCGAGGTCGACGTGCGGCACGTCCACCAGCCATGTCGCCACCAGCGCCTTGAGCACGGTGGCGTCCCGGAGCCCGCCCTCGGCCTCCTTCACGTCCGGCACCGAGACGTGTGCCAGCTCGCCCATCAGGGCGTGCCGCGCGTCCACCATCCGGCGCAGCTCGGGCAGCCGCGCCCGGGCGGTACGCCGCCACCGCGCCAGCACCTGGCTGCGCAGCCGCAGGGTCAGCCCGGAGTCGCCCGCCAGGTGCCTGACGTCGAGCAGGCCGAGGGCGACCCTCAGGTCCTCGTCGGCCACCTGGAGCGTCCCCGTGAACGTCCGGACCGAGTGGTCGAGCGGGGTGCCCGAGTCCCAGAGGGGATACCAGATCCGCTCGGCGCCCTCCCCCAGGTCGACCTCGTCCTCCCCCACCAGGACGACGTCGAGGTCCGAGTACGGTGCCAGCTCGGACCGCCCGTACCCACCCACCGCGACCAGGGCGGCGCCGGTGGAAGGCAGCCCGGCCGCGACGAAGGCCGCCGCGCACGTGGCGTCGGCGGCCTCCGTCCTGGCCTGGCGTTCCCGAGCAGTCACGGGCCGATGACCGGGCGAGGCCTAGAGCGCCGCCCCGTCACGGTCGCCGGTGCGCACCCGGACGACCGTGTCGACCGGGCTCACCCACACCTTCCCGTCACCGATCCGGCCGGTCTGCGCGGTCTTGACGATGATGCCGAGCACGTCGTCCGAGTCGCCGTCGTCGACCACGATCTCGATGCGGATCTTGGGCACCAGGGCGATGTCGTACTCCGCGCCCCGGTAGACCTCGGTGTGGCCCTTCTGCCGGCCGTAGCCGCTGACCTCGCTGACCGTCATGCCGGTCACGCCGAAGGTCTCGAGCGCCTCGCGGACGTCGTCCCACTTGTGCGGCTTGATCACCGCGGTGATGAGCTTCATGCGTTGGCTCCTTCGTGCACGGGGGACTTGGCGGTGGCGAGGCCGCCGCCGGAGCCCATGAGGCGGGCACCCGACTGGCCGACCAGGTCGTATCCCGTCTCGCCGTGCTGGGTGTAGTCGATGCCCTCGGCCTCGTGGTCGTCCTCGAGACGCCAGCCGATCGTGTGCTTGATGCCCAGGGCGATGACCAGCGTGGCGAGGCCGGACCAGATGATCGCCGCGAGAGCGGTGAGGATCTGGATGACGAGCGGCTTGATGCCGCCACCGTAGAACAGTCCGTCGATCGCGCCCGGCGCGGAGGCCGTCGAGAACAACCCGATGAGCACGGTGCCGACGATGCCGCCGACGAGGTGTACGCCGACGACGTCGAGCGAGTCGTCGTACCCGAACTTGTACTTCAGGCCGACCGCGTAGGCACAGAGCGCGCCCGCCGCGACGCCGATGAGGAGCGCGCCGTACACGTCGACCGCCCCGCACGACGGGGTGATGGCGACCAGACCGGCAACCACGCCGGACGCCGCGCCGAGCGACGTCGCGTGCCCGTCACGGATGCGCTCGACCGCGAGCCACGCGAGCATGGCAGCACAGGTGGCGAGGGTGGTGTTGATCCAGGTGACGCCGGTCTCGGACATGAACTGGGCGATGTCCTTCGGGCCGCCGTCGCCGGCGACGAACACGATCGACCCGACGTTGAAGCCGAACCAGCCGAACCAGAGCAGGCCCGCGCCGATCATGGTGAGCGGCAGGTTGTGCGGCCGGATGGCCTCCTTGCCGAAGCCCAGGCGCTTGCCGATCACCAGGACGAGCACCAGGCCCGCCATGCCGGCGTTGATGTGCACGACCGTGCCGCCTGCGTAGTCCTGCGGGAAGACCTTGGCCAGGCCGTCGACGGTGCCGAAGAGCCTGGCGGACAGGCCGTCCGGGTTCAGGCCCGAGAGGAAGCCGCCGCCCCACACCATGTGGGCCAGCGGGAAGTAGGACAGCGTGATCCAGATCGGGACGAAGATCATCCAGGCGGAGAACTTCACCCGGTCGGCGATCGCGCCGCTGATCAGCGCAGCCGTGATGACGGCGAACGTCATCTGGAACGCGACGTACACGTAGCTGTCGAAGCCGACGCCCTCGAGACCGAAGGCGTCGAACGGGTTGGCGAACAGGGTGGCGACATCGTCCCCGGCGAAGGACATCGACCAGCCCCACAGCACGTAGACGATGCCGATGACGGCCATCGCGCCGTACGACATCATCATCATGTTGAGCACGGACTTCGAACGGCTCATGCCGCCGTAGAACAGGGCAAGCGCCGGAGTCGTCATCATCAGGACGAGCGATGCTGCCACCAGCATGAAGGCGTAGTAGCCGTCCATGGAACCTCCAGGTAGCCGAACAGTGGTATCGAGCGAGGCCGGCGCCACACCCTTGTCGCACCGGACTCCCCGATTGCCCCGAAGCCTCACGAGGGGACGTTTCGCGGTGCGCCGCGGCGCGTTTCGGCGAGGAAAAGAAACGCCCCGCTGCTGTTACATCCGTGTGAACGGCGCACGGTTGGTCGAGGAGGGCCGCCAGGCCCGTCACGAGACGTCGGTTCGGTACCGTGCGCGGGTGAGCCGACGCTTGGCCGTGATGGCCCACTACGACCACCGAGGTGGGATCGGACCCCACGTCCGCCGCCAGGTCGAGTCCGTGGCCGCGGCGGTCGACCGGCTGCTCGTGGTGTCGGCCGCCGACCTGACCGACGAGTCGCGTGCCTGGCTGAGCGAGTACGCCGAGCTCACCGAGCGGCCCAACTACGGCTACGACTTCTCCAGCTACCAGGTCGGGCTGCACCGGGCAGGCGACCTGTCGGCGTACGACGAGGTCGTGATCTGCAACGACACCTACGTGCCCGTGAAGCCGTACGCCGACATCTTCGCCGCCATGGCCGGCGAGGCCGTGGACTTCTGGGGGCTGACCCGGACCGAGCGCGTCGCCCCGCACGTGCAGAGCTTCTTCGTGGCGTTCCGGCCGTGGGTCGTCGCGTCGGCGACGTTCCGCCGGTTCTGGACCGGCCTGGAGCCGCTGTCGACCCGGCGCCAGGTCATCATGCAGCACGAGGTCGGCCTCAGCGGCGGGCTGCACTGCGCAGGCTTCCGTTCCGGGGCCTACTTCCAGGAGACCGAGGGCGACCAGCGACTGGCCCGTCGACGCGTGCGGTGGTGGGCCATGCACCGCCAGGGCGCCGACCGCAGCCGGTCCGGGGTGGAGAAGCGCCGCACGTGGGCGCGCGAGCCCTGGAACCCCTCGGCCGCGCTCGCCGACCGCGCCCTGGACGCCGGCCGGCTGCCGTACGTCAAGCTCGACACCCTCCGCTTCGACCCCTACGGCCTCGGCGCGGACAAGCTGCTTACGTACTGCGAGCAGCAGCTCCCCGAGGCCTTCGCCGGCGTGCGCGAGTTCCTGGCCGACACCGCGGTCTTCTACCCGCCGCGACCGACCGAGAAGCTGCGGCCGACGCCGCCGAGGCTGATGCCGCTGCGCCGCCAGGTGGAGTACCGCCGTGGCTCCTGAGCGCAGCCGGCCGACGAGCAGGGCCGCCCGACGCGCCGCCTTACTGGCCTCCGGGCTCCTCGACCGCGACTGGGTGGGCGCCCAGCTCGGTGTCGTCTTCGCCTCCGACGAGGATGCCGCCGACCGCTACCTCGACGGTGAGGGCGACTGCTCGCCGCACCCTCTCTTCGAGGGCGGCTGGTACGCCGCGTCCCGGGCGCGCGCCGAACCCGGCGGCGACCTCCTGCTCGACTACCTCGAGGACGCCCGCGTCGGTGGCCGGGTCTCCCCGCACCCGCTGGTCGACGTCGACCGCATCGTGGCCGAGCACCGCAAGGCGGCCGACGACCCCCACGGGCCGCTGGCCTGGTGGGTCCGGCAGGCCGAGGAGTCCTCACAGGTGCCGACCCCGGACGGCGTCCCGGCGGTGACCTGGGGTCGGTTGCGCGCCGATGCCCTCGACGCGGCCGCGCACCGGGCGGAGACCGCTGACGTCCGGCTGGTGCCGCGGCGTACCCGTGCACGACCGGAAGCGAGCCCGTTGCCGCCCGCACCCCCGACAGGAGGCGACGAGCCGCTGGTCACCGTGGTCCTGGCCGTCCGCGACGACGGGCCGAGGCTGCGCAGCGCTGTCGACGCCGTCCAGGCGCAGACGTTCGGCGGGTGGGAGCTCGTGGTCGTCGACGACGGCTCGGCCGACGACACCGCCGCGGTGCTGGCCGGTGTCGCGGCCTTCGAGCCCCGGGTCGTGCCGGTCACGGTGCCGCGGGGCGCAGAGGGCAGCCTGGCGCGGGCCCGCAACGCGGGTGTGGACAAGGCCCGCGGCCGGTACGTCGCGTTCGCCGACACCCAGCACACGTGGGGACCCGACTTCCTCCAGGTGATGCTCGGCCACCTGGAGGCCGAGGGCGGGACGCTCGCGCACGCCGCCATGCGCATCCGGGCGTCGGACGGCGAGTGGTACCGCGCCGTCGACGGCGGACGGGACCACCTGCTGGCCCTCGACCACATCGACCTCGCCGCGCTGGTCGCCCGGCGCGAGCTGATCGCCCAGGTGGGTGGCTTCGACGAGTCCCTGGGTGGGGCCGAGACTCTCGACCTGCTGCTCAAGCTCTCCGCGGACACGGCGCTCACCCTCGTGCCGCACGTGCTGCTCGACCGCGACGACGACACCGAGTCCGAAGCGAGCCGGTGGACCGCGAAGGTGCTCGAGCGGCACCTCGTCGACTGGGAGGCCGCCCAGCACCAGCCCCGGGAAGCCCGCCGGACCAGCATCGTGCTGCTCGTCGGCGCCGACCTCGACCGCACGGTTCGCTGGGTGACGCGCACCATGGCACGGGCGCGCGAGAGCGCGGACATCGAGCTCGTGGTGGTCGGTGCCCGGCTCCCCCGGGGCGTGGAGCTGCCTCTGGCGATGCTGCTGTCGACGTACCGGAACGCGACCCTGCTGTCCCCCCTCGCTCGCATCGGGCCGGCCGTGGCCGCGAACCTCGGCATCGCGGCGACGACCGGCGACACCGTCGTGCTGGCGCGCACGAACGCGAACCCGCCGCGCGACGGGTTCCACGCACTGACGCACGTGCTCGTCGACGAGGACGTGGCCATCGCTCAGCCGCTGGTCGTCGACCGGCCGGGCCTGGTGGTCAGCGCCGGCGCGGTGTTCGGCCACGGCCGCCCGCACCCCGAGGCGTTCCTGGCCGGGCACCCGGTGCGCGACGCGCACGCGCTGAGCTATCCCGTGGTGCCGGCGCCGCTGTCCCCCGTCATCGCGGTGCGGGCGTCCGCGCTGGTGCGGCTGGGCGGGTACGACGTCCGGGCCGGCGACGCGATGCCCGAGGTCGAGCTGGGCCTGCGCGCCGCCGAGCAGGGCCTGGGCCACACCGTGGTGGTCACCGAGTCGCCCCTCGTGCTGAAGGCCGGTCAGCTGCCGCGGCTCGACAGCGGGGCGGACGGGGTGCTCGCGCTGCAGGCTCTGCGTACGTCGTCGCCGGCCGGCTCGGAGGAGGCCTGGGCCCGCGCCGGCCTCGAGGTGGTCGGCCGCCGGTGGGAAGGACGGTCCGCGAGCCCAGACGACGAGCGGGACCCGCTCGCGTTCCCGGCGCTCACGCCGCGCACGCTGGTCCGTCCGGTGCGTCCGGTCGTCACCGAGGGACCGCCCCGCCTGCGCTGGGCGCTCGACATCGCTGCGCCGTCCGGGCGTCGTGGCCAGCGCTGGGGCGACATGCACTTCGCGCGCTCGATGGCCGAGGCTCTGGAGCGGCTGGGCCAGCGGGTCACCATCGACACCCGCGACCTGCGACACCGGGACACCCGTGATCTCGAGGATGTCGTGCTCGTGCTGCGCGGCCTCGACCTGGTCGTCCCCCGGCCCGGCCGGGTCAACCTCGCCTGGGTTATCAGCCACCCGGACCTGGTCCGTCGCGCCGAGCTCGCGTCGTACGACCGGGTGTACGCCGCCAGCTCGACCTGGGCGGCGGCGACGTCGGCGGCCACCGGCGTGGACGTCGTACCCCTGCTGCAGTGCACCGACCCGCGCCTGTTCAACCCCGACCGGGCCGAGCCGGACAGCGGGCCCGCCGTGCTGTTCGTGGGGAACTCGCGCGACGTCTACCGCAAGTCGGTGCGCTCGGCGCTGGCCGTCGGCGCGGACATCGAGGTGCACGGAACGGACTGGGAGCGGTTCCTCGCGCCGAACCTGATCGCCTCGAAGCTCGTCGCCAACGAGGACCTGGGCGCGCTGTACGCGTCGGCCGGCGTGGTCCTCAACGACCACTGGGACGACATGCGCCGCGACGGGTTCCTGGCGAACCGCCTGTTCGACGTGGTCGCGTGCGCCGCCCGTCTGGTCACCGACGAGATCGACGGACTGGCCGAGGTGTTCGGCGACGTGGTCCGGACGTTCCACGACGAGCAGGAGATGGGGCCGCTGTTGGCTGACCCGGCGTCCGCCTTCCCGTCCTACGACGTACGTCGCGCACTTGCCGACACCGTGATGCGCGAGCATTCCTTCGACCACCGCGCGGAGGTGCTGCTCGACGACGCGGCCCGCCTACGCGCCCGTTGAACCTCGGCCACCGGACGGCCTTTCCCTGAACATGACGGGCACTCCTCGCCCTGACATGTTCAGGTTTCCCCGGCCGACCGGGGATCCCTTCAGCCGAGCAGCGCGTCCACGAAGGCGCCCGGGTCGAACGGCGCCATGTCGTCGGCGCCCTCACCGAGGCCGACGAGCTTGACGGGGACGCCGAGCTCGCGCTGGACCGCGATCACGATGCCGCCCTTGGCGGAGCCGTCGAGCTTGGTGAGCACGATGCCGGTGACGTCGACGACCTCGGCGAAGACGCGTGCCTGGCTCATCCCGTTCTGACCGGTGGAGGCGTCGAGGACGAGCAGCACCTCGGTGACCGGGGCGACCTTCTCGATGACCCGCTTGACCTTGCCGAGCTCGTCCATCAGCCCGGCCTTGTTCTGCAGGCGGCCGGCGGTGTCCACGATCACCGTGTCGACGCCGCGGTCGTCGCCCTCCTTCACCGCGTCGTACGCCACGCTCGCGGGGTCGCCGCCCTCGGCTCCACGAATGACCTCGACGCCGACCCGTTCTCCCCACGTGGCGAGCTGCTCGACCGCGGCTGCGCGGAACGTGTCCGCTGCACCGAGCACCACGGTCTTGTCCTCGGCCACCAGGATCCGGGCCAGCTTGCCGACGGTGGTCGTCTTGCCGGTGCCGTTGACGCCCACGACGAGCACGACGCCCGGGTGTCCGTCCGCCCCGGAGATCTGCAGCCGCCGGTCCATCGTCGGGTCGACGAGCTTGACCAGCTCCTCGCGCAACGCGGTCCTCGGGTCGCCGGCGTCCTTGCCGTCGACGCGCAGCCGGGTACGCAGCCCCTCGACGAGCTGCTGGGTCGGCGCGACGCCGACGTCGGCGGTCAGCAGGGTGTCCTCGATGGCCTCCCACGTGTCCTCGTCGAGCCGGTCGCGGGACAGCAGGCTCAGCAGCCCGCGGCCGAACCCACCCTGGGACCCCGCCAGCCGCTGGCGCAGCCGGACCAGCCGGGACGCCGTCGACTCGGGCCTCTCGACGGTCGGGCGCGGCGGCTCCTCGACCAGGAGATCGTCGGCGACGGGTACGTCGGTGGGCGGCGCGATGACGTCCGTACCCCGCGTCGGCGTCGGCGGCTCGAGCGGCCGCCGCCGGCGGCCGCTCGTCAGCAGTCCGGCGAACAGGCCGATCGCGACGACCGCGATGCCGATGATCAGGTACAGCCAGTCACCCATGCCCGCTATCCAACCAGCCGTCCGGCGAGCCGAAGCATTGGCCGGGCAGCACGCGTCAGTCGGTGTAGAGGCAGAACGGGTGCCCCGCAGGATCGAGCATCACCCGGACCCTCTCCTGGGGCTGGTACGCCGCCTGCTCGGCGCCCACCTCCACGGCGTACGCCACCGCCTCCTCGAGGTCGTCGACCTCGATGTCGAGGTGCAGCGACATCTGGGGCTCGCCGTCCACGGTCGGCCACACCGGGCGGGCGTAGTGCTCCTCGGTGGCGAAGGCGAGGTTGTAGCCCGCGTCCTTCGACGGGGCGAGGTCCACCCATCCGTCCGACTCGTTGAAGATCGTCCAGCCCAGCAGCCGCTGGTAGAAGTGCGCGAGCTCGCGAGCGTCCGGTGCGTCGAGGACGACCCCGAACCAGGTCGTGCGCGTCCGTAGAGGCATGGGCACATGCTGCCGCACCCTGCCCGCCGGGCGCCTCAAGCGCGGTGCGAACCGCCCCGCTCGCCCTGGACCGGCCCGAGACCGGGCTCGCCGGGCTGCGCCGACCGGGTCGCGATCGGCGACTGCTCCTCCGGCGTCTCACCGTCCGGCAGCACGTCGCCGGGCTCCGGGTCCACGGTCGGCAGCGACCGCGCGCCCTTCCGCATCAGACGCCCCAGCCACGGGACGCCGGGCAGGTCCTCCCCGCGGTGCGGGAAGGCGACGTACACCACCACCACACCGGCCAGGAGCACGATCACCGCCATCGCCACCACGATCTGCGTCATGCCGCCCACCTTGGCACAGGGCTGCGGGTCACGCGGACTCCGCCTCCCGCAGCCGCTGGGAGATCACCGCCGAGACGCCGTCGCCGCGCATGGTCACGCCGTACAGCGCGTCGCCGACCTCCATGGTCCGCTTCTGGTGGGTGATCACGAGCAGCTGGGAGTTCTCGCGGAGCTCCTCGTAGATCTCCAGCAGCCGGCCGAGGTTGGTGTCATCGAGGGCGGCCTCCACCTCGTCGAGGATGTAGAACGGCGACGGCCGGGCCTTGAACAGCGCCACCAGGAAGGCAACCGCGACCAGCGACCGCTCGCCACCGGAGAGCAGCGAGAGCCGTTTGACCTTCTTGCCCGCCGGCCGGGCCTCGACCTCGATGCCGGTGTTGAGCATGTCGTCGGGGTCGGTGAGCACCAGCCGGCCCTCGCCGCCGGGGAACAGCCGCGTGAACGTCGAGTCGAAGGCGGTTGCCACGTCGGCGTACGCCTCGGTGAACACCTGCATCACCCGCGCGTCGACCTCCCGGACGATGTCCAGGAGATCCTTGCGGGTCTTCTTGAGGTCCTCCAGCTGCTCGGTCAGGAACTTGTGCCGCTCCTCCATCGCGGTGAACTCCTCCAGCGCGAGGGGGTTCACGCGGCCGAGCATCGCCAGCGAGCGCTCGGCGGAGCGCAGCCGCTTCTGCTGCTCCTCGCGCACGTACGGCACCGGGTCCGGCAGGTTGCCCTCGTCGTCGGCGGAGGTGGCCGGGACGTCGTTCTCGGGGCCGTAGTCGGCGACCAGGCCGTCCACGTCGAGCCCGAGCTCCTCCATCGCCCGCTCCGCGAGCTGCTCGATGCGCATCTTCTGCTGGGTGCGGGCCATCTCGTCGCGGTGCACCGAGCTGACCAGCTCGTCGTGGTCGGTGGCGAGCTGCCGTAGCCGGGAACGTACGGCGAGCAGCTCCTGCTCGCGCTCCTGCCGCATCGCCTCCACCGCGGCCCGCTCCTCCGCAGCGCGGTGGATCGACACCTCCAGCTTGGCCAGTACGACGCTCACGGCGGCCGCCACCGCCTCGGCGGCCCGGCCCTCGCGGACCAGCCGCTCACGACGCTCCGCAGCGCGCGCCCGCGCATCGCGCTCGTTCTGCGCCGCAGTCAGCAGGGAGTCGGCGCGACCGTGCAGCGCGCGGCCCCGCTCCTCGGAGGTACGCAGCGACAGCCGGGCCTCCATCTCGCGGCCACGCGCACCGCGCGCCGCCTCGGTGAGCCGCTCTCGCTCGGTGGTGTCGGGCTCCTCGTCCGGGGCGGCCTCGGCTGCGGTCAGCCGCTGCTCGAGGTCGGCCAGGCCGGCGAGGTCCTGGTCGCGGGCGCCCTCGGCGTTCGCGATGGCCACGTCGAGGCGCTCGGCCTCGGCGCGGGCGCCCCGGGCCTGGGAGCCGTGATGGCCGAGCTGCTCGGCGACCGCCGCCAACGTGGCGTCGGACTCGTGCAGCTTGGCCAGCGCGACGTCGGCGCGCTGCTGTGCGTCGAGCCGCTCGCTCTCGAGCCGGGAGATGTCGAAGCCCAGCCGCTCGCTCACCGCAGTCGCCTCGGCCAGCTGCGTCGTGGCGTCGTCGACCGCGGCCTGGATCTCCAGCAGGCTGGGCTGCGAGGACGAGCCGCCGGCCGCGGTGTAGGCGCTCAGCACGTCGCCCTCGCGGGTCACGGCGGTCACGTCGGGCAGCTCGGCGACGAGGGCACGTGCGGCCGGCAGGTCGTCGACCACCGCCACCTTGTGCAGCAGCCGGACCAGGGAGCCGCGCAGGTCCTCGGGGCAGTCGACCGCGTCGACGGCGTACGTCGCGTGGCTCGGGAGGCCTGGCCACTCGTCGTCGGGGGTGGTCGAGCCGCCGAGCACCAGGCCGGCGCGCCCGAGGTCGTGGGTCTTCAGGTGGCCGATGGCGGCAATGGCGGCGTCCGGGTCGGCGACGGCGACCGCGTCGGCCGCCGAGCCGAGGGCGGCGGCGACGGCCGCTTCGTACCCCGCGCGCACGGACAGCAGGGCCGCCACGGACCCCATCAGGCCGGAGACCTGCTCGGTCGCCGCGAGCAGCGCTCCGGCACCGTCGCGGCGGCTGAGCCCCATCTCGAGGGCCTCCTTGCGCGCTGCCAGGGCGCCTCGCTCGCGGTCGGCGCGCTGCACCTCGTCGCGGGCCTTCTCCAGGCGTGCGTTCGTGTCGTCGAGCAGGGCGGTGGCGGCCTCGTGCTCGGCGTCCAGGCCCTCCTCGCCCGAGTCCAGGCCGGCGACCTTGGTCTCCAGGGCTGTGAAGTCACGCTGGGCGCGCTCGGCGCGCACCACCGCCTCCTGACGGGCGTCGCGCAACCTCCCGATCTCGTCGGAGGCGGCGGCGGCCCGCGTCCGCAGGGCGTTCACCTGGCCGTGCAGCCGGGCCAGGCCCTCGCGGCGGTCGGCCGCGGCCCGGACCAGCCCGGCCACCCGGCGTTCCTCCTCGGCGGCGGCCTCCTCGGCCGTACGCCGGGCGGTCACCGCCTCCTCGAGGGCCGTGCGGTGGGTCTCCACCTCGGCGCCGATCGCCTGCTCCTGCTCGCGCACCAGGGCGGCCTCGGCCTCGAGCTGCTCGGGGTCACGCCCGGACTCGGTCGGCTCGGCCTCCACGGACGCCGCGTTGCGCAGCCGCTCGGCGGCCAGTGACTGGGTACCGCGGAGCCGCTCCCGCAGCCCGGACAGCGAGAACCAGGTGTCCTGGGCCCGCGACAGCGCCGGCAGGTCCTCGCGCAGAGAGCCCTCGAGGGCGGTCTCCCGCTCGCGTGAGGACGCGAGCTCGGCCTCCACCTCAGCGCGGCGCTCCACGAGGATCGTCTCGTCGGCCATCTCCTGGTCCAGCGCCGTCCGCGCCACGACCAGGTCGTCGGCCATCAGCCTCGCCCGGGCATCACGAACATCGGCCTGCACCGTGGCGGCCTGGCGGGCCACCTCGGCCTGCCGGCCGAGCGGCTTGAGCTGGCGGCGGATCTCGGTGAGCAGGTCGTTGAGCCGGGTCAGGTTGCCGTCGGTGGCGTCCAGCTTGCGGAGGGCCTTCTCTTTGCGCTTGCGGTGCTTGAGGACGCCGGCGGCCTCCTCGATGAACCCGCGCCGGTCCTCGGGGGTCGCGTGCAGGATCGTGTCGAGCTGGCCCTGGCCGACGATGACGTGCATCTCGCGGCCGATGCCGGAGTCGCTGAGCAGCTCCTGGACGTCGAGGAGCCGGCAGGACGTGCCGTTGATGGCGTACTCGGACCCGCCGGACCGGAACATCGTGCGACTGATCGTCACCTCGGCGTACTCGATCGGCAGCGCGCCGTCGCTGTTGTCGATCGTCAGCAGCACCTCGGCGCGGCCCAGCGGCGGCCGCCCCGACGTACCGGCGAAGATGACGTCCTCCATCTTGCCGCCGCGCAGCGACTTGGCGCCCTGCTCGCCCATCACCCAGGCGAGCGCGTCGACGACGTTCGACTTGCCCGAACCGTTGGGCCCGACGATGCAGGTGATGCCGGGCTCGAGCTGCAGCGTGGTCGAGGACGCGAAGGACTTGAACCCCTTCAGGGTCAGGCTCTTCAGGTACAACGGAGCTCCTCACGCCGGCCTTGGGACAGACGTCGTACTAGATCGATGCGGGGAAGCAGCCCGCCCAGCCTAATCGCCCGGGGCCCCGCTCCCCGCACCCGCCCGCGTGTGTCGGCCCCGTCCCTCGCCCGTCCTTAGGCTCGTGTCATGCCCGTCACCAGCTGGATCAAGAGCATCACCGTCGACTGCGAGGACGCCCTGCCGGTCGCGGCCTTCTGGGCCGCGGCCCTCGGCGGCGAGCTCGACGAGGACTCGACAGCACAGAAGGCGTACGTCGAGGCGCCGGGCTGGGGTGGCGTCAACCTGTGGTTCCAGCAGGTCACCGAGCCCAAGTCCGCCAAGAACCGCCTCCGCCTCGACCTCCGTGCCCCCGGCACCGTCGCCGACGAGGTGGCCCGCCTCGAGGCCCTCGGCGCCACCGTCCAGGCCATCCACGGCGGCCTCACCGTGATGCTCGACCCCGGCGGCAACGAATTCTGCGTCGAGCTCTGACCTGCGCCTTCGGGGTACTCCCGTGCGGTTCCGGGGTCTGGCGGAGCGATTTACCCCGGAACTGCACGGGACTACCCCGCAGGCGGCGGCGAGACAGGCTCCTCGAGCAGGGGTTCCTCGTCGGTGTGGGCGACGTGGCGGAGCTGGCCCCAGATGAGGACGACGAAGAGGGCCGAGCCGGCGAAGGCGAACCAGAACGGCGCCGTCACACCCCACTGCCGCGCCAGGAGGCCCCCGGCGCCGGAGCCGAGCACCAGGCCTCCGTAGGTGCCGATCAGGTTCACGCTGCCGACCCGGCCCTGGAGGTGGGTGGGCACGGCCCGCTGGCGCACGGTGACCGAGGTGGTGCCCCACACGAAGGCGTGCGCGCCGAAGACGAAGAAGATCGCCATCGCCACCCAGGGGATGGTCGTCAGCGCGAGAGCCAGGTGGGTCAGGGTCTCGATGACCAGGCCGATGCGCATCAGGTTGCCGAGGCTCACGCGGGCGGTGATCCAGCCGTACGCCGTCGTCGCGACGAGTCCGCCGGCCGCCCCGAACGTGGTCAGCAGCCCGAACCCCACCTCGCCGAGCCCGAGACGGCGCAGCGCGTAGAGCACGAGCACCGACCAGGCCGCGCCGAAGGTGATGTTGAAGATGAAGATCGTCAGCACCAGGGTGCGTACGGCGGCGTGGTGCAGCACCCACCGCACACCCTCGACGACGTCGTGCCAGACCGGTGGGTGCTCCTCGGTCTCGCGGCCGTGTGCGGGCAGCACGACCCGGCTGACCAGCGCGACGCTCAGGCCCATGACGACGGCCTGCGCCGCGAACGGCCAGGCCATGCCGACGGCGAAGAGTGCGGCGCCGATCGGTGGCCCGGCCAGCTGGTTGACGGTGATCAGGCCGAACGTCAGGCGGGAGTTGGCGATCGCGAGGTCGTCGCGGCGCACGATCATCGGCATCAGCGTGCTCGCGGTGTTGTCGGCGAACACCTCCGCCGTACCCAGCAGGAACAGGGAGCCGAGCACCACCGCGATCGAGACGGTGTCGGTGACGATCGTGGCCGCGATGACGGCGATGACCACGATCCGCGCGAGGTTGACCGAGATCATGATCGAGCGCCGGTCGAGCCGGTCCGCCAGCACGCCGGCCCACAGCCCGAACAGGAACGGCGGCAGCCACTGCGCCAGGGCCGCCAGGGCAACCAGGAACGGGTCGTGGGTCTGGGAGGCCACCAGCAGCGGACCGGCGGCGATGGCCAGACCGTCGCCAAGGTTGCTGGCCCACGACGAGGCGAGCAGCCACCGGAACGGCACGCCGAAGCGCGCGGGAGCGACGACCTCGACCGGTGACCTCATGGCCGCAGAAACCTACTGGCCCGGAGTGACCACAGGCACGGCGATATCCCTACGGCGACCCGTGGAGGTCGCCGTCAACGGGTGCCGGTCAGACCGGCTGCATCTCCTTGAGCTGCTCCGACTGGAGGTCGAGCATGGCGACCGCCGCGGCCTGGGCCAGCCGGTCGTTCTCGTCCTGAAGTCGGGCGATGAGCTCTTCCAGGTCCCGCACGCGCACGCGGAGACGGGTGTTCTCCGACATGATCGAAGCGGCGGTCCGCTGGTCGCTGTGGAAGGTGCCTAGCAGCGCCTTGGCCATGTAGTGAAAGCCTTCCGGAATACGGTTGACAGCCCCATGTGGGGGCCGTCTTCAAGGGTGACACTCGATGGCCGTCCGGTCAATTACGGGAAGCCGGAGATCCTCGTCAGGTCAGGTCAGGACCGGCCGATGGATCGGCCCATCGACCGGCGCAGGCGGGGCACCGGCTGGCAGACCGGGCAGAAGTACGACGACCGGTTCATGAAGGCGACCCGGCGCACGGGGGTGCCGCAGCGGTCGCACGGCTGGTCCTCGCGGCCGTAGGCGTGCAACGACCGGTCGAAGTACCCGGACTGCCCGTTGACGTTGACGTAGAGCGCGTCGAAGGACGTGCCGCCCTCCCCCAGCGCCGCGGTCATCACGGCGCGCGCGTGGCCGAGCACGTCGCGCACCCGCGTCGCCGTCAGCCGGTCACCTCGCCGTTCGCCGTGGACCATGGCCCGCCACAGCGCCTCGTCGGCGTAGATGTTGCCCACGCCCGAGACGAGCGTCTGGTCGAGCAGCTGGCGCTTGATGCCGGACCTGCGGCGGCGGACCCGGTGGACGAACGCGTCGTCGTCGAACTCCGGATCGAGCGGGTCGCGGGCGATGTGCGCGATCTCCGCGGGCAGCTCGGCGCCGCCTTCGGACAGCATCAGCCCGCCGAACATCCGCTGGTCGGCGAACCTCAGCTCGGTGCCGTCGAAGCCCGGGCCGGACAGCCGGAACCGGACCCGCAGGTGACGGTCGTCGACGGCGCCCGCCGGCTGGACGAGCATCTGGCCGCTCATCCCGAGGTGCCCGAGCAGCGCGTCGCCGTTGTCGAGGGCCAGCCAGAAGTACTTGCCGCGGCGTCGGGCCGCGACGACGGTGCGGCCGGTCAGCGCGAGGGCGAACCCGGCCGGGCCGCGCGGGTCACGCCGGACGGGACGCGGGTGCAGCACCTCGACCGCGTCGAGAGTCGCGCCGACGACGTGGTCCTCGAGGCCGAGGCGGACGACCTCGACCTCCGGCAGCTCGGGCACGGATGGTCCTCGGGCCGGTCAGGCGTCGGTGGGACCGGCGTCGGCGGACGTGAGCTGCGAGAGCTCGCCGTACGCCGTCTCGGCCGCGGCCTGCTCGGCTTCCTTCTTGGAGCGACCGATGCCGTTGCCGTAGAGGTCGGCGCCGACCCGGACCTGCGCGGTGAAGGTCTTCATGTGGTCGGGGCCCTCGTCCTGGATGACGTACTCGGGCACGCCGAGGCCGCGCTCCGCGGACAGCTCCTGGAGCGACGTCTTCCAGTCGAGCCCGGCGCCCATCGCGGAGGCCGCCTCGATGAGCGGGTCGAAGAGCAGGTGCACCAGCGGGGAGGAGGCGTCGAAACCGCCGCTGAGGTGGACCGCGCCGATCACCGCCTCGACGGTGTCGGACAGGATCGAGGCCTTCGCCCGGCCCCCCGTCGACTCCTCGCCACGGCCGAGCTTGATGTGGTCGCCCAGCCCGATGTCCCGGCCCACGTCGGCGAGCGCCCGGGCGTTCACGACGGCGGCCCGCAGCTTGGCCAGCCGGCCCTCGGAGAGGTCTGGATGGATCGTGTAGAGCGTCTCGGTCACCACCACACCGAGGACCGAGTCGCCGAGGAACTCCAGGCGCTCGTTGGTGGGCAGGCCGCCGTTCTCGTAGGCGAACGAGCGGTGGGTCAGGGCGCGCTCGAGCAGCCCGGGCTCCAGGACAGGATCCCCGAGCGCCTCTCGGAGCGCGCTGTAGTTGGTCAGGACGATGACCGGGTCAGAGGACCTGACGACGGTCGGACCGGGCGCCGTACTGGCCGCACGTACCGCACGCACGGTGCGGCAGGTGCTTGGCGCCGCACGCCGGGTTGGCACACGTCACCAGGGTCGGCGCGACGGCCTTCCACTGCGAGCGACGGTGGCGCGTGTTGCTGCGCGACATCTTCCGCTTCGGGACAGCCACTGTGATCTCCTACCTAGTCCTGACTCTGGTCCTGCTTCTGGGGATGCTGCTGGTGGTCGGTCAGCTCTGCCAGGGCCGCCCACCGCGGGTCCACCGGCTCCTCGTGCGCGTGATCCGGGTCGTCCCTGAGCCGCGCCCCACATTCGGGGCACAGTCCGGGGCAGTCCGGAGCGCACAAGGGCCGGAACGGTAGCGCGAGCACCACCGCATCCCGCAGCAGCGGCTCCAGGTCGAGCAGGTCGTCCTGGAGCGTGCTGACCTCGTCGTCCTCGTCGGGGTCATGTTCCTTGTCGTCGTAGACGTACAGCTCCTGGAGGTCGACCTCGATCGCGTCGGCGATCGACCCCAGGCACCGTGCGCACTCACCCTCGAGCGCGGCTTGCGCCGTGCCCGTGACCAAGACCCCCTCCATGACCGCTTCCAGCCGCAGGTCGAGCTCGACCGGCGAACCTTCCGGGACACGGAGGACTTCGATGCCCAGATCCGGGGGCGCCGGGGCCGATCGCGTCACCTGTTGCTGGGACCCCGGGCGGCGGCCGAGCTCGCGAGTGTCGAGCACGAGCGGCGCTCTCGGGTCCAACTTGAACAGGGGAATCACTTCCGGTCACGGAGCTCTCGGATCAGGCTGCAGCGTATCCGGCCCTCCCCGGCCCGGGCAAAACCGCAGCCAGATCCCGAGTCAGTCTCCGGATGCGGCATCGCCGCTGGTCAGGTCGACAATCCCAGCTTGGCCATCAGGGCGTCGTGCACGAAGTCGGGCAGGAACCGGGCCACGTCGCCACCGAAGCCGGCCACCTCCTTGACCAGGCTCGAGGAGACGAACGACCAGCCGGCGCTCGTCGGCAGGTAGACCGTCTCCACGCCGGGGGCCAGGGTGGCGTTCATGTGCGCCATCGGCAGCTCGTAGTCGAAGTCGGTGCCGGCTCGCAGGCCCTTGACGATCGCCTGCACGTCGTTCGAGGTGCAGAAGTCCGTCAGCAGCCCGGAGAACGACGCCACCCGGACCCGGTCGATGCCGGCGCACGCGCGCTCGAGCATCGAGAGCCGCTCCTCGGCCGAGAACATCCGGCTCTTGGACGAGTTGACGCCGACGGCCACCACGACCTCGTCGAACAGGTTCGCGGCGCGGCGGACCACGTCGACGTGGCCCAGGGTGACCGGGTCGAACGACCCGGGGCACACGGCACGACGCACGGGCACTCCTCGCAGGTGTTCAGGGTCGGGCGGCGTGACCGTACCAGAGCGTCGTCTCGCCGTACTTCCGCTCGCGGCGGTCGGTGAAGCCGGCCGGCCACTGGGGTGGCCGGCTCCGGGACGACCGCTCGACCACGACCATCGCGCCTGGCACCAGCCACCCGGCCCCGAGCCGGACCAGGTCGGTGTCGACCTCCTCGTCGGGCGTGGGGTACGGCGGGTCCAGGAAGGCGACGTCGTACGGCGCGGCGGGTGGTCGCTCGAGCGTCACGGCCACCGGGGCGACGACCACCTGCGCCTTGACGAAGCCGATGGTCTTGGCATTCGTCGAGATCATCTGGGCGGTGCGGCGGTTCTGCTCGACCAGCGTGACCACGCCGGCCCCGCGCGACCAGGCCTCCAGGCCGACGGCCCCCGACCCGGCGTACAGGTCCAGGAACCGCAGACCCTGGAGCGAGCCGCACCAGGACTCGACGGCGGAGAAGAGCGCCTCCCGGACGCGGTCGCTGGTCGGCCGCGTGCTCGTGCCCCGGGGCGCGTCGATGCGTCGTCCCCCGGCCGTTCCCCCGATGATCCGCGTCATGTCACCCCACTGAATCGCTCGCTCCCCCGCTTCGCTCCTCCGCTCACGAGTTCAGCGGGGACCCCGACGTCCCGGGGCGGGAGTGACGGGCAACTCAGGCCTTCTCCATGAAGTCAGACTGCCGTGATTGCTCCATCAGCGCCACCGCGTCGGCGAGTGCAGGGGCGGACGCGAGGTCGGGATCGCGCTCCAGCAGGTCGGTGGCAGCCCGGCGGGCGGCCACGATCGTGTCCTCGTCGCGCAGCACCCTGAGCATCGTCAGGCTCGAGCGGAACCCGGACTGCGAGCTGCCGAGCACGTCGCCCTCGCGGCGCTGGTCGAGGTCGAGCCGGCTCAGCTCGAACCCGTCCGTGGTGGCGGCGATGGCGTCCAGCCGCTCCCGCGCCGGCGTGCCCGCCTCGGCGTAGCTGACCAGCAGGCAGAGGCCGGGCAGGCCGCCGCGGCCTACCCGGCCACGCATCTGGTGCAGCTGGGAGATGCCGAACCGGTCGGCGTCGAGCAACACCATCGTGGTCGCGTTGGCGACGTCGACGCCGACCTCGATGACGGTGGTGGAGACGAGGACGTCGATCTCGCCGGCGGCGAAGGCCCGCATCACCCGGTCCTTCTCGTCGGGCGGGAGCTGCCCGTGCAGCATCTCCACCCGCAGGCCGGCCAGCGGCCCGGCCCGGAGGCGGGCCAACGTCTCGGTCACGGAGTTCAGCGGCGGCCGCTCGCCGGCGGGACGCTGGAGCGGGGTGTCGAGGAACTCCTCCTCCATCATGTCGATGACGTCGCGACCGCCCTCCTCCTGCTCGTCGCCGGTGATGCGCGGGCACACCACGTAAGCCTGGTGGCCCTGGTCGACCTCCTCCTTGACGCGGGTCCACACCCGCTCGATCCAGCCGGGGTGGTCGCCGAGCGGGACGAGGTTGGTCTGGATGGGCGCGCGTCCCGCGGGCAGCTCCGAGAGCGTGGAGACCTCGAGGTCCCCGAAGACGGTCATCGCCACGGTCCGCGGGATCGGCGTGGCCGTCATGACCAGCACGTGGGGCGGCCAGCCGGCCTTGTCGGTGAGCGCCGCGCGCTGCTCGACGCCGAACCGGTGCTGCTCGTCGACGACGACGAGACCGAGGTCGGCGAACATCACCTTGTCCTCGAGCAGCGCGTGGGTGCCGATGGTGATGCCGGCCTCGCCGGAGGCCATCCGCGACATCGCCTCCGCGCGTGCTGCCTTGGGCATCGAGCCCGTCAGCAGAGCGACGCTGGTGCCGTCGGCGGCGCCCCCCAGCAGTCCGGTCAGCATGCCGCCGGCGGCCAGGTCGCCGAGCATGCTCGTGATCGAGCGGTAGTGCTGCTGGGCCAGCACCTCGGTCGGCGCGAGCAGGGCAGCCTGCCCGCCGGAGTCGACGACCCGCAGCATCGCGCGCAGCGCGACGACGGTCTTGCCGGAGCCGACCTCGCCCTGGAGCAGCCGGTTCATGGGATGCGGCTGGGCGAGGTCCGCCTCGATCACCTCGGCCAGCTCGCGCTGCCCGTCGGTCAGGTCGAACGGGAGCCGCTCGTCGAACGCCGCGAGCAGGCCGCCGCCACCCGTGCGCGCCTGGGCGCCGAGCGTGTGCAGGAAGGCCCGGCGGCGGGCCAGGACGAGCTGGGTGACCAGGGCCTCCTCGAAGCGGTACCTCCGCCTGGCGACCTCGACCTGCGCGAAGGTGTCGGGCGCGTGCACGAGGTCCACGGCCGTGCGGGCGTCGACGAGGTCGAACTCGTCCCGGATGTCGACGGGGATCAGCTCGGGCACGTCGTCGATCACCGAGCGCGCGAAGTTCACGGCCCGCTGGATGTCCCAGGACTCCACGCCCTTGGTCTGCGGGTAGATCGGGTAGAGGTCACCGAAGCTGTCGACCACACCGTCCGACCCGTCGGCGGACCCGTCGCCCTCCTCGGAGTTGGCGACCCCGAACAGGACCATCTTCGGGTTCGTCAGCTGCCACTCGTTGCGGAAGCTGCTGACCTGCCCCACGAAGACGCCGCGCCGCCCGACCGAGAGGCGCCCGGCCTGCCACTGCGAGGTGTGCTGGTTCTTGGCGAAGAACGTCATCCTCAGTCGCGGGCCGTCGGTCTGCAGCACCGTCTCGAGCCGGTAGGCCTGCCGGCCGCTGCGCCGGTCGCGGTACTGCTTGAGGTCGCTGCGGACGATCTCCCCGACGAGGGTGAGCATCTCGCCCTCGTGGAGGTCCGCGACGCGGGTCAGCTCACCGGCCTTGACGTAGCGCCGCGGGAAGTGACGCAGCAGGTCGCCGACCGTGTGCAGGCCGAGGCCTTCGGCCATCCGCTTGCGCTTGGTGGCCTTGTCGCCGACCACGGCGGTCAGCGGGGTCTCGAGCGTGATCACCAGCGGCTTCCCTACTCGACGGACATCAGGAGCGGGTACCGCTCCTGACCACCGTCGTACACCATCACGTCGACATGCGGGTGTCGCTCCTCCACGAGGGTGGCCGTACGCCGGGCGAGCTCGCCGCCGCCGTCGCCGGCCACGATCGTGACCAGCTCCCCGCCACCCGCGAGCAGCCGCTCGAGCACGTCGTTCGCCACGGTCTCGAGGTCGGCGCCCACGACGGCGAAGTCGCCGGCCACCACGCCGAGGACGTCGCCGGGCTCGCAGGGCCCGGCCATCGTCATCGCCTGCTTGACAGCGACCGTGACCGCGCCGTGCCGAGCGTGACGGGCGGTGGCGGTCATCTCGAGGACGTCCTGGTCGAAGGGTCGGCCGGGCTCGTGCACCGCCAGGGCGGCGAGCCCCTGCACCTGCGCCTCGGTCGGGATCACCGCGACCCGGATGCCGTCGTCGCGCTGCGCGGTCTGCGCCGCGGCGCGGGCCGCGCGGACCGAGTCCGCGTCGTTGGGCAGGACGATCACCTCCTGCGCGCCGGAGGCGTGGATGGCGTCGAGGATCATGCCCGTCGACGGGCGGTTGCCGGGCCCCCCGACGACGACCGTGGCCCCGGCCTCCCCGAAGAGCTTCTCCAGTCCGGGCCCCGCGGCCACGGCGACGACCTGGCGTCCGTTGGGCGTCGACTGCCTCGCCCGGGCCTCGGCCACCTGCTCGGCGAAGTGGGTCACCCGGACCCGGTGCGGACGCCCGGCGGCGATCCCGGCCTCGACCGCGGCGCCGACGTCGTTCACGTGGACGTGCACGTTCCACAGCCCGTCGCCGCCCACGACGACGAGCGAGTCGCCGAGCCGGCCGAGGTGCTCCTTGAGCGCGGGTACCTGGGCGTCGTCGGCGTCGAGGAGGTACATCACCTCGTACGCCGGCCCGTCGGCCGTCAGGGCGTGGCTCTGCTGCTCCAGTGGGATGGGGATGCGGTGGGCGCCGATCGGCGCCGTCACGGGCACCGGACGGCGGCCGGTCAGTGCGGTCTCGGCCGCGTCCAGGATGACGCTGAGCCCGCGGCCGCCGGCGTCCACGACGCCCGCGTCGCGGAGGACCTGGAGCTGGTCCGGGGTGCGGGCGAGAGCCTCGCGCGCGGCCGCGGCAGCAGCGGTGAACACGTCGCGTGCGCGGGCACCGTCCTGGGTCGCGCGCTCCTCGGCGGCCTCCGCGGCGGCCCGGACGACGGAGAGGATGGTGCCCTCGACGGGCGTCCCGACGGCGGCGTACGCGCCCTCGGTCGCCTCCCGGAGCGCGCGAGCCATGATGCTGGCGTTGCGCTCGTCGGCGGTGGCGGCGACGATCGTCGACGCGAGCGCGCCGAGCATCTGGCTGAGGATGACGCCGCTGTTGCCGCGAGCGCCGAGGAGCGCGCCCCTGCGGAGGGCGGCGAGCCCGGCGTCCAGGTCGGGGTCCTCGGCCGTGGCCTGGCGCAGGGCGTCGCGGGCGGCGGCGACGGTCAGGTACATGTTGGTGCCGGTGTCGCCGTCCGGCACGGGGTAGACGTTGAGGGCGTCGATCTCTTCCCGCGCCTCCGCGAGGGCGTCGACCGCGATGTCGACGAAGCGGAGCACCACCGCCAGCTCGATCGTGCCGCTGCCGCGGGTCGATCGGCCGGGCACCTGCTCCATCTGGTGAACGTTAGCCATCGTCGTCGTGCACGGACATGGAAAGACCCCGGGTGTCGCCCGGGGTCTTGCGTGTCACGTGCTGCTCGTCAGCGGCTGACCTTGCCGGCCTTCAGGCAGGACGTGCACACGTGCATGCGCTTCGGGGTGCCGTTCACGACGGCGCGTACGCGCTGGATGTTGGGGTCGAAGCGCCGGCGGGTGGCCTTCTTGGACCAGGGACGGTTGTTGCCGAAGCCCGGCTTCTTTGCGCAGATGTCGCAGACGGCAGCCACGGTCTTGCTCCTGAAGATCGATGAACGAGGGGTCACCCGTGCCCGGGCAACCGGGAAAGACTATCCGAGACGGGGTCGACGCCCGAAATCCCGAGATTTCGAGACGCGTCAGTAGTGGGTCCAGCCGGCCGGGCCGTCGTACGCCGCCCCGTCGACGGTGACGCCCTCACCCTCGCCCACGTCACCGATGACCGTCCAGCCGGCGGGCACCGAACCGGCGTCGAACGTTGCCAGCAGCGGGTGGTCCTCGCCGCCGCCCAGGATCAGCGCCATCGGGTCGCTGCCGGTGGCGGCGGCGACGGCCTGGAGCGGCTCGGGTACGTCGAACGCCGACCGGTGCAGGTCGAGGGTCACACCGGAGTCGTCGGCCAGGTGACCGGCGTCGGCGACCAGGCCGTCGGAGACGTCGATCATCGCGGTCGCCCCGGCGGCCGCGGCGGCCGGCCCGGCGTCGTACGGCGGCTCGGGCCGGCGGTAGGCCTCCACCAGCACGCGCGGCGAGCGGAACCCGCGGCCGAGCACCGCCAGTCCCCCGGCGGCCCAGCCCTGCCGCCCGACGAGCGCGACGACCTGACCGGGCACCGCTCCCGAGCGGAGCACCGGCGCCTGGAGGCAGGCGCCGATCACGGTCACCGCGATCACGATTTCGGACGCTCGGCTCAGGTCGCCGCCGACCACGCTGGCGCCGACCAGGGCGCACTCCGCCTCGAAGCCCTTCGCGAAGTCGACCGCCCAGGCGGCCGGCAGGTCGGGAGGTGCGGCGAGCCCGATGGTCAGCGAGTGCGCGGTGCCACCCATCGCGTTGATGTCCGAGAGATTCTGCGCAGCCGCGCGGTGCCCGACGTCCTCCGCGCTCGCCCAGTCGCGCCGGAAGTGCCGGCTCTCGACGAGCAGGTCGGTGGAGACGACCACGTGGCCGGTGCGCACGCGCAGCACCGCGGCGTCGTCGCCCGGCCCCACGAGCACGTGATCCCCCTGGGGGAACAGGCCCGCGAGCTCGGCGATGAGCGCGAACTCCCCCACGTCGGCCAGGGTCGCGTCCGCAGGAATGGGGGCCGGATGCGTCATGAATTCCCCTTCGGTGGTCGAGCCGCCGCGAGGAACGAGCGGCGTGTCGAGACCCCGTGACCGTACCGAGGTCTCGACACGGACTCGCTGGCGCTCGTCCGGCTCGACCACCGATCGACCGCGGGCGATTGCGGCCTGTAGGTTGGGCATCGGCAAGAAGCCCGTCCGCGGGCCCCCCCGGACACGAGGAGTCATCGATGGTCGTCCAGGCCTACATCCTGATCCAGACCGACGTGGGCAAGGCCGCCGACGTAGCCCGGGCCATCGCCCAAGTGAAGGGTGTCACCCTCGCCGAGGACGTGACCGGCCCGTACGACGTGATCGTGCGCGCCGAGGCCCGCAACGTCGACGAGCTCGGCAAGCTCGTGGTGTCCAAGGTGCAGAACCTCGACGGCATCACGCGCACCCTCACCTGTCCCGTGGTGCACATCTGAGAACGACGGTCTCGCGACGCCCCGGGCCAGGTCGGTCCCGGGGCGTCGGCACGCTGGCGTCCCTGCTCGTGGTCCCCCTTCTGTTGGCCGGCTGTGCCGACGAGCCGGTCACCCTGACCTCGCCGGACGCCGTGTCGGCCGCGGACCTCGCGACGTGCGAGGCGTTCCTCGACGACCTGCCGAGCTCCCTGGCCGGCCACGAGCGACGGAAGGTGAACCCGGCCGCCGCGCTGGGCCGCGCATGGGGCGACCCGGCGATCATCGTGCGCTGCGGCGTCGGCGTACCTCCCGAGTTCGACCAGCTGGCTGCGTGCGAGGTGGCCGACGGGGTCGGGTGGTTCGTCCCCGACGATCAGTTCGACGACCAGGATGCGGACGCCGTCCTGACCGCCGTGGGCTACCGGCCCCGGGTCTCGGTGACGGTGCCCGCGAAGTACCGCCCCGAGGGACCGGCTGCCGCGATCGCCCAGCTGGCTCAGGCGGTCAAGGACCACCTGGAGAAGGTCGACGACTGCGTCTAGCGCAGCCCGGTGTCGCGGGTGAGGGCCAGCAGGATGAGCCGGTCCACCAGCGCCGGGTAGTCGAGCCCGCTCGCGGCCCACATCCGGGGGAACATCGAGAGCGGCGTGAACCCGGGCATCGTGTTGATCTCGTTGACGACGATCGACCCGTCGGGGAAGACGAAGAAGTCGACCCTGGCCAGCCCCTCGCATCCGACGGCCTCGAACACCCGGGCCGCGAGCTCACGGAGCTCGGTGGCGACGCGGTCGGGCAGGTGGGCGGGTACGTCGAGCTCGGTGTGCTCCTCCGGGAGGTACTTGGCGGCGAAGTCGTAGAACTCGTGGTCGCCGGTGATCCGGATCTCCGCGGGCAGGCTGGTCTCCGGCGTACCGTCCAGCGCCTGCAGCACGCCGCACTCGATCTCGCGTGCACCCTCGGCCGCCACCTCCACCAGAGCCTTGGGATCGTGGCGGTGCGCCTCCTCGATCGCGTCGGCCAGCTCGCCCGCGTGGTGTGCCTTGGAGATGCCGATCGACGAGCCGCCGCGGGCCGGCTTCACGAAGACCGGGTAGCCGAGCTCGCCGATGCGGTGGGTGATGCCGTCCGGGTCGCGGTACCACTCCCGCGCCGTGACGGTGATCGACTTCATCAGGGGCAGCCCGGCCGCGGCCAGCACGACCTTCATGTAGGCCTTGTCCATGCTCACCGCGGAGGCGAGCACGCCCGCGCCGACGTACCTGACCCCGGCCATCTCGAGCATCCCCTGGATCGTGCCGTCCTCGCCCCACGGCCCGTGCAGCACCGGGAACACGACGTCGACCTCGCCGAGGGTGGTCGGCGGCTGGGAGGGCTCGTGCACGACGAGGTCGGTGCTGTCGACCTCGCGGGCGAGGGTGACGCCGGCGCGCTCGCCGTCGACCGAGGGCAGCTTGTCCGGTCCGGTGATCTGCAGCATCTCGGGGTCACCGGACTCCAGCACCCAGCGCCCGTCGGTGGCGATGCCGATCGGCACGACGTCGTACTTCGTCCGGTCGATGGCCTGGAGCACGCTGCCGGCCGTCACGCAGGAGATCGCGTGCTCGCTGGACCGCCCGCCGAAGACGACGGCGACGCGCTTCTTGGGCTGGCTCATCGTCAGCCAACTTAGCGGCCTACGTTGGGCGCATGGCTGCTGACACCCCCGCCCTCTCCCCCGCCACGATCGTCGTGCACGCCGGCCGGCCGCCGCACGAGGTGGACCAGCCGCTGAACGAGCCGATCCAGATGGCGTCGACGTACGTCGGGGGTGGCGACCTCGAGTACGGCAGGTACGCGAACCCGACCTGGGCGGCGTTCGAGGAGGCGCTCGGTGCGCTGGAGGGTGGCCGGGCGCTGGCGTTCTCCTCCGGGCTCGCGGCGGTCTCGACCGTGCTCGACCTCGTCGGCCTGGACGGCCTCGTCGTCGCGCCGCGGCACGCCTACCTCGGCAGCGTCGGCCAGCTCGGTGATCTCGAGTCCCGCGGCCGCATCCGGTCGACCCTCGTCGACATCGCGGACACCGACGCGGTGATCGCCGAGCTCGAGGACGCGGCCATCCTCTGGATCGAGTCCCCCACGAACCCAGCCCTCGAGGTCGCCGATGTCGAGCGCCTCGTCGCGGCCGGGCACGAGGCCGGCGCCTCCGTCGTCGTGGACAACACCTTCGCCACGCCGTTGCTGCAGAAGCCGCTCGAGCTCGGCGCCGACATCGTGCTGCACTCGGTGACCAAGTTCCTGGCCGGCCACAGCGATGTCGTGATGGGTGCGCTGGTCGTGCGCGACCCGCAGCTGTACGACGTGCTGAAGGGCCGCCGCGACCTCGTCGGCGCCATCCCCGGGACGCTGGAGGCCTGGCTCGCCCTCCGTGGGCTGCGGACCCTGCACCTGCGCGTCGAGCGCTCGCAGGCCAACGCGGCCGAGCTGGCCCGTCGGCTGAAGGCACACGCGGCCGTCCCCGAGGTCCGGTACCCGGGGTTCGGCGCGATCATCTCCGCGGTGCTGCCGACCGCCGAGGCGGCCGACCTCCTGACCCACTCCACCTCCCTGTGGGTGCACGCCACGTCGCTGGGCAGCGTCGAGTCGACGTTCGAGCGGCGGCGCCGCTGGAAGGGCGAGGCCAAGACCATCCCCGAGGGACTGGTCCGGATGTCGGTCGGCATCGAGGACGTCGACGACCTCTGGGCCGACCTCGAGCAGGCCCTGGACACGGTCACCGCTGGTTGAGGAGGTTGCGCAGCCACCGTCGCGAAACCCGGTGAGACCTCAGTCTCACCGCTGGTTGAGGAGGTTGCGCAGCAACCGTCGCGAAACCCGGTGAGACCTCAGTCTCACCGCTGGTTGAGGAGGTTGCGCAGCAACCGTCGCGGAACCCGGTGAGACCTCAGTGCACAGGTTGCGGGGGTCTCGTGACGGGCCTTCGGCCCTCCTCGACCGCCGGAAGACGTCAGTCGGTTTCTGCCTTGGTGTCGCGGGCGATGAAGGACTCCATGGTGTCAGCGGCGGTCATCTTGCCGCCGACGACGGCGACCACGGCCTCGGCGATCGGGACGTCGACGCCCTCGCGCACAGCGAGGTCGTGCAACGACGTGCAGGACTTGGCGCCCTCGGCGACCTGGCGCGTGGAGGCGTAGATGTCCTCGGTGGTCATCCCCTTGCCGAGGTTCTCTCCGAACGACCGGTTCCGCGACAGCGGAGAGGAGCAGGTGGCGACCAGGTCGCCCAGTCCGGCCAGGCCCATCAATGTCATCGGGTTGGCGTCGAAGGCCTTGGCCAGCCGGGCCGTCTCGGCCAGGCCGCGCGTGATGAGCGAGGCGGTGGTGTTGTCACCGAACCCGAGGCCGACGGCCATGCCGACGGCGATGCCGACGACGTTCTTGTAAGCGCCGCCGATCTCGCAACCGGCCACGTCGACGGAGGTGTACGGGCGGAACACCGAGCCGTGCACGCGGTCCTGCACCAGCCGCGCGACCGACTCGTCGGCACACGCGACGACCGAGGCCGCGGGTTCGCGGCGGGCGATCTCCTTGGAGAGGTTGGGCCCGCTGACCACCGCGATCCGGTCGGGGGCCGCGCCGGTCACCTCGGCGATCACCTCGCTCATCCGCTTGAGGGTGCCGAGCTCGACGCCCTTCATCAACGACACGATGACCGCGTCGGGGGCGATCACCGAGGCCCAGTCCTCGAGGTTGGCGCGCAACGTCTGCGACGGAACGGCGAGCACGACGATGTCCGCGCCGGCGGCGGCCTCCTCGGGGTCGTGCGTGGCCGAGACGTGCTCCGGCAGGATGATGCCGGGCAGGTAGTCGGAGTTCTCGCGGTTGCCGTTGATCCCGGCGGCGACCTCTTCGCGACGGGCCCAGAGGGTCACGTGGTTGCCGGCGTCGGCGAGCGGGATGGAGAACGCCGTCCCCCACGAGCCGGCGCCGAACACGGCGACCTTGTGGTCGGGGTTCACGGCTTCTCCTTCTTCCGCGGGTCGCCGGTGAGCTTCATCCCGGCCTTGCGCGGGTCGAAGCGCAGGGCCGGCGCCTCCTCGCCTCGGATCTCCTCCACCAGCACCACGAGGGCCGCCATGATCCGGTCCGTCGCGGTGTTGATCACCTGCTGCGTGCGCGGCAGGGCAGCGAGGTCGGCCAGGTCCACGGGCGGTCCGGCCAGCATCTGGATGTGCTTGCGCGGGAACGGATGCGGGGTCTTGGTGTACGGCGGCAGCAGCTCGTGCGCCCCCCACTGCCCGACCGGGATGACCGGGCACCCGGTCTCGAGGGCGATCCGCGCGGCACCCGACTTCCCGGTCATCGGCCAGAGGTCGGGGTCGCGGGTCAGCGTTCCCTCCGGGTAGACGACCACGCACTCGCCACTGCGCACGGCCGCGACCGCGGCGTCGTACGCGCTCTTCGCGTTCCGGCTCAACCGCTCCACGGGGATCTGCCCGGCTCCACGAAGGAACTTGCCGAGGGCCTTGTTCTTGAACAGGCCGGACTTGGCGAGGTACCGCGCCAGCCGGCCGTGGTCGTAGAGGAAGTGCGCGGCCGTCAGCGGATCCAGGTGCGAGATGTGGTTGAAGACCACGATGCAGCCGCCGGTCGCGGGGATGTTCTCGCCGCCACGCCAGGTGCGCCTGGTCGTCGCCAGCAGCGCCGGCTTGATGACGGGCACGGCCAGGTTGTAGGCCCAGCCTCGCGGCTGCTGCAGGTCGCGGACGGTCACGCGCGAAGGTTACTCGGTGCGCGACCCGGGCCGACCCGCTCCAACCGGGGACTGGAAGGATCGGCACGATGCCAGCGACCGGGCCCGACTCCTACGCCGTGCTGCTGCCGGTGAAGCCTCCCGGCCGCGGCAAGACGCGGCTGGGCGACCTGCCCCGCGACCTGCTCGCGCAGGCGTTCGCGATGGACACCGCGACCGCATGCCTGGCGGCTTCCTCGGTCTCGCAGGTCCTGGTCGTCACCGACGACGCGACGTTCGCCTCGTTCCTGTCGCAGCTCGGCTGCGCGGCGATCCCGGACGGAGTCTCGGGTGACCTCAACGCCAGCCTGTCGCTGGCCGCGATGGAGGCCGTACGCCGCTGGCCCGGCCTGGTCCCGGTCGCACTCTGCGCCGACCTGCCGGCTCTCACGCCACGGGATCTGGACACGGCTCTCGTGCCTCGGCCGGGCCGGCCGCGGTTCGTGGCCGATGCCTCCGGCGAGGGGACGACCCTCTACACCGCGCCGCTCGAGGAGTTCGCGTCACGGTTCGGGCTGCGATCCGCGCAGCTGCATCGCGAGGGCGGCGCACTCCCGATCGAGGGACCGCTCCTGGGACTGCGTCACGACGTCGACGACGCCGACGACCTGGCGGCCGCCGTCCGACTCGGCGTCGGATCGCACACGGCGTCGGTCGTCGCCGCCCTGCCTCTCGGAAATGCCTGAGGGCGGTCCACCTCTCGGCGGACCGCCCTCAGGCATGTTGGTGTGTCAGGACTTCTTGGCGGCCTTCTTGGCCGTCTTCTTGGCAGGCGCCTTCTTGGCGGCGGCCTTCTTGGCCGGGGCCTTCTTCGCGAGCGTCTTCGCAGCGGCCTTCTTGGCCGGGGCCTTGGCTGCAGGCGACTTCTTCGCGAGCGTCTTGGCCGCGGCCTTCTTGGCCGGAGAGACCTTCTTGGCGGGCGCCTTCTTGGCCGCCGCCTTCTTGGTCGTCGACTTCTTCGCCGTCGACTTCGTCGCCGTCTTCTTGGCAGGAGCCGCGGCCTTGGCCGGAGCGGCCTTCTTGGCCGGGGCGGCTGCCTTGACCGCGACGAGCTTCGGGAGCTTCTTGGCGCCCGAGACGACGTTCTTCAGATCGGCGCCGGCCGTGAACTTCGGCACCGCGGTCTTCTTGGCCTTGATGCGAGCGCCGGTCTGCGGGTTGCGCACCCAGCGTGCCTCGCGCACGCGCTTCTCGAACGAGCCGAAGCCCGTGATGGCGACCTTCTCACCCCTCGCGACCTCGCGCGTGATGGTGTCGAGAACGGACTCCAGCGCTTGCTGCGCAGCCTTCCGGTTCCCCGCGTAACGCGAGGAGAGAGCGTCGATGAGCTGAGACTTGTTCACTAGCTTCCCTTCCAATGGACCACTGGGCCGAGCCGATGCTCGACTTTCCTCAACGCACGCTAGGTATAGCGCGCGTCGGCCACAATCGCCACGCCGGTGTTTCGCGGTGAAATTCGCCGTTTCGCGGTCAAAACAGGGGTTTCTGGCCCTTTGGGGGCCAGAACGCCCTACAGGGTGGCGGGTTTGTAGCTCGGTCGCGTCGCTTCGTACGACGTGATGTCTTCCTCGTGGGACAGCGTGATGCCGACGTCGTCGAGGCCCTCGAGCAGCCGCCAGCGCGTGTAGTCGTCGATGTCGAAGGAGTCCTCGATCGCGTCCACGCCGTCGCCGGCACTGACCGTCCGGGACTCGAGGTCGACGGTCACCGTCGCCCCCGGCTGGGACTCGAGCAGGTCCCACAGACGTTGCACGACCTTGTCGTCGACCTGGGCCGCGAGCAACCCTGACTTGCCGGAGTTGGCCCGGAAGATGTCGCCGAACCGCGGCGAGACGACGGCCTTGAACCCGTAGTTCTGCAGGGCCCAGACGGCGTGCTCGCGCGACGAGCCCGTGCCGAAGTCGGGACCGGCCACCAGCACCGACCCCGCGTCGTACGGCTTGCGGTTGAGCACGAACGCCGGGTCGTTGCGCCACGCCGCGAAGAGCCCGTCCTCGAAACCGTCGCGGGTGACCCGCTTCAGGTAGACGGCCGGGATGATCTGGTCGGTGTCGACGTTGTTGCGACGCAGCGGCACACCGATGCCGGTGTGGCGGGTGAAGGCTTCCATCAGCTGGTCTCCAGGTCCGCGGGTGAGGAGAGAGTGCCGCGCACAGCGGTCGCGGCCGCGACGGGCACCGAGACGAGATGGGTGCGACCGCCCTTGCCCTGGCGACCCTCGAAGTTCCGGTTGGACGTGGACGCGCTGCGTTCGCCGGGTGCCAGCTGGTCGGGGTTCATGCCCAGGCACATCGAGCACCCCGCCCCACGCCACTCGGCGCCGGCTTCCTTGAACACGACGTCGAGCCCCTCGTCCTCGGCCTGCAGACGTACCCGCGCCGACCCGGGCACGACCAGGAGCCGCGTGTTCGCAGCGACCTGTCGTCCCTTGATGATCGCGGCCGCGACCCTCAGGTCCTCGATCCGGCCGTTCGTGCACGAGCCGACGAACACGGTGTCGACCGCGATGTCGCGCATCGGGGTTCCCGCCTGGAGCCCCATGTACTCCAGGGCCTTCTCGGCCGCGATCTTGTCGTTGGCGTCCTCGTAGTCCTCCGGTGACGGCACGTTCGCCGAAAGCGGCACACCCTGCCCCGGGTTCGTGCCCCACGTGACGAACGGCGTGACGGCGCTCGCGTCGAGCTCGATCTCCTTGTCGAAGGTGGCGTCGTCGTCGGTGACCAACGTCGTCCAGTACGCGACGGCGGCGTCCCACTCCTGGCCCTTCGGCGCCTCCTTGCGCCCCTCGAGATAGTCGAACGTCGTCTGGTCGGGCGCGATCAGCCCGGCCTTGGCGCCCCATTCGATGCTCATGTTGCAGATGGTCATCCGGGCCTCCATCGAGAGGGCCTCGATGGCCGGGCCGCGGTACTCCACGACGTACCCCTGGCCACCGCCGGTGCCGGTCTGCGCGATCAGCGCGAGCACCAGGTCCTTGGCGGTCACACCCTCGGTGAGCTCGCCGGTGACGTTCACGGCCAGCGTCTTGGGATGGTCCTGCATCAGCGTCTGGGTGGCGAGCACGTGCTCGACCTCGCTGGTGCCGATCCCGAACGCGAGTGCGCCGAAGGCGCCGTGGGTGCTGGTGTGCGAGTCGCCGCAGACGATCGTCAGGCCGGGCTGGGTCAGGCCGAGCTGCGGGCCGATGATGTGCACGATGCCCTGGTCGAGGTCGCCCAGCGCGTGCAGCCGGATCCCGAACTCCAGGGCGTTGCGGCGCAGGGTCTCGACCTGGGTCCGGCTGACCGGGTCGGCGATCGGCTTGTCCCAGTCGAGCGTGGGGACGTTGTGGTCCTCGGTGGCGATCGTGAGGTCGGGGCGACGCACCGTCCGACCTGCGAGTCGGAGGCCGTCGAAGGCCTGCGGCGAGGTCACCTCGTGGACCAGGTGGAGATCGATGAAGAGGAGGTCGGGCTCGCCGTCGGAGCGACGTACGACGTGCTCGTCCCACACCTTCTCGGCCAGGGTCCTGCCCATGGGGAGTGCTCCTTCGCGCTCGTTCCGTGGTGTTGTCAGCATAGACTTGCCATCCAGATTATGAGACGGCAATATTGCCATATGGACAACTCGAGCGGCGTCGGGGTTCTCGACAAGGCCGCCCTCGTGCTCACGGCCCTGGAGTCGGGACCGGCCACCCTGGCCGGCCTGGTCACCGCGACCGGGCTCGCGCGGCCCACCGCGCACCGCCTCGCCGTGGCCCTCGAGCACCACCGCCTGGTGGCGCGTGACATGCAGGGCCGCTTCGTGCTCGGCCCGCGCCTGTCGGAGCTGTCGGCCGCCGCCGGAGAGGACCGCCTCCTGGCCACCGCCGGTCCGGTGCTCGCGCGGCTGCGCGACATCACCGGCGAGTCCGCGCAGCTGTGGCGCCGCCAGGGCGACTACCGCGTCTGCGTCGCGGCCGCCGAGCGCCCCTCGGGTCTGCGCGACACCATTCCCGTCGGCTCGCAGCTGACCATGCGCGCCGGCTCGGCCGCGCAGATCCTGCTCGCGTGGGAGGACCCGGAGCGGATGCACCGCGGCCTCCAGAACGCCGCTTTCTCCGCCGCCGCGCTGTCCGGCATCCGCCGGCGCGGATGGGCGCAGTCGGTCGGCGAGCGCGAGCAGGGCGTCGCCTCGGTGTCCGCGCCCATCAAGTCGCCCGGTGGCAAGGTGATCGCCGCGGTGTCCGTGTCCGGGCCCCTCGAGCGTCTCTCGCGTCAGCCCGGCCGGATGCACGCTCCTGCCGTGCTGGCCGCTGCCGAGCGGTTGTCGGAGTCGCTGCGGCGGGCGGCGGCGGAGTAGCGCCTCGCTGGTCGAGGAGGTTGCGAAGCAACGTCCGCTCAAGCGACTCCGCTGGTCGAGGAGGTTGCGAAGCAACGTCCGCTCAATCGGCTCCGCCGGTCGAGGATGTTGCGAAGCACCGTCTCGAGACCCCGCAACAGATCTACGGTCTCCCGCAACACATCTACGGGCTCGCTGGTCGAGGAGGTTGCGAAGCAACCGTCTCGAGACCCCGCAACACATCTACGGTCCCATCACCGGGTTTCGAGACGGGCGCCAGCCCGCCCTCCTCAACCAACGGACCGACGAACGGTTGTCGGAGTCGCTGCGCGCGCCCTCCTCGACCAACGGATCCGGCTCAGAAGAGGGCATCCTGCTCGAGCTCGAGCAGGGTCTGCTTGCGCTCGATGCCGCCGGCGTACCCGGTCAGGGTGCCGTCGGCGCCGATGACCCGGTGGCACGGGATGACGATCGGGATCGGGTTGGAGCCGTTGGCCAGGCCGACGGCACGCGAGGCGGCGTTGGTGCGGCCCAGCCGGCGGGCGATCTCGCCGTACGACGCGGTCTCGCCGTAGCCGATCTGCACCAGCTGGTCCCAGACGGCCTGCTGGAACGCGCTGCCGACCGGAGCCAACGGGAGGTCGAACTCCTTGAGGTCGCGGCCGAAGTACGCACGCAGCTGGCTGACCGCCTCGACGAGCAGCGGGTGGTCGTCCTGGCGCGCCCCGCGAGGTCGGCCGTCGTGGCTCTGGCCGACCGGGAGGAACGGCGAGAACTCGATCGCGATGATCGCGCCGTTGTGCTCGACGATGCGGAGGTCCCCGACGGGGCTGTCGATCACGGTGTACATGTCAGTTCTCCTGTTGCTGGTCGGGGCTGGTGGTCGGGCTGGTGGTCGTCCCGGTGAGGGTGCGCCAGAGGTGCACCTGGGCGTAGGAGCGCCAGGGGCGCCAGGCCTGGGCCAGGGCGGCGGCGTCACCGGGCTCCACGTACAGCCCCCTCAAGGCGTCGCGGGTGCCGATGTCGGTGGGCAGGAAGACGTCGGGGTCGCCGAGGGCCCGCAACGCGATGTAGTCGGCGGTCCACGGCCCGATGCCCGGGATCGTGAGCAGCGCCTGGCGCGTCTCGTCACGGTCCGCGCCGCGGTCCAGCACGACGTCGCCGTCGGCGAGCGCCCGGCACAGGGCGGTGAGCGCCCGGCCACGCGACCGCGGCATCGGCAGGTCCTCGGGCGCGAGCGTGGCGAGGGTGGCGACGTCCGGGAACAAGTGGGTCAGGCCACTTTCCGGTCGCGCGACGGGCTTGCCGAGCTCGGCGGTCAACCGGGACGCGATCGTGCGGGCCGCGGCGACGGTGACCTGCTGGCCGAGCACGGCCCGGACGGCGATCTCGTTGCCGTCGACGTGCCCGGGCACCCGCAGACCGGGCCGGCCCTCGACGAGCGGTCGCAGCAACGGGTCGGCTCCGAGCACCAGGTCGACGGCCACCGGGTCGCAGTCGGCGTCGAGGAGGCGGCGTACCCGCTCGACACCCGCTGCGGTGTCGCGCAGGTCGTCGAGGGCGAACGTCGCCATCACGAATGCCGTCTGCCCGGGCACGTCGTGGTCGTCGACCTCGAGGCGGACCGTGCCGGTGCCGTGCGGGAGGCCGAGCGTCCGGGCGTACCAGCCGTCGCCGGCCGTCTCGACGCCGGGCACGGCCCGGGTCGCGAGGAACGCGAGCAGGGACCGGCCGGCGTACGGCGTGCGGACGGCCAGCCGCATCGTCACCGTCCCCGTCGACGGCTGCCCGCCGCGCCGGCCGCGCAGATCGGTCGGCGACAGGTCGTAGACCTCGCGGATCGTGTCGTTGAACTGGCGGATGCTGGCGAACCCAGCCGCGAAGGCGATCTCGGCGAACTGCAGGTCGGTGGTCTCGATGAGCACCCGCGCCGTCTGCGCGCGCCGGGCGCGGGCCAGTGCCAGCGGCCCTGCGCCGAGCTCCGCGGTCAGCAGCCGGCCGAGGTGACGCGAGGTGTAGCCGACACGAGTGGCCAGGCCGTCCACGCCGTCGCGGTCGACGACGCCGTCGGAGATCAGCCGCATCGCGCGGCCGGCCACGTCGGCCGCGACGTCCCACTCGGGGCTGCCGGGTGTCGCGTCGGGCAGGCACCGCTTGCAGGCCCGGAACCCGGCCGCTTGCGCGGCGGCCGCGGTCGGGTGGAACTCGACGTTGCGGGCGGCCGGGGTCCGCGCCGGGCACGACGGGCGGCAGTAGATGCCGGTGGTCCGGACGGCGGTGTAGAACACGCCATCGAAGCGCCGGTCACGCGAGCCGACCGCCCGGTAGCAGGCCTCCGGGTCGAGCCTGCGGGTCGCTGTGGTCATGTCACCATCCTGCACCCCCGCACCGACAGTCTCTGGCGGGATTCGGACACGGCGAGACCGGCCCCCGGGCCGGCCGGGCGATCCCGGTCTCCCCGAGTGGGGGCCTTGCGAGTGACGTGGGTACGGTCGCCGAGTGGAGCTCACCGGCCTGACCCCGCTCGAAGGTGGCTGGTCGGCCCAGACGTTCCTGGCCGAGGCCGCCGGACGTCGCGTGGTGGTGCGGCGGTACGACGCCGATCACGAGCCGCTCGTGGACGCGGCCCTCTTGCGGCGGGCTCGCGCGCTCGTGCCGGTGCCCGACGTGCTCGAGGTGGCGCCGGGACGGCTCGTGACGTCGTACGTCGAGGGCGTGCCGGGCGACCTGCTCGTGCCGACCCTGGACGACGCGGGCCTCGCGGAGCTCGGCGCCGACGTCGGCCGGATCGGCGCCGCGCTGGCGGCGACCGACCTGCCGCACGCGGGCATGTTCGTCGACGAGGAGCTGCGGATCGAGCCGTTCGGGGTCTCCTTGCCCCAGTTCCTCGAGGACAAGCGGGCGGGCTGGTCGCAGTGGAGCGACGACGAGGTCGCCGGCTTGCGCGAGGTGGCCGAGGAGGCGGAGGCGCGGTTGTCGGCGGTGGGCCGCTACTGCCTCGTGCACAGCGACCTCAACCCGAAGAACCTGATCGTCGACCCGTCCACCCTGCGCATCGCCGCGGTCCTCGACTGGGAGTTCGCCCACGCCGGCAGCCCGTACACCGACCTCGGCAACGCCGTCCGCTTCGACCGGCAGCCGGCCTGGGTCGAAGCCGTGGTGGCGGCGTACGACGATCCCGTCGCCCTCGACCTCGCCCGTCGGGCCGACCTCTGGGCGCTGGTGGAGCTGTCCGCTCGTCGTGGCCAGAACCCGGTCGCCGACCGGGCGCACGACCTGCTCCGGGCGATCGCCGGGTCCCGGGACGTGCACGCGCGCACTTCGGTGGTCGAGCCGTGAGGCCGGCCGCTGGTCGAGCCGGGCGAGCCCGTGCCGAGACATGGTGAGCGTCGGGGGGTCTCGACCCCGCTCGCTGGCGCTCGCGGGCTCGACCAGCGATTGGCCCATTCGGTGGTCGAGCCGGGCGAGCCCCTGGGCGAGCCCGTGTCGAGACCATGGTCGAGCGTCGGGGGGTCTCGACACCGCTCGCTGGCGCTCGCGGGCTCGACCAGCGATTGGCCCTTTCGGTGGTCGAGCCGGGCGAGCCCCTGGGCGAGCCCGTGTCGAGACCTGGTCAGCGTCGGGGGTCTCGACACCGCTCGCTGGCGCTCGCGGGCTCGACCAGCGATCGGCCCTTTCGGTGGTCGAGCCGGGCGAGCCCCGGGCGAGCCCGTGTCGAGACCTGGTCAGCGTCGGGGGTCTCGACACCGCTCGCTGGCGCTCGCGGGCTCGACCAGTCGATTGGCCCTCTCGCTGGTCGAGCCGGGCGAGCCCCTGGGCGAGCCCGAGTCGAGACCTGGTGAGCGTCGGGGGTCTCGACACCGCTCGCTGGCGCTCGCGGGCTCGACCATCGAAGGACCGGCGGGTGGGTCGACCAGCGAGTCAGAAATAGCACGCGGCCCGGCGTCTAGAAGTCACCGGGCCGTCGTCGTACCCCCGACCGGATTCGAACCGGCGCTACCGCCTTGAGAGGGCGGCGTGCTAGGCCGCTACACAACGGGGGCGTGTCGCTGTGAGAGCGACGAGGAGAGACCTTACTGGAGCGGTCTCGAAGCCATCAAATCGAGGACTTGGCTGGGGTACTAGGACTCGAACCTAGACTAACTGGACCAGAACCAGTCGTGCTGCCAATTACACCATACCCCAAGGGACATGGGCCTTTCGCACGTTTGCGAGGGCCGCGCAGAACCTTACAGGCGGGCTGGCGGGGCAGCCAAAACGACTGGGTCGGCGCGGTCGGAGAGCCCCATCCGGCGGGCGACGACCAGCGCGAGCCAGAGGTAGACGAGTGACTGGGTCAGGGTCACCGGGATGCTCCACCACGAGCCGCCGGTGGGGGTCAGCGTCGAAGCCATGTCGCCGTACGCCAGCGCCAGCCCGAACGCCAGCCAGTTGTTGAGGACGTGCATGGCGATGCCGGCCTCCAGACCGCCGGTGAGCACGACGAGGACCCCGGAGACCAGTCCGAAGGCGAACCGGTCGAAGAAGATCGGGATGCTCTGGCCCACCCCGTGGGCGAGCCCGAAGAGGAATGCCGACGCGACCACCGCCACCCAGCGCGACCGGAACCAGCCGCCGAAGGCCTGGGTGAGGTAGCCCCGGAAGGCGTACTCCTCCCCGGCCGCCTGGAGCGGGGTGAGCAGGACGAGCACGATGAGGAAGTCGCGTGTGGTGGACGTGAAGTCGTTGAGGCTGCCCGACACGTCGCCGGCCTCACCCTGGCCGGGCAGGAGCGCCGCCACGACCAGCGTCGCGATGAGCGCGACGACCGAGACGCCGATGCACGCGACGAGGTAGCGCCAGCGCAGCCGGGGCCGGATCGACGCCAGCCACCCGGGACGCAGGCCGTGCACGACCTTCACCACGAACCAGGTGATCGGGATGGCGGCGGCCAGGCTCAGGTTGAGGTACGCCAGCCCGGCCGGCGTCGGGTCGGACGTGTCCAGCAGCGCAGAGATGCTGTCGAGGGGGTGCGGGCTCTGGGCGACGTAATAGATCGCGAACGGCAGCAGCACGACGAGTGGGCCGACAATGACCAGCCCTCCGAGCAGCACACCGAGGCCGACCAGGTAGCGCCACCAGCCGGGCCGGCCGGCGGTCAGCACCAGGTGGTACGGCAGGCCGGCGGGTGCGCCGTCGCGCTCGGTCCCGCTCATCCCAGCGCGGCGGACAGCCGGGCGAGGCTGCGGTCTCGGCCGAGCAGCTCGAGCGACTCGAACAGCGGCGGGGACACCTTGCGCCCCGTCACGGCAATCCGCACCGGACCGAAGGCGTTGCGCGGCTTGAGCTCCAGACCCTCGACGAGGGCCAGGCGGAGGGAGTCCTCGATCGCGGGGGTCGACCAGTCGGTCAGGCCGGCCAGGGCGTCGTACGCCGCCTTGACCACGCCGAGTCCCGCCCCATCGGCACCGCCGATCTCGTCGGTCACCACGAACTGAGCCTCGTCGACGAGCAGGAAGGACAGCATGTCGACGGACTCGGTGAGCTTGTTGATCCGCTCGGCGACCAGTGGCATCGCGCCGTCGAGGACCTGCTGCTGCTCCGCGGTCGGCGGGTCGGCGACGAGGCCGGCGGCGGCGAGGTAGGGGACGGACCGGCGGCCGATCTCCTCGACCGACAGCAGCCGCATGTGCGCGGCGTTGATGGCCTCGGCCTTCTTCATGTCGAACCGCGCGGGGTTGGGGTTGACGTCGCCGATCTCGAAGGCCGCCACCATCTCCTCGATGGAGAAGATGTCGCGGTCGCCGGAGATCGCCCAGCCCAGCAGGGCGAGGTAGTTGAGCAGGCCCTCGGGCAGGAAGCCGTTCGCGCGGTAGTTGAGCAGGTTGCCCTGCGGGTCCCGCTTCGAGAGCTTCTTGTTGCCCTCCCCCATGACGTACGGCAGGTGGCCGAAGCGCGGGATCGCCTCGGCGATGCCGAGCTCGACGAGGGCGGCGTACAGCGCGAGCTGACGCGGCGTCGAGGAAAGCAGGTCCTCGCCGCGCAGCACGTGGGTGATGTGCATCAGGGCGTCGTCGACCGGGTTCACCAACGTGTAGAGGGGCTGGCCGTTGGCCCGCGCCACCGCGAAGTCGGGCACGTGCTCGGTCTGGAAGGTGATGTCGCCGCGGACCAGGTCGTCCCAGGTGAGCTCGCCGTCGGGCATCCGGAACCGGCTGACCGGCTGCCGGCCCTCGGCGGTGAACGCCGCGACCTGCTCGTCGCTGAGCGACCGGCAGAACCCGTCGTACCCCTGGAGCTTGGATCCCGAGGCCTTGCGCCGCGCGTCGACCTCGTCGTTCGTGCAGTAGCAGTCGTAGGTGTACGACGCCTCGCGCAGGCGGGCGAGCACGTCGAGGTAGATGTCGTGGCGCTCGGACTGGCGGTACGGGCCGTGCGGCCCGCCGACCTCCGGGCCCTCGTCCCAGTCGAAGCCCAGCCAGCGCATGGTGTCGAGCAGGAGCTGGTAGGACTCCTCGCTGTCCCGCGCGGCGTCGGTGTCCTCGATGCGGAACACGAAGTCGCCACCGTGGTGACGCGCGAACACCCAGTTGTAGAGGGCGGTCCGGGCCAGCCCCACGTGCGGACTGCCGGTCGGGGACGGGCAGAAGCGCACCCGTACACGATCGTTGGCCGAGGAGGGCGCGCTTGCGCCTGTCACGAGACCAGGTGACTCGCTGGCGACGTCATTCATCGAGTGGACACCCTGTTCGTGAGCGAGCCGAGGCCGGCGATCGAGACCTCGACCTCGTCGTCGACCTGCATGGGACCGACGCCCTCGGGGGTGCCGGTGAGGATCACGTCGCCGGGCAGCAGCGTCATGGCCGCCGTGATGTGCGCGACGAGCGTGGGGATGTCGAAGATCAGGTCCTTGGTCGACCCGTCCTGCTTGAGGTCGCCGTTGAGGTGGGTCCGCACCTGCCGGCCCTCGGCGAAGTCGTGCGGGTCGAGGTCCGTCTCGATCCAGGGCCCGAGCGGGCAGAAGGTGTCGAAGCCCTTGGCCCGGCTCCACTGGCCGTCGGACTTCTGGAGGTCGCGCGCGGTCACGTCGTTGGCGATGGTGTACCCGAAGATCACGTCGGTCGCCTGCTCGGCGGGTACGTCGCGGCAGATGCGCCCGATCACCACGGCGAGCTCGCCCTCGTAGTCGACGCGCTGCGACTGGCGCGGGTAGAAGATCGGGTCACCCGGGCCGATCACGCTGGTGTTCGGCTTGAGGAACATCAGCGGCTCCGGCGGCACCTCGTTGTCCATCTCCGCGGCGTGCGCGGCGTAGTTGCGGCCGATCGCGACGACCTTGCTGCGCGGAATGACGGGGGCGAGCAGGCGTACGTCGGCGAGCCGGTGCTGCTCCTCGATCGGCTTGACGCCGGCGTACAACGGGTCTCCCGCGAGCGTCACGATCATGGCGTCCTCGGGCAGCTCGCCGTGCTCGTCGAAGTCGCCCATGACGACGCCGTACAGGGGGTCGTCACCCGTGGTGAACCTGGCGATACGCACGTCCCGACCCTACCGACGCGATGGCCCGCTCCAGACATTCGCGTTGCCCGGCCATCGTCGGGGCGATCGACCGGACGCCGACAGTTGGTAGCCTCGCTGCGTTCTGGTTGGCCTCTTTGCTGAGCCTGAGCCGTACGTCAGCGGGCCACCGATCGGATTGCCACGGACAAGGGTTGCTCCTGAGCCGGAGACGGGGACATGGGTACTGATCAGCGCATCTTCATCTCGTATCGGCGCAGCGACTGCCAGTCGCAGGCGAACGGGCTGAACGACGGGCTTCGCAACCGACTGCCCGACGCCCAGGTGTTCATGGACCTCGACTCCATCCCGCCTGGCGCGGACTTCGAGGAGCACATTCGCCACGAGATCGACCGGTGTGACGTCGTGCTGGTGCTCATCGGCGACGACTGGCTGACCCCCGAGCCCGACACCGGTACTCGCCGGATCGACCAGCCCAACGACTTCGTGCGGCTCGAGATCACGAGCTCTCTGCGCGCCGAGCGCGTGCGAGTGATTCCCGTGCTCGTCGAGGGCGCGCAGATGCCTGCGGCGTCGGAGCTGCCCGACGACATCGCACGCCTGGCTCGGCTCAACGCCTACGTGCTCTCTGACTCCCATTGGGCGCGCGACATCACCGAGCTGACCAACCATCTGAGGGGCGGGCCGAAAGCTCAGGCCGAGACCCGCACCGAGCCCACGGTGACGTTCTCCGATATCGACGTGAACGCCGTGAAGTACGCCGTGGCCGCCCTGCCACGTCAGTTCTCCACCAAGGATGTCTCCACCCACCCGGCAATGCTCGCGACTCACGAGGACGTGGCGGGGCGCAGCAACTACCACACGATGGTGGGGCGCTTCCTCATGCAGCAGCGCAACGACCTCGGGCTCGGCTCGCCCGAGGCGCCGCAGGGCGATCGAGGATCCCGGTGGACCAAGGTCAGCGAGTCCGGTGCCTCTGCCGGGCCGGCGCAAGCGCGGCCGCAGCCGCCGGCACCACGACAAGACAGCCCGCCGCGACCGTTCGCGCCGATCGCGCCGCTGGTCCAGAGCGGTGGCCGCTCTCCGTCGTCCACGACGGGGAAGTGGATGATCGCCTTGCCCGTCATCAGCTTCGGCCTCCTCGGATTCGTGCCGCCTCTCTGGGCGGCCTCCCGTGTCAAGCACGACCCCGTCCGTCGACGGAGGCTGTACCTGACGGCGGGAGCCCTGGCGTTCGGCATCCTGCTCGCCTTTACCCTGATCGGTGCCAGTCCGGAAGATGCCGACGGCTCGGCCACCGGACCCGCCTCGGACATCGGCGCCTTCCTGCTTCTCGCGTGCATGGGGGCCGGCGTCTTCGTGGCGGTGAGGAACCGCAACCCGGCGCCCGTCCTGGCCGGCACCGCCGAGGAGCTGGCTCGACGTGACCTGCGGCAGCAGTACCGCCAGCTGGTGAGTCGCGATCCCGCTCTGGCGGCGTCCATGGGGGTCGGGCGACCCGACCTCGGTCGCGAGTACGACGACGGTGGCCTCGTCGACATCAACAGCATGCCCGCGGAGGGGCTCCAGCGCTACGCAGCGATGTCCTCCGCCGAGGTGGCCGAGGTGCTCCGGGCGCGCACCGAGCTGGGCCGGCTCAGTGGGCTCAACGAGCTGGAGGCCTTCTCCACGCTGTCGCAGGGCACGCTCGCGCGACTGCGTGACATCGCGGTGTTCGTCTAGACGGTATGAAGTGACCGCCTCGGCTGAGGGGGTTGCGGGCCGGGGCCTCTCACATGCATGTACGTGGGTTATCGGGCAGAAGCGGTCTGCTCGACCTATCCACAGGCATAGGAGGCCCCGGTGGTAGTTGAGCGTACGAGTGTCGGGCTGGATGTGCACGCACGGTCGGTGGTCGCGGCCGGCCTCGATGGCGTGACGGGCGAGGTGTTCAAGCAGCGGCTGGTCCCCTCCGATGAGGTAGTCATCGACTGGCTGCGCGGACTGCCGGGCCCGGTCGCGGTGACCTATGAGGCCGGTCCGACCGGATTCGGCCTGCACCGCGCGATCTCTGCGGCGGGGATCCGCTGTGAGGTCGCCGCACCCTCGAAGCTGACCCGGCCGGCCGGGGACCGGGTCAAGACCGACGCCAAGGACGCGTTGCTGCTGGCCCAGCTGCTCCAGGTCGGCCAGATCGTCCCGGTCCGCGTCCCGAGCCTCACCGAGGAGGCTGCCCGGGACCTGGTCCGCGCCCGTGAGGACGTCCGCGGGGACCTGATGCGGGCCCGGCACCGAGTCTCCAAGCTGTTGCTGCGCCACGGGCACGTCTACTACGGCGGCAACGCCTGGACCGCGAAGCACACCACCTGGCTGAACTCGGTCCGGTTCGCCCAGCCCGGCACCCGGACTGCCTACGACGCCGACCGTGAGGCCGTCGACTTCGCTCTGGCGCGTCGGGCCCGTCTCGATGCGGCGATCGCGGAGCTGGCCTCCGACAGCGAGTTCACCGACGTCACGCGGCGGCTGTGCTGCCTGCGCGGGATCTCGACGTTGACCGGGTTCGCCCTCGCGGTCGAGGTCGGCGACTGGGACCGGTTCACGGCGTCGAGCATCGGCGCCTACCTCGGGCTGGTGCCATCGGAGCACTCCAGCGGTGACTCGCGCCGACAGGGCGGGATCACCAAGACCGGGAACACCCACGCACGGCGGCTGTTGGTCGAGGCCGCCTGGCACCACAAACCCCGCTACGCGGTCGGCCCGGTCCTCCAGGCCCGCTGGGACCAAGCGCCTCAAGCAGCTCGCGCACGCGGCCACGCCGGCAACCAGCGGCTGCACCAGCAGTGGGTCAAATACACCGTGCGCCGCAAGAAGCACACCATCGCCAACACCGCGATCGCCCGCGAGCTGGCCGGCTGGTGCTGGTCCCTGGCCACCCTCGACCAGCAGCACGAGTAGTCCCACCACAAACTTGGTCCGGTCAACGCTGGCCCGCGTGCAGCGCGTGGAGCCGAACCCGCGATTCGACTATGAGCCACGAGCCCCGGGCTCGTGACGCTCGACTCTAGACAAGCGGTGCGCTCCAGCCGAACGCCGTCCTGCGGTAACCAACCCGCGCATATCAGTCTCGACCCGCGCGTCGCCAAGACACGCTGCGCAGCCCGCACCACCCAGACCAAGCGAGGCGCCGCCCAGTCACCCGACCCCGGCGGCGCCTCACCCTGCACTCTTGACAAGAACGCCTACATATCAGTCGAGCCAGGACTGCAGCTCGAGCCCGACCAGTGCCAGCATCGTCGGGATCGCGCGGATGCTGTCGCGGTCCTTCTCCCGTTCCTCCTCGGCCAGCTCATCCCAGTCGACCAGAAGCGGATGGGTCCGGTTCTCCGGGTCCTTCGGGGGCGGACCCCACTGCCACCCCTTGCGCTTGAGGTCGCTCGCCCAGCGGTCGTGCTCGTTGCGGGCGAGCTGCTCCATCTGCTCGTCAGAAAGCGGGAGGTGACCCTGTGGAAGCCCCCGTAGCGGAGCCAACCGGAGCGGCACTCCCTCGAGCACGCCGGAGATCGCACGAGCGAAGTCCCGGTTCGACTCCTTGAGGGAGTCAGGCAGCTCTGCCCACGGAGTGATCGAGGAGTTGGTCGCCGGATCGACGCCCCGTTGCACCTCCCGCGCGCAGTAGATCTGATGGCGTGCGCGCGCCAAGGTCTCCACCCACGAGTTCGCAAAGAGGCTCGCCGGGCTGACGGCGATCGAGCCTGCGGGTATCAACTCGATCGCGACCTTGGTCTGCAGGAGCGACTGCCCCACCGGGAAGTCGGTGAGGACGAACACCTCCGAGCGCGGATGTGCCAAGGCCAGCTGCAAGCCGCGGCCGAGCACGGCGCCGTCGGGAGCCGCGACCGCCACGAGGCAGGCGCCCGGCGCGACATCCCCCGATTCGCGGCGACCCATGACCTGGGCCAGCCACGGAGACGCCGTCATCTCCGGGTCGACGACCGATCGTTGCGTTTGGCCGTCGACCAGGATCGTCGCCTCGACGCCGAGGAGGATGTTGCGCCGTGCCAAGTGGATCAAGGTCCGCCGGCCGCGTTCACCACTGCCCTCGAACAAGATGACGTCCGACTCCAGTGACGCCGGTGAGGCCGTGGTCACCGCCTCGACGAAGGCAGCGGCCTCGTAGTCGGCCCGATGGACGAAGTCGATCTCCGGGCCCGTTGTCGCACTGGTCATGAACTCAGTCCTGGCCAGCTCCTCGTGCAGCCAGTAGTCCTCGAGCAGCACGTGGACGGTCGACTCCCGTGAGTCCGCCAGAATCCGCGCCGCCGTCTCGGCCGTACGGAGGTTCCGGCCGTCGTCGCCCGTGCTGACGATCACGCGGGTGCTCCGCTCCACGTGGGCCAGGCGCTGGGTCGCCTCACGAGAGGCGTCGCCGACCACCACCAGTGCGCCGGAGCGCTTCATGGCCGGTAGACCCGGGTGCTCGCCGTCGATCTCGACCACGACCACGGGGCTTCCCTGCTCGAGCAGTGCGCTCGTGAACTCGATCGAGTTGTCACTCAGTCCGAGGACGACGACATGCCCTTTGATCCTGCGAAGCCGAGCAGAGTGGCGCACCGTCTGCCCGACCAGCGCCGTCACGGCCACGACGGAGGCCATCACCAGGGCCAGCGGGGCCGTGAACCGGGCTATCCCGATCGCGAGCGAGGAGGCGGCCAGATCTCGGGGTGCGTCGAGGGCGAACAGCTGCAGGGTGCCGAAGAAGGAGTCCAGCGGCGACAGATCCATGGCCCGGTATCCGACATAACCGAGGACGAGGGACACGGCGGTGAGCACGAGGGCCGCGACGATGGACACCCGCAACGTGCGGCGATCGGCGTCGGTCTCGTACACAGGTCCGCAACCTACGCTGGTCAGGTGCCCGCCACGACCGACCCCGGTCCCCAACCCGACCACGCGTCGCGGCACCGCGCGCGACTGGCGCCGTACGTCGAGCCGCACCGGGCACGCCGCCGCGACGGGGTGAAGCACCCGGTCCACGACTTCCTCTTCACCTACTACTCCTTCTCCCCCGCCAAGCTGATGGCGTGGGAGCCGGGCTGGCCGGAGTCCGGCACGCCCGAGCAGCTGGCCCGGCTGCGGCCGCTGGCGCGCGGCATCCTGAGCCTGCTCGTGGCGACCTCGTCCCGGCCCGCGCACACGGGCTGCTTCGGGCTGCACGAGTGGGCGATGGTGCACGGCACGTCGGCGACCCGCCACGAGGTGCCGCTCAGGCTCGGGTCGTCTGCGACCGACGAGGTGGTGGAGTCGCACCGGATCGCGTGTTCGCACTTCGACGCGTACCGCTTCTTCACCGACTCCGCGCGCCCGCTCAACACGCTGTCCCCCGGCCGCGACGATCGGGCGATCTACGAGCAGCCGGGCTGCCTGCACGCGACGATGGACCTCTACAAGCACGCGTTCCGGCTCTGGCCGCTGGTCGGCTCGGACCTGGTCGCCGACTGCTTCGTGCTCGCGTGGGACGTCCGCGAGGTCGACATGCGCGCCTCGCCGTACGACTTCGCCGACTTCGGCTTCACACCCATCCGGATCGAGACGGCCGAGGGCAAGCGCGAGTACGCCGCGTGGCAGCGGAAGTTCGCCGAGCGAGCCGCCCCGCTGCGCGAGCGCCTGGTCGAGGCATGCGAGCGCTTGATTGACGTCGATCAAGCCGCGGCGACCACCTCCTAGGCTGCGGTCATGCCGGCGGCGGGGGCTGCTCGGCCTCCAGCCCGTCGTACCGTGATCGCATGAGCGATCGGGCGCACTCGACCGTGCTGGGGAACTTCCTCGACGCCGACGGCCGCCTCCACACCATCCCCACCAAGCACAGCAAGCTGCTGGTCGTGCTGGACTTCTTGTCGCAGGCGTTCGAGCCTGGTCTGCGCTACCCGGAGTCGCGGGTCAACGAGATCCTCGGCGAGTTCCACCCCGACTACGCAGCGCTCCGGCGCTACCTGGTGGAGAACGGCTTCCTCGACCGGGCCGACAACCACTACTGGCGCAGCGGCGGCACGTTCGATGTCTGAGCCGTTCGCCGGCCGGCACTTCCGGGACGAGGACTGGTACGGCGAGGTCCTGGTCGACGTCATCTACGAGGACTGCACGTTCAGCGAGGTCGACCTCACCGAGGCGACCACCCGCGGGGTGACGTTCCGCGAGTGCACGTTCCACAACTGCCGGTTCAACGCCTCGACCCATGTGAGCACCGCGTTCATCGCCGCCGACTTCCGGCGCTGCAGCTTCTTCGACGCCACCCTCGAGGGCTGCAAGCTCGACGGATCGGTCTTCGCGGAGTGCACGGTGCGGCCGATGAAGGTGACCGGAGGTTCGTGGCGGTCGGTCACCCTGCGGGGCGCCAAGCTCGGCGGCCTCGACCTGTCCGGGCTGGACCTGCGCGACGCCGACCTGTCGATGAGCGACCTGACAGCCGTGGTGCTGACCGACGCCAACCTCGAGGGTGCGACGCTGCGGGAGTCCGACCTCACCCGGGCCGACCTGCGCCGCGCATCGCTCGGCGGCGTCGACCTGCGGGAGGCGACTCTGAGGGACACCTTGCTCGACCTGCCCGGCGCGGTGCACCTCGCGGAGCTCTACGGCGCGGTCGTCGACCTCTGACGCGCGCGGATCCCGTCGACCACGATCGCCAGCCCCACGGTGAAGTCTGACTCCTCCCGAGGCTCTTCCGGGATCGCCCCGACGCTCCCTGCCTGGAGGTGGGTCTGCTCGTCACCGGCGTGACCGAGCACGAAGTGCAGGAGGGTGTGCGCGGCCACCCGGACCAGTCGGTCGTCGAGCCCGCCGCCGCCCAGTGCGTCGACCAGGGCGTCGTACGGCGTCCGGGCGCCGAGCCCGAACGCGCTCACGGTCGCGACCAGCTCGGCCCCGTCGCGGTAGGCCAGCACTGCGTCGTGCAGGTGCTCGCAGATCGCGGTGACGCGGACGCTCCAGTCGCCGTCGGGAACGGGTCGCTCGCCCCGCGCCAGGATCTCGTCGGCGACGGCGGCCAGCAGGGTCTGCTTGTCGCGGAAGTGGTGGTACAGCGCACTCGGCTGCACGCCGAGCTCGGCGCCGAGCCGGCGCATCGAGAGGTCGGCCAGGCCGTAGCCGTCCAGCACCGCGAGCGCATGCTCGACGACGTCCTGGCGACGATGGGCCATGAGGTACCTCTCGTTGACCGGTGACCTCCCGGACCCTAACCTGAACGCCGTTCAGTACGCGAGAGGATCCCCTGTGATGAGCAACCGCAACCGCGCCGTCGACCTGGCCCTGATCGCCGCCTTCGCGGCGCTGGTCGCCGTCTGCGCGATCCTGCCCTCGATCAACATCAGCGGGCCGGTCCCGATCACGCTGCAGACCTTCGGCGTCCTTCTCAGCGGCGCGGTGCTCGGTGCCCGGCGGGGCTTCCTGGCCGTGCTGCTGTACGTCGCCGCGGGCGCCGCCGGCCTGCCGATCTTCTCCGGCGGCGCGTCCGGCCTGGCTGTGCTGCAGGGGCCCTCGGCCGGCTACCTCATCGGTTTCCCCCTGGCCGCGGGGCTCTGTGGCCTGATCGTCGAGCGCCTCCCGAGGAAGGCGATCCAGACCAGCGTCCCGCTGATCTTCCTGGCCGGGCTGGTGAGCAGCGCGCTGTTCATCCACACGTTCGGCATGGCCGGCCTGGTGCTGCGCGCCGACATGACGTGGGCGCAGGCCTGGGACGTCGACAAGATCTTCTGGCTGGGCGACGCGCTTAAGAACGTCGCCATGGCCCTGGTGGCGACGGCGGTGCACCGCGCGTTCCCGGACCTGCTTGCGCCGCGCCGCGCGGGGGTGGCCGGGAGGGCCTTCGCCGCCTCGTGACCATCCGCTTCGAGGCGGTCACGGTCTCGTTCCCGACCGGCGACGGCGAGGTACGCGTCCTCGAGGAGACCACGCTCTCCCTCGACGAGCGCCGAGTCGCGCTTATCGGTGCCAACGGGTCCGGCAAGTCCACGTTGGCGCGACTCGTCAACGGCCTCGTGGAGGCGACGACGGGCCGGGTTCTGGTGGACGGCCTGGACCCGTCCCGCGACGGGCGGGAGGTACGCCGCCGGGTCGGCTTCGTGTTCACCGACCCCGCCGCGCAGCTGGTGATGCCGACCGCAGCCGAGGACGTGGCGCTCTCCCTGCGACGTACCCACCCGGACAAGGTCCTACGCCGCCGGGCCGCCCTCGACCTGCTCGAGGAGGCCGGGCTCGGCGGGCTCGGCGACCGCAGCGTGCACGCACTGTCCGGGGGGCAGCGCCAGCTGCTGGCTCTGACCGGCGTGCTGGCGGCCGCGCCGTCGATCCTCGTCGCCGACGAGCCGACCACGCTGCTCGACCTCGCCAACACCCGCCGCATCGCCGACGTGCTGTTCGGGCTCGACCAGCAGCTGCTGCTGGTCACCCACGACCTCGACCTCGCCCAGCGATGCGACCGCGCGGTCGTGATGGACCGCGGCCGGGTCGTCTTCGACGGCCCGGCGGCCGAAGCGGTCGAGCGATACCGGGCCCTCGCATGAGCAACCTGCTGCTCGGGCTCCACCAGCCCGGTCACACCTGGCTGCACCGGCTGCCGGCCGGTGCGAAGCTGCTCGGTCTGGTCGTCGTCGGCATCGTGGTCGCCGTGGTCACGGGTCCGGTCTCGGCCGTCGCACTCGTCGCGGGGTCGGTGGCCGTGCTCGCGTGGGCCGGCGGGCTGCGCCGGCGTACTCTCCGCGGCCTGCGAGGCCTGGCGGTCGTCCTCGTGCTGCTCGGCGCCTTCCACGTCTGGGCCAGCGGCTGGCCGCGGGCGGTCGAGCGGGTCGGCGACCTCCTCGGCCTGGTGCTCCTCGCGACGGCGGTCACGGTGACCACCCCGACCGACGAGATGGTCGACGCCATCACTCGTGTCCTCCGGCCCTTCCGGCGGCTCGGCGTGAACCCGGACGCCGTGGCCCTCGCTTTCTCGATGATGCTGCGCGCGATCCCGGCGACGGCCGAGATCGCCGACGAGACCCGGCAAGCGGCGCGCGCACGCGGGCTGGAACGCAGCCCGCGGGCCCGCCTCACGCCGCTGGTGATCCGCGTCGTCGCGCGGGCGCGGATGACCGGAGAGGCCCTGCACGCCCGCGGACTCGTGGACGACTAGGAGGAGCTACTCCGGAAGGGGCTGGTTGAGGAACCACCGGTGCCCGAACGGGTCGGTGAACACCGCGACCCGCCCGGCCGGCGGGCTGTCCTCCGGGCCGCGGGTCATCTCGACGCCGGCGGCGTTCACCCGGGCGACCGCGGCATCGCAGTCCGGCACCGAGAGGTGCAGGGTCACGTCGGCGCCACGAGCCGGGTCCGGCGGCTCGACGCCGGCCGACTCGAACGCGTCGGACATCATCCAGCGCGCGTCGCCGATCGCGAGCTCGCAGTGCCCGACTTGGCCGTCTTCCATGATGATCGGCTCGAAGACGACCTCGGCGCCGAGCGCCTCCGTGTACCACGAGATGGCGGACTTCGAGTCGGCGACACAGATGTACGGCGTGAGCGTGCTCATGTCGCCCACCCTGCCACCACTGGGGGTCGGGCGGCGTCCGCGGACTCCGCCCGGTGCGTGAGGAGGAGGTCCAGGTCGCCGAGGAGGCTTTCTCGATCGAGTCCAGGCACCCGCACAACTAGGCTGGCCCCGTGCGCGACCCGCTCCCCCTCCTGGACCAGCCGCCTCGGGAGCGGAGCGACGCGGCGCGCAACCGGGAGGCCCTGCTGGCCGCGGCGGCGCGGTTGGTGGACCACTGCGGCGTCGACGCGGTGACGATGGACAACGTCGCGGCACAGGCCGGGGTCGGCAAGGGCACCGTCTTCCGCAGGTTCGACAGCCGCGAGGGCTTGATGGCCGCGCTGCTGCACCGGTCCGAGACCGAGTTCCAGCGGCTGGTGATCGAAGGCCCGCCGCCTCTGGGCCCGGGCGCCCCCGCCATCGAGCGGCTGCACGCCTTCGGTCACAGTCGGATGGAGCTCAACCTCCAGCACGCCGAGCTCATCCGGGCGGCGGGCCGGGCCGGCGAGCGGTCGTACGCCGCGGTGTCCTTCGCCGCCATGCACGTGCGGTACCTGCTCTCCCAGCTCGGCGTCCGCGGCGACATCCCCTTCCTGGCCACGGCCCTGCTCTCCCCGCTGGAGATGGTCGTGCTCGTCCAGCAGACCCGCCACGAAGAGGTCCCGCTCGAGCGCATCCAGCACGGCTGGGACGACCTGGTCCGCCGGATCGTCTGCTCGGAGGTCAACCAGCCGCCGGGCTAGCCCGACCCGTCCTCACCAGCCGGGCGGGCGCCGGTCGCGCCACGGCGCGGCCGCCTCGACCTGTGCCGACAGAGCGAGCAGCAGCTCCTCCTCCGCGGGACGGGCGGCGAGCATGACGCCGACCGGGAGCCCGTCCGTGGTCCACGACAGCGGGAGCGAGACCGCCGGCATCCCCGTGACGTTCCACGCCGAGGTCCACGGCGTGAACGCCTTCTGCGCCTCGAAGTCAGCGGCCGGGTCGTCGTCGTCCCGGATCGCACCGACCGGCAGAGGCGGGACCGCGAGGGTGGGCGTCAGCACCGCGTCGTACGGCGCCAGAGTCTCGAGCGCGCCGGCGGCCAGGCGGCGGAGCTCACCGATCGCCAGCCCGAACTCCGGCCCGGACACGGCCCGGCCGCGCTCGGTGAGCCACCGGGTCAGCGGGCGGAGGAGGTGCTCCTTGTCGGGGGGTACGACCGAGAGTGCGGTCAGCACGGCCCAGCACGTCTCGAAGGTGGGTACGGCGGAGCCGGGCAGCGGCACGGGGACGTCCTCGACGTCGTGGCCCAGGCCGGCCAGCAGGGCGGACGCGTCCTCCCAGGCTCCGACGCACGCGGGATCGACGGGGGTGTCGGCGATGACTGGTTCGATGAACCTCGCGATCCGGAGCCGCCCAGGCTCTCGTTCACACGCCGCCAGGAAGGTCTCGGAAGGAGGTGGCGCCCAGAACGGATCACCAGCACGACGACCGGCGAGCACGTCGAGCATCGCCGCCGCGTCGCGCACGGTCCGGGAGATCGCCCCGGCCGTCGCCAAACCCACCGGGTCGCCGTACATCGGGTGACCGCTGATCCGCCCGCGCGTGGGTTTCAGTCCCACCAGCCCGCAGCACGACGCGGGGATCCGGATGGACCCACCACCGTCCGAGCCCTGCGCGACCGGGACCAGGCCGGCGGCGACCGCCGCCGCGGCGCCACCGGAGGAGCCGCCCGCCATCCGGGTGCGGTCCCAGGGCGTCACCGCCGGGGGCAGGCCTTCGGGCTCGGTGTAGCAGGGCGAGCCGAACTCCGGGGTCGCGGTCTTGCCGAGGCTGACCATCCCGGCTGCCTCGATCGCGAGCGTGACCCCGTCGGAGACGTCGGGCACGAACGCGGCGAACGCCGGCGAGCCGAAGCTCGTCCGGATCCCGGCCGTCAGGTTGAGGTCCTTGATCGCGGTCGGCACGCCGCGCAGAGCACCCTCACCAGCCGGCAGGGCCGTCGCCCGTCCGCGGGCCAGCTCGGGAGTGCGAGTGACGAACGCGCCGACGTCGTCGACTCGCGCGAGGTAGTGGTCGACCAGCTCGAGGGGTGAGACCTCACGGCGGCGTACGGCGTCCGCTTGCTCGAGGGCCGTCAGGTCGTGCAGCTGGGTCACGCCGCCACGCTAGCGGCGGCGGTCCGGGTCCAGCTGCCGAGGCGTCAGAGGCGGTGGTGCTTGCGCAGCCCGAACGTCAGCCCGTCGACCAAGGCGCCCCAGGACGCCTCGATCACGTTGTGGCCGACGCCGACGGTGACCCAGGAGGCCGCCCCGTCGGTGGTCTCGATGAGCACCCGTGTGATCGCGTCCGTGCCGTGCCCCTGGTCGAGGATGCGCACCTTGTAGTCGATCAGCTCGAACTTGGCCACCTCCGGGAAGGCCTGGCCGATGGCCTCGCGCAGGGCGGAGTCGAGCGCGTTGACCGGTCCGTTGCCCTCGCCGGTGACGACGTACCGGACTCCGGCAGCGCGCAGCTTCACCGTCGCCTCGGAGACGGCCTCGTCGCCGGGGCGGGTCTCGGTGATGACCCGCCAGGACTCGACGTCGAAGTACGACGGGCGGGCGCCCTCGACCTCCTCGGCGAGCAGCAGCTCGAAGGAAGCGTCGGCGGCCTCGAAGGTGAAGCCGCCGGCCTCCAGGTCCTTGACGCGCCGGGTCACGCGGGTGACCAGCTCCCGGTCCCCGGACAGGTCGTAGCCGAGCTCGCGGCCCTTGAGCTCGATGCTCGCGCGACCCGCCATGTCGCTGACCAGCAGGCGCATGTCGTTGCCGACACCGGCGGGGTCCATGTGCTGGTAGAGGTCGGGGTCGACCTTGATCGCGCTCGCGTGCAGCCCGGCCTTGTGGGCGAACGCCGACGTGCCGACGTACGGCTGCCTGGAAGCCGGCGGGACGTTGGTCACCTCGGCCACGGCGTGCGCGACCCGGGTGGCGTCGCCGAGCCGGCCCGTCGGCAGCACCTGGTGACCGAGCTTCAGCTCGAGGTTCGCGACGACGGCGAGCAGGTCGGCGTTGCCGGTGCGCTCGCCGTAGCCGTTGATCGTGCCCTGCACGTGCGTGGCCCCGGCCGCGACGGCGGCGAGGGTGTTGGCCACTGCGCACCCGGTGTCGTTGTGGCAGTGGATGCCGACGCGTCCGCCGGTGTTGCCGACGACGTCGTGGACCACGTCCGCGACCCACGTCGGCAGCATGCCGCCGTTGGTGTCGCACAGGGCGACGACGGAGGCGCCGGCGTCGTACGCCGTCCGCAGCACCTCCAGGGCGTAGTCGCGGTTGAGGCGGTACCCGTCGAAGAAGTGCTCGGCGTCCAGGAACACTTCCTGGCCCTCGGCGCGCAGGTGCTCGACGGTGTCGCGGATCATCGCGAGGTTCTCCCCGAGCGTGGTGCGCAGCGCGAGCTCGACGTGCCGCTCGTGGGACTTGGCGACCAGGGTGACCACGCCGGCGCCGCTGTCGCGGAGCGCGCCGACGAGCGGGTCGTCGGCGGCCCGGACCCCGGCCCGGCGGGTCGCCCCGAAGGCCGCCAGCCGTGCGTGCTTCAGGCCGAGCTCGTCCTGGGCACGGCGGAAGAACTCGGTGTCCTTGGGATTGGCGCCCGGCCAGCCGCCCTCGATGTATCCGACCCCCAGCTCGTCGAGCTGCTTGGCAATGCTCAGCTTGTCGGCGACGGAGAGGTTCAGCCCCTCCTGCTGCGCGCCGTCGCGCAGGGTGGTGTCGTAGACGTGGAAGGCGCCCTGGAGGTCGAGCTGCAGGTCCATGGTTCGGTCTCTCGCTGGTTCCGGACACAAAAAAACCCCTCGAGGACGAGAGGTCGGCGCGTCGGGGTCTCCGACGCGCTAGGTGATGATGATGTCGCGGTGCTGCATGTGAGTCATCGTGCCACAGCGCCCGCGCGAGGACGTGCGAGTCTCAGGATCCGGGTCGGTCCGTCGCCGGCACCCAGTGGATGCCCGCCTCGGAGACCAGGCCCAGCACGATGGCCGCCAGCACCACCGCGGCGAGCGCGAGCGCCCACGTGCCGGTGGTGCGGCTGAGCGGGATGACCAGCCGCGACAGCGGACGACGCACCCGTGAGCCGCCGGGGCCGAAGTAGAGGGCGGCGGCGAGGGCGACGCCGCTGACGAACAGGGTCAGCTCCAGGGAGACCGAGAACGCGTAGCCGAGCAGGGCGGCCGCGACCGCGAAGCCGCCGGCCCACACGAAGAGCAGGAACGTGGTCGGGATCGAGCGCACCAGGTGCCAGGGGGCGGACAGCGGCGCGACCACGGCGTCGTACCACTTCACCGCGCCGCGCATCCGCTGACGGTCGCCGGCGGCACTCGCGGTCATCGAGCCGCTGCGCAGCAGCCAGGTGAGGAGAAGCACGAGGGCGCAGGCGAGGTACGGGTAGGCCGCGAGCGCAGCGCCGGTGGCGACCGCGGTCGCGGTGAGCAGCAGGGCACGGCGCCCTCGCTCCACCCGGGACGCCGGCGGGAGCGGCGGTGGTCCGACCCAGCCCTGCGGGGAGAGGAGCCGGTGGTCGTGCCAGTCGTCGTCCCAGAAGTCCTGGCTCTCGTGCGGCTGGGCCCAGCTGTCTCCAGGGGTGGGTGGCGGGAACTGGACCCGCGTGGCGCCCGGCCGCGGCTCGACCTCGGTGGGCCGCACCTCGGTGACGCCGTCCGGATCCACCCGGGGCAGCACGCCCGCCTGCGCCGCGATCGCGAGCGGCATGGTGAAGAGGTCCTCGGTCTCCTCCGGCGGCCTGGTGGGCAGCGGGGTCCGGGGGTCGCGGTCAGGGTCGAGAAGGTGCCTGATCTCGTCCAGGCTCGGCCGGCGGCCGGGCTCCGGGTCGAGGGCCGCCGCGACGAGGTCTCGCAGGGCGTCCGGCAGGCCGGTGAGGTCGTGGTCGCCGCGGCGGACGCGGTCCATGATCGCCATGCTCGGGCCGGTGCCGTACGGCGAGCGGCCGAGGCCGGCGTAGGCAACGGTGGCCCCCCACGAGTGCACGTCGGAGGCGGCGGTGGCGGCGTCGCCGTGCAGGATCTCGGGCGGTAGGTACCCCGGCGTGCCCAGCAGCCAGCCGGTGTGGGTGAGCTTCGGGTCGTCGGCGACGCGGGCCAGGCCGAAGTCGATGAGGATCGGTCGACGGCCCTCCATGAGCACGTTGGAGGGCTTCACGTCGCGGTGCAGCACACCGCACGCGTGGACACTGGCCACGCCTTCGGCGAGGGAGCGCGCGAACCAGCTGAGGTCGGCGCCGCGGATCGGGCCGTCCTCCTGCACTTGGTCGTGCAGTGAGTACCCGGGCACGTAGCGCGTGGCGACGTACGGGATCGGACCCCACGGGTCGGCGTCCACGATCTCGGCGACCCAGTCGCTGCGGATCCGGCGCAGCGAGGACACTTCGCGGGCGAGGCGTGCGCGGGCCTCGTCGTCCCCGACGATGTGCGGCCGCAGCACCTTGAGCGCGACGCGCTCCCCGCCCGGCCGGCGCGCCAGGTGGACCACACCCATGCCGCCCTCGCCGAGGCGTGTCAGCAGGGCGTACCCGCCGACCGTCAGGCTCGGCGGCGCCTGCGGTCGCGGCACGCTCGTCACCCCACGAGCGTAACCGGCGACCGCCCGGTTTCGTGCGAGCCGGGACGCGTGCGAAAGGGTCAGCAGCCTCCGGAGGGACCGGCTCGGCCGAACCCCGCTGACGGGTGCGTCAGCAGACCTGGTGCATCCAGCCGAAGGTGTCGTCGGCCCGGCCGTACTGGATGTCCACCAGCGCCTGGCGGATCCGCAGGGTGAGCTCCCCGGCGTCGCCGTCGGCCGCGCCGACCTCGCCGCCGTCCCACCGGAGCTGACCGACGGGGGTGACGACGGCGGCCGTGCCACACGCGAACACCTCGACGATGTCCCCGCTTGCCACGCCGTCACGCCACTCGTCTATGGAGAGCTTCCGCTCCTCGACCTGGTGGCCGAGCTTGCCGGCGAGCTCGATGATGCTGGAGCGGGTGATGCCCTCGAGGATCGTGCCGACCTCCGGGGTGACGATGCGCCCGTCCGCGTACACGAAGTACATGTTCATGCCGCCGAGCTCCTCGACGTACTTGCCCTCCTGCGCATCGAGGAACACCACCTGGTCGCAGCCCTGGCCGGAAGCCTCCTGCTGGGCGATCAGCGACGACGCGTAGTTGCCGCCCGTCTTGGCCGCGCCCATGCCGCCGCGACCGGCACGCGTGTACTCGGTCGAGAGCCACAGGCTGATCGGCTTGACGCCCTTGCTGAAGTACGCGCCTGCCGGGCTCGCGATGACCATGAACGTGACGTGCTGGGCCGGCCGGACGCCGAGGAAGGCCTCGGACGCGAACATGAACGGCCGGACGTAGAGGCTCTTCTCCCCCGCGTTGTCCGGTACCCACCGCTGGTCGGCCTCGACCAGCGCGTCGACGGCCCGGACGAAGTCCTCGGGCGGCAGCTCGGGAAGCGCCAGCCGCCGGCTGGAGCGCGCCATCCGCTCGGCGTTCGCCTCGGGACGGAAGGTCCAGACCGACCCGTCCTCGCGGCGGTAGGCCTTCATGCCCTCGAAGATCTCCTGCGCGTAGTGCAGCACCGCGGTCGCCGGGTCGAGCGTCAGCGGCCCGTACGGCGTGACCCGAGCTCCGCTCCAACCGTCCGCGGGCGTCCACTCGACGGTGAACATGTGGTCGGTGAAGTGGATGCCGAAACCGGGGTTCGCCAGGATCTCGGCGAGGCGCTCGTCGGTCGTCGCGGTCGTCGTACGGGTGGTGCTGATGTCCATGGGTCTCAGGCCCACCTTTCGAGAGGTCGTCAGGTCGATAGTAGGACGTCCAACTGTGTGGGCGTTTCTGCCCCTTTGTCATGGTTGCAACGACACCGAAGCGACGTGATACCCGGTCGACCGGGTATCACGTCGCCTCGGACCTACCCGGCTACTCGGGCGGCGATCGCGTCGCCGACGGCCGAGGTGGAGCGGGGTACGTCGGGGCCGGAGGCGGCGAGGTCGGCGCGGTCGGCGAGCACGGCGGCCTCCACCGCGGCCGCAGCAGCAGCGTGACCGAGGTGGTCGAGGAGCAGGGAGGCCGAGAGGATCGCGGCGGTCGGGTCGGCGACGCCCTGACCGGCGATGTCGGGGGCCGAGCCGTGGACGGGCTCGAACATGGAGGGGGCCGTCCCGTCGGGGTTGATGTTCCCCGAGGCCGCCAGCCCGATGCCGCCGGTGATCGCGGCGGCGAGGTCGGTGAGGATGTCGCCGAAGAGGTTGTCGGTGACGATCACGTCGAAGCGCGACGGGTCGGTAGTCAGGAAGATCGTGGCCGCGTCGACGTGGAGGTAGTCCACGGAGACGTCGGGGAACTCCGAGGCGACCGACGCCACCATCCGCGACCACACCGCGCCGGAGTACACCAGCACGTTGGTCTTGTGGACCAGTGTGAGCTTGCGGCGCGGACGCCTGGCGGCGCGTGCGAAGGCGTCGCGGACGACGCGCTCGACGCCGTACGCCGTGTTGAGCGAGACCTCGGTGGCCACCTCGTGCGGCGTGCCGACGCGGATCGAGCCGCCGTTGCCGGTGTACGGACCCTCGGTGCCCTCGCGAACCACCACGAAGTCCACGTCCCCCGGCGAAGCCAGCGGCGAGACCACACCGGGGAAGATGCGGGACGGTCGCAGGTTCACGTAGTGGTCGAGCTCGAAGCGCAGCCTCAGCAGCAGCCCGCGCTCGAGGATGCCGGCCGGCAGCCGCGGGTCACCCGGCTTGCCGCCCACGGCTCCGAGGAGGATGGCGTCGTGCCCGCGGATCTCGGCGAGCACGGTGTCGGGCAGCACCTCGCCGGTCGCGAGGTAGCGCTCGGCCCCCAGGTCGTAGCGGGTCGGCTCGACCTTCACCGGCGAGGCCACCTCGAGGACCTTCACGGCCTCCGCGGTGACCTCGGGGCCGATCCCGTCGCCCGGGATGACGGCCAGCCTGAGAGAGGTCGAGGAAGGGGTCACGTACGGCAACGCTAGTTGTCGTCGGGGCGTTCGCCCCCGTTGTCCCGCAGGTCGAGCGAGGCCTGCACGGCCTCCTGGCTGCGGGGGTTCTCCGGCTCGTGGGACGCCGGGCCCCACTCGGGGTACATGTCGTACATCGGGAAACACTCCTTGAGAGCTCGCTGGAAACCGAGATGGGAGGCAGCGAGCCCGGGCGGAGGATGGGAGCGGAACCCCGGGTCACGGGAGAGCCGGTCGGACATCGACCAGGAGACTTGCGGATCACGCCGGCTTCGAGGAGCCGCCACGGGCCTGCTGCTACTGCCTGCAAGACCCGCAACGCCGAACTCCGCGGCGAGGTGGCCTTGCTGTCAGGCCTCGCCGCGGCAGTCGATGAGTACGAACACGCTCCGCATGATGAGGCCACCGTACGGCGCGACCGGTGCGGACGGCACCCGATTTCTCGAACCGTTCAGGATGCGAGACGCCTGGCCCACCATGAGAGACTGCCCGCATGTCGGCTCCCCCCGAGCTCCCGGAGGTCGTGCACCGCGCTTTCGCGGTCTCGCGCAAGGCCGGGTCCGTCTCGTTCTGCCGCAACGAGACCGGTCGCCTGCTCGCGGCGCTGGCCGCCACGCGCGGCGGCACCCTGGCCGAGTTCGGCACCGGCTGCGGCGTCGGCACCGCCTGGCTACGCTCGGGCGTCCGTCCGGACGCCCGGATCGTGACCGCCGAGCTCGACCCCAAGCTGGCCAAGGCCGCCGCGCAGATCTTCGAGGACGACCCTCAGGTCGAGGTCGTCGCGGCCGACTGGTCGACGCTCGTCGACAAGGGACCGTTCTCGTTGCTCTTCCTGGACTCGGGCAAGCCGTCGGCCGCCGGCCCCGACAAGGTCTGGGACCTCGTCGAGGAGGGCGGCATCGTCGTCCTGGACGACTTCACGCCGTGCGAGCACTGGCCGCCGACGTACGCCGGCCGCGTCGACACCCTCCGCGAGGAGTGGCTCAGCGACGAGCGTTTCGCCGCGGTCGAGGTGATGATCGCCGCGGACGCGTCCGCGGTGATCGCCACCCGCCGCTAGTGCGCGTGCTGGCCCACGAGGCTCGGGACGGCGTCCGCGAACCGTGCCGGGGCGGCGGCGGGGCCCCTGCCCGCGCCTCGTCGCGCAGACCCCGCACATGAGGGCCCGCGTCAGATCAGGTCGACACCCCGCACCGAGGAGGCCTCGATCGCGGTCTCGATGTCGGCCATCGCCTCGGCGCCGATGGCGGAGTCCACCGACAGCGCGACGAGCGCCTGCCCGCCCTTCTCGTCGCGGGAGACCTGCATGCCCGCGATGTTGATGCGGGCGTCGCCCAGGATCCGCCCGACCGTGCCCACCATCCCGGGCCGGTCGACGTACGTCAGGAAGGCCAGGTGGTCGGTCGGCTCGATGTCGACGTCGAAACCGTTGACCTCGACGATCCGCTCCTTCTGGCTGATGCCCACCAGGGTGCCGCTGACCGAGACCTGCGAGCCGTCCGCGAGGGTGCCGCGCAGGGTGATCAGGTTGCGGTGGTCGGGGCTCTCGGCCTCGGTGATCAGGCGTACGGCGGTGCCCCGCTCGGCGGCGAGCAGTGGCGCGTTGACGTAGGACACCTGGTCGGCCACCACGTCGGTGAAGACGCCCTTGAGCGCGGCCAGCTCGAGCACCTTGACGTCGAAGTCGGTGATCTCACCGCGGACCTCGACGTCGATCTGCTGGGCGACCTCGCCGGCGAGCCCGGTGAAGATGCGGCCGAGCTTCTCGGTGAGCGGGATGCCCGGACGGACGTCCTCGGCGATCACGCCGCCCTGGACATTCACCGCGTCCGGCACCAGCTCGCCGGAGAGCGCGAGGCGTACCGATCGGGCCACGGCGATGCCGGCCTTCTCCTGGGCTTCGTCGGTCGACGCGCCGAGGTGCGGCGTGGCGACGACGTTCTCGAGCTCGAAGAGCGGGCTGTCGGTGCAGGGTTCTTCTGCGAACACGTCGAGACCGGCCGCGGCGATGCGGCCCTCCTTGAGCGCGGCGTACAGGGCGTCCTCGTCGACGATGCCACCGCGCGCGGCGTTGACCAGGACCAGCGACTGCTTGGCCTTGGCGAGCTGCTCGGCGCCGATCAGGCCGGCGGTCTCGGAGGTCTTCGGCAGGTGCACGGACATGAAGTCGGACTCGGCGAGCAGGGTGTCGAGGTCGACCAGCCGGACGCCCATCTGCGCGGCGCGGCCGGCCTGGACGTAGGGATCGAACGCGATCACGGACATCCCGAACGCCGACAGCCGCTGCGCGACCAGGACCCCGATCCGGCCGAGACCGACGATGCCGACGGTCTTCTCGTACAGCTCGATGCCGGTGTACTTCGACCGCTTCCACTCGCCGTTCTTCAGCGACGCGTGCGCGGGCGAGAGGTGGCGGGCCGCGGCCAGCATGAGGCCCACGGCGAGCTCCGCGGCGGAGACGATGTTGGAGGTCGGCGCGTTGACGACCATCACGCCGGCCTGGGTCGCAGCCTTGACGTCCACGTTGTCGAGGCCGACCCCGGCGCGGGCGACCACCTGGAGCCGCCGGGCCACGGCGAGCGCCTCGGCGTCCACCTTGGTGGCGGAGCGGACCAGGATCGCGTCAGCCTCCGGGAGCGCAGCCAGCAGCTGGGCGCGGTCGGAGCCGTCACAGCGCCGGATCTCGAAGTCGGGACCGAGGGCCTCGACGGTGGCGGGGCTCAGCTCCTCGGCGATGAGCACGACGGGGCGGGCGGTTTCGAGTGTCACAGCGAACTCTGTCCTCGGTCTCGATGACGGTGCAGGTCACGGATCGGCGCACGGCGCTGTGCCCGCCCGACTGTACCCGAGCGCCCGGCGCGTGCCCGCCGCGTCTCGCGGTAAAGCGCGCGACCGGTTCGGCGGCCTGCTGGCATGCTGCGCCGGTGTCTGTCCCTGACTTCGCGCCGATCCACACCGACCGCCTCGTCATCCGCCCCTGGCGCGAGGACGAGGCCCCCCGGCTCCTCGACATCCTGCGCCGCCCGGAGATCGTGAGGTGGCTCGGCCACCCCAAGACGCTCGACACCGTCGAGGAGGCCCGGGAGAAGATCCGCGGGATGGCCGACGACCTCCCCAAGAGCGAGTGGGCCTTCGAGGTCGCGGAGACCGGCGTCCCGGCCGGCTCGGTGATGCTCGTCGACATCCCACACTCCGAGCAGCCCGACGGCACGAAGCTCGTGCAGATCGGGTGGTACGCGCACCCGGACGCCACCGGTCAGGGGTACGCCACGGAGGCGGCCCGCGCGGTGCTCGAGTACGGCCTGGCCGCCGGCCTCCCCGAGATCCGGGCGCTGACCCACACCGACAACTACCCCTCGATGCGGGTCTGCGACCGGCTCGGCATGACGTACCTCGGCATCACCGAGGACTGGTACGACGACGCCCCCAGCTCGCACTACATCGTGCGGAAGGGCGAGTGGCCGGCCGGCGCGAGCTGACGGCATTGGTGACCAAACGCCAACAAAACGGCCGTCCCTGCTGGCGTTTGTGACCAATCGTCAGTGACCGACGGCGTCCTCGCGGGCCTTCATGGGCAGCAGGAACGTGAGGGCGAAGGCGACCACGACCATCCCGGCGCCCACCCACATCGACACCGACGCCGCGTCGCGGAAGGCACCGATGCGGGTCTCGGCGGAGGAGCCGTCGAGCACGTGGAAGAACACCGTGCCGAGGACCGCGATGCCGAACGCGCCACCCAGCTGCTGTACCGAGGTCAGCGCGCCGGAGGCCGAGCCGGACTCCTGGTCGTCCACTCCGGCGAGCACCAGGTCGAAGAACGGCGCCATGGTCAGCCCGAGCCCCAGGCCCATCACCAGCAGCGCCGGTGACATCGCCAGGATGCCGACGCCGTCGCCGGCCATCGCGAGGGTGAGCACGAACGCGACGTACCCGACCAGCGTGATGCCCAGACCGATCTGCATGAGGCGGCGCCCCAGCCTCTGGTTCAGCGGCTGCGCGGCGACGAACCCGATCACCATGCCGACCGCCTGCGCGACGCCGGCCAGTCCGGCGCGGAGCGGGGTGTACCCGAGCCCGTACTGCACGAACAGGGTGAACACGATGCTCATCCCCATCAGCGAGCCGAACATCGCCATGCCGGTCAGCAGCCCGCCGGTGAAGGCGCGCTTGCCGAACAGCGTGGGCGTCACCAGCGTGGGCAGCCCGGCCCGGTCGCGGCGCCGCTCGATGAGTGCGAACAGCCCGAACGCCGCCACGCCGGCCGCCTCCATCACGAACGTCCACGCCGGCCAGCCGAGCTCGCGGCCCTGGATGAGCGGGTAGATCAGCAGCGCCATCGCGGCGGACGCGATCGCCGCACTGGTGAGGTCGACGTGGATCCGCTTGTCGGGTCGAGACGGTGGCAGCACCTTCAGGCCGACCACGACCGCGGCCACGCCGATCGGGATGTTGATGGCGAAGATGGTCCGCCATGCCCAGCCGAACACGTCGGCGTCCACGAGGAAGCCGGCCAGGATCGGGCCGCCCACCGCGGAGAGGCCCATGATCGGGCCGAAGGCTCCGAACGCCGCGGCGACCTCGTCGGGAGGGAACATCTCCTTGATCAGGCCCAGGCCCTGCGGCAGCATCACCGCGCCGATCAGGCCCTGGAGCACCCGGAACACCACGAGCATCTCCGGGGACTGCGCGAGCGCGCAGGCCAGCGACATCATGGTGAACCCGGCCATGCCGATGAGGAACATCCGACGGCGTCCGTGGATGTCGCCGAGCCGGCCGCCGACCAGCAGCCCGCTGGCCATCGCGATGGTGTAGCCCGCGGCCAGCCACTGGATGAGTGTCTCGCCGCCGCCGAGGTCGCGGACGATCGTCGGGCCGGCGATGGAGGTGATCAGCGCGTCGAGGAGGTCCATCACCTCGGCGGCCAGGATGACGAAGAGGGCCGGCCACCGCAGCGCGTACGCCGCTCGCGTGGCCGTCCCGGAGAGTGTGTCGGTCATGGTGCCGCTCCTGCATTCGAACGGTGTTCGTTTTGACGAACACCGTTCTACTCGCGAACACTGTTCGTGTCAACTACGATCGGCGGCACCATGACCGAGCACCTGCCCACACCTCCCTGGCGTGACGGGACCAAGCCCCGTCGCCGGCTCGACCGCGAGAGCATCGGCCGCGAGGCGCTGCGCATCATCGATGCCGAGGGCATCGACGCGGTCTCCATGCGCCGGGTCGCCGCGGCGTTCGACACCGGCCCGGCGAGCCTCTACGCCCACGTGGAGAACAAGGAGGCGCTGCTGCGGCTTGCCTTCGACCTGGCCATCGAGGAGCTCGAGCCGGTCCCGGCCGGGAGCGAAGACTGGCAGGCAGGTGGTGCGCGACTGGAGCCTCGGCGTGCACGCCATGCTGGCCCGGCACAACGACATCGCCAAGCTGACCTTCGCGCACGTCCCCAGCGGTGAGGCGATGCTCGAGTCGACCGAGCGCGTGCTGGGACTGATGATCGAGGCCGGCGTTCCGCCGCAGGTCGCCGCCTGGTCGCTGGACATCCTGTCGCTGTACATCGGCGCGGACGCCTACGAGGGCTGGCTGTTCGGTCAGCGCTTCGGCGGTGAGAGCGCGCAGGAGGCCGAGGCGTTCTTCGGGGGCATCAAGGCCTACTTCGCCTCCTTGCCCGCCGACCGGTTCCCCTACGTGACCGGGAACGTCGACGCGCTGATGGAGGGCGGCGGCGAGGAGCGGTTCGGCTTCGGCCTCGACACGTTCATCGCCGGCATCGCCAGCACGATCACGCGTTGAACAGGGCCTCGCCGACGTACTCCCCCTCGGCGGCGCCCGCCGGGACCGCGAACAGGGCCGACGACGTGAGCTTCAGGTACTCCACGAGGGCGTCGTGCTGGGCCATCCGGTTCATCACCGGCACGAACTGACGGACCGGGTCCCGCACGAAGGCGATGAAGAAGAGCCCGGCGTCCAGCCCGCCGAGCGCGTTGGAACCGTCCACGAAGTTGTAGCCGCGACGGAGCATCCGGACGCCGTCGTTGGTGCTCGGGTGGACGACGCGGATGTGCGCGTCCTCGGGGATGACCGGGCCGTCGTGGCCGGGCATCGAGAAGTCCGGCTCGGACATCTCCTCCCCACCGGACAGCGGCGCGCCGCTGGCCTTGGTGCGACCGACGAAGCCCTCCTGGTCCTCCAGCGACTGGCGGTCCCAGACCTCGATGGTCATGTTGATCCGGCGCGCCACGAGGTAGGAGCCGCCGGCGAGCCACCCCGCCCGCGGGTCGTCGTTCGCACCCACCCAGATGTGCTCATCGAGGGCGTCGGTCTCCTCGGCCTTGACGTTCTCGGTGCCGTCCTTGAAGCCGAAGAGGTTGCGCGGCGTCGACTGCGACGTCGAGGTCGTCGACGTACGGCCGAAGCCCAGCTGGGACCAGCGGACCGCGACGGTCCCGAAGCCGATGCGGGCCAGGTTGCGGACGGCGTGCACCGCGACCTGCGGGTCCTGCGCGCACGCCTGGATGCACAGGTCGCCGCCGGAGCGGGCGGGGTCGAGCACGTCGCCCGGGAAGTGCGGCAGGTCCTCCAGGACGGCGGGGCGGCGTTCGTCGAGCCCGAGCCTCTCGAAGAACCCGGGGCCGAACCCGAAGGTGACCGTGAGCCCGGCCGGCGGCAGCCCGATCGCCTCGCCGGTGTCGTCGGGCGGCAGGTCGGCGGCGCCCTCGGTCGGCCCGATCGGGCCGGCCCCCTGGCCCGCCGCCATCCGCTCGGCCGCATCGGTCCAGGCCTTCAACAGCGCGACCACCTCGTCGCGCGAGTCGGTCGTCAGGTCGAACGCCGCGAAGTGCAGCCGGTCCTGGGCCGGGGTGACGATGCCGGCCTGGTGCGCGCCGCGGAAGGCGTACGTCGAGGCCACACCGTCGCCGGCGGCCCCGACCGGCGCCGCGACGTCGGGGGCATCGACGGTGGCGTGCCCCACGACGTAGGCGCCGGCCACCGCGGTGACGGCCGCGCCGCCGCCGAGGAGTCCGCGCCTGCTGAGCCTCATGGTCAGCCCAACGCCGCCGCCGTCAGCCTCGACAGCGGCTCGGCGAGGGCGTTGACGGCGTTCGAGAGCGCCTTGACCTCGTCGGGCGACAGGTCGTCGTACAGGGTGAAGCCGTTGCCGACCCGCTGGGCGTCGAGCAGCGTCTGCAGCTCGGCGAAGCGCTGGTCGAGCCGCTGGGCGAGCTCCGCGTCCTTCCGCTCGAGGATCGGCCGCAGACCTTCGTAGCCGACGCGCGCGCCGTCGACGTTGGCCTGGAAGTCCCACAGGTCGGTGCGCGACCAGAACTCCTCCTCGCCGATGACCTTGCCGGTGGCGACCTCCTCGAGCAGGCCGCGGGAACCGTTGGCGATCTGGTCGACGGTGAACTCGAGCGCCTGGATGCGCCTGTCGAGGGTCTCGGTGTTGGCGAGCAGGTCGTCGGCGTACGTCGCCCGCTCCTTGTCCGTCAGCGGGGTGTAGCCCTGTGCACTTTCCTGGGCGCGCTCCGGCCAGAGGTCCTTCTCGAGGAGGTGCCAGCCGGTCCACTTCTGGCCTGGCTCGAGGTCGGCCTCGCGGGCGTCCATCTCCGGGTCGAGGTCGCCGAACGACTCGGCGACGGTCTCGATCCGCTCCCAGTGGGTGCGGGCGTCGGCGTAGATGGTGCGGGCCGCGTCGTCGTCTCCCGCCTCGTAGGCGTCCACGAACGCCTGGGTCTTGACCAGCAGCTGGTCGGACTGGTCCTGGACGTACGCCGCGTAGTTCTCCTGGGCCTGGTCGACCAGCTCCTGGTCGTCGGCACTGACCTGGGCCGCCTCGTCGGACTGCGTGACGGTGAAGTCCGCGCGGATGCCCTCGCCCTTCATGCCGGGCTTGCAGGCGGTGACGTACTTGCCCGCCGGCGCGTTGACGACGAGCTGACGGTGGAGCGCGGGCCCGATGTTCTCGACCTCGCCGACGATCCGCAGACCGTCCTCCCCCAGCAGGTAGAACTCGGTGACCTGCGACCCGGTGTTGGTGACGTCGAAGGTCAGGGTGCCGGCGGGCGCCTCGGTCGCCGACAGGTCGCACGCGGAGTCGGTCGAGCTGACGGTCATCGACCGCGTCTCGGCAGCGGTGTCGCCGCCACCGTCGCCCGCGGGGGCGTTCTCGGTGCAGGCGGCGAGCGCGGGCAGGGTCAGCGCGGCGGCGATCAGCAGGGTGGGACGCATCGATCCTTCGTTTCTGTCGGGACGGGTCGGCCCGGGTGTCAGGAGGTGGGAGTCGGGACGCGTGGCGGTTTCGTCGCGTGCGGCGCCCGGCGACGGCGGACGCTGCGCAGGAAGAGCGCCATCGTCGGCGCGGCGTACAGCACCCACGCGAGGGCTTCGAGGCGGGTGGTGACGGGCGAGAAGTTGAGGACGCCCTTGAGGACGGTGGCGTACCAGGACGCCGGGTCGATGGTGTCCGAGACGTCGAACGCGATCGAGTGGAGGCCGGGCAGGAAGCCGGCCTCCTGCAGGTCGTGGACGCCGTACGACAGCACGCCGGCCGCGACCAGGATCAGGAAGGCGCCGGTCCAGGTGAAGAACTTCGTGAGGTTGATCCGGATCGCGCCCCGGTAGAGCAGGTAGCCCAGCACCACGGCGGTCGCCAGCCCGAGCCCGGCGCCGAGCAGAGGCTCCCACGTCCCGGTCTCGCCTTCCCGGGTGCCGGCCTGGGTCGCGGCCCAGAGGAAGAGTGCCGTCTCCAGGCCCTCACGGCCCACGGCCAGCAGGGCGACCAGGGCGAGCGACCAGACGCTGCCCTCGGCCGCGGCGTCGATGCGGCCGCGGAGCTCGCCGGCGATGCCGCGCGCGGCCCGGGCCATCCAGAAGATCATCCAGGTCACGAAGCAGACCGCGACGATCGACAGCGAGCCGCCGATCAGCTCCTGCGCCTCGAAGGTGAGACCACGGGGACCGTAGGTGAGCGCGGCGCCGAAGGACAGACTGACCGCGACGGCGGTGCCCACCCCGACCCAGATCCGCCCCAGGAGGTGCCGGCGCTCGGTCTTCACGAGGTACGCGACGAGGATGCTGACCACCAGGGCCGCCTCGAGGCCTTCACGCAGGCCGATCAGGTAGTTCGCGAGCACGAGCCAGAAGCGTACGCCACCGAGTTAGGTATGCCTAACCTACCATCGGAACGACGCAGAGGATCTCGCCGTGATGGACGGAGAACCAGGCGTCGGGGTCGGCGGCCCAGGTGCGCCAGGCGTCGGAGATCTGCTCGAGCTCGGTCCGGGTGGCGCGCCGCTCGCGGACGAGCTGGTCGGCGAGCGCGGAGCCGAGGATGCGGTCGGCCCACAGGCCGCCCCACCACTCCCGGGTCTCGGGCGTCGCGTAGCACCAGGTGGAGGACGACGCGGTCACGTCGGCCAGCCCGGCCTCGTGCGCCCAGGCGAGCAGCCGGCGGCCGGCGTCGGGCTCGCCGCCGTTGGCGCGGGCGGCGGCGGAGTACAGCTCCAGCCAGCGGTCGAGCGGCGGCAGCCGCGGCCACCAGGCGAACGTCGCGTAGTCGGAGTCGCGGGCGGCCACCACTCCCCCGGGCCTCACGACCCGGGCCATCTCGCGCAGCGCGGTCACCGGGTCGGCGACGTGCTGCAGCACCTGGTGGGCGTGCACGACGTCGAACTCGGCGTCCTCGAACGGCAGCGCGTGCACGTCGCCGACGTGTACGGCGACACCGGGCGCCCCGGCCCGCGTCAGCGCCGCCGCCTCCTCGTTCACCTCGAGGGCGACGACCTCCGCGACGAGGCCCGTCAGGTCGGCCGTGATCGTGCCCGGACCCGACCCGACGTCGAGCAGCCGCTGGTCCGGGTCGAGATGCGGCAACAGGTACCCCGCGGAGTTGGCCGCCGTGCGGCTGCGGTGGGACCGCAGCACGGACTCGGTGTGCCCGTGGGTGTAGGTGGTCACCGGGTGGCGGTGCCCTCCGTGTAGTCGTCGTCGTGAGACTTCACCCAGGCCATCAGCTTGCGCAGCTCGCGACCGGTCTGCTCGATCGGGTGGTGCTCGCCCTTCTCGCGCAGCGCCTTGAACTCCGGCCCTCCGGCGTCCTGGTCGTCGATGAACCGCTGCGCGAACGTGCCGTCCTTGATCTCGGCCAGGATCTGCCTCATGTTGTCCTTGACGTGCTCGTCGACCACCCGCGGTCCGGACACGTAGTCGCCGTACTCGGCGGTGTCGGAGACCGACCAGCGCTGCTTGGCGATGCCACCCTCGTACATCAGGTCGACGATGAGCTTGAGCTCGTGCAGGCACTCGAAGTACGCGACCTCGGGCTGGTACCCGGCCTCGGTGAGCACCTCGAAGCCGTACATCACCAGCTGTGACGCGCCGCCGCACAGCACGGCCTGCTCGCCGAACAGGTCGGTCTCGGTCTCCTCGGTGAACGTCGTCTTGATGCCGCCGGCGCGCAGGCCGCCGATGCCCTTGGCGTAGGAGAGCGCCAGGTCCCAGGTCTTGCCGGACTCGTCCTTCTCGACGGCGACCAGTACGGGGACGCCGCGGCCGTCGACGTACTCCCGGCGGACCAGGTGGCCCGGACCCTTGGGCGCGACCATGAAGACGTCGACGCCCGGCGGCGGGGTGATGTAGCCGAAGCGGATGTTGAAACCGTGGCCGAAGACGAGGGTGTCGCCCGGGGTGATGTTCGGCTCGACCGACTCGGTGTAGAGCTTCCGCTGCTTGTGGTCGGGGGCCAGGATCACGATGACGTCGGCCTCCTCCACCGCCTCGGCGGGGTCGAGTACGCGCAGTCCCTCGGCTTCGGCCTTGGCGCGCGACTTCGACTCGGGCGGGAGGCCGATCCGGACGTCGACGCCGGAGTCGCGCAGCGACAGTGCGTGCGCGTGGCCCTGGCTGCCGTAGCCGAGCACGGCCACGTTCTTGCCCTGGATCAGGCCGAGGTCGGCGTCGTCGTCGTAGAACATGTGGGCCACGGTGGGCGCTCCTTCTGAGTGGTGTGCATCGTATGGGTCAGCCTCTTCCTGAACTTGTCGGCCTGTGCAAGGGCTGACAAGTTCAGGAATCCCCGGTCAGCCGGGGATTCCTGAAATCTGCGCCGACGGAGTGGGCACGGCGACCGGGCGCAGCGTCCGCTCGGAGATGGAGCGGGGGCCGCGGCCGATGGCGACCATGCCGGACTGCACGAGCTCGCGGATGCCGAAGGGCTCGAGCAGGCGGCGCAGGTCGGTGAGCTTGTCGGTGTTGCCGGTGGCCTGCAGGACGACGCTGTCGGGCGAGACGTCGACGACCTTGGCCCGGAACAGCTCGGCCACGTCGAGGATCTGGCCGCGGGTCTCGGCGTCGGCGCGGACCTTGACGAGCAGCAGCTCGCGGTTGACCGAGGCGGACCCGTCGAGCTCGACGATCTTGATCACCTCGACGAGCTTGTTGAGCTGCTTGGTGACCTGCTCGAGGGGTGACTCCTCGACGTTCACCACGATCGTCATCCGGGAGACCTCGGCGTGCTCGGTGGGACCGACGGCGAGGGACTCGATGTTGTAGCCGCGGCGCGCGAAGAGGCCGGCGATCCGGGCGAGCACGCCGGGCTTGTTCTCGACCAGCACGGACAAGGTGTGATGAGTCATGGTTAGAGGTCGTCCTTGTCGAACTCGGGGGCGAGGTCGCGGGCGTACTTGATGTCGTCGTTGCTGGTGCCGGCGGCGACCATCGGCCACACCATCGCGTCGCGGTGCACCCTGAAGTCCACCACGACCGGCTGGTCGTCGATCGCCATCGCCTTCTCGATCGTCGCATCGACCTGGTCCGGCGTCTCGCAGGAGAGCCCGACGCACCCGTAGGCCTCGGCGAGCTTGACGAAGTCCGGGATCCGCCGGTCCGCGCCGGTGTGCAGGTCGGTGTTGGAGTAGCGCTCGTTGTAGAAGAGCGTCTGCCACTGCCGGACCATGCCCAGCGACTCGTTGTTGATGATCGCGACCTTGATCGGGATGTCGTTGATGGCGCAGGTGGCCAGCTCCTGGTTGGTCATCTGGAAGCAGCCGTCTCCGTCGATCGACCAGACGGTGGTGTCGGGCCGGCCGACCTTGGCGCCCATCGCCGCGGGCACCGAGAAGCCCATGGTGCCGAGGCCGCCGGAGTTGATCCACGTGCCCGGGTGCTCGTACCCGACGAAGTGCGCCGCCCACATCTGGTGCTGGCCGACGCCCGCGACGTAGATCGCCTCGGGCCCGACGATCCGGCCGAGCCGCTCCATGACGTACTGCGGCGCGAGGGTGCCGTCGTCGGGCTGGTCGTAGGCGAGCGGGTAGCGCTTCTTGATGTCGGCGAGGAAGTCGACCCAGGCCTCGTAGTCGCCGGTGTTGCCCTCGTCGGCGGCGGTCTTGAGCGCGACCACCAGGTCGGAGATCACCTCGCGGCAGTCGCCGACGATCGGCACGTCGACGTGCCGGTTCTTGCCGATCTCGGCGGGGTCGATGTCGGCGTGGATCACCTTGGCACCTGGTGCGAAGGAGTCGAGGTTGCCGGTGACGCGGTCGTCGAACCGCGCGCCCAGGCTGATGATCAGGTCGCTGCGCTGGAGACCGGCGACGGCCGCGACGGTCCCGTGCATGCCCGGCATCCCCAGGTGCTGGGCGTGGCTGTCGGGGAACGCGCCGCGCGCCATCAGCGTGGTCACGACCGGCATGCCGGTGAGCTCGGCGAGCACCCTGAGCTCACGACTCGCGCGGGCTCGGATGACCCCGCCGCCGACGTACAGGACCGGCCGGCGCGCCTCCAGCATCAGCCGCGCCGCCTCACGGATCTGCTTGCCGTGCGGCTTGGTCACGGGGCGGTAGCCGGGCAGCGAGAGCTCGGCCGGCCACTGGTACGTCGTCCGGGCCTGCAACGCGGACTTCGCGACGTCGACGAGCACCGGGCCGGGCCGTCCGGTGGAGGCGATGTAGAAGGCCTCCGCGACGACACGCGGGATCTGGTCGGGATCGGTGACGAGGAAGTTGTGCTTGGTGACCGGCATCGTGATGCCGCGGATGTCGGCCTCCTGGAAGGCGTCGGTGCCGATCGCGGCGGCGCCCACCTGGCCCGTGATCGCCACGAGCGGCACCGAGTCCATGTGGGCGTCGGCCAGCGGCGTGACCAGGTTGGTCGCCCCCGGACCCGATGTGGCCATGCAGACGCCCACCCGCCCGGTGGCGGCGGCGAACCCCTGAGCTGCGTGCCCGGCGCCCTGCTCGTGGCGGACGAGGATGTGGCGGATGGTGGAGTCCATCAGCGGGTCGTACGCCGGCAGGATGGCGCCGCCCGGGATGCCGAAGATGTCGGTGGTGCCGGCCGCCTCGAGGGATCGGATCAGGCTCTGCGCGCCGGTGACGCTCTCGCCGTTGCCCCGGTGATCGATTGGCTCGCCCATCGCCTTGGCTTCCTGTGCTCGTCGGGTTGCATGAAAAAACCCCTCGGCCGAAGGCTTCGAGGGGTGACGCGAGGTCGGGACCGGTGAGTCTCAGTCCTCGCGTCGGGTGCGTACAAGGGTGCGCATGCGCCCACGGTAGCCGTCGGCCTCGACGTCCGTCAGCCGAGTCTCCCACCCGTCCCAGCATCCGGGACGGCAGTCCCGCATGCTGGCTCCCCGGCTGGTCAGCCCGCTGGGGGCTGCCAGGTGCAGACGCAGACCTTGTTGCCCTCGGGGTCGGCGATGACCGTGAACGACGGCGCCGCACTGTCGCTGACCAGCGTGCCTCCGGCGGCCAGTGCGGCCTCGATGCGCGCCTGCGCCTGCTCGGGGGCCACGTGCACGTCGACGTGGAAGCGCTGGCGAGCGTCGTCGCGGGAGTCGGACGGCTGGAACCACAGGGTCACCTGCCGACCGTCGGGGTCGACGACCTCGTTCGGGTCGGCCTCGCCGTCGTAGGCCAGCACGGCGGCCCAGAACTTGCTCGAGCCGGCCTTGTCGGTCGTGTCGAGGGCGTACTCGATGCGGGTGAGCTTCTCCGGGGTTGCCGTGACTCCGAGCTCGCGGGCGAGGTCGCTGATGCTGCGGGCCATCGCGACGTCGCGGTCGGTGATGGCGGCGACGTCGTGGCTGAAGAGCCGCACGTGGACCGTCGGCCAGGTGAGCGTGACGTCGGGATGGTGGTGGGCCTCCTCGGCGGCGGCGCCGATCCGGTTCACCAGCTCCAGGCCCTGGGTGAAGCCGCCGGTTTCGTACCTCGCCTCGATCCCCCGCACCAGCCAGACCCAGTCGCTCAGGCCCTCGTCGGCGAACTGGGCGGGCTTCAGGGTGGTCACGCCGGGCCTCCTTCGGATGCTCCGGGCAGGAGCCGGTCGAGGTGGAACGCCCGCGCTGCGTCGAGATCCGTCAGAGCCAGGGAGATGAAGCTGACACGCTGCTCCATCCTCAGTCCCTTCCCTGCCACGTGCAGACGCAGACCTTGTTGCCCTCGGGGTCGGCGAGCACCGTGAACGCGGGCGCCCGGTCGTCGCTGACGAACGTGCCGCCGGCGGCCAGGGCGGCGTCGATCCGGGCCTGCGCCTGGTCGGGCGGCACCGTGACGTCCACGTGGAAACGTTGCCGCGCCTCGTCGTTCGAGTCGGTCCCCTGGAACCACAGCTCCACCTGACGCCCGTCGGGGTCGACCACCGCGATGTCGTCGTCGACGTCGTAGCCGAGCACGGCGGCCCAGAAGCGGGCGGCCGCGGGCCTGTCGGCGCTGTCGAGGCCGAACTCGACCCTGGTCAGCTTCTCTTGCGTCGGCGTGACGCCGAGGTCGGCGGCGATCTCGCTGATCCTCCTGGCCAGCGCGACGTCACGGCTCGTCACCCCGCCGACGTCGTGGCTCACCAGCCGGGCGTGGACGTAAGGCCAGGTGAGCGTCAGGTCGGGATGGTGGTCGGCCTCCTCGGCGGCCGCGCCGATCCGGTTGACGAGCTCGAGACCGGCCGCGAAGCCACCGGTCTCGTACCTCGCCTCGATCGCGCTCACCATCCACACCCAGTCGGCCAAGTCCTCCTCGGCGACCTGACTGCGGGTCAGGGTCTTCGTGTCGCGAGCCATCCCTCCACCCTGCCATGCGACGCCGACGTTGCATCGGGTCGTCCTCAGGCACACGAGTCCAGCAGGGCGGACGCGACGCCGCACGCGACCCGGAGTGACTCGGGATCGGCTCCGATGCTCGCCGTCACCGCGTGGGCCCGCACCTCGAACTCGGGCGGCGCTCCGGGAAGCGCGGCGGTCGCGTCGACCAGGCCCTTCTCGTTCAGCACCCACCGGCGAGCCCGGCCGTGCATCGCGTGGCACAACAGGAGGACGGCCCGGGACAGGCACTGCGCGACGTACGTCGTGTCGCTGCGGGCGGCGCCCTTGGTCGCGGACCCGACGAGGAAGCGTGCGTCGCCGGTCAGGCCGGCCAGCGCTTCACCCAGGGCGGGGGGGTACGGCGTGACCTCCGCCCGCAGCTCTGCGAGCCGCTCCCCCGGGTCGGCCAGCGGCAGACCGAGGGCGACCTCACCGGCGTACGCGACGTCGAGGAAGCCCAGCGGGTGGCCGAGCTGCGCGTGGAAGGCGTACTCGCCCCGCCGGGCCCTCGCGACCTGGGCGGCCACGCGGTCGACGTCGCGAAGGATCCAGTCGACCGCGGTGTCGTCGACGGTCAGCCAGGCGCCGCCCTCCACCCACGGTCCCCAGCCCCCGAACCCGACCACGTCGACCTGGGCGGACGAGGTCCGGTCCGCCAGCGCCTGCAGGCTCGCCAGGTCGACGTCCCGCTCGACGTACACCCCGAGGTCCACGTCCGACCCGGGCAGGTGCGTGCCCCGCGCCCGGGAGCCGCCGAGCGTGACGCCGACGACGCCGTCGACGGCCACCAGGGCGGACGCGAGCGCGGCCAACCGCTCGTCGGAGATCACGGCCGCAGCATGGTGATGGCGCCGATCCTGCGATCCATGCGCTCAACCGTGCCACGCGCACGGTTCACCTCCGCGTCAGGTCCGACAGGGAGGTCCGCTGGACGCCGGACGCGTCGAAGTTGGCCGGGTCCAGCCACGCCTCGTGCGCGGCCCGGATCCGCGGCCAGTCGGCGTCGGTGATGGAGAACCAGTCCGTGTCGCGGTTGCGGCCCTTGTAGACGACCGCGTTGCGGAACCGGCCCTCGTAGGTGAAACCGAGCCGCGTGGCCGCGACCCGGGACGGCTCGTTGTGGGAGTCGCACTTCCACTCGTACCTGCGGTAGCCCAGGGCGTCGAAGACGTGGTGGGCGAGGAGGTACATCGCCTCCGTCGACGCGGGTGTGCGCTGGAGGGAGCGCCCCAACAGGATGCCGCCGACCTCGACCACGCCGTTGTCGGCGTCGACGCGCATCAGGGTCGCGATGCCCTCGGCTCCGCGGCCGCGCGGGGTGATCGCGAACGTCACGTCGGACGGGTGCGCGAGCAGCCCCGCGACGAACGTGTCCGCCGCGCCCTCGGTCGGTGGCCGCTCGGCGGGCCGGTAGGTCCACAGCGCGTCGTCCTCCGGCCGGCAGATCGACGCGAACAGCTCCGGGGTCTGGTCGTGCTCCAGTCCGGCCACCGTGACGTACCGCCCCGTCAGCACGACCGGAACCGGTAGCGGCGCCGCCTCCCAGTCGAGCGGCTCCCCGACCGGCTGCCCGTGCTCGTTGACGGGCGTCATGCGAGGAGCTCCCGGACCGCCTCGATGCCGCGGTCCAGCTCGTCGTACGACGTCGACAACGGCGACAGCCCGACGCGCAGGCCGCCGGGGTCGCGGTAGTCGGGGATCACGTCCTGCTCCCACAGCGCCGCGACCACCTCGCGCATCGCGGGGTGGTTGAGCGTCACGTGCCCACCCCGCTCCGCGGAGGACCGCGGCGAGGCCACCGTCACCCCGAGGCCGGCGAGGCGCTCGTCGGCCAGCGCGATGGCGTGCTCGGTGAGCCCGACGGACTTCTCGCGGACGGCAGGCATGCCGACCTCGGCGATGAGCTCGACCATGTCCGCGACGGCGAGCATGCCGACGACGGCCGGAGTGCCCGACAGGAAGCGTCGGATCCCGGCGGTCGGCGTGTAGTCCGGGCCCATGAGGAACGGGTCGGTCGCGCCCATCCAGCCCTGGATCGGCTGGGTGAGCTCGTCGAGGTGCCGCTCGGCGACGTAGCAGTAGGCCGGAGAACCCGGCCCGCCGTTGAGGTACTTGTAGGTGCAGCCGACCGCGAGATCCACACCCCACGCGTCCAGCTCCACCGGTACCGAACCCCCCGAGTGGGAGAGGTCCCACAGCACGAGAGCGCCGGCGTCGTGGGCGATCCGGGTCAGCTCGGCTCCGTCGGCGAGGTACGCCGAGCGGTAGGCCACGTGGCTGAGCACCACCAGCGCGGTCCGCTCCGAGACCGCCGACGCCAGCAGCTCGGCGGTCACTCCGGCCGTGGTGTCGACCTCGATCCACCGCAGGCTCAGCCCGCACTCTCGGGCGACGCCGTCGGCGATGTAGCGGTCGGTCGGGAAGTTGTCGCGGTCGATCACGAGCTCGGTCCGGCCCGGCCGAGCGGCGACGGCGGCGCGCATCAGCTTGTAGAGCAACACCGTGGTCGAGTCCCCGACAGCCACCTGGCCCGGCGCGGCGCCCAGGCAGACCCGGCCGATCTCGTCGCCCAGGGTGAGCGGCAGGTCGAACCAGTGCTCGTCCCAGCCGCGGATCAGCCGGCCGCCCCACTCCTCGGTCACGAACGATGCGAGCCTGTCGGCCGTGACCTTCAGCGGGCGGCCCAGCGAGTTGCCGTCGAAGTAGACGAGGCCCGAGTCGGCGCCGACGAAGCGGTCGCGGTGCTCGGCCAGGGGGTCCGCGGTCATCTCTCTCCCTCTCCTACGACGCGCGCGTGTGCGAGGCGGTCCACCAGCGGCTCGTGCCCATCGGGCACCTCGGTCCAGAGACCGCCGCTGTGGTCGGCGAACGGCCACGGGTCGGTGAGTGCGGCCAACAGGTCGTCGTCCGAGAGTCCGGCGTCGGCGAGGAGGCCGACCTCGCGGAGGTTGAGCGCCTCGGGCAGCGGACCGTTGCCGAGGTCGGTGCCGTAGAGGACGGTCCCGCCGGCGGCGTGGAAGCGCGTCAGGTTGTCGACTGCTCTTTCCTGGTCGGGCGAGGGCGTGCCGTAGCCGTGGATGTCGAGCGTGCTGATCCAGGCCTGCCCGGCCTCCGCGGCCTCGGCGACGACCTCGTCGTCGATCCGGTGGGTCCACGGCGTGTGCGCGAGAGCGGACACGCCGCCGGCGAGCGCGAGCTCGACCATGCCGGGACCTTGCGCGTGCGCGACGACCGGCACGCCGGCCGCGCCCACCAACGCCGACAGCGTGGCGACGTCGGGCACCGGACCGGCGTCGCGGTTCAAGGTCACCTTCACCACCGACGCGCCTAGCGCCACCTGGTGGGCGACCGCGCCCGCAGCGTCGCGTGGCTCGGCCACCTCGCTGGTGCTGCGCGGCGGTGCCCAGGGGCTGGTGCTCGGGTAGCCACCCGGCGCGGCGACGAACCGGCCGGCGTACGCCGCGTGCACCGGCGCGGCCCGCGCGAGCGCGACCACGTGATCACTCCAGCCCAGGTCCACGACCCGGCCGATCCCCGACGCCGCCAGCCCGGAGCAGTCGGCCAGTCCGAGGTGCACGTGGTGGTCGGCGAAGGCGGGGTGCAGCACGACCGCCAACCTACTGATAGCTGACGAACCGCACCGCAGGCCGGATCCTGCGCACCTGCGCCGGCGTGAAGCGGTGCACGTCCTCGTCGTAGAACAGCTTGAAGCCCATCGCGAACCGGTCCGGCCGCGCGATCGCGTGGTACGTCGCCAGCTTCTGCGCCTGCGTCCCGAAGCCGTCCGCGTGCTGCACCATCGCCAGGCCCGGACGGTCCACGACGCCGTCGAGGTCGCGGATCATCGTGTCGCGGAACTGGTGGAGCAGGAACGCCTTCTCCGGCAGATCGCCGCGGTCGACCAGACCGGCCAGCCAGGCCGACACCCCGTTGACCTCCGAGGCCCGCACGCTGCCGATCACGCGGCCCGGGACCTGGCGGGGTCCCATCCGCCACTCCGGGTCGATGGCGAGCCCGACCCACGGGTCGCGCAGCGCCCAGGCCCACCGCCTCGCGACGGTGAGGAAGTCGGCGCGCCCCGGCTGGAGGTCGAGGACGAGCAGGGCGTGGTTGCGGTGCGCGGCGTCGACGTACTCCTGCACGCGTTCGCGTGGGATGTCGTGGCTGAAGTCGCCGTCTGGACCGGGGATCGGGTCGGCCACGGTGACGATCAGCTCGTAGACGGACTGGACCCGATCCCCCGGTCGCTTGAACGGCCGGGCGGCGCGGCGCAGCCGCCGCTGCATCTCGTCGGGCGCCGACTCGCCCAGGACGCCGAGCGAGCCGGTGCCGGCGGTCCCGTAGTAGGCCACGAGGAAACGCTTCCGGCCGAAGACCCGGGTGCCGCCGCCGGGGAGCTCGGGCACCCGGCGTACGGCGGGTGGCCGCGGCGCGACCGCCGGGACCGGGGTGGGCGTCGCGGCGGCGGGCACGAGCGCAGCGGGGAGCTCGGGCCGCCGCGGCTCGCGGGTGGTGGTCACCACCGTGCCGGCGCCGGCGGAGAGCAGCAGCGCCAGTCCGACCGTGATCCCATACCTCACGCCGGTCACGCTAAGCGGCGGGTCAGGAGGTCATACCGAGGCGCGCCGCGCGACCACCGTGGGCCGACCGGTGCTGGTGCGGCGTACGACGACCTGGCTCCGGGCCGAGTGCGTCAGCGGGTCGATGACGACCGGTCCGTCAGCGAGCTCGACGGTCACGCCGCCGAGCACCTCGGTGAGGTCGGACCAGGCCCATGAGTGATCCGTCGACCGCGCGCCGAGCAAGGACGCGCCGGCGGCAACCAGACGACCGGCGTCGACGGCGGTGCGACGGGCGCCCGGCGTCGTGGCGGAGTACAGGGCGCCGAAGCGGCGGCTCAGCTCGGCCACCGCACGCTCGTCGGGGCCATCGAGGACGATGTCCACGTCCCCGCACGTACGGCGCACGGCACGCACGATCGAGGCGGCCCCGGCGGTGGCGTGCACGGCGACCGTGCCCGCGCCGGACAGCAGTGCCGCCATCGCGGCGTCTTCCAGACCCGAGTCGGTCGCGCCGTCGTGGGTGGTGGCCGAGCCGGCGACCTCGCCGCCCGCGCCGCGGTGCCCGCGGGCGAGCGCGTCGACGACGTCGTACTCCGCGTCCGGTGCGGCAATCACCTGGAACAGCCGGCCGTCCAGGTGCCGGGCGGCCCAGTCGCCGAGTGCGAAGGCTGCCTCCCAGCGCTGCTCGGTGACGTGCACGACGCCGTCCAGCAACGGGTCGGGCACCTCCAGGCTGCCCGTACCCACGGCGACCAGCGCCGCGCCGTACTGCCGGCACAGGGGAGCCAGCCGACGCAGCACGCGCGGGGGCAGGTCCGCGACGATCACCCTCGCGCCGGCCTCGAGCATGCGGGCGGCGTCGACGGCGGCCCCGCGGTACGGCGCCTCGACGGTGGCGGCCCGTACGTCGGCGGCCAGGTTCGAGTCCCCTACGAGGCCCTCGCGGACTCCGTCGGCCAGGGTCGGGTTGCCCGGGCCGGCGATGACGCCGACCACGAGCGTGGTGCGGCCGATGAGCGTGGCGACCAGCCCGCGGTCCACGACGGGCAGCCGGACGGCAACGGGATGATCCACCGGGCGAGCTCTCATGCGGCGCTCGCGAGGTCGATGACCAGGCCCACCCGACGGCCACCGGCGGCCGGCACCATGCGGAACCCGAGACGCTGGAAGTACGAGAGGTGGGGGTCGTCCGCCGGCACGGTGAGAGACAGCCAGCCGCCCTGGGACCTGGCGATCTCGGCCCAGTGCAGCAGTGCGGCGGTGCCGGCGCCCCGGCCACGGTGCGCGCTTCGCACGAAGAGGTCGACGACGGTCCAGCCGCCCGGCACGCCCGAGATGGGGGCGACCAGGATGCGGCCGACCGGGAGCCCGTCGAGGTCGATGACCTCGTCGACGGCTCCGCGGTAGCGCAGGGCGGCGCCGCCGACGGTGGTCTTCCGGAAGGTGACGGCGGGAAGGACGGCTTCGATCGTCATGGGGGGCTCCGGGGGGAGTTTGTTGCGGCCTCGGGGGGTAGGCCGCACCGCGACGCTAGGACCGGGTGGGAGCGGTCCGCCGGGGAACGCCGGACATTTGACTCACCTTGCCCCGGTGGACCAGTCGTCCGTACCGGTCCAGTCCGGTCTGGTGCCGGTGCTGCTACACGATCAGCCGCAGACGGCGCCGTGCGCGGCCGACTGCACGAGCTTGACGTACTTGCCGAGCACCCCGCGGGTGTACACCGGCGGCAGCGGCTGCCAGCCCTCCTTGCGGGCCTCCAGGTCGGGGATCTCGACCTCGAGGGTGCGGTTCTTCACGTCGAGGGTGATCGCGTCGCCGTCGCGCACGAACGCGATCGGCCCGCCGTCGACGGCCTCGGGGGCGATGTGACCGACACACAGCCCGGTCGTCCCTCCGGAGAACCGGCCGTCCGTCACGAGCAGCACGTCCTTGCCGAGGCCGGCGCCCTTGATCGCGCCGGTGATGGCGAGCATCTCCCTCATGCCCGGACCGCCCTTGGGTCCCTCGTAGCGGATCACCACGACGTCGCCGGGTTCGATCTGACCGGCGGTCAGCGCGTCGAGCGCCTGGCGCTCACGGTCGAAGACCCGGGCGGTGCCGCGGAACACGTCGTCGTCGAAGCCGGCGCTCTTCACCACCGCGCCCTCGGGCGCGAGCGAGCCGGTGAGGATCGCGATGCCCCCGGTGCGGTGGATGGGCCGGTCCAGGCTCCTGATCACGTCGTCGTCGAGGTCGGGCGGGGTGAGGTCGGCCAGGTTCTCGGCCATGGTCTTGCCGGTCACGGTGAGTACGTCGCCGTGCATCAGGCCCGCGTCGAGGAGGGCGCGCATCACGACCGGGATGCCGCCGACCTTGTCGACGTCGTTCATCACGTAGCGGCCGAACGGCTTGAGGTCGCCGAGGTGCGGCACCTTGTCGCCGATCCGGTTGAAGTCCTCGAGCCGCAGGTCCACCTCGGCCTCGCGGGCGATGGCGAGCAGGTGGAGGACGGCGTTGGTGGAGCCGCCGAGGGCCATCACCACCGCGATGGCGTTCTCGAACGCCTCGCGCGTCATCACCTGCCGCGCGGTGATGCCCTGCCGCAGCATCTCGACGACGGCCTGGCCGGAGCGGTGGGCGAACCCGTCGCGGCGGCGGTCGACGGCCGGCGGCGCGGCCGAGCCGGGCAGCGACATCCCGAGCGCCTCACCGACGGCGGCCATCGTGTTGGCGGTGTACATCCCCCCGCACGCGCCCTCGCCGGGGCAGATCGCCCGCTCGATGCGGTCGACCTCCGCAGCCGTGATCCGGCCGGCCAGGCAGGCTCCGACCGCCTCGAAGGCGTCGATGATCGTCACGTCCTGGCCGTCGACCTGGCCGGGCATGATCGACCCGGCGTACAGGAAGACGCTGGCGAGGTCGAGCCGCGCGGCGGCCATCAGCATGCCCGGCAGGGACTTGTCGCACCCGGCCAGCAGCACCGACCCGTCGAGCCGCTCGGCCATCATCACCGTCTCGACCGAGTCCGCGATCACCTCGCGGGACACCAGTGAGAAGTGCATGCCCTCGTGGCCCATCGCGATGCCGTCGGAGACCGAGATGGTGCCGAACTCGAGCGGGTACCCACCCGCCGCATGGACGCCGTTCTTCACCGCCTTGGCCAGCCGGTCCAGCGAGAGGTTGCACGGCGTGATCTCGTTCCACGACGACGCGACACCGATCTGGGGCTTGACCCAGTCGTCGTCACCCATGCCGACCGCCCGCAGCATCCCTCGCGCGGCGGTCTTCTCGAGACCGTCGGTGACGTCACGCGAGCGGGGCTTCATGTCGTGCTCAGGCATGAGCGGAGCCTACTTCTGGTTTCAGCGGTACGCCGGGGCGAACGGAAGCGCGAGACTCCCCCACCGCTCGCGGGTGTGCTCGAGCACCTGCCCCGCGAAGTCGGCCGCGCTCGTGCCCGACTCCGCGACCAGGCGTAGGCGGTGCTGCATGCGCGGTCGGGTGCCGGGGGTGGCGGGGTGCGGCACCTGCTCCTCGCGCAGCGCCGTGGACAGCGACCACGACACCGAGACGAGCGCCCAGCATGCCGCCGCGGTGGCGACGTCGACCTCGAAGGCGTCCGTGGCGACGTACGCGATGCCCTCAGCGGCTCGCTCGCGGTAGGCGTCGAGGGCCCGCGCGGCCGAGGCCTCCGGGATCCGCCACGAGCACCAGCAGGTGGGCCACGGGACGGCGAGGTACGCCGCGTCCCAGGCCGGGTGCCGGACCTCCGACCACTCGAAGTCGATGAGGCGGCAACCGTCGGGCAGGAGGAGGTTGTTGTCCGGGCAGGCGTCGGCCGGGCTGAGCGCGTGGTGCCCGGGCTCGGTGAGTCCCGCCGCCAGGGCGCCTACGTCCGGAGGTCCGTCGAGGCCGAGCTCCTCGGCGCTGGCCGACCAGTCGGCCGTTGCCTGGTCCAGGCTGCCGCGGACGCCGGCGTGGAACCGGTCGGCCGGCTCCTCGTCGATGGCGCCCTCGGCCTCGGCGAAGGCCGTGGCGATGGCCGCGCGGTCGGCGTGGGTCGCCGCGTGCAGCCGCCCCAGCGCCACGGCCCAGGCGAGCAGGGCGTGGTCCGCGGCCGCGAGGTCCCCGCCGAGCAGGTGGTCGGCCACGCTGGTCGCGGACCCGAGGTCCTCCATCACGACCAGTGGCGGGTCCTCGGCCGTGGCCAGCAGCCGGGGCGCGACGCCCAGGTGGCCGGCGACGCCCAGGCCCACGGACTCGCGCGCCCAGGACAACCGGCTGCCGCCGCCGTACGACTTGACGACCACGGTGCCGGACGCGTCCGCGGCCCGCTGTACGCCGGACCGGTCGCTGCCGCCGAGACCGCCGAGGTCGCGCAGCTCGCGGCCCAGGGCGGTCCCGGCGGCGGCGACCGCCTCGCTCACGACATCTGCTCGGCAACGGCCTTGAGCCGGGCCAGCCCCTTCTCGAAGTCCTTGCCCAGCATCCTGTCCAGCGGCATGACCCGGCTGACCAGGCCCATCAGGCCGACGTGCTCGCCGTGCATGGTCCAGGTCAGATCGGTGCCCGTGGGGGTCGACGACAACGCGAGGTGGACCTGGTTGGTGGCCTGCCAGGGCTGGAGGAACCGCAGCTCGATGTCGACCGCATCGGGCGCGAGACCGGTGATCTCCATGCTGCCCTCGCCGGCCTTGCGGTTGCCCTTCCACGCGTAGCGCGCGCCGATGCCACGCTGGGGGCCGGAGTACGAACGCTCCAGCGCCGGGTCGAGGTCCTCCCAGGGCGACCACTTCACCCACTCGTGGAAGTCGTCGACGAGCCCGTGGATGACCTGCGGGTTGGCGGCGACGGTCGTGCGGCGGGTGATCGTGAAAGGTCGTCCCATGGCGACCTGTCTACAGGGAGGCGGCGCGGACGACCATCACGTCGGGCAGGTCGGCGACGATCTGCCGCCAGGAGTCGCCGGAGTCCGGTGAGGCCCAGACCGCGCCGTTGCGGGTGCCGACGTAGACGCCCGCGCTCTCGTGGTCGTCGACCGTCATCGCGTCGCGCATCACCCCGACGTAGAAGGCGTCCGGCAGTCCGTTCGCCTCACCGTCACCGAGCTCCTCCCACGTCTCCCCCGCGTCGCGGGAGCGCCACACCCGGGCCCTGCCGTCGGTCGGGTAGCGACCGGAGCTGTCGCTGAGGGGGAAGACGTAGACGGTGTCCGGCTCGTGGGGGTGGACCACGATCGGGAAGCCGAACTCGGCGGGCAGCCCGTCGGCGATGGACTTCCAGATCCCGCCCTCGTCGTCGGAGCGGTAGACGCCGCCGTGGTTCTGGAGGTAGAGCCGCTCCGGACGAGACGGGTGCCGGGTCACCTTGTGAACGCACTGGCCGAAGGACGGGTACTGCTGGCCCTCCGGGAGGAACACCGCCTTGATCCCCTGGTTGCGCGCCTGCCAGGACACCCCGCCGTCGGTTGTCTGGTAGACCCCACCGGTCGAGATCGCCGCAGTCACCGACTGCGGGTCGGTGGGGTGCGGCAGGATCGTGTGGAACGCCTGGCCGCCGAAGCCCTCGCCCCACTGCGGCCGCTCGGGGTGGTCCCACAGGGCCTGTTCGAGGACGAACGTCTCGCCGCCGTCGGTCGACTTCCACACCGCACCCGGCTCGGTGCCGGCGTACACGACGCCCGCCTCGGTCCCCGGGGTGAGCTGCCACACGCGGGCCAGGGTCTCCTCGGTGCCCTCGGGGAATCGGATCGCACCGTTGGGCGTCTCCTGCCAGGACGCGCCAAGGTCGTCGGAGCGCCACACCTGGGGGCCGAGCCAGCTCGAGCTCGCGCCGGCCAGCAGCCGTGTCGAGCCGCCTCGCGTGTCGACGAGGCAGGAGTAGACCTCCTCCATGTCGAAGTGCGGGCCCTCGAACTCCCACTCCTCGCGGGCCTCGTCGGACCTGCCGATCCAGAGGCCCTTGCGGGTGCCCACCATCACGATCGTGCTGCTTGCGGCCACGTGCGTCTCCCTCCGTCGGACGGTTCTCGGAGGGTAGACCCGGCCGGGGACACCGATCCATCGCTCGAGCCCGCCAGGATCAGCGGGCCGCCCCGGACCCCCCTCCGGGCCAGGGGTGGTGGACGCCATCCCCCGGGCCGACAATGAGCGCGTGCTGACGGCTCGGGAACGGGAGGTGGATGCCGTCCGACGCGCCGTCGTGGAAGGGCGCCCGGTCGTGGTGACGGGAGAAGCCGGCGTCGGCAAGACCTCCGTGCTCCACGCGGCGACGCACGAAGAGAAGGTCGTCGAGGGCGGCGCGCTGTCGACGCTGTCATGGATCCCCTACCTGGCTCTCACCCGGGCCCTGGGACGCGAACCCGTCGGGCACGACCCGTGGGCGGTCGCGGCCGAGGTGGTGACCCACGTCGGACCCGACCGGCTCCTGGTCCTCGACGACCTGCAGTGGGCGGCCCCCGAGACGCTCGAGGTCGCCGTAGCCGTCGGAGGCGGCGGCCCTCTGGTGGCCGGCGTCCGCACGGGCACGCCGAGCGGCGAGCAGACCGTGCGGACGCTGACCGACGGGGGCTTCGAGAGGGTGCACCTGGAACCGCTCGGGCCCGAGGACTCCCTCGGTCTGGTGCGCAGCCTCCGACCAGGAATCGGGACCGAAACCGCCGAGAGCGTCGTACGGCGCGCTGGTGGCAACCCGCTGCTCCTCCACGAGCTGGCGTCCGGTGACCCGTCGGCCGACCTGCGGCGCTCGGTGTCGGGGCGGCTGCGGCAGCTCGATCCGGTCGCTCGCGAGGCGTTCGCCCTGCTGGCGCTGGCCGGTCGGCCGCTCCCCGTCCGGCTGCTCGAGGCGATGACGGGCGGACCGACCGTTCCCGCACTCGAGGCTGCGGGCCTGGTCGTGCCGGACTCGGGCGTCGTCGACGTTCGGCATGCGCTGTTGGCGGAGGTCGCGCTCGCCGAGCTCGGGGAGGACCGGCGCCGCGAGCTCCACCTGTTGCTGGGTGACCACGTGCCCGACGTCGGCGAGTCCGCCCGACATCTCCATCTGGCCGGTGACGGCACCAGGGCGCGGGACCGCGCCCTCGAGGCCGCGGCCACTGCCCTGCGACCCGGCGAGCGGGCCGCGCACCTGCGCCTGGCGGCGATGGAGTCGCGGGGCACGGAGGCGGACGAGCTCAGGGTGGAGGCGGCCGAGGCGTTGGAGGCGGCCCACGACTGGGACGGCGTCTTCGAGGTCCTCGACCAGGTCTCCGGCCGGGATCGTCGGGTGGCGGCCAGGGCGGCCCTGGTCCGGGCCAGGTCCGCGTGGAGCGGCGGACGGCTCGAGGAGCTCGCCGGGGCAGTCGAGGCCGGCCTGGCGGCGGTCGAGGGGGACGACGACACGGAGCTCGGACTGCTGCTGAGCGCGGAGGCGTGCCGGGGGCCGATCTTCGTCGAAGGCGACTACGTGACGGGGGCGGCCGCGGCCCGTGAGGTGCTGTCCCGGACCACCCCGGAGTGCCCCAGGGCGCGGGCCCGCGCGGAGTACTTCCTCGGGACCGCTCTCGCGGTCATGGACTCCCCCGACGGCGTGACGCACCTCGAAGCGGCCATCGCCGCCGCGCGCGCCGTCGGCGACGTCAGCACCGAGATGACCTCGGGCAACAACCTGGTCAGCTATCACGAGTCGTCCGGCTCTCCCGGGTTGGGCGCCGACCTGGCCGCCCGGATGGCTGCCCGTAGCGACGAGCTCGGACTGGGGTACTGGGCGGCGAGCTTCGCCTACCAGGCCCGTCAGCTCGACTTCCACGCCGGCCGCTACCACGGACTCGTGGAAGCGGTCGAGGAGCTCGCGCGGCGTCCGCTCGACGCGCGGTCGCGAGACGCCCTGCTGGAGCTGCACTGCCTCGCCCTCGTCGACGTCGGCCGGGCCGCCGAGGCCGCACGGCTCGCCGAGGCGGGGTTCGACACCGTGGTGCCCGACGCGGAAGGCCGCAGCCAGGCGTACTGGGCGGCCGCCGAGGCAGCGCTCTGGGGAGGCGAGCCGAGGCGTGCCGTCCGGTACGCCGAGCGGGTGCTCGCCGAGCTGCCCGAGTCCCACGTGGCGCGGGGCCTCGCCGTGGTCACCTTGGCCTGGGCCCGGTTCGAGTGCGGGTCGCGTCCCGGGCTGGCTTACCCGAAGCCTGATCGGCCCATGCTCCTCGGGGTGCCGCACGAGCTGGCAGGGCTGGACGCCGCGTTCCAGGGGCAGTGGTCGACGGCGGTCGACGAGCTCGCCACGGCGGCGCGCCTGTGGGCGCCGTACCACCTGCGTGGCGAGCTGCGCTGTGAGTGGGCGGCCGCCGAGATGCTGCGCCGCACCGGCGAGGTGGAACAGGCGGTCACCGCGCTGACCATGCTCGAGAAGCGCTGTGCGGACATCGGCCAGGTCCCGGTGCTGCACCGCGTGCAGCGTTCGCTGCGCGCCGCGGGTGAGCGCCGCCAGGCGCCGCGATCACGCGCGGAGGGAGCGTCCGGCGTCCTCACGGGTCGCGAGCGCGAAGTGCTGGGGCTCGTCGCTGGTGGGCTGACGAACGCGCAGATCGCCGCCCGGCTCGGTATCACGCGGCGGACCGTGGTGGCGCTCATCGAAGCGGCATCGTCCAAGCTCGGTGCGGAGAACCGCGCCCAAGCAGCGGCCCTGGCAGAGGGCGACGACCGGCGATGAAGTCCGACGATGCCCCCACGAGACGATCGGGCCACTTCGCGCTGGTCGCCGATGCCCGCGACCTCGACCGCCTGGGCCGGCGCGCCGCGGCCAAGGGGCAACCCGTGTGCCACGAGGTCGCGGATGTCCGCGCCGGTGGCCTGTACGTCGCCTCTGTCGCGGACCTCGAGGCCGCCCAGCGCGCGGTCCTGGCGGCCCTCGCCGGCGCCGACCTGGCGGTGCACTGCCTCGCCCCCGACGACGTCGTCGACGCCCTCGTCGGCGACCTGACCAGGCTCGGCACCGTCCGGCGGCTGCCTCCGTTCCCCGACGTGGACGAGGAGGACGTCGCGCTGCTGGCACTGCTCCGCGAAGGCCGCTCCCTCGGCGAGGCCGCGACTCGGCTCCACCTGTCACGACGCACGGCCGACCGGAGGCTGGCCCGCGCCCGGCGGGCCCTCGGGGTGCGGACCACCCCGGAGGCGATGGTCGCGGCCGAGCGCCTGGGCCTGCTCCCGGTCGACCCCGGGACGGAGCACCGTCCCGGGACCGACCGGTGAGCCGTCAGTGCCGTCGCACCCGCACGGTGTGCTTCACCGTGCTGGTCTTGCCGTTGGCGTCCGTGACGACCAGCCGCACCCGGTACTTGCCGACCTTGTGGAAGGCGTGACGCACGACCTTGCCCGTGCCCCTCTTGCCGTCGCCGAAGCGCCAGGCGTACTTCACGATCGCCGCGCTGCCCGCGGTGCTGGAAGCGCCGGTGAACCGGACTTTGTGCCCCACCACCGCGTGCGACGTACCGACCCTGAAGGAAGCGACCGGCGGCAGCTGCTGCGCCGGCGGCTGGCCGCCAACACCCCCGCCACCGCTACCTGCACCGCCACCCGCACCGGTCCCCGACGGAAGCGGGGCGGGTGATACGAACGGCTGCTTGCCGCCCGGAACCACCAGGGTCGCCACGACGTTTGCGCAGCCGTTGGAGCGGTCGGCGACCTGGGCCATCTCGACGCCCGCGTCGTCGCCCCAGTAGACACTGGCGCCGTCGCTGGCGAAGCTCGGGCTCAGGTGCTGCGGGTCCGAGGTCATGCTCGCATTGAGGTTCACGACGCAGTCGTCGGCCCACGAGCCGACCAGGGCTGCGGCCAGGCTCGGCGACGACCAGATGTGCATCCGGACGTTGCGGGGCTTGCCATCGAGCCAGTCCGAGCCGTCGTCCTCGAAGACGATCATCGTCGTGCCCTGACGGCTGATGACAGCCTGGGCTCCCCCACCCGTGACCGACGAGTCCGACCAACCGGACCCGGCGTAGTCGGCGCCCGCGGTCGGGTGCACGAACCACCGGGCTGCCGAGTCGGTCACCTGCGTGCCGACGTGGGAGACCACGAACTGGGAGCTGTCCACCCATTGCGGCTGGTAGAAGTCCTCCTGTCCCAGGGTCTGGTTGGGGAAGCTCAGACCGGTCGAGGTGATGGGCGTCCACAGGGCGGTGTTGGACAGCGCGCCGCAGTCGAAGATGCCGTAGGCCACCTTGCTCCCGTCGGGCGCGACTCTTGCGGTCAGGGGTCCGTACGTCGGGCAGGCCGGCGTCGAACGGCTCCCCCATGTCGGGATCGGCACGCCGACCGGGTTGCCGTCGGGGGCGAACCGGTAGATCTCCGAGGAGCCGTCCGAGTCGCTTCCGTCGGCGTTCACCCGGGCCTGGCCGCCGACCACCACGACATTGCCGGCGTCGTCCATCGACGGGCTGACCCAGTTGTTGGCCGACGAGGTGAACTGGTGCGCGCCGGTCCCGTCGGCGTGGGCCACCCACACCTGGCCGCCCTGGAGGTAGACGAGCGAGTCGGTCGCGAGCGCGGATGCAGACGGGGCGAGCAGCCCGGTGGCCAGCAGTGGGCCGAGCAGGGCTCCGGCCAGGGCTCCGGCTCGGGCTCCGGCCCGGGCTCGGCGTCGAGTGGTCAGTGTCATGGTCGGTCTCCGATCACGGTGATGGACTGGTACCTCCGCATCGTGGGCGGCGGGCTACCTCGTGCTCATCGGACATTTGCGCCAACTTGCTGCTCGTCGTCGGACCACCCGCCTGTTGAATGACCCCGTGACCCGCCGCCAGATCTCCCCGATCTGGCTGGTCCTCATCGGCATCGCGTCGGTGCAGCTCGGCGCCGCGGTCGCCAAGCACCTGTTCGGGCAGATCGACCCGACGGCCATGGTGTGGCTGCGCCTGGTGACCAGCTCGATCGTGCTGCTCGCCTGGGCGCGCCCGCAGCTGCGGGGCCGCAGCCGGGACGACTGGCTGACCGTGATCGCGTTCGGGGTGACGCTCGGCGCGATGAACTGGTCGATCTACCAGGCCTTCGCGCGGATCCCGCTCGGGCTGGCGGTCACGTTCGAGTTCGCTGGCCCGCTCGTGCTCGCCGTGGTCATGTCGCGCCGCGCCCGCGATCTCGCGTGGGTGGCCCTGGCGGCCGCGGGCGTCGGCCTCCTCGGCTTCGAGAAGACCGACCTGGACCTGGTGGGCGTCGCCTTCGCGCTGGGTGCCGGCGCGACCTGGGCGGCGTACATCCTGCTCAGCGTCCGGACCGGCCGGCGCTGGCCGGGCCTGGGTGGGCTCGCGATGGCCAGCCTGGTGGCCACGGCCATGCTCACACCGCTCGCCGTGCCGGCTGCGGACGGCGACCTCACCGACCCCACCATCCTGCTGCTGGGCGCGGCCGTCGGACTGCTGAGCTCGGTGATCCCGTACTCCGCCGAGCTGATGGCGCTGCGGAGCATCCGGCCCGGGGTGTTCAGCATCCTGATGAGCCTGGAGCCCGCGGCCGCCGCGCTGGCCGGCATCCTCGTGCTGCAGGAGTTCCTGACGGCCCTGCAGTGGGTGGCCGTCGCGGCGGTGATGGTCGCCAGCGTGGGCGCCACCCGCAGCCGCGACACCCTCGGCGAGCCCGCCCCGGACTGAGCGTGGCGGGCGGGAGAATGGAGCCCATGACCGTACCCACCCCGGACTCGGCCCGGAGGACTGGCAGGACCAAGCCGGCCGAGTCCGTGGTCGGCTTCCACCACATCCTCAGCGACGACGGAACCCGGCTCCGGGCGTGGACCAACGACCCGATGGGCCGCATCGACGGGCCGACCGTCGTGCTCTGCAACGGCCTCGGCGTCAGTCCGTGGACCTGGCCGGCGCTGCTGCACGCCGACTGCGGGGTCCGGGTGGTGTCGTGGAACCACCGTGGGACGGGTGGGTCGTCGCGGCCCGACGACCCGATGCGCGTCGGCATCGAGGAGTTCGTCGAGGACGCGCTGTCGGTGATGGACCACTTCGGGGTCGACCGCTCGGTGCTGATGGGATGGTCGATGGGGGTCAACACGGCCTTCGAGCTCGCCCTGCGCCACCCCGAGCGGGTGACCGGGATCTTCGCCGTGGCCGGCGTGCCCGGTGACACCTTCGCGACCATGCTGGGCCCGCTGCGGCTGCCGCACGGCGTCGCCCGCAACCTGACGGTCGGCCTCTCCCGCCTGCTCCGCGCCACCGGCCGCGCGATCAGCCCGGTCACCACCCGGCTCCCCGTCGGCAGCCGCACGGTCGCGGCGCTCACCCACTCCGGGTTCATGCTGCCCACGCCGGACAACGACCTGACCGCCCGGGCGGTGCGCGAGTTCCTGGCCATCCCGCTCGAGTGGTACTTCCACCTCGCGCTCCGCAGCTCCGAGCACGCCCGGGTCTCGCTGAGCCGCGTCAAGGTCCCGGTGATGCTGGTGGCGGCGACCTACGACGTGCTGGCCGGCGCCCGCGGCATGCGCACCGCCGCCGACCGCCTGGAGGACGCGACGTACGTCGAGCTGCGGGCCAGCCACTTCGTGCAGATGGAGCGACCCGACGAGGTGCACGACCTCCTACTGGCCTTCCTCGACGAAGTCGCGGGTTAGGGTTCCAGCCGGCGGGGTAGGACGACAGCACGTCCGGCTCGACCGGTCATCGTCTTCTCGAGGGGGAACCCATGCATCGCACCACCCTGCGCGCGCTCGTTTGCGGGCTGAGCCTGGCGGTCAGCCTCGGCGCGGCTGCGGCGGTTCCTGCGGCCAGCGGCGACACCGCAGCCCCGGCGCCGCCGAAGGTCGTCGAGGTCACCACCGACACGCCGCTCGGCACCGCGGAGCCGCGCAACGCCGGCGTCCCGGTGAACCCGTTCCCGCACCGCGTGGAGCAGCCGGACGGCACCGCGCTCACGGTCCGCGCCTGGGGCGACTCGCAGACCAACGGCTACCAGACCAAGGGCGGGTACGCCATCACCAAGGACGCCTCGGGTGTCTGGCGGTACGTCGTGAAGGTCGACGCCGCCGGCCGGCCGGTGGCCTCCTCCCTCGAGGTGGGCAAGGCCGCCCCACCCGCCGCGGCTCGCGGCGTGCGCGCCACCGTCGCCGCCCGCACGGCGGGTCGGCGCACCGCGGTCGAGCGCGCTCCCCGCTCCGGCACCGGCGTCCAGCCGGGCCTGGTCATCCTGGTCTCGTTCGCCAACCAGCCCAGCCTCGGGACCACCGAGGACCAGTGGGCAGCTGACTTCTTCGGCCCCACCGGCTCGGTCGCCGGGTACTACGGGCAGAACAGCTTCGGAAGGTTCGCGCTGACCCCGGCCGCCGAGTCCGGCGGAGTCGCCAACAACGGCGTGGTCGGCTGGCTCCAGCTGCCCTACAACCACCCGAACTTCCAGGACGACTTCCGCGACCCCAACGAGACCAAGCTCGGCGTCGACGCGATCACCGCGGCCGACCCGTTCGTCGACTACAAGTCCTTCGACAAGGACGGCAACGGGGTGCTGAGCACCTCGGAGCTGCACATCACGCTCATCGTCGCCGGCTACGAGACGTCGTACGGTGGCACGCTCGACACCTGCGGCAACAGCGTGTGGGGCCACCAGGGCGGCCTGTACGACTCGGCGCCCCGGCTCGACGGCACGGTCGTCAACCGCGACGGCGGCACCATGTTCGGCGAGTTCATGTGCGCGAGCTACGACACGCCCGGCCACATGTCGACCCAGGGGATCATGGCCCACGAGCTGGGTCACGACCTCGGTTTCCCGGACCTCTACGACACCGACTACTCCAGCGCCGGCATCTCCCGCTGGAGCCTGATGTCCGGCGGCAGCTGGAACTACGTCGGCACGGCGGCCGCGGGCACCACGCCCGCCGGCCTCGACGCGTTCTCGAAGTCCTACCAGGGCTGGATCATCCCGACGCCGGTGGTGGGCGCGCTGAACAACGTCGCGATCCCGGCCTCGGCCACCAACCCGATCGCCTACCGGCTGCTGGACAACCCGGGTGACGTCGACTGGAAGTTCGAGCGCCACAAGGGGGCGGGCGAGTACTACCTGGTCGAGAACCGTCAGCTCGTCGGGTACGACGCCGGACTGCCGGCCTGTGGCGTGATCGTCTACCACGTCGACGAGGGCGTCACGTCCACCAACGACGCGAACGCCAACGACGCGCACCGGCTGCTCGACGTGGTCGAGGCCGACGGCAGCAAGAACATGGACACCTACCCTTACCTCGGCGGACCGGCGGACGTGTTCCCGGGCTCCAGCGGTCACGTCGACCTCAACGACGTCACCGTGCCGTCCTCGCTGCTCTACACGGGCAAGCCCACCGGGCTGTCCATGCACGTGAACGGCGGGTGCGCAGACCCCGTGACCGCGAACCTGTTCGTCCCGCTCGCCAACGACGGGTACCGCGCCGCGACGGCGCTCACCCCGCCGAGCGGCACCGTCACGGCCGGCAACAACGGCGCGACCAAGGAGGCCGGCGAGCCGGCCATAGCGGGCAACGCCGGGGGCGCCTCGGTGTGGTGGAAGTTCCGCGCGCCGGCGACCGGCACCCTGCGGCTGAACACCGCGGGGTCGACGTTCGACACGCTGCTCGGTGTCTTCCGCGGCACCTCCGCCGCCGGAGCGACGCAGGTTGCCTCCAACGACAACGCCTCGGCCACCGATCCGACGAGCGCGGTCGTGGCCAAGGTGAAGCGCGGAGTCACGTACCGGATCGCCGTGGACGGCCTCAACGCCGGCGCGGGAGCGGGCCAGGGCGCTGTCAGGCTCTTCTACCGCTACGCGCCGGTCAACGACGACATCAAGAAGGCCACCTCCCTGAAGGGCAAGAAGGGGAAGAAGGCCAGCTCCAACGTCGGCGCCGGCAAGCAGCGCAAGGAGCCCGGGAAGATCGCCGGCAAGAAGTCCGGCCACACGGTCTGGTACAAGTACAAGGCCAAGAGGGCCGGCCGGCTGACCGTCGACCTGTCGGGCTCGAAGTTCAACACCCTGCTCGGGGTCTACACCGGTTCGAAGCTGAAGAAGCTGCACAAGGTTGCCGCCGACGACAACGGCGGCAAGAAGAAGTCCAGCCGGGTGTCGTTCAGCGTCAAGAAGGGCCAGACCTACCGGATCGCGGTCGGAGGCGTGAAGAGCGCCGTCGGGAACTTCCGGATCAGCTGGCACCTCTGACGTCCCGGTCAGCCGCGCAGCGGTTCGGCGCGCGGCGGTGGTCGGCGCCGGCGGCGGTGGTGGTCGGCGCGCGGCGGCGGTGAGCTGTCCACCGTTTCCAGCCGTCGAACGGTGGCTGGCCCACCGCTGCCAGGCGTCCCGCAGAGCCAGGGCGGGCCACCAGCGGCGGGTTCAGTCCAGCACGACGGCCCGGCGGCTCGCACGACGCAACGTCGTGAGGACCGCCGGGCCGAGTGCTGCGATGGCCACGGCGGTGGTGATCGCCCGCCCGGTGTCGAAGCTGCCCGTCGACGTCAGCAGGGTGTAGGCCGCGAACCGCTGGAGGTTCTCCCCCAGCGACGCCCCCGCGACGAAGTCGAGCGAGCCCTCGTGGCCGGCCACGGCGACGCCGAGGATGAACGGCCAGCCGGAGAGGTTCATCAGCAGGCCGAAGAGGTACGCCGCCAGCACGCCGTACGCCACCAGCATCGCGATCTCGGACTTCCCGGTCACCCGACGCGGCAGCAGCCCGGCGCCCATGCCGACCCAGGCGGACACCAGCATCTGGTACGGCAGCCACGGCCCCACGCCCGCCGTCACGAGGGCGGACGCGAACAGCGACGTGCACCCGAGCACGAACCCGAACCCGGGCCCGAAGACCCGGCCGCCCAGGATCAGCAGGAAGAAGACCAGCTCCACGCCGGCCGTGCCGGCGGAGAGGCCACGCAGCACGGCGTTGCATGCGCTGAGCACCCCCAGGATGGCCAGCACGCGGGGGTCCAGGCCGCCCTCGGAGACCTCGGCCAGCACGACCGCGATGACCAGCGGCAGGAGGGCGAGGAACAGGAACGGCGGGCTGAGCCGCTCGCCGTCGGGCACCTGCACCAACAAAGGCCAGCAGAGCATGACCAGCCCGGCCAGCGAGGCGACCGAGAGTACGGCGACCGAGCGGCGGGTCAGCGGGACGGCGGCGTTTGGTCCCAAACGCCAGGAAACCTGGCCCTTCGACTGGCGTTTCTGCCCAATCGTGGTGCTCACAACCGCTCCACCACCTCATCGACCCGCAGCCACGGAGCCCCCAGCACCTTGGTGACCTGCGGGGCGAAGGCCGGGGACTCGGCGACCACGCGGCGTACCGGGCCGGAGGAGACGACCTCGCCCTCGGCCAGCACGACCACGCGGTCCGCGGCCTGGGCGACGAACTCGACGTCGTGGGTCGCGACCAGGACCGCACGGCCGGCGCCGGCCATCGTGCGCAGGATCGCCGCGAGCGCGTGCTTGGCGGCGTAGTCCAGCCCGCGGGTGGGCTCGTCGAGCAGCAGCACCGGCGGCGCGCCGACCAGCACCACGGTGAGGGCGAGCGCGAGCCGCTGGCCCTCGGACAGGTCGCGCGGGTGGATGGCCGGATCGACTCCTGGCACCAGCCGGGCGAGGTCGGCCGCCGTCGCACCGCTGGCCGCGAGCTCCTGGTCGACCGTCTCGAGGTACAGCAGGTCGGCGGCGTTCTGCGGCACCAGGCCCACGGTCGTACGCCGGCCGGCCTCGTCGAGCGCCGCCGGGTCCAGGCCGTCGACGCTCACCGTCCCGCCGCGCCGCTTGCCGGACCCTTGCAGGGCCCAGAGCAACGAGGACTTCCCGGACCCGTTGCGGCCCATCAGCGCCGTCACGGTGCCCGGCCGCAGGGCGAGCGACACGTCGTGCACGGCGAGCGTCGAGCCGTGGATGACGGTCACGGCTCGGGCCTCCAGCCCGCCGAGGGCGGGCGGCTCGGCGGCGTCGGTGGGCGGGACGCCGAGCCGGTCCCGCAGGCCGGTGGCCAGCCGGCGGGCGTCGCGCACGGTGAGCGGCAGCGGCTGCCAACCGGCGGCGCGGCCCAGCTCGACGAGCGGCGGCGCGACCGGCGAGTCGGCGAGCAGGCCCGCCGGGGAGCCCGAGCGCAGGCTGCCCGCGCCGTCGAGGACGACGAGCGTGTCGGCGAACGGCACCACCCGCTCGAGCCGGTGCTCGGCCAGCACCACCGAGACGCCGAGGTCGTGCACCAGCCGCGTCAGCGTGGCCAGCACGTCCTCGGCGGCGGTCGGGTCTAGCGCGGACGTCGGTTCGTCGAGGACCAGGATCCGCGGGTGCATGGTGAGCACCGAGCCGAGCGCCACCCGCTGCTGCTCACCACCGCTGAGCTGCCGGAGGTCGCGGGACCGGAGGCCGGTGATGCCGAGCAGGTCCAGGGTCTCCTCGACCCGGCGGCGCATCGTGTCGGGCGGCAGGCCCAGCTGCTCCATGCCGTAGGCGAGCTCCTCCTCGACGGTGTCGGTGACGAAGCCGGCGGCCGGGTCCTGGCCGACGTACCCGATGTGGTGGGCGCGTTCGCGCGGCGGGGTCCGCACGATGCTCGCCCCGTCCAGCAGGACGTCACCGGTCAGCGTGCCGCCGGTGAACCGCGGCACCAGCCCCGTGAGCACGCCGAGCAACGTCGACTTGCCCGAGCCGGTCGGGCCGGTGACCAGCACGAGCTCGCCCTCGCCGACGGTCAGGTCGACGCCATCGAGGACCGGGCTCTCCCCGTAGCTCAGGCCGATGCCGCGCAGCTCGATCATGCGGCCACCGCCACGGGTGCGGCCACGGTGGCCGCCGGCGCGGGGGCGGCCAGTCCGCCGGCCAGGGCGAGGCCGACCGCGACGAGGTGGGTCAGGGAGAGGGCCGGCCAGTCGGTGAGGGGCGGGTACGCCGCCAGCACCTCCTCGTGGCTGACGACGACGGCCAGGGTGGCCACCGCGACGCCGCTGGCCAGCACCAGCCACTCGGGCACCCGCCAGCGGTCGGGGCGGTAGCGGCTGCGCGCGACCCGGCTGCCCGCACCCACCAGGCCCAGGAACGCCGCGACCACTCCGAGGCCGACCATCGGCAGCGCGAGCACCCGCGGCGCGGTGCGGTCGAGCACGGCGTACGTGCCGACGCACAGGCCACAGAGCCCGGTCAGCATCAGCGCGCCCGTGAGCCGGCGCCGGCCGGCGGTGAGGCCCGCCGTGCGGCCGTACCCACGGGTGTCCATGCCCGCGGCCAGGGCCAGTGAGCGCTCGAGGGCGTCCTCGAGGACGGGTACCAACAACCGGCGCAGCCGACCGAGCCGCCGGGTGTCGCCGCCGCGCAGCCGCTGCGCGGCGCGCACCCGCCGCAGGCTGTCGGCGAGCTGCGGCAGCACGGTGACGGCGACGACGAGGGCGGTGCCGATCTCGTACAGCGCGGCCGGCATCGAGCGCAGCAGCCGCTTGGGGTTGGCCAGGCTGTTGGCCGCGCCGACGCACAGCACGATGGTGCCCAGCCGCAGCCCGTCGTAGACCGCGAAGAGCAGCGACTCGCGCGTCAGGGGGCCCAGCAGGTGGATGCCGAGCGCCCAGTCGGGCAGTGGGATCTCGGGCAGGTCGACCAGCACGGTCCCGAAGTCACCGCCGCCGAACAGCACCCGGAAGAGCACCCGGACGACGACGATCACCGCGGCCAGCACGGCGTACAGCCGGAAGGAGCGGGACCAGGGCTGGTCGCCGCGCCGCGCCGCCACGACGAGGGCGCACGTCGCGATCACCAGCAGCAGGACCCAGGGGTTGGTGGTGAACGATGCGGTGACGGCGAGGCCGATCGCCCACGCCCACCAGGCGACCGGGTGCAGGTCGCGCGGGAGCCAGGCGGTCGGGCCCAGGAGACTGCCCGTCACGACCGACGCCGTACGACGGCGACCCCACCTGCCGCCGCGAGCAGCACCGCAACGAGGACGGGCGGCACCCAGCCGGGCAGGCCGTCGTCGTCGGAGGTGCCGGGGTCGCTGGGCGGCAGGTCGCCGACCGTGCCGCCGGCCTCGCTGGACTCGTCGGAGGGCGCAGGGCTCGCGGTCGGGGTCGGCGTGGCTGAAGGCTTCCGGGTCTTGCTGGGCCGCGGCTGCTTCGACGGCTTCGACGTCGCCGTGGGGCTCTCGGTCGCACTCCGCGTGGGTGTCGTCGTAGGGGCGGCCGTCGGCGTCGCGGCCGAGGTCGGCGCCCGGGTGGGTGTCGGTGCCTTCGTCGGCGTCGGAGCGGGTGTGGCCGTCGGGTGCGGCGTCGGGACCGACGCCGGTCGGACCGACCCGGTGGAGCCGTCCCAGACCATGGCGACGTACCCGCCGGCCGGGACGCTGAGCGACCCGGCACCGAGCGAGGAGTAGGTCCACTTCCCCGAGACGCCGTCGGACCACCACAGGCCCCAGTAGGCGTCGTCGGGCGGGGTGTTCACGCAGGGGTCGTCGACAGGCACGCCGTCGACACGGCACACGAAACCGGGAAAGCGCTGCACGAAGTCGAGCGAGTGCCCCGTCTCCCGGAGCAGCCGGTCGGCGGTGCGGCCTGCGCCGTCGGTCGCGCACGCCTGGCTGGTGCCACCGCCCAGCGAGCCGGGCTCGACCACGACGGTCACGCCGGCGGTGCCCGAGCACGGAGCGGCCGCGGCCGCAGGTGCGCCGGCGACCACGCCCAGCCCGCCGGCCGCCGCGGTCACCAGGACCGCGACGGCCGAGCGGAGACTGGGCATGACCATCCTCAGCCGGCGGCGCGAATGGTGACGTCGCGGCGCTTGCTGCCGACGTACACCGCGTAGTGGCCGACCGTGCCGGCGGCCGGGGCGTCGACAGTGACCTTGCCGACGGGGGCACGGCCCGGGACGTACTCGACGTCCTTGCTGCCGTTCAGCACGCAGACCCGCTGGCCCGGCGCGACACCGGTGAGCCGGATAGTCACGACCGAGCCCGCGGCGGCGCTCGACGGGCCGGTCGCGGAGAACGCTGCCGCGGCCTTGTGCGCCCAGCGCAGCACCGGCAGCGCCTGGGCCGAGGCCCGTCGCCACTGGTCGCTGGTCTTCTTCTTGATCCCCTTGGCCTCGCCGGCGTCGAAGGCGTCGTAGTCGTAGGCGATCGCCCCCGTGGCCTTGGTCAGCTTGCCCATGCACGGGTTGACGCCGCCGACCTGCAGGGTGCGCACCCAGGCGGCCGCGCGGGCGGCCCGCTTGGTGGAGCCGACCTCGCCGAGCGCCCAGCCGGCCAGGCCGGTGCTGTTGGTGTTGGGCGTCTCGGTGGAGGTGCCGCCGCCGAACGAACCGTTCATCAGCTGCTTGCCCCCGAGCCAGCCGACCGCCCTCTTGACAGCGGCCTTGGCCTTCGCGCCCTTCACGTCGAGCAGGGCGAGCACGGCGATCGCCGTGGCGTCGGTGTCGGCCGCACGCTGGGACTTCGGCGCGCCGCCGCACGACTGGTCGGCGGCGCTCGTGGACTTGGTGAAGTTCAGCCGGAAGAAGCCCTTCCCGCACTGCTGCTGCAGCAGGAACGAGACGACCGAGGCCGCCCTCGGGCTCTTCACGGCGGAGAGGCCGGCGGCGGCGTACGCCTGGCCGATCACGTTGGCGAAGTCTCCGCCGAAAGCGCTGCTCGGGTCGTAGGCGTCCTGGATCCGGCCCGCGATCGGCGCGGCGGTCGCGACGCGACCTTCGAGCTGGCTGACCAGGTTCGTGCCACCGAAGGAGCGCGGGTTCTTGTCCCGCTCGACGGCGAGGACGAGCGCCTTGGCGGTGGCGCCGGCGTAGGTGTCCAGTGGGCCGCCGCTGGTGTAGAAGGCGACGTTCTTCGCGACGGCCTTGGTGATCTGCCTGACCAGCGTCTCCTTCTTGCCGGCCGCATCGAGACCGAGGGCGACGTCGACGGAGAGGCCGTAGTCGTCGAACTGGTACTGGTCGTTGTGTACCAGGTTCTTGGTCAGCTGGCTCGACAGCCAGCCGGCGCCCTGGGCGACGGGCTTGCCGTCGTACGACGGCGCGGCGGTGGCCGGCGCGGCGACCAGGGAGACCACGGTGGCCGCGGCCACCAGGCCCATCAGGGAACGTGACACGGACATGCTTTCCTTCCCGCTGCGACAGCGGGCAGGACGCCGGTCACGTGGACCGGCAGCCACCCGCTGCGTTCCTCGACAGCGTGTGTTTCAGGACGCTCGGCTGTGGGTGCTCCGGCTCGCCACCCGAGGTGGCCTACGGTTGCGGGTCAGCGCCGGAATTCGACCGGCTTCCCCCGACAGCGGGCGTAGATGGTGTTCGCTCCCGGTCGGGAGCGGAGCCACCCTACTCCGCCCGTTCGCCCGCCCGCGAACCCGCCCGCCGCTCGCCGCGGTTTCATCTAGGTATGCAGGTGAACCCTCACTTCCCCAGCGGTGCGGGACTGGGGAAGTGCAGCTTTGTCTGTATACCTAGATGAAGCCGCCGGGTGAGCGCAGGACCTACGTCAGCTTCTCCAGGATCAGCTCGCGAACCCGGCCCGCGTCGGCCTGGCCGCGCATCTCCTTCATCACCGCGCCGATGAGCGCACCAGCGGCGGCCACCTTGCCGTCGCGGATCTTCTCGGTCACGTCGGGGTGCGCGGCGATCGCGTTGTCGATCGCCGCCGAGAGGGCGCCGTCGTCGGACACGATGGCGAGGCCGCGGGCCTCGACGATCTCGTCGGGCGTGCCCTCACCCGCGACCAGGCCGTCGAAGACCTGGCGCGCGAGCTTGTCGTTGATCCGGCCCTCGTCGACGAGCGCCTGGACCCGAGCCACGTCGGCCGGCGTCACGCCGAGCGCCGCGATGTCGGTCTCGGTCTCGTTGGCGCGGCGGGCGAGCTCGGAGAGCCACCACTTGCGCGCCGTCTGCGGCGTGGCTCCGGCCTCGATGGTCCGTTCCACCAGGCCCAGCGCCCCGGCACCGACGGTGTCGCGCATGTCGAGGTCGGAGAAGCCCCAGGCCTCCTGCAGCCGGGCCCGTCGCTCGTGTGGCGGTTCGGGCAGCGAGGCGCGCAGCCGCTCGATCCAGTCCTTGTCCGGCGCCATCGGCACCAGGTCGGGCTCGGGGAAGTACCGGTAGTCCTCGGCGTCGGACTTCTCCCGCCCCGACGTGGTGACGCCGGTGTCCTCGTGCCAGTGGCGGGTCTCCTGCAGGATCGACCGGCCCGAGGTCAGCACGGCGGCGTGTCGCTGCACCTCGTACCTCACCGCGCGCTCCACCGAACGCAGCGAGTTGACGTTCTTCGTCTCGGTCCGGGTCCCCAAGGTGTGCCGGGGTCCGTCGGTCTCCTCGCCGGTGTCGCGCGGAGCGAGGGAGAGGTTCACGTCGCAGCGCAGCGAGCCCTGCTCCATCCGCACGTCGCTCACGCCGAGGCCGAGGAGCAGGTCCCGCAACTGCGCGACGTACGCCTTGGCGACCAACGGGACGATCTCGCGGGTGCCGAGGATCGGCTTGGTGACGATCTCGATGAGCGGGATGCCCGCGCGGTTGTAGTCGACGAGCGAGTAGTCGGCGCCGTGGATCCGCCCGGTCGCGCCGCCCACGTGCAGCGACTTGCCGGTGTCCTCCTCCATGTGCGCGCGCTCGATGTCGACGCGCACGGTCTGCGAACCGTCGGGCCCCTCGACGACGACGTCGGTCCAGCCCTCGAACGCGATCGGCTCGTCGTACTGCGAGGTCTGGAAGTTCTTCGGCATGTCCGGGTAGAAGTAGTTCTTCCGGGCGAACCGGCACCACTCGGCGATCTCGCAGTTGAGCGCCAGCCCGATGCGGATCGCCGACTCCACCGCGATCTCGTTCACGACCGGCATCGAGCCCGGCAGCCCCAGGCAGGTCGGGCAGGTCTGCGTGTTGGGCTCGGCGCCGAACTCCGTCGGGCAGCCGCAGAACATCTTGGAGCGGGTGTTGAGCTCGACGTGCACCTCGAGACCGAGGGCGGGGTCGAAGCGCTCCAGCGCCTCGTCGTACGACATCAGCTCGTCGCTCATCGTCCGGCCTCCTGGTCTCGTGACGGTCGCTGCGCGACCTCCCCGACCAACGGTCTCGCCTGGTCGAGCAGCGGCCCGCCCCACTTGTCGATCAGCGCCGCCTCGAGGGCAGCACCCACGAGGTACACCCGGTCGTCGGCCATCGCCGGAGCCAGGATCTGTACGCCGGCGGGCAGCCCGTCCTCGTCGGCGAGGCCGCTCGGCACCGAGATGCCGGGGACGCCGGAGAGGTTGGCCGGGATGGTGGCGAGGTCGTTGAGGTACATCGCCAGCGGGTCGTCGACCTTCTCGCCGAGCTTGAACGCCGTGGTGGGCGCCGTCGGCGAGACCAGGACGTCGGCGTGCTCGAAGGCCAGGTCGAAGTCGCGGCTGATGAGCGTCCGGACCTTCTGGGCCTTGCCGTAGTAGGCGTCGTAGTAGCCGCTCGACAGGGCGTAGGTCCCCAGGATGATCCGGCGCTTCACCTCGTCGCCGAACCCGGCCTCGCGGGTGGTCCGCATGACCTCCTCGGCGCTCGGGGCGGTCACACCTTCGGGATAGCGACGCAGTCCGTACCTCATCGCGTCGAAGCGGGCCAGGTTGCTGGACGCCTCCGCGGGCAGGATCAGGTAGTACGTCGCCAGGGCGTGCACGAAGTGCGGGCACGAGACCTCGACCACCTCGGCGCCGGCAGCGACCATCAGGTCGACCGACTCCTGGAACCTCGCGAGCACGCCGTCCTGGTACCCCTCGCCGCCGAGCTCCTTGACCACCCCGATCCGCACGCCGGACAGGTCGCCCTCGGCGCCCCGCTCGGTCGCACCGAGCAGGTCGGGCAGCGGCGCGTCGATCGAGGTCGAGTCCTTCGGGTCGTGCCCGCCGATGACCGTGTGCAGCAACGCCGCGTCGAGGACCGTGCGGGTGACCGGGCCGGCCTGGTCGAGCGAGTTGGCCAGCGAGACCAGCCCGTAGCGCGACACCCCGCCGTACGTCGGCTTCACGCCGACCGTGCCCGTCACGGCGCCCGGCTGCCGGATCGAGCCGCCGGTGTCGGTGCCGATGGCGAGCGGCGCTTCGTACGCCGCCACGGCGGCGGCCGATCCGCCGCCCGATCCGCCGGGGATGCGGTCGAGGTCCCAGGGGTTGCGGGTGGGTCCGTAGGCCGAGTGCTCGGTGGAGGAGCCCATCGCGAACTCGTCCATGTTCGTCTTGCCCAGGATCGGCAGTCCGGCCGCCCGCAGCCGGGCCACGACCGTGGCGTCGTACGGCGGCACCCAGCCCTCGAGGATCCGCGAGCCGCACGTCGTGGGCAGGCCCTTCGTCGCCATCACGTCCTTGACCGCGATCGGCACCCCGTCGAGCGGGCTCAGCGACTGGCCGCTCGCGCGGCGCGCGTCGGAGGCCGCGGCCTGCTCGAGCGCTCCCTCGGCGTCGACGTGCAGGAACGCGTGCACCCGCCCGTCCACCTCCGCGATCCGGCCGAGGTGCTCCTGGGTCGCTTGGACAGACGTGACCGTGCCGGCGGCGAGGTCTGCGGCCAGCGACGCGGCCGTCGTACGAGACCCGCTCACTGCTCGTCCCCCAGGATCCTCGGCACCTTGAACCGCTGCCCCTCCTGCTCCGGAGCACCCGAGAGCGCCTCCTCGGCCGTCAGGCCGGGGACCACCACGTCCGCACGGAACACGTTGGTCAGCGGCAGGGCGTGCGAGGTCGGCGGGATATCGTCGTCGGCCACGTCGCTGATCGACGCGACGGACTCCAGGATCACCGACAGCTGGGGCGCCAGGTGGTCGAGCTCGGCGTCGGTCAGGTCGATCCGGGCGAGGTTCGCCAGGTGGGCGAGCTCGTCCCTGCTGATCGAAGGGGTGTCGGGCATGCCGAGAATCCTAGGCACCGCTGGTCGAGGAAGGCGCCCTGGCGCCTGTCACGAGACCCAGGCGAGGGGTACGCCGACCGCTCACCGGGTCTCGAGACGGGACTTCGTCCCTCCTCGACCAACGGTTCGAGGCAACCGAAGGCCGCCCGACGGCATCTTCCGGGGTGAGAGAGCGGAGGCGGGATGACGCATCGGGTGTCGGACCAGGAGTTCACGGAGTTCGTCCACGGGTCCTGGGCGGGGCTGTACCGCACGGCGTACCTGATGGTCGGCGACTCCGGACTCGCCGAGGACCTGGTGCAGACAGCACTGGCCAAGACGTACGCCGCGTGGCCCAGCGTCCGCGACGTGCGCGCCGCACCGGGGTACGCGCGCACCACGCTCGTCAACACCGCCGCCTCCTGGTTCCGGAAGCGGTCGTGGCGCAACGAGGTGCCGACCGCCCCGTTGCCCGACGTGGCCCACGAGCACGACCCGTCGGTCCGGCCGGCCCTGCTCGAGGCCCTCGCTCACCTGCCACCACGTCAGCGCGCCGTCGTCGTGCTGCGCTTCTACGAGGACCTGTCGGTTGCCGAGACCGCCCATGCGCTCGGCTGCTCGGACGGCACGGTCAAGAGCCAGACCTCCAAGGCCCTGGACACCCTGCGTCGCCTGCTCGGCGAGGCCGTCGTACCACTGACAACGGGAGCCACCCATGACTGAACGACTCGCCGCCCTGCTCCGCGAGGAGGCCTCGCAGCTCGACGTCCCCGCCCCGCTCGTCCACGAGACGCTCGCCGCCGGCCACCGCGTCCGCCGGCGTCGCCGGCTGGTCAATGTGGTCGCCGTCGCCGCGACGGTGGGTGTGGTCGGTGCGGTCGGGTTCGGCGCCGTGGCGCTCACCGGCTCCGACGAGCCGGGGCGCCCGAGCGACGGCCAGGTCGCCGACCAGACGCACACCGGCACCGCCGACGTGGGCGCGGTGTTCTCGGTCGGCGACACCGTCTACCTCGACGGCGGGCAGGTCTCGGCGACCATGAAGGAGACCGTGCAGGCCATGTACCCCACCTCGGTCGGCGTGCTCGTCCGCACCAACAAGACGGGCGCGTCCGACGGCGGGGCGCCGTTCCACTTCGCGCTCGTCCGGCCGGACGGGACCGTGCGCGACCTCGGGCTGACCCTCGGCGAGGTGGTGCCGGCGACCGACCCCGGCCAGCCGTACCTGGCGTACGCCGTCAAGCAGCGCGACGCGACCCGGGCCGTGGTCCTGGACGTGTCCACCGGGGAGGAGGCCGCGCGGGTCGACGTCCACGGCGTGTTCACGTGGGGTGGCTGGGGGGCTCCACCCGTGGCGCTCGCCGGGGACCTGGTCTACGTCGGCAACGACAGCGCCACCCAGGTGGTCGACTGGCGCACGGGCGAGACGCGGACGAGCCCCGTGGTCGAGGGCTCCTCGATGCCCCACGTCTCCGGTGGCCGGACGATCGTCGCCGACGGTCCCAGGGCGTCGGTCGTCGATGCCGCTACCGGCCAGACGCTGCTCGAAATCGAGGCCGGTGAGAGTCCGTACGTCACCCTCTCCCCGGACGGTCGCTTCGCGAAGGCGGTCGACCAGATGAAGAGCTCCGGATTCGACGTCTACGACGTCGAGAGCGGCACTCACGTCGCCTTCGAGGGCGCGAGCTGGGACTACGGCTGGACGTCCGACGGCGACCTCTTCCGTGTCGGCGCCGAAGGCGTCGTGGTGTGCTCGGCCGCCACCGGCGACTGCGCCACCACCCCGCTCCCCGGCGGCGTCGGCATCGAGGGCGACGTCCGGCTGCTGGGCCTGACCTACGAGAGCTGAGAAAGTTCCGGAACCCTGTCGATTTCGTCGAGCCACCGGCGCCGTACCTGGTGAACACTTGCCCCGGAACGTCCGCGGGCCCGACGAAGGGAACCATCATGAAGTACGTGCTCATGTTCACCAGCCGTCCCGATCTCAGCGCGAACGTCGACCCCGAGCTCGGCCAGGCCGTCTACAAGAAGGTCTACGAGTGGTTCGGCGAGCACGGTGACAAGTTCGCCGACTCCGGCGCCGAGCTGCTCGGCATCGAGACCGCGACGACCGTCAAGCACGGCGCCGACGGCCCGGTCGTGGTTGACGGACCCTTCAACGAGGCCAAGGAGATCGTCGGCGGCTTCAGCGTCATCGACGTACCCGACATGGACGCCGCCGTCGCCATGACCAAGACCTGGCCGCAGCTGGAGCTGCCCGGAGTGGCCGTGGAGATCCGGCCCATGGTCGAGGACTACAGCCAGTTCGAGTGACGCCCTCCCGCCGGGCCGACGGGCTCCTCGCGCGCACGCTGCGCGAGGAGTCCGGCCTGCTGGTGGCCCGGCTCGCGCGGCAGTTCCGCGACTTCGACCTCGCCGAGGAGGCGGTGCAGAGCGCCGTCACCGAGGCGCTCGGGTCGTGGCGCCGCGACGGCCCGCCGGACAACCCGGCCGCGTGGCTGCAGACGGCCGCCCGGCACAACGCCCTGGACCTGGTCCGACGCCATACCCGCCAGGACGCGCTCGCCCACCGCGCCGAGGAGCCGGCGGCCTACGACGCCCACTCTGCGACCGACGACCGGCTCGCCCTGCTCTTCGCGTGCTGCCACCCCGCACTCGCGTCGGACGCCCGGCTGGCTCTGACGCTCCGTGCGGTCGTCGGCATGACGACCCCGCAGATCGCCCGGGCGTTCCTGGTCAACGAGCGCACCCTCGCCCAGCGCATCGTCCGGGCCAAGCGCAAGATCGTCACCGCCGGGATCGCGCTGACCGTCCCCGCCGAGGACGTGCTGACCGAGCGGCTCTCCGACGTACTCGCCGTGGTCGCGCTGATGTACAACGAGGGGTTCGTGTCCTCCGACGGGCCGGGCCAGGACCGCGACCTCGCCGCGGACGCCGTCTGGCTCGCCGGGGTGGTGGCGACCAGCCTGCCCCGCGAGGCCGAGGCCTGGGGGCTGGCCGCCCTGCTGACGATCCAGCACGCCCGCGCCGCGGCACGGTTCGCCCCCGACGGCGCGCTGGTGCTGCTGCCCGACCAGGACCGGAGCCGCTGGGACCAGGTCGCGATCAAGGCGGGCGAGGACATGCTCGACCGGGCCGCCGCCCGGCACTCCCCCGGACCCTTCCAGCTCCAGGCCGCGATCGCGGCCTGCCACGCCACGGCCCCCTCGTGGGCGGAGACCGACTGGCTGCAGATCGTCACGCTCTTCGACGTCCTCGGCGCGCACGACCCGTCACCCGTCGTACGCCTGAACCGCGCCGTCGCCTTCTCGCACCTCGGCCGCGAGCACGTCGGGCAGGCGCTGGCCGCCGTGGACGAGCTCGCAGACCGGCTGGACGGCTACCACCTCTTCCACGCGACCCGGGCCCAGCTGCTGACCCGCCTCGGCCGCGACGAGGAGGCCGCGACGGCCAACGCCCGCGCCCTCGGGCTCACCGGCAACGAGGCCGAACGCCGCCTCCTCGCCACCCGGCTGCACCGCCACCCGCTCACCGACGGCTCCTGAGATCGGAGGTCAGCCCAGCATCCGCGCCAGGCGGGTCCGCAGCAGACCGTCGCGATGGGCGTTCCCGTGCAGGGTGATGTACCGCTCGCCGTACGCCGTCAACAACGCGTCGTCGAGGCGTCGGACGGCACCGGTCGGGTGTCGGTAGCCCATCCGCCGGTCGATCTCGGCGGTGTCGACCTGGCGGACCACCTCGGCCAGCTCGGTCAGCGAGGTGATGCCGAGCTCGAGGACCAGCCCGGCGATCCACTCGTAGTGGTCTCTGCGCGACCACGTCGCATCGGCGTACTGCCCCGCCAGGAAGGCCGCCAGCTCCTGCGCCCGGATGCGCGGGTCGTCGTGGGCGGTCACGCTCTCCGGCTCGACCGCCCCGTCGCGGAGCGTGTCGCGGATGGTCGAGAACTCCTGGTCGGCCAGCTCGAGCAGCCCCGCCGCCAGCGTGAACCTGCGGTCGAAGTCGGCCCGGTGCTCGACCGGGATGCTGCCCTTGTAACGGATGTCGTGCTCGAACTCGGCCCACGCGTGCTGCAGGACGGTGCGGATCTGCACCTGCACGTTGCGACCGTGCAGGAGGGGGTACGCCGCGACGTCGTCGTCTGCGACCCCGATCTGGAGGTGCCGGGAGGCGTAGCCGAAGCGGCCCTCGCTCGCCGTCTCCTGGCCGAGGTCGCGGTCGTCGTGCACCACGGTCTCGTCGGCGAGCAGGGCCGCGACCGCGTCGACGTCACTGCGGACGTAGGTGATCACGCGCACGCCGACGACGTCGCCGATCTCGGCCATCGGGTCGGTGAAGACCGGCTCCCCCTCGACCGTCCGAGCTGCCTTGGCCGCGAAGGAGTCGAGGGTCTTGGTGCGTCCGCTGACGGTCAGGTAGTTGATGCCCGCGTCGTCCAGGACCGTGCGCACCAGGGTCACCGCCTGGTCGGCCGCACCTCGCAGGCTCGGCTCGAGGGCGGCGTACTCGCGGACGGCGCGGGCGATGGGGTCCGGCTCCGTGGGTGCGACCACGCCGAGCGTCGGCGTGACGATGTAGCCCTCGGAGAGGCTGCCGTAGGTCGTGGTGGACTCCGGGCGCCGCACGGAGAAGAGCCCCACATAGGCACACATCACCGCGTCGACCGGGTCCTCGGCTCGCCGCAGGTCGCTCTTGCGGGTCGCGCCCGCGATGTCCTCGACCAGCTGTCGCCAGGGTTCGTGGTCGCCGAGCAACAGGGGCGGGTCGGCCGTCCCGAGCGACTCCAGCAACCCGGTGAGCGTCAGCAGCGCGGCCCGCATCTCCGGCAGGCTGCGGCCCCGCTTGTCCTTGTACTTCAGCGTCCGGCTCAGCCCGAACAGGGCGACGGTCGCCGGGTGCGGGTACACCTCGATCGCGCGCCGTGGCCGCCTCGAGCGCGGATCGAGGTCCAACCCGAGGAGGGCGGCCACCCGGGCGCCGCGGGGCTGGACGGCGAACTCCGGCTTGCCCGTGTTCGACGGGTGCGTGCCCGCCTCGTACTCGCGGAAGTCCCGGTTCAGCTCCGCCTCGGCCCGTCGGTTGCCTGTCGCGTTGGTGACGATCAGGGGTGCGTCGATGGCCACCAGGCACGGCCCTTCGACGTACGCCGCCACCTGCGCCGCGATGTCGTCGTCGGTGCGCGCGGCCGAGAGGTGGCGCAGTCGCCCCTCGTCGTCGAGCACCGCGACGCCCGTCGGCTGCCGCTCTCCCCACGCGAGGTCCAGCCCGACGTGATGCATCCGCCCGGCCGCCACGGCGCCCACGCTAGTGGTTGCCGACGGAGGTTCGTCGGGGGTGGCCCGTGCTCGTGGTGCGTGCATCGCAAGGCGCCGGAGCGAAGCCAAACCGGGTCGTCTCGCGAGCGACGGCAACGCCGCGAGGTGCGCGCCAGCAGTGCGGGACACCCGACGAACCTCCGTTGGTGACCACTGGTGGGATCGGGCTCTCGTAGGCTCCGCTGCGTGTCCAACCTCGATGTTGAGCCGGAGTCCCACAGCGAGCGCACCCTGACCGGCACCGAGCGCGAGCAGCTCGAGGCGTTCGTCGAGGACAACCGGACGGAGATCCTCGGCCTGCTCGACGGGCTGACCGAGGAGCAGGCCCGTCGTCGGCTGGTGCCGTCGAAGACCACGCTGCTGGGGCTGGTCAAGCACGCGGCGTTCGTGGAGGGCGTCTGGTTCCCCGTCGCCCTCGACGGACGGACGCGCGACGAGCTCGGCCTGCCGGACCATCCCGACGGCTCCTTCGACCTCACCGGCGCGGACACCATCGCGTCGGTCACCGCGGCGTACGCCGCCGCCGCCGACGAGTCCCGCCGGGTCGCCGCGGCGTACGGGCTCGACGACCTCGCCCTCCACAACCGCCGCGGTCCGCTGACGCTGCGCTGGGTGCTCGTCCACCTCGTCGAGGAGCTCGCCCGGCACGCCGGCCACGGCGACATCCTCCGCGAGCAGGTACTCGCCTCGGAGGGCTCCGGCAGGGCGTTCTCCTTCCACGGGCCGGCGCTGCGCGCGGAGTACGCCGCCGCCGGGGCGGCCCTGGTGGAGCTGGCCGGCACCGTGCCGCCCGACACCTGGGACTCCCCGGGCCTCGGGGACTGGAGCGTCCGCGACCTGGTCGGCCACGCCGGCCGCTCGTTCGTCACCGTGTCGGCGTACCTGGCCTCCGGTGCGGGGAAAATAGCTGAGCTGTCGCATGCCCTCGACTACGGCCGCGTCTTCCTGACGGCGCACGCCGATCCCGAGGCGATCACCGAGCGCGGGCGGCAGGCCGGGCGGGACCTCGGGCCCGACCCCGTCGCCGGGCTGCGAGCGCAGTACGACGCCGCGGTCGCCGCCGTCGCGGCGCACCCCGACGACGCGCCGGTCGACAGCCCGGCCGGGGTGATGCGGCTTGCCGACTACCTGCCCTCGCGCGTCTTCGAGCTGGTCGTGCACACCGACGACCTGGCCCGCGCCCTCGGCTCCGCGGCGCCGGGCTCGACCACGGCCCGCACCATCGCCACCACCTTCGCCGCCGGCCTCGCCGCCGAAGGTCGCGACGACCCGCTCCTCCTGCGCGGCCTCACCGGTCGCGGCGGCCTCCCCGAGGACTTCACGGCGCTCTGACCCGATCCGTCAGCGGTCCTACGGGTGGCCGCAGCGGCACGATCTCTGACGAATCGCTAGAGGCCCGACGGGCCCGCTTCCAGCAGCACCTTGAACCCCGCCTCGTCGAGGATGGGGACGCCGAGCTGCTCGGCCTTGTCGGCCTTGGTGCCGGCGCTCTCGCCGACCACGACGTAGTCGGTCTTCTTCGAGACCGAGCCGGAGGCCTTGCCGCCGCGCGCCAGGATCGCCTCCTTGGCGGAGTCGCGAGAGAAGCCCTCGAGGGAACCGGTGACCACCACCGTCAGGCCCTCGAGCGTCCGCTCGGTCGACTCGTCGCGGGCGTCCTCCATGGTCACGCCGGCCGCGCGCCACTTGTCCACGATCGCGCGGTGCCAGGTCTGCTCGGGCCCGTCGAACCACTGCCGCACCGACTCCGCGATCGTCGGGCCGACGCCCTCGGCGGCGGCCAGCTCCTCGAGCGACGCGGACTCGATGGCAGACATCGAGCCGAACTCCGCCGCGAGCGCCCGCGCGGCCGTGGGGCCGACGTGCCGGATCGACAGGCCTACGAGCACCCGCCACAGCGGTCGGTCCTTCGCGTCGCCGAGGTTGTCGAGCAGCCGCTGGCCGTTGGCCGACAGCACCGGTTGGTCGCCCTCGCCCTTCTTGGGCGCCCGGGTGAACAGGTCGGCCTGCCTGAGCTTGTCCTCGGTCAGGTCGAAGACGTCGCCCTCGTTGGCGATCACCTTCGCCGACCAGAGGGCGTACGCCGCCTCCGAGCCCAGCCCCTCGATGTCGAACGACCCCCGGCCCGCGACGTGGAAGACCCGGTCGAGCACCTGGGAACGGCAGAACTCGTGGTTGGGACACCGCAGGTCCTTGTCGCCTTCCTTCTCCTGCACCAGCGCGGTGCCGCACGCGGGGCACTCCGTCGGCATCACCCACGGCTCCAGCCCCTCGGGCCGCAGCGGCAGCACCGGACCGACGATCTCGGGGATCACGTCGCCCGCCTTGCGCAGCACCACCGTGTCGCCCGGACGCACGTCCTTGCGCTTCACCTCGTGCGCGTTGTGCAGCGTGGCCCGCTCGACCGTCGACCCGGCCACCTTGGTCGGCTCCATCACGCCGAAAGGCGTCACCCGGCCGGTGCGCCCGGTGTTCACCTCGATCGAGAGAAGCCTGGCGTTGACCTCCTCGGGCGGGTACTTGAACGCGATCGCCCACCGCGGCGCCCTCGACGTCGACCCGAGCCGCCGCTGGAGTGCGACCTGGTCGACCTTGACCACCACCCCGTCGATCTCGTGCTCGACGTCGTGGCGATGCTCGCCGTAGTAGTCGACGAACTCGCGCACCTCCTTCAAGGAGCCGAGCACCCGCACCCGGTCGCTGGTCGGTAGGCCCCAGGCCCGCAGCGCGTCGTACGCCGCGGACTGCGCCGTCGGCTCGAACCCCTCGCGGGCGCCGATGCCGTGGCAGACCATTCCCAGGGCCCGGGTTGCGGTCACGCGCGGGTCCTTCTGGCGCAGCGAGCCGGCTGCGGCGTTGCGCGGGTTGGCGAACACCGGCTTGCCCGCGTCGGTCATCGACTCGTTGAGCCGCTCGAAGGCCTCGGTGGGCAAGAAGACCTCGCCGCGCACCTCGACCAGCGCCGGCACCGGGAACTCCTTGCTGGCCTGGAGGCGGTGGGGGACCGAGTCGATCGTCTTCACGTTGGGAGTGACGTCCTCGCCGGTGCGACCGTCGCCGCGGGTCAGGGCCCGGACCAGCCGGCCGCGTTCGTACAGGATGTTGATCGCCAGCCCGTCCACCTTCAGCTCGCACAGCAGGTCGGGATCCTTGACCCCGTCGCGCTCGATCCGGGCGTACCACGACGCCATCTCCTCGTCGGTGAACGCGTTGTCGAGGCTCTCCATCGGCCGGAGGTGGTCGACCGCGGTGAAGTCCGTGGACACCGCGCCGCCGACCTTCTGGGTCGGTGAGTCGGGGGTGCGCAGCTCGGGGTGCTGCTCCTCGATGGCCTGGAGCTCGCGCAGCCTCCGGTCGTAGTCGGCGTCGTCGAGCGTCGGGTCGTCGAGCACGAAGTAGCGCCAGCGGGCGTCCTCGATCTGCTCGCTGAGCTCTTGGTGGCGGGCTCGCGGGTCGGCGTTCACGGGACCATCTTGCCCGCTGGTACGGACAACCCATCCGGGCAGTTGGTGGCGCCGAATACGGTCCGTGACCGTGAGCCTGATCGAGCCGTCGTGGACCCGGTACGACGCCGGAGTCCGACCCGCCGCCGTCGTGCTGATGCTGCACGGGGGCAAGGACCACTCCGACCAGGTCGTCGACACGCGGAGCATGTCGTGGCGCCGCTCGGCGGTGATGCAGCGCGAGGTGGCGCGCCGCTTCCAGGCGGCCGGCGCCAGCACCTGGCTGCTGCGCTTCACCCGGCGCGGCTGGAACGGCGGCACCGGCCGGATCGCCGACGCCCGTCGGGGGCTGGACGACGTACGCCGCGAGCTCGGCGACGTGCCCGTCGTGCTGCTCGGCCACTCGATGGGCGGCCGCACCGCCGTCCACGTCGCCGACCACCCGAGCGTCCGCGGCGTCGTCGCGCTCGCCCCCTGGCTACCGCCGGGCGAGACCGTTGGCGCACTCGCCGGCAGGCGCCTGTACGCCGCGCACGGCAGCCGCGACCACATCACCTCGGCGCGGGCCACGGCGGCGTACGTGCGGCGCGCCGCCTCGGTCGCGGAGGTCGCGGAGTTCCACGACATGGGACCGGTCGGCCACTACCTGCTGCGCGGCCGCCGGGCCTGGAACGACTACGCGGTCGAGGCGTGTCTCCGGGTGCTGTCGTAGCGGCGGTCGCCGGGTCTCGTGACGGTCGCTGCGCGACCTCCCCGACCTGGGACGAAAAAAGTTTCGATGAAACGGAATTGTTTCATCGGTCGCGGTGGTTGTAGCTTCCTGACGAAACGAAACCGTTTCGTTTCATCAGGCGTTTCAGGAGCACCGTGTACCCCTATCCGTACCCCGGCCCGGCCGGCTCGTTCGCGGCTGATGGCACTCGCCCGCGCGTCGAGGGTGACCGCGAGCAGGAGATCTTCGACGCCACCCTCCAAGTGCTCGAGGAGGTCGGCTACGACCGCCTGACGATGGACGCGGTGGCCACCGCCGCCCGCGCGTCGAAGGCCACGCTCTACCGCCGCTGGAACGGCAAGGTCGCCCTGGTCATCGACGCCCTCCTCTCCCAGAAGGGCCCGCCGGAGCTACCGGACACGGGAAACCTGCGCGACGACCTGCTCGCGACCTTCTGCGGTGAAGGCGGCCTGACCGACCACAGTGCCGTCGCCACCTTCGCCAGCGTGCTGACCGCGATCAGCCGCGACGCCGAGTTCGCCGCCGCCTTCCGCGAGAAGGTGATCGGCCCCAAGGCCGCCGTCGCCCGCCAGGTCTTCGAGCGGGCCCAGGCCCGCGGCGAGCTCCGCGACGGCATCGACCTCGACCTGATGGCCCCCGCCCTGGCGGGCATCTGCCTGCACCGGCTCTTCCTGATGGGTCTGTCGCCCGACCGGGACAGCATCAGCCGCGTCGTCGACCAGATCATCTTGCCCGCGGCCCTGAAACCCGGCCACCTGCCCCGCGCCGGCACTCCTGCCTGACGCCTCCACGATCCCTGCAACAGAGAAGGAACCACGTCATGTCCGACAACCTCACCATCGGTGACGGAGAGACGACCGGGTCGGTCGCGACCCGGCCGGGGACCCAGAAGCTGGGTCTCGCACTGGTGCTGATCACCATCGCCCAGCTGATGGTGGTGCTCGACGCCACCATCGCCAACATCGCCCTGCCGTACATCGGCAAGGACCTCGACATCAGCGGCATTAACCTGACCTGGATCGTCACCGGCTACACGCTGGTCTTCGGCGGGCTGCTGCTCCTCGGCGGCCGGCTGGCCGACCTCTACGGCCGGCGCCGCGTCTTCATGATCGGCCTGGTCGTGTTCGCCGTGGCCTCGATGCTCGGTGGCCTGGCCACCAACGAGACCCTGCTGCTCGGCGCGCGAGGCCTCCAGGGCTTCGGCGCGGCGCTCGCCTCCCCCGCCGCCCTGGCGCTGATCACCACCACCTTCCCCGCCGGCCCCGCCCGCAACCGGGCGTTCGCGGTGTACGCCGCGATGTCCGGCGCCGGCGCAGCCGTCGGCCTGATCCTGGGTGGCTGGCTGACCGGATCGAACCTGCACGTCTTCGGCACCGACATCCACGGCTGGCGGATGACGTTCCTCATCAACGTGCCGATCGGCATCGTCACCGCGATCCTGGCGCCGCGCTTCTTGCCCGAGTCCGAGTCGCACCCGGGTCAGCTGGACGTCCCCGGCGCCATCACGGGCACGGGCGGCCTGCTCGCGATCGTCTACGGGCTCACGCACGCCGGCAACCCGTCGTACGGCTGGGGCGACCCGTGGACCATCACCAGCCTGGTGTCCGGCGCCGTTCTCCTGGTGCTGTTCTTCGCCGTGGAGTCGCGCGTGGAGCACCCGCTGCTGCCGTTCCGGATCTTCGCCAACCGCACCCGCGCCGCGAGCTTCGTGGCGATGGCCCTGCTGCCGGCGGCGATGTTCTCGATGTTCTTCTTCCTGAGCCTCTTCATCCAGAACGTGATGGGGTACAGCCCGCTGAAGACCGGCGTGGCGTTCCTGCCCTTCAGCGCGGGCATCGTGGTCAGCGCGGCGATCGTGTCCAACCTCGTCAACCGGATCGACGCGCGGTACATCGCCGGCATCGGCACGCTGATCGCCTCGGGTGCCCTGTTCGGGTTCTCGCGGCTCGACGTCCCGGACAGCGACAGCAGCGTCCTGCAGGCCGTGCTGAGCGGCCAGTACCTCGGCGCCGACGTCAACTACTGGACGCAGGTCCTGCCGTTCGTGGTCCTGATGGCGCTGGGCATGGGCGCGGTCTTCGTGCCGCTCACCCTGACCGCCGTCCACCACGTGCGCGCCGAGGACTCCGGTATCGGCTCCGGCGTGCTGAACACGATGCAGCAGGTCGGCGGAGCTCTGGGCCTGGCGATCCTGGGCACGGTGGCCAGTCACTACTCCACCGCACACATCGACAAGATCGCCCCAGGTGTGGCCGACGGCCTCCAGCAGACCGACCCTGGCGTGCTGCAGCAGCTGATGAGCAGCTTCGGCGTCGGCTCTGTGCAGGAGCTGGTGGGCCAGATCTCCTACCTCGGCTCGTTCACCAACGGCGCCACCGCCGCGTTCTTCGTCGGCGTGGGCCTGATGCTCGCCGGCTCCGCGGTCGTGTGGGCGTTCCTCGACGTCAAGCACGAGGAGCTGGCCACGGACGGCCCCGAGGCCGGGGTGCACGTCGGCTGACCGATCTGGTGGTTGCGAGGCTCGCAAGCTCGCTCGGTAGCCACCCCGGCGCAGGGCCCCCGGGTTTGAAGTACCCCGGGGGCCCTGTGCCAGACTCGCGGGGTTTTCCGGGGCCGGGTTTCCTCGCCATCTGCGCCCCGCTGCCCTGTCGCAGGACAGGGGTGACCTGACCGAGGCGGTGGCCACACGAGAGGGAACTCCCTGTTGTCCCGAGCAGCCAAGCTGATCATCTCGATCCTCGTCCTCGCGCTCGCTGGGGTCGCGGTGTTCGCGTACCTCCAGTTCTTCCGCAGCGCCGACCAGTCCATCGAGCTCTCGGTCCTGCCGCCCGTGGTGCAGCCGGGCGCCGAGCCCGCGGCCAGCGACGGGGCCGCCGGGGTGGTCGCCGCGACCTTCGACCCTGCGGACGAGGGTGCCGAGGCGGTGCTGGAGGCGAAGGACGGCGGCTCCTGGAACGAGGTCGGCACGGCCGAGCAGGACGACGCCGGCCACGTGGAGTTCGTGCTGCCCGAGGGCTCGGGAAACGGCGTCACCTACCGCGTGACCGGGAGCGGCGCGACCAGCGTGACCATCGCCGGCGACCAGTGGGGCGAACCGGACTTCGAGGACGAGTTCGACGGCAGTGCTCTGTCCGACGACTGGCTGACCCGCGGCGAGGGCTTCTACAACCCCGAGGGGTTGCGGGCGTGCTCGGCCGCATCGAGCGACGCCGCGGACGTCTCGGACGGCACTCTCGGCCTCAGCGTGATCCTGGACCCCGACCGCACGGACGAGCAGTGCGCGGCCAAGAAGGGCAACGGCGAGGCGGCCGGGAAGTTCTCCTACCGCCTCAATGGTCAGGTCATGACCAACAACCACTTCTTCAAGTACGGCGTGCTCGCGGCCCGCATCAAGTTCCAGGAGAAGCAGGGCCAGCACGGCTCCCTCTGGATGCTGCCGGCGATCTCCGAGAGCACCACCGACTCCGGTCTGGGTGGCTCCGAGATCGACGTCATCGAGTTCTTCGGCGACGGCGTGAAGAACGGCGGCCTCGCCAGCTTCATCTACAAGCTCACCGAGGACGGCTCCGAGAAGGTGGGCGGCCAGCTGCCCGACCCGGACCAGTACCTGGCGGGCAAGGGCGACAGCTGGTTCGAGGACTACCACGTCTTCTCCGTCGAGTGGACTCCGCAGGAGTACATCTTCCGCATCGACGGCCAGGAGACCTTCCGCACCTCCGAGGGCATCTCCCACCAGCCCGAGTTCCCGATCCTCAGCCTGCTCAGCTCCGACTACGAGCTGCAGCACCTCGGCGGCGACAAGAATCTGCCGCAGACGATGAACGTCGACTGGCTGAAGTTCTGGCAGGCCGACTGACCGGCAGGCTGACCGGCCGACCGACGGGCTGGCTGGCTGGCTGATCGGCTGGCCGATCGGCTGGCGGGCGGCCGAGCGGCGAGTCCGGTTCGGCCGCTCCACTGTGAGAGACTTCCGCTTCCGGGCCGTCGGCCAGGAGCTGCGCCTCGCGGTGGCCATCGCCTCCGGGGCCCTCGGGAGTCAACCCCGACCCGATCCGAATCCAACGTCCAACACTCACCAGTGAAGGAAGCCGCATGCTGTCCACACGCAAGAAGATCGCCGCGAGCATGAGTCTCGTCGTCGCGACCGCCGGCCTGGCCGCTGCCGCCGCCGTCAACTCGTCGGCGGCCGAGATCCCGGCCCTGCAGCGCAAGGCGGCCGTGGCCGTCTCGATCGTGCCAGGCGTCATCGGCCCCGGCAGCGGCACGCAGAGCTCGGCCCGCGCCAAGTGGGCCGTGATCGGCAAGTACAGCCCCAACAAGGCCGGCAAGAAGGTCGTCCTCCAGCGGAAGTACGGCTCCTCGTGGAAGACCGCCGACAAGGGCGAGATCGATGCCAAGGGCCGGGTCGTCTTCGCGGTGCCCGGTACCAAGGGCGTCAGCTACCGGGTCGACGGCCCCGGCGCCGCCAGCGCCCCCGTCACCACCGACTCGTGGGGCACCCCCGTCGACTTCGTCGACAACTTCAGCGGTAGGCGCCTCGACCTGAGCCAGTGGGCCCATCGCGGCGAGGCCTACCAGCCGGAGTCCCGGCGCACCTGCGCCAAGGGCAGCCCGAACGCCGTGAAGGTCCGCGGCGGGGTGGCCCAGCTGAGCGTGGTGGCCGACAAGACGAAGAGGTCGCTCTGCAAGCCCAAGAAGCCGGGCAAGTCCAAGATCTTCGGCAAGTTCAAGTGGCGGCTGAACGCGCACATCGGGGCCAACACCACCCTCACCTACGGCGTGGTCGCCGCGCGCATCAAGTTCCAGCCGTTGCAGGGCCAGCACGCGTCGCTGTGGATGCAGCCGGCCGGCGGCGACGGGTCCCGCAACCCGAAGACCGCGGGCACCGAGATCGACATCATCGAGTGGTTCGGCAAGGACACCCCCGGCGGTGGCCTGACCAGCTTCATCTACGCGCCCTGGTACCAGGGCACGAAGTACAAGCTCCGAGGCAACAGTGGGTTCGTCAAGAACCCCGAGCAGTACCTCCAGAACGAGAGGGACGACTGGTACAAGCGCTACCACGTCTTCTCGGTGGAGTGGAGCCCGCAGGGCTACATCTTCCGGATCGACGGCCAGGAGACCGGCCGGATCAGCAAGGGCGTCTCGGGTGTCGCCGAGTACCCGATCCTCAGCCTGCTCAGCTCGGACTACGAGCTGAAGAAGCTCGGCAGCGAGAAGAACCTGCCCCAGACGATGAGCGTCGACTGGATCCACACCTGGCAGGACCCCGCGCACATCCCGACCGTCACGCCGACCCCCGCGCCCGGGCGCTAGGTCGTTCATAGGGCGCTTCGCACGAGGCCCGGTCACCGTCTGCGGTGACCGGGCCTCGTCGCGTCTCGAGGTGACCTCGGGTGGCCTGAAGTGACCGGGGGATGAGGCTGGACTGGTCCACCCGGCAGTTGCCCGGATCCGGCTGCCAGCGCGCATCCGCCGTGTCACACTCGCCGCCTGGGTAGGAGCGCAAGCTCCACAGGTCGACCCAAACCCCCCCCGCTAAACGACCGAGAGGTTCCCCCCGTGTCGACACGACGTACGCTTCGGCGTCCCATCGCGGCTGCCCTCGCGGCGCTGACGGCCAGCGCGGCGCTGGCCACGGTCAGCCAGCTCCCACAGGCATCCGCCCAACAGCTGGGTCAACGGCTCGCCGCGCAAGAGGCCACCATCGCGATCCTGCCCGGCATCGTCCAGCCCGGCCGGAAGACGGCGAACGCCGACAAGGCGCTTGCCGCCGTGGTCGCGACGTTCCGCCCGGCCAAGAAGGGCCGCAAGGTCGTGCTCCAGCGCCAGGACGGCCGCAAGTGGGCCACGGTGGCCACCGGAGTCCAGGACCGCGCCGGCAAGGTCGAGTTCGCCGCCCCGGCCGGCACCGCCGCCAAACCCGCCACCTACCGCGCCGTGGCCCCCAAGGCGTCCGGTCTCGGCGCGGTCTCGAGCCGGGCCGTGGCCACGTCCTCGTGGGGTGCGGCCACGTTCACCGACCAGTTCACCGGGACTTCGCTGAGCACCAACTGGTTGTACCGCAACCAGGCCTACGAGCCCCTGTCCTTGCGTAACTGCTCGAAGGGCTCCCCTTCGGCCACCCAGGTCTCGCGCGGCACCCTCAAGCTGATGGTGATCCGCGATCCGTACCCGCCCGCCGCGTCGTGCCCGGCGTACAAGCGGGACGGGTCGTTCATCGGCAACTTCGACTACCGCCTCAACGGCCACGTCTCGACGCAGGGCCACGCCTCCCTCCGGTACGGCGTCGTGGCCGCGCGTATCAAGTTCCAGCCGCGCCAGGGCCAGCACGCGTCGCTCTGGATGCAGCCCGAGTTCATGAGCGGCGCGCCCAACGCGCTCGAGGGCGGCGCCGAGATCGACATCATCGAGTACTTCGGCGACGGGGTGAAGAACGGCGGCCTCACCAGCTTCATCTACAGCCCGACCGCCTCCGGCGTCCCGCAGAAGATCGGCGGCTGGATCAAGAAGCCGGAGCGCTTCCTCACCGAGGCGAAGGACGGCTGGTCCAAGCGCTACCACGTCTTCTCCGTGGAGTGGTCGCCGACGGCCTACGTGTTCCGCATCGACGGCCGCGAGACCGCCCGGATCACCAGCGGCATCTCCGGCGTGAGGCAGTACCCGATCCTCAGCCTGCTCAGCTCCGACTACGAGCTGAAGAAGCTGAAGGGCGATCGCAACCTGCCGCAGGCGATGAGCGTGGACTGGATCCGGTTCTGGCAGGCGCCGGGCGTGACCCCCTAGCGTCCGCGTCGTTCAACTGAAGTGGGGTCTCGAGGGCCCGGTCACCGACCTGCCGACGGACGTGACCGGGCCCTCGTGCCGCCCTCCCCGTCATGTGTCGTCGGCATGTGTCGTCCGATGCGGGGAGGGGTGAAAAGGTTCCCTTCTCCCGGTGTCGAGGGGCGCAGGCCGTCGGGGGCCTAGGCGCCGATGTTCCTCGCTACCTCGCGGCCGAGCGCCATCGAGCGGCGGGCCCAGTCGGGCGAGGCACCGGCCAGGCCGCAGGCCGGCGTGACGAGCAGTCGCTGCGAGACAGCCTCCGGGTCGAGGCCGAGCTGGTCGAGCCACGCCAGGACGCGGTCGGTCAGCGCACCGTCCGAGGGTGGCGACGGCGGCTCGAGGGACGGGACGATCCCCAGGGCCACGCCGTCGCCGGCGTCCAGGGCCGCGCCGAGGACGTCGTGGTCGGCGGCCGACAGCACGGCGAAGTCCACCGACAGGCCCCGGGCCCCGGCCCCGCGCAGCAGGTCGAGCGGCGTACCGGGTGCGCAGGAGTGGGCCCACGGCTCCGCGCCGGACTCCTCGGCCGCCGCGAAGACCCACTCGAGGTGCTCGGAGAGCTCGGGCCGGTCCACGGCCCGGTGCCGGCCGAACCCCGATGCGGTGGGCACCTGCGCCCTGAGCACCGCGGCGAGGGCGGGCTCGTCGACCTGGAGCAGGAGCGGTCCGGCGCCGGTGACGCGGCGACGTACGTCGGCCAGGTGCGTCCGCACGCCCTCCGCCAGCGCCTGTGCCAGGTCGCGCCGGGCCCCGTGGTCGGCGAGCACCTTGTCGCCGCGCGGCCGCTCGACGGTGGCCGCCAGGGTCCAGGGTCCGGTGACCTGGACCTTCAGATGTCCCTCGTAGCCCTGGAGCGCCTCCTCCAGGGAGTCGAGATCCTGGGCGAGCAGGCTGCGAGCCCGGCGCTGGTCGAGCCCGGTGCTGCCGCCGGGGCCGGTGAGCCGCCAGCCGGCGGGCTGGAGGTCGGCGGCGAGATCGGCCACCACGGCCAGCCCGCGTCCGGTCATGTTCGCCGCCGGGCCCCGGTCCGGCAGCTCGGGCAGGTGCGGCAGGTCGGGCAGCTCCCCCACCACGAGACGGACCGCCTCGGCGATGTCGGTCCCGGGCAGGGAGCCGATGCCGGTGGCGAGGGTCACGCGTGGGTCTCGACGCGCTCGACCGACGAGGAGCGGGAGGTCGACGTGATCGTGGCCGAGCCGACGACGCGAGTGCCGTCGTACACCACCGCCGCCTGGCCCGGCGCGATCCCCTGGGCGGGCTCCAGCAGCTCGACGCTCACCCGGTCGCCGCCGGCGCTCGTCGTCACCACGGCGCGGTGCTCGGCGCCGTGCGCCCGCAGCTGGACGGTGCCCTCGAGGCGCTCCGGGGGCAGGCCGCACCAGCGGCCGTGGGCGGCCTCGAGGCGGTCGACGGTGAGCGCGTCGCGCGGGCCGACGCGGACCCTGCCGCTGACCGGCTCGATGTCGAGGACGAACCGCGGCTTGCCGTCGGGTGCCGGCCGCCCGATCCGCAGGCCCTTGCGCTGTCCGATCGTGAAGCCGTAGGTGCCCGGGTGCCGGCCCAGCACCTCGCCCGTCGCGTCGTCCACGATCTCTCCGCCGTGGTTGGGCGCCTTCTCCCCGAGCTTCTCCCGCAGCCAGCCGGCGTTGTCGCCGTCGGCCACGAAGCAGATGTCGTGGGAGTCCGGCTTGTCCGCGACCCGCAGCCCACGGCGCTCGGCCTCGCGGCGTACCTCCGGCTTCGGGGTGTCCCCCAGCGGGAACAGCGAGTGCCGCAGCTGGTCCTGGGTGAGGACGCCGAGCACGTACGACTGGTCCTTGCCGGCGTCCTCGGCGCGATGCAGCTCGACGCTGCCGCTGTCCAACTGCGCCGCCCTCAGACGCGCATAGTGACCCGTCGCGACGGCGTCGAAACCGAGGCCGATCGCCCGGTCCAGCACGGCGGCGAACTTGATCTTCTCGTTGCAGCGCAGGCACGGGTTGGGCGTCCGGCCGGCGGCGTACTCGTCCATGAAGTCCACGACGACGTCCTCGTGGAAGCGCTCGCTGAGGTCCCACACGTAGAACGGGATGCCGATCACGTCCGCGGCGCGCCGCGCGTCGTGGGCGTCCTCGAGGGTGCAGCAGCCGCGGGCGCCGGAACGGTACGACGCCGGGTTGCGCGACAGGGCCAGATGGATGCCGGTGACGTCGTGGCCGGCCTCGACCGCGCGGGCCGCCGCGACCGCGGAGTCCACGCCACCCGACATGGCCGCCACGACCTTCAACGGAGCGACGTGCACGTCAGCGCACCACGGGGTTGCGAGACGCGCGGGCGCGGTCGACACACGGACCGATGGCGGCCACGAGGGCGTCGACGTCGGCGTCCGTGCTCGTGTGGCCGAGCGAGAACCGCAGCGAGCTCAGCGCGTCGTCCTCACCCATCCCCATCGCCATCAGCACGTGCGAGGGCTGTGCCACTCCGGCCGAGCAGGCCGATCCGGTCGAGCACTCGATGTCGCGCGCGTCCAGCAGCATCAGCAGCGAGTCGCCCGCGCAGCCGGGAAACCTCAGGTGGGCGTTGCCGGGCAGCCGCTCGGTCGGGTGACCGTTGGCGATGGCGGCCGGGACCACGCGCTGGACCTCCGCGAGCAACCGGTCCCGCAGGACCGCCACTCGCTCGGCGTGCTCACCCTGCGCCTTGACCGCGGCCTCGACCGCGGCCGCGAACCCGGCGATCGCGGGCGCATCCAGGGTCCCGCTGCGGATGTCCCGCTCCTGGCCGCCACCGTGCATCATCGCGGTGACCTCGAGCTCGCGACGGACCAAGAGAGCCCCGACGCCGTACGGGCCGCCGATCTTGTGACCCGTCAGCGTCATCAGGTCGACCCCGCTCGCGGCGAAGGCCACGGGGACCGTGCCGACCGCCTGGATCGCGTCGGTGTGTACCGGGATGCCGTACGGCGCTGCGAGGGCCACCACCTCGTCGACGGGCTGAAGGGTGCCCACCTCGTTGTTGGCCCACATCACCGAGATCAGGGCGACGCTCGCGGGGTCGCGCTCGATGCTCTCCCGCAGCGCCTCCACGCGCAGCCGGCCCAGCTCGTCCACGGGCAGCAGCTCGACCTCGGCGCCCTCGTCCTCCGCGAGCCACATCAGCGGGTCGAGCACGGCGTGGTGCTCGATCGCGCTCGCAAGGACCCGGACCCGCCGGGGATCGGCGTCGCGCCGGGCCCAGAAGGTCCCCTTCAGCGCGAGGTTGTCCGACTCCGTCCCGCCCGAGGTGAACACCACGTCCCCCGGCCGGCAGTCCAGGCTCTGCGCGATGGTCTCGCGGGCCTCCTCCACCACTCGCCGGGCCCGCCGGCCGCTGGCGTGCAGCGAGCTCGGGTTGCCGGTCTCCCAGAGGTGGTGGGTCATCGCCTCGATGGCCACGGGCAGCATCGGCGTCGTCGCTGCGTGGTCGAGGTAGACCGGTCCGGACTCCGGCCCCGCCTCCCGCTCACCGCCCATCAGGTCACCCATCGCATCGGCAAGCCTACGGCGCGCTGTTCAGCAGCCGCGAACCCGCAGACCGCCACCTGGTCGAGGGGCCGTCGGAGCCGGTGACAGCCGACGCGCCAGGCCCCCCAGCCGTCGGTCGTCGAAGCCGACCGACCTGGGAGGGACGCCCTCAGGCGCAGCGCTCCACGCCGTCGACGAACAGACCCGACGGACCGGACGCCAGCGAGACCGCGGCGAGGATCGTCTGGGTGGCGTCGTCGACCACCCAGACGGTCATCGCGCCGCTGCCGTCGGACGGGGCGACGACGACCGTGCCGTCGGGGATGGAGGAGTCCGCGGCGTGGGCGATCGCCTCCTCGGGGGTCTTCCAGCCCTCCGGCGCCCGGCCGTAGTCGATGGCGGAGGTCGAGTGCTGGTCACAGCCGGTGGCCGGCCACGTGGGCTCGCTCGCCGCCGGCGACGGCACCGATGTGGGGTCGGCGGCGGTGTCGGCGGTTCGCGAGGCATCGGTGGCATCGCCGCAGCCGGCGAGCGCCAGCACGGCGCCCAGGCACAGCGCGGGGATGAAGGGGCGACGAGACATCAGGTACCTCCCGGGTAAGTCAGGTCGCCGATCAGACGCCACCGGCGCGAGGACGGTTCCCTACGAGAGCCTCGTGAGCCAGGCGTGGTCGGGGTACAGCCGGGCAACCGCCTCGGCGAGCCACTCGCGGGCGGAGGCGGACAGCAGCGGCAGGCAGCGCTCGAGGTCGCGGTCGTCCTTGCGGCGCCGCTGGACGGCCTTGAAGAGCAGCGCGATCTCGGGGTTGATGTAGCGGATGCCGTCGTCGGCCACCCACGTCACCTCGTCGAGCGGGGCCACGTGGTCGGGCATCCGCTTGTTGGTCCAGAGCCCGTCGCGGTCGGGGGTGATGGGCAGGTCGATGACCCACGGGTCCTGGGCGCTGCGGCGGACCCAGATCTGGCTGTCGGGAGTGTGCGGCTCGGGGAACCTGTCGTCCAGGGGCCGCAGCTGTCCGCCGTGGTTGCTCCACAGGTGCCACTGGTCCTCGTCGACGTGCTCGCGGAGGGCCGGCACGTCGCAGGCGAGGATCGACAGGTCGACGTCCTCGTGCTCGCGGGGCGCGCCCGCACCCTGCTGGACGGTGTAGGCCTCGATGGACCAGCCGCCCACCAGCCACCACGGGCGCGGGAAGCCGGCCATGAAGTCCGCCACCTGCTGCGGGTCGAACGGCGCCAGGGCGCCGTACTTGCGGACGAAGGCGTGCTCCTCGGCCTCCTCCTCGGGAGTGAAGGCGAGCGGCTCCCTGTTCGTCACAGGAGCACCAGGTCGTCGCGGTGCACGACCTCCCGCTCGTACTGCGCCCCGAGCTCCCGCTTGAGCTCGTGCGACGAGCGGCCGAGCAGGGCCGGCAGCTCGGTGGCGTCGAAGTTCACCAGCCCGCGAGCCACGGGGCGGCCGTCGGGACCGGCCAGGTCGACCGGATCGCCGGCCGCGAAGGTGCCCTCGACCCCGGTGACCCCAGCGGCCAGGAGGGAGGCGCGGCGCTCGACCACGGCCCGGACCGCACCCTCGTCGAGCACCAGCCGGCCGTGCGGGTCGGTGGCGTGTGCCAGCCAGAGCAGCCTGATCGGTCGGCGGCGCCCGGTGGCATGGAACAGGGTGCCCACCGGCTCCCCCGCCAGCGCGGGGGCGGCGTTCGCGGCCGAGGTCAGCACCACGGGGATACCGGCGCCGGTCGCGATCCGGGCGGACTCGACCTTGGTCACCATCCCGCCCGAGCCGAGTCCGGTGGAGCCTGGCGAGCCGAGGCGGACGGTGTCGAGGTCGTCGGGCGAGCGTACGTCGCCCAGGAGGGTCGCCGGGCCGCTGGCCGGGTTGGCGTCGTAGAGGCCGTCCACGTCGCTCAGCAGGACGAGCAGGTCGGCGTGCACCAGGTGGGCGACCAGGGCCGCCAGCCGGTCGTTGTCGCCGAACCGGATCTCGGTCGTGGCCACCGTGTCGTTCTCGTTGACGATCGGCAGCACGCCGAGCTCCAGCAGCTTCGCGAAGGTCTGGTGCGCGTTGCGGTGGTGCGTGCGCCGGGTCACGTCGTCGACGGTCAGCAGCACCTGGCCGGCCACCAGGCCGTGCCGGGCGAGCTCCTCGGTGTAGCGATGGACGAGCAGCCCCTGGCCGACGGACGCGGCGGCCTGCTGCGCGGCCAGCGCGCGCGGGCGGCGCGTGAGGCCGAGCGGCGCCAGGCCTGCGGCGATCGCGCCGGACGAGACGAGGACCACCTCGGCGCCGCGGCGGCGTACGTCGGCGAGCACGTCGACCAGCGCGGCCAGCCGGCCCGGGTCTATCCCGCCCGCCGCCGAGGTGAGGGAGGACGAGCCGACCTTGACGACCACCCGGCGCGCGTCGACCACCTCGCGGCGCATCAGTCCTCCGGTACCCGGTCGGGGTCGTCCTTGCCGCCGATCTCGTACGACATCGGGCCGGTGCGCATCCGGCGCTTCTCGTCGATCCTGCGCGCCACGTCGGCGCGGGCCTCGGCCTCGGTGCGCTCGGGCATCGCCTCGTCGATCTCGCGGCGGCGCCGGGCGGCGGGCCGCTCCTCGTCGAACCGCTGGTCCTCGCCCCGGCGGCCGAGCATCTCCGCGCCGGCCTCCACGCTGGGCTTGAAGTCGAAGACGACCGCGTCGTCGGGGTGTCCGATCAGCACGGTGTCACCCTCCACGGCTCCCAGCTGCACGAGGCGCTTCTCGACGCCCAGCCTGTTGAACCGGTCGGCCAGGAAGCCGACCGCCTCGTCGTTGGCGAAGTCGGTCTGCCGCACCCAGCGCTCGGGCTTCGCGCCGCGGACGCGCCAGCCTTCCTCCGACGAGGTCACCGAGAACTCGTCGGCGCCGTCCGCCGACGGCGGCCGGATCACGATGCGCTGGGCCTCGACGGCCGGACGAGCGGCGCGGGCATCCTGCACGATCTTGGCCATCGCGTACGTCAGCTCGCGCAGCCCGGAGCCGCTGGCCGCGGACACCTTGAACACGTCCAGGCCGCGCTCGCGGAGCTCCTCGACCACCATGTCGGCGATCTCCGAACCGTCGGGCACGTCGACCTTGTTGAGGGCCACGAGACGCGGCCGGTCCTCGAGACCGCCGTACCGGGCCAGCTCGTTCTCGATGACGTCGAGGTCCTCGACGGGGTTGCGGCCGGGTTCCATGGTCGCGGTGTCGACGACGTGCACGATCGCGGCGCAGCGCTCGATGTGACGCAGGAAGTCGTGTCCGAGGCCGCGGCCCTCGCTGGCGCCCTCGATGAGGCCGGGTACGTCGGCGACGGTGAACGTGGTGTCGCCCGCGGACACCACCCCGAGGTTCGGGACGAGCGTGGTGAACGGGTAGTCGGCGATCTTGGGCCGCGCGCGGGACACGGCCGCGATCAGGCTGGACTTGCCGGCACTCGGGTAGCCGACCAGGCCGATGTCGGCGACGACCTTCAGCTCGAGCCGGATCTGCATCTCGGTACCCGGCTCGCCGAGGAGGGCGAAGCCGGGAGCCTTCCGCTTGCTGCTGGCCAGCGCAGCGTTGCCGAGGCCGCCGCGACCGCCCTGGGCGACGACCAGCTCGGTACCGGGACCGACCATGTCGGCGAGCACGTCGCCGGTGCGGATGTCGTGGACGACCGTGCCGTCGGGGACGGGGAGCACCAGGTCGCCGCCGTGCGCGCCGTTCCGGTGCCCGCCGGCGCCCTGGGCGCCGTTGTCGGCCTTGCGGTGCGGGCTGTGGTGGTAGTCCAGCAGCGTCGTGACGTCCGGGTCCACCCGCAGGATCACCGAGCCACCCGGACCGCCGTTGCCGCCGTCCGGCCCGCCCAGCGGCTTGAACTTCTCGCGGTGCACCGAGGCCACACCGTTGCCGCCCCGGCCGGCACTGACGTGCAGCGTCACCCGGTCCACGAAGGTGGGAACTGCCATTGGTGGCTACCGCCGATCTTTCGCTGGTTGAGGAGGTTGCGCAGCAACCGTCTCGAAACCAAGAAAGGCGCCCCCAGCCGGGGACGCCCTCTCAGGTGGTGCTGTGGGTGAGCGTCAGGTCACTCGCCCGGCACGATGTTGATGACCCTGCGGCCGCGGCGGGTGCCGAACTCGACCGCCCCGCCCACGAGCGCGAAGAGCGTGTCGTCGCCGCCCCGGCCGACGCCGGTGCCGGGGTGGAAGTGGGTGCCGCGCTGGCGGACGATGATCTCACCGGCGTTGACGACCTGGCCGCCGTAGCGCTTGACGCCGAGGCGCTGGGAGTTCGAGTCGCGGCCGTTCTTGGTGGACGCCGCGCCCTTTTTGTGTGCCATCTGGATCAGTCCTTGGTGAACGGTGAGCCCAGCAGAGAAGCCGGGTGCTCAGACGGAGATGTCGGTGACCTTGACCTGGGTGTACTTCTGGCGGTGACCCTGGCGCTTCTTGTAGCCGGTCTTGTTCTTGTACTTCTGGATGATGATCTTGGGACCCTTGGTGGCGCCGAGGACCTCGACGGTCACGCCGGCCTTCTCCAGGCCGGTCGCGGTGACCTTCTCGCCGTCGACCACCATCACCACCGGGAGGGTCAGCGTGTCACCGACGGCCGTGGCGACCTTGTCGATCTCGATGACGTCGCCGACGGCAACCTTCTGCTGGGTGGCGCCTGCGCGCACGATCGCGTACACCGCGGTCTCCTTCGTCACTACTGCTCGGGTCGGCCGCGACCGGCGCGAGAATCGGCGCGCACGCGGCGTGGGCACGCATCAGCGCACCGAGGGTCCATAGTACGGACCCGCGCGTACGACGTGCAAAACGGTAAGCACGCAGGTCACGGCGCCCCCGAGGTCACCACTTCTTCGCGGCCACCACGACCTTCGCCTTGTCCAGGAGCTTCAGGGAGCCGCCCTTGTCGGCGAAGGCCGCCCGGCCGCCCAGGTAGACGTCGGTCTTGGTGGTCTTGCCCTTGCCGGGGTGGACGTCGACCGACTTGCGGGGCTTGAGAGAGATGCCGCCGAGCTTCAGCGTGACCCCGTCCTTGGTCTTCACGGTCCACCCCTTCAGGTTCACCGCAACCTTGCCCGTGTTCTTGACCGTGAGGTACTCGTCGCCCTTCACCACGACCGCGGTGACCGACACGGCGTACAGCTTCGTCGCCACGGTCGAGGTCGTGATCGTCGTGCGGTCGGCGGTGGCGTCGACCACGACCCGGTAGGACCAGGCGCCGGACTTCTGCTTGAGGCTGAAGGAGTAGGCGCCGGTGGCGCTCTCCGTGGCCGTGGCGACCGCGTTCCACGACGAGCCCTGGAGCACCTCGAGGTGGACCTCGGCGCCGGCCCGCGCGGGCGTGGCCACACCGGTGACCACCACCGGCTTCTTGATCGACTGGAGCGGACGCGACTTCAGCTGGATGGTCGCCGAGCCGGTCACCACGGCGGTGACGACGCTGATCGTGACCGTGCCGGTGGCCGAGCCGCCCTTGCCGTCGGAGGCGGTGTAGGTGAACGAGTCCGTCCCGACGTACCCCGCCGCGGAGGTGTAGCCACACGAACCCGCGGCCGTGCACGTGGCCGTTCCGTGCGCCGGGTCGGTGGCCTTCGCGTAGGTCAGCGGGTCGCCGTCGGGGTCGGCGTCGTTGGCCGCCACGTTCACGCTCACCGCGACGCCGCTCTTGGCGACCGCGCTGTCGTTGTTGGCCACGGGCACGTGGTTGGGCTTCGGCGACACCGTGACGTTGACCGTGCCGGTCGCCTGCCCGCCGAAGGCGTCGCTGACGGTGTAGGTGAAGGAGTCGGCCCCGGTGTACCCCGCCGCGGACGCGTAGGTGCACGAGCCGGCCGCGGTGCAGGCCACGGTGCCGTGGGCAGGGTCGGACGCCTTGGCGTACGTCAGCGGGTCACCGTCGGAGTCGGTGTCGTTGGCCGCCACGTCGACGACCGCGTTCGTCGCCGTCTGGGCCGACAGCGTGTCGGTCGTCGCCACGGGGGCGTGGTTGACGACCACCGTGATCGAGACGGTGGCGGTGTCGGTCCCGCCGTGGCCGTCGCTCACGGAGTAGGTGAAGGCGTCGGGACCGGAGTACAGCGCGGTGGGCGTGTAGGTGAACGAGCCGCCACCGTTGGCGACCACCGTGCCGTGAGCCGCGAGGGGCTCGACCAGCGAGTACGTCAGCGTGTCGCCGTCGGCGTCGCTGTCGTTGGCGGCCGTGTTCACGGTGACGGGGTGACCCACCTTGGTGGAGGCGGAGTCGTCGCCGGCGACCGGGACCTGGTTCGCGGTGACGGTCACCGACACGGTGCCCAGGTCGGAGCCGCCCTGGCCGTCGGAGACGGTGTAGGTGAAGCTGTCCGGTCCCGTGTAGCCGACGTTCGCGGTGTAGGTGCACACCCCGGCCGCCGTGCAGGTGGCCGTGCCGTGCGACGGGTCGCTGGCCTTGACGAAGGTCAGCGCGTTGCCGTCCGCGTCGGTGTCGTTGGTCGCGACGTTCACGTCCTTGGGCGCGTCGTTGCGCAGCGTGAGGGTGTCGTCGACGGCCACCGGCGCCCGGTTGCCCTGGCTGACGTTGATGGTCACCGTCGCGGTGTTGCTGTCGACCGTGCCGTCGTTCGCCTTGTAGGTGAAGGTGAGCTGGCCGGTGAATCCGGTCGTCGGCGTGTAGGTGCACGACCCGGCGCTCGTGCAGGTCACCGTGCCGGCGCCGGCCGGGGTCGGCCCAGCCACCTTGGCGTAGGTCAGCGGGTTGCCGTCCTGGTCGGAGACCAGGGCCGTCAGGTCGACCACCGTCGCGGCGGCGTTGCTGACGTTCTTGGTGGTGTTCGTCGCCACCGGGGCGTGGTTGGCGCCCTGCAGGGTGATCAGCACCGAGCCGGTGTCGGTGCCGCCCTTGCCGTCGCTGACGCTGTAGGAGAAGGAGTCCTGACCGGTCACGGCCGCGTTGGCCGTGTAGGAGCAGCCGGTGGCCGTGCACGCGGCGGTGCCCTTGGCGGCCTGGCTGACGAGTGCGAACGTCAACGGGTCGCCGTCCGGGTCGTAGGCCAGCTCGGCCGCGGTGAACGAGCGGCTGCCGCCCGGTGCCACCGTGACGTCGGGGTCGAGGGTGGACGGCACCTGGTTGTCCACCACGGTGAGCGTGACGGTGCCGTCGTCGGTGCGCGCTGTGTTGTCCGTCGCGCGGTAGACGAAGGTGTAGGTCCCGACGGTCGTTCCCGTGTAAGTGCACAGTCCGGTCGTCGGCGCGCACGACAGTGACCCGTTGGCCGGCGGGGTGACCACCGAGTACGTGATCGGGCCGCCGTTGGCGTCGTACACCAGGTCGGAGAGGTCGATGGCGGCCTGCACGTTCCTGGTCACCGTGACGCTGGTGTCGTCGGCGACCGGGGCGACCGGCGGGTCGGTGACCGTCACGTTGACCGTCGCGGTGGCTCGGCCGAACCTGTGGTCGGTGATCGTGTAGGTGAAGGAGTCCGTGCCGGTGTAGTTGAAGTCCGGATCGTAGCTGCAGCCGGAGAAGCCGCAGTACGCGTCGCCGTGCGCCGGATCGGTGTGGGCGATGACCTCCAGGTAGTCACCGGTGTCGGCGTCGGTGTCGTTGTCCAGGACGTCGGCGTAGCCGAACCCGTTCTTCGGCACGGTCAACGCGTCGTTGACGGCGTCCGGGGCGTGGTTCCCCGGGCCCACCGTCACGGCGATGCGCTCGGGATCGCTCCGCGTGCCGGAGGCCGCCCTGGTGGCGAACAGCGACACGTAGACGGTCCCCGCGGGCAGGCCCGACAGGCTGGTGGTCGTGACGCCGCTGCCGACCGTCGAGGTCGTGCCGTCGGCCGGGCTGTCGGGGTAGCCCACGGACGACCAGGTGATGGTCGTCCCGGTCGAGCCGGGCGGGTTCTGCCACTCGATCGTGGCGTTGCTGGGCCCACCGTCGTACGCCGTGATGGTCGGCGCCTCGATGCCTGGACGGAAGCTGGTCCACTCGGCGTCGCTCCACACCCCGGCCGGCGTGCCATCGTCGAAGTGGGCGTAGAGGGCGACGGTGTAGACCACGTCGTTGGTGAGCCCGGTCCAGAGGTACTGGTCGGGCGTGCCGGCCGGGATCGGCACCGTGTGCCCCGCGGCACACGGCCGCGTGGGCGCCGGCGGCTCGGTCGTGCGGTCGTTGCCGACGTTGTAGCACGCGACGACCTGGTCGAGCGCCGGGGACGCCGGGTTGTCCCACGACAGGTTCGCCTGGCTGATGCCGGTGTCGGCGTAGAAGAACGACGGCGGCACCGCCTGGACGTCGATGGTCACCACGGCCGTGTCGTTGTTGCCGTTGGCGTCGATGACCTTGTAGGTCAAGGTGTCCGTGCCGTGGTAGTTGTTCGCGGGCGTGTAGTGGACCACCGGGACGTTGCGCAGCTGGTTGTCGTCCCCGTAGTGGCGCGGCTCCAGGCTGACGCCGGCCGTGCCGTGCGTCGGGGGCACGGTGATCGACGCCGTCACGGGGAAGCCGCCCGGCACCTCGATGCGGTCGTTGGTCCAGACGTCGAAGTCGGCCGACACCTCGATCTCGGTCGACCACTCGTCGTCGTTCGCGACCAGCGGGCGCTTCGCGCCCACGGTGACGTGGATGACGGCGGTGTCGAGCACCACCGAGTGGCCCTCGCTGAGCACCTCGTAGGTGACGTCGTAGGAGCCCGGGGTCTCGCCGAAGACCTCGACCCCGCGCTCGTCGTCGGTGGCGTACGCGCTGATGCCGGCCGGCACCGCGGAGACCTCGACGACGTCGGAGGCGATGGTGCCCGTGTCGTTGCCGAGGACGGCCACCACGGTCGACTCCTCCACGAACGTGGAGGCGTTGTCGTCGACGGCGTTCACGTTGCGGACCAGCACCTGGACGGTGCCGGTGTCGGACCCGCCGTGTCCGTCGGAGACCGTGTAGGTGAACGTGTCGTCGGCGATCGGGGTGAGCGGGGTGTACTCGCACGAGAACGAGTCACACGTGACCGAGCCGTGCCCCGGAGCGGAGTGGCCGACGATCTGCAGGTAGTCGAAGTCGGGGTCCTGGTCGTTGTCGGCGGGGTAGAACGTCACCGGGTCCGAGGAGACCAGGGACACGTGGTCGTCGACGGCCACCGGCGCCTGGTTGAACGCCCGGGGCTGGGCCTGGGTGTACGGGCCGAAGTCCTGCTCGGCGCTGCCGTCCTGGGCCGTGACGTAGAAGTAGTACGTCGTGTCGTTGGTGAGGCCCGCGATCGTCCACGGCCCGGTGCCCGTCTTGCCGACCGTGGTCTTCCCGGTGTCCGGCTCGTGGTCGAAGACGAAGTCCTCGGAGTAGCTGATCCGCACACCGGTCACGCCCGGCGTCAGCCCCGGCCACGTCAGCTTGACCGAGCCGTTCAGCGCGTCCGCGCGCAGGTTGTTGGTGTCCAGCACGTGCACCGTGAGCGTGGCGCTGCCCACGGGGTCGCCCAGGTCGTCGTTCACCGTGTAGTCGACGACCACGTCGGTCGGCTCGGCCAGACCGCTGGCGTCGACGCTGATCGAGAAGCCGTCCGTGTCGACGTACGCCGGGGCCGAGTCGATGACCAGGGTGTCGCCGGGGCTGGTGTCGTCGTTCTGCAGCGGGTCGAAGAAGCCGAAGTCGCCCACCTGCAGGAAGCCGACGTCGTCGGTCGGTGTCGTGGCCTGGGCCGGCGCCGCGACGACGATCGCGGCTCCCAGCGAGAGGCCCATCGACACGACGAGTGCGACGACCGGCGAGAAGATGCGGCGGCTTCGTCGTGCGCGTGCGGTCGTACGGCTCATGACCGTCCCCGATTCCTGACCCCGAGACACCCCTCAGCGTCTCTCTGGGCGGACCTTAACCGGGGCCAGGGGTGAGCTCCATCACCCGAACGGACCCGCGGACTAGTCCCTTGGGGGCAGGCCACCCTGGGGTCAGCGCTTGCGGGAGCCGCGCTTCTTCACCGGCACGTGCAACGCCGGTCGGGCGTGCTCGTCGTGGTCGTAGCCGTCGGCCTCGGGCTGGTCGGCCACGAGCACGGCACCGGTCTCGGACTCCGACGCCGCGGCCGGCGGTCCGGCCGGTCGGCTGGCTGCCCGGCGGCGGGTGCGGGTGACGACCCTGGGCGGCTGGGGCGCGGCCGGCGGCTCCGACGGCTCCTCGGGCGCGGCCTCGGCAGCCGGCTCGGGCGCGTCCTGCTCGGGCGCGTCCTGCTCGGGCGCGTCCTGCTCGGGCGCGTCCTGCTCGGGCGCGGCGGGTTCGGCAGAGTCCACGTCGGGGGCCTCGGCGAGGCTCACCTCCACCTCGGTGGTCTCGACGAAGGTCTCGAGGTCCTCGTCGTCCGACTCGGCCTCGGCGTGCTCGTGCTCGTGCTGCTTGGCCATCGCGGCGACGTCCTTGGGGGACGGCGCCGACGAACGGGCCGCCGGCTGCTGGTCGCCGCGGCCGCGGCCGCGGCGGCCGCCGCGACGGCCGCCGTCGTCCTCGGTGCGGCGCGGCTCGACCGGAGCGTCCTCGATCACGAGGCCGCGGCCGTGGCAGTGCTCGCAGTCGTGGCTGAACGACTCGAGCAGTCCGGTGCCGATGCGCTTGCGGGTCATCTGCACCAGGCCGAGGGAGGTGACCTCGGCGACCTGGTGGCGCGTCCGGTCGCGGCCGAGGCACTCGACCAGCCGGCGCAGCACCAGGTCGCGGTTTGACTCCAGCACCATGTCGATGAAGTCGATGACGATGATGCCGCCGATGTCGCGCAGTCGCAGTTGGCGGACCATCTCCTCGGCGGCCTCGAGGTTGTTCTTGGTGACGGTCTCCTCGAGGTTGCCCCCGGAGCCGGTGAACTTGCCGGTGTTCACGTCCACCACAGTCATCGCCTCGGTGCGGTCGATGACCAGCGACCCGCCCGAGGGGAGCCAGACCTTGCGGTCCAGACCCTTGTGGATCTGCTCGTCGATGCGGTGCGACGCGAACGCGTCGCGGCCGTCGTGGTCCTCAGGCAGGTAGCGCTCGAGACGCGGCTCCAGGTCGGGGGCGACGTTGACGACGTACTGCTGCACGGTCTCCCAGGCGTCCTGCCCCTCGATGACCAGCTTGACGAAGTCCTCGGTGAAGAGGTCGCGGACGACCTTGAGGGTCAGGTCGGGCTCGCCGTACAGCAGCTGCGGGGCGCTGCCCTTGGCCAGCTTCTCGATGTCCGCCCAGCGGGCCTTGAGCCGCTCGACGTCGCGGGTCAGCTCCTCCTCGCTCGCGCCCTCGGCGGCGGTGCGGACGATCACGCCCGCGGTGTCGGGGACGATGTCCTTGAGCAGCGTCTTGAGCCGGTTGCGCTCGGTGTCGGGCAGCTTGCGGGAGATGCCGCTCGTGGTGCCGTCCGGGACGTAGACGAGGAACCGGCCGGCCAGGCTGACCTGGCTGGTGAGGCGGGCGCCCTTGTGGCCGATCGGGTCCTTGGTGACCTGCACCAGGATCTGCTGGCCGGAGCTGAGCACCGACTCGATCTTGCGCTGCTGGCCGTCGGGGTGGCCGAGCGCTGACCAGTTCACCTCGCCGGCGTACAGCACGGCGTTGCGACCCTTGCCGATGTCGACGAAGGCCGCCTCCATGGACGGCAGCACGTTCTGCACCCGACCGAGGTAGACGTTGCCGATCAGCGAGGTCTGCGACTCACGGGCGACGTAGTGCTCGACGAGCACCTTGTCCTCGAGCACGGCGATCTGGATGAGGTCCTCGCGCTGGCGGATCACCATCACGCGCTCGACGGACTCGCGGCGGGCCAGGAACTCGGCCTCGCTCACGATCGGGGCGCGGCGGCGGCCGGCCTCGCGGCCCTCGCGCCGGCGCTGCTTCTTGGCCTCGAGCCGGGTGGAGCCGGAGACGGCGGTGATCTCGTCCTCGGCGCTGCGACTGCGGCGTACCCGGGTGACGGTGTTCTGCGGGTCGTCGTTGGAGTCGCCCCCGTCGTCGCCGGCCCGGCGACGACGGCGACGACGGCGCGAGGTGCCCTCGCCGGCCTGGTCGTCGGGCGCCTCGGCGTCGTTGCCGGCGTCGTCGGTCTCGTCGGTGTCCCCGCCGTCGGCGGAGTCGGAGGACTTGCGACGACGGCGGCCGCCACGACGACGGCGCCGACGGGCGGAGGTGGACTCCTCGCCGCCGGTCTCGTCGTCGTCCGCGCTCGGCCCGTCTGCTCGGGACTCGTCTGCGGTGGGTTCGTCGGCGGTCGACGGCTCGGCCGACTCCTGCGCCTCGGGCTTGGCGACGGCCTTCTTCCGCGAACGGCGGGCGGGCTTGGCTTCGGGCACCTGGAAGAGGGGGACGGCGCCGGGATCGGCGTCGGGCTCGGAGGCGGAGGCCTCGGCAGCGGCGTCGGCCGGCGACTCCGCCGTCGCCGCGGCCTTCCTGCGGGTCCGCTTCGGCTTCGCGGCAGGCTCGTCCACGGTGGCCTCGTCCGAGCCGGGCTCCGTGGCGGCCTTCTTCGCGGTGCTCTTCTTCGCGGTGGCCTTCTTGGCCGCCGACTTCTTCACCGCCTTCTTCGCGGTGCTCTTCGCGGCAGCCTTCTTCTTCGGCTTCTCCGCGGCGCCCTCGGCCGGACTCGGCTCGGGAGCTGTGTCGCCAGTGGTCGGGTCACCAGTGGCCAGGTCGCCAGTGGCCAGGTCGCCTGTGGTCTGCGTGTCGTCGTCGAGCATGTGGTGCTCTCCTCCGCCCGGTACGGCGCACCGCTTCGGGTCGTGTATGGCTCCACCACCCGCATCCTCAGGGCAGCAGCGCAAAGTCTGGTACGGCGGCGACACCCTCCGCGTGTGCGTCACGGGAGTCCGAACGTCACCTGCCGCGGTCGCCGGGCCGTGTGTCGAGGAGCGCCTGTCACCCGCACCCCACGGCCGCGTCGCGGTCTGATGACGACGGTTCCCGGTGTGCCGACCCCGTCGAACAAAGGCGGGTCCGGCGAGAACGTCGTCGAGTCGATCCGGCTGCAGTAGCCCGGTCCGGCCGTGGTCAGTATCGCACAGGCGAGACCGACGCCGGTCATTCCAGGATTATGCGAGCGGGTCGCCGACCTCGCCGGTCGTCTCGTCGAGCGGGCCCTGCCGCAGCCGGGTGAGCAGCGCCGGGGTCTCCGGACGAAGCCCGGCGACCTGTCCCAGACCCGTCATCACGTCGTCGGGGCGCACGGCCGGCACCGTGTGCCGCAGGGTCAGGTCGAGCTCGGTCCCCTCCGCGTGCCCGCGCCCGGCAGGCAGGACCCGCAGCGACACCACGGCAGCACGGCAGTCGAAGGTCCGCAAGCCCTTCTTGGTCATCCGCTCGACGGGCACGGACGCGACCGCGAGGAAGGCCGTCACGGCCCGCTCTGCCTCGGACACCGAGACGTCGAGGACAAGCCGCCAACGGCTCGCCACCAGGTGGTCGCTCAGCGAGCCCGGCCCCGCCACCACGACCTCGAGCACGTCCAACCCGTCCGGCAGTGCCTCGGCGAGCGAGCGGCGTACGTCGTCGGGGTCCAGGACCTCCGACAGCCCGATCTCGAGGTACTCGGCCTCGCTGGCCGCCCCGGTCGGCGAGGCGCCGGCGTAGGAGATGCGGGGGTGCGGGTTGAAGCCGGACGAGTAGGCCATCGGGATCCGGGAGCGGAACACCGCGCGCTCGAACGCCCGGCTGAAGTCCCGGTGGCTGGTGAACCGCAGCCGCCCGCGCTTGGCGTAGCGGACGCGGAGCCGCTGCACCGGGGGCGCCTGCTGGGCTGGCTGTCGCTGGGTCGGCACGGGCATCGGCCAACGCTAGCGGCGTCTGCGGCCAGGGCCACATCACGCTCTAGGGTGTGCCGTCATGAACGGGAGCGAGCCTCGGGCCAGTCTCACCGCATCCCGTCGGCCTCCGGGCCTCCCGGTGACCGTGCTCGCCGTGGGCGTGCTCGCCTCGACCGTGGTGCTGTACCTCCACGCGCGGAAGATGTGGTTCTTCGGGGACGAGTGGGCCTTCCTCGACCAACGCACGCTGTGGAGCGGCTCCGGTCCGCTCGCCCCCAGCAACGAGCACTGGTCGACCGTCCCGCTGGTGCTGTACCGCGTCATGTGGCACGCGGTCGGGCTGCAGCACTACCCGGTCTGGGTCCTGATGCCGGTGCTGACCCTGATGGTGGGCAGCGTCGCCCTCTTCGTGCTCCTGCGGCGTGCCGGCGCCGGTGACTGGACCGCCGTCAGCTGCGCACTGGTCCTGGCGTGGAACGGCGCCGGTGAGGACACCCTCTGGGCCTTCCAGGTGGGCTTCCTGGGGTCGCTGACGGCCGGCGTCATCGCCTGCCTGGTGTTCCAGGAGATGGAGTCCCGGCGCGGCCTGGTGCTCACCAACGTGCTGGCCGTGATCGCCCTGATGTGCTCGGGCCTGGGCGTCCCCATGGTCGCCTGGGTGAGTGTCTTCGCGCTCATCCTGCGCGGCTGGCGCGCCGCCCTGTCGGTCGGCGTCGTCCCCAGCGTCGTCTTCATCCTCTGGTACGTCGCCTACGGCGACTCCGGGAACCCTCAGGGCCTGCCGGACGCGTCGTTCTCTCAGTTCCTGACCTACGTCTGGGTCGGCGTCGCCCACGTCTGGGAGGTGACCTCAGCGGTGGGCGGGATCGGCGCCGTCGTCTTCCTCGGCCTCGCCGCCGCGGCGTTCCTCGGGACGGCGCCCGGCAAGTTGCACGCCCTCGCCGCGTCCGGGGTCGCGACCGCGCTCCCGGCGTACGGCGTGCTGGCGTTCTCGCGGGCGAACCAGGGCGTCGAGCAGGCGCAGTCCCTGAGGTACGTGCCGCTCGGCCTCGTCCTGACCCTCCCGGCGCTCGCCATCGTTCTCGGCCTGATCCGGGCAGGGTTGGCCCACCGGCGTGTCGAGGGTGCTGCCGTTGCGGCGGGACTGACCGCGCTGCTCCTCGCGGCCTCGTACGCCTCCACGAGCGGCTTCGCCGACTACCGCGCGACCATGTTCGACGGGCTCGAGCAACGGGTCCTCGCCGGGGTGCACCTGGCGGAGTCCGGAGAACCCTTGATGCGGACCACCATCGAGGCGCCCAGCCAGCTGCCCATCGACGTCGCCCTGCTCGCGAGTCCGGGTCAGCGGGACCACGTCCCGTCGGTCAATCCGGACGAGGAGGACCTCTGGGCGGCCCGGACCGCGCTCAGGGTCTCGGCCCAGGCCACCCCCCACGACCTGCCCTTCGCCGGCTCCGTGACAGGGGACGGCATTGCCGGCGACCTGGACCTGTCGGACTGTGCGGACGTGGCGACCAACGTGCTTCCGTCGGGCTACGTCCAGCTCCCCCCTGGCACGCGGGGTGCGCAGATCGGTCTCACCAGCCCCGGCACGAACGTCCTCGTCCAGCTGGTCCACGACGGCGAGGTCACGGCGCCCGTGTCGATGGCCACCACCCCGGGCCAGACGGCCTTCGTCGGGACCAACGTCCCCGACGCCGCTCTACGGATCACCTTGACCACCGACACGTTCGGTGTGTGCGACCACGGCTGAGGCTCCCGGAGCCGCCATGGCAAACTCACTGCCGTGAGTCACCCGGAGCAGGCTGCCTACTTCGCGGCGGTCGTGGACGCCAACGGGGACCTCGTGCGGGGCGGGCGAGTCCTCGAGATCGGCTCCTACGACGTGAACGGAACCATCCGCAGCCTCTTCGCCGGCAGCGCGGAGTACGTCGGGGTCGACCTGACCGAAGGTCCGGGAGTCGACGTCGTCTCGCTCGGTCACGAGTACACCTCCGACACGTTGTTCGACGCGGCCATCTCCGGCGAGTGTTTCGAGCACGACCCCCATTGGGTCGACTCGTTGACCAACATGATCAAGCTCACCCGCCCCGGCGGCCTGGTCGCCTTCAGCTGCGCCTCACGCGGCCGACCGGAGCACGGAACCACCCGCAGCTTGGTCGACTACAGTCCGGGCACCCAGGCGGTGGGTTACGACTACTACCGCAACCTGGACGCCGCCGACATCGAGACGGGCCTCGACCTCGCAGACGTGTTCGAGACCTACCGCTTGTGGTACCTGCCGACCAACTTCGACCTCTACTTCGCCGGGGTGGTCAAGGGCGAGACGCCAGGAGCGGCGACCGCGTCACTGCCCGAGGAGTCCGACGTCCGCAGCATCGAGGGCCTGATGTCACTTCCGCACCGTGTCCTCCGGTTGCCGCTGCGGACGGCGCGGCGCCTCGTCCGCGACGACGAGAAGTACCAGCGGGTGATCTTGCCCTACTGGTCCACCCTGCTCCGCGCCCGCAATGCTGTGCAGAGACGGTTCCCGAACGCGCCTGGAGTGGTCGACCGCGCTCCCGGCGACCTGGGTACGCGCTCAGCTGGCTGACGTCCCTGCCAACCGGCCCGCGAGCTGCAGGGTGCGGAGGTGTGCGGTAGTCGCCAGGATGCCCACGCTCAACGGCGTCAGCTGGCGTCGATCGAGCTCGGGCCAGACCCGCGAGCTCAGCCGCAGGTCCCGGGCCTGGAAGGCGGCTTGGGGCGACGAGCCCAGCACGATCTGAGGACTGCGCTTGAAGATGCGCCGGATCTCGGCCAGCAGCCCGCCTACGGTGACCTGCTGCTGTGACGCCAGGATCTTGGTGACGACGGTCCCGCCGGGTGAGCCGTCAGGCTCCAGGTGCCGAAGGGCGTCCACGATGAGCTCTCCGCAGTCGGGCGCGTAGAGGTAGTCGCGCATCGTGTCGAGCGGGACGTAGATCGAGATCGGCGCCCGGATCAGGTGCGACCTGATGATCTGCGAGATCAATCCCTGGGGCTTGTGCAAACCCTGCGCCGGCCCGTAGAGGTTGGCGATCCGCCCCACGACGACCCGCCCCCCGAGCTCGGTCGCCCAGGCGGAGGCCCGCGACTCCATCTCGGCCTTGATCCATCCGTACTCGGAGATCGGAGCGATAGCGGTCTCCTCGTGGAAGGGCGGCGCACTCGAACCCGCATACAGCGCGCCCGCCGACGAGGCGAGGAAGATCGTGCCCTGCTGCTCGTGGCCCCTCGGCGCCGAATGCCGGAGTCCGTCCAGCAGGGCGGTGAAGTAGAGCACCTCCCTCTCGAGGTGGTCGCGGCTGGTCGCCGTGACACCGGCACCTGCACACCAGGCGATCTGCCACGGGCCGCCGCGCGCCGACTCCAGGAAGTCGGACACTCCCTCGCGGAGCTGCGCGGCGGCGGCGGCCGGCTCGGCCCAGGTGATGTGCTGCGCCGGGGTCCACGTCCGACCATCCCTCTCCAGCGCGCGCACGACGGAGGAACCCAGCAGGCCTCCCGCCCCGACCACCCAGGAGAGAGGGGTCGTCATCGCCCCAGCTCGAGCGGCTTGCGTCCGAGCGGACCACGGGCGACGTCGGTGGCGATCAGGTAGGGGGGCTTGCCCATGGCCATGCTGACGGCGACCCCGATGTACTCGGCGATCACACCCAGCGCGAAGAGCACCAGGCCGATGCCGACCAGGAAGGCCACCATCGTGGAGGTCCACCCCTGCACGACACGGTCGGTCGCCAACCGGGCCAGCAAGAGGTAGGCAGCCAGCACGAAGCCGATGAGGGCGAACGCAACCCCCGCCGCGCTGACGAGGCGCAGCGTACGGGTGCCGGAGGAGATGACGAGCTTCCAGAAGTGCGACAGGAGCCGCCGGAAGGAGTAGCCGGACCGGCGACCTTCTTGACGGAGCTCAACGGGACAACGAGCCGAACGATCCGCCACCCACCCGATTGCGACGTCCAGGTAGACCCCTGACCCGGCGTAGGCGGCCACACTGCGTCCGAGCTCACCGAGAACCAGTCGGTAGCTCTCGAAGGCGGGCAGGTCGCCGCTGGACAGGACCCGCACGAACAGCCACTTGGCGCCTCGCGAAGCGGCGTTCCGGATCCATCCGTGCGGAGGTGGGTTGGTGGGCTCGGCGTAGACCAGCGGAGCCTGCTCAGCCATGGCGACGTCCAGCATGCGAGGAATGTCGGCGGGGTCGTGCTGTCCGTCCTCGTCCATCGTGACTATCCAGTCGCCACCCGAGGAGGCCATGCCTGCCAAGGTCGCCGCGTGCTGGCCGAAGTTGCGGCTCAGCCAGATCGGTCGCACCACTGGGTGCTCCTCCGCCAGCTGGCGCATGACGGCATCGGAGCCGTCCGGGCCGTGGTCGAAGACCAGCAACACCTCGCCGATCTCGAACGGATGACCGTTGGACGTCACCGCGTCCTCGCCGAACGCCGTCAGCTCCTTCACCAGGTGCTGGAGCGTGAGCTCGCCCTGGTAGACGGGGACCACGACGGAGACGGTGTGAGTCGTCACCGATGCAGGCTCTTCCGTCGCGTGCGACACCCGGTGACAGTACCCGAGGGACAAACCATGGTTTGAGCGTTCCTCACGTTCCGGTGGGCTTGCCGCGAAACACCAGCGCCGCTACCGCTCACACGTCGACGGTTGCGTGCGCGGGGATGCGCAGGCGCCGCCGCAGCACCAGGTAGATGAGCCGCCGAGCCCAGGCGTTGGCCTCTGCCCGCAAACCACCGAGCACCATGTCGGCCGAGCTGATGACCTCCGGGTAGGCACGACGGACAACCTTGTGGAACGCTCGATTCTGGACTGCTTGCTCCCGGGCAAGTGCCAGGCTCCACGACGTCGTGCTGAGGCGGAACGTCGCGAGGGCCGTCGGGATCGCGAAGAAGTCGCCCTGCTGGAGAACCCGGACGTACATGTCCTCGTCGATCAGGTACGGCAGCGCGTCGGACCATGCCCCCGCTGACCGGAAGGCACTGGCACGCATGAGCACAGAGCTCGGCTCTCCGAAGATGTTGGTGCCCATCTGAACCAGTCGGCGCACTGCCTCGGGTCCTGAGACCTGTCCCCGCAGCCCTCCCAGGCCACGTCGCCGCATCACGATCCGGCCCTGCGCATCGACGATGTCGCGCGTGCTGGCAACCAGGACGACCCCCGGGTGCGAGTCGAGCACCGCTGCCTGTCGCGACAGGCAGCCGGCGTACAAGGGGTCGTCGGCGCAGACCAGCTTCACGTACTCGCCCCGCGCGAGGCGAGTCGCCCGGTTCCAGTTGGTCTGCGCACCTCCCCCAGGCTCCCCCACGACGACTCGGACCCGCGGATCGTCGGCGAACCGTCCGAGGATCCGTACGGTCTCGTCAGTGGAGCCATGGTCGGCGATCACGACCTCGAACGACGGGTGGTCCTGCGTGAGGACCGACTCGATCGTCTCGGCGACAAAGGCTGCGCTGTTGTACGTCGGAATGCACACGGACACCTGCGGAACCCCGGACATTGCAGCCAGCCTAGTGGGCATCGTTCCTGCCGAGCCGCGAGTGCGGTGGGGCCGGCGGGATGGTGCATGATGCGCTCGATGGACGAGGCGACCAGGGCTCCGCAGAAGGACAGGCCCCGCCCTCTTTCGTGGCCCTGGCTGCAGTTCCTGCTGGCTTTCTGCGTCTTCACGGTCGTGCTGGTCGTCGTGCGCGGCGACATGCTCTGGACGAACGCGATGATGAACCCCGACGAGGCCGAGTTGCTGGCCGAGGGTCGGACGGCCGCGCTCGACCTCTTCCCGTACAGCGGGTACACCAGCAGCACCCACCTCTTCCTGTGGCCGTTCGCGCTCGGCGTTCTCGACCTGCTGGGAGTGCCGCTGACCCTCACCACGGCGCACGTTCTCGGCGGGCTGTCCTATGTGATGGTCAGCACCACCGGGTGGTTCCTGATGATGCGCCGGATCGGTGGGGTCCGAGCGGCCCTCCTCGTGCTTCCCGCGGCTGCCACGCTGCTCATCGGCTATGACCCGGACGGCTACTCCGACTTCCTCTCGATGACGAGCGAGTCGCTTCCGATGGTGATCTTGTCGATCGCGGCCCTGGTCATGCTCGGTCCGACCCGGCCGATGACCAGCAGGCAACTGGCCGCCGGGAGCATGGTGGCCGGCCTCGCCGTGTGGGCCAAGCCACAGAGCGGGCCGCTCGCCGTGGCTCTCGTCGCTGCCTGCGTCCTCATGTCGTACGTCGAGACGAACCGATCGGATCGGTCCGTTCGGGCCGTCGCGGCGTTCGGTTCCATCGTGCGCTCCGGAGCGATGGCGCTGCTCGCGTTCGTGACGCCCACGGCGGTGTTCCTGGGGGCGATGACGCTCGGCGGGACGATCGACGACCTCCTCCGCGAGCCGATGGCGGCGATGTGGAGCTATACAGCCCAACGAGACGCCAGCCAAGGGGTCGCATCACCGTCGTTCACGGACCGGCTCGGCGAGGTCTGGCACTTCGTGAGCAGCTATGCGTTCGCGGGCGCCGGGGCGTTGGGGGCGGTCCTGTACGCGCCCCTGCTGGTCCGAACGAGGTCGTGGCTGCTCGGCATCCTCGGGCTGACGGCGATCCTGCTCCCCGTGGTGGCGGCACTTGTCAGCCTGCTGCCGCTCCACCCGTTGTTCCCGCACTACGCCAACCTCCCCTACCTCGGATGCCTGCTCGCCACGTGTGTGGCCGTGCGGCTGGCCGGGCCAGCCGCGGCCGACGCGTGGCAAGGAGTGTGGGTGGAAGTCGTCCGCGTCGGCACCGCAGTTGCCGTCGTCGGCGCTCTGGTGATCACCGTGGTGTCCCCGCGGTTCGCAGAGATGAGGGAGAACGCTCGGCGCGCCGTCTCGGGGGAAGCGCTCTGGTACCACCAGCAGGTTCCTCGGGATGCCACCCCGCTCTCCGCGGAGTGCCCGGCCGGCAGCGTGGTCGAGGTATGGGGCTGGGCTTCGGAGCTCTATGCCTACTACGACTGGGTGCCCGCCAGTCGCTACGTCAACGCGTCGTGGCTGCTCTCCCCGGGCGCGAAGCAGCACCGATATGTCGAGATCCTGCGCCAGGAGCTCCAGGACAACCCACCGGCTTGCATCGTCGAGGCTCTCGGGCCGGCGTTCTTCGCCGCCGTGGATACCACCCAGACGCTGAGCCGGGTCGTCCCCGGCGCCTCGTCGTTGCTCACTTCCTGCTACCGGAGCTCCGAGGCGACGACGTTCGACGGCCGGGCCGTCACGCTCTTCCGGCGTACCGCGAATTGCGCCGGTGGATGAGAGCCACCGCGCGGCGTCGGGACGGCTCGTGATTGACGTCCGGCGGGCGGATCTGACCTAGACTCCCACCGCATCTGTCACGGCGGGCCCCCATGGGCGACCGCGAGAAATGAGCCGAGAGGACCGCGCGTGTCCGCATCCCCCGACTTCGCCTACGACGTCGCCGTCGTCGGCGGCTGTGGCCACGTCGGCCTGCCGCTGGCCGTGGCCTTCGCCTCCCGCGGCCTGAAAGTGGTGATCCAGGACATCGACAGCAGCGCCGTCGCCACCGTCGGCGGCGGTGACCTGCCGTTCCGCGAGGACGGCGCTCAGGCCCTGCTCCAGCAGGCGTTGAAGGATGACCGGTTGCACGTCACCACCGACGTCGCGGTCCTGGGCGAGGCCGAGGTCGTCGTGGTGGTCATCGGCACGCCTGTCGACGAGCACCTGAACCCGGACCCCCGCGCCGTGAGGAAGGCCCTCCAGACGAGCCTGCCGGCGTTCCGCGACGGGCAGCTGATGGTGCTCCGGAGCACCGTCTACCCGGGAGTGACCCGGGGCGTCGAGCAGCTGTTCGCCGAGGCGGGCCTGGACGTGGACGTCGCCTTCTGCCCCGAGAGGATCGCCGAGGGCAAGGCGATGGAGGAGCTCTTCACGCTGCCGCAGATCGTCTCCGGCCGGACCGAGCGCGCACGCGCGCGGGCAGCGACCCTGTTCAAGAACCTCACGGACTCCGTGGTCGAGCTCGAGCCCGAGGAGGCCGAGCTGGCGAAGCTGTTCACCAACACCTGGCGCTACATCAAGTTCGCGGCAGCCAACCAGTTCTACATCATGGCCAACGACCACGGCCTCGACTTCGACCGCATCCGCAAGGCCCTGGCCTACGACTACCCACGCGCCGCTGACATGCCGGGAGCCGGACTGGCTGCCGGGCCCTGCCTGTTCAAGGACACCATGCAGCTGGCGGCGTTCACGGACAACTCGTTCCAGCTCGGCCACGCCGCCATGCTCGTCAACGAGGGGCTCCCTCTCTACATCGTGTCCCAGCTGGAGAAGAGGCACGACCTCGTCTCGATGAAGGTCGGCATCCTCGGCATGGCGTTCAAGGGCGAGAGCGACGACATCCGGAGCTCGCTGTCCTACAAGCTGAAGCGGATCCTGGAGTTCCGGGCCGGCGAGGTCCTGTGCACCGACCCGTACGTCACCGTCGACGACTCGCTGGTGCCGTTGGAGGAGGTCCTCGAGAGGAGCGACATCCTCATCCTCGCCGCGCCGCACCAGGTCTACCGCGACCTCGAGACGGACACGCCGGTCGCGGACGTCTGGAACTTCCTGGGGCGGGGCAGCGCGCTGTGAGCTTGGCTGTCTCGGTCGTCATCCCGGCGTACCAGGAGGGTGACGCGATCGTCCCTGTCCTGGACCGGTTGTTCGACGCTGTCGACATCGAGTGCGAGGTCCTCGTCGTCGTCGACTTCGAGGAGGACACCACGGTCCCGGTCCTCGACGCGTACGGCGAGAAGGAGCCGCGCCTGCGCGCCCTCGTCAACACCTACGGCCGCGGACCCGCTTACGCGATCCGCTACGGCATCGACCACGCCCAGCACGAGGCCGTCGTGGTGACGATGGCCGACGGGAGTGACGACCCTCGCCAGATCGGTGACCTGGCCCGGTTGATCGACCGCGGCGTCGTGGTCGCGGCCGCGTCGCGCTACTCCCCCGGGGGCCAGCAGGTCGGCGGCCCGATGGTCAAGGGCCTGATGTCACGCACCGCCGGCACGTCCCTCGGCCGGTTCGCCCGGGTCGGCACCCGGGACGCCACCAACAGCTTCAAGGCCTACTCCACGGACTTCATCCGCGAGGTCGGGATCGACAGCCGCAGCGGCTTCGAGATCGGGCTCGAGCTCACCGCCAAGGCCCGCCGGCTGCGACGCCCGGTCGCCGAGCTGCCCACCATCTGGCTGGACCGGGCCATGGGCGAGTCGAACTTCGACACCAAGGCCTGGATCCCCAAGTACCTGCGCTGGTACCGCTTCGCCTTCGGCCCCAGGCTCACCCTCGACGAGCTCCGGCGGCAGAGTGCGGCCATCGCCGAACGCAACAACGCCATCAAGCAACCCACCGGAACGGATGACGCAACGCATGACTGAGAACACCACCACCAGCGGAGCCAAGGGCAAGGTCCTCGTGTCCGGTTCCGCCGGGTTCATCGGCGGGTACGTCGTCGAGGAGCTGCTCTCGCGCGGCTACTCCGTGGTCGGCATCGACAACTACTCCAAGTACGGACCGGTCGAGAAGTCCTACGACAAGCACCCGGACTACTACTTCGTCGAGGACGACGCCCGCAACGTCGACGTGATGACCAAGCTGCTCTCCGACTGCGACCACTTCATCGCCGGCGCGGCCCTGATCGGCGGCATCTCCTACTTCCACGCCTACGCCTACGACCTGCTCGCGACCAACGAGCGGATCATGGCGTCGGAGTGCGACGCCGCCATCGAGGCCCACAAGCACGGCAGGCTCAAGAAGGTCACCTACCTGTCGAGCTCGATGGTCTTCGAGTCGACCGAGCACTGGCCGTCCAAGGAGGGCGACGAGCGGAAGATCCCGCCGCCGCTGTCGTCGTACGGCTTCCAGAAGCTCGCGGTGGAGTACTTCGCCAAGGCCGCCTGGGACCAGTACCAGCTGCCCTACACGATCGTGCGCCCCTTCAACTGCGTCGGCATCGGCGAGGGCCGGGCGCTCGGCGACGTCGAGATCGACTCGGGCAACGTCAAGCTGGCCATGAGCCACGTCGTCCCCGACCTCGTGCAGAAGATCGTCAAGGGCCAGGACCCGCTGCACATCCTCGGCGAGGGCAACCAGGTCCGCCACTACACCTACGGCGGCGACCTCGCCAAGGGCATCGTCGAGTGCATGGAGCAGGACGCCGCGCACAACAACGACTTCAACATCTCCACGCCCGAGTCGACGACCGTGACCGAGCTGGCCGAGATCATCTGGCGCAAGATCAAGGGCCCCGGCGTGCCGCTGAACATCGTCAGCGACCCGGCCTACGAGTACGACGTCCAGAAGCGCGTGCCGGACGTGACCAAGGCGACGGAGGTGCTCGGCTTCGAGTGCACCACGACGCCTCGACGACATGCTCGACGAGGTCATCCCGTGGGTCACGCAGGCCGTCGCGGACGGCAAGCTCTGACGTTGCGATGACGACGTCCCCGCAGACGCCCGTCGAGCCCGTCTGGCGCGTCGACCGCGCCGAGTGGACACCCGCGGGGTTCGGTCTGCTCGCCGTGCTCTTCATGGCGGGAGCGCCCTCGGCGCTCCTGACCTACGCCGGCCTCGACCCCAGCTGGGGTCTGGCCGTGAACATGGCGAGGGTCGACCACTTCGAGTTCGGCCGTGACTTCATCTTCACCTACGGACCGTGGGGTTTCCTGGACCATCCCGCGCCCGTGGGGAACTGGTACTTCCTGATGGCCGTCGTCTACACCGTCCTGGCGACGGCCGCCCTGTACGCCACGTCGTACGTCGGCCTCCGACGCCGGTGGGAGCTCTCACCGTTCCTGGCCGCGGTCGCCTCGGCGGCCATCACCGCCATCCTCGCCGGTGCCGTCGAGCGCAGTGCGGTGGCGGCCGCCGCGTGCGGGCTCGCCGCCCTGCTGCACTCGATGGCTCGGGCGGAGGGAGCTCATCCCCGAGGATCCGTCACCCGCCTGACGATCGTCCTCGCGGTGGTCGCCGGCCTGCTCGTGCAGGTCAAGCTGTCCGTAGGAGTCGTCGTCGTGGTCGTCGCGCTGCTGACGGCTCTCGGGGGCCTGTCGGTGCGACGCGTCGTCCTGGACATCCTGACCACGGGCGTCGCCTTCGTCGTCAGCTTCCTGCTGTTCTGGTTGATCGCCGGTCAGTCGCTCTCCTGGCTGCGCGACGTGGTTGCGGGGCTCGATCGAGATCGTCAAGGGGCTACCCCGAGGCGATGGCGCTCGAGCGCCAGGACAACCTCCTCGGCTACCTCGTCCTGGTGGCCCTGGCGGCGTTCTTCGCGCTCGGGTTCGCACGCCTGGCCCGCCGGGTCGGCGTGCGCCGCGCCATCGTGCCGGCCCTGGTCGCTGCCGCCTTGGGCGGGTTCGGCTTCAAGGCCGGGTTCACCCGCCACGACGACCACGAGTCGTTCTTCTTCGTCATCGTCACCGCAGCGCTCGTCGCGCTCGCCCCGCTGGCCCGCCACCGTGCCGCGGCGGTGACCGCTCTCGCCACCGCCCTCGTCATGGTCGTCCCGGGAACGAGCTGGCTCGACCCGAGGCAGGCGCGTGACGACTGGCGGGTCTCGGTGCAGATCGCCGGGAGGGACGACTCCGCCGCCGCGTACGACGACGATCGCCAAGGGCCAGGGCCGCGCGACCTACGGGCTGCCAGAGGAGTTCCTCACCGCCATCGGCGACCACCCGATGTGGGTCGACCCCTGGGAGGCTGGCCCTGGCGATCGACTACGACCTGAACTGGCACCCCACTCCGGTCCCTCAGGTCTACTCCGCCTACACGCCCTTCCTGGACCGGCTCAACGCGCGCGCGGCCCGTCTGGCGCCCGGAGGACCAGGTCGTGCTGCGCTACCCCGTCGCCTCGATCGACTCCCGCAACCCGCGCTGGGAGACGCCGGAGTACACCCTCGTCCTGGCCTGCCAGTACACCCAGGAGATGACCGACGGCGCCTGGAGCCTGATGCGCCACGACGTGCCCCGGTGCGGTGCAGCCGAGGAGATCGGCAAGGTCCGCGTCGATGCCGACGAGTCCGTGCCCGTTCCCGCGGCCGGCCCCGACGAGCTGCTCGTGGCCCGGTTCACGCCCGACGGCGAAGGCATCCTCACGCGGCTCTTCGTGGCGGTGTCCAAGGACCCCAGTGGCCTGTTCGCCACTGCCGACGGCCAGCAGTTCCGGCTGCCCGAGGCGCTCGCGGGTGGGCCGCTGCTCGTCGGCTACCCCGACCGCGGGGACGCGGGACTGTTCCCGGCCTTCCACTACGGCCAGATCTCGTTCACCATGCCCGGGACCCTCAGGTTCAGCACCATCCCGCTCGACGCGGCCCCGGACTGACCCCCGCCCGGCCGCGACCGGGCCCGGCCGGCAACGGGAACGAGTCGACGCCACCATCATCGCCGCCGCGGGATCGCCGGACGATCGTCGGTGCTAGGGTCGCGGCCGTGCCGCCCGAGACCCGCCCGCGGCCGGCATCGGCACGTCGCGGTTCTCGCCGGGGCGCTGCCCTCCTGCTGCTCCTCTTCCTGGCCTGCTCCGCCGTGGGCGTCGGCGTGGTCATGGACCACTACCCGTACCCCTCGCCCATCGACGAGGTCGTGCACTTCGACTACATCCACGACTTCCCGCACGTGCCCGTCAACGGTGAGCGGGTCTCGGCCGAGGGCCTGGACGAGTGGGCGTGCCGCACGATGGGCCCCGAGTACGTCCTGGAGGTCCCCGACTGCGGCGGCCCTTACCGGGCCGAGCAGTTCCCGGGCGCTGGCTACTCCACGGCCGGCAGCACGCCACCCCTGTACTACGGCGTCACCGCGGTGATCGCCCGCGTCGTCGTCAAGCTCACGCCGTGGTCGTTGTGGGACGTCTCCCGGGCCGTGGGGGCCCTGTGGCTGACCGCTCTCATGGTGGTGGTGCACCTGCTCGCGCGCCGGTTCGGCGTCCCGACGCCGACCGCTGCCGCCGCCGCGGTGATCACCGGGCTGTCACCCACCGTGGTGGCCTCCGCGGCCACCATGGGACCCGACACGGCGACGGCGGTCACGAGCGGCCTGGCCATGCTGGCCGCGCTGTCGTACGACGGTTCCCGACGCACGCTCCTGCTCCTGCTCGGCGCGGTGGCGCTGGCCGCGGTCACCAAGTTCACCGCCTTCGCCGGTGTCGGCGTCGTCGTGCTGTTCCTGCGTGCTCCGGCCACTGCTCGCCCGCGACGAGCGGCGGCGGCGACTCGCGCCGGGGCTGGTGGCGGCCGCGGGCTCCCTCGCCTTGTTCGGCGCCATCTCCTTCGCCTGGGGGCTGCGGTTCCAGCGGACCAGCCTGGTCGACCCCGACCAGATCCCGATCAACGTGCTGCTGCACGCCGACACGGTGGACTGGGGAGCGATCTGGGAGCCGATGCTCTACGCGTTCCTCAGCCCCGGCACGGGCAACTGGCAGCCTGGCTTCCTGAACGACGGCACCAACGGGTTCCTGGTCGCCGTGGTGTCGGGTGTGTTCGCGATCGGCCTCGTCGTGGCGGCGCTGGCCCTGCGGAACCGGCCGCGGGTGAGCGCGTTCGGTATCGGCCTGGTGGTGATGGCCGTCGTGAGCCCCTTCCTGCTGGTCGCCCTCAACCTCTACGCGAACCACATCTACTTCCAGCTCTCTCCGAGGTACGGCTATGCGCTGCTACCGGGCATCGCGGCCGCCACCGCCTGGGCGTTCCGGGCGCCGGCGCACGGGCGCGCTCTGCTCCTCCTGGCCGCACTGTCGATCGTCAACGTCCTCACCTGACGCTCGGCGGTGCCGGACTCACGGCCTCGGGTTGTTAGCATGCGCCCCATGCCGGAGGCCCCTGCCGGGCGTCGGGTCCTGGTCATCGTCCCCGCCTGGAACGAGCAGGACTCGGTCGTCGCGACGATCAACGAGATCCGGACGACCAACCCCTCGGTCGACGTGCTCGTCATCGACGACGGGTCTCTCGACGCCACCGCGGCCAGGGCCGCCGCCGCCGGCGCCCTCGTCTGCCGGCTCCCCTTCAACCTGGGCGTGGGCGGCGCCATGCGCGCGGGCTTCCGCTACGCCCAGCGCCACGACTACGACGCCGCGGTGCAGGTCGATGCCGATGGCCAGCACGACCCGAGCTTCCTGCCCCACCTCATCGAGGCGCTGGCCACGGCCGACGTGGTCATCGGCTCGCGGTTCGCCGGCGCGAAGCCGACCTACACCGTCCGCGGGCCGCGGCGCTGGGCGATGGCGCTGCTGGGCCGGGTGCTGAGCCGGCTGGCGCACACCCCGATCAACGACGCCACCTCCGGCTTCCGCGCGGCCAACCAACGGGCCATCGGCGTGTTCGCCGCGCACTACCCGGCCGAGTACCTCGGCGACACCGTGGAGTCGCTGGTCATCGCGCTGCGCACCGGCTGCACCGTCCGGCAGGTGCCGGTGGAGATGCGTCCCCGCGCGGCGGGCACGGCGAGCGCATCCCCGGGACGCTCCGCCATCTACCTGTTCCGGGCCGTCGTCGCACTGTCCCTGGCCCTCGTACGCCGCTGGCCCACCCAGGTGGCGGCCAACGAGCCGGTCGGCCAGGCCGTCGACACGTCCGTCACCACTCACCCCGCCGGGAGGCCGTGATGGGCGCCAACCTGCTGGGTCTCGCGATGGCGGTAGCCGTCCTGGTCACGCTGTTCGAGATGCTGCGCCGCCACCGGTTGCGCGAGAAGTACGCCCTCATCTGGTTCGTCATCGCCCTGTGTGCCGTGGTGGTCGCGGTGTTCCCCGGCCTGCTCGGCTGGGCCACCGACCTGCTCGGCCTCAGCCTGCCCTCGAACCTGTTGTTCTTCGTGGCCTCGGTGGTCTTGCTGATGCTGACGCTCCAGCACAGCTATGAGCTCGGCCGCCTCGAGGAGCGCACTCGCACCCTCGCGGAGGAGGTCGGGCTGCTGCGCCTGGAGCTCCAGCGCGTGACGGGCGACGACGACGACGCCGAGGCGCCGCACACGCGATGACAGATCCGCTGGTGTCGGCGGTCGTCCTCGCGTACGGCGCCGAACCCGTCCTCGGCGAGTGCGTGCACGCACTCCTGGCCTCGACGGGCGTGGAGGTCGAGGTGGTGCTGGTCGACAACGGCTGCACCACCGACGCCGTGGAGCTGCTGCGCCAGGTCGCCGGCGTCACCGTCGTCACCCCCGGCACCAACACCGGGTTCGCCGGCGGCTGCAACCTCGGCGCCCGGCACGCCCGGGCACCGGTGCTCGCGTTCGTGAACGGCGACGCCGTCGTCCGGCCGGGTGCGCTGCGCGCGCTGGCGGACGCCCTCGAGGACGACGCGGTCGGGCTGGTCAGCGGCTCCCTGCGGCTCTACGACCAGCCGGAGGTGATGAACTCCGCCGGCAACCCGGTGCACTTCACCGGACTGAGCTGGGCCGGCGGGCTCGGCGAGCCGGCCGCCGCGCACGCCGAGCCGCGGGACGTGGCGTCGGCGACCGGTGCGGCGACGGCCGTGCGGTCCGACCGTTTCGCCCAGCTCGGTGGTTTCTGCGAGCCGATGTTCGCCTACTGCGAGGACGCCGAGCTGTCCCTGCGGACCTGGCAGCACGGCTGGCGCGTGCGCTACGTGCCGGACGCGGTGGTGCTGCACCGCTACGAGTTCTCCCGCAACTCCCTCAAGAGCTACCTGTTGGAACGCAACCGGCTGTTCCTCGTGGCCACCCTGTACGAACGACGTACCCTCTTCGTCCTGCTCCCCGTGCTGGTCGCCCTCGACGCCGCCGTCGCCCTGGTGGCGCTGCGCCAGGGCTGGTTCCGCGAGAAGGCGCGCGGGTGGTGGTGGCTCTGGCGACACCGCGCCGAGGTCGCGACGCGTCGCCGCGAGGTGCAGGCGTCGCGAAGGGTGCCCGACCGCGACGTGCTGCGGCTGCTGACCGGCGACTTCGCGCCCGGTGAGTCCACCGGCCTGGCCGCGCCGGCACCGCTCCGGGTCGCCTCGCGGGGCTACTGGGCGCTGGCCCGCCGGGTGCTGGGCGTCGGATAGGTGTCCGGTCGGCCTGACGTTATGCTCGCGCCGCCTCACCGCCGCCGTGCGGCCCCCTGTCCAGCGAGGTCCGGAGGACCATGACCACGCAGCGTTCCCTCACCCGGGTCACGGCGCTCTGGGCCGTCGTCGCGTTCGTGGTGACCGTGGCCGTCGCGCTGATCGGTGTCTCGAAGTCGCCGGGCTCGCCATTCGACGAGGCGGCGCACCTCGACTACGTCGCCAAGCTGGCCCACGGGGACATGCCGCAGGTCTACGAGCAGTACGGCCAGGCGGTGCTGGGCGAGCTCGCCTGCGACAACCCCCGGGGCGAGGCCTGGGCGGGCCTGGAGCCGTGCGGCTCGAAGCACTACACCCCGGGTCTGGCGCCCTTCGGCGGCTTGAGCACGGCCACCAACTACGCCCCGACCTACTACGCCATCACCGCCGTCCCCTACCGCCTGTGCGAGGAGACGACCTCCTTCCACCCGCGCGTCTGCGGACGGGCCGCCAACACGCTGTGGCTGGGCGCTGCGTCCGCCGGGTTCTTCCTGCTGATGGTGATGCTCGGCTGCTGGGTCCTCCCGGCGCTCCTCGTGTCGATCGGCACCTCGCTCGCGCCCGCGGTCCTGCTCCAGGGCATCACGGTCAACCCGGATGCCGCGGTCCAGGCAATGGTGGCGTGGCTGGCCGTCCTGGCCGTGTGGCTGGCGACCCGGTCCCGCGTCGGAACCTGGAAACAGGTCCTGGTGATGGGGATCGCCGGCGTGGTCACGGTGACCGCGAAGGAGACCACGCTGGTCGGGTACGCCGTCGTCATGCTGATGCTCGCCTTCCTGCTCAGCCACGGACGCCCTCGCGCCGAACAGGTACGCCGCTGGGCCGCGCTCGCGGGGACCGTGACGGCCGTCGTGCTGGTGGCGGCCCTGAGTCGCATCCTGCAGCCGCACCTGCGCGGGGTGGGCGGGGTCAACACGCTCGAGGAGATGAGCAAGGTCCCCCTGGACGTGCTCGACGACGGCGCGCTCGGCGGCTTCACCGCGTCGATGGCGCCGTTCACCGGGCTGGTCTGGGGGCCGCTGGCCGGGCCGTACCTGTTCGCCGTCAGTGCCCTGATCACGGCCCTGGCCTGGGGGCTGGCCCTCCAGATCCGGCTGCCCGGTCGGGTCGACCAGCCCACCGACCAGCCCACCGACCAGCCCACCGACCAGCCCGGCGCCCAGACCGCCGACCGCCCCGCCGAGGTTCCCGGGGCCGGTGCCTTCCCCGTGCTCGCCCTGGCGTTGACGTGGTTGCTGCCGGCGGCCCTGGTGGTCTTGACCTGGCTGTCCTCGCGCGCCGTGCCCTTCCAGCAGCGCTACTACATGGCGACTGCCATGCTCCTGCTGGTGATGGGCACGGCCACCACGTCGAACCGCTGGCTGCGTGGGCTGTCGGCGGGCGTGATGGCCCTGATCAGCGCGCTGGTCGTCCGCGCCCTGCTGGTCACCTAGGGTGTGCGGGTACCGCGCCGCCCAGTCTTCTCCGGGGAGAACCACAGGTCATGAGTGACGACACCACCTCCGACGCCTACGCCCAGCGTCTGGTCAACCACGAGGGCGCGCGCTGGAAGCAGCTCCTCGACGTCCAGCGGCCCTACCGATGGAACCTGCGCCGGCAGCGGCTCGGCCGCACCCTCGACGTGGGCTGCGGCCTCGGACGCAACCTCACCACGCTGGAGGCGGGGAGCCTGGGCGTCGACCACAACCCCTCCTCGATCGAGGTGGCCAGGTCCCGCGGGCTGAACGCCGTCACCACCGACGAGTTCGCGGGCCGCTATCCCCAGCCGCCCGCCGAGCCCGAGTTCGACAGCATCCTGCTCTCCCACGTGCTGGAGCACATGACCCGAGACGAGGGAATCGGGCTGCTCGAGCACTACCTGCCGTTCGCTGCCCGTACCGTCGCGGTGATCTGTCCCCAAGAGCGCGGCTACACCACCGACCACACGCACGTCACGTTCCTCGACGGAGCCGACATCTCGGGGATGCTCGAGCAGGTTGGGATGCGCACGCGGAAGGTGGCCTCGTTCCCGTTTCCCCGGCCCGCGGGGAAGCTCTTCACCTACAACGAGACGGTCGTGCTGGCCGACCGCACGTGAGCGCGCAGGAGCCGGACGACATCGGTGAGCTCAGCGAGTCGCTCCGGCTGGCCCGTCGTGAGCTGAAGCTGAGTCACGGCCGGCAGGAGGCGGCCGAGGAGAAGCTCCAGCGCACCCGGCGCCAGCGCGCCGCCGTGCGCACGCAGGCCCGGTTGTGCTCCGAGGCGCTGGCCCGGCTGCTCTCCGAGCGCTACTGGGCGGACCAGCCCCGCGGTCTCGCCGGCCGGCTGCTGCCGGGTCGCGGCGACGCCCTCGAGCGCGAGCAGGTGGCGGCCATCGAGGCGAGCGACCTGTTCGACGGCGGCTGGTACCTCCGGGAGAACCCGGACGCCGTCCGGGCGCTCGTCAGCCCGGCGGTCCACTACCTGCGGACCGGTGCCCGCCAAGGCGCCGAGCCCGGACCGCACTTCGACTCCGACAAGTACCTCGAGGACCATCCCGAGGCGCGCGCCGGCGACCTGCCACCCCTGCTGGACCACCTGCGCCGCGTGGACGGTTGACCGCGCCGACCATGGACACCGCGGAGTACTGGGCCCGTTGGCTGGCCTTCGTGCGTGGCTGGGAGGCGAGCGACCCGCAGCGGCGTGCCGAGCTGGTCGACCTGGTCCTGGCGTCCGGCCTGGACGACGCCCTGGCGGCGTGCGGCACGGACCCGACCGACGACGCGGCCAACGCCGCGGTGGACCCGGCCGACCGGATGACCTGCGAGCACGACCTGATCGCCGCGAGCGGGATGTTCGACGAGTCCGGGTACGTCTGGCGCAACCGCGAGCTGCACTGGGCCTTCTGCCGGCACTACGAGGGTCTGCGGCACTTCGTGCGCGAGGGCTGGCGTCACCTGCGCAACCCGTCGGAACGCTTCGACGTGTGGTGGTACTGGCTCACCTACCTCGACCCCGCCTCCGAGGTGGTCAACCCGCTCGTCCACTACCTCGCAGAGGGCCGACTGCTGGGTCACGACACCGTCCCCGCGGTCGAGCCGCTCCGCGTCCCGCCGCCCCCACCCACGGGCGGACCACGTCGCATCTGCCTGTTCGCCGGCTTCGACGGCGACGGGATCGTCGACGAGGTCGTGGTGGCGTACGTGCGTGAGCTGAGCCGGTTCGCCGACGTCTACTACCTGGCGGACTGCCCGCTCGAGGACGGCGAGATCGAGAAGCTCGCGCCCTTCACCCTCGGGCGGTGGGCCATCCGGCACGGCAACTACGACTTCGGGTCCTACTCCATGCTCGCTCGCGACCTCGTCGGCTGGGACACGATCGCGACGTACGACGAGCTGCTCCTGGCCAACGACAGCTGCTACCTGCTGCGACCGCTCGACGAGGTGTTCGCCACCATGGACGCCCGGCCCGCCCACTGGTGGGGTCTGCAGGCCACCCACGACTCCTTCCTGCCGGGAGACCTCAAGCGGCTGGGCCGACGGCTCGGCGTCGAGGACCTGATGGCCCGGGCCCGCACCGAGCGCCCGTGGCGGACCTCCGACTGCTTCCACGTCGGCTCCTACTTCCTCGCCCTCCGGTCCGAGGTCATCGCCGACCCGGAGTTCCGGCGCCGTCTCGACATGGTCGCGGCCCAGTCGGAGAAGAACTCGATCATCCGGAAGTACGAGATCGGGATCTCCTCCTACCTCACGCTGGCGGGCTACCACGTGGAGACGTTCATCGACGGGGTGCTGCCCTTCCACCCGGTCTACCGGGCCTCGGCCTTCGAGCTGATGGAGGAGGGCTTCCCGTTCATCAAGCGGCAGTTCCTCCACGAGAACCCCTTCCACGTGCCCGACCTCCACCGGTGGAAGGACCGGGTGCTCGCGCTGAACCCGGGTGCCGACGTCGCTGCGATGGAGGCGAACCTCTGGCGCGTCTCACCGTCGTTCAACCTGCACCGGGCGATCTCCGTGCGGAGCAAGTCTCCCGACGGGAACCCGATCGAGGAGCTGATCGGCCCGGCCAACTTCGACGACCTCGAGCGCTGGGTGCCGCGCTTCGACCACTGGTGGGCATTTCCCGTCAACCCGCGCACCGGCCGGCTCGACGGTCATGCCCGCGCGGTGTTCGAGGCGGTCCGCTACGACCCGACCATCAAGAAGGTGCTGATCGGGCCGAGCGAGAACCCCGGCATCGGCGGGTCCAACGTCGCCACCGTGCTGGCGGAGTCCCAGGGCGCGCAGTGGTACCTGCTCCGGGCCGGCATCATCGTCGTGACCCAGGGTCCGCGGTCGGACCTGCCGCACCCCCTGAAGCCGGACAGGCACCGCTTCGTCGACGTCGGCCATGCGACGTCCCTCCGGGCGTTCGGGGCCCGGCTGCCCCACGGCACGAGTGACGAGGAGCTCCTGCACCACCGTGAGCGGCTCCACGAGCTCGACCTGACGCGCTTCGTGTTCGCCTCGTCGAGCCACCAGTCCTGGGCCTTGCGTCCGTACGTGCACTCACCACACCGGCCGAGACGACGGGTCGCTGGTTCGCCGCGCGCCGACCTGCTCCTCCAGCCCGAGGGGCAGCTCGCCCCCGACCTCCGGATCCAGCTCGCCGTCCTGCGGCGGGCCTGCGCGGGCCGGCGCTTGCTCGTGTGGGCACCGGCGGAGCGTCGGTCGGGGCCGGTCCCCGAACTCCGGCCCGACCAGCTGCGCCGGCTGCGCGACTGGGCCGACGCCCACGACGTGGTCGTCGGCGTCCGGCCCCCGCGGCGCGACCTGCCCAGCGACCCCGTGCTCGGCCTCGACCCGAGGGCGCTGCGTGCCGCGGGCCTGCTGGTGCTGTCGCACCGCCTGCTGCCCGACACCGAGATGGTGCTGCGCGAGGCCGCGGCTCTCGTCTCCGACTACACCGACGACCTCCTCGACTTCCTGGTCCTGGATCGCCCGGTGGCGGCATTCGTCCCGGACCTGGCGGAGGTCATCGAGGAGCTCGGGCTGGTGCACGAGCTCGCCGAGGTCGTCCCGGGACCACTGTGCCGTGACGGCGAGGAGCTGCTGGCGACACTGGACGTTCTCCTCGAAGAGCCGTCAGAGGAGCGCCGGACTCGTCACGCGCGGGTGCGCGACGAGCTGCACGAGCATCTCGACGGCCGCTCCGGCGCCCGGGTGGCTCGCCGCCTGCGGGAGACCTACCTCCCGGTCCGCGAGTGGCTGGAGGAGCCGGCGCCTCAGGCGTAGCCCCGCAGCCGCCAGGCGAGCCGCCAGGAGCTCAGGGCGTCGGTGTGCGCGAACGCGAGCCGGACCGCGCGGTCGTAGGCGTCGCGGAGCTCGGGCCCGACCGGTTCGAAGGCGGTGTCCAAGGCCACCATCAGCTCGTCGAACGAGCGGCTCACCGGCCCCGGGAGGTACTCCTCCGGGGGGTACGACGCCGTCACCGCCGACTCGTGTGCGACGGGCCCGGGTGACCACGTCAGCAACCGCCTGCCGGTGAGAAGGAAGTCGACGGCCTCCTCGGCCTCGTCGGTGACCACGGCGTCGGCCACGCGGAGCACCGTCGAGCCGTGAGCGACGCTGCGCGCCGCGACGCCCACGCCGACCACGGACCGCAGTGCGTAGGTCCAGCTGGCCGTCGAGTCGACCATCGTCTCGCGCACGCCGACGACGGTGTCGTGGTGCGCCGACCAGGCGGCCAGCCGCTCCAGCTCCGCGTCCTCCAGGTGCGGCGGTGCCGTTCCTGGCCGAGGCCAGAAGACGAGGAGCCGCCGACCACCCAGGCGCGCACGGAGCTGTGCCTCCTCCCGGGCCAGGTCCTCGGGCAGCTCGGACCGTACGACGAGGTCGTGGCGCGGCAGCCCGGTCAGCCACAGGTCCGCCAGGGCGGGGAGCGGCGTGGCTGCTGCCCGGGCGAGAGCCTCGGCCCGTGACGCGACCGCGCGGGCGGTCAGCTGGGCCTCACCGTCCACGTCACCGGCCGTGAGCCGGGGCGGCCCGATCGGCAGACCGCCGCCCACGTGGATGAACCGGTGCCAGCCCGCGGGCATCGGCACCTCGAGCTGGTCGTCGGGATGCCCGTCCAGGAGCACGTGCCCGCACCGCGCCAGCGACTCCATCCCCTCCCGTGGCCCGATCGGCAGCACGACCAGGTTCTCGCCCTCCAGCTCGAGGCGCCGGGACCGGGTCAGCACGACCTTGCGGATCGACGGGTCGTCGCGCACCGCCTCCAGCACGGCCCGCGAGCCGGAGGAGAGCCGGTGCGTGCGGCGGTCCACCGGGAAGGCCCACCAGTGGTCGAACTTGGGCAGCTCACGGCTCATCGACCGGAAGCCGTACCCCGCGAGCGGCCGGTCAGGCACGATCCTGCGGCCCCGATCGTCGATGCGCACCTCGGTGGACAGGAGGCGGACGTCGTACGGCGAGACCCGGTCGATGCTGGCCATGATCGCGTCCATCGGTGCGTCCGGCACCGCCTCGCGCAGCCATCCGTCCCAGTTCCCGAACTCGGCGACGTGGCGGGGGTTCTCGGCCAGGAAGTTTCGCTTGACGAGGGGGAAGCCGCGAGCGGCGAGCTCGAAGAAGCGGCGCGAGTAGAGCGGGTGGAACGGGTAGAGGTCGGTGACGAGGGTGTCGAAGTCGAACCCGGAGTCGATGAGGTAGCGGCTGATGCCGATCTCGTACTTGTGGACCACCGACATCTTCTCCAGCTGCGGGCACACGGCGTCGAGCCGGCGCCGGAAGCCCGGGTCGGCGATCACCGGGCGGCGGAACGCCAGGAAGTAGGAGCTGAGGTGGAGGTACAGCACGTCGGACCACCGACGCGGCCCGTTCATGGCGGCCTTGGCCTCTCCGAGGGGCATCCTCGCCTCGGGGTCGTCGATGTCGTCCTCGTTGTACTCCATCGAGGTCGCCTGGAGGCCCCACCAGTCGCAGGCCCGGGTGTCCATCTCCGCGAAGGTGTCGTCCAGCGGGCGCAGCAGGAAGCAGCTGTCGTTGGCCAGGATCAGCTCGTCGTACTGCTCGACCACGTCCCAGCCGACCAGCTCGCGCGCCAGCAGCGAGTACGAGCCGAAGTCGTAGCCGCCGTGCGGGATGCTCCAGGCCGCCTTCGCGACGCCGTCGAGCCGCGCCAGCTCACCGGGTTCGAGCACCCCGTCGGCCAGGTAGTAGACGTCCGCGTGGCGGCTCAGCTCGCGCAGGTACGCCACGACGTACTCGTCGACCAGGCCGTCCCGGTCGTAGGCCGCGAACAGGCAGATCCGCCGGACCGGGCCGTCGACGAGCCGCGGGTGGACGCGCTCGGGCGCCGGCGGCGGGACCGGGAGATGGCCTGCCTGCCGGCCCACGAGCAGGTAGTGCAGCAGCGGGTTGACGTCCTCGCGGGTGGGGTCGAGGTACTCGCACCAGTACCACCAGAGGTCGAAGTCCAGGCTGGGTGCCCGCAGCTCGCGCCAGCCATCGGTGACGAACTGGGTCAGCGGGTCGCTGGTGCGCAGCACGACCCGGTTGGGCCTCGCGGCGGCGTACCCCTCCTCGTCGAATGCGCCGCTCGCCCGCAGCACGGCCTTGGCGCACTGCACCAGCTGCGACGCGTCGGGGGCGGCCGGCTTGCCCGTCGCCGCGGGCAGTCCGTCGGCCAGTGCTCCCTCGACCAGGGATGTCCGCTCCGCGCGCCCGGCCTTCTGCCAGCGGCGGACGAAGTCGTGCCAGCGTCGGACGAAGTCGTCCGGGTCAGCCATCGCGTCAGCCCTCCGGCGGGTACCGCGTGGCGGTGCGACCCTCGGGCGTCGACAAGAAGTGCACGAGCGGGTTGACGCCGAGCTCGAGCACCTCGGGGTGGTCCTCGACGTACTGGGCGGTGTCGAAGTCCGGACTTGGACTGCGGAAGGGTCTCACGGCGTGGCGCAGGAAGTGCAGGCCCGGCTCGTCGCCCGAGCGGACGACGTCCTGGTAGGAGCGCAGGTACCACGCGGCGTCGAAGAGCGGGGTGGTGCGCAGCAGCTCCAGCTGCTCGGCCTCGTCCGGGGACGGAAGGTCCTGCTGCAGGCGGGTGAGGAGGCGGCGGTCGGCGTTCTTGCGGACGATGTCGAGGCGCAGCCGGGCGGCGAGCGCCTCGGACAGCACGACCGACGTGCGCTCGGCGCGCTTGCGGGCGGCCCTGATCTTCGCCAGACGGGTCCCGGACTGCTCGCTCTCGCGACGTACGCCGGCCAGCTCGGCTCGGACTCGGGTGAGCTCCTCGGTGAGCCTCGCAATCGTCGCGTCGCGCTCGTCCGGTGGCACGCCGGGGACCATATCGCAGCACCCGAGGAAGGGTGGACGGGCTAACGCTCCGCCTTCATCGCCGCGGACGGGTAGACAGTGCTGACCCGAACGCCGTCGAGCCAGGCCGTCAGCCGGTCGGCCTCCGCCTGCAGCGCCTTCTCCCCGGCCTTCGGGACCTTCTCGACGTAGCGCAGCCCGACCACGCCGGCCTCGTCCTGCACCCAGCAGCCGACGATCCGGCCGTTCCACCAGGCGGTGGTGCCGGCGTTGCCGTTGCTGTCGAAGAGGTGCGGCGCGTGCGGGCCGAGGTAGAAGTCGCGCGACTTCCAGCCCATCACGGTCGGGTCGAGGACGGGCAGCAGCGCGGCCCAGTGCGCGTCGTACGCGACCTCGTCGAGGTCGTCGGGCAGCAGCCAGCCGGTCTGTCCGTCGGCCAGGCCCACCTGCTCGGCGCCCAGGGTGGCCAGCGCCTGCTTGACGATGCCCGCGGTGCCGCCGAGCCACCACTGGACGTCGGCGGCCGTGCCGGGGCCGAACGTCCACAGCCAGCGGCGGACCAGCTCGGCCCATCCCTCGTCGGCCTTCCAGGGCGGCTCGTGGGCCCCCAGCCACGCCGTCATCGAGGTCCACTGCGGCCGGGAGACCCGCCAGTGCCCGCCGTTGCGGCCGCGGGTGATCAGGCCATCGACGCCGAGCTGGGTGAGCACCCTCGGGGAGATGGAGACGTTGGCGGCGTACTTCTTCCCGACCGCGAGGTCGATGCGGCCCTCGAGCACCGGCAGCCGCTCGCGGATCGCCTGCGCGGACAGCTCGCTGCCGTCATCGAGCAGGTCCACGACCGCTGCGCAGGCACGGTCGAGCCACGCGACGCCGTCGTCGGCGAGGCCGCCCTGCTCGACCTCCTTGACCAGCCGCGGTCGGAGCTGCCCGGCGACGCGCGCCGAGGCGCTCCCCCAGGCAGCCGGCAGCAGGTCCCGGGGGAACACGAACACGGTCCGGCGCATCGCGAGCTGCTTGACCAGCGAGCGGTCGTCGTACAGCACCCGGTCGATGTCCGCGACCGTCAGTCCGTCGACCCGCGCGACGAGGGAGAGGTAGACGGTCGCCGGCTCGGTGGCGTGCAGGACGGTCATCGCCTCCGTGGCCGCGACCGGGTCGCCGTGCCGCTGCGCCGGCGCGATCCCGTGCCGCTGGGCGATCCGGGCCCGGCGCTCCTCGTCGGTCACGTGGCGCATGAGTCGATCCTGCCGGACGCCTCCGACAGCCGGGCTACCGTGACGGGATGAGGGCCGCCGCGCTGTTGCTGACCGGCGCGGCCCTGCTGGCCGGGTGCTCGACGTCGGGGCCGAGTACGCCGGCCGCGTCGCCGAACCCGCCGCCCAGCCCGACCTCGGCGACGTCCGGTCCGACGCCGACCCCGACGCAGACGCCCGACCCCCCGACCACCGAGCCGCTCGTGCTGGCCGTGCACGTACGCCGCCCGCCCGCGGACCTCACCCGCGCGCAGGCCGGGCTGCTCCTCGACGGCGGGGTGACGCGGTGGGACCAGCTCGGGCTGCCGGGTGGCGGGCTGACCGTGACCCGGAAGGTACGCGACCTGGCGCGGCTGGCCACGGACACCGTCGCGATCGTGCCGGCCTCGGACGTCGGACCCGGGGTGCGGGCGCTGTCCGTCGACGGGGTCGACCCGCTGCGCGACCCGGACGACTACGTCCTTCGGGTGGCCGGCCCCGCGCCCGGCGAGGTCACCAGACTGAGCGTCGTCGGCGACATCATGCTCGGCCGGCGGGTCGGCGAGCGGGCGTCGGCCGAGGGCGACCCGTCGTACCCGCTCCGGCCGATGCAGCGCCGGCTGGCCGCCGCCGACATCACGGTCGGCAACCTCGAGAGCACGCTCTCCGACGACGGCGCGCCCACCCAGGGCGGTGACTCCTTCCACGCCGACCCCGCCGTCCGCAACGGGCTGCGGGCCGCCGGCTTCGACGCGATAGGCCTGGCCAACAACCACCTGGGCGACTACGGCGAGGGTGCTCTGGTGCAGACGGTCGACCTGTTGCGCGCGGCCGGGTTGCGGCCCTTCGGTGCGGGGCCGGACCTCGCGGAGGCGCGGCGACCGGCGGTGGTCGAGCGGCACGGTGTCCGCTTCGGCTTCCTCGGCTTCAACGCGATCGGGGAGACGCCGCAGGCACGGCCGGGACAACCGGGTGCCAGCTCGATCAGCATGCCGCCGCGCACGGGCCCGCTCGACCGGGCCGAGCTGGACCGCGTGCTCGGCGACGTACGCCGCCTCGCCGACCGCGTCGACGTGGTCGTGGTGATGCCGCACTGGGGCGCGCAGTACACCGAGCGGCCCGAGCCCATCCAGACCTACGTCGCCCGGCAGCTCGTCCGGGCCGGCGCCGACCTCGTGGTCGGCGGCCACCCGCACTGGGTGCAGGGTGCGACCATCATCGCCACGTCGGGTCACAGCGCGTTGCTGGTCAACTCGCTCGGCAACTTCACCTTCGACATGACCACGCCCGAGACCAACGAGGGGCTGGTGCTCGAGGCGACGTACTGGGACGACGAGCTGAAGGGAGTGACGTTCGTCCCCTACCGGATCGGCCCGGACCACGCGCCGCGGGTGGTGCCGTACGCCGCTGCGGATCGGATGTTCGCGAACTTCTGGCGGTTCAGCGCGCTCGGCGGCTGAGCCAGGCCCAGAGCACGTCGCCGGTCCGGCGCAGCTGTGCGGGGTCGACGACGGCGGGCACGTCCTGCGCGGAGTGGTAGGCGGTGTACCCCGTCCCGCCGAGCCGCGCCGCCGGCAGACCTGCGTCGGCGAAGGACTCGTGGTCGCTGCCGGTGTTCTCCTCGACCGCGGTGCGCACTCCGACGAGATCGGCGGTCCGGAGGAGGGCGTCCCGGACCCGCGTGGCCGTGCCGTCGACCCAGCCGATGGTCAGCGGCGGCCCGACGCCGACCCGGTCGAGGGAGACCATGGCCCGGAGTCGGCGCCGCGCGGCCGAGCTCAGGGTCGCGACGTAGTGCTTCGACCCGAAGTGGTGCAGGTCGCCCGGGCCGCGGGGCTCCTCGCCGCCGAACGCCACGAGGACGACCTGGGTCAGGCGGACCGCGCGGGCGATCCGGGCGGTCTCGAGCAGCACCGCGATGCCGGAGGCGTTGTCCTCCGCGCCGGGCGCCACCGCGATGGTGTCGAGGTGCGCGCCGACCACGTAGTACGGCGCGCCGGGGTCGAAGTCCTCGGGCGTGGCGACGACGTTGACCGATCTCCCGGCGTCGACCGGCACGCCCCACGAGGTGCCGGCCGGGACGGGGTACGTCTGGCGGGTCACCTCGTAGTGGAGGTCGGTGAACCGGCCGGCGACCCACCTTGCGGCCTCCCGGAACGCCGGCCCGGTCGCCAGCCGGGGCCCGATGTCGCCGGCCACGTGGCGTACGTCGGCCAGGGCACGCCTCTCGGAGAACGCTGGGACGCCGCTGGCCTCCGCGGTCGCCGACGGGCTCGTCGGAACGGTCTCCACCGGTGCCGCAGCCGCGCCCGTGCTGCGGGTCGCCGCGGGGGCGGCCGGAGGCGGCTCGTCGGCCCCGGTGCACCCGGCCAGGACCAGTACGCCCGCGGCCAGCGCCACGCCGTACGGGTTCATCACCCGACTGTAGGCACAATGGCCACAGCAACGACGGGCCGCGGACGGGGGGCAGATGAGCCGGCGTTCCCACGGGCTGGTCGCCCTGCTCACGGTCGCCGCCCTGGTCGCCCTCGCCGTCTGGTGGGCGTGGCCGGCCGGCGAGGAAGCCACGACTCCCGAGCCGGGTCTGCCCAGCCCGTCGCTCCCGCATTCGAGCAGTGTGGCCCCGGGGTCCCCCAGTCCGGCCCCGTCACCGACCTCGACCCAGACGATCCTGCCGGGGGCCACGCTCACACCGTGCCCACGGCACGGGCGGTCGGTGCCGCTGACGGTCGTCACGTTCAACATCCACTCCGGTATCGGGCACTCCGGGCTGAACCTCGACCGGATCGTCGGCGAGATCGCCGCGGTCGACCCGGACGTCGTGCTCCTCCAGGAGGTCGACAAGAACCGGCTGCGGAGCCGGTTCGTCGACGAGTCCGAGTACGTCGCGTCGCTGCTGGGCATGCGCCACGTCTTCGCCTCGAACCTCGAGCGCGACGGCCTGCGGCCCGGTGACCCGACCAGTGACTACGGCACGGCCGTGCTGACCCGTCTGAAGGTCGAGAACTGGACCCACACGCTGCTGCCCAACCTGCCCGGACGGCAGCAGCGCGGGCTCCAGCACCTGGTGCTTCGGCTCGCCGGGCGGCCGATCAGCATCTACAACGCCCACCTCGACCACACCACGCCCGCGCTCCGGCAGGAGCAGATGCGGCTGGCGCGCGACATCGTCGGCGTCGACGCGTACCCGACCATCTTCGGCGGCGACTTCAACGCCTCGCCTGCCTCCGCCACCCTGCGGCTGGCGCTCGCCCCGTCGCACACCGACCTGGAGGACCCGTGGCCCCTCGTCGGGGAGGGCAACGGGCTGACCGTCCCGAACCTCGCGCCGCGGAGCCGCATCGACTTCCTGCTCGCCACCAGCGAGTGGACCCCGACCGTGATGGCCACGTGGGAGTCCGCGGTCTCCGATCACCGGGGCGTGGTCGCGCGGTTCGTGCTGGAGGCGCCGCGGGTCTGCTGAACCCTTCGCTCGGTGCACGGGCAAGCGGACCGGAACGACGGCAGTTCGGGGCTGGATGGCCCATTTCCGGCTGGAATGGCGCGAACTGCCGTACTTCGCGACCGCCCCGGGCACGACCCGGGCACGGGCGAGCGGGCGACGGCCTGAGAGCATCGGCGGGTGCCTCGTGTGACCCGCCGTACCGCGCTGGTGCTGGTGGCACTGGTGCTGCTGTCGGTGAACCTCCGGCCGGCAGCCGTCAGCGTCGGCCCGGTGCTGTCGGAGGTGCGCGAGGCGCTGGGCATGAGCGCGACATCTGCCGGGTTGCTGACGTCGCTGCCGGTGCTGGCGTTCGCGTTCTTCGGCGCCCTGGCACCCGCGCTGGCCAGCCGCATCGGGCTGCACCGGGTGACCCTGCTGGCCCTGTTGTGCGTCGTGGCCGGCCTCGGCGCCCGGGTGCTGGTCGACCACCAGGCACCGTTCCTGGCGTTCTCGATGCTGGCCTTGGCCGGCATGGCGGTGGCCAACGTGGTGCTGCCGTCCCTGGTCAAGCTGCACTTCCCCGACCGGGTCGGCCTGGTCACCGCCATCTACACCACCGCGCTGTCCGTCGGCCTCACGGCGGCGCTGTGGCTGACCGTGCCGATCGCCGAGAGGTTCGGCGACTGGCGCAACGGCCTCGGCGCCTGGGCGGCGATCGCACTGGTGGCCACGATCCCGTGGCTGGGCCTGGTCTCCCACGACCGGCACCTCGAGCGGCAGCGGCGGACCATCGGCTACGCCGACGTGCTGCGCACCCGGCTCGGCCTCGCGATGGCCCTGTTCTTCGGGTTCCAGTCGCTGCAGGCCTACGTGATCTTCGGCTGGTTCGCGACCCTGTGGCGGGACTCCGGGTTCACGGCCGCGGATGCCGGCCTGCTCGTCGGACTGCTGGCCGCCACCGCGATCCCGCTCTCGCTGTGGGCGCCGACCCGGCTGGCCAGGTCCGAGGACCCTCGCGCCCTGCTGTTCTCGATCATGGCGTGCTACCTGGTCGGGTACGCCGGCATGCTGGTCGCGCCGCACTCGCTCGCCATCGTCTGGGCGCTGTTCATCGGCGCCGGCACCACGACGTTCCCGCTGGTACTCACCCTGGTCGGCCTGCGCGCCCGCACGCCCGAGGGGACCGCCGCCCTGTCCAGCGTCACTCAGTCCGTGGGGTACCTCATCGCGGCCACCGGCCCGTTCACGTTCGGGGCCGTCCACGACGCGACCGACGGCTGGACCTGGCCGCTCCTGCTGCTGCTCGCGTGCACGGCGCCGCTGTTCGCCCTGGGCGCGTACGTCGTCCGGCCGGCCGCGGTCGAGGACCAGCTCAGGCGACCAGTCGCTCCCGCAACGCCCTGATCTGCTCCTCGGTCATCCCGCCGGTGCGCAGGTACGGCTCGACGCCGCCGTACTCCCGGTCGAGGTGCTCGAGCACGTCGATCATGAACGCCACCGGCGTCCCCTGGTGGCCGCGCCAGAACTCGCGCTGCCGCTCGTCCTCGATCGTGGCCAGGTACTTCTCGACGTACGGCGAGAGTCGCTCGCCCGTGACGGCGTAGTCGGTGGCGATGGTCTCGGGGTCGGCGCCGGCCACGCCCAGTGCCAGCGCGACGACGAGACCGGTGCGGTCCTTGCCCGCCGCGCAGTGCACGAGCACGGCGCCCGGCGCCGCGTCGGCCATCGACCCCAGGGCGGCCGCGAACAGCTCGGGCCGCGCGTCGAGCATCGCCAGGTAGAGGGCGCCCATCGTGGACTCGATGTCCTTGACGTCGGCCGGATCCTCGACGGGCAGGTTGACGTAGATGTCGTCGTCCGCGAACGGGTGCGGCTCGACCGACTCGCCGGGACGTCGCAGGTCGACGATGAGCGAGACGCCGGCGTCACGGAGCACGTCCGGGTCCTCCAGGCGGGTCAGCGACTCCGTGCGGATCAGGGCACCCTGGCGGATCCGGCCGTCCTCCACGGGCAGCCCGCCGAGGTCGCGGGCGTTGGCGAGGCCGGGCCAGTCGAGGTGCAGCGGCGTGTAGTGGCTCATACGACGGAGAGCGGCAGCAGCCGCTTCCCTGTGGGGCCGACCTGGATCTCGGTGTCGAGCTCCGGGCAGACGCCGCAGTCGTAGCAGGGAGTCCACCGGCAGTCCTCGACCTCGGCCGTCGAGGGGTCGAGGGCGTCCTCCCAGTCGGCCCACAGCCAGTCCTTGTCGAGTCCCGAGTCGAGGTGGTCCCAGGGCAGCACCTCGTCGTAGTCGCGCTCACGGACGGTGTACCAGTCGAGGTCCACGCCGGTGCCGGCCAGCGCCTGCTCGCAGGCGGCCACCCAACGGTCGTAGGAGAAGTGCTCGCTCCAGCCGTCGAACCGGCCCCCGTCGCGCCAGGCCGCCTCGATGACCTTGCCGACGCGACGGTCGCCGCGGGACAGCAGTCCCTCGATGGTGCCGGGCTTGCCGTCGTGGTAGCGGAACCCGATGGCCCGGCCGTGGCGCTTGTCGGCCCGCACCTTCTCGCGGAGCAGGCGCAGCCGCTCGTCGGTCGTGTCGTGGTCGAGCTGCGCCGCCCATTGGAACGGCGTGTGCGGCTTGGGCACGAACCCGCCGATCGAGACCGTGCAGCGGATGTCGTTGCGGCCGGTCACCTCGCGGCCCTTGGCGATCACCTTGGCGGCCAGGTCGGCGATCTCGAGCACGTCCTCGTCGGTCTCGGTGGGCAGACCGCACATGAAGTAGAGCTTCACCTGACGCCAGCCGTTGCCGTAGGCCGTGGCGACGGTGCGGATCAGGTCCTCCTCGGACACCGCCTTGTTGATCACCTTGCGCAGCCGCTCGCTGCCCCCCTCCGGGGCGAACGTGAGGCCCGAGCGCCGGCCGTTGCGGGAGAACTCATTGGCCAGGGTGACGTTGAACGCGTCGACGCGCGTGCTCGGCAGGGAGAGCGAGACGTTCTGGCCCTCGTAGCGGTCGGCGAGGTCCTTGGCCACCTCGGCGATCTCGCTGTGGTCGGCGCTCGAGAGCGAGAGGAGGCCGACCTCCTCGAAGCCGGACTTGCGGATGCCGTTCTCGACCATCGCGCCGATCGTCTCGATCGAACGCTCCCGCACCGGACGGGTGATCATCCCGGCCTGGCAGAACCGGCAGCCGCGGGTGCAGCCGCGGAAGATCTCCACGGAGAACCGCTCGTGCACGGTCTCGGCCAGCGGGACGAGGGGGTTGGCAGGGTACGGCCACTGGTCCAGGTCCATCAGGGTGTGCTTGCGGACGCGGAACGGGATGCCCGGCTTGTTGGGGACGACGGCCTCGATCGACCCGTCGGCGGCGTACGCGACGTCGTAGAACTGCGGGACGTAGACGTTCTGGCTGGCGGCCAGCCGGCGCAGCAGCTCGACCCTGTCCGGCCCCAGTCCGCCGGGCCCTCTTTCACTCTTCCACTCGCGGACGACCTCGGAGATGGCGAGCACGATCTCCTCGCCGTCGCCGAGAACGGCCGCGTCGACGAAGTCCGAGATCGGTTCGGGGTTGAAGGCGGCGTGGCCGCCGGCGATCACGATCGGGTCGTCCTCGCCGCGGTCGACGGCATGCAGCGGGATGCCGGCCAGGTCGAGGGCGTTGAGCATGTTCGTGTAGCCGAGCTCGGTCGAGAAGCTGACCCCGAAGAGGTCGAAGTCCCGGACCGGGCGGTGCCCGTCGACGGTGAACTGCGGGATCTCGTGCGCGCGCATCACGGTCTCCATGTCCGGCCACACGGAGTACGTGCGCTCGGCCAGGATCCAGTCGCGCTCGTTGAGCACCTCGTAGAGGATCGCCACGCCCTGGTTCGGCAGACCTACCTCGTAGGCGTCGGGGTACATGAGGGCCCAGCGCACCCGCTGCTCACCGTCCGGGCCGTCCCACTCCTTGACCGTGGAGTTGAGCTCGCCGCCGACGTACTGGATCGGCTTCTGCACGGTCGGCAGGAGGGGCTCGAGCCGGGGGAAGACGCTCCTGGATGGCGCAGGCACGGGTCGGGACCTCACTCGGTAGACGAACAACCCAGGGTACGACGCCTGCCCTCGCGGTCCTCAATCGTGCAGAATCCGGCGCGACCGGGCGGCCCCTAGGGTTGCCGGCATGGCGACCGGCACCGACACCCGGACGGACTGGCGGCGGTGGACGTCGTACACGCCGGTGCTGGCGCTCGTGGTACTGGCCGCGACGTGGGGAGGGCATCCGGGGTCGCTGGTCGCGGTCGTCGTGTCCGCCGTGCTGGTCGCGTCGGTGCTGGCGGCGGTGCACCACGCGGAGGTGGTGGCGCACAAGGTGGGCGAGCCCTTCGGGTCGCTCTTGCTTGCGGTCTCGGTGACGGTGATCGAGGTGGCGCTCATCATCACCTTGATGGTCAGCGGCTCCAAGGACACCTCCGAGCTCGCCCGTGACACGGTCTTCGCGGCGGTGATGATCAGCGTCAACGGCATCGCCGGACTGTCCCTCGTGGTGGGGGCGTTCAAGTCCAAGCTGGCGGTGTTCAACGCCGAGGGCACCGGGTCCTCGCTGGCCACCGTGATCACGCTGGCCACGCTCACGCTCGTGCTGCCACGGTTCACGACCACGGAGCCGGGTCCGGAGTTCAGCGCGAGCCAGCTGGCCTTCGCGGCGGTGGCGTCGCTGCTGGTGTACCTGATGTTCGTGTTCACCCAGACCGTCCAGCACCGTGACTTCTTCCTGGCCGTCGAGGGCGAGGAGCACGGGGTGCCGGACGTGGACGAGGACGGACACGCCGACCCGCCCAGCCGTCGTACCGCGCTGACCAGCCTGGCCCTCCTCGTCGTCGCCCTCGTCTCCGTGGTCGGCCTGGCCAAGGTCGAGTCACCCGTCATCGAGGACGCCGTCGCGGCGGCCGGGTTCCCGCACGCGTTCGTGGGTGTCGTGATCGCGCTGCTGGTGCTGCTGCCCGAGTCGATCTCGGCCGTCCGTTCGGCCGCGCGGCGTCGGGTCCAGGTCAGCCTGAACCTGGCCTACGGCTCGGCGATGGCCTCCATCGGCCTGACCATCCCGACGCTCGCGGTCGCCACCATCTGGCTCGACGACCCGCTCACCCTCGGCCTCGGCGAGACCCAGATCGTGCTGTTGCTGATGTCGGTGATCGTCGGCGTGCTCACCGTCGTACCGGGTCGCTCGAAGCCGCTGAACGGCTACCTGCACCTGGCGATCCTGGCCGCCTACGTGTTCCTCAGCATCAAGCCCTGACCGGTGGTTTCGAGGCTCAACGCCGAAGAAGCTAGACGCCGGCCATCCGGACGGCGATCGCCTTCGACCCCCGGGACTGGGCGTGCGAACGGGTGGCGATGTTCTGGAGCAGGCCGACGGCGAGCATGCCGGCGAACAGCGACGAGCCGCCGTAGGAGACGAACGGCAGGGGTACGCCGGTGACGGGCATGATGCCGAGGCACATCCCGATGTTCTGGAACGCCTGGAAGCCGAACCAGCAGGCGATGCCGGCGGCCGCGACCCGGCCGAAGACGTCAGGCGTGGTCGCGGCGATCGCCAGCGCACGCCAGATCACCACGCACAGCAGGGCGATCAGGATCCCGGCCCCGACCAGACCCAGCTCCTCGCCGGCGACGGTGAACACGAAGTCGGTGTGCTGCTCGGGCACGAAGCCGGACTGGGTCTGGGAGCCGTGGAAGAGGCCCTGCCCGAACAGTCCGCCGTTGCCGACGGCGATGCGGGCCTGCTCGGTGTTGTACCCCGCCCCGCGCGGGTCGAGGTCCGGGTTCGTGAACGCCAGGAACCGGTCGACCTGGTAGGCCTTGAGGAACCCCTCCGCGACCATCGCCACCGCCGCCGCGACCCCGCCGGTGACCAGCAGGCCCAGCCAGCGCCGCGGCGTACCCGCCACGGCCAGCACCCCGAAGATCGTGGCGGACAGCACCAGCATCGTGCCCAGGTCGGGCTGCAGCATGATCAGCGACGCCGGCACGCCCGCGATCGCCAGCATGCCGAGCACCGTGCCCAGGCCGAGCGGCCTGCGGCGGCCCTCGGTGCGCTCGGCGGCGAGCAGCGCCATGCCGACCACCACGGCGAGCTTGGCGAACTCCGAGGGCTGCAGGGACATCCCGCCGAGCTGGATCCAGGACCGGGACCCGTTGATCGTGGCGCCGTTGGTCAGCACCAGCACCAGCCCGCCGACCGAAGCGAGGTACACCACGGGCGCCAGCATCCGCACCCAGCGGTGGTCGGTCGCGGTCACCAGCGCCATCAGCACCAGCCCGATGACGATGTTGACCAGCTGCTTCTTCAGGTACGCCGACGGGTCGCCGCCGGTGAGGTCGTCGCGGTGCGACGTGGCCGACCACACCAGCAGCGAGCCGATCGTCACCAGGGCCAGCACGGCGATGATCAGCAGCCAGTCGAGGCCGGGCGCGCGGCGATTGGTCCCAAACGCCACTCTTGGATCGTTCCAGGTACGCGATTGGTCCCAAACGCCACGTGCCAGCGTCACCGTTGCCCCTTCCGTCCGGGCGGCAGGATCGAGCCGTCGCCGAGGAACGTCGGCAGCCCGTTCGGCGGGGTGGTGCCGGGGATGGCCGACCGCGAGGGGTTCACGTCCATCCCGTCGATGCCGTAGAGCGACTCCCAGATCGCTCGTACCGCGGGGCCCGAGGTACCCGACCCGGTGCCGGCCTGGCTGACCATCATCACGACCACGTAGTTCTCGTCGTAGGACGCCACCCAGGACGTCGACTGCTTGCCGTAGACCTCCGCGGAGCCGGTCTTGGACCGGATGTGCACCCGGTCGAGCGGGAAGTCGATCATCTTCCAGGCCATCGTGCCGATCCGGGCCGTGCCGAGCAGCGCCTGGTCGACGTACCTCATGCTCGCGGCGGTGGCCTTCACGTGCCCCTGCACCTTGGGGGCGATCCGCTTGAGCACCTGGCCGTCCGGGCTGACGATCGCCTTGCCGACGCGGGGCTCGTAGAGGGTGCCGCCGTTCGAGAGGGCGGCGTACGCGCGGGCGAGCTGCAGCGGCGTGACGAGCGTGTCGCCCTGGCCGATGGAGTAGTTCACCGCGTCACCGGCGCGGTAGTAGCTGCCCTCGAGGCAGAACTCGTGGGCGAAGACGTGCAGGAAGTCCCGCTTGCCCGTGGTGTTGTCCGCGTCGATCTTGCAGTAGTAGCCCTTCATCGACTTCCAGTAGGAGAGCTTCCAGTGGCGATCGGCGATCCGGCCGCTCGCCTCGCCCGGCAGGTCGATCCCGGTCTCCTTGCCGAAGCCGAAGTTCTTCGCGCCCTCGACCAGCGGGTCCGGTGCGTCCACGTCGGTGGGGTCGGTGCCGTACTGCTGCCAGAACTTCAGGCCGACGCGGTAGAAGAACGTGTCGCAGGAGTACTGCAGGGCCTCGGCGAAGCTGATGTAGCCGCGCGCCACGGACTCGTAGTTCTTGAACCACCGGTTGCCGACCTGCAGGCCCGACGAGCAGTCCAGCCGGGTGTCGGGGGTGAAGCCGTGGTCGAGCGCCGTGACGGCGTTGATCGGCTTCCACGTCGAACCGGGCGCGAACTGACCCTGCGTCGCGCGGCCGAGGAGCGGGTTGTCGGCCTTCGTGGAGTACAGCGAGCTGAGCTGCTTGCGGCTGATGCCGCCCACCCAGACGCCCGGGTCGTACGTCGGCTGGCTGGCCATCGCCACCACCCGCCCGGTCCTGGCCCCGAGCACCACGACGGCACCGGAGTCGGCGGCGTAGTTGCGGCCGGTCACGTCGTCGTGGGTGGCGCGGGCGGTCGCGATGGTGTCGGCGAGCTGGCGCTCCACGACGCTCTGCACCTTGGCGTCGATGGACGTGACGAGGGTGTCGCCGGGCTGGCCGGCCACCTGGCTGTCGTCGCCGAGCACGCGACCCATCGAGTCGACCGCGACGGTGCGGTAGCCGGGCATGCCCCGCAGCCACCGGTCGTACTCCTGCTCGACGCCCGCGCGGCCGACGACCGACGCGCCGTTGACCGAGGTGTCGGAGTCGCGCTGTGCCTGGTCGTACTCCTCCGACGTGATCGGGCTGAGGTACCCCAGGACGTGCGCCAGGTTGATGCCGAACGGCCGCGGGTAGCTGCGCACGCTCTGCTGCTCCGCCAGCACCGCGGGGTAGTCCTCCGGCTGCTCGAGGATCCGCAGCGCCACTGCCTTGCCGACGTCGGTGGCGACGGGGACCGGCTGGTACGGCGACCCGTTCCAGCAGACGCCCACCTTGCTCTCGCCGTCACCGCACGAGACGAGCTTCGCCCGGATGCGGCCCGGGCGCATGTCCAGGACCGCCGCGAGCCGCTTCACGACCACGTCCGAGCCGTGCTCGCCGAGCTTGCCCAGCAGGGTCCGGTCGAGGCTGACCACCCAGGAGGTCCGGTTGGCCACCAGCGGACGGCCCTGGTCGTCGACGATCAGGCCCCGTTCGGGCTGGACCACGATGTCTCGCAGCGACTGGGAAGCCGCACGGGCATGGTAGGTCTCGCCGCTGACGACCTGGAGGTAGTAGAGCCGCACGAACAGGGTCGCGAACAGCGAGAACACCAGGGCCTGGATGACCAACACCCGCATCCGGCCGCGCTGGCTTCCGTTGGTCGAGCTTGTCGAGACCCCCATCAGACGTGGGCCCGGCCCGGCTCCAGCGCGCCGAGCAGCCGCATCAGCCCCGGCAGCACGAGCGGGGTGAGCAGCACGTCCCAGACCACGCCCAGGAAGATCACGGGCAGCAGGTCGCCGACCGAGACGACCGGGTCCTGCAGCAGCAGCCCGCTGATGGCGTAGACCGACGTGCCGACGAACGACGAGGCGGCCACCGTGGCCACGACGGTGGTGGCGGTCGGGGCGGTTTCGGGACGGACCCGGCCGGCGACGTACCCGACGACCACCAGCGCGAGCGCCCAGCGGCCGGCGACGTGGTCGGCCGGCGGGGCGAGGTCGAGCAGCACGCCGGCGACGAAGCCGAGCACGGCGGCCTGCTCCGGACCGCGCACCAGGGCCGTGGCGACCACGACCAGCAGGCAGAGGTTCGGGACCACGCCGGCGCCCAACCAGTGTGGCGTCAGGTGCGGGAAGAGCGAGACCTGGACCACCAGCGCCAGGACGACCAGCGCGACCGTCACTGCCCAGCGGAAGACACTCATGCCGGGCATCAGCGGAGCCTCCCGTCGGCCTCGACGACGGCCCGGTCGGAACGGGTGCCGGACGGCACGACCACGCCGACGACGTCGAGGGAGCCGAAGTCGGCGAACGGCTGGATCACAGCCCGCTGCGAGGTCTGGCGCAGGCTGCTGAACACCTGGGTGACCCGGCCGACGGGGACGCCGGTGACGTACGGCGCTCCGCCCTGGCTCCCCCACGTGACCACGACCTCGCCCTTGCTGGGCACGATCGAGTCGTCGACGAGCTCGAGGTCGAGGCGGCCGCTGCGGCCGAGGTCACCACGTCCGTGCAGGAAGCCGAGCTGCATGCTGTCCCCGATCCGGCCACCGACGACCGACTCGGCATCGATGACCAGCAGCACCGTGGCCGTCGTGCTGGTCACCCGGAGTACCCGGCCCACGAGACCGTCGGCGTTGACCACCGTCTGGTCGGGGGCGATCCCGGCCTCGGACCCGGCGTCGATGGTCACGGTCCGGGAGAACGTCTGGCTGGCGCCGATGCCGACGACGCGGGCCGGCACGAGGGCCTGCCCGAGGGTCTTCGCGGCGCGGGTGAGGCCGTCGTACTCCGCCAGCCGGCTGCGGTCGACTCCCGAGGTGTTGACCTGCCGGCGGAGGTCGGAGTTCTCGGCGGTCAGGGCGGCGATCTCGTGGCGCAGGTCGGACCGCGTGTGGAACCAGTCGGGGATGGAGGTGAGGGGGCGTACGGCGGTCGCCGCGGCCGACTCGACCGGGCCGAAGACCTCCCCCATCGCCCGGCGCACCGGCTCCATCGGCGACTCCGTGCCGCCGTGGTAGTCGAGGGTGATCAGGGTCGCGCACGCCATCAGCAGCGCGACGAGCAGCGAACGGTTGGGCCCTCGCCGACCAGGCCGTTCGCCCGGACGAGGCCAGGTCGAGCGCATCAGTGCCTCCGGCGCTCGGTGACGAAGACCTGCTGCAGCCCCTCGAACTCCTCGACGCACCTGCCCGCGCCCATCGCGACACTGGTCAGCGGGTCCTCGGCGACGTGCACGGGCATGCCGGTCTCGTGCCGGACCCGCTCGTCGAGCCCGCGGAGCAGCGCGCCACCGCCGGTGAGCACGATGCCGCGGTCCATGATGTCGCCGGCGAGCTCGGGCGGTGTCTGGTCGAGGGTGCTGCGCACGGCGTCGACGATGGTGTGCAGCGGCTCCTCCATCGCCTGCCGGATCTCGGCGGTGGAGACCACGACGGTCCGCGGCAGGCCGCTGACCATGTCGCGGCCACGGATCTCGGCCTCGGTCTCGTCGGCCGACTTGTCTGTCAGCGGGAACGCCGAGCCCAGGGTCATCTTGACCTCCTCGGCGGTGCGCTCGCCGAGCATCAGGCCGTACTCCTTCTTCATCCACGCCACGATCGAGGCGTCCAGGTCGTCGCCGGCGGTGCGGATCGACAGCGACGTCACGATGCCGCCGAGGGAGATGACCGCCACCTCGGTCGTGCCGCCGCCGACGTCGACGATCATGTTGCCGGTGGCCTGGTGGACCGGGAGGCCGGCGCCGATCGCGGCGGCCATCGGCTCCTCGATGATGTAGACCTGCCGCGCGCCGGCCTGGTAGCCCGCCTCCTTGACGGCTCGCTGCTCCACCGCGGTGATGCCGCTCGGCACGCAGATGACCATCCGCGGCTTGGCGAAGTACCGCCGGCGGTGCACCGACCGGATGAAGAACCGCAGCATCTGCTCGGTCGCCTCGAAGTCGGCGATCACGCCGTCCTTGAGCGGCCGGATGGCCTCGATGGTGTCAGGGGTGCGGCCGATCATCCGCTTGGCCTCGTGGCCGACGGCGAGGATCTCGCCGGTCGTGGTGTTCAGCGCGACCACGCTCGGCTCGTCGAGCAGCACTCCCCTGCCGCGCACGTAGACCAGCGTGTTGGCCGTGCCGAGGTCGACGGCCATGTCACGACCGATCAAGCTGCCTGCCATGCGCGCTGCCTCGTCTGTCGACGTACCGGGGAAGGTGGGGACGACAAGACGGAGCGGTGTCGACCCGGTTCGAGGCTAAGCGCGCAGGTCAGCGTGGGTGGTGCGCCACGCCGGGGTGTCTAGGGGAACCAGATCCCGATCTCTCGGGAGGCCGACTCAGGTGAGTCCGACCCGTGCACGATGTTCTGCATCACGGCCAGGCCCCAGTCGCGGCCCAGGTCCCCCCGGATCGAGCCCGGAGAGGCGGCCGTCGGGTCGGTGACTCCCGCCAGGGCCCGGAAGCCCTCGACCACGCGGCCGCCCTCGACGACCATGGCCGCCACCGGGCCGGACAGCATGAACTCGACCAGCGGCTCGTAGAACGGCTTGCCGACGTGCTCGGCGTAGTGCTCGGCCAGCAGCTCCGGGGTCGCCTCGCGCAGCTCGAGACGGACCAGCGTGTACCCCTTGGCCTCGATCCGCCGGATCACCTCACCGGTGAGACCACGACGGACCCCGTCGGGCTTGACCAGGACCAGGGTGCGTTCCATGTGAGCGACCCTAGCGGCGCACGACGGAGGAGTGCGCCGTTAGGTAGTCGCCAGGTTGAGCAAGCCGTGGGACCGAGCTTGCGAGGTCCCAACCGGCGCGTCGAAACCCGGAGAGCTAGGAGTCGGCCTTGATGGAGCCGAGCTGACGGGCACGGGCGACTACGTCGTCCGGCGCCGGCGCCCGCGAACCCGCGTCGCCGACGGGCTCGCCGGCCACGCGGTGGAGCGGGATGTGCCCGCCCCACGGGTTGTCGGCCACGTCCTCGTCCTCGTCGTCGGGCCCCCCGACGCGGACCTTCAGCGAGGCCTCCCACAGTGCCACGGCGAGCACCTGCGTGGCGGCGAGCTCCTTGCGGGTCGGCCGGCGGATGGTCGCGGCCCGGCCGGGCACCATGTGGTCGACCATCAGGTCGAGGGCGTGCTGCCGCTCATCCGGGTCGTCGACCACGCGCGCCTCGCCGAGGATGACGGCGGTGCGGTAGTTCATCGAGCTCTCGAAGCCGGACCGCGCGGCCACGATGCCGTCCACCTCGGTGACCGTCACGCACACCTTGCTGCCCCTCGAGGCGTTCAGCCACCGAGCGCCCGTGGAGCCGTGCAGGTAGACCGTGCCGTCGCGGTCGGGTCCGTCGAGGTCGACGGCGTACGCCATGGGGAGGACGAGCGGGTACCCGCCGGCATCGACGCCGACGTGCGCCACCAAGGCGCTGTCCAGCAGTGCGTGCAGCTCGGCCCGGTCGGTGCGGGTCTTCTCGGCGAGCCGGCCGAGAGTCGTGCGAGGCGTGGGCGACAGAGGCCCGCCCGTCGAGTCCGTCACCGCAGGGCTCGCTCGCGCTCGATCCTGCGGCCCAGGAAGTACGCCGTGCCCCACAGCAGCGCGAAGATCGCGCCGAGCCCGAACATCAGCGGGATCACGAACCCGAGGCCGATCGCCGCACCCTGGAGGGCCCAGCCGAGGGCGTAGGCCCACTCGCCGCGCAGCATCCCGGCCAGCAGCAGGCTCGCGGCCGCCAGGCCGAGGCCGACCCAGAGCGCCGTCGCGGTGTCGACGCCGGCGATCGAGATCATCACCGGAGTGGTGAGCCCGAGCGCGACGCCCTCCAGGCTGAGGATGGCCGCGCACATGCCGCGCCGGGGCGAGCGCTCTCCGGCGGGTGCCTGCGTCATCGTGAGCGCTTCTTCAGCAGGGTGCGAGCCTCGCCGACGGTCACCACCGAGCCGGTGACGAGCACGGCCCCGGAGCCGACGGACGAGCCGCTGCTGTCGGACTCGGCGATGGTCACCGCCTGGTCGATGGCGTCGGGCAGCGACGGTGCGACGGTGACACGGTCCTCGCCGTACACCTCCCGGGCCACGACGGCGAGCTCCTCGGCCGGCATCGCCCGGGCGGTCGAGTTCTGGGTGCACACGACGTGGCTCAGGACGCGTTCGTACGCAGCCAGCAGGCCCTCGGCGTCCTTGTCGGTCATCACTCCGATCACGCCCACGAGGGGCTCGAGCTGGAAGGAGTCCTCGAGAGCGGCGGCCGTCGCCTCGGCGCCGTGCGGGTTGTGGGCGGCGTCCAGCACGATGGTCGGGCTGCGGCGGATCACCTCGAGCCGGCCGGGTGACGTCACCTCGGCGAACGCCGCGGCCACCACCTCGGCGTCCAGGGGGTCGTTGCCCAGGAACGACTCGACCGCAACCAGCGCCAGCACGGCGTTCTGCGCCTGGTGCGCGCCGTACAGCGGCACGAACACCTCGTCGTACCTCGCCCGCAGCCCCTGCAGGGACACCAGCTGGCCGCCGACGGCCGGGGTACGGGCGACCACGCCGAAGTCGACGTTCTCGCGGAGCAGCGTGGCGCCGACGTCGACGGCACGGTTGCGCAGCACCTCGTCGACGTCGGGCAGCTGCTGGGCCGAGACGGCGATCGAGCCCGCCTTGATGATCCCGGCCTTCTCCCCCGCGATGGTGGCGGGGTCGTCACCCAGCAGGTGCGCGTGGTCGACCGCGACCGGCAGCACCACCGCGACGGCCGCGTCGGCGACGTTGGTGGCGTCCCACGTGCCGCCGAGGCCGACCTCGACGACGGCCACGTCGACGGGCGCGTCGGCGAACGCGGCGTACGCCATCGCGACGACCGTCTCGAAGAACGACAGCGGGAGCGGCTGGTCCCGGTCCACGAGGTCGATGTACGGCGCCACGTCGTTGAACGCGGTCACGAACTGCTCGTCGGTGAGCTGCTCGCCGTCGAGGCTGATCCGCTCGGTCATCCGCTCGACGTGCGGGCTCGTGAACCGGCCGGTGCGCAGCTCCAGGGTCCGCAGCAGGGTGTCGATCATCCGCGACGTCGAGGTCTTGCCGTTGGTACCGGTCAGATGGATGACGGGGTACGTGCGCTGGGGGTCGCCGAGCAGCTCGGTGAACGCGCGGATCCGGTCGAGCGACGGCTCCATCCGCGTCTCCGGCCAGCGGGAGAGCAGCGCGTCCTCGACCTCCTCGAAGGTCTCGGCGAGGCGCGGTGCGTCGGCTGCAGGATCGTGGGTCTCGGTCATCTCACGGCAACTCTATTGACCCCGGGTCGGCGCACATCGCCCACCCGACCACGCCGAATCGTCGCTTGTTGCCCTCCCCCGCACGCCGAGTCGGCCCTTGTCGCCCTCGCGAGCACGCCGAGCCGGCTCTTGTCGCCCTTCGAGGGTCGAGCGACGCGGGCGATTCACGCCGACCCGGCGGGGTGACGAGGGCGACGTACGGTATCGATGCGACTCGGGCCGGCCCACCCCAATATCCTGGGCTCATGACCTCTACCGAGCACCAGGCCCCGGACACGACGAGCGCAGACCAGCGTTCCGTCGTCGTACCGGACAAGCCTGCGCTCGAGGGGCTCGAGGCGAAGTGGTCGGAGCGGTGGAAGGCCGACGAGACCTACAAGTTCGACCGCACCCGCCCGCGCGGCGAGGTCTACTCGATCGACACCCCGCCGCCGACGGTGTCGGGCAACCTGCACGTCGGCCACGTGTACTCCTACACGCACACCGACCTGATCGCGCGCTTCCAGCGGATGCGCGGCAAGGCCGTGTTCTACCCCATGGGCTGGGACGACAACGGGCTGCCGACCGAGCGCCGGGTGCAGAACTACTTCGGTGTGCGGTGCGACCCGTCTCTGCCGTACGACCCCGACTTCACCCCGCCCGAGAAGCCCGACCCGAAGCGTCAGGTGCCCGTCGACCGGCCCAACTTCGTCGCGCTGTGCGAGCAGCTGGTGC
>CAWAIZ010000021.1:0-261414 GCA_963782155.1 uncultured Actinomycetota bacterium
CTCGATGACCACCGGGATGATCATCGGCCGGCGCTTGTGCTCACGGTTCACCCAGCGACCGACGACGCGACGGATGACCTGCTGGAGCTGGTAGGCGTCGTTGTTGCCCTCGGCCCCCGCGCGGTCCAGCGCATCGATGATCGGCTGCTTGATCTCGTCGAACGTCGAGATGTCCTCGGCGAACCCGCGGGCATGGATCTCCGGGCCGCCGGAGACCTTCCCACTGACCGAGTCGACGACCACGATCACCGAGATGAAGCCCTCGGACGCCAGGATGCGGCGGTCCTTCATCGAGGACTCGCTGACGTCGCCGATCGAGGAGCCGTCCACGAAGACGTACCCGCACTCGACCTTGCCGGCGATGGAGACCTTGCCCTTGACCAGGTCGACGACGACGCCGTCCTCGGCGACCACGACGTTCTCGGCCGGCACGCCCGTACGTCGCGCGAGCGCGGCGTTCGCGCGCATGTGCCGCATCTCGCCGTGCACCGGCAGGACGTTGCGCGGCTTGACGATGTTGTAGCAGTAGATGAGCTCGCCGGCGCTCGCGTGACCGGAGACGTGCACCAGCGCGTTGCCCTTGTGCACGACGTTCGCGCCCCAACGGGCCAGCCCGTTGATGACGCGGTAGACGGCGTTCTCGTTGCCGGGGATGAGGCTGCTGGCGAGGATGACGGTGTCGCCCTCCTCGATGTGCACGAGATGGTGGTTGCGCTGGGCGATCCGGCTCAGCGCCGACAACGGCTCGCCCTGGCTGCCGGTCGAGATCAGCACCTGACGCTCGGGCGGCAGCTCGGCGAGGTCCTTGACGTCGACCAGGACGTCCGGCGGCACGTGGAGGTAGCCCAGGTCGCGGGCGACGGCCATGTTGCGGACCATCGAGCGGCCGACGTAGGCCGCCTTCCGGTTGTGCGCCACGGCGGCGTCCAGGATCTGCTGGACGCGGTGCACGTGGCTGGCGAAGCAGGCCGCGATGATCCGCTGCTGGCTGGTGTGGAAGACCCGGTCGAGCACCGGCCCGATGTCCTGCTCGGGCGTGGTGAAGCCCGGCACCTCGGCGTTGGTCGAGTCGGTGAGGAAGAGGTCCACGCCCTCCTCCCCCAGCCGTGCGAATGCGCGCAGGTCGGTGATCCGGCCGTCCAGCGGGAGCTGGTCCATCTTGAAGTCGCCGGTGTGCAGCACCAGGCCGGCCGGGGTCCGGATCGCCACGGCCAGGGCGTCGGGGATCGAGTGGTTGACGGCCACGAACTCGAGGTCGAACGGCCCGACCGTCAGCCGGTCCCCCTCGCGCACCTGGTGGTGCACCGTCTCCTTGAGCCGGTGCTCGCGCAGCTTGGAGTCCAGCAGCGCCAGCGTCAGCTCGGACCCGACGAGCGGGATGTCCTCGCGCTCGCGGAGCAGGTAGGGAGTGGCGCCGATGTGGTCCTCGTGGCCGTGGGTGAGCACCAGCGCCTCGACCTGGTCGAGGCGGTCCCGGATGGCCTCGAAGTCGGGAAGGATCAGGTCGACGCCCGGGTGGTGGTCCTCGGGAAAGAGCACCCCGCAGTCGACGATGAGGAGGCGGTCGTCGTACTCGAAGACCGTCATGTTGCGGCCGACCTCGCCGAGGCCGCCGAGCGGGATGACCCGTAGCCCTCCGGGTGCCAGCGGCGCGGGTGCGGAGAGCTCGGGGTGAGGATGACTCAAGGGATTCCTTAGGTAATGAGTTCGGAGGCGACCAGGCCCTCACGGAGGGCGGCCACCTCCTCGTCGGTGAGCGGCACGAGTGGGCCGCGGACGTTGCGGTTGTCGAGGACGCCGAGCAGCTGCAGGCAGGCCTTGGCGGTGGTGGCGCCGTAGTTCGGCACACCCATCACCGCATCGGTCGCAGGCAGCAGCCTCGTGTAGGTCGCCAGCGCGGCGTTGTGGTCGCCGGCGAGGAAGTCGTGGATCATGCCGGCGATCTCGTCGCCGGCCGCGTGGCCGACGACCGACACGACGCCCTGGGCGCCGTGGGCCAGCCAGCCGAGGGTGGACACGTCGTCACCGGAGTACAGGTCGTAGCCCATCTCGATGATCTTCACGCCGCGGGCGTAGTCGCCAACGGCGTCCTTCACCGCGACGACCGTGTCCCAGTTCTTCGCGGCGGCGTAGGTGGCCAGGTCGATCTGGGTGGCGGTCCGGCCGGGCACGTCGTAGAGCATCACCGGGACGTCGGTCGCCTCGACGACCGCGCGGAAGTGCTGGAGCACGCCGGCCTGTCCGGGCTTGCTGTAGTACGGCGTCACGAGCAGCAGCCCGTCGGCACCGAGCTTCTCGGCCTGGCGGGCGAGCTCGACGGAGTGAGCGGTCGCGTTCGTGCCGACACCGGCGATGACGACGGCGCGGTCGCCGACGGCGTCCTTCACGGCCCGGAGGATGTCGCCGTCCTCGGGCACGGTGGTCGTGGGGCTCTCCCCCGTCGTACCGCTGACCACGACGCCGTCGTGACCGTGCTCGACGAGGTGCGCCGCGATCCGCGCGGTGCCGTCGAGGTCGACCGAGCCGTCGTCGTGGAAGGCGGTCGCCATCGCGGTGAGCATCCGCCCGAAACGGGGTACGGATGCCGGGGACGTCATGACCCCCAGGCTATCGGGTGCCTACCCCTCGGTGGTTGAGGTGTGAGGAGCGCCAGCGACGAGCCTCGAAACCATCGAAACGGGCCGAGGGGTGGTTTCGAGGCTCGGCCGTGGACGGCCTCACACCTCAACCACCGAAAGACGCGGCAGGCCTCACACCTCAACCACCGAAAGACGCGGCCGGCCTCACACCTCAACCACCGAAAGACGCGGCCGGCCTCACGGCTCGACCACCGAAAGACGCGGCCGGCCTCACGGCTCGACCACCGAAAGACGCGGCAGGCCTCACGGCTCGACCACAGAAAGACGCGGCCGGCTTCACGGCTCGACCACCGGCCGGTCACACGTGTGGCATGACTTCCTCGGCGACCAGGTGCAGGTGGTCGAGGTCGTGGAGGTCGAGGGTCTGGAGGTAGAGGCGGGACTGGCCCGACTCGACGTACCTCCCGACCTTCTCGACCACCTCGCTCACCGTGCCGCCCAGCTGGCTGGCGCGCAGGTCGGAGGGGTCGTGGCCGATGTTCGCGGCTCGCCGCTGGAACTCCGCCTCGTCCTTCCCGACGCAGAGGACCAGCGCGCTCGAAGTGGTCATCGTCGCTGGGTCGCGGCCGGCCTCCTCGCAGGCACGTTTGACGCGCTCGAGGATCGGCAGCCCTGCCTCGAACGGTTTGAACGACACGTTGTACTCGTCGGCGTATCTCGCCGCCAGCGCCGCCGACCGCCGCTTGCCGGCGCCGCCCATGATGATGGGTGGCTTGGCCTGGTGTGGCTTGGGCAGTCCCGGTGAGTCGGTCACGGAGTGCCGCTTGCCCTCATAGGAGAAGCCGACCCCGGTCGGATCGGTCGCCCACAGACCGGTCACGATCGCGAGCTGGTCCTCGAGCAGGTCGAAGCGCTCGGACGGGTCGGGGAACGCGAAGCCGTACGCCGCGTGCTCCCGGGCGAACCAGCCCGCGCCGATGCCGAGCTCGACCCGGCCCCCGCTCATCTGGTCGACCTGGGCGACCTGGATCGCCAGCAGGCCGGGCGGCCGGAAGGTGACGCTGGTGACCAGCGTGCCGAGGCGGATCGTGCTGGTCTCGCGCGCCAGCGCGCCGAGCGTGACCCAGGAGTCCGTCGGGCCGGGGAGCCCGTCGGTGCCCATGCCGAGGAAGTGGTCGGAGCGGAAGAACGCCCCGAACCCGAGCTCCTCGGTCGTCTGCGCCACGCGCAGGAGGTCGTCGTAGGACGCCCCCTGCTGCGGCTCGGTGAACACCCGCAGCTCCATGCCCGCCATGGCACCTACCCTGCCAGCCGCCTGCTGGAGCTCACCCGGTGGAACCCCGTGGACCTGTTCGCGGTGCGTCTCGACTCCCCGTGCCGCGGTCTGTCGCGAGCGTCGGTCTACCGTGCTGGACGTGATCGTCCAGCTGTCCGGAGTGCCCGGTTCGGGGAAGTCGACGCTGGCGCGCGGCCTCGCCACGGCTCGGGGCCTGGTCGTCCTGGACACCGACGTGGTGAAGAGTGCGCTGCTGTCCCGGGCCGTGCCCATCGGCGAGGCCGGGCCGGCGGCGTACGGCGTGGTGCTCGCGCTCGCCGCGGACGTGCTGGCGCAGGGCCACGGGGTGGTCATCGACTCTCCCTGCCGCTATCCGTCGCTGCTCGCGTCGGGGCAGGAGACCGCCGAGGCGGCCGGCGTGCCGTACCGGTTCGTCGAGCTGTGGGCCGAGGACCCCGCTGCCCTGCTCCCCCGCCTCGACGGCCGGGTGCCGCGACCCTCGCAGGTCGCCTCCAGCAGCGACCCGGTCCCCGGCACCGAGTGGGAGCACGGGACCGCCGTAGCCACGCTCCGGGCGTGGCAGGAGCAGCTGGTGCGACCGGAGGTCGGGTACCTGCGGCTGGACGCGGCCCTCCCTCCCGACGAGCTCCTGCGGGCGGCCCTGGCCCAGGCGAACCTTGGATGACGCACGTACCCGACGTGGGTAGTCGCCCGGGAGGAGACTGACCGCATGAACGCCGAAGCGGGTGCGTGGCCGCACGGGGCCCCCAGGGTCGGCGACCAGGCCACGCTGACCAGGACGATCGTGGGCGAGGACATCGTCCGGTTCACCGAGATGAGCGGCGACCGCAACCCGGTGCACTACGACGCCGACGTCGCCGCCCGCACCTCTTTCGGGGGCATCGTGGTCCAGGGCGGCGTCACCAGCGCGATCCTCAACGCCGTGGTCGCCGAGAAGCTGCCCGGCCCCGGCACCGTCTTCCTCGAGACGCACTGGAAGTTCCTGGCGCCGTGCCGCCCGGGCGACAAGATCACCGGGCACGTCGAGGTGACGTCCGTGCGGGAGGACAAGCCCATCACCACCCTCGACACCCGGGTGGTCCGTGGCGACGGGGTCGTCGCTATCGAGGGCACGGCCGTCTGCTGGACGATGGCCATCTGAGGAGCCTCCGCGGCCAACCCGATGCGCCCGCCGCCCATACCGCTGCGGTTCGGCCGTCCGGGTCGTGACCGCGTGGCACGATCGCGCACATGACCACCATCACCCTTGCCGACGGCCGTGAGCTCGACATCCACGACGCCGGCGGCGACGGGGAGCCGCTGGTCTTCCACCACGGCACCCCCGGCTCGGTGGTCCCGATGCCGCACCTGTCCGAGGCTGCCGCGCGGTACGGGCTGCGCATGGTGACGTACTCCCGGGCGGGGTACGGCGCTTCGACCCGGCATGCAGGCCGCTCGGTCGCCGACGTGGTCACCGACATGGAGCAGGTGCTCGACCACCTGGGCGTGGACCGGTGCGTCACCGGCGGCTGGTCCGGTGGCGGGCCGCACGCCCTGGCCATGGCGGCCCTCCTGCCGGGGCGCACCGCCGGCTGCCTGGTGATCGCCGGCGTGGCGCCGTTCGGGGAAGACGGCCCGGACTTCCTCGCGGGCATGGGTGAGCAGAACGTCGAGGAGTTCGGCGCGGCCCTCGAGGGCGAGTCGGCGCTCCGGCCCTACCTCGACGGCGAATTGCCCGGGCTCCAGCAGACCGACGGCGCCGGCATCGTGGAGGCGATGGCGACGCTGCTTCCCGACGTCGACCGCGCGCTGCTCACCGAGGACTTCGGCGACGCGCTGGCCGCACACATGCACGAGGGACTGCGCACGGGCGTCGACGGCTGGCTCGACGACGACCTCGCCTTCACCCGCCCCTGGGGCTTCGACCTCGGCTCGATCACCGTGCCCACGTCGCTGTGGCAGGGCAGCGAGGACCTGATGGTCCCGTTCGCACACGGCGTCTGGCTGGCCGACCACATCGCCGGCGTGACCCCGCACCTGCTCGACGGCGAAGGTCACCTCTCGGTCGGCGTCGGTGCGCTGGACGAGATGTTCGCCGACCTCGCCGCGACGTACTGACCCGTCGATTCGTCAGCGGTCCAGCGGGTCCGCCACGCCGAGCCAGCTCTGACGAATCGCTGTGGCCCGCTCCCACCAGACCCACTCGAGCCCGGGACCCGCCTCACGGCGGGTCTCGACCCACGCGGTCCGGTCCCAGTCGGGGTAGTAGGTGTCGCCCTCGGGCGAGAGATGCACCTCGGTGAGCACCTGGGCGTCGGCGACGGGCAGCGCGACGGCGTACACGGCCGCCCCGCCCGCAACCATCACCTCGCCCGGCAGGTCGGCCGCGAGGACCAGCGCCTCGTCCAACGACGGCGCGACCAGGGCGTCGGGGGCGGTCCACGACGGGTCGCGGGTGAGCACGACCGTCGTACGGCCGGGCAGGGCGCGGCCGATCGAGTCGTAGGTCGCGCGGCCCATCACCAGCGTGTGGCCGAGGGTGACGCGCTTGAAGTGCGCAAAGTCTTCGGGGATCCGCCAGGGAATGCCGCCGCCCGCCCCGATCACGCCGTTGGCGGCGACGGCGGCGACGAGCGTGATGCGTGGTCTCGAGGTTCGCTGCGCCGGCACCTCGACCGCCGAGGAGGACTCAGACGGCAATGGGGGCCTTGATGCCCGGGTGCGGGTCGTAGCCCTCGACGGCGATGTGCTCGAGGTCGAAGGCGTCGAGCTCACGGACCGAGCGGTCGAGGACCAGGGTGGGCAGCGCGCGCGGCTCGCGGGTCAGCTGGAGCCGGGCCTGGTCGAGGTGGTTGACGTAGAGGTGGGCGTCGCCGAGGGTGTGCACGAAGTCGCCCACCTCGAGGTCGCAGACCTGAGCCACCATGTGGGTGAGCAGGGCATACGAGGCGATGTTGAACGGCACGCCGAGGAAGACGTCGGCGGAGCGCTGGTAGAGCTGGCAGGAGAGCCGGCCGTCGACGACGTAGAACTGGAACAGCGCATGACACGGCGCCAGCGCCATATGCGGGATGTCGGCGACGTTCCAGGCCGAGACGATGTGGCGTCGGCTGTCGGGGTTGTCGCGGATCTGCGCGACGACCTTCGCGACCTGGTCGACGTGTGCTCCGTCGGGTGCCGGCCAGGAGCGCCACTGGTAGCCGTAGACGGGCCCGAGGTCGCCGTCGGCGTCGGCCCACTCGTCCCAGATGGTGACGCCGCGGTCCTGCAGCCACTTGACGTTGGTGTCGCCGCGCAGGAACCACAGCAGCTCGGCGAACACCGACCGCGTGTGCACCCGCTTGGTCGTGACGAGCGGGAAGCCTTCGCGCAGGTCGTAGCGCGTCTGGTGCCCGAAGACCGAGAGCGTGCCGGTGCCGGTGCGGTCGGTCTTCTCCGCGCCCTCGTCGAGGATCCGCTGGAGGAGGTCGAGGTAGGCCCGCATGGCCTCAAACTACTCGCCGAGACCGACACTCCCCGTGATCGTCGTGCGCGCGTCACCACCCACCCAGACGGTGTCGCCCTCGCGCTCGATGTGCACGCGGCCGCGGCGGCCGAGAGCCGTGCCCTGCGAGGCGACGTACGACATCGGCAACCGGTCGCCGGCCAGCCACTGAGCCACTCCCGCGTTGAGGCTGCCGGTCACCGGGTCCTCGTCCATCCCGAACCCGGGACAGAACGCGCGCACCTCCACCGCGCACTCGCTGCCGACGGGATAGGCGCCGACGACGCCGATGTCCATCCCCTTCGCGGCCGACCAGTCGGGCTCGATCGCCAGCACCTCCTCGGCCGTCTCCAGCAGCACCCCGACCCAGCCGGGGCCGTTGTCGATCCACTCGAGGTCGACGACCTGCGACGGGTCGATCCGCAGCGCCCGGACGATCTGCTCCCGGTCCTCCTCGGACACCTCCCCCGACCGGACGAACGGCGGCCCGGCGAACGCCAGCCTCTCGCCGCGCCTCAGCCTCACCAGGCCGGCGCCGCACTCCTGCACCAGCTCGCCGTCGGTCCGCGGCACTCCTCCGGCGTCCAGCCAGGCGTGCGCGGAGCCGATCGTCGGATGCCCGGCGAACGGCAGCTCGGAGCTCGGCGTGAAGATCCTGAGCCGGTAGTCCGCCTCGTCGCTCGTGGGGTCGAGCAGGAACGTCGTCTCCGACAGGTTCGTCCAGTTGGCGAAGCGGGCCATGTCCTCCTCGCCGATCCCATCGGCGTCGTGCACCACGGCGACCGGGTTGCCGAGGAGGGGTTCGCTGGAGAAGACGTCGACCTGGCTGAAGCTGCGCATGCAGGTATTACACCGTGCCCAGCCCCGGCTGAACGTCGGCCAGCAGGGGCAGCGCGCCGATGTCCAGCTGCGGCTCGCAGTGGGTCGCCTCCGGGTCGAAGGCCCGGTTGACCTCCATCTGCACCTGGCAGTCGACCAGCCCGTAGCTGCCGTTGTGCTCGTCCACGACCCACACGACACGGCCGTCGTGGGTGAAGGTGGCGTCGACGGCGGTCCACGAGTCGTCGTACCAGGGACCCTGCTGCACGCCGTTGCGCGCGTCGTACGCCGCGATCGCGCCGTCGGCGCCTCGCGTGAGCACCCAGTTGCCGTCGGTGGACAGATTGCCGCTGGCTCCTGGAACCGCCGAGGTGACGCTGAAGAACGGCAGGGTCGTCGACAGGTCGCTGTCCAGCTTCCGCAGCTCGACTCCCGCGGCGATGTCCACCAGCCGTGACGACTCCAGGCCCTCCGGTGGCCTGGCGGGTGTGATCGTCGGGTCCCCCACGTTGACGAACGACATCTGCTGGTCCTGGCCGTCCTGGCGGAAGTACAGCCGGTCGCGGTCCCAGCCGATCAGCTCGGTGTCGGCCTTCCTCGGCACGCGCGCGACGGCATCCTTCGTGACGACGCTCCAGACCACCAGGTCCCCACCTTCGGGCTCCAGCCAGGCGACCTTGCCGACCTGCGACTGCGCCACCAGGGCGGTGTCGAGGTCCATCGTGCCGAAGCGTTCCCGGGTGCCGTCCTCGGTGACCCAGATGACGGCCCCGTCGCCGTCGGCATACGCCACCCCGAACCCGGCGTCGGCGAGCTGGGTCACCTCCGGCACCGGTGCGGTCCCGTGGTCGAGGTGCAGCGTGCCGGCCAGCCACCAGACGACGCCGACGGGGTTCTCGACGGGGGTGATGTCGAGGGCGTCCATGGTGGTCTGCGGGACGGGCTCCGGCCGGGTGACGGCGTACGTCGTCCCGGTCACGAGCACCAGCACGGCCACCACCGCCCCCGAGACGAGCCACCGGCGACGACGGCCGGCCCCGGCACGGGCGACGATGCGCTCGACGGATGGTGGCGGAACGTCGATCGCCGAACCCGCCTCGTGGCACGCGGGGTCGAGAGGACCCAGGTCGAGCGCCTGGGCCGCCTCGGTGAGCCGGCTACCGACCTCGAGTGGCGGCTCACCGAGGACCTCGCTGACCTGGCGGACGTCCAGCTCGCCGAGGTGGCACAGGACGACGGTGACACGGGTGGTCTCGTCCATCCGGCCCAGCCCGTCGGTGATCCGTTCCAGCAGGGCGAGCTGCTCCTCGAGCTCCTGTGTCAGCACCCGGCCCGCGGGCACCGGCTGGCGCTCGCGCGCGGCCGGCCGGTCGACCCGCTGGGCGCCGCGGTCACGGACCCAGGCATCCAGGACGGTGCGCGCGAGCTCGACGTCGACGTCCTCCTCGCGGCACAGCCGGCCCCAGTCGGGCAGGATCCGGGCGAACGCGGCCACCGCGAGGTCGTCGGCCCGCTCCGGCGGCACGCCGAGCATGACGAGCACCCGGACGGCCGGGGCCCAGCGCGCGAGGACGTACGCCGAGTAGTCGGGGTCCGCGCGCACGCCCCCATCCTGCCGCCTGGGCGGTCAGCCGAGGGAGTCTGTGGCGATCGCGTGCGTCGACGTCCGCCGCGAAGTCCCGGTCGGCACGCACCTCACCAGCGGGCGCGTCACCCGGCAGACAGGGACATCGGTCCGTACACCGACCGGTCGCCCTCGAATAGCGTCACCCCGGCGACCCCTTCGCCGGCGAGCTCGGTCCACGTCTCGCCGACCCAGGACTCGGCGTCGGCCTGGGAGACGAAGCGCTGGCCGGCGTACTCCTCGGCGACGTCCACCTCGGCACCGCTGCCGTCCTCCAGGCGCCACCACCACGGGCGCTCGGCGGCCGACGGCGGGCGGAAGGTCGGCGGCTGGTCGGGCAGGTTCACGACTCACGCACCGACGGGTCGACGAACGGCATCTTGGTGGAGCAGAAGAGCTCGCGGCGCCCGCGGACATCGACGGTCAGCTCGGCCTCGGCGTCGACGAAGGGCGGCAGCAGCGCCATCCCGATCCCCTTGCGCAGCGTCGGGCTGAAGGTGCCGGACGTGATGGCGCCCAGAGGTACGTCCGGGGCCAGGAAGACGAGCATCCCGGGCCGCGGGATGCCGCGTCCGTCGGCGACCAGGCCGCGGAGCAGGCGCTTCGGACCCGCTTCCTTCTCGGCGAGCAGGGCGTCACGGCCCCAGAAGCGCTCCTTCTTCCAGCCGACTGCCCAGCCGAGCCGCGCCTGGTTCGGCGTCACGTCGATGGTGATGTCCTGACCGTGCAGGGGGTACCCCATCTCGGTGCGCAGGGTGTCGCGGGCACCCAGCCCGCACGGCAGCATGCCGCGCTCCTGGCCCGCCGCCATCAGTGCGTCCCACAGCTCGCCGGCCACCTCGTTGCGCGCGACCAGCTCGTAGCCGCGCTCGCCGGTGTACCCGGTCCGGCAGACGACGACACCGCTGCCGCCGAAGTCCGCCTCCACGAACGACATGTACTCGTGGCCGGCGGGCAGCCCGACGGCGGTGAGCACCTCGTCGGACTCGGTGCCCTGGACGGCGAGCACGATGTACTCCGTGTGGTGGTCCGCCACCTCCACGTCCGCGGGTGCCGCCTCGGCCAGGCGCCGGACCACCTCGGCGGTGTTCGCGGCGTTCGGCACGAGCAGCACGTGCTCGTCGTCGTGGAAGTAGGCGATCAGGTCATCGACGATGCCGCCGGTCGCGTCGTCGCAGCAGAGCGTGTACTGCGCCCGGCCCGGGCCGATCTTCGCCAGGTCGTTGCTGAGCGTCGCGTTGACGTGGTCGGCCGCGCCGGGGCCGGTCACCATCGCCTTGCCGAGGTGGCTGACGTCGAAGATGCCGACGGCCTCCCGGACAGCGGTGTGCTCCTTCACCACGCCGGTGGGATACTCCAGCGGCATGGTCCAGCCGCCGAACTCGGCGAACTTCGCGCCCAGCGCGACGTGCCGGTCGTGCAGCGGGGACTGCTGGAGGTCGGCCATGGCGCGAACCTTACCCAGAGGGCCGACCGGGACCCGTGGCTAGAGTGCGCGGGTGACGACGTACCACTTGCGCAGCGCCAGCCCGGCCAAGACCCGCTCGGACGTGGTCGTCGTCGGAGCCGAGCAGTCGGGCAAGGACGTGCGCCTGGCCACCGGTGGCGAGGACATCGCGGAGGCGTACGGACGCAGGCTGCGGCCCTTGCTGTCGACCCTCGGCTTCAGCGGCAAGGCCGGGGAGATCGCCAAGGTGCCCACCGGCGGCACGATCTCATCGCCGCTGCTGGTGATCGTCGGACTCGGTGAATCGCCTGGCCACGTGGCGATCCGCCGCGCTGCCGGGGCGGCGGCCCGGGCGATCAGCAACGCGTCGTCGGTCGCGCTGGCGCTGCCCGCGGACACCCCGGAGCGGGTGCGGGCGGTGACGGAGGGGTTCGACCTGGGTGCCTACACGTTCACGGCGTACAAGCACAACGGCAGCAAGGACAGCGCGGGCAAGGGCGCCAACACCGTCTCGCTGCTGACGCCCGTCGCGCGTCAGCAGGCCGCCATCACAGCCATGGACGAGGCGCTGCTGGTCGCCCAGGCGGTGCGCGACGCGCGCGACTGGGTGAACCTGCCCGCCTCCGACCTGCGCCCGCCGGAGTTCGCCGACGCCGTCGCCGCGGCCGGCAAGAAGCTCGGCCGCGGCGTGAACGTCTCGATGACGGTCCTCGACGAGGACAAGCTCGCGGAGCTCGGCTGCGGCGGCATCCTCAGCGTTGGCATGGGATCCTCGGCCCCGCCGCGGATGGTCGAGCTGACCTACGACCCGAAGGACGCCGTCGCCCACATCGCCCTCGTCGGCAAGGGCGTCACCTACGACTCCGGCGGCCTCTCGATCAAGCCCGCGTCCGGCATGACCACGATGAAGTGCGACATGGCCGGCGCCGCGGCCGTCGTCCAGGCCACCTTCGCGATCGCCAAGCTCGGCCTGCCGGTCAAGGTCTCGGCCTTCGCGCCGATGGCCGAGAACATGGTCTCGGGCAGTGCGATGCGCCCCGGCGACGTGATCACGCAGTACGGCGGCACCACCATCGAGGTGCTCAACACCGACGCCGAGGGCCGGCTGATCCTCGCCGACGCGATCGTCCGGGCCACCGAGCTGAAGCCCGACGTGATCCTCGACGTCGCGACCCTCACCGGACACATGGTGATCGCGCTCGGCGACCGGGTGGCCGGCGTCCTCGGCTCCGACGATGTCGTCGGCGCCGTCCTGGCTGCGGGCGAGACCGCCGGCGAGGCGATGTGGCCGATGCCGATCCCCGACGCGATCGTCGACCGGGTCAAGTCCAGCAAGATCGCCGACCTCCTCCAGCACGACGGCGTCCGCTGGGGCGGCGGCCTGTTCGCCGCGGCGTACCTCCGCGAGTTCACCGCCGGCCTCCCCTGGGCCCACCTCGACATCGCCGGCCCGGCCTTCAACTCCGGCGGTCCCTTCGGCCACGTCACCTCGGGCGGCACGGGGTACGCCGTGGCGACGCTCGTCGACTACGCCAGGTCCCTCGCCGAGTCGTAGCTCGCCGGTCGAGCCACGAACCTGCGTCCTCGATGGTTGAGGTGCGAGGAGCGCCAGCGACGAGCCTCGAAACCACCCGCCTTCGGTGGTTGAGGTGCGAGGAGCCCCAGCGACGAGCCTCGAAACCACCCGCCTTCGGTGGTTGAGGTGCGAGGAGCCCTAGCGACGAGCCTCGAAACCACCCGCCGCCGACCAGATGGCCTCGAGGCTCGGCCGTGAACGGCCTCGTACCTCGACCACCGAGAGCGGCCACAACCCCTGCCGACAGCCGTCCGAACCCTCGAAACCACCCGTCTTCGGTGGTTGAGGTGCGAGGAGCCGCCAGCGACGAGCCTCGAAACCACCCGCCGCCGACCAGGCGGTCTCGAGGCTCGGCCGTGAACGGCCTCGCACCTCGACCACCGAGAGCGGCCACAAACCCTGCCGGCAGCCGTCCGACCCTCGAAACCACCCGTCCTCGGTGGTTGAGGTGCGAGGAGCGCCAGCGACGAGCCTCGAAACCACCCGCCGCCGACCAGGTGGTCTCGAGGCTCGGCCGTGAACGGCCTCACACCTCGACCACCGAGCGCGGCCACAACCCCTGCCGACAGCCGTCCGAACCCTCGAAACCACCCGTCCTCGGTGGTTGAGGTGCGAGGAGCGCCAGCGACGAGCCTCGAAACCACCCGCCGCCGACCAGGCGGTCTCGAGGCTCGGCCGTGAACGGCCTCGCACCTCGACCACCGAGAGCGGCCACAAACCCTGCCGGCAGCCGTCCGAGCCTCGAAACCACCCGCCGCCGACCAGATGGTCTCGAGGCTCGGCCGTGAACGGCCTCGCACCTCGACCACCGAGAGCGGCCACAACCCCTGCCGACAGCCGTCCGAACCCTCGAAACCACCCGCCGCCGACCAACGGGTCTCGAGGCTCGGCCGTGAACGGCCTCGCACCTCGACCACCGAGCGGCTACAGCCCCTGCTGCTTCTTCCGGCGGTTGTAGTCGCGCATGCGCTGGGGCACTCCGACGACGGCGGCGTCGTACGACGGCACCTGGAGGCGGTTGCAGAACTTGTGGGCCCAGTCGACGGACGGGACCCGGCGGCGGGTCCACTCACCGTCGTGGGCCACGAGGAGAAGGGTCACGTCGCTGACGGCGGTCCGGGGCTCGACGAAGCCCTCGACTCCCTTGCGCGCCGCGACGAACTCGAGCAGGTGCGACTCGTCGGCGGCGTCGGAGGCGCGCACCCGGGTGGACCCGGTGCGCGCCGCATTGCGCGCCGGCGCGCGCATCCGAGTAGTCGTGCCTCTACGGAACCGGTCGAACAACCCCATGGCCCTAGTGTGCCCTGCCGAGGGTCACGACGGCGGACAGACCGGTGTGGACACGTCTGGCAGAAGTGCAAGGATGGGCCGCGAGCCAGGAGAACAGTGACGGAGCGGAAGGACCAGCGTGGCGGCCGAGTTCGACGTACTCATTCTCGGGGCAGGATCGGGCGGTTACGCCTGTGCGCTGCGGGCGGCGCAGCTGGGCCTGAGCGTCGGCCTGGTCGAGAAGGGCAACCTCGGTGGCACCTGCCTCCACGTCGGGTGCATCCCGACCAAGGCCCTCCTGCACGCTGCGGAGATCGCCGACGCGGCCCGTGACTCCGAGCAGTTCGGCGTCCGCGCCACGCTCGACGGCATCGACATGCCAGGCGTGAACTCCTACAAGGACGGCGTCGTCTCCCGGCTGTTCAAGGGCCTGACCGGGCTGATCAAGGGCCGCGGCATCACCGTCATCGAGGGTGAGGGCCGGCTGACCGGGCCGCGCGAGGTCACCGTCGACGGCGCCGCCTACTCCGGCAAGCACCTCGTGCTGGCCTCCGGCTCGTACTCCCGCTCCCTGCCCGGCCTCGACATCGACGGCCGGCGGATCCTCACCTCCGAGCAGGCGCTGCGGCTCGAGTCCGTGCCGGCGTCGGTCGTGGTGCTCGGTGGCGGGGTCATCGGCTGCGAGTTCGCCAGCGTGTGGCGCTCCTTCGGCGCCGACGTGACCATCGTCGAGGCGCTCCCCCGGCTCGTCGCGGCCGAGGACGAGGCGTCCTCGAAGGTCCTCGAGCGGGCGTTCCGCAAGCGCGGCATCGTGATGCGCACGAGCACGCCGTTCCAGTCGGTGAAGGTGACCGACGACGGCGTCGCGGTGACGGTGGAGGGCGGCGAGGTGATCGAGGCCGAGCTGCTGCTCGTGGCGGTCGGACGTGGGCCGTCCACCGACGGGCTCGGGTACGACGTGCAGGGCGTCGAGATGGAGCGCGGGTTCGTGCTCACCGACGACCGCTGCCACACCAACCTGGAGAACGTCTACGCCGTCGGCGACATCGTGCCCGGCCTCCAGCTCGCCCACCGCGGGTTCCAGCAGGGCATCTTCGTGGCCGAGGACATCGCCGGCCTGGCCCCCGCGACCATCGACGAGGCCGGCATCCCCCGCGTCACCTACTCCCACCCCGAGGTCGCGTCCGTGGGCCTCACCGAGGCCCAGGCCACCGAGCGCTACGGCGAGGTCGAGGCGCTGACCTACGACCTCGGCGGCAACGGCAAGAGCCAGATCCTCAAGACCCAGGGCTTCGTGAAGCTCGTCCGCCGCAAGGACGGCCCGGTGGTCGGCATCCACCTGGTCGGCGACCGCGTCGGCGAGCTCGTCGGCGAGGCCCAGCTCATCTACGGATGGGAGGGGTACGCCGAGGACGTGGCACCGCTCGTGCACGCCCACCCCACCCAGAACGAAGCCCTCGGCGAGGCCCACCTCGCGCTCGCCGGCAAGCCCTTGCACGCGCACTCCTGACCCACCTCCACTTCTCGAAGGAGCCTCATGGCCACCGAAGTCACCCTCCCGGCACTGGGCGAGTCCGTCACCGAGGGCACCGTCACGCGCTGGCTCAAGCAGGTCGGCGACACGGTGGCGGTCGACGAGGCGCTGCTCGAGGTCTCCACCGACAAGGTCGACACCGAGATCCCCTCGCCGGTGGCGGGCACGCTGCTGGAGATCAAGGCGAACGAGGACGAGACCGTCGAGGTCGGCGCCGTACTGGCCCTGGTCGGCGACGAGGGCGAGTCGGCCGGCTCGGACAGCGGCGGCGGTGAGTCCGAGGCCGCCGAGGACGAGGGCGACGCGCAGGCCGAGGCGTCCGCCGAGAGCGACTCGCAGGAGGAGACCCCTGCCGAGGCCGACACCCAGGAGGAGCAGCCCGAGGAGCCGGAGCAGCCCGAGGAGCCGGAGCAGCCGGCCGAGCCCGAGCAGCCGGCGGCCGAGGAGCAGTCCTCCGGCGGCGCTTCGGGAGGCGGCGGTGGGAAGACGACGTCGGTCACCCTGCCGGCGCTGGGTGAGTCGGTCACCGAGGGCACCGTGACCCGGTGGCTCAAGCAGGTCGGCGACGCGGTCGCGGTCGACGAGGCACTCCTCGAGGTCTCCACCGACAAGGTCGACACCGAGATCCCGTCTCCTGTCGCGGGCACGCTGCTGGAGATCAAGGTCAACGAGGACGAGACCGTCGAGGTCGGTGCCGAGCTGGCGGTCATCGGTGACGAGGGCGCGGCGGCTTCCGGAGACTCCGGTGGGGACCAGCCCCAGGAACAGGATCAGGAGAAGGAGCCCGAGGCCGAGCCGAAGGCGGAGCCCGCGCAGCAGGAGCAGGAGGCCGAGCCGGAGCCGGAGCCGGAGAAAGCTCCCGAGCCCGCCGCCCCCGAGCAGTCGGCCGCCCAGAACGCGCCGACCGGTCGCGACGAGCCGTCCGGGTACGTCACGCCGTTGGTCCGCAAGATGGCGACCCAGCACGGCGTCGACCTGGCGTCGGTGACCGGCACCGGCGTCGGCGGCCGCATCCGCAAGCAGGACGTTCTCGACGCCGCGGCGAAGCAGGGCACCACCGCGGCGCCGCCCACGGCGGCCGCCCAGGCGGCCAGCCAGCCAGCCGCCGGCCAGCCGGCGGGCCAGCCCGCGGCGGCTCCGGCAACGGCAGCGGCCCCGGCGGCAGCCACCACCTCGACCACCCCGACGTCGCTGCGCGGCACGACCGAGAAGATGAGCCGGCTCCGCAAGGTGATCGCCACGCGGATGCTGGAGTCGTTGCAGGGCAGCGCCCAGCTGACCACCGTGGTCGAGGTCGACCTCACGTCGGTGTCCCGGCTGCGGGACCAGGCGAAGGCCGAGTTCGCCAGCCGCGAGGGAGTCAAGCTCTCCTTCATGCCGTTCTTCGCGAAGGCCGCGATCGACGCCCTGAAGGAGCACCCGAAGCTGAACGCCGCCATCGACACCGAGCAGGGCGAGGTCACCTACTACGACCGCGAGAACATCGCGATCGCCGTGGACACCGAGCGCGGCCTGCTGACGCCCGTGATCAAGGACGCGGGCGATCTGTCGATCGCGGGCCTGGCACGCAAGATCGCCGACGTCGCCGAGCGCACCCGGATCAACAAGATCACCCCGGACGAGCTGTCGGGCGGCACGTTCACGCTGACCAACACCGGCAGCCGCGGCGCTCTGTTCGACACCCCGATCATCAACATGCCGCAGGTGGCCATCCTCGGCACCGGCGCGGTGGTGAAGCGGGCGGTCGTGATCGACGACCCGAACCTCGGCGAGACGATCGCGGTGCGTCAGATGGTCTACCTCGCGCTGACCTACGACCACCGACTCGTCGACGGCGCCGACGCGGCCCGGTTCCTCAGCGACGTGAAGGCGCGGCTCGAGACGGGCACGTTCGAGGTCTGATGCGCGTCCTCGTGGCCGGCGCGTCCGGCTTCCTCGGCACGCACCTGGTCGAGGGTCTCCGGGCCAACGGCGACGAGGTGCGGGCCCTGGTCCGCTCCGAGCCGAACGGGCCGGACCAGGTGCGCTGGGACCCGGCCCACGGAGTCCTCGACCCGACGGCTCTCGACGGCGTGCACGTCGTGGTCAACGTCGCGGGCTCCCCCACGATCGGCAACCCGCACTCGAAGAAGTGGGCCCACAACCTCCGTCAGAGTCGCGTGACCACCACTCGCACGCTCGCCGAGGCGATCGCCCAGCATCCCGACCGGCCGGCGTACCTCGCCCAGAACGGCGTGGGCTGGTACGGCGACCACGGGGCGGAGGTCATCACCGAGACGGCCGACAGCCGGGGCGATGCCTTCATGACGCAGGTCTCGCGCGACTGGCAGGACGCTGCCACGCCGGCCGTCGAGGCGGGCGCCCGTGTGTGCTTCCTGCGGACCGTCCCGGTCTACGACCGCAGCTCGCCACCCCTGAAGCAGCTGCTCCTGCTGTTCAAGCTGGGTCTGGGCGCACGGCTGGGCGACGGGCGGCAGTTCTTCCCGGTCATCTCCTTGCGCGACTGGGTGGGTGCCGCGATCCACGTCGCCCATGTCCCGTCGATGAGCGGACCGGTGAACCTCTGCGCGCCACGCACCCCGACCAACGCCGAGTTCACCCAGGCCCTCGCCAGCGCCCTGCACCGCAAGGCGCTGCTCGGGGTCCCGGCGTTCGTCATCAAGCCGGGCGCCGGGCGGATGGCCAACGAGGTGCTCGGCTCGCTCAACGTCACCCCGGAAGCGCTCGACGAGGCCGGGTTCGAGTTCCAGGACCACGACGTCGACGACGTGCTCGCCGCGGCCCTGCACCGTTCGTGATGCCGGGTCCTGATCACCCGGCGTACCCACGACCGTGCCGGTGGGACGGCGACGCCGGGCTGCACCCGGTCGAGCACTTCTGCTGGCTCGTGCGGTCGACTGCGTAGGCCTCGTCGACCCGCCATGTCCCGTCGACCCGGACCAGCACCACCCGCCGGGTCGACGGCCGGTCGTGTGGCAGCGCCCACCGGCGGTCCCCCGACGTCGCCACCGCAGTCGTGAGCACGTCGGTGACCAGCACCGTCAGTCGCCGCCCGCCGCGGTCGACGACGTCCGCCGCCAGGAGCTGGGTGCTCATGCCGGTCACCCTCAGGTCCCGCTCGACGTACCCGCGCAGCACGGCCACGTCGGCGGTGCCGGTGCGGGACCCGGCGACGTAGAGCGCCTCGAGGGCGGTCGGGTCCCCGCGCGCGTAGGCGCGCGCCCGGCGCCGGTCCCAGGACCGCAGCAGCCGGACGACGTCGCTCTCGACACCCGGCGACGTCGACCACACGGCCGGCCGATCCTGCGAGCTGTCGAAGCCACCGGTCGCCACCACCACCGCGGTCACCCCGGTCAGCATCCCCAGCACCACGGAGGCCACGAGCACAGAGATCGGCGCGCGCGTCACCGGACCAGCCTGCGCCGGATCGGCCGAAGGCGTCGGCCGTCATCCACAGGTCGCCATCGGGCGCGTACCGTGGGGGCGTGCAGCCGCTCGACTTCCGGATCGCCGGACTCGGTGTCGATGCCGTCGACTACCTCGAGGCCTGGGAGCTCCAGCGCCGGGTGCACGCCCGGGTCGCCGCAGGCGACCAGCCACCCACCGTGCTGCTGCTGGAGCACCCGCCCGTGTTCACCGCCGGCAAGCGCACCGACCCGCACGAGCGGCCGGCCGATCCGGGCGGCGCTCAGGTGATCGACGTCGACCGCGGCGGCAAGATCACCTTCCACGGACCCGGCCAGCTGGTCGGGTACCCGATCGTCCGGTTGCCCGACCATGTCAAGGTCGTCGACTACGTACGCCGCGTCGAGGAGGCCCTGATCGGTGTCTGCGCAGATCTCGGCGTCGCCACCGCGCGGGTCCCCGGCCGCAGTGGCGTGTGGCTCCGAGCCGTTGACGGCCGGCCCGAGCGCAAGGTCGCGGCCCTCGGCATCCGGGTGAGCCAAGGCGTGACCATGCACGGCTTCGCCCTGAACTGCGACGTGGACCTGGGCTGGTACGACCGGTTCGTCCCGTGTGGCATCGCCGACGCCGGGGTCACCTCGCTCTCCGAGGAGCTCGGCCGCCGGGTCACGGTGACCGACGTGCTGCCCCTCGTCGAGCGGCACCTGACCGAGCTGCTGGCCTGGGCGCCGTACGACGCCACACCGGACTACGAGCCGCGGCCCGAGCCGGGGCGTGCGCCGAGGATCGAGCTCCTCACTCCCTAGGGGCGTCGCGTTGTGCCCGATAGTGGTCCGACATCGCCGGGTAGTAGTCGCGCTCGAAGTCGGCGGCCTCCGGCGGTGCTCCACCGGTCTCGACGGCGACCAGGCGGTCCAGGTAGTACTCCCAGCCGGGTCCCACGCTGAGTGAGTCCTCGTGGTCGACCTCCGGCTGGCTGAACGAGAGGGTCGTCACGCCGTCGGCCTCGCTCAGGTCGACGTCGAGGTACCAGCGCTGCTCACCGACCTGGGACGTGACGGCGAGCCGCCGCGGCGGCGTGCACTCACGGATCTCCATCTCGTCGCCCGGAGGCTCCTGGCCCTCGAACGTCATCGCGAACAGCACCCGCCCCGAGGCCGGGTCGCCGGTCCACGTGCCGAGCCAGCGGCCCAGCCGGTCCGGTTCGGTGATCGCCGCCCAGACGTCCTCGACCGGCGCCCGGAAGGTCCGGGTGACGAAGAGGGTCAGCCGGTCGTCGACGCGAGCGAGCCGGCCGGTGGGAGTGACGCTCATGCTGTCTCCTGTCGTGGCACGGGTGACGTACGGCGGTCGCGGGACGTGCGCCGCACCTCGGTGGCCAGCGCATCGAGGCCTTGCGGGGCGACCGGCGTCCCGGCCAGCACCAGCCGCTCGAGCAGCGCGGCGACCGGTGCGAGGCCGGCAGGCGTGAGGGCGTAGTGGCGTTCGCGGCCGTGGTCGGTCGCCGCCACCAGACCGGCCTCGACCAGCCCGCGCAGGTGCTTGCTGACGGCCGGGCGGGAGATCGGGCGGGAGGCTGCCAGGTCGACCACGCGGGCCGGACCGGACGCCAGCTCCTCGAGCAGCGACCGGCGGACCGGGTCGGCGAGAGCGACGTACGCGTCCACCCGCAAAAAGTAACCGACGGGTTACCAGTTGTCGAGCACTGCCGATGCCGCAGTGGTTGAGCCCGCGGCGTAATGTTGGCCGACGTGACCACCCCTCCCGTGCCCGACGGCAGAAGGTTGCTCCGCCTCGAGGTCCGCAACGCCGAGACCCCGATCGAGCGGAAGCCGGAGTGGATCAAGACGAGGGCGCGGATGGGTCCGGAGTACACGGCCCTGCAGTCGCTGGTGAAGTCCGAGGGACTGCACACCGTGTGCCAGGAGGCGGCCTGCCCCAACATCTTCGAGTGCTGGGAGGACCGTGAGGCGACCTTCCTCATCGGCGGGGACCAGTGCACCCGGCGCTGCGACTTCTGCCAGATCGACACCGGCAAGCCGCAGCCGCTGGACCGCGACGAGCCGCGCCGGGTGGCCGAGTCCGTGCAGAAGATGGGCCTGCGCTACGCCACGATCACCGGCGTCGCCCGCGACGACCTGCCCGACGGTGGTGCGTGGCTGTACGCCGAGACGGTGCGCGTCATCCACGAGGTCAACCCGGGAACGGGCGTGGAGAACCTGATCCCCGACTTCAACGGCAAGCCGGACCTGTTGACCGAGGTCTTCGAGAGCCGCCCCGAGGTGCTCGCCCACAACGTCGAGACGGTGCCCCGGATCTTCAAGCGGATCCGGCCGGCGTTCCGCTACGACCGGTCGCTGGACGTGCTCACCCAGGCCCGCGACTTCGGCCTGGTCACCAAGTCCAACCTGATCCTCGGGCTCGGCGAGACGCGTGAGGAGGTCAGCCAGGCGCTGCGCGACCTGCACGAGGCGGGCACCGAGCTGATCACCATCACCCAGTACCTCCGCCCCTCCGCGCGGCACCATCCGGTCGAGCGCTGGGTCAAGCCCGAGGAGTTCGTCGAGCTCGCCGCCGAGGCCGAGGAGATCGGCTTCTCCGGCGTCCTCAGCGGACCGCTCGTACGCTCGTCGTACCGCGCCGGCCGGCTGTACCGTCAGGCGATGGACGCCCGCACTGGCGCCCCCGTCTGAGCGCACATCCCCACTGGCACCACACCCACCGGAGAGCACCCCGCATGGCCAAGACGCCCGAAGCGCCCAAGATGAAGCGCCGCCAGCAGTTCGCCGAGACCTTCAAGATGGCGCGGAAGTCCGACCCGCGCCTGGTGTGGTGGCTGCTCGGCGCATTCGCGCTCGGTGCGGTCGTCGGCTTCTTCCTCTTCATGCTGCTCCCGGGGGGCGGCACGTTGGGCCTGGTCACCTCCATCATCGGCGCGCTGATGGTCGGCCTGCTGGCCGCGCTCATCATCTTCTCGCGCCGGGCGCAGGCCGCGGCGTACAAGCAGCTCGAGGGCCGCCCCGGTGCGGCTGCGTCCGCCCTGACCACCCTGCGCCGAGGCTGGAAGGCCGAGCCGGCCATCGCGATCAACAAGCAGCAGGACGTCGTGCACCGGGTCGTCGGCCCGCCCGGCATCATCCTGGTCGGCGAGGGCAACCCCAGCCGTCTCAAGGCGCTGATGGCCTCCGAGCGGCGCCGGCACGAGCGGGTCGCCTCCGAGACGCCCGTCCACGAGATCGTCGTGGGCGATGCCGAGGGTCAGGTCCCCCTGCCGAGGCTCACGAAGCACGTGTCCAAGATGGGCCGCCAGGTGAAGCCGGCCGAGATGACCGACATCCTCAACCGCCTCAAGGCGCTGGACGCCGCGCGCCCGGTCGCGCCGATGCCGAAGGGCCCGGTGCCCACGAGCATGAAGGGCCTGCGCGGCCAGATGCGCGGCCGCTGACCGAGCCCCCCTCCGCGATTCGTCAGCGATCCTGCGGGTGATCGCCGCGGCGCGAGCGCCGACGAGTCCCCGCCGGCGCAGCGGCACCTCACACCAGGCGGTTCTCGAAGGCGAACGCCGCCGCCGCGGTGCGGGTGCCGACGTCGAGCTTGGTGAAGATGTTCGACAGGTGCCGCGCCACCGTCTTCTCGCTCAACACCAGGCTGGCCGCGATCTCTGGGTTGCTGGAGCCCCTCGCCACCAGCCTCAGCACCTCGACCTCCCTCCCGGTGAGCCCGCCCGGGTGTGCCGGCGCTAGCAGTTGACCGACCTCGTGCTCGGCCGGCGTCGCGCCCAGCTCGCGGAATGTCCGGAGGGCGGCGGTCAGCTCGGCGGTCGCGCTGTCCGCGTCTCCCAGCGCCAGCAGCGCCCGGCCCACGAGGACGCGGGAGCGGGCCGCCTCGTAGGGCGCCTCCAGCGACTGCCAGGCGGCCATGGCCCGCCGGAGCTCGGCGACGGCCGCGCCCGGGTCACCGGCGGCGAGCAGCACGGCGCCCTGGGCGTGCCCGGCCGTTGCGGACAGGCCAGCGCACCCGAAGGCGTCGGCGAACCCGGCAAGCTCCGCGGCCGCCGCAGTCGCCTCGTCGACCTCACCGCCGGCGAGCAGGACCTCGACGGCTCCGGCCAGCAGCTGGGATCGCTGAACCGGGCCACGCTCCTCCGCGAGCAAGCGGTGCACCGCCCCCAGCGCAGCCGTCGTCCGGCCGAGCGCGAGCCACAGCAGGGCGAGACCGGGCTGCGCCTCGTAGCCGAAGCCGACGGCACGTTCGTACGCCGCCTCGGCGGCCGGCAGGTTCCCCAGGAGCCGGTGCACCTCGCCGCACTCCGCCATGGCCAGGCCGGCCGGAGCAGGCGTGCCGGCGGCGGCGTACCGCTCCGTGGCCCGCTCGAACTCGTCGACCGCCGTGGGAAAGGCGCCACGAATCCGCATGATCTGGCCCCGATGCACCGCGCACTGGCCGGTGAAGGCCACCAGACCGGGCTGGGCGTCGATCCAGGCAGTCAGCACCGAGGTCCACTGCGCTGCCCGCGCGTAGTCCGAGACTTCCTGACAGGCCTCGATCAAGGAGCAGTAGATCTCCCCCGCGAAGATCGGGGACACGTCTCCCATGGAGACCCCGACCATCGCCTCGTCGAGCAGTGCCAGGCCTTGGGGGACGCGCCCGGCGTACATCAGCATCCGCCCCTGCATGTTCAGACCCATCGCGACCAGATCGGGATCGCCGAACCGGCGGCCGTAGTCGGTGACCTCGACGGCCAACGGAAGGGCAGTCTCGAACCGGCCACCGAACACGTGCTGGAGCGCCACGATCGTGAGCACGTACCCGCGTTCGACCACGTCACCCGCCACGTCGGACAGGAGCCGTTGGCAGCGGCCCAGCCACCCGCTTGCCACGGCTGCCTCCCCGTTCTGCAGCAGGACCATCGTCAGCTCGAAGGCACACCGCACGGCGGCGGTCGCGTCGCCGCTCTCGAGGTGCGCCTGGTAGGCCCGCTGCCACGCCTGCACGCAGTCGTTGACCCGGCGGAGGAGGAGGGCGGCGACCGCAAGCCGCTCGAAGTCCTCGGCCGCCAGGTCGTCGTCAGCGACGCCGGCCAGGCGTTCGTACGCCGTCACCCACTCGCGTCGCTCGTAGGCCTCCCGGGCCCGAGCCAGGTCGTCGACCACGCCCATCGCGCACCACCCTTCCGTGGAGGATACCGACGGCGACGGCGAGCCGTCTCCCCTCAGACAGCTGCTGGGGCGCGCGTGGTGGCGGTGCTGCGCGTGTCGATCTTGCCGGCGACGTACTCGGCGTCCCGGCCGACGCCGAGGAGGACCATCGAGCTGAACGCGAACTGGAAGGCCAGCCCGCAGAAGAACAGCCCCGGGACCGAGTCCACTACGCCGCGGTACTCGCGGGGGTAGCCGTCGTCCATGAAGATCGGCAGGTCGATCCAGTCGAAGACCTGGCGGAACCCGGTGGACCAGACGACCGTGCCTGCGTCGACCACACGGCCGTCGTCGAGGACGGGTCGACCGTCGCTGACACCGGTGACGCGAGAGAGCACCCGCTCGACGCCACGTCGTCGGAGGTCGTCTCGTTTGATCCGGACCATGGGGCCGCCGTGGTGGCGCACCTCCGGCAGCTCCTTGCGGCCGATGGGCGTATGCCGCGTAAGGACGTGTCGCCAGAGGAAGGCGATGACGGGGAAGACGTAGCGGAAGGCGCGGGAGTCCCATCGCAGCGGGATCTGGCCGCGATCCGGGCCGACGAGCATGGTTGGCCGATGCTCGGCCGCCTCGTAGGCGATGTCGCAGCCCGAGTGGGACGCGCCGACGACGAGGACCGGGCCGGGAGCGAGCTGGGCGGGCCGCCGGTACTCGCTGGAGTGCAGCTGACGGATCGACGGGTCGAGTCCGGCCGCGAAGTCTGGAACGTTCGGGGTACGCCCGAACGTGCCGGTAGCCACCACGACGTTGTCGCAGGTGATGGTGTCCTCCCCCAGGCTCGCCGTGAAACCACCGCCGGACCTGGCCTCGAGACGGTGCACGCGCGTGCTCATGCGGACCGGCAGGTCCGCGCGCAGCGCGTAGCTCTCGAGGTAGTCGGCGACCTGCTCCTTGCCGGGAAAGGACCACGGCGGCGCCGGGAACGCGAGGCCGGGGAGGCCGTCGTACTTGGCGGGGCTGTAGAGCTTCAGGGTGTCCCACTGGTGTCGCCAGTTGTCACCGAGGCGCTCGTGGCCGTCGACGATGAGGAAGGGCCGGCCCAGCCGCTGGAGGTGGAAGCCGGTCGAAAGGCCGGCCTGGCCGGCGCCGATGATGAGGGTCTCGATGTGTTGGGTGGTCATGACGCCACGCTAGGAACGTGCTCGTGCTCTCCGCGTCGGGCGAACTGCGCATCTGCTCCGTCGGCGGCATGGGTCAAACCACCCAGGCTGCCGTGCGTGGACGAACCAGACGAGCATCGGGCCGGCGCCGGGCGGGTGGGTAGATCGGGTCAGCCGCCCGGGAGGGTCAAGATCTTGTCGGCGGACGGGGCCGAGATGTCGACGGGCTTGTCGAAGTCGCTCAGGGTGGCGTCGTACGTCGTCCCCTGACCGAGCTCGATGCTGCTCTTGACCATCCGGTCGTCGCCGTCGAGCCAGACGTCGGCCTTCAGCTCGGCGGGCATGCCCGCCGCCGGGGAGGCCGTCCCCAGTTGACTGGTGTCGATCGTCATCACGTAGTGGTCGGCGCCCTGCCCGTCGACGTCCTCCTCGCCGATCGACGTCACCGACGAGACGGCCTGCGCGAACTTGGCCATCGAGGCAGCCGGGTCGAGCTGGTCGGTGAACTGGGAGCCGAGCGGGTTGCTCGGGTCGGTGAGGTCGTACTTGAGGAACTTGCCGGGCGCCTGCGGCGACTCGATGTACATGACACTGTCGACCAGCAGGAGGTTCATGTCCTGGCCGCCGACGGTCATCGTCATCTTCATGTTGGCGGGGGTGACGGTGTAGTCGGTGTCGCCCTGGCCCTCCATGCCTCCGGCGCCCGCCTTCATCGAGAAGACGATGTGGGCGTACTTGGTGTTCTCGATGCCGTGCTGGATCCGGCTCACGAAGTCCGCGGTGGCCACCTCACCGCCGTCGTCGATGGGCGACGCCTCGTCGGTCGCGGTCGACTCGGACGGATCCGTCGACGTGCTGCTGCTGGAACTGGCGCGAGCCGGATCGTCGACGGAGTCGGAGTCGCCGGAGCCGCCGCACGCCGTGAGGGTGACGCCGAGCGCCAGGACGGCGAGCCCGCCGGTCAGACGCTGGATCGAGGGACGTGTGGTGCGCATGGGGGACCCCTGTGGTCGTCGGCCAGGTCGGTGAAGCCTAACCCGCGGTCGGTGACGCGGACCTGCGAACGGGCACGGTCGCCGTCCCCACGGCCAGGTCGTGCAGGCCGCGGCCGTCGGGCCGGTAGATCACCGGCGGCACCACCAGGCAGATGAGCACCGCCCGCAGAAGGGAGCGCAGCAGGTCGGGCGGGCGGCCGCTCCCGTCGACCTTGGCGACCCGCAGCCCGGTCGCGAGCTTGCCGAAAGAGCCGCCCACCAGGGCCGTGAAGAGCGTGGACTCGCCGACGAACACCAGCAGGGTCCACCAGCCCGACAGGCGGCTCTCGCTCCACCCGTCGAGGCCCATCGCCGCGATCACCACGAGCGTGGAGGCCGCCCAGTCGACGAACAGCGCCAGGATGCGACGCGGCCAGGACGCCGTACCGAAGCCGAGCTCGGGACCGTGATCGGACGCGGGTTGCTCGGTCACCCGCTCAGCCTAGGCAGGAGCCGTGCACATCTGGCGGCCAGATCAGTCGGGTACATCAGTCGGGCACATGAGTCGGGCAGATCTGTTACATGGGTGAAACACGAGGGACACTGACGGGAAACTGCCCCTTCCTACGTTTCAGACAAGCCATCCCGCCCGACCCATTTCCGGCCGGTCGTCCGAACCCCGGCGGCCAAGGAGGACAGATGTTCGCGAACAGCGACGACCTGCTGAAGTACGTCAAGGACGAGGGGGTCGAGATGATCGACGTCCGGTTCTGCGACCTGCCCGGCATCATGCAGCACTTCACGGTGCCGGTCTCCTCGTTCGGGCAGGAGACGTTCGACGACGGCCTCAACTTCGACGGGTCCTCGATCCGGGGCTTCCAGGCCATCCACGAGTCCGACATGTCGCTGTTCCCGGACCCGACGACGGCCTACCTCGACCCGTTCCGCACGGCGAAGACCCTCGTCGTCAACTTCTTCATCCACGACCCGCTCACCGGGGAGGCCTACTCCCGCGACCCGCGCAACATCGCGCGGAAGGCCCAGGCGTATCTCTCCTCGACTGGCATCGGCGACAAGGCGTACTTCGCCCCCGAGGCCGAGTTCTACGTCTTCGACTCGGTGCGCTTCGAGACCAAGGTGAACGCCGGGTACTACCACATCGACTCCGAGGCCGGCGCCTGGAACACCGGCTCCGAGGAGAACAACCGCGGGTACAAGGTGCGCTACAAGGGCGGCTACTTCCCCGTCGCGCCGTACGACCACTTCGGCGAGCTCCGCGACGAGATGGTCAAGGAGCTCGAGGCGTCCGGGCTCACCGTCGAGCGGGCCCACCACGAGGTCGGCACCGCGGGCCAGGCGGAGATCAACTATCGCTTCGACGAGCTGCTCAAGGCCGCCGACGACGTGATGAAGTTCAAGTACATCGTCAAGAACGTCGCCTGGCGCAACGACAAGACCGCGACGTTCATGCCGAAGCCGATCTTCGGCGACAACGGCTCGGGCATGCACTGCCACCAGTCGATCTGGAACGGTGACGAGCCGCTGTTCTACGACGAGACGGGGTACGCCGGGCTCTCGGACATGGCCCGCTACTACATCGGCGGCATCCTCGAGCACGCCCCGTCGCTGCTCGCCTTCACCAACCCGACCGTGAACTCCTACCACCGCCTGGTGCCGGGCTTCGAGGCGCCGGTCAACCTGGTCTACAGCCAGCGCAACCGGTCGGCGTGCGTGCGCATCCCGATCACCGGCTCGAACCCGAAGGCCAAGCGCATCGAGTTCCGCTGCCCGGACCCGTCGGCCAACCCCTACCTCGCGTTCTCCGCGATGCTGCTGGCCGGCCTCGACGGCATCAAGAACAAGATCGAGCCGCACGAGCCCGTCGACAAGGACCTGTACGAGCTCCCGCCGGACGAGCACGCCGACATCCCGACAGTGCCCGCCTCGCTCGGCGCGGTGATGGACACCCTCGAAGCCGACCACGACTACCTCCTCGAGGGCGGCGTGTTCACCTCCGACCTGATCGAGACCTGGATCGACTACAAGCGGGTCAACGAGATCCAGCCGATCGCCCTGCGGCCTCACCCGCACGAGTTCGAGCTCTACTACGACATTTAGGCCCTTCTAGGCCTCTGACCTGGGGTCTTGTCCGGGCTGCGTAGCCGTAGTCCGCAAAAGTCCGCAGGTCGGCCCGCTGCTGTCTCGGCAGAGGCGGGCCGACTCGGTTGGTGGCCGTCGTTCTTGGTTGTGCTCATCGGGGCGGCGCTCGTCACGGAGTCATGGCCGGCGGGCGGTCGAACGCTCAAACGACTGGGTGCGCGAGACGTCTGCTATAGCCGCAGAGCGGCCGTCGGATCATGCCCATACGCGGAACGCGGCTACGCTCGCCGGGCCATGGTCCACAGAGGACGTGCATCGAGTGGCTTACGAGGTGATACGCAACCACACGGCGGAGCGTCCTGTGCCCTGCGGCTTGAGGAGTCCTTCGTCCTTCAGTTCATTGAGGACGAGTCGGATGGTCGGATCGCTGATTCCGGGTAGCGCGGCTCTGACATCGGAGATCGCAAAGACCGGTGCGCCATGCCTCAAGACCTGTTCACGGACGCGTTCGGCTTTCGTGCCTCCGGACCTGTCTGCGGCGACGCCCTCAGAGAACCGGGCGTAACCGCGAGCAAGGAGCTGGCTGAAGTACTTCAGCCAGGGCCACGGGTCGTTGGCGTGGTCGTTCCAGTCGTGAGTTGAGTCGAGCAACGCCTGGTAGTAGTCGTCGGCAGATTCGGCGATGAGTTGCTCGAGGGACACGTAGCGACCGACCCCGTAGCCGGCCTCAGCAAGAAGGGCGTTCGTCAGCGCGCGTGCCACACGACCGTTGCCGTCGTCGAACGGATGGATGACAAGCACATCGAGGACGAACAGCCCAACGAGAAGCACCGGGTGGTGTTGGTTCGCCTTGACGGCATCGGCGTAGCGGTCGATGAGGTCCGCGGCGTAGTACTCGGTGCGAGCGGCAGGGACAGGCTTGAATCGGACGGTCTGGACCCCGTCGGGAGACCGGTCGACGACGAGGTTGTCGCTCTCCTTGAAGGTCCCACCGGCGGCCTTGGTCTCCGCGAACAGCAGCCGGTGCAGATGAAGAAGCAGGCCGATGTTCAGGGGACGCCAGTCCTCGGCGAACAGGTAGTCGAGGGCAGCACGGTAGCCGGCGAGTTCTTGTTCGCTGCGGGTTCGCAGCTCAATGGGCTTGTTGGCGATAATGGCGGCCGCACGGCTGCGGTTCTTGACCACGACGCCCTCGAGGGCAGACGACGCAGTGATGCTCGCGACCCGGGCCCGGTTCGCCAGCTCGGTGAGCAGGTCGGGCACCTGATTGAGGTACAGACCCTCGCTGCCTTGGCCGCGGTCGATGTCGCGCAACGTCATCACCAAGGGCGCTGGCACAGCGCCGAGGACTCGATCAAGGTCGACGAAGGAGTGCACCAGAAGCCCTCACAGACGGGTCTAAACTAGATAACGCGACGGTTGATTATGTAGTTTAGACCCTGTGTGAGAGTAAGTCGCTGGTTTGCGCGCTCCCGCGCCCATCGTTGTCTGCCTCGGCCTGCTCGCTTTTTGACCGCGCTGGTCGGGGGCCGTCAAGCAGGGGTGAGGATGTCACGCCGCGGCCACATTGGGGTCGACCAGCGGTGAGCGGCGACGCTGTTCCTCCTGATCCTCATGTTGTTCGTCCTTGTCATCGTGTTCGTGAACATCATCGTCTGATGCTGAAGGTCGACTCGGCATGACTCCGGTTGACTGCTGGCGGCCGTCCGGTCATGCCACGTTGACGCGGCCGACGTTCGTGGAGGGACGGTCACTCGCGGCTCACTCAAGCAGCAGCGTCCTCCGACCGACAGCCGCAGGTACCTAGGCATCGGTCCGCAGAAAGTCCGCAACCTGATCGAAACGATGGTCTACAACCGTAGACGACCAACGATGTTTGCGCAGGTCAGAGGCATTTCTCGACAACAGTCGACGACGAGGGCTTACGCGGGGTCAGTTCGAGCTCTACTACGACATCTAGGCCGCTCTAGGCCGCTGACCTGGGCTTTTGTCTGAACCGCGTCGCAGTAGTCCGCACGAGTCCGCAAGTCGGCCCGTTTCTGCTTCGGCAGGGACGGGCCGAGTCGGTCGTCGGCGACCGTCGGACGGGCTCGAGCGTCTTCGCCACCGGCGCGCCCATGGCTGTGGGGCCGGCTTCGGAGATCCGCTCAGCCGTCGAACGCGCAGTCGAGTCATCGGCGCGTGCGCCAGGACCCTCGACTTCGGTGGTATTCCGGAGCCTATCCTGCGTCCATGGACCCGGCGGGGATCTTGCTCCAGACGTCGATCTTCGGTGACCTGTCGGTCCCTGACGTCGATGAGTTGCGGCCGGACCTCAGCCTCCGAAGCTTTGACCGCGGTCAGTCGGTGTGGCATGAGGGCGACCGGGCCGACGCGCTCGTCGTCCTCGCAGAAGGTCAGCTGAAGGCTCATCGGGCCAGCCCCGACGGTCGCGAGCTGATCGTGCAGGTGCTCACGACGGCGGGGGTGACCGGCGAGGTCGGGCTCTTCCACCCGGCTGGCGTTCGCTGGTTCGGTTTGACCGCCATGACGAGAGCCGACTGCCTCATGATTCGCCGGGCTCCGCTGTTGACCTTCCTCGCGCGCCACCCGGCCGCGATGCAGCGAATGCTGGAGCAGCTCAGCCTTACCGCGGTGCTCGCCGCCAACTCATTCACCCAGACGGCGTTCGACGACATCGGCCACCGGGTAGCAAGCCTGCTGCTTTCCTTGGCCGACGAGCACAGCGAGGACACCGCGAACGGCCTGCGCCTGGCGCCATCGCTGTCTCAGGCAGAACTCGCGGCACAGGTGGCCGCCTCCCGCGAGAACGTCAATCGGGCTCTGGCCCCGCTGGTCGCCTCCGGAGCGATCAGCCAGCGCAACGGCCACTTCTACGTGCATGACCGAGCCGCCCTCGAAGCTGCCGCACGAGATACCCTGGGCTACCTGTGACGTGCAGCACTGTAGCGGCGCCGAACCAAGTCCAGCATCGATGCCATGACCGAGACCAGCTCCACCATCGACATCGCCGCGTTGCGCGCCAGCTTCGCCGGTGAGATCCTGACCGCCGCCAGCGGTGAGCGGTACGACGAAGCCCGGGTCGTCTTCAACGCCATGTTCGACCGCCGTCCACGTGCGATCGCCAGGGCCACCTGCGACGGAGATGTTGTCGCCGCCCTTCTCTTCGTCCAATCCGCGCGAATGCCGCTAGCGATCCGGGCGGGCGGCCACTCTGTTGCCGGCTACTCCACGATCGATGACGGTCTCCTCCTCGACCTCCGCCCGATGAGGAAGATCGACGTCGACCCGATCGCGCGGACCGTCCGCGTCGGCCCAGGCGTCACGTGGGGGGAACTGGACGCTGCCACCCAGGCTCACGGCCTGGCCACCACCGGCGGTCGCATGACGACCACTGGCGTAGCCGGGTTCGTGCTGGGAAGTGGCAGCGGCTGGCTGGAGCGGAAGCACGGCCTGGCTTGCGACAACCTCATCTCTGCCCGGGTGGTCACCGCTGATGGACGCGTGGTCACCGCGAGTGAGACCGAGAACGCCGAGTTGTTCTGGGGCCTACGAGGCGGCGGAGGCAACTTCGGCGTGGTCACCGAGTTCGAACTGAGGCTGCACCCGGTCGGCCCGACCATCTACGGCGGCATCCTCCTGTACCCGCGCGAGCGGGCACCGGAACTGGTCGCCCACTTCCGGGACTTCGCCGCCCGAGCGCCGCGCGAGTTCGCCGGAGGGTGCGTCTTCATGAGTGCGCCACCAGCGCCCTTCGTCCCGGAGGACTTCCACGGCAAACCCGTGGTGAATGTCTTCGTGGCCTGGTTCGGCGACGTCGGCGAGGGGCCTGCCGCCATCGCGCCACTCCGCGAGTTTGGGACACCGATCGTTGACATGGTCGGGCCGATTCCCTACTCCCAATTGCAGGCATTGACGGATCCGGGCAACCCGCCGGGACGTCGCAACTACTGGCACTCCGACCTGCTCTCCGTGCTGACCGACGACACCATCGATGCACTCGTCGCGCGTGCCAACTCCGCCACCTCACCGTTCAGCGTGCTGATCTTGGCCCGTAACGGCGGCGCGGTGAACGACGTACCAGAGGACGCCACCCCGATCGGCGGTCGATCGGCGCCCTGGTTCTACCACTGCTACGGCATCTGGACCGACGATGAGGACGCGATCCATCGAGCCTGGGTCAAGGACACCGGAGCGGCGCTGCGCCCCTGGACGACGGAGGGAATGCCGCTCAACTTCTTCACCGAGGTCGACAACGACCGGGTGAAGAGCACGTTCGGCGAGGAGAAGTACCGCCGACTGGTCGCGATCAAGGACCGCTACGACCCGGAGAACATCTTCTGCCACAACCAGAACGTGCGACCTTCAGACTGACTCGGCTCCAGCACTTCTGGCGACGACCCGACAGCGCGCCCTGCGAAGCTCCCATCGAGTGCGCTCCACGATGATCATGGAGGCACCCTCTCGAGACGACATTGAGCTCGGGTGGACGGCTCGTCTGAGAACTGCGAGTCGGTCACGACAATCGCCAGGGCACCGGGTCTGGTGGGTGATATGCGCATGCGGTGCCCATCCGGATCGATGTTCGCAGGTGGGCGGCCAGAACCGGATGGAGACGCTCGAGCCGGTTGAGACTGTCCCGGACCCGCGCGCTCACCGTCTTGCGGGCCCGCTCGGTCTCCGCGCCGAGCCGGCGGTCTCGGCCACCCAAGCCGGTCGCAGTGGCGAGCTCGCGGATGATGGTGCTGCGTTCGGCGCGCAGTCCGTCGGCGCCGGTGAGATCGCCGTCCTCCTCCGCATCGTCGATCGCGCGATCGAGGCGGGCGATGTGGGCCTTGTATTCGGCCTTGGCCCGTTCGTCGAGGACGGGATCGGCGCCCTTGGGGAGGTGTTGCTCAGCGACCCCGAGGAGAGTCAGGACGTGCACCTCGGCGCCCTTGGCACCAACGATCGTCCAGAGGTCCTGCAGGCCCTTCGCGTCCGGCATGTGGATGTGCTGGCCGCCATACGCCAGCATCCATCCGTCGTGGACTCGCCGGAACTCGTTCTCGGCATCCGATGTCAGCGCCTCGAGGGCCTGTCCGGTCAATCGAGCCCATCCGGCGGCTCCTAGCCGCTGATGCATGTCCAGCGCCGCGCGCAGGTGGGACTCGGCGGAGGTTCGGTCGCCGAGCGACGCGGCCAGCAGGCCGAGGTGGTGGTCGACCGCAGCGTGGTAAGAGGCGCAGCCGCCGACCACGACATGGGTTCCGGCGAACGGCTGCAGCAGGTCGTAGACCCAACGTCGCTGCTCGTCAGTGCCCGCGGCGGCGAAGACCACCGCTGCGGCTGCCGGAGCTTCGAGACTGGTCGATACCGCGATGTCGAGCACGCTGAAGTCTCCGAGCACTGAGGCTGCAGTGGTCCGGTCCCCGCGCGCGGCGTGAGGCCAGGCCGAGACCAGTGGGCGCAACGGCCACATCGGGTCGCCGTCGTCCAAGGTCCCCGGAGGCTCAGTGACTCCGAGGGCTACGAGCGCATACCGGTGGGTCAAGAAGACACCCAAGGCATCCGGTTCGCCGATCGACCGCCCGAGCTCCAACGCCTGCTCGCCCAAGGCTGCGGCCTCCTGCGCGCGACCGGCGATCTGGGCGTAGGTGGCCTGGCGGGACAGCGCGCCCCACCGCCCATGGGCGTGTCCGAGCCCATCAGCAAGCTGGACGTATCCGAGCAGCTCGTCGCGGCCGGCAGGATCACCGAGCTCGAGCAGCGCGGTCGCGCGGAGCAGGTGCGCCTGGGCGATCAGGTCGGCTGACCGTGCTTGCCCTGCTGCGCTCAGCATTTCCTCGGCAACGGCGAGCCGTTCGGTGGCTCCGCCTGGTGTCCAGATGGCGTCATGCAGGGCCAGTCGTGCGGCGGCCCTTGCAGCGTGGTCACCGGATTCCTCGGCTAGCTCCACCGCCCGGTCGGCGGCCGCGCGGACCGCGGGATCGGCACCGCCGTATCTGCTGTGTCGCAGGCACACCGCGGTCGCGGCCGAGACCCGGGAACGCAAGGTCAACGCACTGCGCTGGACCTCCAGCAAGGTGCCGGCTTCCCGCAGCAGGTCGAGGGCCTCCGCATACTGGGCCTGGGTTCGCTGGCCCAGCGCCTGCACACCGAGGGCGACCTCGGCAAGCCGCTCGGCATCCCGGTGCTGCCGACTGAGCTCTGCGGCCTCGCGGTAATGCAGTCGCGCCGACTCGGCCCCCTCGGTGCGTGCCAACGCGGCCGAGAGATCGAGGAGGATCCGTAGTCGCCTCGGGTCGGTCGGGTCGGTGAGTTCCATGGCCCGCTGGTAGTGCCTGCAGGCGTCCACGTGTCCGAGTCGAGTCGTCGCCGCGTGCGCCGCACGCAATGACCAGTCGACCGCCTCGTCCTTCACCGCGGCGCCGGCTCTCAGCAGGTGCGAGGCGATCCGGGCCGCCTCCCCCGGCCCGCCGCGTGACTGTAGTGCCCTGCCGACCTCGAGATTGATCCTCTCGTTGAGCACCGCCGGCTGGGCCTCGACGATCGCCTGCCGGTAGAGGTCGTGGGCGATGCGCGGGGAATCCTCTGCGCCGACGACGCCTACTTGACGTGCGAGCACCAGCAGGTCATGCGCGGTCACCTCGTCGGTCACGGCGCCCGCGGCTACCAGGAGTGGCACGTCGATCTCACGTCCGGCGACTGCAGCCCAGTCCAGCAGGCGCACTGAATCGGTCGGGAGTCGAGCCAGCCGCTGGCGCACCGCCTCGACGACACCAGCCGGCAGATGGCTGGGCGGACGGTCGACTCCTTCGGCCTGCACGAGTCGTGCGAGCTCCTGGATGAAGAACGGGTTCCCGCCACTGCGCTCCCAGAGTTCCTTCGTCAAGGCAGGCGTCAACCGCGGGCCAGGCATCGCCTCCACCAGCGCAGTCACCTCCTCACTGCTCAGACCGGCCAGTGGAACATCGCGACCATCAGCGGCCAGGGAACGCAGCCGGGGAGGGGCCTCGACGTCGCGGTGAGCACCCACCAGGAGCACCGGGTCGGCGGCAGTCGCACGGGCCGCGAACGACAGCAGCTCCAAGGAAGCGTCGTCCGCCCAATGCAAATCGTCGATCGCGACCACGACCGGCCCACGGGACGCAAGAGTCTGCAAGCCGCGCGTCACCGCATCGAGGAGCCGGAACTGCGCGTCCGCCGCTGCGAGCCGATCCCCCGTTCCGACCGGCTCGCCTGCGTCGACGGGTGCCAGCAACAGCGCCGCCTCGCCGAGATCTGCCTCGGAGATTCCGGATGCGCGGAGGACCTGGGTCCACGGCCAGTACGGCGGCGCGACGGCACTCTCCCAACAGAACCCGCGCAACATCCGGAACTCACCTGCCGCCCGCTCGGTCAGCCACGACAGCAACGCGGACTTGCCGATGCCCGGCTCGCCGCTGAGCAGGACCAGGCTGCCTGTCCCCGCCCGAGCGGCCTCGAGGGCATCCGCGAGCACGGTGCGGGCCTGCTCGCGGCCGACCAGCCACCCACGGCGAGCCATGGACGTCATGATCCACGGTCAGGGTCGCAGCTCCAAGACCAGGTTCAGCCGTGCCGGTACGTCGATCCGACGTACCCGGGTGAATCCGGCATCGGCCGCGACCTTCCGCAGTGCAGGCTCGCCTGCCTGGGCGCCCAGTGGCTCCGAAGAGGTTGCGGTGCGTTGGGAGACGGCGTTCGGAGTGCACGCGAGGGTGGAGATCGCGTAGAACATCCGGCCGCTCGGGTTGAAGTTGTCGGCGACTCTGTCGGCGCCCAAGGGCTCGACGAGGAGCACGGCTCCTTCGCGGGAGAGCACCTCGCGGGCGCTGACCAGCGCCCCGCGTGGGTCGCCGATGTCGTGGAGCGAGTCGAAGAACGTCACGAGGGCGTATCCGTCACCGGGCAGCGCATGCGCCGGCGCGACTTCGAAGCGCACCCCGGCCGTTCCGGCTTGGGCGGCAGCGTCGCGAGCCGCCATGATCGAGGCGTCGTGGTAGTCGACGCCGAGGACCTGCGCATGCGGGTGCAGCTGGGCGATGGTCAGGGTCGGCGTGCCGTAGCCGCAGCCGACGTCCAGCACGGATCCGCCGGCGTCGAGCGCCTCCGGTACGCCGACGAGCTGCTCGATCGCCGCTGCCACCAGCTCGGCCGGCAGGGCGACCCGCGTCACCCCGTCTGTGCCGTGCCAGTGCTGGTGGCTGCGCTGGTGCCAACCGAAGCCCTGCCCGCTGCTGAAGGCCGCACTGAAGTCCTCATAGCAGCTGGCCATCGACCGCACCATCTCCAAGCACGCCTCGACCAGGGGGCCGCCGGGTCCGTTGACGAAGACCGACGCACCGGCCTCCGGAAGGTGGAACGTGTCGTTCTCCGCGTCGTACTCCAGGTAGCCGCCGGCCGCCTGGGAGCGCAGCCATTCCCGGACCAGCGCCCGATCCACGGCGACCGACGCCGCCACCTCATCGCTGGTGAGTGGTCCGGCGCCGGCCAGGGCTGACCAGAGACCGCTGCGGGTGCCGAGCGAGAACAGCATGATCTCCAGTCCGCTGGCCAGGTCCGACACCAGCCGACCCATCTCTTCCTCCGCTGCCTGTTCCAGGTCGATCGTGCCCGTGGTGGTCATGGTCTGCCTCCTACTAGGGGTTTGTCGTGAGTGAGTCGGTCGACTCACAGCGATGGCGCGAGGTCCGACCTCGCAGGCCGCGAGACCCGAACTCGCGCCCCCACGGTGTCCCGCTCGGACCGATCGACGAACGAAGGAGCCGCACCATGTACCTGACCGCCTACCACTTCGCTGGAAACCCCGCGGACCTCACCCGGGGACACGATCGGCTGCTGTCCGCAATCCCCGCGGAGAACGTGGACCTGCACATCGTCGTGGTCGCCGAGCATGGGATCACCGTGCTCGACGCCTGCCCCAGCCGTGCTGTGTTCGAGGAGTTCAGCACGAGCCTGGCCTTCCACTCGGCCGTCGCGGACGCCGGACTCCCCTCGCCGATTATCGAGCCGCTCGGCGACGTCGCCGGCGCGATCGTGCGGCCTGCGCAGATGACCCGATGAGCGCGCACGAGATCACCGAACTGGACGCCGTCGCCCAAGCCGAGCTGGTCCGATCGGGCCAGGTGACCGCCGTCGAGCTGACCGAGTGGGCTATGGAGCGGATCGAGCAGGTCAACCCGGCTCTGAACGCGGTTGTCCACACGTCCTACGAACGCGCTCTCGCCGAGGCGGCGACAGTATCCGCCGATGCGCCGTTCGCGGGGGTGCCGTTCCTGGTCAAGGACCTCATCACCGAGGTCGACGGCCTCGGCTTCAACGAGGGGTCGCGGTTCCTGCAGGGATTCGTGTCCGGATCCGACAGTGAGCTTGTCCGCCGGCAGCGCGCCGCCGGCCTGGTCATCCTCGGCAAGACCAACACCCCAGAGTTCGGCATGATGCCGACCTGCGAATCCGAGCTCTACGGCGCGGCATGCAACCCCTGGGATCTCGGCCGTTCCACCAGCGGCTCCAGCGGCGGCTCAGCCGCGGCGGTCGCCAGCCGGATGGTGCCCGTGGCGCACGGCAGCGACCTGGGCGGATCCATCCGTTATCCGGCCTCCGCCTGCGGGGTCTTCGGTCTCAAACCGACGCGCGCCCGCAATCCGGTCGGCCCCGAATACGGCGACATCGTCAACGGCTGGGGGTGCGAGCATGCTCTGACGCTCAGCGTGCGCGACAGCGCCACCCTCCTCGACGCCACCAGCGGGCCTGCGGTCGGCGATCCCTATCCGGCTCCACATCCCGTCCGGCTGTTCGCCCACGAGGTCGGGGCCGATCCGGGCCGGCTGCGGATCGGCTTCTCCTCCCAGACCGCCGACGGCAGCGTCGGTCATCACGACTGCGTCGCAGCGCTCGAGGACGCCGTCCGCCTCTGCACCGAGCTGGGCCACACCTGTGTCGAGGCAGATCTGCCCGGACTGACCCCCGAGGTCGGCAGTGCCATCGGGACGGTCTTCAACGCCACCACCGCCTGGATAGTGGACTACTGGATCCGGCGCCTCGGCCGGACCCCTGCCGAGGACCAACTAGAGCCATTGACGCGCGCCTACTGGGAGGCAGGGCGTCAGGTGTCAGGCGCGGACTACCTCCGGGCGATCGAGGAGACACAACGGTTCGCTCGGGTCGTCGCAGGCTTCCTCAGCGGCATCGACGTCTGGCTCACCCCCACCCTGTCGACTCCGCCGGCGAAGCTGGGCGAGATCACCTCCACGACCGAAGAGCCTTTCCGGGCGCTGGAGAACGGCGGCCGCACGGTGGCATACGCGGGCGTGGTCGCGAACATCACCGGCAACCCCGCGATGTCAGTGCCCTTGTGGTGGAATGCCGACGGCCTCCCGATCGGCGTCCACTTCCTTGGCCGCTACGGTGACGAGGCCACCCTGTTCCGGCTCGCCGGGCAACTGGAGACCGCCCGCCCATGGTCATCGGTCGCCCCGTCGCTGTCGGCACATCATGCGCTGGGCGCCGAGCGGCGTTGACCATGGCCAGCGCCGCGGTCGACATGCTCGTTGTCACAGCTCCCCACGGCGCAGCGACGAGCCCAGGATCGAACGGGCGGTCCAGCGGGATCGCGAGCTGGCGGACCGGACCGAGAGCTCCAGATCGCTCGATTGTCTGCGATCGCGACCATCAGCGCGGACCGCGTCATGTCAGGAGCTCCGCCGAGCCGGTGCCACCTGTCCAGGTGAACGAGAAGAGTGATCGACCCGTGGCCACCCGGCATGTCGTCCCCGCAGACGCCGACGAGTGTTCCACTCTGGAGCGATGCCCCACCAGCCGACCCGTCGCCGCGCGCTGCTCAGGGCCATGGCAGCGGGAGGCGTCGGGGTCGGCGGCCTGGCGGTGGCGTCCCGCACCGGCCTGCTGTCCGGCGACCATCCGTCGGGTGGGCAGTTCGCCGGGCTGCCGCAGCTGCAGCTCAGTGCCGACGGCGACTCCGACGTCGCCGCGCTCGAGGTCGCGCTCGGCGACGACCTGCTCCCCCACGTGGGCAGCAACCGGTGGCGCTCGGCGAAGTTGCCCACGACCACCCATTCCATGGTCGGGTTCGTCTGGCCACGGGACGCCGAGGAGCCACGAGTCTTCGTGAGCTCGCGCCGGTCCGGCACGTGGTCGGCGTGGCGGCTCGTCCCGCTCATGCACGACCTGCCCGACGAGGAGGACTCGGAGTGGCGCGGCCGGTCGGGCACCCAGCTGGTGTGGATCGGCCCTGCCAACGGCATCCGAGTCAAGGCGGAGGGGCACCGGCCCGACGGGCTCACCCTGGTGCTGCTCCACCCCCGCCCCCGTGACGCCGACGCGCTCCTGGCCGGCGGTCTGGTCGCCCGCGCGGACGCCGGCAACGTCCTCGTGGCGCGACCGGCGATGTCGGGCCGCGCGGTGTGGGGAGCCGACGAGTCGTGGCGCAACGGCGGACCCCGCTACAACCCCACCATCGAGCAGGTGCACGTCCACCACACGGCCAACAGCAACGACTACACCGAGGACGACGTACCCGCGCTGCTGCGGGGGATCTACCGCTACCACACCGCTTCCCTCGGCTGGTCCGACATCGCCTACAACTTCCTGGTCGACCGGTTCGGGCGCGCCTGGGTCGGCCGCGCCGGTGGGCCGGCCAAGCCGGTCCGTGGCGCGCACACGCTCGGCTTCAACGCGACGTCGACGGGGATCGCCGTCATCGGCAACTACGACTCGGTCGCCCCGAGCATCGAGACGCTGACGGCCGTGGTGAACCTGGCCGCTTGGAAGCTGTCGATGTACGGCCGGGATCCGGCCGGGACCGCCGCGGTCGTCTCCGAGGGCAGCGACAAGTACGCCCGCGCCCAGGTGGCGGTCCTGCCCGTCATCGACGGTCATCGCGACACCAACGACACGGCCTGTCCCGGGAAGCTGCTGTACGACCGCCTGCCCGACGTACGCCGCCTGGTCCAGGAGCGGATCCAGGCGGCGCAGGTGCCGCCGGTGACGGTGTCGGTGCCGTTCCGGCTGACGGGAGATCCCGTCGTGGGCGGAGCGCTGACGGTGAAGCCGGGCGTGTTCTCCCCGGCGGGAGCCACCGTCACCTACACCTGGCTGCGCAACGGCATCCCCACCGGTGACGACCCGGCACTCACCACGCGCACGGTCGCGCCCGAGGACCTCGGCCAACAGATCTCGGTCGTCGTCGACCTCCAGAGCACCGGCTACACCGGTGCCACCCAGAATCTCGGACCCACCGCCCCGATCGAGACCCAGGCCGTCCTGCGAGTGCAGGCTCGCGCCCGGCGCGGCCGCATCAAGGTCGTCGTGGTGGCCACGGCCCCCGGCGTCGCGATTGCCCTCCCCGGCGAGCTGCGCATCCGCGTCGACCGGCGGCCGCGGCGTACGTCGCCCGTCAAGACCGGCAAGAACGTGACCCGCTTCCTCGCCTTCGGCCGGGGCGAGCACCGGGTCAGAGTGACCTATCGTGGCGAGGGCGTCGTCCGGTCGGCCCGGTTCCGGACGTCGGTCCGGGTCAAGAACTGAGCCTGGCCTCCGTGCCCGGGAGCCCGCACGAGCCCGTCGTGACCGTGGAGATCGCCGACCAGCGCTGGACGGTGACGTGGTCAGCGCAGCACACGGCGCCACCCGGCAAGAACCACGGCAGCCTGGGCATCTGCCTCGCCGCAGACGGCGTCGTCCTGGTGTCCCCGGACGGGGCGCGCTGGGAGTTCCCGGCCGGCCGGCCCGAGCACGAGGAGAGCCTGCTGGACACGCTGCGGCGCGAGGTCCGCGAGGAGGCGTGCTGCGAGGTCGAGACCGCCGCCCTCCTGGGTTTCACCACCAGCACGTGTCTCCAAGGACACGAACAGGGTCTGGTCCTCGTGCGGGCGCACTGGGCCGCCCGCGCAACGGTCGGGTCCTGGGCCCCAGAGCACGAGATCTCGCACCGGAAAGTGGTGCCGGTGGCGGAGACGATGTCCGCGCTCACCATCCAACCGGGCCTCGAGCCGGTGTACGAGCGGATCTGGGGGCTGGCGCAAGACGTGTTCGCCAACCTCGATCATGGGGGTCGCCTTCAAGCGTGAGGCGTACGACGGTCGTGGCACGAGGCGATCGGGGCGATAGCCTGCTGCCTACCGAGACCCTCGGTTCCTTCGTGGAGCCGGGGGCCTCGGCTCGAGATCACGGCTCGTCGTCGTCGGCGTCGGAATGCTTGTGCTTGTGCTTGGCCTTGAGCTGGCCGGGTGCGTGAGCACGACCCCAAGCGTGTCCGTGCCCCTCGGAGCCGGCCTGGTCCGACGACTTGCCCGGGTGCTTGCCGTGACCGAGCGCCCGCCCGGGCGGGGCCGGCTTGGGGCAGGCCTCCTTGCCCTTCGCGGCCTTGCACTTCACCCACGCGTGGATCGCCCGGGAGTGCTCGTTCCCACAGTCATCGGCGGTGCAGTCCTCGTCCGCGTCGTCCGCGTCGTCCGCGTCGTCGGCGTCGTCCGCCACCGAGGTCGCCGCAGCGGGGGCGGCCGTCTGGAGCCCCGAGCCGGACGACGCGCCGCCGCCGAGGACCTGGCTGCCGAGCAGCACGGCGGCCACCGCCACGGTGGCGCCGCCGCTGGCAAACGCGGTGACACGGGTCCTCACCTGAGCATCATGCGCGCCAGGAGGCGTCAGGTCACGGTGCCGAGGTTGCCCGTCTAGATGTCCGCGACCGCGGCAGCGAGCGCCGGGTACTGGTGACGCTGGCCAAGGAGCACCCCCTGCGCAGTCTCGGATCTCCACCGCCACCCTCGAGTAGCGCTCGTGTCTAGGGTCGGAGCCATGGACCGCACGCAAGCGCAGGCCTGGCTCGACGACTACGTCTCGGCATGGAAGTCCAACGACCGCGACGAGATCGCGGCGCTGTTCGCCGAGGACATCGCCTACCGGTACCACCCGTACGACGAGCCGCTGGTCGGCCGCGACGCCGTGGTCGACTCGTGGCTCGGCGAGGGCGACCAGGACGGCGCGTCCACGCGCGACGCGCCGGGCACGTACGACGCGCACCACACGCCGTACGCCGTCGAGGGCGACGCCGTCGTGGCGACGGGGACGTCGGTCTACCAGGACCACCCGGACGGTCCGGTCACCCGGACGTTCGACAACTGCTTCCTGGTCCGGTTCGACGGCGAGGGACGCTGTGCGGAGTTCACCGAGCTGTACATGGAGCGCCCGCGGTGACCTCCGAGAGCCGGGTGCTCTACTCCGCCTCCATGTCGCTGGACGGCTTCATCGCCGGACCGGACGGGGACATGTCGTGGCTGACGCCGTACGCCGACAGCGATCCGGAGGTGGACCGGCTGATGGAGCAGGTCGGGGCTCTGCTGGTCGGCCGACGTACCTACGGTGGCGACGACCCGAACGCCGGCACGGACGCCGAGGGGGCCTTCGGCGGGCAGTGGCAGGGTCCGAGCGTCGTGCTCACGCATCGCGCCCCCGAGGGCGAGCCACCGCCGGACATCACGTTCACCGACGACCTGCCCACCGCCGTCGCGCTGGCGCGCGCCGGCGCGGCCGGGAAGTACGTCAACGTGCTCGGCGCCGACGTCGCCCGCCAGTGCCTGGAGGCCGGGCTGCTGGACGAGGTGCTGGTGATGATCGTGCCGGTCCTGCTCGGCGACGGCGTCCGCCTGTTCGACCACCCCGGCGGCACCAACGTCCCGCTCACGCCTCTCGACCCGGACGACGCCGGCCCGTTGCGCCTGTGGTTCAGGGTCGGGTCCCGAGACTGATCCGCTCGTACCTCACCTCGACCGGCGCGTCGGTCCGCGCGGCCAGCGTCGCGACGTACGCCGCCGGCACGGCCAGCTCCCGCAGCTCGACCCCGTCCAGGAGACGCGGCTCCCACGGGGCACCGATCCCGACGCCGTGACACTTGAGGACCGCCTCCCGCATGGTCCAGGAGCGGGCGTCCTCCCCCGGCTCCCACCGGGGTGCGGCGGCGGGCTCGACGTCGACGCCGACGGCACAGCCGGCCGAGACCGCCACCAGCGCCAACCCGCGCGTGTGGCTCAGCGAGAGGTTCAGGGCGCTCCCGCGGAACCGCGGCTTGCCGTGCTCGGTCGATCCGCACCGCCCGCACTGCCGCTCGACCTCCAGGTCGCCCGGCTCGACGCCGAGCCGCCTGGCCACCATCCGGGTCGCGACAGTCCACGCGGCGAGGGAGGACCACCGGTCCTCGGCGCGGCGGAGCCGGGCGATCCGCGGGCGCTCGCTGGCCGGGACCAGGTCCGGCGTCAGTTCGGCGGCCTCGGCGGGCACGACGTGGCTCACCACGACCTCGTCCACGCGAGCAGGCTAGACGACGGCCACTGACCCAGAAGGGCTATGGCGTGGGTCGCCGCGCGGTGGCAGCGTCGAGGGTCTCCACGAGGGGGTCGCGGTGCCGAACTACTACTCGCTCCGGCGCGCACGCGACAGCGCGCGCATCATTCCCGGACTGCAGCGTCTGCGTACGCAGCTCGAGCGGGACATCCCGCAACGGTCGATGGACAAGACCCTGCGCCTGGCCACCTGGAACATCCGGGAGTTCGACTCCCCGGCGTACGGCGCGCGGATCCCCGACTCCTTCTACTACATCGCCGAGATCATCTCCCGGTTCGACCTGGTGGCGGTGCAGGAGGTACGCCGAGACCTCAGCGCCCTGCGCCGGCTGATGGAGCTCCTGGGCTACTCGTGGAAGTACCTGGTCACCGACACCACCGAGGGCGACCCCGGCAACGACGAGCGGCTGGCCTTCCTCTACGACTCGCGCAAGGTGCGCTTCGCCGGCCTGTCCGGCGAGCTGGTGCTGCCCGACATCAAGGTCAAGGGCCAGCCACCGGTGCGGGTCGAGCAGGTCGCACGGACGCCGTTCACCGCCAGCTTCCAGGCCGGCTGGGTGACCTTCCAGCTGGCGACCGTCCACATCGTCTACGGTGAGTCAAAGGCCGAGGACCCGGCCCGTGTCGCAGAGATCAGGTCCCTGGCGACGTTCCTGGCCGAGCGAGCGAAGGACCCTCTCTCCGCCTCGCCCAACCTCGTCCTGCTCGGCGACTTCAACATCTTCGACACCACCGACGCCACGATGACCGCACTGATCGACGCGGGCTGGACGATCCCGGCGCCGATCCGCACGCTGCCCGGCGGCAGCAACATCCCGCGCACCAAGCACTACGACCAGATCGCGGTCCTGCCGGTGGCCCATCAGTTCCAGCCCGCGGGCCCGGCCGGCATCTTCAACTTCTACGAGAGCGTGATGCGCGCCGAGGACCGGGACGCCTACGCCGCCGCGATGGGCGACGCGTACCTCACCACCTCGGCCGGCAAGCCGCGAGCCGAGTCGAGCAAGGCGCAGTACTACCTGACGTACTGGCGGACCTTCCAGATGTCGGACCACCTGCCGATGTGGATGGACCTCAAGATCGACTTCAGTGACGAGTACATCGCCGGCCTGGCTCCCCCGCCGCCGCCGGCGGGGGGCCAGAACATCCTCTGACCGCCTAGAACTTGAGGACGGTCACCGTCCGGCTGGCCGTCGTGGAGAGGCCGGCGGTGTCGGTCACTCGCACCGTCACGGTGAAGCTCCCCTTCTTGGTGAACACGTGGGTGGCCTTCGAGGACGTGGTCGTGACCGAGGAGGTGCCGTCGCCCCACGAGTACGTGTAGCTGGCGATCGGCCAGGGCTGGGAGTCGGTCGACGCCGAGGCGTCTGCCGTGATCATCATCGGCGCGAAGCCGAGCGACGGCGACACGCTGAGCCGGGCGACCGGAGGGGCGTTCGTGATCACCTGGATCGTCCGGCTCTTGGTCGCCTCCACGTTGCCCGCGACGTCCCATGAGCGGTACTGGATCGTCGTCGTCGCGCTGAGCGTGATCGGCCCGGTGTACGTCGGGCTGCTCAGCGATGGGGTCGTCCCGTTGGTCGTGTAGTGCGTGCTCGAGACACCCGACCCGCCGGTTTCGTCGGAGCCGGTCAGGGTGACCGCGACCGAGCCCGAGTAGCTGGTCGTCGCGCAGGTGGTGCCGTTGCAGGCGATCGCGGTCGACGGTGCCGAGACGTCGATGCGCACCTGTTGCGACCTGGCCGCCTCGGCATTACCGGCTGTGTCCACAGAGAGCCATCGCACGGTGCGGGTGACGCTGACCGTGAACGCGGCGGTGTACCGCGTGCTCGCCGTCGTCGGCGCCGAGCCGTCGGTCGTGTAGTAGATCCCGGCCAGCCCCGAGCCACCCGAGTCGGTCGCCGCGAGCCGCACGGTGACCGAGGCGCGGTACCACCCCGTGGAGCACGTGGCGCTGTTGCAGGTGATGCTGCTCGTGGGCGCCGCGGCGTCCACCTGGACCGCCTGCGTCCTGGCCGCCTCGAAGTTGCCCGCGACGTCGACGGAGATCCACCGCACGGTCCGCGACTGGGTCAGCGAGAACGCTCCGGTGTAGCGAGTCTTCGCGGTGGTCGGCACGGTGCCGTCGGTCGTGTAGTAGATCCCGGCCACGCCCGAGCCGCCACTGCCGTCCGTGGCCGCGAGGGTCACCGACACCGCTCCGGCGTACCAGGCAGCCGAGCAGGTGGTGCCGTTGCAGGCGATCGAGCTCGTGGGTGCCGTCGCGTCGAGCTGGACCAGCTGGGAGCGCGCGCTCTCCACGTTGCCCGCCGTGTCGACGGAGAGGTACCTCACCGTCGACGTCTGGCTCACCGCGAACGGAGCCGAGTACCGGGTGCTGGCGATCGTCGGCGTCGAGCCGTCGGTCGTGTAGTAGGTCCCGGCCACCCCGGAGCCGCCGGTGCCGTCGGAGCCGGCCAGCGTCACCGTGACCGCCGAGCGGTACCACCCCGAGCAGGTTGCTCCGTTGCACGCGATCGCGGTCACCGGCGCCGTGCCGTCGACCTGCACCAGCTGCGACTTCGGTGTCTCGGCGTTGCCGCGCTGGTCCACCGAGAAGTAGCGCACCGTCGAGGTGCTACCGACGGCGAAGGGGCCGGTGTACCTCGTGCTCGCGGTCGTCGGGGTCGAGCCATCGGTCGTGTAGTAGGTCGCCGCGACTCCGGAACCGCCGAGGTTGTCGGTCGCGGCCAGGGCCACCTGCACGCTGCCGAGGTAGAAGCCCGCGCAGGTCCCGCCCCCGCAGCTGACGGTCGTCGTCGGCGCCGTGCTGTCAGGGACGGTCGGGGCCGCGTGGCAGGAGTCGGTGCCGGCATCGGTGAACGTGCCCTCGTCCGGCACGAACTGCCAGTCGTAGGATCCGGCGTGCAGCGTGAGCCGGATGACGCCGTGCGTGGTGTCGTCCAGCACGTCCGTGTTCGCCTGCTTCGGGCCGTGGTTGTCGAGGCCGGCGCCGCCGGTGCCGACGATGAACTCGCGGACGCCGTTCGCCGTGTCGGGCACCCCGGAGCCGTTCAGTGGCTTGGTCCGCTCGTACCAGTGGCGGTCGCCGTTGAGCACGACGTCGACCCCGGAGTCGTACAGGGCCTGCCAGATGGCCTGGAAGGTCGGATCGCCACCGGACCCGGACGCCGTCGAGGCGAAGCGCGGGTTCTGGTAGTAGGCCAGCGTGCATCCGGCCGTCGACGTGGCAAGGTCCTGCCGGAGCCACTGCTCCTGGGCCGAGCCGGCAGCACAGAAGCCGGCGTCGACCTCGCAGGGCGCCGTGTTGATCGCGACGACGTGCCACTGTCCGAGGTCGTAGCTGTAGTAGCCCTTGGCCGGGTCGCCCGCGGCCGCCCCGAAGTACTGGTAGTACCCGGCGCCGGGGGTGGACTGACAGTCGGTCCCACCACTCGTGGCGTAGTCCTCGTCGCCGGGCACCGGACGGGTGATCGACTTCAGGACACCCCAGGTGGGGTCGTAGGACTGGGCGAAGGCCGCAGGCCCGGCGCAGTTGTACTGGATGTCGCCGAGCGGCAGCACGGCGTCGGCACCCTCGAGCAGCGCGGCCGTGTGGGATGCCCGGCAGTCCTGGTCCGTGCCCAGGCCGAAGTTGAACGCCGGGGCCGTGGGGTCGCAGGCGATGTCTCCGGCCGCGGCCACGACCGGGTCGGTGCGCGGCTGGACCCGCACGGTCGTGCTGGCGACCGGCTCGGCGTTGCCGTCGTTGTCCACCGAGAAGTAGCGGAACGTGGTGTCGGCGCTGATGGTGAACGCCCGTCCGGCCTTCTGGCTGCCGGTGGTCGGCGTCGACCCGTCGGTCGTGTAGTAGGTGGCCGCGATGCCCGTCCCACCGGGGTCGGTGGCGTCGAAGGCGACCGTGACCGAGCCGGCGTACGTCGCCGAGCCGCACGCGGACCCGTTGCAGATCATGCTGGTGACCGGCGCTTCGGTGTCGGGCCCGTTCATGACCTCCGAGACCGTCTGCACGACGGTGCGCGGGGGTGCGCCACCCGGCTGCCCGCTGGCCTGGAGCCAGTCGAGGAAGGCGTTGAGCGTGCTGAGCTCGATCGGCCCCCAGTCGCTCATGCAGAAGGCGTAGCTGTCCGGCTCGAACTGCTGCGAGCAGACCTCGTGGAAGACCAGCGGCACCCAGCCGCCCCCGTGGTCGGCCGCACCCGTGACGGCTGCCTTGAGGTGGGCGAGGGTGAGCGGCGGGACGTTGGACGGCGACCCCTCCGGCTGGTCGTAGAGCGTGCGCAGTGCGTAGGCGTCGCGCGGCGGCAGGGTCTCGGCGTAGACCGGGCCGAGGCCCTCGCCTGCGACGTCGATGCCGCCGGCCGCGCGGCCGCTGGAGTAGCCGCAGGACCGCACCATGTTCTCCGCCTGCACGTCGTAGGCGCCGGTCGGGTAGGCGAAGCTGGTCGGGTCGAACCCGCGGTCGATCAGGTTCTGCCGGTCCTGGCAGACTTCGTACTCCAGGCGGGTCAGGTCGGTCATGCCCTTGATGCTCACGTGGTGGACCGTGTGCCCGCCGATCTCGTTCCCGTCGTCGTTGAGGTCGCGCAGCTGCGCCCACGTCATGTGCTGCTCGTCGACGTCGTTGAGACCGCTGTTGTTGTAGAAGGTGCCGCGCATGTTGTGCGGCTTCAGGGCGCGCTTGTCCGCGAGCGTGTAGTGGGTGAGCAGGCCGTCGTCGAAGGTCAGCGAGACCACGACCTTGGCCGCCAGCACGGAGATCTGCTGCGTCTGCACCTGCCCGGCGTTCCCGGCCAGGTCGGTGGAGAAGAAGCGGACGGTGTAGGTGCCGGGGGTGGCCAGGCTGAACGGAGCGTCGTACACCGTGCTCGCCGTGGTCGGCTGCGAGCCGTCGGTGGTGTAGTACGTCGCGTCGACCCCCCACCCGGTGCCGTCGTCCGCGGCCAGGCTCACCGAGACCGAGCCGTTGTAGCCGGTGGAGGTGCACGGGTTGCCGTCGCAGGCGATCGTCGTCGTCGGGGCCTGGCCGTCGGCCGGCAGCACGGCGTTGACGACCAGCGTGTTGGTGGCCTCGGCGTTGCCGGCGTTGTCCCACGCGCGGTACTTCAGCGTCGTCGTGCTGGTGATGTTGATCCGCTTCGTGTACCTCGGGCTCGACAAGGTCGGCGTGGAGCCGTCGGTCGTGTAGTGGATGCTCGCCACCGCGGACCCGACGTCGGTGGCGTCGAGGGCGACGTGGACGGTGGAGGTGTAGGTCCCGGCGCCGCACGCCGTGCCGTCGCAGGTTGCGGTGCTCACCGGGGCGGCCGCGTCGGCGCTGATGGCCGCCGCACGCACCGTGCTCAGGACGGCGCCGGCGGGCGCGCCGCCGTTCTGGCCGGCCGCGTCCATCCAGTCGAGGAAAGCGTTCAGGTCTGCCAGGTCCACCCAGCCCGAGGCGGCGGTGCAGGCGGCGTACGCGCCCGGGTCCTCGACCTGCGAGCACACGCGGGTCATCACAGCCTGGGTCCAGCCGCCGCCGTGCGAGGCGGCACCGTTGACCAGCGCCTTGAGGTTCGCCAGCGTGACCTGGCCGCCCGGCGCGTAGGCGCGCGTGGCGTACCAGTCCTTCGGCGGCAGCGTCTCGGCGTACGTCGGGCCGCTGGGCGAGACCGAGCCGGCCGAGCGCGCCAGGCCGTACCCGCACGCCTTCACGATGTCCTTGACCGAGGCGTTGAACGCGCCTCCAGGGTAGGCGAACCCGACGGGGTCCAGGCCGTGCTGGCGCAGCGCGACCCGGTCAGCGCAGACCTGTGTGGTCGGGTCGGGGTCGGTGTTGAGGTTGGTGGCGTTGACCGACTTGCCACCGATGTCGTTGCCGTCGGCCGCGAGAGCCGACAACTGGGCCCAGCTCATGATGTTGCCCGACACTCCGGCGGTGCCGGAGTTGACGTAGAACGTGGCGTTCGCGCCGTGCGGCTTGAGCGCCTTGAGGTAGGCCAGCGTGTACTGGCTGACGGTGCCGTTGTCGAAGGTCAGCGACACCCGGGTCGTCACCGGGGCGACGATGACCTGGCGGGACTGCACGGCCTCGGCGTTCCCGGCGTTGTCGGCGGAGAAGAACTTCACCGTGTACGTGCCCGGCGTGGTGAGGCTGAACGGACCTGAGTAGGACGTGCTCGACGCGGTCGGGGTCGAGCCGTCGGTCGTGTAGTACGTCGCGGCGACCCCCGAGCCGCCGGAGTCGGTGGCGCTCAGGCTGATGCTGACGGTGGCGACGTACGGCGTCCCGGCACACGCCGCGCCGTCGCAGGCGATCGTGGTGGTCGGGGCCGTGCCGTCGGACGGCGCGAGCACGACCTGGGTCTGGACCGCCTCGGCGTTGCCCTTGAGGTCCCACGAGCTGAACTTCACGGTGGTGGAGCTGCTGGTTCCGTTGACGTTGAACGGACCGGTGTACACCGGGCTGGACGGCGTCGGGTCGGTGCCGTCGAGGGTGTAGCGGGTGCTCGCGAGCCCGGACCCGGTGTCGGTCGCCGCGAGGCTCACGCTGACCACGTCCGGGTACGGCGTGGCGGCGCAGGGCGCGCCGTTGCAGCTGATCGTGGTGGTGGGCGCGGAGGTGTCGAGCGTGCCCACGAGCGTGCTGAACCGGCTCAACGACGCGGTCGCGGGCGCTCCGCCGGCCTGGCCCGCGTTGGCCATCCAGTCGAGGAAGGCGTTGAGATCGGTCAGCTCGACGTGCCCGCTGGAGGCGCTGCAGGAGGTGTAGTTGGCGGCGTCCAGGGCCTGCGAGCAGACCCGGCCCATCACCAGCTGCACCCAGCCGCCGTTGACCGAGCCGTTGGTGACGGCGGTCTGCATGCTGGCCAGGGTCACGGTGCCGGGCGCGTTGGCCTTGGTGGCGTACCAGTTGGCCGGGGGAAGGGCCTCGGTGCCCGAGACGATGCTGCGTGCACTGCCGTAGCCGCAGCCCTTGACGATGTTCTGGACGGTGGCGTTGTTCGCGCCTCCGGGATAGGCGAATCCTGCGGGCGCGATGCCGTGCGAGATCAGGGCGGCGCGGTCGTTGCAGACCTGGGCCTGCGGGTTCGGGTCGGTGGTCAGGTTGGTGGCGTTCACGGTCTTGCCACCGACGTCCTGACCGGACGAGGCCAGGGTGCCGACCTGCGCCCAGCTCATCTGGGCGGCCCCCGCGCCGACCGATCCGGAGCCGACGAAGAACGCCGCCGACGCGTTGTGCGGCTGGAGGGCCTGGAGGTACGCCAGGTTGTAGAGGCTGACCGAGCTGTTGTCGAACTCCAGGGTCACGAACGTCGGCCCGGCGGCCTGTGCCGGCGCGGGCATGGCCACGGTCCCGAGCACCGCACCGAGGACGAGGGTGAGCAGCACCGACGGTGCCCGACGCGGTCCCCGGGTGTGTGGCGATCTCGACAACCGGTTCATGCTTCTCCCCCATCTCGCGGGTGCCCACGCGGCTCACTGTGGCCGCGCGTGCGACGTGGCCCGACGGCCCCTCGGTCACGATAGGAACGGCACGGCGGGCGCGACTCCACCAATCGGCGTAGCCGCGTACCCCATCGGCACCAGGCCGCCGCCCCGTGGGTTGACCGCGGGGTGGTGCGGAGAGGATCGTGCGGGGTCGCAGCCCTCGGTCGGAGGTCCCCCATGATCCGTACGCCGTCCCCCCACGGCAGCCGCCGCGTCGTCGCGGCGGTCCTCGGCGCGGGCCTCGTGGTCCTGGCCACCCTCCTTCCGACCCTTCCTGGCTCCGCGGCTCCTGACCGGACGACGGCGCAGGCGGTGAGCGTCGGCGAGCCCCCACGCACCCAGGGCTACTTCCGGACCACGCCCGTGGGCACCTGGCGGTCGCTTCCAGGCGGCCGCCGCTGCCAGGCGCTCGTGCACAGGTCGACCTGGGAGCCGCGCCCGGACAACGCCGGCCCCAACCACCGGATGCCGAACCGGGCTGCGGTCCGGCAGTCGTTCGCCGCGCGGCCACTGTCCGGCGACGGCAGCTTCTCCCGGCGCTGGGACACCTGGGTGCTGCCGCGCGTCAAGGGGCACTTCACCGGGACGACCGACGAGATCTTCCAGTGGGCCGCCTGCAAGTGGGGCATCGCGGACAACGTGCTCCGGGCGATCGCGGTGCGCGAGTCGACCTGGTACCAGTACGAGGTGTACCGCTCCGGGCGGTGCGTGACCGACTGGGGCTGCGGCGACATGATCGACGACCCGACCTCCGCGACCCGGACCTACTGCACGGCCATCGGGCGCGCCGGGCACGACTACCAGGCCGACTACGGGTCGGGGCTGTGCCCGGAGACCTTCAGCATCGCCGGGGTGATGTCGTGGCAGAACCCGGACTGGGGGCGGCTGCGCGACAACCAGAACGGCACCTTCCCGTTCAACCGGGACTCCACCGCGTTCGCGGTCGACTACCTAGCCGCCAGCCTGCGCGGCTGCTACGAGGGCTGGTCACCCTGGCTGGACGGCGCCGGCCCCGTCTCCTACAAGCGCGGGGACCTCTGGGGTTGCGTGGGGAACTGGTACGCCGGGGAGTGGCGCACCGGGCGCGCCCTCGGTTACATGCACCGGGTGCGCACCGAGCTGCGCCGGCGGACCTGGCTCCAGGCGGACTGGCCGGACGTCGGCCCGTCGTGCTCTCCCGACCACGGCTGCCCCCAGGGCAGCTGACAAGGTCGTCCTATTCGAATTCGGTAATCGGGGGTCCTCTGCCCGCGGCGCCGGACCGCGGAATGCCCGTGCCCTTTCCCACCCGATTCGCCCGTCCGGCATCGTCGGACATCGCTGCTGGTCAGTCGGCGTGTCCTCTATGTGCGGTATCAAAACGTACGTCACATGGAGGACTCCGGCCCGGGCATTCTCGTGACCGAAGCCCTTGGTCTGAGATTTGGCTTTACAGCGGGGGCCCGACAGGGCAACGTGAGCCCTAGTTCGACAGAGGCTTGACTTCGGGTGAGCAGCTGAATAGCAAGAAGGAGCGCACCGGGGCGTTCCGGGCCATGGGGGGGCTCATGTACGACCATGCCGTTCCGCCCTGCCCTTCCCCGGGGGGCCGGCTGGACAGAAACAAAACCGTCAGGCACAACCAGACCAGAGACCACGAGGAGAGCGGCCCGGGCACCGCGCCCGGCGACCCGGATCTGCAGCGGCTCCGGCACGACCTGAGACAGCCGCTCGCGGCCATCTCCTGGTCGTTGGAGACCTTCGACGGGCGACTGGACGTCCCGACGGACCTGCGCGAAGCGCTGGCCCAGATGGGCCGGCAGGCGGATTGGATGCAGCGCGTCCTCACCGCGGCTCTCGATGACGGGTCCAGCGTCGAGGTCGTCGACCTGACCGGCGCTCTCGTCGCGCCGTGCTCGGTGACTCCGCCGCACGCGGCGTACGAGATCCGGTTCGACCCGAGCGGTCGCACACCGGTGCTGGTGGACCCGGTCGGCCTGGAGCGATCGGCGCGCAACCTGCTCGACAACGCCGCGCGGGCGGTGTCCGGCGGCGGTGTCATCGAGGTGACGGTGACCCAGCGCGACGGGCGTGCGGTCCTGGAGGTCGCCGACTCGGGACCGGGCTTCGGCCGGGTGCCGCCCCAGAACGGTCACGGTCTCGTCGGCGTGCGCCGGTTCGCGGAGCGCTTCGGCGGGGAGCTGGTCTGCGGTACCTCGTCCCTCGGCGGCGCCCTCGTCGGGCTGGCCCTGCCCATCGCGGTGGGGTGGTGACACCTTGCGCATCGTCATCTGCGATGACCACCGGCTCCTCCTCGAGGCGCTGACCCGGGCACTGACCATCCGCGGCTTCACGGTGGAGGCCTCCGTCTCGACGCCCCAGGACGCCGTCGCGGCCGTGGAGCGGCTGCGTCCGAAGGTGCTGCTGCTCGACCTGGGCTATCCGAACGGCGATGGTGCCGCGACCGCGCATGAGGTGATGACGCGCTTCCCCGACACGCGCGTGGTGATCATCACCGGCTCCAGCGAGGCCGCCGCCGTCCAGGAGGCGGCCCGACTCGGCGTCGCCGGGTTCGTGCTCAAGAGCGAGCGGCTGGACGTCATCGTGACCGCGCTGCGGCGAGCGGCCGCCGGCGAAGGGCGCGTGGACCGGTCGCAGCTGCGCTCCCTGGACGCCGGCTCCTTGGACGCGGACCGGGGGTCGGAGGTGGATCGGCTGACCGCCCAGGAGCGGGTCGTCCTCCGGTGCCTGGCCGACGGCATGTCCACGGCAGAGATCGTGGCCCGTCTCGGCATCAGCCCGACCACGGTGCGCAGCCACATCCAGTCCATCCTGTCCAAGCTGGGTGTGCACTCACGGATCCAGGCCGTCGCGCTCCTGCGCGACGACGGGCCGCGCGCGGTGGGATTGTGAGCGCCCTCCCAGCGCAACCGGCTCCGGCCGAGAGCGTGGCCCCGGCCGGGGATGCGCACTCGCGGCCGACCAGGGTCGCCCTCCTGCTCCCGGAGCGGATCTGGGTGGAGACCCTCGAGTCCATGCTGCGGACGCTGCCCGGGATCGAGGTGGTCGTGGCCAACCCCTCGTTCCAATGGACTCGCGACGCCGTGGCCCGGGGCGACGTCGATGTCGTGCTGATCGGGCTCGACGGCGACACGTTCGACCACCAGCACGTCCGCCTGCTCCACGACCTCCGGTCCGACGTAGGCGTCGTCATCCTGGGCGAGTCCCGCGACCCCGAGCTCGTCGCCGGCGTCGTGCGCGCCGGTGCCCGCGGCTGGCTGCGGCCGACCGCCAGCGTCCAGCTGCTGGTGCGGACGCTCGAGGGCGTCACGCGAGGACAGTCCTGGCTGCCGCCGGACCTGACCACCGTCCTGCTCGACGAGCTGCTGGGCGGCGAGCGCGCCCGGGACATCTCGCAGGAGGCCATCGCCAAGCTGTCCGCCCGTGAGGTCGAGATCCTCGACTGCCTGGCCCGCGGGATGACCCGGCCCGAGATCGGCGAGACCTTCCAGCTCTCGCCGCACACCGTACGCACCCACGTGAACAACGTCCTGCGCAAGCTCGGCGTGCACTCCACCCTCGCCGCGGTCTCCCTCGCCAACCGCTCGCGAGCTCCCCGCTAGCGGCCCGAGAGCTCCGCGACCACCTCGGCCGGCGCCAGCCACGACGGCACCGTCTCGCCGGTGGCGAGCAGCTCGCGCAGCCGGGTGCCGGACACGGTGCGGACCAGGTCGCCCTCGAGCACCTCGGCGCGGGGCAGGTAGCCGCGGCCGTCGACGTACACCAGCTCGGGCAGGCAGACCGCGCCGATGCCGAGCTCCGCCTCGTGCGCGCGCACCAGCTCCTGCGCGGCGTACTCGCCGTAGAAGGGCTGCCCGCGCGAGTCCGGGCCGGGGCCGGCGTGGTCGCGACCGACGACGAAGTGCGTGGCGCCGAAGGTCCGGCGCAGCACGGCGTGCCAGAGGGCCTCGCGGGGTCCGGCCATCCGCATGGCCAGTGGGAGGAGGGCGAGCAGCGTGCGATCCGGCGGCAGGGTCGCCACCACTGCCTGGTACACGCGTGCCCGCACGGCGGCAGGCACGTCACCGGGGCGGGTCAGCCCGACGACGGGATGGAGCAGCAGCGCCGCCTCACGACCCGTCCGTGCCGAGACCTCGGCAAGCGCCCTGAGCATGACGGCCCGGTGGGCCCCGTGCAGCGGGTTGCGGGTGTTGAAGGCCACGACCGTGCCCCAGCCGCGCCGGGCGATCTCCGCACGGACCTCGTTCGGCGAGCGAACCAGCGGTGGCAGGTCGGGGTGCTCGACGGTCGCGCGCAGCCGCAGCGGGCCGGTGACGTACCACGGGTGGGTGCCGGTGCGCAGGTGTGCCGCCGAGGGGTGTGCCGGGTCGGTGGTGCCGAGCACCGCCTCCGCCTCGGCCAGCCGGTCGGGTCGCCACGCCTCCTGGACCTCGATCTCGGCCAGCACCCGGGAGCCGTCGGCGAGCAACAGCCGCCCGCACCGATCGGCTGCCCGGAGCGCGGTATCGGTGATGTCGAGCGTCACCGGCACCGGCCACAGCGACCCGTCGGCCAGCCGCATGCGGTCGCACACCGATTCGTGGTCGGCCCGTCCGAGGAACGTGGTCAGCGGCGCGAACGCACCGGACCCGATGAGCTCGAGGTCGCACCGCTGGCGGGCGCCCAGCTCCCACTCGGGGAGCCGGTCAGGACGCGATGCCACCGGCGGCCTCGCGCGCGAAGGTCTCGTGCACCGCCTGGGCCCGAGCCCGCGCTTCGGCCAGGCGCGGCGCGGACCACGCCTCGGCCAGGGCGGTCTTGGCCCGCTCGCGCTCCGGAGACGGCATCCAGGTGCGGTCCGCCGCGACGGAGGGCGGGAGCGTCCGGACGTGCTTCTTGGCCTCCTCGAACGACACCTCGCCCGACTCGAAGCCGAGCAGCACCGGCGAGAGGGTGTGTCGCAGGCCCATCAGTCGCGTGCACCAGGCGGTCTGGTCCTCGGTGCCCGTGTAGGCGGCGTACGACGTGCCGAACCGCGCGTTCAGCCGTGCCACGACGGACCCCAGGTCCGCACCGGGCTCGGTCAGGTCGGCCACCACGAACGCGTCCAGGCGGTCGGCGAGCGACTCGTGGAAGCGGCTGTAGGCCCAGAGTGCGTCCAGGAGGTCGACCCCCGGCTCGCGCACGACCTGCGACAGGACCGCTCCGCGCGGCTCGCGCACGACGAGGATGGTGGGCAGTCCTCGGTCAGCCGCCGCGAGGAGCTGAGCCGCGGCGTGCAGGTGGTGCGCCACCCGCACCGGCCGTGGCTGGGCGACCTGGAAGGCGTAGACCGCGAAGGTGCTCGCCGATCGGGTGTAGCCGTCGATCACCACCTCGGTCCGCGAGTCCAGCACCCGGGGGCTCGGCCCTGGGTACCGGTGGCGTGCTAGCGGGAGGTACACCCTGGGGTGTGCCGCCATGGTCTCCCGCAGCCGGTGCCGTAGGCGCCGAGCCCGGCTCGCGGCGCCGGCCGCGCCGCCACCCGCCCAGACAAGGCGTGAACCCGCGACCGCGCCGACCGCGTCCATGTACAACCCCGTCAGTCGACGTCGGTGCCCTCGGGCAGCGCGCTGAGCGAGATCCGCCCGTCACGCACCGTGAGGCCCGTGAGCGAGCCACGCCCCACGGGGATCCGCCACGACTCGCCCGTGCCGCCGGTCAGCCCGAGAACCAGCAGCCGGATCATGACCGCGTGGGTCACCCCCACGACCACCTCGCCCGCGTGGCGGGCCCCGATGAGCTCGACGGCCTGGGTGATACGCGCCTGGGCGTCCATCAGCCGCTCCCCCGCAGGACACACCGCGACCCCCGGGCTCGAGCGGTACATCGCGAACGCCGACGGGTCGTGCGCCTCGGCCTCAGCGGCCGTGAGGCCCTCCCACACGCCGTAGTCGACGTTGTTGAGCCCGTGGAGGATGCGCAGGTCGGGCACCCGTCCCTCGTCGGCGATGATCTGGGCGGTGGCCACCGTGCGGCGCAGCGGTCCGGTGTAGACCGCGGTCAGTCCGCAGTCGGACAGCTGGCGGGCCGCGTCGACGGCGTCCTGGTAGCCCTGCGCGTCGAGCGGGACGTCGCGGCGTCCGCGGTATCGGTTCTGCACGTTGAGCGTGGTCGTGCCGTGGCGCACCAGGAACAGCTGGCAGGTGTCCTGGTCGGGGCGGGTGCCGAGCAACAGCCCTCCGACACCGACGTCGGTCTTCTCCACAACGGTCATGGGATCCGAGTCCTTCCTTGGCAGAGCGGGCAACGCACCGGACCAGCCGGAACCGTTCGGGGGTCGTGGTCCCGGCCGGCCCGGCTTGGGACCCAAGTGAAGGACGCGGCGGGCTTGTGCGCGTGGTCCAAAGTGCGTATGCCGGGTCATCCTTTCCTCACTCGTGCGTCCCCCGAGCGGCTGCGCATACTGACGGCGCTGCGCGGCGCTCTCGCGCCGCGCAGACCATGACTCAGCACAGCCACGCACAGCAGCAGGGGGCCGAGGATGACGTTGCCGGGCTCGGAGATGGCCGGCGTCCTCGTGGTCCTCGGCCTGCTCGTCTCGGCCGCGCACGTGGTCGGCCACCTCTTCACCCTGGCGCACCAACCCCGCGTCATCGGCGAGATCGTCGGGGGCCTGATCCTGGGCCCGACGGTCCTCGGCGCCCTCCTGCCGGCGTGGCAGGCTGCCCTGTTCACCGGCTCGACCGCCGGGACCGCCGTGGTCGGCTGGTCCGCGCAGCTCGGCCTGCTGCTGCTGATGTTCTGCTCGGGTGCGGAGATGCGCACGACCTTCGAGCACGGCGAGCGGCGGCTCGTGGCCATGGTCGCCGTCGCCGGCGTCACTGTCCCGTTCGCCGCCGGTCTGCTGGTCGTGGTCGCCCTGGACCCGGCCGGCCTGATGGGCCCCGCCCACGACGCCACGGCTCTCACGCTGGTCTTCGGGCTGGCGGTCGCCGTCACGAGCATCCCCGTGATCTCCCGCATCATGGTGGACCTCGGCATCATCGACACCTCCTTCGCGCGCGTCGTGCTCGGCATCGCGGTGCTGGAGGACGTGGTCGTCTACGTGGTGCTGGCCCTGGCGCTGGGCCTGGTGACCATGCCCGACGGGGACGTCTTCGGCGTGCCGGCGCTGCTCGGGCTGCGACCGGGTAGCCCCGCCACCCTCACCTTCCACGTGATCGCCACGCTCGGCTTCCTCGCCGCCATGGTGCTCCTCGGCTCCCGCGGCTACCGGCGGCTACGCCGCTCGCAGTGGAACCTGCTCGCCTCCAGCAGTCCCGTCGCCTTCGACCTGGTGTTCCTCTTCGGTGCGACCCTCGGCGCCCTCGCGCTCGGGATCACGCCGATGTTCGGGGCGTTCCTGGCGGGCATCGCCACGACCCGGGGCAACCGCGACGACGCCGTGCCGCACGCCGAGGACGGCGCCCAGACGCGGGCCGCCATCCGGACGTTCTCGTTCGCGTTCTTCGTCCCGGTCTACTTCGCCGCAGTCGGGGTGCAGCTGGACCTGCTGCACAGGTTCGACCCGATGTTCTTCGCATGGTTCACCGTCTTCGCCTGTGCGGTGAAGTCCGCCAGCGCCTACGCGGGCGCACGTCTCGCGGGCGAACCACCTCGCGGTTCGGGGCACATCGCGCTGGCCACCAACGCCCGCGGTGGGCCCGGCATCGTGCTGGCCTCAGTCTCCTTCGGCGCCGGCATCGTCAGCGAGGAGTTCTTCACCTCTCTGGTCCTGCTCGCCATCGCGACCTCCCTCGTCACCGGCACCTGGCTGGGCCGCATCGTCCGCTCGGGACGGCCGCTGCGGGAGGAGCGGACGGCACCCCGCACGCGCGCGGTGGCCGGCAGCCATGCATTCGGCGTACGACCTCCGACCAATTCTGAGGGTGTGCCACCACCGGCCACCACGTGAGGTTGGTGCCGGCAGTTCGACGGTTCGAGGGAGTCCACATGTCACGCCACTTGTCATCACAGCCGCCCGCCGGGACCGGCGGTGGTCTCCGGGTCGGTGTCGCCGGCATCGGCTACTGGGGGTCCAAGCACGTCCGCACCATGCGGTCCCTGGACTCGGTCGCCTCCGTCACGGTCATCGACCCCAGCGCCGAGCACGTCGCGCGACTGCGCCACTCGTTCCCCGAGGTCGACGCCTACCCCGACCTCGAGTCGGCTCTCCCCCACATCGACGCCGTCATCATCGCCACGCCTCCCAGCACGCACGCCCCCCTGGCCTGCGCCGCCATGGAGGCCGGCAAGCACGTGCTGGTGGAGAAGCCCTTCGCCACCAATGTGCTGGACGCCCAGCGGATGGTGGACCTCGCCGAGGAGCGCGGGGTGGTCCTGATGGTCGGGCACACCTTCGAGTACCACTCCGCGGTCTGGGCCCTGCGGGAGATGGTGGCCCGCGGCGACCTCGGCGACCTGTACTACCTCGACACGTCGCGGCTGAACCTCGGGCTCTACCAGCACGACGTCAACGTGCTGCTCGACCTGGCGCCCCACGACATCTCCATCCTCAACTACGTCCTGGGCAGCACGCCGACCAGCGTCGAGTGCTGGGGCTCGCGGCACGCACATCGCCGGCTCGAGGACATCGCCTACCTGCGGGTCTGCTACGACGAACCGCACGTCGAGGCCAACGTCCACGTCAGCTGGCTGGACCCGTGCAAGGTCCGCCGAGTCACCGTCGTGGGCAGCCAGAAGATGGTCGTGTTCGACGACCTGGAGAGCGAGGAGCGGATCCGGGTCCACAACAAGGGTGTCTCGCAGCCCGACGAGGCCGGCGACCTGACCATGCCGCCGATGTCCTACCGGTACGGCGAGGTGGTGGCGCCCTACCTGGTGGTCAACGAGCCGCTGGCCGTCGAGGGCGAGCACTTCGTGGACTGCGTGCTCACCGGGATGCGGCCGATGACCGACGCAGCCAACGGGCTGGCCGTGGTCGAGGTCCTGGAGGCGGCCGAGCTGTCCATGAAGGAACGCCGTGAGGTCTTCGTCGACGAGGTGCGCCGGCGCGCCCGCCGCGACGCCCTGGCCGGACGGAGCGCCGGGTGACCGCCGTCGACGTCCGGGTCCGGGTGCCGTTCCTCGACCTGAGGGGGGTCACCGACGCCGTGGTGCCCGAGGTGCGGGTGGCGTGGGACGCGCTGCTGGAGTCGGGGGGGTTCATCGGCGGCGAGCCGGTGGCCTCGTTCGAGCGCGACCTCGCGGCGTACTGCGGCACCAGTCACGCGGTCGGCATGGCCAACGGGACCGACGCGCTGCACCTGGCGCTCCGGGCTCTCGGCATCGGCCCCGGCGACTCGGTGGTGGTGCCGGCCAACACGTTCGTGGCCACCGTGGAGGCGGTGGTCCTGGCGGGCGCGACCCCGCGGTTCGCCGACGTGGACCCGGACACCCTGCTCCTGACCGCGGAGGGGATCGCGGCGGCGGTCACCCCGTCGACCCGGGCCGTCATCGCGGTGCACCTGTACGGCCAACTGCCCGACATGAACGCCATCCAGGAGTGCGCAGACGCCCTCGGGCTCGTCCTCCTCGAGGACGCGGCCCAGGCGCAGGGTGCCACTCACGGCGGTCGCCGGGCGGGCGCGTTCGGTGCGGTCGGCTGCTTCAGCTTCTACCCCGGCAAGAACCTCGGCGCCTTCGGCGACGCCGGTGCGGTGGTCACCTCCGACCCGGAGCTGGCCGACCGGATGATCTCCCTGCGCGACCACGGTCGCGCCGTAGGCACCCACCACGAGCACGTGGTCGTCGGCACCAACAGCCGGCTCGACGCGCTGCAGGCGGTCGTGCTGAGCGCCAAGCTCCGCCGGCTCGACGAGTGGAACGCCCGCCGGTCCGAGCTGATGACGACGTACCGCGCGGTCCTCGACCCCGAGAATGCCCCCCCGGTAGTCGAAGCGGCCGGCGGCCGCGCGGTACACCACCTCGCCGTCGTCCGGGTCGCCGAGCGCGAGCGCGTCCGCCGCGAGCTCGACGCGGCGGGCATCGCGACCGGCATCCACTATCCCGTGCCGTGCCACGTGATGGCGCCGTACCGCGGGCACGCCGCCGGTGACCTCCCCGTCGCCGAGCGTGCCGCCGGCGAGGTGCTGTCGCTGCCGATGTACCCGCACCTGGAGCTCGAGACCGCAGTACGCGTGGCGGAGACCGTCAACCGCGTGGCCGCGAGGCGGCGACCGTGACGACGTACGACGTGCCTCGCTCGGTCGCCTCGCTGGACGTGGGACCGGGCCTGGTCGCCGACCCCGGCGTGCTGCTGGGCTACCCCGGCTCCCGGGGCGTCCGCACCCACTTCGTCCTCGGCGCCGACGCCCGCCTGCGCAGCGGCACGGTCCTGTACGCCGGGTCCCGGATCGGGGAACGGTTCCAGTCGGGTCACCACGTCGTGGTCCGCGAGGAGTGCGAGGTCGGCGACGACGTGTCGGTGTGGAGCGGCAGCGTGGTCGACTACGGGTGCCGGATCGGTGACCGGGTCAAGATCCACACCAACTGCTACGTCGCCCAGCACACCGAGATCCACGACGACGCGTTCCTGGCGCCCGGCGTGACCGTGGCCAACGACCTGTACCCCGGCAGCGAGGAGTCGGCCCGGCTGATGGCCGGTCCGCTGATCGGCGCCGGCGCCCAGATCGGCGTCAACGTCACCCTGCTCCCCTTCGTCCGGATCGGCGACGGCTGCCTGGTCGGCGCCGGCTCCGTGGTCACCCACGACCTGCCGGCCGGGACCGTCGCGTACGGGAACCCGGCCCGCGTGGCCGGACGCGTGGCCGACCTGCGCGACATCGAGCAGCGGGTGCTGCGCTCGGGCCTGGACGAGCTGTGACCACGTGGCCCGAGCGCGTCGGGGACGGGGTCTCTCCGGCGTACGCCCCCACCAAACGCGTCCTCGACGTGCTGGTCGCCGGCACCGCACTCGTCCTCGCCGCGCCGGTGCTCCTCGTGCTTGCCCTGCTGGTGCGTACGACCAGCGCGGGGCCGGTGTTGTTCCGGCAGGTGCGCGTGGGCCGCGACGGGACGACCTTCCGGATGCTCAAGTTCCGCACCATGCGCCACGGCTGTGACGACGCGGTCCACCGGGCGTACGTGGGACAGCTGCTCGCGGACCGTGCGGAGTCGCACGACGGTCTCTACAAGCTGGCCGACGACCCCCGGGTCACCCGGGTGGGCGGCGTGCTGCGCCGCCTGAGCCTCGACGAGCTGCCCCAGCTGGTCAACGTGCTGCGCGGCGAGATGTCGCTGGTGGGGCCGCGGCCCGCCCTGCCGTTCGAGGCCGAGCTGTTCCCCGACTGGGCGCGCGCCCGCTACCGAGTCGCGCCCGGCCTCACCGGGCTGTGGCAGGTGAGCGGGCGCAACCGGCTGACGATGCTGGACGGCCTGCGACTCGACGTCGAGTACGTCGAGCGCCGGGGCCTCACCCTGGACCTGCTGATCCTGGCGCGCACCCTGCCCGCCGTGCTGGGGCGCGGGGCTCGCTGATTCCGGTGCGGGAGATCGAGGACACCGTCAGCCGCGACTCTGTGCTGGTCTCCGGCGGCACCCTCCTGGCCCGGGTCACCGGCGTGGTGCGCGTCATCGTGATCGCCGCCGTCCTGGGGCCGACCACCTTCGGCAACACCTTCCAGGTCGCCAACTCCCTGCCGAACCTCGTGTACTACGGCTTCCTCGCCGGCTCCCTGGTCTCCTCGCTGCTGGTGCCCGCCCTGGTGCGGCACCTGCACGGCGCCGAGCCCGCCCGGGTACCCCTCGTCGCACGCGGCTTCCTCGGGCTGGCACTGGCCGGCAGCGCGGTCGCCGTCCCCGTCCTGGTGCTGGGGCTCCCGTGGCTGCTGCAGCTGGGCTCGGGCCCGGCCGCCGAGGAGGGCCAGCTCCGCACCGTCGCCGTGCTGGTCGTGCTGACCGCCCCCCAGGTCGCCCTGTACGCCGTGGCCGGCACCGGCGCCGCGGTGATGTACGCCCACCGCCGCTTCGCCCTGCCGGCCTGCGCGCCTGCGGCAGAGAACCTCGGCCTGATCCTGGTCTTCGCCGCGTGCGCCGTCGTCTACGGCACCGGGCGTGCCGACAGCGTGCCGACCGACACCGTGCCGACCGGCGAGCTGCTGCTGCTCGGCCTCGGATCGACCGCGTCGGTGGCCCTGCACGCCGGCCTCCAGTGGTTCGGCGCGCGTCGCTGCGGGGTGACCCTGCTCCCGGCGCGCGGATGGGCGGTCCCGGAGGTGCGCGCGATCGTGATGCGGGCGCTCCGCTCGGTCGCCCAGGCCGCCCTGCTGGCGATCCAGACCCTGGTCCTGCTCCTCGTCGCGGCTCGTGTGCCCGGTGGGGTCGTGGCGCTCCAGGTCGCGCTGAGCTTCTACTTCCTGCCGCTCGCGCTGGTCGCGACGCCGGTCGGCCTGGCGCTCCTGCCCCGGCTGTCGCGCGTCCACCAGGCCGGTGACGCCGAGGCGTACTGGGAGTCCTACCTGCGGGGCCTGCGGCTGGCGCTGTTCCTGGTCGTGCCGGCGGGCCTCGGGTACCTCGTCCTCGCCGGGCCCATCTCGCACGTCGTGGCCGCCGGGGCGATGGCCACCCCCGCCGGCTACGACCTCGTTGCCGGCGCCCTCGGGATGCTGGCGCTCGGGCTGGCCGGGGCGGCGGCGTTCTTCGTGTCCGCCCAGGCCTGCTACGCCCGCGACGACACCGGGTCGCCGCTGCGCGCGATGGCGGTGCAGACGATCGTGTTCCTCGTCCTGGCGGGCCTCGTCGTCGCGGCCGTCCCCGAGAGCGGCATCGTTCGCGGCGTCTGTGCGGCCTACGCCGTCGGCTGTCTGGCCGGCGCGGCCCGCCTCGTCCACACCATGGCACGTGAGGGCCGCAGCGAGCTCGGGCCGCTCGTGCGGGCCGTCGGCCGGATGCTGCTCGGCACCCTGGTGATGCTCGGTCCGGTCGCGGCGCTCGTGCTGGTGGTGCCCGGCCTGGCGCCGGGCCGGTTCGGTGCCCTGCTCACGGTCGTCGCCGGCAGCGTTGCCGGGGCCGTGGCGTTCGGCGCGAGCCAGGCACTCCTGCGCGCCCCCGAGCTCGGCTGGCTGCGGGCCGGCTTCCACCGGCCGGCACCGGAGGTCGAGGTGGGCGTGCCGTGACCACGATGACCACCAGCGGGATCGTCCCCGGCGCTCCGCTGCGCCCGCCCTCCTGGCTGGTGGCGCCGACGGCCGGTGCCGCCGCCGCGGCCGGGGCTGCGGCCGTGCTGCTCCCCCCGGCCGTCCTCGTCGCGTCCACGATGGTGGTGGGCTTCGCGGTGGCCGTGTGGCGCACGCCCGCGCTGGCCGCCGTGGCCGTCGTGGCGATCACCCCGTTGGTCGCCGGCATCGACCGCGGCCGGCTGGTCCCGGGTCTCCGGCCGAACGAGGCGCTGGTCGTGTTCCTGGTCGGGGTGCTGACCTTGCGCGCCGTTGTCCGGCTGCCCGCGGGTTGGCGTCCCCAGCTCCGGCTCAGCCGGCTGGAGGTGGCGCTGCTGGCGATGGCCGTGGCGAGCTCGGCCGTCCCGCTCCTGCTGATGACGCTGCGCGGCCGCGAGGTCAGCGCGGACGACGTCAGCTACGCGCTGGTGCTCTGGAAGTACCTGCTCGTCTACGCCGTCGTCCGCGTGAGCGTGCGCACCGACCGCGAGACCGGCTGGTGCCTGTGGGCGGCGGTGCTCTCCGGGTGCGTCGTCGGGGCGGTGGGCTTCCTCCAGGCCCAGAACCTGCTCGGTGTGCGCGCCGTCCTGCTCACCTACTGGGCGCCGTTCGGCCACGAGGCCGCCCTGAACCAGCCACGTGGCGGCTCGACGCTGGCCCTGCCGGCCGCGACCGCCGACCTGCTGATCCTGGTCCTCGCCATCGCGGCCGGTCTGTGGTGGAAGGACCGGCGACGGTCCCCCCTGTTGGCCACGGTGGCGGTGGTCGGCGTCCTCGGCGTCTTGTCGGCGGCGGAGTTCTCCAGCGCGCTGGGCCTGCTGGTGGCGGCGTGCGCCACGGCGCTGGCGCTGCGGCGGCTCAGCCTGCTCAAGTACCTCCCGGTCCTCGTGGTCGGGGGTGCGGTGGCCGTGTGGCCGGTGATCGAGCACCGGCTCAGCGGTTTCCAGGGCACGATGGGCCTTCCGGTCAGCTGGACCACGCGCTGGACCAACCTCCAGACCTACTTCCTGCCGGACCTGTGGTCGGGCTGGAATCCCGTCCTGGGTGTCCGCCCGGCCGCGCGGGTCCCCGTCGCCTCCCAGGGGACCGGGTTCGTCTGGATCGAGAGCGGCTACGTGTGGCTGCTGTGGGGCGGCGGCGTCGCGCTGCTGGCGGCGTACGTCGCCGTGGTTGCCGTCGGGTGCCGCACCACGTGGCGGGCCGGTCGCACGATGACCTCCCACCGGGCGGTGGCCGCCCTCGCCGCCTTCACCGGGCTGGTCACGACCGCGGTCCTCATGGTCTTCGACCCGCACGTCACCTACCGGGGCGCCGCCGACCTGCAGCTCGCGCTGCTCGCGCTGGTGGCGGTGCCCGTCGTCTCGCCACGTCCTGTTCCCACCGAGAGTTCCATGAGAGGGAGTACCCGATGACCGCGACCCACGGCACCGCCGTACCCGGCCTGCTGCGGACCTACGCCTGGCTGGTGCTGCTCACCACCGTCGTCTCCGTCGGCGCCGCCATCGTCACCGCGGCCGCCCGACCGGTCGGCTACACCTCGACCGCCGAGGTCGTGGTCACGGCCGAGGAGAGCGACAGGACGGCGCTGCGACCCGACATGGGCACCGAACGGACCATTGCCCGTTCGGGCGTCGTGGCCGGGCGCGCAGCCGAGGTGCTCGGCTCCGATCCGATGACGGCCGTCGAGGGCCTGGAGGTCACCGTCGTGCTGGAGTCGTCGGCGCTGCGGATCTCCTACTCCGCCGCCAGCCCCGAGGCGGCCCGGGCCGGCGCCAAGGCGTTCGCCTACGGCTACATCAGCTACCGCAACAGCCGGTCCGCCACCCAGGTCGTGACCTTGGTGACCCCGGCGAACCTTCCACACGTGGGCTCACGCGGAGGGCTGCCGGTCGTCCTGCTCCTCGGGCTCCTGGCCGGGCTCACCGTGGGCCTGGGCGCGGCGTGGCTCTGGGACCGGCTGGCGGACCGGCTGAGGCACGCAGACGAGCTGACGCGGCTCACCGGACTCCCCGTCCTGATGACCTTGCCCCGCTGGGCCGGGACCGCGGGAGCGATCGCGCCCGGCAGCAGCGCGCGCGAGCCATTCGCCTACATCTCGGCTCGGCTGGGCTCGCTGCTCCGTCAGCCAGGCGGCCGCACGGTCGTCGTCACTTCTCCGCGGGCAGGAGCCGGCACGACGAGCGTGGCCTGCGGGACGGCCGTGGCCATGGCCCGGCAGGGCAAGGACGTGGTGCTGGTGGCCGCGCACCTCGAGGGACTGCTTCCCGAAGAGGTCCTGAACACCCGCGCAGCCTCGGGCCTGCGTCAGGTGCTGCGCGGCGAGTGCTCGGTCGACCAGGCCCTGCACTCGACGCACGTGCCGCACCTCCGGGTCCTGCCGTCCGGCGGGGAGGGACCCGGGCGCCTCGAGCTGGGAGCGCTGGCCACCAGCCTGCGGCGGCTGGGTCCGCAGACGCATGTCGTGGTCGACGCGCCGCCCCTGCTGGCCTCGGCCGACTCACTGCTGCTGGCCGACACCGCGGACGCGGTGGTCCTGGTCGCCGACCTACGGACGGGGACGCGGGCCGACGTGCGCGAGGCCTGGGAGATGCTCCAGGGAGTCGAGCCCGGCACGCTCCTCGGCTGGGTCGTGAACCGCCCGCCACGGCATCGACCGCGGGAGGCCACCTCGGAGACGGCGGACCTCAGCGATCCTGCTCCGGCCGCCGCCCCGGTGCCGGTCCGCCCGGCGAACCCGGATCCGGACCCACCGCGGCGAGGTAGGAGGCCTGCTGCCGCTCCCACGCGAGCGACTCCTCCACGCGGCGGCGGCCGGCCCGCCCCAGGGCCCGCCGAGCCTGCTCGTCGTCGCTGAGCGCGACCAGGCCCCCGGCCAGGGCGTCCACGTCGCCGGGGGCGACGAGCACGGCCGCGCCGTCGGCCAGGCGTGCTGTCTCGGGCAGGTCGAAGGCGACGAACGGCAGGCCGAACGCCATGTACTCCAGTGCCTTCACCGGCGTGACCTCTTCTTGCAACGAGGTGTCGACGCCGAGGTCGGCGCCGGCGAGGTGGTCGAACACCGCCGCCTCGGACAGCCAGCCCGTGAAGGTCACCCACGGGTCCAGGCCACGAGCCCGCACGTCGGCACGGAGGTCCTCCAGGCACTCGCCGTCGCCGATCAGCACGAACCGCACCGAAGTGCGGTCCCTGGTGTGGACCACCGCCTCGGCCGTGTCGACGACCAGGTCGACCCGGTCCTGGAGTCCCATCTTGCCCACCCAGACGACCACCGTCTCCTCGCTGCCCTCCACCCGCGCGACTCGCGTCGCATCCACGCGCGCGAGCACCGGCCCGTTGCCCACCACGCTCACCCGACCGTCGCCCCCTGCCTCGACGAGGCGACGACGCAGGTGCTCGTTGACGGTGATGGTGTGGTCGACGGCGCCCTGGGTGCGTCGTTCGAACCAGTGCAGGACGTCGGTCGCGCGTCGCGGCGCGCGTGGGTACCTGGCCGCCAGCAGCTCCGGCATCAGGTCACGCTGGTCGACCACCACGCGGCTTCCCAGCCGTCGCAGCACACCGGCGAGCGGGAAGTAGATGTCCGGCGGCTGGCACAGCTGCACCACGTCGACGCGGCTGCGCAGGCGCACCCGCAGGAGGAGGTAGGTCGCGCACACGACCGACCACAGGTACTCCAGGACGTGACCCAGTGGGCCGGCCACCTCCGGGGGGGCGGGGTACTCCACCAGGCGCACCGCCGACCCGCGGTAGGGCGCGTTCACCGCACCGCGGGGGCCGATGACGGTGACCCGGTATCCCTCGGACACCAACGCATCGGCCTGCTTGCGCAGGCGGTGGTCGGCGCCGAACGGGATGTTCTCCACCACCGCCACCACGTGCCAACGTCCCACCCGGCCAACCTAGGGGCCGGGCGGGCGGCGCGGCCAGGAACGCGTTCAGCCGGTGCGGCTGAACCGCAACGAGGACATCGCCGGCATCGGCAGGTCGAAGGTGACCTGGGCGCGACCGTCGCCATCGGCGGCGACCGTCTCGTCGGGGGCGAGCTCCTCGAGACGGTCGGCGGCGCGCAGCTGCGACCACTGCTCGTCGGTCGGCCACGCCTGGTCGCCTTCGCGCAGGCGACCCCAGACCGCGGCGATGTTGGAGCGCCGGTCGTCGACGCGGTCGTGGTGGACGACGTACGACGCTCCCGGCTCGAGCCCTGCGATCTCGACCGTCACCGGGCGGGCCAGCTCGGCCGAGCCGGCCGCCTTGGTCTGGTCGAGGGTGAGGTTCCAGATGAGCACGCCCACGCCCCCGTCGCCGTCGACGGCGGCCAGGGACTCGACGAGCGAGCCGGCGCCGTCACCGGTGAGCGTGACGCCGACCTGGGTCTCGGGCAGTCCCTCCAGCAGCGCGAGCGCCCACCAGCGGGGTTTGCGCAGCTCGCCGACCGTGCGGGTGCCGAAGCCACCGTGCAGCAGGGCAGGCGGGCGGCCGAGCTCCTCGAAGTGGTCGGAGACGACCCAGTAGGACAGCGCCTCGATGCGGCCCATGGCCGAGGCCATGCCCCGCAGCAGGAAGGTACCGGCGAACACGGCGTCGCTGACCTCGTTGAAGTGCGTCGGCGTCACGCCCCACTCGGTCCACCAGACCGGCACGTCCGGCCGGCCGTACCGCTCCAGCATCGGCTTGAAGTCCAGCGGCGGGCTGCCGTAGGTGTGCGTCGAGACGAAGTCGACCGGCGAGCCGGTGCGCTCGGCGTGGGCGAGCAGCTCCTCGACCCAGCCGGACGCCGCGGACGACGGCCCGCCGACGAGCAGCCGCTCGTCGACCGACCGGACGGCGGCCGCGGTGACGTCGTAGAGCCGGAGGTACTCCTCCGGAGTTCCCGACCAGAACACCTCCAGGTTGGCCTCGTTCCAGACCTCGAACGACCAGTGCTCGACCAGGTCCTCCAGGCCGTAGCGGTCGGCGAGGTGCTCGACGAGGGCTCGGATCAGGTCGCCCCACCGGTCCCAGTCCTTGGGCGGCGAGACGATCGCGGCGTACTCGAAGACCGTCTTCGCCGGATCGGACGCCAGGTCGTGCGGCATGAACGACAGCTCGACGACGGGGTACATCCCGATCGACCGGAGGTGGTCGTAGACCCGGTCCACGCCGGTGAAGTCGTGGACCGGCTCGCCGTCGACCTCGCGGTAGACGCCGAGGTCGTCGCCGAGGATCGCGTGCGCCCGCACGTGGCTGACGCCGAGCTCGTCGTGCGCAGCCTGGAGCGCGGACGTGAGCTCCTCGCCGACCACGCGGCCACCGGTCTCGTCGGTCGACAGCATGTGCGAGAGGTGCTCGCTGCCGATCATCGGCCGCCACGGCCGCGGCAGGTCACCGAGCCGGTCGGTGGCGTCCACCTCGACCGTCACTCCCCCGGCCGGACCGGTCCGCGGCGTGGCCTCCAGGGACTCGGAGCGGTCGCCCTCGACGTGGACGTCGGAGAGCGATGCGACGGCGTACCACCGTGAGGTCCCCGGCGTGCCCGTCGTGTCGGCGTACGGCGGGTGCGGCACGGCGAGCACATCGCGACCCGCGTGGTCGAGCGGCTCGAACGGACCGTCGGCGGAGTCCGCGGCGTACACCTGGTAGCCGATGGCGCCCGCCACCGGCGACCAGGTGAGCGTGACCTGGTGTGCCCCCGGGACAGCCTCCAGGTCCTTGGGTGGGTCGAGGCGCGGGGCGTTGCCACCGAAGGCGGCTCCGCTCCGTGTGCCGATCCGCTGTCTCCCAGTCGGAGCGCGCCGACTTCTTCAGTCATCAACGCACCCCTGCCGAGAAGACCTCTTCGCGCATCAGTCGGCTCGAGCTTCTGCTGCATGGCGCCCTTGGAGACGTAGCGGCGCATGTCGTTGCCGGCCAGCGCGTTGCCGAGCGCGGCCATGATCATGCCCTGGTCGAGCGACAGGTAGCGCCGGCTGACCTGGCCGCTGGTGACGTCGATCGCGTCGTAGAAGCCGCCGGGGCCGTAGGCGTCGAAGTTCGCACGCAGCTTGGCAAGGTTGGCCAGTGCGGCGTCCGGCGCGTAGCGGTAGGCGAGGAAGGACGCGTGCGGGGTGACCACGCCGTCGCCGTACTCCGACGCGGTCGGCGGGGTCGGGTCACCGTCGCGGCAGCCCTCGTAGGGCTGGTTCCAGTCCGTGCGCTGCTGGTCGCTGGTGTAGCCACCGACCTCGGACGAACCGGCGTCCATGCCGAGCGCGTCCACGCCGTACTCGCGGTAGCCGCCGGCCGGGTTGTTGGACGGCGAGAAGCCCCAGTAGCCGTACTGCGCGTCGTCGAGCCCGTGCTCGATCTGGCCGCGGACGTACAGCGGGTGGTTGACGCCCCAGCTGCGCGGGCCCCACTGGTCCTCGGGCACGAACAGCGGCACCATCAGCGCCTCGAACATGCTGCCGCCCCACGTGGGCACGACGTTGATGTCGCGGTAGGGCAGCGCCCCTTCGAAGACCGGGATGCCGTCGTAGGTCTTCCACCCGCCGATCGGCTTGGTCTCGGTCCAGCTGTAGTCGCAGTTGTCGTTGTAGAACGTCCGGACCGGACCCCAGTAGTGCTTGGCCGGGATCTGGCCGGCGGCGATGCCGAGGTACGACGCCATCCGCGGCTCGGTGTTGAACGCGCCGTAGCGGTGGCACGTCTGGTACACGGGGTCGGTCCCGGGCTTGAGGGCCGTCAGCTGGGCGCACGTGGTGCCCGGCTGCTCGACCCAGAAGCCGCCGCTGATCTGGCCGCCGACGGGCTGGTCGGCGGTGAGCCTGGCGCCGGCGCTCTCGTCGTAGAACCAGCTGAAGTCCATCTTCGAGCCGATCGCGTCGGCCTTCGCCCTGAGCTTCGGGTCGGACGCCGCGACGATCTTGAGCCCCGTCGCCAGCCAGCCGTTGTCGACGCTGGAGAGGAACGGGTAGACCGTGCTGCCGTTCTCGGGCCAGGTCGTCAGCTTGTCGCCGGTGGCCGGGTCGTACCAGTTGTAGAACATCCCTGACGGCTCGTGCTTCTCCATCGTGCTCAGCGTGTCGAGCGTCTGCCGGAGGCGGGACCGCGACTCCTTGCGGCCGATCAGGCCGGCGTCGTGGGCGACGGTCGTCGACCACATGTAGGCGCCGATGTTGGTCGGCGAGGTGTACCCCGCCCGTCCGGTCAGGTCACCGCCGACGTTGTCGGAGACCAGCCCCGTGCCGGGGTCGACCATCGCGGTGAAGGACTTCCAGGTGTCGCTCAGGTAGGTGTCGAGGACCCCGCCGCGTTGGCGTTTGGTCCCAAACGCCACGTTGGAAGCGCTTTCAGATGGCGTTTGGGACCAATGGCGGGGGGTGGGGGGCGCGGCGGCCGGCCCAGTCGTGGCGAAGGTGGGGGCCAGGGTGGCGGACAGGGCCAGGGTGGCGATGGCGGCCAGTGGGGTGCGCAGGCGCATGAGAGGAACAGCTCCTTGATCCGAGAGGGGTTTCCGAGACGGGACGGGCCTACTTGATGCCCGTCATGGCGATGCCTTGCATGATGTGGCGCTGCAGGAACAGGAAGAGGACGAGTACGGGAATCACCACGACGACCGACCCCGCGAGCAGCAGGCCGTACTGGGTGGCGTTCTGCCCGACGGCGTACAGCGCCAGCGCCACCGGCAGCGTGTACTTGTCCTCGGTCTGGGCCACGACCAGGGGCCACAGGAAGTTGTTCCAGGAGCCGAGGAAGGTCAAGATCCCGAGCGTGGCCAGGGCGGGGCCGCACAGCGGCATGATCACCGAGGCGAAGATCCTCAGTTCGCTGGCGCCGTCGATGCGGGCTGCCTGGATCAGCTCGTCGGGCAGCGCCGAGATGTACTGCCGCATCAAGAACACGCCGAACGGCGCGGCCAAGAACGGCAGGATCATCCCGATCAGCGTGTTCGACAGCCCCATCTTCGTGGTCAGCACGAACAGCGGGATGAACGTCACCACGCCGGGCACCATCAGCGTGCCGAGCACGATCATGAACATCAGCTTCTTGCCGGGGAAGCTCAGCTTCGCCAGGGCGTAGCCGAGCATCGAGCAGAACACGACGTTCCCGATCGTGACCGAGACCGCCACGATGACCGAGTTCATGAAGTACGTCGGGAAGTCCAGCTGCGTGAACAGCCGGTCGTAGTTGTCCAGGGTCAGGGTCTCGGGCCACCACGTCGGCGGCACGGCCCGAACCTCGGCCTCCGGCTTGAACGAGGAGACCAGCATCCAGATGAACGGGATGACGACGAGGAACAGCCCGACGAGGAGGACCGCGTAGATCCACGGCGGCGTCTTCACGTTGTCCTCGCGCTCGTTCGGCGCGACGACGGCCTCGTCCTCGCCGGCCATCGTGTCGGGGGTGCGGCTCTGGGTCGTGGTCATTTCTTCACCTTGTCCTCACGGTCGCCCAGCACCCGGAACTGGACGAAGGTCAGCGCCACGATGGCCAGGAAGAGCAGGTAGCTCGCCGCGGCGGCGTACCCGAGGTTGCCGAAGCCGAACTGGTCGAAGGTGTAGAAGGTGACCGAGCGCGTGGCGTCGAGCGGGCCGCCGTGGGTCATGATGAAGGCCTCCTCGAAGAACTGGAGATAGCCGACGCCGGTGATCACGGCGCCGAACAGCATCACGGGCCGCAGCATCGGCAGGGTGATGTGGCGGAATCGTCCCCAGCCGCTCGCTCCGTCGACCTCGGCAGCCTCGTTGAGCTCCTTGGGAATGGTCTGCAGGCCCGCCAGGAAGATCACGAACAGCGTGCCGAAGTTCCGCCAGGCGGCCATCACGACGAGGCTGGGCAGCGCGAGCGTGGTGCTGTCGAGCCATCCCGGTCCGTCGATGCCGACCCAGTCCAGGATCGTGTTGAACAGGCCGCCGTTGTCGCGGTACAGGTACTTCCACACGACCGAGACGGCCACGATGCTGGTCACGACCGGCAGGTAGTAGCCGACGCGGAAGAAGCCCTTGAGCCGGTTCACCCGGTTGACCATCACCGCGACGAACAGGGCGATCGCCATCGTCAGCGGCACGCCGAGCACGAGGTACAGCAGCGTGTTGAGGGTGACCTTGCGGAAGAGCGGGTCCTCGACGAGCTTGGTGAAGTTGTCGAGCCCCACGAAGTTCACGCCGAACGGGGTGCGGATGTCCACGCGCCGCATGTCGGTGAAGCTCATCCCGAGGCTGGCCAGCACCGGTCCGAGCGTGAAGGCCAAGAAGAGCAGGGTGAACGGCAGGGCCAGGGCCCAGGCCGCGATCGCCTGCTGGCGCCGGGTGGGGTCGACGTGCCGGCTGGCGGTACCCCGCCCCCCGGACCGCGGCTTGCGCTCACGGTCCGGGGAGGTGATCTGGGTGCCCGGCTGTGTGGTGGCGGACATGACAGGTCAGAGACCCGTGCCGATCGACTCGGCCTGCTTCTGCATGGCCGAGACGGCGTCCTCGGCGTTGCTGTCGCCCTTGGTCGCCTTCTCCGTCTCGCTGTCGACCGCGGCGGAAAGCTCCTCCCAGGTGGGGACGGCCGGCGGGGCCATCGTGCTGTCCAGCTGCTCGCCGAAGATCTGGAGCTGCGGGTCGTCGGCCAGCTTGCCGGTGTCCCAGGCGGACCTGACCGCCGGCAGGTCGCCGACCAGGTCGTAGAAGCCCTGCTGGGTCTCCGGGTCGCTCAGCCACTGCACGAACTTCCAGGCGGACTCCTTGTTGTCGGAGTCGCTGAAGACCGCGAGGTCACCGCCGCCGACGAAGGACGTGCCGGGCGCACCGTCCGCGCCGGGGAACGGCGCGACGGCGTACTGGTCCTGGCTGACGCCGGCGTCCTCGACCAGCCCGGTGTGCCACGGGCCGGAGATGAACGAGCCGTAGGTGTCGTCGGCGAAACCGCTCTCGAGCTCACCGGCGTCCAGGGTGCGGGTGGGGCTGAGACCGTCGTCGAAGAACGTCTTGTAGAAGTCCAGGGACTCGGTCATCTCGGGCGAGTCCAGCGTGTACTCGGTGCCGTCCTCGTTGGTCAGCGCCGCACCGTTCGACCAGGCGAACGGCATGAACGTCTGCCACGATCCGGTGCCGCCGGCGGGCAGCTGGATGCCGTACTCGGCGCCGCCCTTGGACTGCATGTCGGTGGCGAACTGCTTCAGCTCCTCGAGGGTCTGCGGCGCCTCGTCCCAGCCGGCCTTCTTGGCCAGGTCCGTGCGGTAGTAGAGGACGCGTGTCTCGACGTACCAGGGGACGCCGTACGACGTGCCGCCGACCTCCGTGGAGCCCCAGGCGCCCTCGTAGAACTCGGCCGGGTCGACCAGGTCCTGGGGCGTCGGGTCGATGCCGCCGCTCTGGGCGAACTCGCCCATCCAGGTGGTGCCGACGAGGGTGACGTCGGGGGTCTTGCCGGACGCGATCGCGTTGGCGATTTTGTCGTGGGCGGCCTCCCACGGGATGGCCGTCACCTCGACCTTGGCGTCGGGGTTGTCCTCGTTGAAGCCCTTCGCGAAGTCCTGGAGGGCGTCGCCCTCGGTGCCCATCGCCCAGACCTCGATGGTTCCGGACGCGGCTCCGTCCCCGACGGCTTCGCCCTGACCTTGACCGCCCCCGCTGGTGTCGTCGCGGCCACATGCAGCCAGACCGATGGTCAAGGCCACAGCGGCGGTGGTGAGCAGCACGACGGGTCGCCGCGTGCTTCTGGAGCGGGTGATGTTCATCGGGGGTTTCCTCCTGCAGTGGGTGTGGCGGTGGGTGGTGTCGGTGTTGCCGGTGTCGTGGTTGCCGGTGCTGTCGTCGTGGTCTGCCGGACGATGAGCTCGGTGGCGAGCACCTCGTGCACGGGCTCCTCGCGGGTGCGGTTGATGAGCTGGTCGAGCAGCTGCGCGGCGCGGCTGCCCAGCTCGCGCATGGGCTGGCGGACGGTGGTCAGGCCGGCGTAACGGGACGCCATCACGTCGTCCCAGCCGGAGACGAGGGTGTCGTCGGGAACGCGGACGCCCGCCTCACGCAGGCCGATGAGCATCCCGAGGGCCAGCTCGTCGTTGGCGCACGCGAAGGCGTGGGGCAGCCCGCCGGCGCGGCGGCGGGCGACGGCGTCGCGGGCCGCGCGAATCCCGGCTTCCTCGCTGAACTCGACGAGGGGCAGGAGGGTAATCTCTGCTCCGGCGCGCTCGACGACCGTGCGCAGCGAGTCGTAGCGCTCGGCGATGTCCGACGATGCGGCCGGGTCGCCGACGAAGGTGACGGTGCGCGCACCGTTCGCCACGAGGTGGTCCCCCAGCATGGCGGCGGCGGCACTGTTCTCGGCGTTCAGGGAGTCGGCCTCGGCCAGCGGGGTACGGGCGACCAGGACCACCGGCGTGCCCCGGCGGATCACCCGCTGGACGACGTCGTCGTCGACGGCATGGGCGAGGACGACCAGGCCGTCGCAGCGCGCGGCGAGGCCGGTCACGAGTGAGGAGGCGTCGCGACGGCCGTGTGTGGAGAGGATGAGCACCGAGCGGTCGAGCTCCGCGGCTGCCGACTCGTACCCGAGCACGACCTCGGCGTAGTACGGACCGGACAGGTCGGGGAAGACGATGCCGTTGGCGGCGTGCCGGCCTTGGGCGAGCTGTCGACCGAGCTGGCTGGGTACGTACTCCAGGTCGGCGGCCGCCTTGGTGACCCGCGCACGGGTCTGGGGGGTGACGCTGTCGGCGTCTCGCAGCGCGCGGGAGACGGTGGCGATGGACACGCCCGCGCGGTGCGCCACGTCCCGGATCGTGGTGGCCACGTACCCGCCTTCCCGAACAGTTGTAACCGGTTTCTGTAAACGGTTACATCACCGTGCCAGAAGGGCCCGACCCGAACCTCACCCCCACGGGTGGGAGCAGCCGCGTCACCCCTGCGGGCGTGGGCCGGGTAGATGGCGTTTGGTCCCAAACGCCATGGAAACGGCCCGATCCCATGGCGTTTGGGACCAATCGCAGCGGCGAGTCAGGCCTCCAAGGCGGGGCGGACGAGGGTGACCGTGCGAGGGCCGGGCGCGAAGCCGATGCGCTGGTAGACGCGCATCGGGGCGGGGTACCCCTCGTCGCCGCGTGGGCAGACCATGCCGAGCCGGCCGCCGAGGTCGCGGGCGGCGAGGAGCGCGGCGATGCTCACCGCTGCGGCGAGGCCGCGACCGCGGTGCCCGGGCGCGCAGCCGACGGGCTCGACGAGGGCGACGCCGGTCACCGGGTCGAGCCAGATGATGGCCGAGGCGACCATGGCGCCGGCGCCGTCGAGGGCCACCCAGTCCAGCTCGTGGCGGTAGGGCGGGGTCTGCATCAGCCGCTCGTACGCCGCCGCGGTGACCTTCGACGTACCTCCCTCCGGAGTCCACGCGGCCCGGTGGCAGGCCGCGCGCTCGGCTGCCTCCCCCGGCTCGACGTGACGCAAGGAGTACCCCGGGACGACCGGCACGTCACCGAGGTCGGCGAGGTCGAGGAGGTGGTGGGTGAACCACGGCGTCTCCTCCTCGGGGAGGAACCCGGCCCGGCCGAGGATCGCGAACACGTGCTCCTCGGTGTCCAGCGCCATCGTGCGCACGGCACGGCCTCCGGCCCGGTCGAGGAACCACGCGACGGCCGCCTCGCCCGCGTCGAGGGCGGTCGGGTCGACGCACAGCTCCAGCCAGTCGTCGGACTCGGCCCAGGCCCACGCCACGACGTCCTCGTCGCGCTCGAGCAGGGCCGCCGGCCCGTGCCCGAGCGCGTCGGGCTCGCCGTAGGAGTAGCTCCACGCCAGCTGGCCCGGGTGGTGTCGCGTCTCGGGTGTCCAGAGGCGGCTGGCCAGGGCCTGCATCCCGGGCAGCGCCTCGGCGATGGGCTGCTCCGTCAGTGCCCGGTGATCTCCGTCAGCCATCCCGCTACCTCCTTCGGGTCCCGCGGCAGCGCGGAGTCGTGGACCGCCACCTCGCACGTGGCCAGCCCGGGGACCGGGGCACCGCGCCAGGCGCCGCACGGCTGGACGCTCGTCCGCTCCATGAAGGCGATCGCGCGCTCGTTGATCGCGTCCGGCTCACCCTCGGCGAAGAGCTCGAAGGTGTTCGTGTGCGGCGGGTCGGGGTTCACGCGTACGCCGGCCGCGGCCAGGTGGACGGCCAGCGCGCGCCCCCACGCGACGTACTCGGCCATCCTCGGGAGGTACTCCCGGAGGCCGGCCAGCGCCGAGACGGCCAGCGGCGTCAGGTGGAACAGGGTGCCGCCCATCCGCTTGCGCCAGCGGCGCGCCTCCGCGACGAGGTCCTCCTCGCCCGCGAGGCAGGCGCCGGCGAGCCCGCCGAGGCCCTTGTAGAACGAGACGTAGACGCTGTCGCCGACGCCGGCGACCTCGTCGAGCGGCCGGTCGTAGAACGGTTGGCTCTCCCAGATCCGCGCGCCGTCGAGGTGGACCCCGGCGCCGAGCTCGCGAGCCTTCGTGGTGACCGCGACCAGGTCGTCCCACTCCGGCAGCACGCAGCCCGCGTCGCGCAACGGCAGCTCGAGGAGGATCGCGGCGAGGCCGGGTCCGAGCCGCTCGACGTCGGCGACGGTGGGCAGGTTGCGCCCGGTCGAGAGGTGCTCGAAGCGGAAGCCGTGCAGCAGTCGTGGCCCGTCGTCCTCGTACTGCAGCAGGTGCGAGATCTCGGGGATGCCGACCCGCAGGCTGCCCCGGCGGTCCGCGTGGACCCGCAGGGCGGCCTGCTGGGCCATGACCCCGCTCGGGAACATCGCCGCCGCCGGCTTGCCGAGCAGCCCGGCGACCTCGTCCTCGAGCCGGGCGACCGCGCCCCGCTCGGCGTACACGTCCCACTGGTCGATCCCGAGCTCCTCGGCCTGCTCGGCCACCCGCCGCAAGGCTTCGGCCGGCGTGCTGCGCGGCGTCCAGAAGACGTCGCCCTCGCAGTCCCGCGCCACCTCGCGGAAGCGGTCAGCGATCTCGTTCACCGAGTCCACCCTCTCCAGGTCGATCCGTGGCGCCCGCCCCCGACCAGCGGTGCGTCAGGCACCGTTTCCGGTGCTCGAACGGTGGCAGGCTCACCGCCGCCCCGGCTCACCGCGGAAACAAGCACGTCACAGGGCCCGCGTGCCGGGAGGCACACCGTCGTCGATGGCCTCGACCAGCTCCTGCAGGGCGGTGAGGGCGACGCGCTGGGCGTACGGTCCGAACGACAGCCGGGCCACGCCGAGCCGCTCGAGGCGGCTGGCCGGCGGCATGCCCGGGCTGCCGATCAGGGTGACCTTGCGCTCGCCGAGGGCGCCGACGAGGTCCTCGATCTCCGACTCCTGGAGCAGGCCCGGCACGAACACCACCGGCGCGCCGGCGTCGAGGTACGCGCGGCCACGAGCGATCGCGTCCTCGAGCACCTCGCGCCGGTCCTGGTCGCCGGCCCGGATGAAGGCGTCGGTGCGGGCGTTGAGCACGAAGTCGGGCACGCCCTCGTCCTCCGCAGCGGCCATCACCGCGGTCACGATGGCGGCCGCGTCGGCGACCGGCTTCATCTGGTCCTCGAGGTTGGCGCCGACGACGCCGAGGCCGATGGCCCGCCGGATGGTGCCGGCCGGGTCGCCGTACCCCGCCTCGAGGTCGGCCGTCACCGGGAGGTCGACGCCTGCCACGATCCGACCCACCGCCTCCAGCATCAGGTCGACCGGGATCTGCTCGCCGTCGGGATAGCCGTATGCCGCCGCGATGCTGTGGCTGGCAGTGGCGATGGCCGTGGTCTCCTCTACCGCCGCGACGGCGCGGGCGCTCGCCACGTCCCAGACGTTGACGAGGGTGAGGATCTTCGGGGCGGTGTGCAGGGCGAGCAGGTCGGCGGCGCGGCCGGGGGTCGACGTCATGCTGCGATCATGCCCAACCGTCACGCCGAGCGGTGCCAGCGGGCCGGTACCCGGGCCCGGACCCGGGCCGCGACGGTGCGTGACCGGGTGTCGAGCTCGGACCGCAGCCGGCGCGCGCGCCGACGCGCGTGGCTGAGCCTGACCAGGTCCTCGGTCCAGGCCTCGACCACCGCGTCGAGCGCCCGGGTGAGCCCGGTCGGCGGAGGTACGACGAGGGGCGCGACCGTCCCCGCTCCCGCGTGCACCGTGCTGTGCACGACCCAGACCCACTCGTCGGGGATCAGCCCGAGCACGCGGCACACCCGCTCCCCCACCAGCGACCTCGGCGAGATCCGCGAGTAGGCCAAGCCGTGATCGACCAGACGCTGCTCGAAGTCGTCGCCGTAGTAGCGGACGTGGTCGGCCTGGCCGAACCGCCGGACCCGCTCGGCGGCGTCGGCGCCCAGGTCCTCGTCGGTCTCCTGGCCGAACCGGATCGGCACCTGGACTAGGCCGAACCCACCCGGACGCAGCACGCGCGCGAGCTCGCGGAGGGCCGCGGCGTCGTCGGGCACGTGCTCGAGCACGTGGTAGCAGACGAGCACGTCGACAGAGGCGTCGGCGAGCGGGATGGCCGTGACCGAGCCGAGCAGGTCGACCCCGCGTCCGTCGTACCCGATGTCCATGCGGACGTGTCGCTCCGGCTCGAGCTCTCCGAGCACCGCCGTCGTGCACGGCGCCGGCGCGATGTCGAGGAGCGTCCCGACCGAGCCGACCGCAGGCTTCAGGCAGGAGACGATGACCGCCAGGAACCGCTGCCGTTCCAGGCTCTTGCAGTGGGGGCAGCGGGCGTCCGGCCGTTTCCCCGGCCCCGTGCGGAAGGTGTGCGACGTCCACTGTCCGCAGGCCGGGCAGAACCGACGCGGCAGGTCTCGGGACCCGGGGAAGTGGTCCATCCTCCGATCATCCCCAGAAGATGCGGTCCACGACGGCACTCGCCCGGCGAGTCGTGCGCAAGTAGTCGTTGACCATCTCGTCGGTCTCGCCCGGCGCGTACCCCAGCACGGCGGCCATCCCGGCCAGCGTGCGCGGGTCGCTGGGCAGCTGGTCGCCGCCCTTGTTGAGCACCAGCGTGATCGCGTTGCGGACCCGGCTGACGGTCCGCCAGGAGCTCACCAGCACGTCCGCGTCGGCGACGTCGAGCAGGCCCGCGTCGGCCGCGGCGGCCAGGGCGTCCAGGGTGCGCGGCGTACGCAGCCCGGGTACGTCGGCGGCGTGGCGCATCTGCAGCAGCTGCACCGTCCACTCGATGTCGGCCAGCCCGCCGCGGCCGAGCTTGAGATGGGTCTTCGGGTCGGCGCCGCGCGGCAGCCGCTCGCGGTCGATGCGCGCCTTGATCCGGCGTACCTCGGTCGCGTCGGCGTCGGCGATCCCGTCCGCCGGGAAGCGCAGCGGGTCGACGAGCTCGGTGAACCGGCGGCGGAGGTCCTCGTCACCGACCACAGCGTCCGCGCGCAGCAGGGCCTGGAACTCCCAGACCTTCGACCACTTGGCGTAGTACGCGGCGTAGGAGTCGAGGCTGCGCACCAGCGGACCCTGCTTGCCCTCCGGTCGGAGGTCGGCGTCGACCTCGAGCGCGGGGTCGGACATGGGGAGGGAGAGCAGGCGGCGCAGCTCGTTGGCCACGGCCTGGGCGTACGACGTCGCGACCTGCGGGTCGGCGCCGGGGACCGGGTCGTGCACGAACATCACGTCGGCGTCGCTGGCGTAGGAGAGCTCGAAACCGCCGTAGCGACCCATCGCCACGATCGCCATCACGGTCGGCTCCTCGTCGAGGCCCTGCTGGTCGCGCACGGCGCGACCGACCGCGTTGAGGGTCGCCTCCAGCGTGGCGTCGGTCAGTCGCGAGAGACCCGCACCGACGTCGGTGACGTCGACCTCCCCGAACAGGTCCCCGGCGGCGAGCCGCAGCAGCTCCCGGCGGCGTACGGCGCGGATCGACCGCACCGCCTCGACGGGGTCGTCCTGGCGGCTCGCGGAGAGGGTCATCTCGAAGACCATCTGCACCGCGTCGGGTGGTGTGAGGTCCTCGCCGAGCATCCGGACACCGAGCGGCTCCCGCTCGATCAGCGCAGTGGCGAAGCGGGAGGTGGCGAGCACCCGGGCCAGGCGCTCGGCGATGTGGCCCTCGTCGCGCAGCGTCCCGAGGTACCAGGGCGTGGAACCCAGCGACTCGCTCAGGCGGCGGAACCCGAACAGGCCGGCGTCGGGGTCGGGCGAGTCGGAGAAGAAGCCGAGCATGGCCGGCATCAGCGCCTTCTGGATGCTCGCCGTCCGCGTCAGTCCGCTGGTCAGCGCCTCCAGGTGCCGCATGGCGCCCTTGGGGTCGGCGAAGCCGAGGGCGGCCAGCCGGGTCTGCGCGGCCTCGGCACTCAGCCCGGCCTCGTCGCCCGGCATCCGGGCCACGGCCAGCAGCAGCGGCCGGTAGAAGAGCTTCTCGTGCAGGCGGCGTACCTCGAGGCGCCATCCCTGCCAGGCCCGGTCGAAGGCCCGGGCGGGATCCTTGACGTAGCCCATGGCCCGGGCGATCCGACGCAGCGAGGCCTCGTCGCTCGGCACGATGTGGGTCCGGCGCAGCTGGAAGAGCTGGATCCGGTGCTCGAGCGTGCGCAGGAAGGCGTACGCCTGGTGCATCGCCTCCCCGTCGGCGCGGCCGAGGTAGCCACCCGCGGTCAGCGCGGTCAGGGCACTCAGCGTCGCCGGCACCCGCAGCGACTCATCGCCGCGGCCGTGCACGAGCTGGAGCAGCTGGACGGCGAACTCGACGTCGCGCAGCCCGCCCGCGCCGAGCTTGAGCTGGCGGTCGGCGTCGCGGGCCGGGATCGTCTCGACCACCCGACGGCGCATCGCCTGCACGTCGGCGACGAACCCGTCCCGGCCGGCGACCCCCCACACCATCGGGGACACCATGTCCACCAGCTCGCGACCCAGCTCGAGGTCCCCGGCAACGGGCCGTGCCTTCAGCAGTGCCTGGAACTCCCAGGTCTTGGCCCACCGCTCGTAGTAGCTGCGCATGCCGGCCAGGGTGCGGACCAGCGACCCGGCCTTGCCCTCCGGTCGGAGGGCCGCGTCCACGGGCCAGATGGTGCCCTCCCCCGTGTGCTCGGAGCACGCGCGCATCAGGTGGGTGGCCAGCTGGGTGGCCACCCGCGAGGCGTCGCTCTCGGCCATTCCCTCGGCGGGTTCGAAGCAGAAGATCACGTCCACGTCGGAGACGTAGTTGAGCTCGTGGCCGCCGCACTTGCCCATCGCGATGACGGCCAGGCGTACGTCGGCGGCGGCCGCGCCGACGTGTGCCCCTACCTCTGCCCGGGCGACGGCCAGGGCGGCGTCGAGGGTGCCGGCGGCCAGGTCGGACAGCTCGGCCGCCACGTCGTCGACGCCGACGTCGTGGGCCAGGTCGCGGGCGGCCAGACGCAGCAACAGGCGGCGGTACTCCACGCGCAGCGCGTCGAGGGCCGGGGGCCCGAGCAGCCCGGCCACCGGCCGGACGGCGAGCGGGTCCGCGCCGACGGCGGAGAGCAGCGCCGCCCGGACGGAGTACGCCGCGGGCCGGGTGCTGCCCATGGTCGGGTCGCTGAGCTCGCGCCAGTGGCTGGGGTGCCGGGCCAGGTGGTCGGCGAGCGCCTGGCTCGCGCCGAGGACGCTCAGCAGCCGCATGGCCGTGCCCTCGTCGTCGACCAGGGCATCGAGCAGCTCTGCGGGGTCGTCGAGGGCGTCGGTGAGGCGGAGCAGTCCGCTCAGAGCGAGGTCGGGGTCGGCCGTGCGTCCCAGGAGGGCGACGAGGGGCGTGGCGGGGTCACCCAGTCGCGCCATCGCGTCGAGGGTGCGGTCGGCGTCGGCGAACCCGTGGCGGAGCAGGTCGCTGCGACTGGTCGCTGCCCGCGTCATCGGCTCGGGTCAAGCATCTTCGGCGATGGCAACGAACCGGGCGGCCAGCGGCCGCCAGGCGGCGGCCAGCTCGTCGCGGGCGGCGTCGATCTCGGCCAGCACCGCGTCGGTGTCCAGGCCCTGCGACCGGTGCAGCTCGCGGTCGGCCACGGCCCAGGGCCGGATCAGCTCGGCGTCGACCTCGGGGTGGTGCTGCACGCCCCAGACGGTCGGCGCGTACCTCGCCGCCTGCACCTCCACCTCCGCGGTGCGGGCCAGCACGACGGTGCCCTCGGGTACCTCGGTGACCACGTCGTCGTGCCAGTGCACGCCCCGCCGTGGGGTGGCCAGCCCGTGCATCAGCGGGTCGAGGTGGGCCTCGGGCGTCCAGCCCATCGCGCGCAGGCCGAAGGTCTGGCCGCGGGAGTTGGTCTCGACGGCGCCCCCCAGCGCCACGGCGGCCAGCTGGTGGCCCAGGCAGATGCCCAGCACCGGGACGCCGTCGGTGGCGTGCGTCCGGATCCGCTCGCGCACGGGGGCGAGCCAGGGGCTGTCGGCGTCGTCGTTGGCGCCCATCGCGCCGCCGAGCACCACGAGACCGTCGTACGTCGCAGGGTCCGGGAGCTCCTCCCCGGCGTACGCGTGGCAGATCGAGACCGCGGCGCCGGCGTCCGCCATCCACGTCCCGACGAGGTGGGGCGGGCAGTCGGCCTCGTGCTGGACGACGGCGACGCGTGGCCCGCTCATCGGCCTTCGACCCGGCGACGCGGCTGCAGCCAGGCGGCGGTGCCCGTGAACAGCCCGAGGGCGAACCCGAGGATGCCGCCGAGCCCGCCGGTGAACGGGAGCGCCGCCAGGATCGTGAAGATCCCGGCCAGGATCCCGAAGGTCCGCGCGGTCGGCAGGCGGCGCGCCAGGCGGCTCCGCGCCGCGCGGGCGGTGAGGAAGAGCGCCGTACCGGGCAGCAGCATGAACCCGATGGCGATGCCCCAGTCGTTGGCGCGGTCGCTGAGCTCGTCCTGCAGGAAGCCGTGGAGCACGTACCAGGCCCCCGCGGCCAGCAGCAGAACGCCCATCACCTGGACCGCGACGAGCCCGCCCCGGAGCTGGGACTCCATCGGGCTGGCGGCCTCCGGCTCGGTCACGGTCGCCCTCACAGCACCGGCAGCATCCGGTCGCGCTCGAAGGCGGAGACCTGCGTCCGGTACTCCTCCCACTCCGCCCGCTTGTTGCGCAGGAAGAAGTCGAAAACGTGCTCACCCAGGGTCTCGGCCAGCAGCTCGCTGCGCTCGGCGATGCCGATCGCGTCGTACAGGCTCTTCGGCAGCGGCTCGATGCCGAGGCTGGTGCGCTCGCGCTCGGTCAGGCTCCAGACGTCGTCCTCGGCCTCACGCGGCAGGTCGTAGCCCTCGTCGATGCCCTTCATGCCGGCGGCCAGGATCACGGCGTACGCGAGGTACGGGTTGGCGGCCGCGTCGATGCTGCGGACCTCGACCCGCGTCGACTGGCCCTTGTTGGGCTTGTACATCGGCACGCGCACCATCGCCGAGCGGTTGTTGTGGCCCCAGCAGATGTACGACGGCGCCTCGCCGCCGCCGAGCAACCGCTTGTAGCTGTTGACCCACTGGTTGGTGACGCAGGTGATCTCGCTGGCGTGGCGCAGGATGCCGGCGATGAACTGCTGGCCGGTCTTGGAGAGCTGGTACTGCGAGCCGGCCTCGAAGAACGCGTTGCGGTCGCCCTCGAACAGCGAGACGTGGGTGTGCATGGCCGAGCCCGGGTGCTGGGTCATCGGCTTGGGCATGAACGTCGCCCAGATGCCGTGGTTCAGCGCGACCTCACGGATCACCGTGCGGAAGGTCATGATGTTGTCCGCGGTCGACAGCGCGTCGGCGTACCTCAGGTCGATCTCCTGCTGGCCCGGCCCGCCCTCGTGGTGGCTGAACTCCACCGAGATGCCCATCGACTCGAGCATCGTGATCGCCTCGCGGCGGAAGTCCGCTCCCATCGACTGCGCGGTGTGGTCGAAGTACCCGCTCCGGTCGACCGGCACCGGCTCGACGCCGGTCTGCGGGTGGTCCTTGAACAGGTAGAACTCGATCTCGGGGTGCGTGTAGAACGTGAACCCCTTGTCGGCCGCCTTGGTCAGCGTGCGCTTGAGGACGTAGCGCGGGTCGGCGTAGGACGCCGAGCCGTCCGGCATCACGATGTCGCAGAACATCCGCGCCGTGCTCGGCCCCTCGCCCCGCCACGGCAGGATCTGGAACGTCGACGGGTCGGGCTTGGCCAGCATGTCCGACTCGTAGACCCTCGCGAACCCCTCGATCGCCGACCCGTCGAAGCCGATCCCCTCGTCGAAGGCCCCCTCGAGCTCCGCCGGCGCCACCGCCACGGACTTCAGGAAGCCGAGGACGTCGGTGAACCACAACCGCACGAACCGGACGTCGCGCTCCTCGAGTGCGCGGAGCACGAAGTCTTCCTGCTTGCCCATGCCTGCAGCCTAGGGCCAGCCATCGGTGGTCGAGGCGCGAGGCCGTTCACGGCCGAGCCTCGAGACCACGCCCCTGGATGGTGGTTTCGAGGCTCGCCGCTGGCTCAACACCGCTGGCGCTCCTCACACCTCAACCACCGAGCTGGGCGGCCTTGCAGGGCATCACGTCCTGGGTGCCGACCACGCCGTTCCAGGCGGGGACGAGGGGACGCAGCCAGTCCTGGGTGACCTTGGCGAAGGCCAGGGTGCCCGTGACCTTGCCGCCGTTGCCGTCGACCTGGACCTTCCGGACGACCACCTTGATGGTGGCCGCGTCCCCAGAAGTGCCCGCCCAGCAGCCGCTCGCCCGGGTCGAGCCGCGGGCGGCGGTGAAGCCGACCTTGTCGCCGGGCTGCTGTCCCTTGTACCGGAGCGCCACGTTCGTGACGTACCCGGTCGCGCCCTCCCACGGTGCTCGCAGGGTCACGCTGAGCCCGGCGGTCCGGTCGGTCGGCACCGCGAAGGTCACGGACCCGTCCTTCACCTTCCGCGGCTTGGCGGACCAGACGTCGGGCACGTCCGTACCGGTGTCGAGGTAGCTCGCCACCCCGACCGTGCATCCGTCGCAGCCGGGCATCTCCAGCGTCAGCCGGGTCGTGGGGGCGACCTCAGCGGTGGCGGGAGCGGCGAGGGCGGACAGGGTCAGGGCCGCGGCGGCCAGCATCGAGAGAGTCCTCATGTTGCCTGTGACGCCGCGGCCGTCGGGTTGGTTGTGTCAGGAGGCGACCAGACCGCCGTGGGACCCGGCCTTGCACAGGATGTAGTCGTTGCCGCCGAGCACCCCGCCGTACACGGGATGGACCGGCCGCAGCCACTCCTGGGTGGTCGGTGCGAAGACGATCTGGCCGGGCACCTTCTCGAAGACGCCGTCGAGCATCACCCGGCGGACCTTCAACCGCAGGACCAGCTCCTTCTTCACGGTGCCGGCGTAACAGCCGCTGGCCTTCTCCATCGTCCGCGCCCGGTTGAAGCCGATCCGGTCGCCGACGGTGAGGCCCTGGTACCGCATCACGGCCATGGTGGAGTAGCCGAGGTGGCCCTCCCACGGCGTCTTCACCGCGATGCTGAGGCCGAGCGTCCGCTCGGTCGGCACGACGAACGCCGCCCGGCCGTTCGCGACGACGTGCGGCTTGGAGGTCCAGCCGTGCTCGGGGTCCTCGGCGGTGTAGCTGATCAGGGTCACCTCGCAGCCCTCGCACCCGCGGATCGCGACGGTCAGCGCGGTGGTCTTGGCCTGGGTCTGGGCCTTGGCCTGGGCCTGCCCCTCGTCGGGTCGCGCCTGCGCGGCAGTAGCGCCGGCGAAGGCCAGCGACAGGGCCGCGGTCGTCGCGACGATGCCGGCCGCGATGCGGCGGAGTGGTCGGTGGCTGGTGGTCATGGTGGTGTGCTCCCCCTCGGAAGATCGGTGACTGCCCCGTAGGACGCAGGACAGGACGCATAGGTTGCAGTCCACGAGAGCGCAGACGCGACGGATTTACCAGGGGCCACTCAACCAGGCACCCGCTCCAGCAGAGCGAGATCGGCGGGAGCGTGTGCCGGGCACTCGGCGCAGCCGAGGTCCGGGCCCCAGCCCGCCAGCGTCCACTCGTGCGCCGCGGCGAGCCTCCGGGCGTACCGTCCGACCACCGCGTCGTACCGGAACCCGCCCGCACCGTCGTCCTCGAGCAGGTGCGCACCGGCCAGCTCGTCGATGAGCACACGGGCGCGGTGGGTCGTCGTGCCCGCGGCCAGCGCCGCGGCGTGGAGACAGAACTCTCCCGTCACGAGCCCGAGCCGCTCGAACAGACGGGCGGCGTCGGGGCTGAGCCAGCCGTACGCCACGGACAGCGCACCGTCGACGGAGTGCGGGTCGTCGCCCGCCCCGAAGGCCAGCTCCTCGGCCAGCGTCGCCATCGCCTGGCCGGGCCGCAGGGCCAGCGTGGCGGCGGCGTGCCGGAGCAGCAGCGGCCAGCCGGCACACCAGGTGACCAGGTCCGCGCTGTCCTCGCGGGCCAGCCGTTCCACGCCGACGACCCGCCCCAGCAGCGACAGGGACGCGCACTCGTCCAGCGGCTGGAGCAGCACCTCGCGTACCTCGTGGTGCGCCGACAGCATCACCAGCCGTCGCCGGGTCGTGGCCACCAGGCGGGCATCGGCCCCGGACGGGACCAGAGCGAGCAGCTGCTCCACCGACCCGGCGTCATCGGCGACGACGAGCAGCCGGCGGTCGTGGGTCAGGGTCCGGTAGAGACCGATCCGCTCCCCCGTGCCCTCCGGCTGCCGGGCGGACGGTACGCCGAGCGCGGCCAGCGCCGCGCCGAGCACGTCGTCGGTCGGGCGGTCGCCGAGGTCGAGGAACAGCTGCCCGTCGGGGAAGTCCGAGACCACCCGGTGCGCCCACGCGACGACGAGGGCGGTCTTGCCGAGCCCACCGGGCCCGGACACCAGCACCACGTGGCGCCCGGCCGCATCCAGCTCGGCCAGCTCCGGCTCACGGCCGACGAACAGCCCGTCGGCGGCCGGCAGCTGCGCGGGCACGGGCTCGTCGTACGACGGGGGGACCGGCCCGATCGACCCGTCGGCGTACGCGGGCGGCTCCTCGCCCCGCAGGATCCGCGCGTGCACGGCTTGGAGCTCGGGGCAGACATCGGTGCCGAGCTCGTCGGCGAGCTGGGTGCGGACGACGTCGTAGACCGCGAGCGCGTCGGCCTGCCGGCTGCTGCGGTAGAGCGCGGTCATGTACAGCCCGGCCAGCTGCTCGGCCAACGGGTGCTCGGCGACGGCGGGCGCGAGCAGTCCGACCACCTCGCGGTGATGGCCGGCCGCGAGCTCGGCCTCGCCCCGGGCGAGCAGCAGCGCGAGCCGCTGCTCGCACAAGCGGGTCCGCTCGGGGGCCACGCCCGGCGTCGAGATCCCGTCGAGAGGGTCTCCGCGCCAGAGGTCCTGGGCCGCGCTCAGCAGGCGCAGTCGCTCGTCGGCGCAGGCGGCCTGCCGTGCGGCCGCGACCAGCCGCTCGTGCTCGTCGACGTCACGCACCAGACGGTCGCGGTCCAGCTCGTACCCGGGGTAGCGCGTCCGCACCACGTCGCCCACCTTGCGGCGCAGCCCGGACACCAGGGCCTGCACCCGGGTACGCGGGGCGATCGGCAGGCGGCTGCCCCAGAGGTCGTCGACCAGCCGTTCGGTCGAGACGGCGACGCCGGGACTCAGCGCCAGCACGACGAGCAGGTTGAGCTCCAGCGGGGACAGCAGGACGTCGCGGTCCTCGCAGGCGACCCGGACGGGACCGAGCAGGTCGACCCGCATCGTGGCGGCCGCTGGTAGGGGGATGGCATGCGGACTCAAGGTTTCCCTCCCGAGATGAGTGAGGTCCGGCTACGCCGGGCCGCGAATCATCTTGGAGGTCCTGGCGTCGCTCGACAAGGGCCGACCCTGGGGTACCCCCCGGCGCTCCCCTGTTCACTGACGAGGTCACGGGATGGTCGCTGCGCGACCTCCTCAACCAGCGCGAGGCGACCTGCGTCCCGGTAGCACCACGCTGTGGCCGCGGAACTCCGCGACCACCGTCTCGTCCGCGGGCCGTCGCACCGTCACGTCGTAGATCCCCTGCAGACCGACCCGGCTTCGCTCCTCGGCCTCCGCGACGAGCAGGTCGCCGGGCGCCGCCGGCCGCAGGAAGGCCGCGTGGGCGCTCTGCGCCACCGCCACCGGGCCGTGCGTGTTGGCGGCGTAGGCGAACGCCGCGTCGGCGAGCAGGAAGAGGTAGCCGCCGTGCACCGTGCCGTGCATGTTGAGCATCGACTCCTCGACCCGCATCTGGAGGCGCGCCCAGCCGGGCGCGATGTCGGCGACCACGATGCCGATCCCCTGGCACGCACGGTCCTCGGCGTACTGCGCCATCGCGCGCGACCAGACGGCGGCCGGCTCGGTGAGGTGGCCGCCCAGTGGCTCAGTCATGGGGGCGCTCGTCCACGACCTGCACGAGCTTGCCGGTGCGCGCGTGGGTGACCAGCTCGCCCGGCCGCACCCACTCGACCGTCAGAGGATGGATGTGCCCGTCGGCGACGGTGTGCGGGTAGAGCGGGCGGGCCTTGTACGCCGCCTCGACCATCGCCTCCGCCCACTCCTCGGCGCGGCCGGCCGGCGGCTCCTCGCGGGTGGCGACCCGCAGGATCAGGCCGTCCTTGCCGTCCCAGCGGCGCTCGACCAGCTGCATGCCGGTCATGGCACCGTCGCGGTCGGCACCGAGGAGCGCGGCGTGCACGTCGACGTACGCCATCGCGACGTTGGCGACCCTGGCGCCCTCATGGGTGCGGCCGACGAGCCGGAACGCCCGGCACTCCGCGTCCACCCACTCCGCGAGGTCGCCGACGGGGTATCGGATGATCGGCATCAGCGTCCGGAACAGGTTGGTGACGACCACCCGGCCGCGGACGCCGGGTCGGGTGACCGGCAGCTCGGTGTCCTCGTCCAGGATCTCCACGATCGTGAGGTCCGGGACCGCCTCGTGCACGCGGACGTCGTCGCCGGGGACGGGAGTGCCGACGATGCCGGCGTCCACAGTGGCGTACCCGAGCGACGCGATCGCGGCTTCGGGGAACGCCTTGTGCAGCAACGGGCGGACGTCGTCGAAGAGCAGGTCGCCGGCGAAGAGCAGCAGCTCGATCGAGTCGGCTCTCGAGCCGGCGTCGAGGACGGCCTCGGCGACGCCGGCCAGCTTCATCGGCGTGCCGGCCAGCACGTTGACGCCGAAGCTCTCGACCAGCTCGGCGACGACGGAGTCCTCGACGTGCCCGCCCACGGGCAGCCGCACGTTCTCGACCGGGGCGTTGTGGAGCGCGGCCTCGATGTAGAGGAAGCCGCCGTAGAGGTGGCCGGCGTAGAAGAGGTTCGCCACCCGGTGTCCTGGCTTGAGGCCGGACTTCACGAAGCCGGCGCCGAACGCCGACGTGGAGTCGAAGTGCTCGGTGCGCGACCACGGCGACACCTTGGGGGCGCCCGTCGTGCCGCCCGAGGTGTAGACCCCCGCGTCGAGCAGCGGCCCGGTCAGCAGCCGGTTGTCGGGCCACTGGTTGGCCGTCCAGAAGTCCACCTGGTCGATGACCGGGAGGTCGGTCAGCTCCTCGACCCCCTCGGGCAGCTCGCGGTACAGGTCGGCGTAGAACGGCGAGCCACGGCGAGCGAAGGCGATCAGCTCGCGGAGGGTCTTGGCGGGCACGGGATCTCCTCAGTGCACGGGTTCGGTCGCGCCGACCCATGTGCGGGCCAGCGCCTGGATGCGGGTGCCGTCGACGTCGGCGAGCTTGTCGGCGAGGTACGCGCGGACCCACGGGCTGGTGGGGACGCGGAACGCCGGGTGGGGGTCGGCCAGCGTGGCGACGACGACGTCGGCGACCTCCCAGCGTGACTGGGCGGCGCCCTCCCAGCCGTCCTCGACCACCCAGCGGAAGTAGTCGGCGAACGTGCCGGCGTACGGCCCGGAGCCGGCCTGGATCGTGGTGCGGTTGACGTCGGGGAACCGGCCGAACTCGGTGTCCTGCACGAAGCCGGGGACGACGACGGACACGAGTACGCCGTGGACGGCCGCGACGGGCGCAAGGCTCTCGAGGAAGCCTTCCAGGGCGAACTTCGCCGCGGCGTACCCCTCGTTGAAGGGCTGGCCCACCACTCCGTGAACGCTGCCGATGCTGACCAGCCGTCCGTGGCTCGCACGCAACAGCGGCATCGCCAGCCGGCTGACCGCGACGGCTCCGACGAAGTTGACCTCCAGGGCGCGCCGCAGGTTGTCGAGGGTGGACATCTCCATGGTCGGGTCGAAGTTGGAGATGCCCGCGTTGTTGACGAGGGCGTCAAGACGGCCGTGGCGCTCGCGCACCGCGTCCAGACAGGCGGCCACCGACTCCTCGTCGGTCACGTCCAGGGGTACGACGTCGACGTCGGCCTCGAGCAGGTCACCGCCGAGCACGGGCTCGCGCATGGTGGCCACGACCCGCCAGCCGGCGGCCGCGGCGCGGACCGCGGTGGCGCGGCCGATGCCGGTGGAGCAGCCGGTGACGAGCAGCACCCTCTCCTGACGACCACTCACGCGGGGACCTCCGCGAGCTCGGCCTTCTCGGCAGCCGCCCGGTCGAGCAGTGGCTGGATGCGGACCGCCGAGACGAAGGAGCACGCCGCGAGCAGGGTGCCGGCGACCATGGTGATGCGGGCCGCGTCCAGCACGCCGAGGCCCGGGCTGAGGGCCGTCACCAGGAGGCCGCCGACGAGCGCGGCGAGGGGGATCACGCCCCAGGTCGCGGTGCGGAAGGCGGCGTGCATGATGCCCTGGTCGGCGGCCGACATCCGGGACTGGCGGATGGGCGCGCTGCACACGTTGATGCACGCCATGAAGAAGCCGTAGCAGCCGAGGGTGACGCCGATGACCGGCGCCGCCGGCAGCGTGGGTGCCGCCAGGATGCCGAGCGCGACGAGGTTGTGCGCCAGCAGGCCGAAGGCCAGCGTCCGGCCGAGGCCGAGACGGCGGCCGATGCGCGGTGCCACGATCGCCCCCAGGACCCCGCCGAGCGCGGCGGCCGACATCGCGAGACCGAACGCGCCGGCGGAGAGGCCGAGCCCGCGGTAGGCCAGGATCGGCAGCACCGTGACGAAGATCGGGCCACCGCTGTTGAGCGTCACCGCCGCGACCACGACCCGGCGGAGCACCGGGTCGGCCCAGTTCAGCTTGAACCCGAGGGCGAGGCGGCGCCGGATCGGGCCGTGGTCCTCGGACCTGACGCCCCAGGACGGCATGCTGCGGAAGCACCATGCGGACACCAGGTAGCTCGCCGCGTCGACGACCAGCGAGACCACGCCGAGTGCGTGGTAGAGCCCCGCGGCGACGGACGGCCCCGCGACCTCCGCGACGGTGCGGCTGCCCTCCAGCCGCGAGTACGCGCGGACCAGGCCGTCCTCCTCGTGCACGGCGGCCGGGACGGCCACGAGGTAGCCGACGCTGAAGAAGATGGTCGCGCCGCTGATCGCCGCGACGCAGGCGAAGAGCAGGGGGGTGCTCAGCACGTCCAGCCAGTACGCCACCGGGATGACCAGCACCGCCACCAGCCGCACCAGGTCGCAGCCGATCAGCGTCAGTCGCTTGTCCCAACGGTCGACGAGCACGCCGGCGACGGGTCCGAGCAGCGGGATGCCGAGGTACTGCGCCATGCTCACGATGCCGACCTCGAGCGCCGAGGCGTCGAGGGCGAAGATCATCAGGGTCGGCACCACGAAGATCGTGATCCGGTCCCCGACCATGCTGATGGTCTGGCCGGTCCAGATGAGGTTGAACGGCCGCCCCAGCGACCGGTCCTGCGTGCTGCTCACTCCTCCTCCCGGACCAGGAAGTTGGCGGTCTTGCCGGTGCGCTCGTTGGCGACGAGAGAGTCGGAGACCCGCACCTGGAAGGACTCGGGGTCGTGGACGAACGCCGTGCTCAACGTGAACGTCGACCCGAAGAGGTCCTCGCGCAGGCGTCCCGCGAGGTCGGGGGTGGCGTCCGCGGACGGCAGCACCCGGACCTCGACGCCCGAGACACGGCCCGCCCGCTCGCTGATGAGGACCTGCGCCCGGGCGACGCCCGGGTCGGCCTCGGTGCGGGCCACGATGTCGTCGACGTGCAGCCCGAGGCCGCGGACCTGCACCACGGAGTCGCGCCGCCCGAGCACCCGCATCGCCGCGTCGGGCCGACCGCACGCACACGTGACCAGCTCGCCGGCGTCGCCGGTCTGGTACCGCAGCACCGGGTTGAGCATGTCCGGGTTGAGCGTGGTGAAGTCCAGCAACGTGTCGTCGCCGACGTGCACGAGCTGCTCGGGCAGCGTGTGGAACGTGTCCACCGAGCAGTCGGGGGTGTTGGTGCCCACGACCCAGGTCTCGGTGCTGCCGAACATCCCCCACCGCTGCGCCTGCGGCGCCACGGCGGCCATGTCGTCGGAGAGCTGGGGGTGCCAGGCCTCGCCGAGCCAGAGCACCTTGCGCAGGGCCGGCAGCTCGATGCCCTCGGCGCGGGCCTTCGCGAACCACAGGCGCAGCACGCTCGGGGTGCCGCCGATCGCGGTGACGCCCTGGGCGGCGAAGAAGCCGAGCCAGTCGGCGTACTCCCCCTGGGTCACCGCCCCGACGCTGATCACCCGGCACTCGGAGAGGTCCGCGAACGCCGCCGCCAGGAAGTGCGCGCCCCACATCCGGCCGGCGCCCCACACGTTGACGAACACGTCGTCGCGGTCGAGCGGCCGCCACTGGGCGTGCACGCCGGTCATGTAGAAGCCGGTCGGCGCGTAGCCGACCTTCGGCGCGCCCGTGCTGCCTCCGCTCTGGAACAGCCACGTGGCGCCCGTTTCGGCCTTCGGCGCGAGCGCGGCGAGCGCGACGTTGAGGTCGTCCTTGTCCATCACCGGCAGGGCCGCGACGTCGTCGAGGCTGCCGACGATGTCGTGGCCGTCGTACCGGCCGGCGAAGGCCGGCACGGTGGTGAGCCGCTTGAGGTTGCCCTGCGCGACGTGCAGGGCGGGACGGGCGGCGTCGGGGGTCAGGCTGAAGGTCATCGTGTCTCCAGGAATCGGGCGTGGGCGCTGCGGTACGCCGTCCAGCGGGCGCGGGTGACGTCGCGCTGGAGGGTGCGGTCGGGGTCGGACCAGTCGGGGGCGATGACGCCGTCGGGTTCCAGCTCGCCGAACCAGAAGCGCTCGCCGTCGTACAGGTAGTCGACGCAGTAGAAGGGGACGTCGGGCAGCTTGGCGGCGAAGTAGGCCGTCGCCTCGACGAGCTCGGCCGGGACCTCCGGGAAGGCCATGTCCCCGCCACGGCTGGCGTTGGCGACCGGCGAGCCGGCCTCGGGGGTGCGGAGCATGACGGCGTACGCCTCGCCGTCGACGACGTACACGCGGTAGTCGACGGTGCCGTCCCCGAGGTAGGGCTGCGCGACCAGCGTGGTCTCGCCGCCCTGGGCCAGGCTGACCAGGCCGCGCACGTCCTCGCCGCTGCGCGCGATGTTCACGCCGCCGCCGCCGCACCAGCCCGCGGGCTTGACGATGGCGGGGTACGTGAGGCCGTCCAGCGCCACCTCGTACAGGTGCTTGCCGACGTCGCGGCCGGCACCGATCCGGATCGTCGGCACGGGCGGCACCGGCGAGTCGGCGAAGAACAACATCGACGCGCCCTTGTCGTTGGCGATCGGCGAGAGCCACGACGGGAACGGCAGGTAGAAGCCGAGCTGCTCGAGCACGGCGTAGAGGGACAGCTGGTTCCAGACGTCCATGGACTGGTAGGGCAGCGAGTACAGCGCCGTGATGAACAGCGTGTCCTCGGGCGTCACCTCCTGCGCGTCGAGGAAGACCCGCGGCTTGCCTGCGTCCAGGCCGTCGACGGTGATGGCGCCCGGCTCGACGCGGACCCACTCGACTCCCAGCTCGGCCGCCACCTCGGCATACAGGTCCCAGAAGAACGGGTGCCAGATGGCCTGCGCACGCGTGGACTCGCGGTCGGGGAAGACCCAGACCATCCGCTGGAGGCTGGTCGCGCTCATCGGGCGTCTCGCAGCAGGCCGGCGTGACGGGTCCGCAGCTCGCGCTTGAGCACCTTGCCGGTCGGGCCGAGCGGGAAGTCGTCGGCCGTCCGGGCGACCACGACGGCGGCCAGCTGCTCGCGGCCGGCGTTCGCGAGCTCCTTGTTGGCCCGCTCGAGCACGGTGCCCTCCGTCGTGCCGGAAGCGTCGGCCTGGAGCTGGACCACGGCGACCGGGTGCGCGCCGTCCTCACCGGGCACGCCGATGACCGAGCAGTCGAGGACCAGGTCGGCGCAGTCGGCGAGGACGACCTCCTCGATCGGCAGGCTGTACACCGGTCCGGCGGCGGTGTCGATCACGTCGACGGTCCGGTCCAGGTGGTAGAACCGGCCCTCGGCGTCGCGTCGGGCCACGTCGCCGGTCAGCCACCAGCCGTTGGACTCGAACGACGCCGTGAGACGTGGGTCGTTCCAGTAGCCGGGCGTGCGGGAGGCGGTCTTCACGCCGAGCAGGCCGACCGTGCCGTCGGGCACCTCGTCGCCGTGCTCGTCGACGACACCGGCGGTCACGCCCTCGAGCGGCTTGCCGACACAGCGGTCGTCGCGCTCGCTCTCGGGGGTGGTGACCTGGCCGAAGTTCGCCATCCCCATCTCCGAGGAGCCGAGGCCGTCGATGAACTGCGACCCCGGCAGCGCGCCTTCCTCGGCGGCCTCGCGGGGAAGGAGCCACGGCTTGATCAGGCCGGCGGGCCGCTCCCCCAGGGTGACGAGGCGGCGGATGTGCCCGTGGTGGGCGGAGTCGCCGGTGTTGAACCACGAGTGCACCTTGGCCGCGCCGGTGACGGGCAGGTCGCCGGTCGCCAGCTGCACGAAGGTCCGCGGGAAGGACGCGAGCATCGTCGGCCGGAACGCCTCCATCACCGGCTCCACGACCTCGCGGCGCCAGTCGGACATCACCACGACGGGCAGGCCGAGCAGGGTGGCGGTAAGGAAGTAGCTGAGGCCGCCCGCGTGGGTGTGCGGCATCAGGCACATGAGCCGGTCGTCGGTGGTCGCCGGGAAGCGGGTCATCCGCGGCTGCTTGAGCTCCCAGAACTGGCGGTGTCCGAGGATCGTGGACTTCGGGATGCCAGTGGTGCCCGAGGAGTGGATCAGGGCGACGACGTCGTCGGCCTCGTGGCGGTAGGGGTAGACCTCGGGCAGACCCGTTCCTGGAGTACCGGTGTCCGGGTGCCCGGCGTCGACCTCGGAGGTCAGCGCCACGAACCGAGGGCGCTGCCCCTCGCCGTTGCGCCACGCGATGGTCAGCCTGGTCGGATCGTCGGCCACCACGCCGACCACGCCGACGTTGTCGAGGTACCGCACCATGATGTCCGGCGCCATCGCGTCGTTGACGAGGGCGGGGATCGCGCCCAGGGCCGAGAGGGCCAGGAAGTGGAGGAGCGGCGGCAGTCCCTCGGCGATGACCACGCCGACGGGCTCGCCGGGGCGGACTCCGTTTGCCCAGTACCAGCGGGCGTATCGGTCCCGCAGCCGGACCAGGTCCTCGAGGCTGTGACCCTTGAGGACGACCTCGCCGCGGTGGTCGACGTGATGGCTGAACGCGTACGGCACGGCGCGGTGCGGGTTGGCGGCGTACGCCGTGTCGAGGAAGTTGCCGGCGCCGAGGTCCGGGTCGGCGGCGAACTGCTCACGCACCTCCAGCGGTGCGATCGGGGTGACGGTCATGCGCGTGCTCCTTGCTCGAAGATCTCGCCGTCCAGGATCTCGGTGGCTGCGCGGCGGCCGGACCGGATCGCGCCCTCCATCAATCCGAAGAACTCGGTGCTCGTCTCGGTGCCGGCCCAGTGGACGCGGCCGTGCGGGTGGGTGAGGTGCGGGCCCAGGCGGGTCCAGTCGCCGGGGCCGAGAAGTGCGGCATAGCAGCCGCGGGACCACTCCTCGCCGAGCCAGTCCGTGACGTGCACCCCCGTGGGAGCGGGCAGACCCGGGAAGATCCGCGCCGCCTGGGCGGTGGCGGCCTCGACCTGCTCGCCGTGGGTGAGGGTGGCGAAGGCGTGGGCGGCAGCCCCGGTCACGAAGCCGGTCAGCACGCCGACGCTGCCGTGGTGTGGCGAGTCGTCGACGGTCGAGAGCAGCGGCCCTTCGGCGTTCACCGACCAGCCGGACAGGCCGTCGCGGCGCCAGGCCGGCTCGGGGTAGACCAGGTGCACCTTGACCGCGCACCCCCGGCCGGTCCGCGAGGTGGCCCGCGGATGCGGCAGCGCGGGGCTGAGGTCGAGAGCCTGCGCGAGGCGGGGCGGGACTGCGAGGACGACCGCGTCGGCGTCGTACTCCGCCCGCTCGCTGCGGACTCGAACGCTCCTCCCCGCGTCGTCGATCCCCACCACCGGCTCGCCGAGCCGGAGGGTGCCGGCCGGGAGTCGGTCGGCGAGCCGTTCGCAGACGAGGTGCGCGCCGCCGTCGATCCGGCTGTCCTGGGCTCCGCCCTCGAAGTCGTTGAGGTAGCTGATGCCGCCGCCCGCGCGCAGGTAGAACGCCACGTGCAGCATCGACACGTCGGCCGGGTCGGCGGCCATCATCTCGCCGAGGAAGAGCGGGAAGAACAGGCGCGCGTCGTCGCGGACGAGGTGGGTGTCCGCCCACTCGGCTGCCGTCAGCCTGTCGAGCTCCTCGGCTCCCGGCGTGAGCCACGGCGCGCGCGGGTCGACGGTCCGGACGAGCTCGTCGAGGAGCTCGAACAGATCACCGAGGGCGACGGCGTTGAGCGGCGGGAACCGGCCGTGGCGGGTGGCGCCGCCGTCCTCCGGTCCGAGCAGGAAGCGGCTGTCGCCCTCCATGCCGGTCGGCACCGCCTTGAGGCCGAGGGTCGCGAGGAGGTCGGCCAGCTCGGTGTGTCGCTCGCCGAGGTAGGCCGCACCCGCGTCGACCCACTCCCCCGGCGCGACCTCGATGCCGTGGGTCCGCCCGCCGACGCGATCGCGGGCCTCGAGCACGACCACCTCGGCTCCGCCTCGGACGAGGTCGTCGGCCGCGGTGAGGCCGGCGAGTCCGGCGCCGACGATCAGGGCCTTCATGAGCGGTGGCTCTCCACCTGGGTCGCGAGGGCTCCGGGGTGGGGTGCGATGACGAAGTCGTCGAAGGTGAGCTCGACCTCGAGCTCACGGGCGATCGCACTGAGCACCCTCGTGGCCAGCAGCGAGTCCCCGCCGGCGTCGAAGAAGTCGGTGTCGTCGGCGACGTCGTCGGTCTCCAGGACACGACGGAAGATGTCGCGGATCGTGGGGGCGGCGGTCTCGGTGGTCGTGTTGGTCATCGCGTCTCCTGGGCGGTGCGGTAGCGGTCGTGGGTGGCGCGGCGGTCGACCTTGCCGCTGCGGGTACGGGCGAGCTCGGGCACCACGGTGATGCGGGCGGGGCGGAGGTGGCTGGGGGCGCGGGCCCGCAGGTACGTGCGGAGGTCGGCAACCAGCCGGCTGCCGACAGGGTCGTGTGGCCCGTGCGGGACGACGTACGCCGCCAGCACGGTGCGCTCGGCCGTCGAGACCCCGGTGACCGCGACGTCGGCGACATCGGGGTGCCGGCGCAGGTGGGCCTCGACCTCGCCGGGGTCGACGCGGATGCCGTTGACCTTCACCTGGGCGTCGACTCGCCCGGCGTGGTGGAGCAGGCCGCGCTCGTCCTGCCGGACGAGGTCCCCGGTGCGGTACCAGCGCTCGCCGTCGATGGTCGAGAAGCGCTCGGCCGTGGCGTCCGGGAGGCCGACGTACCCGAGCGCGAGGTTCGGGCCGGCGACGAGGAGCTCGCCCTCGTCGGTGACCCGCTGACGGACGTGCGCCAGCGGTAGGCCGATCGGCGCGTCCGGGCCGCGGAGGACCGCGGCGTGCGTGATCAGGGCGGTCTCGGTGGCGCCGTAGGTGTTGAGCAGCCGCACCTGGCCGGTGCCTGGCAGCCGGTGGTACGCCGCGAGCCGGGCCGGGTCGACGGCCTCGCCGCCGATGACCAGCAGGCGCACGCTTGCCGGGAGCCCTTCGCCTGCCTCGGTGAGGTGCAGGACGAGCTCGTGCCACATCGCGGTGGGCAGGTCCAGGACCGTGACACGGTGCCGGCCGACCAGTCGCAGCAGCCGCGGCAACGAGCCCGAGTGCGCGTCCCGGCCGAACACGACGGCGCCGCCCGCGGCCAGCGTGGGCAGCAGCTCCTCGAGGCTGGTGTCCCAGCTGAGGCTGGCGAACTGGAGCACCCGGTCGTCCGCCGTGATCCCGAACAGGTCGACGAGGGCCGGGACGACCGCGTCCAGGGCGCGGTGCGGGACCGCGACGGGCTTGGGCCGTCCGGACGAGCCGGAGGTGAAGAGGACGTACGCCGCGTCGTCCAGGACTTCTCCCTCGAGCGCGGAGAGCATCGAGGCGGCGTGGTCGTCGGGGTACGCCGGGTCGATCGGGCAGTAGACGCCGCCGGCCAGCCAGGTCGCGAGCAGGGCCACGACCGTCTCGGGGTCGTGCCGTGCGGGGACGGCGACGACACCCTCTCCCTGGGCCGCCGCGGCCTGGTGCGCGCGGCGCCACAGGTCGGCGTACGTCAGGTCTCCGTCGTCGCCGACGAGCGCGACCCGGCCCGGATCCGCCTGCGCGACGGCCTGGACGGCCGCGAGCACGACGGACGCGGCATCGACGACGGTCGACGACATCGGCTCCCTCTTCCACGTCCCGAGTGGGTGGTGGGAGGAGCCTGACGCTGCCCGCTGCGAATCCCCTGCGGATCCGCTGCGGGCCTGCTTCGCATCGACGCCGAGAGAGGCTAACCCTGTTCGGCTCGGCGGAACACCGACGCGAGCTGCTTCCTCAGGGTGAGCGCCCCGGCGACGGGGATCAGCACGCCGATGAGCTTGCCGGTCAGCGACTTCCCGATGCGGTTCAGCGTCACGTGGACGTCGCTGCCGTCACCGGCCGGCATCAGCCGGTAGTGCCAGCCGCTGCCCGGTCCCCAGAGGTTGGAGTCCAGGGTGTCGATGTCGACCGTGCCGGCCGCCGCGTTCCAGGAGTACCGCTCACGCTCCCAGCCCATCGACGTACCCTCCGTGACCTCGGCCCAGTCCGCACCGACCTCGTGCACCTCGAAGTGCGCCGCATCGATGTTCGGCCAGTTCTTCGACCGGTCCGGCCCGAAGTCGGTGAGCAGCGCCATCGCCGCACTCGGCGACAGGCTGGTGTGGACGGTGAACTGGGTGCTGGGCATGCCCCTACCGTGGCACGGAGCTCAAGGTCGGAGCGGGCCGGATGGCATATGGACGTTCGCCGGCGCACGACGGCCAACCGGCTGCGGCTCGCCGCATTCTTCGACGTCCCGGACGACGAGTCGTACGCGCTCACGGCTCTCTGGACCCCGCACGCGTCGCGGTTGCGCAGGAGCTGGTCCTGCGTCCGAGCTCACCGCCGCGCTGCGGGAGCATGCCGACGATCACGGCTGGGCGCCTGGAGTCGGCCCGATGGGTCAGCTGGCCGACGGATGCGTGCACCTGCGTGACTGCGCCAGGCCGCTCGGCCTGCCCGACGACGTACCGCTGACCGACTGGCGCCTGGGTGCTCGCCTGGCTGCCCTCCGGCGTCCCCCGGCCTGGTGCCGAAGCGTCGGCTCGACGGCCTGTCCAAGCGGGCCACCGACCAGGAGTGGTCATGGGGCAGCGGCCCTCTCGTCGAGGGTCCGAGCGAGGCGCTGGCGATGGGGCGGTCGGGCGCGTGGTCGCCCTCGAGGACCTCGCGGGGTTGGATGGGGAGCTCACCACTGTCTCTCCCACGCCAGGCCGTCGTCGGGCTCCTCGGCGCTCAGGAAGTGCAGCGCGGCCTTCTCCGCCGACTCGACGGGTACGACGAACCTGCTCGGGTAGTCGCCTGGCTGGCCACCAGCCACCACCACCTCGACCGAGTCGTCGCCCCCACCTGAGACCAGTTGCTCGTTGATGTCGCCGCGTTGGACGTACACGACGACCCCGCGGCCAGCATCCCCGCCACACATGAGGTGATTGTCGGGGTCACCGAGACTGACGTAGGTGCGGGCGTCGCCATCCAAGGCCCGCACCCGTGCCCGGACCACCGATGCGCTGCCTTCGGTGTCGTGCTCCCCGTCCTCGTCGTCCCAGGAGACTCTCACCCGAACATCCTTGCGTTGACGGCTCTCTCGACGACGTCACGGGTCCTGGGGTGCGGCTCCGCCGGACCCGGGCTACATGACGAAGTCGCGGATCCCGGTTCGCCGTCCGACTCGTAGACCGGCACAGACCGGGCCTCGTCGCCGTGCTCCTTCTGCCACTGCAGCAACGCCGGCGAGCGCGCGACCACGAACGCCCGAAACCCTTCGGGTCCAGTCGTCAGTCGTCACGGCGCTTGCCGGGATGTCCGTCAGACGGTAAACCGGATGAACCCTCTATCGGTTGCTTTCTGACTCACGTCCGCCGGTGGAAGGTCGTGGATCCGTTGGGGTGGTGGTGGGTGTCCCATCCTGGGTCGTGGGCGCGGTGGTGGTGGAGGGGGCAGAGGAGCTTGCCGTCGGCGAGGTCGGTTCTGCCGCCTTTGGACCAGGGTTGCTTGTAGTGGTGGGCTTCGCACCAGGCGGCGGGGATCGTGCAGCCGTCGGCGGTGCATGCGCGGTCCCGGACGGCCATCGCCTTCCGCTGCGCGGAGGAGAAGAGGCGTCGGGTGCGGCCGAGGTCGAGGACCTCGCCTCTGCCGCCGAGGACGACGGGGACGATGCCTGCCTGGCAGGCGAACCGTCGGGCTTGTTCGGCGGTGCACCGGTCCCCGGTCGACGTCTCGGCGAACCCGAACCCGGACCCGGTGGAATCCCGGATCCTGCGTCGGTTTTGAGGGTGTCGAAGTCGAGGATGACCATCACGGTGGTCGCGGTGCCGCCGTGTTGGGGCAGGCCGTGGGCGGGGAGGTTCTCCAGCAGCGCGCAGAACGCGATGCCGCGGCGGCGTGCGACGGGGAGCTGGTCGACGTCGCCGAGTGGGCCGCGTCGGGGGGAGGTGTAGGCGTCGAGGTAGGTCTTGAGCCGGTTCGCGACGTGGTCGGGGATCCGGGCGCGGATGTCGGTGGCTCCGTCACCACGGCGCTGGAAGGACAACGTGGTGGCGGCCCTAGCGCGTTTCTCTTCCTCGACCAGCCGCTTGTATTCGGCTTCGTCGGCGATCTCGGGGGCGATGACCTCCAGGAGGCTGTGGGCGAGGCGGCGTAGCTGTGGGGGTCCGAACCGGGCGGCCTCGCCGAGCAGGTATGCCTCGGCCTTGGCGAGCGTCTCGGGTTCGAGGCCGGCCGGGAGGGCGTCGAGGGCCTCGGCGATCACCCGCGCCTGGGCCACGTTCACCTGACACCGTCGGCCAACGCCGTGGCGACTCTCGGTCCACCGTTCGTCCAAGGCTTCGGCCAGGGCGGAGAGTCGGCGGACGGCTCCGGGGTTGTCGCGGGTGGCGTCGGCCAGCCAGTGTGCGGTGGACCGGGCACCGGTCTCGACGGCGATGTCGTCGGCGGCTGCGAGGACTCGCATCCGCTCGGCTTCGGCACGCGCCGCGATCCGCGACAGGCGGACCAGCACGTCACGCTTCTCCGTGGTCGTCCGGTACTCCGGTGCGATCTGGGCGAGGTCGTCCAGCCCGCGCTCGACCATGTCGAGTGGTGCGGCGTACGTGCTGGACATGAGACAAGTCAAGCACCGACCACCGACAGTCCAGGGTGCTCAGAACCCCTTGTCCACAAGGGATTCCGAGAAATCTTGGACGAGTTTCTCGGGTGTGGTTTCGAGGCTCGTCGCTGGCGCTCCTCACACCTCAACCACCGAGAAGTCCGGGCGCTCCTCACACCTCGACCACCGATAGGTCACGGGGTTTCGAGACGGGCGTTGCACGCCCTCCTCAACCACCGACAGGTCGTCGGGCGTTGCACGCCCTCCTCAACCACCGACAGGTCGTCGGGCGTTGCACGCCCTCCTCAACCACCGGGCGCTCCTCGCAGCTCGACCACCGATGGGTCACGGGGTTTCGAGACGGGCGTTGCACGCCCTCCTCAACCACCGACAGGTCGCCGGGCGTTGCACGCCCTCCTCAACCACCGATGGTTCGCTGGCTCAGGAGCCAGCCTCCGTGGGCACGTTCTCGAGCTCGGCGAGCCAGGCGACCGCTTTCGCATCCGAGGGCATCCGCCAGTCGCCGCGTGGGCTCATGGTGCCGCCGGAGCTGACCTTGGGGCCGTTCGGGAGGGCGGACCGCTTGAACTGGTTGGCGAAGAAGCGACGGCAGAAGACTTCGAGCCAGTGACGGATGACAGGGAGGTCGTACGCCGTGCGGCGGGCGTCCGGGTACCCCGGCGGCCAGTCCCCTGCGGACTCGTCGTGCCAGGCGTGCCAGGCCATGAAGGCGATCTTGCTGGGCGGGGAGCCGCGCCGGATCGTGTGGAACAGCGTGAAGTCCTGCAACGCGTAGGGCCCGACGGTGTCCTCAGTCGCCTGCGGCTTCACACCGTCGGTGTCGGGGATGAGCTCGGGGGTGATCTCCTGCTCGACGATCTCGCCGAGCACCTCGTTGGTGTCACTGTGTCCATCCGGTTCGGCGAACTGTCCCGACGAGATGACCCAGCGGATCAGGTGCTGGATCAGGGTCTTGGGTACCCCGGCGTTCACGCCGTAGTGCGACATCTGGTCGCCGACGCCGTAGGTGCACCAGCCCAGCGCGAGCTCGGAGAGGTCGCCGGTTCCCAGCACGATGCCGCCGCGGTGGTTGGCCAGGCGGAAGAGGTAGTCGGTGCGCAGGCCGGCCTGGACGTTCTCGAACGTCACGTCGTACACCGGCTTCCCGTCCGCGAACGGATGGTCCATGTCGGCGAGCATCTGCCGCGCGGCAGCGGTGATGTCGAGCTCCTCGAACGTGACCTCGAGCGACTTCGCGAGCCGCGTCGCGTACGACTTGGTGGTCTCCCCGGTTGCGAACCCCGGCATCGTGAACGCGTGGATGTCGGAACGCGGCCGGCCCAGCCGGTCCATCGCCTTGGCCGCCACGATGAGCGCGTGGGTGGAGTCGAGCCCGCCGGAGATACCGACGACGACCTTGGTCTCGCCGCCGATGGCGTGCAGGCGTTGCTCCAGCCCGGAGACCTGGATGTTGTAGGCCTCGTAGCAGTCCAGGGCCAGTCGCTCCTCGTCGTCCGGCACGAACGGGAACCGGTCCACCTTCCGCCTCAACCCGACGTCCCCGCTCGGTACGCCGAGCTCGAAGGACACGGTCCGGAACGATCTCTCGTTGGTCGAGGAGGGACGAAGTCCCTTCTCGACACCACCCGCAGGTATGCCCAGGGTCCGGCGGTTGTCGTCGTGGGTCCCCTGCCGGATGCGCTCCTGGCGGATCCGGTCGAGGTCGATGTCCGCCACCGACCGGCGCGGCCCGTCCGGGAACCGTTCGCTCTCGGCCAGCAGGTCGCCGCACTCGTAGACCAGCGTCTGCCCGTCCCACGACAGGTCCGTGGTCGACTCGCCCTGACCGGCGGCGGAATAGAGGTACGCCGCGTTGCAGCGCGCGCTTGCCGAGCGGACGAGCAGCCGACGGTCCTCGGCCCGGGCGACCGTGATCGGCGAACCCGACAGGTTCACCAGCACCGTCGCGCCCGCGAGGGACGCCTCGGCGCTCGGCGGCACAGGCACCCACATGTCCTCGCAGACCTCCACGAACAGGTGGAAGCCCGGCAAGTCGGTCGCCGAGAAGACGAGGTCGGGTCCGAACGGGACCTCGACCCCGCCGAGGACGATGGAGGACCCGCGCCGGTCGTCGCCGGGCGCGAACCAGCGCCTCTCGTAGAACTCCCGATAGGTCGGCAGGTAGGACTTCGGCGCGACCCCGAGCACCCTCCCCCGGTGGATCACCACCGCGCAGTTCACGATGCGCGTGCCGTGCAGGAGTGGCGCGCCCACCACGATCACGGGCAGCAGGTCGGACGACCCCTCGACGATGGTGTCGATCGCGGCGAGCACCCCGGACAGCAGCGTGTCCTGCATCAGCAGGTCGTCGACGGAGTACCCGCACAGCGAGAGCTCCGGGAACACCGCCAGCGCCACCGACTCCTCGTGGCACTCCTGCGCCTGCTCGAGCACGATCTCCGCGTTGCGCGCGGGATCGGCGATCGCGACCGGAACCGTGCAGGCCGCAACCCGCGCGAAGCCGTGGGCGTACGACGACCAGAAGTCCACGCGGCCAGCGTACGGCTCAGGCGGGGCCGGCCATGCGCGCCGGGCCCGGACCCTCCACGAGCCGCAGGCCGACGCCCCGCACCGCCTGGATCACCAGCGGGCTGCCCAGGCCGGCCAGCTTGCGCCGCAGCCGCTTGACCGTCGACGACAGGTCCGAGCGGTCGCCCAGGTGGTCGTTGCCCCACACGTCTCGGTGCAGCTCCTCGAACGTCAGCGTGTGACCCACCGACTCCAGCAGCCGAACCAGGAGGTCGTGCTCCAGCGGGGCGAGCGAGACCGACTTCTCGCCCCAGCTGGCCACCCGCCCGTCGGAGTCGACCGCCACGCCGCGGACCACGGGGGACGGCTCCGGCGCCTCCGGCTCGCCGGGGTCAATCATCGCCTCACCCAGCACCGCGACCGCGTCCGCGACGCGAGCCGCCATCAGCACCGGCGCCTGGTCGTCGACCAGGGCGGCCAGCCGCACCCGCTCGGCGCGGGACGCGGCGATCACCACGACGACCGACGACGGCGTCGTGGGCAGCCCAACGGTCACCGGCACCCACCCGCAAGTGGCGGGGGCAGCGCCGGTCGCTCTTCCCGAGTAAGCGACATCGTGCTCTTTCCGTCGTGGCCCTAGCGGCGGTCCGAGTCGTGTTCGGTGGTGAAACGTTTCCACTCTTTACGTTTCCCTCGGGCTGGTCAAGTGGCAGGCGATCTTTCGAAGCCGCCCCACAAATGCCCGGGATCCGCCTTCGTCCTGCCCCGTTGGCGCGTTGTCGGCAGCGGCCACCGGTCCTTAGCGTCATGGGCTCGCGGGTCTCGGACGTCCGCGGGTCAATTCTCTCGGGAGGAACAACTACATGACGCGCAAGGACGACGGGGCCCGCCATCGGCTGGCCCTGCTGCTCGCGGTCCTGGGTCTCGCGCTGACGGCTTTGACCGTCGTCGCCGGGGCCGGATCCGCCAACGCAAGCAGTACCGCGGCCGCCTCGGACAAGGTCAAGCCGGAGCTGGCAGCCCAGCTCGCCAGCAAGGGCGAGGCGGCCTTCTGGGTGCGCTTCCAGCAGGCCGACCTGGCGGCGGCAGCGAGCACCAAGGACTGGGACGAGCGCGGTCAGGCCGTGTACGACGCGCTCCGGGCCGCCGCGAAGCAGAGCCAGGGCGACACCTTGGCGCTGCTCGACAGCGCCGCTGTGAGCTACCAGCCCTTCTGGGCCACCAACGCGATCCGTGTCTCGGCCGGCGACACCGCCCTGGTCGAGAAGATCGCCCAGGACCCGGCGGTGATGGCGCTCTACGCCACCTTCGACTACAACGTCGAGAAGCCCATCCCGGGCAAGTCGACCAAGCGTGTGGACTCGGTCGAGTGGGGCGTGGCCAACATCAATGCCGACGACGTCTGGGACGAGTTCGGCGCCACCGGCGAGGGCATCACCGTCGCCAGCATCGACACGGGAGTCGACTACGAGCACCCCGCGCTGGTCGGCCACTACCGCGGCAACAACGGTGACGGCACCTTCACCCACGACTACAACTTCTTCGACGCGGCGGGAGCCTGCCCCGACGACGCACCGTGTGACACCAACGGCCACGGCACGCACACGATGGGCACCATGGTCGGCGACGACGGAGGGGCCAACCAGGTCGGCGTAGCCCCCGGTGCGAAGTGGATCGCCGCCGACGGCTGCTGCCCCTCCGACGCCGCGCTGATCGCCTCCGGCGAGTGGATGCTCGCGCCGACCGACAGCGCCGGCGACAACCCCGACGTGACCAAGCGCCCGAACATCATCAACAACTCCTGGGGCACCACCCAGCCCAGCAACGACCCCTTCATGGAAGACGTCGAGGCGGCCTGGGCTGCTTCCGGCATCTGGGGCCAGTGGTCGAACGGCAACAACGGCCCGGGCTGCGCGACCAGCGGCGCCCCCGGCAGCCGGATCATCAACTACTCCGCCGGTGCCTACGACATCAACAACACCATCGCGAGCTTCTCCTCGCGCGGCGCCGGCCAGGACGGCGAGATCAAGCCGAACATCTCCGCGCCGGGAGTCAACGTGCGCTCCAGCCTGCCCGGCGGCGTGTACGGCTCCTACAGTGGTACGTCGATGGCCTCACCGCACGTGGTGGGCGCCGTGGCGCTGCTGTGGTCCGCGGCTCCGTCGCTGATCGGTGACATCGCCGGCACCAAGGCCCTGCTGGACGACGAGGCGGTCGACACCGCCAACAGCCAGTGCGGTGGCACGACCGACGACAACAACGTCTTCGGCGAAGGACGTCTCGACGCCCTGGCGCTCGTGCAGGCGGCGCCGACAGGCGACACCGGCACGGTCGCCGGCGCGGTCACCGGCGGCGGCCAGCCGCTCGAGGGTGCCTCCGTGGAGATCACGGGCGCGGGCGAGCGCAGCCTGACCACCGACGAGGACGGCGCCTACTCGGTCCGCCTCGAAGCCGGCGACTACACGCTCACCGTGTCGCAGTACGGCTACGTCACCCGGACGCGCGACGTCACCGTGGTCGCCGACCAGACGGCCACCGAGAACTTCGCACTCACGGCGGCGACGATGACCACCCTGAGCGGGACCGTCACCGACGGCTCCGGCCACGACTGGCCGCTGTACGCCAAGGTCGCCGTCGAGGGACCGGCTCCCGACGTCTACACCAACCCGGAGACCGGCACGTACTCCGTGCAGGTGCCGGACGACGGCACCTACTCCGTCAGCGTGACCGCGGAGTACCCCGGCTACGAGGTCACCACCGAGGACGTCGCAGTCGACGGCCCGACCACGCACGACTTCGCCGTGCTGGTCGACGACTCGACGTGCACCGCCTCCGGGTACGCCTTCAACACCGACGGGATCACCGAGGGGTTCGACACCGGTGCTCTGCCGGCCGGCTGGACCATCGTGGACAACAAGAACAACGGCCAGGTGTGGCGCTTCGACGACCCGAAGCATCGTGGCAACCTCACCGGTGGCACCGGCTCGTTCGCGATCATGGACAGCGACTTCTACGGCAGCTCCGGAGTCCAGGACACCTCTTTGGTCACTCCGAGCATCGACATGACGTCGCTGACCTCACCGGTGGTGGGCTTCCGGCAGGACTACCGCAACCTCGGCGACTTCGCCGACGTCGACGTCAGCATCGACGGGGGCGCCACCTGGACCACGGTGCGCCACCAGACCACCAACGCACGCGGTCCGCGTCAGGACGTGCTGCAGCTGCCGATGGCCGCCGGTCAGGCCGACGTCATGGTCCGGTTCCACCAGTACGACGCCGACTTCGACTGGTGGTGGGAGGTCGACGACGTCTTCGTCGGCAACCGCACCTGCGACCCGGTCCCGGGTGGCCTGGTCGTCGGCACGGTCCGCAGCGCGGTCACCAAGGACGGCATCAACGGCGCCACCGTGACCAGCCTGGACAAGCCGGCCGAGAAGGCGGTCACAAGGGCGACGCCGGACGACACGAAGCTCACCGACGGCTTCTACTGGATGTTCTCGACCATCACCGGCTCGCACCGGTTCGAGGCCACCGCCAAGCAGTACGGCGCGCAGACCAGGCGCGCCACGATCGACGCCGACGACGCGACCCGGGTGAACTTCCAGCTCGCCTCCGGTCACCTGACCGTCACGCCGACGAGCCTCACGGGCACCCGCGTGCTCGGCGGCACGCCGATCGCCAGGACCTTCACGCTCACCAACGACGGCACCCTGCCGGTGAACGTGGAGCTCGGCGAGCAGGACGGCGGCTTCGTGATGCTCGGGGCGGACGGGTCGAAGACCAACACGGCCAAGCTCGCGAAGGAGGAAGGAGCGCCACTGCAGTCCTTGAAGGTCCCGACGTCGCTCGCCGCGACGGGGGCCGCCGGTAAGGGCTCGGACGTCGAGCCGACCGCCGGCCCCGCGGCGGCGCCGTGGACCGACATCGCAGACCACCCGGACATCGTGATGGACAACCGGGTGGTCTACGCCGACGGCATCGCCTACTCGATCGGCGGTGGTAACGGCACGGCGTCGTACGACACGGTGTTCGCCTATGACCCGGCCGCTCTGGCCTGGTCGGAGAAGGCCTCCCTGCCCGGCGCCCGCAACGCGGTCAACGCCGGCGCAGTGGGCGGACAGATCGTCTCCTCCGGCGGCTGGGCCGACGGTGGCCCGGACGCGAGCACGTGGGTCTACAACCCGGCGGCCGACTCGTGGACCGACGCGGCCGACGCGCCCGTCGCGCTCTCGGCGTCCGGCACCGCCGTCGCCGGCGGCAAGCTGTACGTCGTCGGCGGCTGCACCACGGGCGCCTGCGTGCCGATGTCGAACAGCGTCTCGGCCTACGACCCGGCCGGTGACTCGTGGACCGAGCTCGCCGACTACCCCTCAGCGGTGGCTTTCGCCGTCTGTGGCGGGATCGACGGGAAGGTCTACTGCACCGGCGGCAACGACGGCGGCGGCGGCACGGCGGACAGCTACGTCTACGACCCGGGGGCCGATACCTGGTCGCCGATCGCGGATGCGACCGCCGACACCTGGGCGGCCAACGCAGCCGTCGCCAACGGCACGCTCGTCGTCAACGGCGGCGTGCAGGGCGCGGGCGTGACCAACCGGTCGTTCGCCTACGACCCGGCGACGGACGCGTGGGCCGACCTGCCGAACTCCAACACCGCCGTGTACCGCGGCGGAATGGCGTGCGGCCTGTACAAGGTCGGCGGCTCGTCGGGCGGCTTCAACGCCACGGCCGACAGTGAGACCCTGCCGGGCTTCGAGGACTGCGGGTCGTCCGCGTCCGACGTCGGCTGGCTCACGGTCAACCCGACCACCGCCACGCTGGCGCCGGGACAGTCCCTGAAGGTCCACGTGACCATGGACCCGGCCGTCGCCCAGCCCGGCACGTACTCCGCCTCGGTCGCGATCGACGACGACGCGCCCGGTTCGGTGGACGCCGTGGACGTCACCCTCACGGTGAACCCGCCGGCCGCCTGGGGCAAGGTCGTCGGCACGGTCACGGGCCAGTCCTGCACCGGAGCCACCAGCCCGCTGGCCAAGGCCACGGTGCAGGTGGACTCGTGGGCCGGGTCGTGGACGTTCGACACCGACGCCGACGGTGAGTACGCCTACTGGTTCAACGCGGGCGCCAACCCGCTGACGCTGATCGCGGCGAAGGACGGGTACCAGCCCCAGACCAAGACCGTCCGGGTCCTGAAGGGGGCGACGGTCACGGCCAGCTTCACCTTGAAGAAGCGGGGGTGCTGACGGCCTGATCGACGCGGGGCGGCGGGGTCACGGTCACCGTGGCCCCGTCGGCCTGTTCGGGGACGCGCGTGGGCAGTACCAACCCGACGGCCGCGACACTGCCGGCGGCGGCGAGGGCGATGACCAGGTGCGGTCCCACCAGGTGCGCGAGGATCGGCGCGGCCAGGGCGCCGAGCAGGGCGGCCGCGACCATGGCGGTGTCCGTCAGACCCAGCACGGTGGCGCGCAGCCGGTCGGGCGCCGCGACCTGGACGGTCGCGGTGGCGGCGGTCTCGACCTGGACCGCGGCCGCGCCGGCGACGGCCAGCGGCGGCACCGCCCACCACAGCGACGGCGCGGGGACGACCAGGGCCACGCAGGCCGCCAGCACGAGGAGCCAGGCCCGGATGCCGACCCGCCACCGGACCCCCAGCCTGCCGAGCAGCGGGCCACCCAGAGCGCCGAAGCCCAGGGCTCCGGTCGCGACACCGAACGCCGCGCCGTCGCCCAGCAGCGGCAGCAGGGCCAGTCCGACCAGGGCAGCCACCGCGTTGACGGCGGCGACCGCCGCGATCGCGCCTCGCAGGGCGGCCGACGACCGGAGTGCCCGGACCACACCGCTCCCCCGCGACTCCTCCGACGGCGCTGCGGGCGCGGCCAGCCGCACCCCGTCGAACAGCAACCAGGCACCGACCAGGCACGCGACGCCCACCCACGGCACCAGGCCACGGGTCGCCGGGGAGAGCAGCAGACCGCCGACGGCCGGTCCGACCACGAACGACGCCACCTCGACCGTGACCAGCAGCCCGGTCGCGCGCTCGCTCCCCCGGCCCGCCAGGGTGGGCATGGCTGCGGCGAGGGCCGGGTACGCGGGGGTGGCCACCGCGATCGCCGAGGTGGCGGCCACCAGTGCGACCCACGTCTGGTCGGCGGCCAGCGCCCCGACGACGCCGAGCAGCAGCACCAGCCGCGCCACCAGGGTCAGCCGGACGATCCGGTCGCGGGCGTAGCGGTCGGCCAGCCGGCCGGCGGCCCACGACAGCACGACGTACGGGAGCATCCGGGCCGCGCCCGCGACCCCCAGCACCCAGCCGTCGCCTGCCCGCTCCCAGACCAGGAGCACGAGCAGCGGCCATGGCAGGGACATGCCGACCGCCGCCAGCGCGTGGCTGCCGACGACGCGGCGAACCTGGGTCATGTCGAGACCAGGTACGTCGGCAGCGGGGCGAAGCCGTTGAAGCCGACGGTGGAGTAGCACGTGGTGTAGGCGCCGGCGGAGGACAGCACGACCTGGTCGCCCTCATCGAGCGAGACCGGCAGGTGGACGGGCTCCTTCTCGTAGAGCACGTCGGCGCTGTCACAGGTCGGGCCGGCCAGCACGCACGGGCCGGTGGGCCCGGTCGCGGTGGTCTCCAGGCGGTAGCGGATCGCCTCGTCGAGGGTCTCCACCAGACCGGTGAAGACGCCGGCGTCGAGGTAGACCCAGCGGGTCTCCCCGCGGTGCACCACCGCGACGACCGTCGTCACCACGCGGCCGGCGTCCGCGACGACGGACCGGCCGGGCTCGATGATCGTGCGCGGCCGACGCGAGCCGAAGCGCCTGCGGAGCGAGCGACGGATGGCGGCGCCGTAGGCGTCCAGGGCGGGCGCCGGTCCATCGGGGCCCTCGAGCGCGGCGGGGAATCCGCCGCCGAGGTCCAGCAGCCACGGCCTGAGACCGGCCGCACGCAGCGCGGCGAAGACTCGCGACGACGCCTCGATCGGCGCATCCCAGGCGGACGGGTCGCGTTGCTGCGAGCCGACGTGGAAGGAGACGCCGGCCGCCTCGAGGCCCAGCTCGTCAGCGAGCCGCAGGACGTCGACCGCCTCGGCCGTCGAGCAGCCGTACTTGCGCGACAGCGGCCAGTCTGACCCGTCGCCCGACGTGACGAGGCGGCACAGCACGGCGGCACCGGGAGCCGCCTCGGCGACCTTGCGGGTCTCCTCGGGCGAGTCGACCACGAACAGCCGGACGCCGAGCGCGGCCGCCTCGACGATGTCGGTGCGCAGCTTGATGGGGTTGGAGTAGACCAGGTCGCCGGGGCGGGCGCCGGCCTCCAGGCAGGCACGTACCTCGGCCGGGCTGGCGACGTCGAAGCTGGCGCCCGCCGCGGCGAGGGCACGCAGCAGGACCGGGTGCGGGTTGGCCTTCACGGCGTAGTGGACAGCAGTTCCCGGCAGGGCCGCCCGCAGCTGCCGGAAGCGCGCCACCGCGGTCGGCACGTGGAGCTCGAGCCGCGGAGTCACGCCCTCGGGGACGGCGATGGAGGCAGCGTCGATGCTGCCGCTCGACAGCAGGGTGGTGGTGGCGGGCGCGAGCACGGTCATGCCTGGTGAGGAGGCTCGTTCCACAGGTGCAGATACGGCGCCGCCCCCACCACCGCGACTCTGCTTGGCTGGACGGGTGCGCGAGCCCCCGCCGAACGTGACCGACGACGAGGTCCTCGCCGCCGTCCGCGAGCACTGGACCGACGAGGCCGACGGCGTCGCGCACCTCCCCGTCGGCTTCGGCGCGCACCACTGGGCGGCGACGGTCCGCGGTCGGCGTACGCACTTCCTCACCCTCGATGCGCTCAGCGGCAAGCACGACGCGGCGTCCCTGGAGGCGGCGTACGCCGTCGCGTCCGGCCTGATGTTCCCGCTCGACTTCGTGGTCGCGCCGATGCCATCGCACGGCGGCCGGCTGACGGTGCCCTTCGCCGGAGGCGCCCTGTCGGTGACGCCGTGGATCAACGGCGAGACGCCCGAGCGCCTCGACCTGGAGGTCACCTCCGCGATGCTCACCCGGCTGCACGCGGTCTCCGCGCCCGCCGGCCTACGGCCCTGGACGCCCGTCACACCGCCGTCGTTGCCCGAGGACCTCGTCGAGCTGACCCGCGCGCCTTGGGACTCCGGCCCCTACGGCGAACGAGCCCGCGGCGCGCTCCGCGCCCGCCTGGACGCGGTCGCCGACTGGTCGGCGACCTACCACGCCCTGGCCGAGCTGGCTCGCCGGAAGCCGTGGGTGATCACCCACGGCGAGCCACACGAGCGCAACCAGGTGGTCACCCTGGGCAAGACCCGGCTCGTCGACTGGGAGACGGTCCTGCTCGCGCCGGCCGAGCGCGACTGGCGCACCCTGGTCGAGCGCGGGCTGCCCATGACCGGCCTCGAGGGGTCGATGCTCGACCTGTTCGACCTGGAGTGGCGGCTCGACGAGATCAGCCAGTACGCCGCGTGGTTCGCCGCCCCCCACACCGGCACCGCCAGCGACAAGGTCGCCATCGGCGGACTGCTGCGCGAGCTGACGAGGGCGCCGTCCCGGGCCGGCGGTTGAATTCGGCTGACTCAGGAGCCTGCCGCGGTCGCGGCGCCGGTCGCCGCGACGACGGCCACCATCGCGGCCGTGGAAGCCTGGATCGCGTCGCGCACCGCCTTCGCGGCCCAGTCGCCCTCGGCGATCTGCTTGGCGCGCTTGCGCACGTCGCCGTTCGGCATCCCCTCGTGCGGGACGGTCTTGTGCGCGCGGTCCACCGCGTGGAGCAGGGCGACCAGGGCACCGGTGCGGGTCTCCGGCTCGGCGCCCTCGACGAGGACCGCGGTGAGGCGGCGGCGTACGCCCTCCTCGTGGCTCGCGTCGCGCGCCGGCCAACGGGTGCGCGGGATGATGCCCAGCAGCCGGTCCTCGCGGCGTTCGAGGACGCCGCGCTCGACGAGCCGGGTCCCGAGTACCTCCGCCAGCCCGCGACCGAGACGGTCGACGAGGTCCTGCGCCGAGCGCTCCTTCTCGGCGACGATGGCCAGGGCGTCCAGGAGCACCTGGTCCTCCGTCTCGGCCGCGGGTGCCACTCGCACCTTGGCCGCCCGCCACATCGAGGTCTTCTCCTCGACCACGACGGCCTCGTTCAGCGCCAGCTCGACCAGGACGGCGCCGCCGAGCGCGACCTGGAGCTGGTTGGTCTGCGGCTTCCCGGAGTCGTCGTCGAGCAGCAGGAGCAGGAGGTCCTCTGCGATCAGCGTCACAGGTATGTGCACGGGCATCACCGTACGACGCGGGACTAGCCTGCTGGGGTGACCAGCACTCCCGAGGAGACCGCTCCCTACGGCACCGGAGCCGCGGCTCCCGCCGCCCCCGCCAGGCGCGTCCGCACCCACCACCTGCGGGAGATGAAGGAGCGCGGCGAGCGGTTCTCGATGCTGACCGCTTACGAGCAGTACGCCGCGCAGACCTTCGACGAAGCCGGCATCGAGGTGCTGCTCGTCGGCGACAGCGCCAGCAACAACGTCTACGGCAACGAGACCTCGCTCCCGGTGACCGTCGACGAGCTGATCCCGCTGACGCGGGCGGTGTCGGGGTCGGTTCGCCGGTCCCTCGTGGTGGGCGACCTGCCGTTCGGGTCCTACCAGCGCTCCCCCGAGCAGGCCTACGACACCGCCGTCCGGTTCATGAAGGAGGGCGGCGCGCACTGCGTGAAGCTCGAGGGCGGCCGCGAGATGGCGCCGCAGATCGAGCTGATGACCCGCGGCGGCATCCCCGTGATGGCACACATCGGGTTCACGCCGCAGAGCGAGCACGCGCTGGGCGGGTACCGCGTCCAGGGTCGCGGCGACACCTCCACGCGCATCCTCGAGGACGCGCACGCCGTGCAGGACGCCGGCGCCTTCGCGGTGGTGATGGAGATGGTGCCCGGCGACGTGGCCGGTCGGGTCACCAAGGAGCTCGCGATCCCCACGATCGGCATCGGTGCCGGCCCGGACTGCGACGGTCAGGTGCTCGTCTGGCAGGACGCCTTCGGGCTGCGCACCGGCAAGATGGCGAAGTTCGTCAAGCAGTACGCCGACGTGCACACCGTCCTGCTCGACGCCGCGCGCGTCTACGCGGCCGAGGTCAAGGACGGCTCGTTCCCGGGACCCGAGCACACCTTCTGAGGCTCGCGCCACGTGAGCCAGCCCGACCTCGGCCGACCCCCGGAGCGCGTCAGGCGATCGTGATCGTGCCGTCCTCCACGGTGATCGGGAGCTCCGCGAGGGGCTCGGTAGCCGGTGGGTTCACCGGCGTACCGTCCTCGATCGAGTAGGTGCTGCCGTGGCACTCGCAGCGGATCCCGCCGAGCTGCACCGAGCTGACGATGCAGCGCGTCGAGTGCGGCGTTCCTCGATGTGCGGGCTCATCGGACAGATCCCTTTCCTCGGCGGATGGTTCCCGGGCATACGGGAGACCATCCCCGTCCGGTTCAGTCTCGACGAGACGGGTCCGAGCATGCCTAGACTGCTCGGATGCTGCGGTTGCGGTTCGGCGGTGTCTCCCACGTCGGACTCGTCCGGGGCAACAACGAGGACGCCGGCTTCGCCAGCCACTACGTCCAGATCGTCGCCGACGGAGTCGGTGGAGCCGCGGCAGGAGAGGTCGCCTCGGCCACCGCGACGTACGTCGTGAGCGCCCTGGCCGCCGCCCACCCGGCCGCCGACTCGCCCACCCTGTTGAACCGCGCCATCGCCGAGGCGCATCACCAGCTCGCGGCCGGCGTCGCCCAGGACCCCGCACGGGCAGGCATGGCCACCACCCTCGTCGCGGTCCTCGCGCGGCACGGGCAGGTCACGATGGCGCACATCGGCGACTCCCGCGCGTACCGCCTGCGCGACGGCCGCCTGTCCCGGCTCACCACGGACCACACCTTCGTCCAGGCCATGATCGACAGCGGCCGGCTGACGCCGGACGAGGCGCGCTCGCACCCGTACCGCTCGGTCGTGCTCAGGTCGATCAACGCCGAGGAGGTGCCGCGCCCCGACGTCTTCCGCGTCGATGTCTCCCCCGGCGACCGCCTGCTGCTCTGCAGCGACGGCCTCACCGACTTCGTCGACGAGCGCACCATCTCCTCCCTCCTCCCCCGCCGCCACCCCGACGACGCCGCCCAAGCGCTCGTCGACGCCGCGCTCGCCGCCGGCGGCCGCGACAACGTCACCTGCGTCGTCTCCGACATCGACGACGGTCCCCGCATGGCCGAGGACGGCCGCCTGCTCGGCGCGATGAGCGACCCGTACCTCGTGGTCGACGCGGCTGCGATCCACTGCACTGCGTAGGTTCGGACAGGCAGTCGACCGATCGCCGCCGGTCAGGTGCGCGCTGACGGGCCCAGAGGGCGTGCAACGCCCGCCGCGAGCATGCTGAGTACGTCGACCTCGTCGTCGCAGATGGTCCGACAGTGACAGATGGCCGCCGCTAGTTGAGGAGGGCGTGCAACGCCCGTCTCGAAACCCCGCGAGGCTGGTGCGGCCCGCCTCGCCGCTAGTTGAGGAGGGCGTGCAACGCCCGTCTCGAAACCCGGCGAGGCTGGTGCGGCCTGCCGTCACGTCCGCCTGTGGAAGGTCGTGGATCCGTTGGGTCGGTGGTGGACCTCCCATCCTGGGTCGTGGGCGCGGTGGTGGTGGAGGGGGCAGAGGAGTTTGCCGTCGGCGAGGTCGGTCTTCCCGCCTTTGGACCAGGGTTGTTTGTGGTGGTGGGCTTCGCACCAGGCGGCGGGGATGGTGCAGCCGTCGGCGGTGCATGCGCGGTCGCGGACGGCCATCGCCTTCCGTTGAGCAGAACTGAAGAGTCGTCGGGTGCGGCCGAGGTCGAGGACCTCGCCTCTGCCGCCGAGGACGACCGGGACGATGTTGGCCTGGCAGGCGAACCGTCGGGCCTGTTCGGCGGTGCACCGGTCCCCGGTCGACGTCTCGGCGAACCCGAACCCGGACCCGAACCCGGAACCGGTATCGGTATCGGACTTCAGGGTGTCGAGGTCGAGGATGACCATCACGGTGGTCGCGGTGCCGCCGTGTTGGGGCAGGCCGTGGGCGGGGAGGTTCTCCAGCAGGGCGCAGAACGCGATGCCGCGGCGTCTGGGGGCGGGGAGCTGGTCGACGTCGCCGAGTGGGCCGCGTCGTGGGGAGGTGTAGGCGTCGAGGTAGGTCTTGAGCCGGTTCGCGACGTGGTCGGGGATCCGGGCGCGGATGTCGGTGGCTCCGTCCCCACGCCGCTGGAAGGAGAGGCTGGTGGCGGCCCTAGCGCGTTTCTCTTCCTCGACCAGCCGCTTGTATTCGGCTTCGTCGGCGATCTCGGGGGCGATGACCTCCAGGAGGCTGTGGGCGAGGCGGCGTAGCTGTGGGGGTCCGAACCGGGCGGCCTCGCCGAGCAGGTATGCCTCGGCCTTGGCGACCGTCTCGGGTTCGAGGCCGGCCGGGAGGGCGTCGAGGGCTTCGGCGATCACCCGCGCCTGGGCCACGTTCACGACACCTTCGGCCAGCGCCGTGCCGACCTCGGGTCCACCGTTCGTCCAAGGCTTCGGCCAGGGCGGAGAGTCGGCGGACGGCTCCGGGGTTGTCGCGGGTGGTGTCGGCGAGCCAGTGTGCGGTGGACCGGGCACCGGTCTCTTCGGCGATGTCGTCGGCGGCTGCGAGGACTCGCATCCGCTCGGCTTCGGCACGCGCCGCGATCCGCGAGAGGCGGACCAGCCAGTCACGCTTCTCCGTGGTCGTCCGGTAGCTCCGGTGCGATCTGGGCGAGGTCGTCCAGCCCGCGCTCGACCATGTCGAGTGGTGCGGCGTACGTGCTGGACATGGGACAAGTCAAGCACCGACCACCGACAGTCGTACGTGCTCAGAACCCCTTGTCCACAAGGGATTCCGAGAAATCTTGGACGAGTTCTGGGGTGTGGTTTCGAGGCTCGTCGCTGGCGCTCCTCGCACCTCAACCACCGAGAGGTCGCGGGCGCTCCTCGCACCTCGACCACCGATCGGTCACCGGGTTTCGAGACGGGCGTTGCACGCCCTCCTCAACCACCGACAGGTCGTCGGGCGTTGCACGCCCTCCTCAACCACCGACAGGTCGTCGGGCGTTGCACGCCCTCCTCAACCAGCGAGATGCGTGCGCACCGATGGGTCACCGGGTTTCGAGACGGGCGTTGCACGCCCTCCTCAACCAGCGAGAAGCGCACTCGGCCAAGGAGGCAGAGCCCTCACCTACCGCCTGACGTACCGTGACCACATGACGCGCCTGCTCGCCGCCGTACTCGCGCTCGTGCTGGTGCCGGGGGCGGCGTGCTCCTCGGCGGCGGAGCCCAATGACTCGGCCCCCGAGGCCGGCGCTAGCGCCACCACGAGCGCCACCACGAGGGCCAGCGGCGACCCGACGACGGCGACCACCGACGCCGCCCCGCGCGAGAGCAGCGCCACCAACCCGGGCGGCGCCCAGGCCGTCCGCCTCAAGGTCACCAAGATCGCCACCGGGCTCGACCACCCGTGGGATGTGCACCCGATCGGGAAGGGCCGGTATCTCGTCACCGAGCGCGCCGGGCACCTCACGGTGATCGAGAAGGGGAAGGTACGCCGGCTGCAGATGCCCACCGACCTGATCTGGGTGTCCGGCGAGACCGGCCTGATGGGGCTGGCGATCGACCCGAACTACGCCGAGAACGGCCGGTTCTACACCTGTAGCGGCGGCAGCCCCCAGAGCAACCCCGACGTGCGGATCATGGTGTGGAAGATGAACGCGGCGGCCACCAGGGCGACGTACGACCGCACACTCCTCAGCGGCTTCCCGACGTCCAGCGGGCGCCACGGCGGCTGCCGGCTGCTCATCTTGAGGAACGGCGCCCTGCTCGTCGGCACCGGGGACGCCGCGATCGGCACGAACGCGGAGAACAAGCGGTCCTTCGGCGGCAAGACGCTGATGCTGAACCGGATCACCGGCAAGCCGTGGCCCACCAACCCGTTCGTCAACGCTGCCAACCGCACGCAGCGCTACGTCCACACCTACGGCCACCGCAACGTGCAGGGCATCGCCCAGCGCAAGGACGGCACGCTGTGGTCGGCCGAGCACGGCCCCGACCGCGACGACGAGGTGAACCTGCTGAAGAACGGCGGCGACTACGGCTGGAACCCGGTGCCGGGCTACAACGAGTCGGTCCCGATGACCGACCAGGCCCTGCCCGGCAAGCAGATCGCAGCCAAGTGGAGCAGCGGCTTCCCGACCGTCGCGACCTCCGGATCGAGCTTTGTCGACGGTCAGCGGTGGGGCTGGTACGACGGCACGCTCGCGGTCGCGGCCCTCAAGGCCGGCGAGCTGCTGTTCATGAAGTTCGACGGCAACGGCAAGCTCCTCGGCGTCCGCACTCCCGCGGCGATGAAGCGCTACGGCCGGCTCCGCGCCGTCACCGCTCTGCCCGACGGCAGCATCCTGGTCACGACGGACAACGGCGGCGACGACGCGGTGCTGCGGGTGCGGCCGGCTGCGTGAGAGCCGTCAGCTACGGCGCCGTCGCGGAGCTTCCCACCCTCGTCGAGGTCGACGAGCCCAACTGCCCCGACGACGGCATCGTCGTGACCGTCGCCGCAACGGGCGTGTGCCGCTCGGACTGGCACGCCTGGCAGGGCCACGAGGAGGTCGCCCTGCCCCACGTACCCGGCCACGAGTACGCCGGCACCGTCGCCGCCGTGGGACGCGACGTCAGGACGCTGCACGTGGGGGACCGGGTGACGGTGCCGTTCGTGCTGGGCTGCGGACGTTGTGAGTACTGCCGCCGAGGCGACGCCCAGGTCTGCCCCGACCAGCTCCAACCGGGCTTCGACCTCCCCGGGTCGTTCGCGGAACGCATGGCCGTGCCGCGCGCCGACGCGAACGTCGTCCGCCTGCCGGACGAGGTCACGTATGCCGCGGCGGCGGCCCTTGGCTGCCGGTTCGCGACCGCCTACCGAGCGGTCGTCACCCACGGTCAGGTCCGGGCGGACCAGTGGGTCGCCGTGCTCGGTTGCGGGGGCGTCGGGCTGTCGGCCGTCATGATCGCGGTCGCCCGCGGCGCACGGGTCGTCGCGGTCGACGTACGCTCCGACGCCCTGGCCGCAGCCACGGACCTCGGCGCCCACGCGACCATCGACGCGAGCAACACAGCTGACGTCGCGACCGAGCTTCGACGATTGACCGACGGCGGCGCACACGTCGGGCTCGATGCGATCGGGGACCCGGTCGCCGCCGCCACGTCCGTCGAGGCTCTGCGGCCGCGAGGTCGGCACGTCCAGGTCGGACTCCTCGTCGCCGACCATGCGCGGACCGCGCTCCCCATGGACCTCGTCGTCGGCAAGGAGCTGACGGTGCTCGGCTCGCACGGGATGCCGGCCGTGGACTACCCGGAGATGCTCGGCCTCGTCGCGTCCGGGGCCCTGGCCCCCGACCGTCTCGTGACCCGGCGCGTCGGCCTGGAGGACGCCGGCCGAGCCCTGGCAGACATGATCGGTCCGGGCATCACGTTGGTCGTGCCCTGACCTGAAGGCCTGACATCTGTCACGTCACGATCGTGACCGGCAGCCCGGGGGCCGGGGTCCGAACGACGGCACGGTAGGTGCCATGACCACCACCTCTCTCGGGACCACCTCGTCCCGGACCAGCAGCGTCCCGGCGGTCCGCCTCCGGGGAGTGACCAAGGACTTCGGCAGCGTGAACGCCGTGCGCGGCGTCGACCTCGAGCTCACCCAGGGCGAGATCGTCGCGTTCCTCGGCCCGAACGGGGCCGGCAAGACCACGACCATCGACATGGTCCTCGGGCTCTCCAGGCCCACCACCGGCGACGTCGAGGTCCTCGGCCTCGAGCCGCGCGCCGCGATCGCCCGCGGCCTGGTCTCCGCGGTGATGCAGACCGGTGGCCTGCTCAAGGACCTCACGGTTCGGGAGACGGTCCGCTACACCGCGAGCCTGTTCGCCGACACCGAGGACGTCGACGTCGTGCTGAAGAAGGCCGGCATCTCGGGCATCGCCGACCGCAAGGTGGGCAAGTGCTCGGGAGGCGAGCAGCAGCGGCTGCGGTTCGCGATGGCGCTGCTCTCCGACCCCGCGCTGCTGTTGCTCGACGAGCCCACCACCGGCATGGACGTCGAGGGCCGCCGCGCCTTCTGGTCCGCCATCCGTGAAGACGCCGCTCTGGGCCGCACCGTGCTCTTCGCGACGCACTACCTCGAGGAGGCCGACCAGTACGCCGACCGCATCGTGCTGATCAGCAAGGGCCGGATCGTCGCGGACGGCACCGGCGCCCAGGTGAAGGCGATGACGTCGGGCCGCACGATCCGCGCGACCCTCCCCGATGCGAACCGAGCCGATCTCCACGAGATCGCCGGTCTCGGCGGCGTCGACGGCGTGGAGACGCGCGGCGAGTCCGTGATCGTGAACGCGAAGGACAGCGACGCCGTCGCGCGCTACCTGCTGACCCGTACCGACGCCCGCGACCTCGAGATCACCGCCCACGGCCTCGAAGAGGCGTTCCTCAGCCTGACCGACGAAGGAGACGAGTGATGACCACCTTGACGCAGACCATCGACCCGAGCGCCCGCCGCGTCCCGCGGCTCGGCGGCGTCAACCTCACGGTGCTCTCCATCGAGCTGCGCCGGATGCTGCGCAACCGGCGCACGATCATCTTCACGCTGATCTTCCCGGCCGCCCTGCTGCTGTCGTTCGGCGGCCAGCAGGGCTGGGACGACAAGGCGGGTCTGGGCAACGTGGCGGCGTACATCCTTGTCTCGATGAGCCTGTACGGCGCCGCGCTCACCGCCGCAGCCGGCGGCTCGATGGTCGCCCTCGAGCGGTCGCTCGGCTGGTCCCGCCAGCTGCGGCTGACGCCGCTGCACCCGGTCGCCTACATCCTGATGAAGGTCGTCGTCGCCCTGGTCATGGGCGCGCTGGCCATCACGGCGGTGAACATCGTCGGCGCCCTGCAGGGCAAGGCCGAGATGCCGACGCACATCTGGATCGAGTGCGCGGTGGTCACCTTGTTCTGCACCCTGACGTTCGCGGCGCTCGGCGTCTTCGTCGGGTACGTCGTGCCGGGTGAGAACGCGATGCAGATCCTCGGCCCCGGCCTGGCCCTACTGTCGTTCCTGGGAGGCGTCTTCATCCCGCTCGACCAGTACGCCGACGTGGTGCGCCACATCGCCTACTGGACCCCGATGTACGGCGTCGCCGAGATCGCCCGCTCGCCGCTGACCCACGAACTGCCGTGGTACGCCGTGGTCAACGCGGTCGCGTGGTTCGCCCTCTTCGTGGCCGGCGCCGCGTGGCGGATGAGCAAGGACACCGCCCGCGTGTGACGTCGTCGATGACTAGCCTGACGCCCGTGCACGAGCAGCAGCCCTTGGGTCGCCGCGGACCCTGGTTCGCGGCGATCTGGCTGTTCTTCCTGCTCGACCCGCTGCTGGTGGGCTGGCACCATCGCGGCACGTTCAACGGTGTCGCCGGCGCGGTCCTGACGGTCGCCTTCGGCGTCACCTACATGTGGCTCTGGCTGCGGCTGCGCGCCGAACGAGAGAACCTTCAGGACGAGCCGCCGTTTGCGATCTCCCTCGCCTGGCTGGCGGGCCTAGTGGTCCTGGGCCTGCTGATGACGGTGACGCTCGGACAGGTCGGGACGACCTCGGCGGTCTACGTCACCGTCGCCGCGATGATGCTCTTCTCCTTCCCGGTCGCCGCGGCGATCACGGTGGCGATCGCGGTGCTCGTCGTCGTCACCGGCGAGACCATCCCCGACTGGAACCGGTCGATCGGGCTGGCCTTCTCGGTCTGCGCCGCCGCTCTGGCCGTCTTCGGCATCCGCTCGATGATGCGTCGCAACATCGAGCTCATCAAGGCCCACCAGGAGAACGCCGACCTCCTGGTCGAGAACGAGCGCACCCGCTTCGCCCGCGACCTCCACGACATCCTCGGCCACTCGCTGACCGTGATCACCGTGAAGGCCGAGCTCGCCGGTCGGCTGATGGACGCGGACCCCGCGCGCGCCAAGTCCGAGATCGCCGACCTCGAGCGGCTCAGCCGCGACGCGCTGGCCGACGTACGCCGCGCGGTCGAGGGTTACCGCGACCTCACCCTGCCTGGTGAGCTGGCCCGGGCCCGGGCCGCCCTCGAGGCAGCCGAGATCCGCGCCGACCTCCCGAACACCACGGACGAGGTACCCACCGACCTGAGGGAGCTGTTCGCCTGGACCGTCCGCGAGGGCGTCACCAACGTCATCCGGCACTCTCACGCCCGCACCTGCCGGGTCCTGATCAGCCCGACCGGGGTCGAGGTGACCGACGACGGCGACGGCACCAGGAGCGAGACCAACGGCAGTGGGCTGCGCGGCCTCCGCGAGCGCGCGGCCGCGGTTGGGGCAACGGTCGTGACCCGCTCGCTGTCCCCCGGCTTCTCGCTGTCGGTGGTGCGGTCGTGACCATCCGGCTGCTGATCGCCGACGACCAGGCCCTCGTGCGCGGAGCGATCGCCGCCCTGCTCGGGCTGGAGCCCGACCTCGAGGTGGTCGCCGAGGTGGGCTCGGGCGACGCGGCCGTGGCCGCGTCCGCCGAGCACTCCCCCGACGTCGCGCTCCTCGACGTCGAGATGCCCGGGCTCGACGGCATCGAGGCCGCCCGACAGATCCGAGAGCAGTCCCCGGGCACACGGGTGCTGATGGTGACGACGTTCGGACGGCCGGGGTACCTGAAGCGCGCGTTGCAGGCCGGCGCCTCCGGGTTCGTGGTCAAGGAGACTCCCGCCGCGCAGCTCGCGGACGCGGTGCGTCGCGTGCACCAGGGCCTCCGCGTGGTCGACCCGGCCCTCGCCATGGACAGTCTCACCGTCGGCGACTCACCGCTCACGCCGCGCGAGACCGAGGTGCTCCAGGCCGCCCGGGACGGCGCCTCCGTCGCCGTCATCGCGTCCCGCGTGCACCTGTCCGAGGGCACGGTCCGCAACCACCTGTCGGCCGCCATCGGCAAGACCGGCGCCGGCAACCGCGCCGAGGCGGTGCTGGTCTCGGTCGAGAACGGGTGGTTGTAGACGTTCAGTGGTTTCGAGGCTCGGCCGTGAACGGCCCTCACACCGCAACCACCGAGAGCTTCGGTGGTCGAGGTCCGAGGAGCGTCAGCGACGAGCCTCGAAACCACCACACATCAGGTCGTCCAATCGAGCCAGACGGCGCCGGCGGTGAGCACGGCGAACCAGACCACCAACGCCACCACCGGCAGCACCAGCACTCGCTTGGGGTGCGGGGTCCACCAGCGGCACGCGGTCACGAACAGCACCAGCCACACGAAGAGCAGCACCGTCAGCGCCCAGACCGGCGCGACCAGCCCGGAGGCGCCGTACAGGAAGAACGCTGCCGCCATGCCGGCCATGCCGACGAACGGCCACGGCGACGCCTTTGCCCGGGTGGTCAACCGGTCACTCCTCCTTGGGGTCGTTCCAGTTCGGGTCGTTGTCCCAGTCCTCGTTGCGCTCCGCCGCCTTGGCCAGGGCTCGCTCGGCCTCCTCGGAGGTGGCGTAGGGGCCAAGCCGGTCGATGGGCGGGCAGATGTCCTTGCCCGTCTCGACCCGATGGTGCTTGACGCAGAACCAGAACTTGCCGGAGTCCGAGTCGCTCATGTGCCGACCTTAGACCGGCCAATCTAGACTTCGGGCGTGACTCCGCTCGCTCCCGCATTGATCTCTCCGCGCCGCGCCGTCCCCGCCGGCATCGAGCGGCCGGAGTACGTCGACCGCCCGCAGCCGGAGCGCTTCACCGGCTCCGAGGTCAAGGACGCCGACACCATCGAGCGGATCCGGATCGCCAGCCGGCTCGCCGCGCAAGCCCGCGAGGCCGTCGGCGCAGCCGTGCAGCCGGGTGTGACGACCGACGAGCTCGACCGCATCGGGCACGAGTTCCTCTGCGACCACGGCGCGTACCCCTCGACGCTCGGCTACAAGAACTTCCCCAAGTCACTGTGCTCGAGCGTCAACGAGGTCATCTGCCACGGCATCCCGGACTCGCGCGTCGTCGAGGACGGCGACATCGTCAACATCGACATCACGGCGTACATCCACGGGGTGCACGGCGACACCAACGCCACCTTCCTGGCCGGCGAGGTGGACGAGGACACGCGACTGCTCGTCGAGCGGACCCACGAGGCTCTGATGCGCGGCATCAACGCCGTGAAGCCGGGCCGCCGGCTGAACGTGATCGGCCGCGTCATCGAGTCCTACGCGAAGCGGTTCGGTTACGGCGTGGTCCGCGACTTCACCGGCCACGGCATCGGTACGTCGTTCCACTCCGGGCTGATCGTGCCGCACTACGACACCCCGCTGTACGACGACGAGATCCAGGTCGGCATGACCTTCACCATCGAGCCGATGCTCAACCTCGGCACCCACGAGTGGGTGATGTGGGACGACGGCTGGACCGTCGTGACCAAGGACGGACGACGTTCCGCCCAGTTCGAGCACACCCTGCTCGTCACGCCCACGGGTGCGGAGATCCTGACGACGCCTTAAGCGACGTAGACGTCGAGGCGCTTCTTGGTGACGGTACGACGCCCCACGACGGGCTCGTGGAAGCGCACGACCACGTCGAGGTCGGGCTGCCAGGCCTCGCACGCGACGTACCACCGGAAGCGCTGCTTGCCCTTGCCGGTCGTCTGGGCGAAGGGGGCCTGACCGTGAAACGTCTTCTGGAGCTTGGTGATGCTCATGCCTGACTTGACCTTGTTGTACTCACCTTTGCCCACGCAGGTGGGGTCGTCCGTCGCTCCGGCCGGTCCTACCGACCAGGCGACCGGGCACAACAGTCCCGCCAGCAGGGTGGCTGCCAGCGCACGGGCTCTGGGGCGGAAGCCGGCCAACGTTCCTCCACGCGTGGGCACGTGATTGCACCCGACCCTGGCAAGGTACCTCCGCCGTTCGGCGGCCCGGTATGACTCACCAGAACCATCCGGACTGGTCCAGACGGGCCATCTCGTGACTAGGGCGACCCGATGCCTCATGTTCGTGCATTGCACAAACATGAGTTTCGACCTCCGTTGACCGGCATTCGTGGCGTTGCGATTCTGCGCAACGGCCCTGCGACATCCGTCGTCTCTCGGGCCACGGGCGGCTCGGGCACCCCCTGGCCTCCCGTTCAGCACCCGGGTCCCCACCGGGACCCCGGACACAGGAGAACGAATGTCCCAATTCAGGTTTGGGAGACACCTCGGCGGCATCACGGCCGCCGTACTCACGGCAGCGCTGCTCACCGTGGCTCCCCTGGGCGCCCCAGCGGGCGCCCTCGCCGGCGGCACGGGCGCCGGCACGGGCGGCGGGCGCATGGACCCGCAGGCGATGGCCCGGAAGGCGGCATCGTCCCTCATCGCCGAGCGCCTTCCGGCGCTCCAGATCGGCCGGCACGACGGCTTCGTCGCGAAGCGAGTGCTGCGTTCTGAGGGCCTGAGCTACGTGCCGTACGAGCGCACGTACCGCGGCCTGCCCGTCATCGGCGGCGACTTCGTGGTCGTCACCGACGCCCGCGGTCACGTGCTGGACACCTCGGTCGCGCAGACGAGCAAGACCCACCTGTCGAGCCTGGCCCCCAAGGTGGGCCTGGACCGCGCGGTCACCGTCGCCCGCCACCAGGTGAGGAAGGCCTCGACGACCGAGACCCCGCGCCTGGTCGTCTGGCAGGCCAAGACCTCTCACCTCGCCTGGGCGACCGAGGTCGCCGGCCGCGACCACGGTCATCCCTCGCTCAAGTCCGTCTATGTCGACGCCCGCACCGGGAAGCTGCTCGGCAGCAAGGAGCACGTCGTCGAGGGCACGGGCAACGGCAACTGGGAAGGCGCCGTCACCATCCCGACGAGCGGCTCCGGCTCGTCGTTCTCGATGACCAACAGCAACGCCACCACCCTCAAGTGCCAGAACGCCTCGGGCAACGTCACGTTCACGGGAACCGACGACGTCTGGGGCAACGGCGTCGCGACCGACCGCGAGACCGGCTGTGTCGACGCGTTCTACTCGGCGGAGAAGATGCGCCAGATGATGTCGACGTGGCTCGGCCGCAACGGCATGGACGGCTCGGGCGGCTGGGTGCCGATCCGCGTCGGCCTCAACGACGTCAACGCCTACTACGACGGCACCCAGGTGCAGATCGGCCACCGTCAGGGCACCAACGAGTGGATCGGCTCCCTGGACGTCGTCGCGCACGAGTTCGGCCACGGCGTCGACGACCGTACGCCGGGTGGTATCTCCGGCGGCGGCACCCAGGAGTTCGTCGGTGACACCTTCGGTGCGGCGACCGAGTGGTACGCCAACAACCCGGCCGACGCCCCCGACTACCTCGTCGGCGAGGAGATCAACCTGGTCGGCCAGGGCCCGATCCGCAACATGTACAACCCGTCGGCCGTCGGTGACCCGAACTGCTACAGCAGCTCGATCCCGAGCACCGAGGTGCACGCGGCCGCCGGCCCCGGCAACCACTGGTTCTACCTGCTGGCGGAAGGCACCAACCCCACCAACGGCCAGCCGACCAGCACCACCTGCAACGGGACGACCCTGACCGGCGTCGGCATCCAGACCGCGCAGAAGATCATGTACAACGCGATGCTGATGAAGACCTCGTCCTCGTCGTACCTGAAGTACCGCACCTGGACGCTGACCTCGGCGAAGAACCTGGACGCCACCTGCGGTCTCTACAACAAGGTGAAGGCCGCGTGGAACGCCGTCAGCGTGCCGGCCCAGACGGCCGACCCGACCTGCGGCTCGACCGGCACCGTGACCGTCACGAACCCGGGCAGCAAGTCCGGCACGGTGGGCAGCCCGATCGCCTCCTTCACGCTCTCCGCCACGGGTGGCACGACGCCGTACACCTGGTCGGCCACCGGCCTTCCGGCCGGCGTCACCATCGGCTCCAGCACCGGCACCGTCTCGGGCACGCCGACCACGGCGGGTACGTACAGCGTGACGGCCACGGCGACCGGTAGCGGTGGCAGTGGCAGCGGCTCGACGTCGTTCACCTTCACGATCGGTGGCGGCGGTGGCGGTTGCTCCGGCCAGCGCCTGGGCAACCCGGGCTTCGAGACGGGTACGGCGTCGCCGTGGTCCGCCTCGGCCGGTGTCGTCGACAACACGGCCTCCCAGCCCGCGCACGGCGGCTCGTGGAAGGCGTGGCTGGACGGCTACGGCACGACCCACACCGACACGCTCAGCCAGTCCGTGTCGATCCCCGCCGGTTGCGGCGCCACGCTGGCGTTCTACCTGCACATCGACAGTGCGGAGACCACCTCCTCGACGGCCTACGACAAGCTGACCGTCAAGATCGGGTCGACCACGCTGGCGACTTACAGCAACCTCAACAAGGCGTCCGGCTACACGTTGCGCTCGTTCAACGTGTCGTCGTTCGCCGGCCAGACGGTGACGATCTCGTTCACGGGCACCGAGGACTCCTCGTTGCAGACGTCGTTCGTGATCGACGACACCGCTCTCAACCTCAGCTGAGCTCCCTCGGCTGACACGGACGCCGGGCCACCTCACCGATCCACGGTGGGGCGGCCCGGTGTTCGTTTGCCGCTACCCTGACCGTGCGGAGGAGCTGGCCGGGCGATCGCGGCGTACGTCGTGAGACGAGCGTCGAGGAAGGTCCGGGCTCCGTAGGGCAGGGCGGTGGGCAACACCCACCCGGGGTGACCCGCGGGACAGTGCCACAGAGAACAGACCGCCGGCACGGACTCCGGTCCGGGCCGGTAAGGGTGAAACGGTGGTGCAAGAGACCACCAGCGGCCGGGGCGACCCGGCCGGCTAGGCAAACCCCGCCCGGAGCAAGGTCAAGAAGTCGGCAGCCAGGCAGAGATGTCAGGGCGACCGGCGCACGTACGTCCGAGGGCGGCCCGCCCGAGTACGTGGGTAGACCGCAGGAGGCCGCCGGCAACGGCGGTCGTAGATGGATGGTCGCCCCCCGACCGGCCGCGAGGTCGGCAGGGGACAGAACCCGGCCTACAGGCCAGCTCCTCCGTTTCAGGCCGCTGACCTGCGGAAACGCGTTCAGCACATGGCGGCGGGACATGCGTACTCCTGACGTCGTAGCGAGGCACCGTCGCGCTACCAGCGTGCCCAGGCGAGCCGCCGGCCACCAGAGCACCAGGCGTGACGAATCGGGACCTTCGTCCTGGCGAGAGCGACTGGTCGTTCCAGCCCAACTCCCTGTCAAGTCGCGGCGCGCTCCACAGGGGATGCCGAGCCGTCCCGGCGGCCTTGGTCCCTGCCGAGCGGGACCTTGGGCCCTGCCTTCGCCCGCTCGGTCCCGGCAGTGTGGAGGGAACGACGACAAGAGGAGCCACGGATGTTGGTTCGAGAGGTGATGAGCAACGAAGCGATCACGGTTTCGTTGGGCACGTCAGTGAAGTCAGCACTGGCGGTTCTTGCGAGCGCACGGATCACATCCATTCCGGTCGTGAGCTCGAGCGGCAAGCTGCGCGGCATCGTGAGCGAAGCCGACCTCATCCGCAACGGAGCGAGCACGGACGCCCGCGTGCACAAGATCCAGCGGGAAGACTTCTTGATCGACCGCCGCCAATCGGTCGACGACGTCATGACGACTCACGTCCACCAGGTCGGCCCCGACAGCGACCTGGCGGAGGCTGTCGACCTGATGAGGTCCACAGGAGTGAAGAGCGTCCCCGTGGTGGCCACGGATGGCAAGGTGCTGGGTGTGGTGAGTCGCAGCGATGTGGTCACCATGTTGGCACGAGCTGACAGCGATCTCGAGCGCGACGTTGACTCCGCCCTCGCCTTGGTCGGTCTGCGCGACTGGCTGATCGACGTCGACGACGGGACCGCCAGGCTCATGGCGCCCGTCGGGGGTGTCGATGACCGCGGCCTGGCACGCGTGGTCGCAGGCGCCGTCCCCGGTGTCGCGAGTGTTCACGTCTCCCCGTCCGGCTGAATCCCGAGCAACCCGGTGAAGTGAGTCGGAACTCGGCATCTCGCTCCGGATGGTCGCCATAAGCGCTGAGCAAGACCACCCACACGCACCCAGAGAGGAACGACCCATGAACATCTCCCCCAACGCCCTGGTCGTCGCCGTCGGTGTCGACGGCGCGAGCGCCGCACTGCAATACGCCGTCCCCGAGGCTCGACGTTCCGGGCGACCGGTTCACCTGGTCCACGTGCTCCAGATCCCCGCAGTCCAGGCCTATGCCGGCGTGTACGGCGCTGCCGTGGACGCGTCGCAGGCCGTCCTCGACGAGGCACTCGCGCGGGCGGCCCAGCTGGCCGGGGACGACGTGGCGATCACCGGTGAGCTCATGGACGACGGGTGGGTCGTCGACGACCTGGTCCGCCGTGCGCACGCCGACCAGGTGCTGATCCTCCAGCACCGGACCTTCAACGCAGTCCACCGGCTCTATACGGGCTCGATCGTGCAAGCCGTGGCCAGTCGGGCCCACGTCCCTGTCGTCTCGGTCCCCGAGGCATGGCAGCCGGGCACCTCGACCGTGGTGACCGCAGCCGTGCAGGACCCCGTCGAGGCACCCCGGCTGCTGCGCATCGCCTTCGAGGAGGCGCGCGCCCGGTCGAAGGATCTCGTCGTGTTGCACGCCTGGTGGCTGGCCTCCGGGTACGACGTGGCCGTGGTCGACGACGCGATGCGCACCGACTTGGCCGCACGCAGTTCCGCCGAGCTCGAGCCCGCCATCGAGACGCTGAAGACGGAGTTCCCTGACGTCACGGTGTCGGTGCAGGTGCGTCACTCGCCACCCATCGAAGCCATCCTCGACGCCGCCGCGACCTCTGCCCTGACCGTCATCGGGCGCCGGCATCACAGGCTCCCCCTGGGCAGCCACCTGGGTCCCGTCGTCCGCGCAACCATCGCTCACGCGAGCTCGCCCGTGCTCATCACGCCCGAGCCGAGCCTGCCGGCCAAGCGCACGGTCGAGCCCAGCCGTCCGTACCGCTCCGGAGTGCTCGCCGCCCACTCCTAGTGGTGGCCGAGCTCACGGTGTCCGACGGATCGTGATGGCCGAACCGACGTCCCGCTTCCACTGGGCGCGGCGACAGATGCGTCGTACAAGTGAGGTGCTGCCCCGTCGTGCCGACTGGGCCCGCGTCCATCCGGCCCGAGACGTGACTGCCGGCCTCATGGTGGGTCTGGTCGCGTTGCCCCTTGCCCTGGGCTTCGGCGTCAGCTCGGGGATGGGCGCCCGGGCAGGTCTGATCACGGCGATCGTCGCCGGCGCACTGGCCGCCGTCTTCGGCGGCAGCCGGGTCCAGGTCAGCGGGCCGACCGGCGCCATGACGGTGATCCTGGTCCCGATCATCGCCAGTCACGGCCGAGACGGCGTGCTGGTGGTCGGTCTGCTCGCCGGACTGATCCTGATCGGGCTGGGGTACGCCGGAGCGGGGCGCTTCATCCGCTACGTGCCCGTCCCGGTCGTGGAGGGATTCACTGTCGGCATCGCCGTCATCATCGCTCTTCAGCAAGTGCCCAACGCCCTGGGAGCCGACGTGCAGGCAGACAACGTCGTGGTGCTCGCCATCCGCGCCGTTCGCGTCTCCAGCGGCCAACCGGCCTGGGCTTCCGTGCTCATCGCGGTCAGTATCGGCGTTGCGCTCCTCGCCCTCGCGCGGATCGTCCCGAGGATCCCGGGCTCGCTCCTCGCGGTCGGCCTGGTCACGATCGGGAACTCCGCCTTCGGTTGGGGTGCGACCACGATCGGGCACATCCCCTCCGGGCTGCCCTCACCGTCGTTGCCCGTCGTGCCGATCGGTGACCTTCAAGCCCTGTTCTTGCCCGCGATCGCCGTGGCTGCCCTTGCCGCACTCGAGAGTCTCCTCTCGGCGACCGTCGCCGATGCCATGAGCGTCGACCAGCGACACGATTCCAACCGGGAGCTCGTGGGCCAGGGTCTGGCCAACTTGGGCGCCCCGCTGTTCGGGGGCATTCCCGCCACCGCGGCGATCGCTCGCACCGCGGTCAACGTGCGGTCGGGCGCCACCTCACGCCTCGCGGCCCTGACGCACGCCGTGATGCTGCTGCTGGTCGTGCTGGTGGCCGCTCGGTGGGTGGGCGAGATCCCGCTGGCCGCACTCTCCGGCGTTCTCATCGCCACCGCCATCCAGATGGTCCGGGTCTCCAGCCTCACCGCCCTCCTCCGGTCCACCCCTGGGGACGCCGCCGTCCTCGTCGTCACCGCCGTCGCGACGGTCGCCATGGACCTGGTGACCGCCGTGCTCATCGGCCTGGTCATGGCCGGGTTCTTCGCCGTCCGGCAGGCCGCCAGGGCCGCGCGACTGGACGAGGTGCCGCTGCTCGACAGCGACCACTCCGAAGAGGAGCAGTCGCTGCTCGACGAGCACATCGTGGCCTTTCGCATCGACGGCCCGTTGTTCTTTGCGGCCGCCCACGACTTTCTCCTCGAGCTCGCCGAGGTCAGCAACGTGCGGGTCGTGATCCTGCGCATGTCCCGGGTCACGAGCATCGACGCCACGGGCGCCAGTGTGCTGGCCGACACCATCCGTCGGCTCGAGAAGAGAGGGATCACGGTGCTCCTCTCGGGAGTCCAATCCCAGCATGAGCGCGTGCTTCGTGAGCTCGGGGTCCATGACCACCTCGCCCACGAGCGGCACCTGTTCGACGCCACCCCCGAAGCCATCGCTCACGCGCGCCTGCATGCCGCCCGCGTGGCGCACACCCCTTCGACGGCCCCCAGCACCTGAGCAACCACACAGGAAATGCGACCAACCAGGAGCTCACCTCATGTCCGCACCGAACACGCCATCAGCAGCCAGCGCCTATCCAGCCAGCCTCGAGATCGGCTACCCAGCCACCTCAGATCGGCTGAGTACCTTCTTCCGCCTGGTCCTGATCGCTCCGATCGCGATCGTCTACCTGTTGCTCACCTCTGGTGTCACGCGAACAACTCATGACGCGAGCGGCCAAGCGGTGAGCACCACGAGCGGCGGGATCGCCGGCGGCTTGTTCGCGGTCACGTTGCTCATGATCGTGTTCCGTCGCCGATATCCGCGCTGGTGGTTCGACTTCGCTCTCGAGCTCACTCGATTCGGCGCCCGTGTCGGCGCCTATCTGGCTCTGCTCACCGACGAGTACCCCTCAACGGTCGAGGAGCAGCGGATCCACGTCAAGATCGACTATCCCGAGGTCGCACAAGACCTGAACCGCTGGCTGCCGCTGGTGAAGTGGTTTCTCGCGATCCCGCACCTCGTGGTTCTGGCCTTCTTGTCCGTGGCCGCAGTCCTCGCGGTCCTCGGCGCCTGGTTCGCGATCCTGTTCACCGGACGCTACCCACGCGGACTCTTCGACTTCGTCGTCGGCGTCGGCCGATGGTGGCTGCGGGTCGAGGCCTACGCGCTTCTCTTGGTCACCGACCGCTATCCGCCGTTCTCCCTCCGTCCGTGACTTGCCCTGAAGGGGTGCTGGCTCCGCTGGGACGGAGCCAAGGCTTTGCGGCGTCGACAGCCTGGAGCTGGGTCGGGTCAGTCGCGGTGTGAGAGCCAGCCACGCTCTCAGCGATTAGCGCGTTAGCACTTTGCCTGCTAACGTTGCAATCGCAGGTCCAAGACCCCACTCAACAAAAGGAGCCCCTCATGGCCACCAAGACCGAAACAACCAGCACCCCGAGCTTTGCCACCGACCTTCCGTCGGTCGAGGAAGCAGCCCAACGGATCCGCGACCTCAACGAGCGCCTCATCGACTCCTCCAAGAGTGCCGGGGTTGTCGCCCTCGACGCCTACGAGAAGGCGCTCCAGAGCCTGACGGACTTCGAGGCCAAGGTCGCCTCGGCCAGTCAGCTCGAGTGGGTGTCGGCGGTCGCCACCACCCACGCGAAGTTCGTCACCGACATGAGCGCCAACTACACCAAGGCCGCTCGCGAGCTCCTGAACTGACGGCCCCGACGACAGCACCCGGCGCGCTCGCCCTGCACCTCGTGGGCGAGCGTTCCGGTCTCCACGTGGCGCCGTCGGGCGCCGATCGAGAGCCATGAGCAGAACGAGGACGCAGATGCCCCTCACCAGCCGCCGAGCGGCCATCGTGACCGGAGCCGCCGGCGGCATCGGCTCGGCCATTATCCAGCGTCTCGACAAGGACAGCGTGGACGTGCTGGCAGTCGACATCGAGACAGCCGATCCACGCAGCGACGGCCCGGCCGTGCCCTTCACCGCGGACCTGACGACGCGCGCTGGCAACAAGGCCGCCGTCGAGGCCGCCCTGGATACGTTCGGTCGGATCGACATCATCGTCGCCAACGCCGGGTTCCAGCACGTGGCGTCGGTGGCCGACTTCCCTGAAGAACGCTGGGACGCCCTGATCGCGCTGATGCTGACGAGCCCGTTCCTGTTGGCCAAGTACGGCTGGCCGGCCTTGCTGGATGCGCCGGAGGGTGGCCGTTTCCTCGTCATCGCCTCAGCCCACGCGCTCGTCGCTTCACCCTTCAAGGCGGGCTACGTCGCGGCAAAGCACGGCGCCCTCGGCCTGGTGAAGACCCTCGCCCTCGAGGGCGCAGACCACGGGATCTCCGCCTGCGCGATCTGTCCCGGCTATGTGCGCACCCCGCTCGTGGAGAAGCAGATCACCGCTCAGGCCACGGTCCATGCCATGTCCCAGGACCGCGTGCTCCAGGAAGTCATCCTGGCTGCCCAGCCGGTCAAGCGACTCATCGAGCCCGAGGAGGTGGCCGAGCTGGCCTCGTTCCTCCTCGGTCCACATGGCCGGTCCTTCACCGGAGCTCCGATCTCGATCGACCAGGGATGGACGGCACGATGAGAGCGACCACCTGCCCGCCCGGCATCACCCACGCTGCCGTCGAAGGAACCTTCGGCTACTCCGAGGCCTGGCTGCGCGGAGTGTCCGACTACTGCGCCGGCGCCGTCGCCCGGGGTGTCGGCCCTGTCGACATGAGCCTCGACATCCTCACCTGGGTGACGACCGCGGTGCGACGCACACATCCCCAATGGGCCACCGAGCACAGGGTCCTCGCCGAGTGGCCGATCGCCCGGCTGCGCGACTTCTCCACCGCCACTTCGACCCAGATGACTCCCACGTTGTTCCTGCCTCCTCAGGCCGGCCACGACTCCTGCATCGTCGACTTCGACCCTGCGCAGAGCCAGGTCAGGACCGCGCTCGCCGCAGGACTCACTCGCGTCCTCTCGTTGGACTGGGTGGGTGCGACCCAGGCGACCAAGAACGCCTCGATCGAGGACTATGTCGCCGTCATCGCCGACGCCATTGCCGCCGTGGGCGGTCGGGTCAATCTCGTGGGCGACTGCCAAGGCGGGTGGCTCGCCGTCATCTACGCGGCGCTGTACCCCGAGACCGTCGCGACCCTCACGATCGCCGGCGCCCCGGTCGACTTCCACGCCGGTGAGCCGTTGATCCACGACTGGATGCAGGTCCTCTCACCCCAGCGCGACCTCGAGTTCTATCGCGGCATCGTTCGCGCCAACGGCGGCATCCTGCCCGGAGAGTTCCTGCTGGCCGGCTTCATCGCACTCCAGCCCGCGAACGAGCTGGATCGCCAGCTGCAGCTGCTCGCCCACATCCACGAGCCTTCGCACGTGGACCGCTACCGCAAGTTCGATGCGTGGTTCCAGCACACCCAACCCATCCCCGGCGCCTTCTACCTGTGGATCGTCGAGCACTTGTTCCAGGACAACGAGCTGATGTCGGGGTCCTTGCGCGTCGGCGATCGTACGGTCGACCTGCGACGCATCACCTGCCCGCTCTACCTCCTGGCTGGCGAGACCGACCACATCACCCCTCCGCCCCAGGTCTTCGCCCTCGCGAACCACGTCGGGACCGACAGCGTCGAGATCAATCAGCGGCAGACAACCGGCGGTCACCTGGGCCTGTTCATGGGGCACGAGGCCCTCCGCGACCACTGGGCGCCCCTGTTCGGCGAGATCGCCGCCCATTCCGTGTGAGGGACGTGCGGGAGCATCAACCGCCGGTGCTGCGAGGGCCGCGTGCGCGGCGCACGGCGTTGGCGTCCACGAATCCGTGGTAGATCTCGACCAGAGCTCGACGCTGCGCCGCGGTGAGCTCGGTCGCGGCCTCGATGTGGGCGGCCAGACCTCCCGCCGTGTCGTCGTCATCGTCGGGAGGCTCGACGAAACCTGCCTCCTGGTACAAGCGTTGCACCGAGGTCTCCAACGACTCCGCGATGGCCGACAACACGGAGTCCGACGGTGCCCGCAGACCCCGCTCGATCTGCGAGAGGTAGGGGTTGGAGATGCCGACCGCGGCGGCGAACTGCCGCATGGGCAGCGAAGCCATCTCACGTTGCGCCCGGATGATTCTCCCGAGCATCAGCTGAGGGGACTCCGCCTGCGCCATGCGCCCAGACTAGCCGCGCGAGCGCCTGGGTCAGCCGCGCTTGGCCGGGAACACGGGGAGCAGGGTGCGTGCCCACGTCGCGTTGACGACGCCCGCCGCAGATGCGTACCACGCCAGGCCCGCGGCCATCAGACCGATGTAGCCAGCGGCGTGGATCAGTGTGGTGCTCTGCGCGAACTCGCCGGCCGTGAGGACGGCGAAGGTCACGAGGACGACGCCGAAGACCGCGGTGAGGGCACCTGTGGTCTTGATCGACGCGAGCGTCATGTACGCCGTGAAGATGGTCCACATGAGCAGGAAGATGCCCACGGCCGTGTGCGCGTCGGCGGGCGGGAGCTTCGCGGCGATGGAGGTGTCGAAGTACCAGAACGAGATCCAGAACGCGCCGTACGACGTGAAGGCCACGGCCGCGAACGTGTTGTTCTTGCGGAACTCCCACATGCCCGCCAAGACCTGGGCCACGCCCCCGTAGATCAGAGCCAGGGGAAGGACGACCGCCGCGAGCTTGGCCTCTCCGACCAGGCCCGCGTTGAAGAGGCTCAGCACGAAGGTGGTGCCGGCAAAGGCGCCGAGGCCGAGCGGCCCCGGGTCTGCGATCAGCACGCCCGGTCCGACGGCCTGCGGCGGATCCGCGGTGGCCGTCATGGCTGGTGCAGATGTCGGTCGGACAGCGGTGGTGCCGTGGCGCGTGGGTTCGAGGGTGGATGTCATCTCTTCACTCCTTGCTCGTGGTGCGCGGCCGTCGGGGCGGAGGCGATTCAGGCGAAGGCGCCCACCCCCGTGATGTCGCGCCCCACGATCAGCGTCTGGATGTGCTCGGTGCCCTCGTAGGTGTAGATCGACTCGATGTCGGTCATGTGCCGGATGACGTGGTTCTCCAGCAAGATGCCGTTGCCGCCCAGGAGGTCGCGTGCTTCGGCGATCACATGACGTGCCTTGAGGGTGTTGTTCATCTTGGCCAGCGCGGCAATCGTGTCGGTCAGCTTTCCCTGTTCCTCAAGGCGGCTGACCCTGAGGCAGTACAGCTGCATGGCCGTCACCTCGGCGAGCATCTTCACCAGCTGGTCCTGGACCAGCTGGAAGCTCACCAACGGTTTGCCGAACTGGGTGCGCCGCATGGTGTAGCTCAGCGCCGCCTCGTACGCCGCCACGGCATGCCCCAGAGCGCCCCAGGCGACTGCGATCCGGGTCGAGGCCAGCACCCGCACGGCGTCCTTGAAGGTTCGCGCCCCAGGGAGCACGTTCGCGGTGGGAACGTGGACGCCGGTGAGCGTGATGTCGGCCTGCCAGACGGCTCGGACCGAGCCCTTGCCCACCATCACCGTAGCGACGTACCCCGGTGCGTCCTTCTCCACGAGGAAGCCCTTGACGTGACCATCGGTGGTGTCGCGGGCCCACACCACGATCACGTCGGCGATGGTGCCGTTACCGATCCACCTTTTGGCCCCGTCCAGGCGGTAGCCGTCACCTTCGGGGGTGGCAGAGGTCTCCAACGCGACGGCGTCGGAGCCATGGTCCGGCTCGGTCAGGGCAAAGGCGCCGAGCAGGTCCACCCGGGCCATGCCCGGAAGCCAGCGCTGCCTCTGCTCCTCGGAGCCGAGCATCGCGATGGATCGCATGGCGAGCCCTGCCTGCACTGCCTGGAAGGTGCCGAGGCTCCCGTCTCCACGGTTGAGCTCCATGTTGATCAGGCCCGCGGCGACGCAGCTCATCTTCGGGCAGCCGTATCCGTCGATGCCATCGCCGACGATGCCCAGGGCCCCCATCCTCTTGACGAGCTCGAACGGGAAGTCCGCTCTCTCCCAGTAGTCGTTGATGACGGGGAGCACCTCGTCGTCGACGAAGTCCCGCGTCCGTTGGAGGTACTCACGTTCCTCGTCGGTCAGCTCGTCACGCAGACCGAAGTAGTCGGTGCCGAGCGATCGTCCGATCTCGGCCGTGTTGAGCACGAGCTCGGAGTAGGTCTGATCAGCCAACATGTCGGTCCTCATCCCTGGATCCGGCTCGTGTGGCCGGCCCATTCCTTTTCGCGGAGCTCGAACTTCTGGATCTTCCCGGTCGATGTCGTCGGCAGGTGCTCGACGAACTCGACGGCCTTCGGCACCTTGTAGCGCGCGATGTGCGACTGGAGGTAGGCGATCAGCTCCGCCTCGTTGACCTCCACTCCCGGCTTGCACACCACGAACGCCTTCGGGCGCTCTCCCCACTTCTCGTCCGGCACGCCGATGACCGTGGCGACGAGGACCGCTGGATGCGACAGCAAGGCGTGCTCGATCTCGACAGTCGAGATGTTCTCCCCACCGGAGATGACGATGTCCTTGGCCCGGTCTCTCAGCTCGACATAGCCGTCGGAGTGTTGGACGCCCAGGTCGCCCGAGTGCATCCACCCACCCTTGAAGGCATGATCGGTGCCGGCCTCGTCGCGGTAGTAGCCCTTCATCACGTTGTTGCCGCGCATCACGATCTCACCCATGGTGCGCCCGTCCCGAGGGACGTCGTTCATCTCCTCGTCGACGACGCGGATGGGGTCGGCCTGGATCATCGAGACGCCCTGCCGGGCCTGGCGTCTCGCCTGGTCGGCCGCAGGCAGCGACGACCAGCCCGCCTGCCACTCGTTGATCGAGTACGGGCCGTAGAGCTCGGTCATCCCGTAGACGTGCACGATCCGGGCGCCCAGCTCGCGCATCCGGGCGATGACCGTCGGACTGGGTGCCGCGCCGGCGACCGTAGCCACCAGCCCGCGTTCGAGCAGGTGTGCCTCCGGCGCCTCCGCGATCGTCGTGAGAACCGTCGGGGCACCGCACAGGTGTGTGACCTCCTCGTCGTCGAAGAGCCGCCAGATGACGTCGGCACGGACCGCGCGCAGGCAGACGTGGGTCGCCCCGATACCGGTCACCGCCCACGGCGTGCACCAGCCGTTGCAGTGGAACATCGGCAGTGTCCACAGATAAACGCTCTCCGGGTCGAAGCGCTGGTGGATGATCTCGCCCAAGGCGTTCAGGTACGCGCCGCGGTGGGTGTACATGGCGCCCTTGGGCTGCCCGGTGGTCCCCGAGCTGTAGTTGATGGAGATCAGGCTGTTCTCGTCATCGACGGACCACGGGAGCGGCGTGCCCGAGCCGCGCCTCAAGAACTCGTCGTACGTCGTGCACGCCGGTTCGACGGCGTGGTGAGCGGCGGGGCCGAGCAGGTCACTGACCGCCACCACCTCTTCGACAGTGCGCAGGCTCTCAACGATGGGGCCGAGCGCGGGAAGGTACTCGGTGTCGACGACGAGCACCTTCGCTCCGGAGTGGTCGCACACGTAGCGAACCTCCTCGGCGGACAACCTGGTGTTGACCGCGACGAGGACGGCGCCAGCCAAAGGGACGCCGAAGTTGGCCACCAACATCTCGGGGATGTTCGGAAGCATGTAGGCAACGCGGTCGCCCGGTTGCACACCGGAAGACCTCAAGGCGTTGGCGAGTCGGGTCGCCTCGGCGCCCAGCTCGCTGTAGCTGAACCGCCGCTCGCCGTAAGCGATCGCGGTCTTCTCGGCGAACACGTCTGCTGCGCGCTGCAGAAAGGCCAAGGGAGTCAGTTCGGTGAACGAGGGAGTGGGCATGACAAACCTCCGATTGAGGGGTGGGGAGAGCGATCGAGGGTCGCCGCAGAACGGCACGTCGACGGGTTGGCGGATCAGGAGTGGATGTACTCGCCGGGGGCGTCGCACAACGGTGGGTAGTCGGCAGCCTGGGTCGGCGGAGGAACCATCGGTCCGGCTCGTTCGGCGGCCCAGGAGTCCCAGTCCGTCCACCAGGTCCCGGCGTGCCGATCCGCCGCGGAGCGCCACCCCTCTGCGTCCGCGGGCTGTTGGTCCGCCACCTCGAACCACGCCTTCGAACCTGGCGGGTTCACGATGCCGGCGATGTGCCCGCCGCTGGACAAGACGTAGCGCACCTCGCCGCCAAGGAGCGCAGTCGCCTGGTACGACGCGGTCCAGGGGACGATGTGGTCGTTGACGGCCCCGACGACGTAGGCGTCGCTGGTGACGTCCCCGAGCTGGAGGCGCTGCCCAGCCAAGCGAAGCTTCCCTCGGGCGAGCAGGTTGTCGACGTACAGCGCGCGCAGGTACGACGAGTGGAGCGTGGCGGGAATGCGGGTGCTGTCGGCGTTCCAGACCAGGATGTCGAAGGCCGGAGGGCTCTCGCCGAGCAGCCAGTTGGACACGACATAGTTGAAGATCAGCTGGTTCGGGCGCAGGACGTCGAAGGTGCCCCCCATGCTCGCACCGTCGAGAAAGCCCGTTCGAGCCATCTGTGCTTCCAGCCGGGCCACCGACGGTTCATCCGTGAAGACCCCGAGCGCTCCCGGCTCCTGGTAGTCCAGCAACGTGTTGAGCAGGGTGACGGTGCCGACCCGATCGGGTTGCGAGTGAGCCAGGTACGCCGCGGTCATCGCCGTCATGGCCCCGCCGATGCACAAGCCCGCAAGGTCGACTGTGGGGGAACCGGTGATGTCGACGATCACGTCGAGCGCGGCGCAGGGTCCTCGCTCGAGATAGTCGTCCATGGTGACGTCGCGGAGGCTGTCGTCCGCGTTCCGGTAGCTGATCGCGAACACGGTGCGGCCGTGCTGGACGGCCCACTCCAAGAAGCTGCGCCCAGGGGCGAGGTCCATGACGTAGTACTTGTTGATCCAGGGCGGGATCGCGAGCAACGGCACGACATGCACCGACTCGGTCTGGGGCGCGTACTGGATCAGCTCCATCACGTCGTTGCGGAACACCACCTTGCCCGGCGTCGCCGCCAGGTTGGTGCCCACCTCGAACGAGCTGGTGTCCACCTGGCGCGGCTTGCCCCCGTTGGACACCAGATCCCCGAGGAAGTTGGTCGCTCCTCGGACGAGGCTCAGCCCGCCGGTCTCCGCAGCCCGGCGCAGGGCGGTCGGGTTGGTCAGCAGGAAGTTCGTCGGGGCCAAGGCGTCGGCCAGCAACCGCCAGGCCAGCAGGGCCTTGGCGTCGACGACGGCATCGTCCGACCCCGCCGCCAAGACGTCTTCGCCCAGCTCGCACGCCGCGTCGTAGGCATGGCGCAGTGCGGAGAAGGCGGCGTTCTCGGTCCATGTCGCGTCGGAGAAACGTCGATCGACAGCCGCGTCCGGGCCGGCCGTCGGCAGCGGGGCCACGAACATGTGACCCACCGTCGCTGGTCCGAGCTTGGCCATGCTGAGACCGAAGGTGAAAGCAGCCTTGCTGACTTGTCGGGGCCGCGTCGCGGCCCGACCCAGGGTGGTGGCAAGCGCCATCTTGAACCCGGGCGTGTCGGTGTCCTCCACCACCTCCGAGATGGTCATCAGATGGCCGGTTGCGTGTAGTAGCGGAGCAGAACGTCGGCGACACAGCAGGGCTTCTCCTGGCCGGCCACCTCGTAGACAAGGTGCAGGGTGACTTGCACTCCGCCGGGGAAGGTGTGCTGCCCCTCCAGGCTCACCTCGGCACGCACCTGCGCACCGACGGGCAAGGGGGCCGGGAATCGCACGCGGTCCACGCCGTAGTTCACGATCATCAACGCGTCGTTGACCACGAAGACCTCATCGACCAGAGCCGTAGCGAGGGACAGGGTCAGGTACCCGTGGGCGATCGTGCCGCCGAAGGGACCGCGTTCCGCCCGTCGCGGATCGGTGTGGATCCACTGCTCGTCGAGGGTGGCAGCTCCGAACGCGTTGGCGTCCGCCTGCGCGATGGTGTGCCACTGGCTCCGACCGAGAACCTGGCCCGTACGCCTCGCGAGCTCGGACGTCGTGAGCTGGAGCGGTTCCTTGAGCTCTTGAAGGGTCATGGGATGCGCCTCCGCATACAGAGGGCACGACCGAAGGGGTCCGAGGTCCGGAGAGATCCGAGTGCGCCAGGAAGACCCAACATCGCAAGCATCGGTCCACACGGTCAGAGGAGAACTGACTCCACTGTCGGGACCAATGGCCCCTTGCAAACTCTGCGCTCCGCGTTTTCTGAACCGGTCAGTGAGACGGGTTCCGTCGTACGAGCAGGACCTCGTTGCCTCCGAACAGGTCTGTCACGTCGTGTGGACCGGTGGACTGTCCGCTGGGCGGCTGCGCATCGCCTGGACACCGTGTTGGGCCGAGGTCCTCGACGTGAACCTGGTGGCTGCCGCCAGATCCTCAATGCGACCTGCCCGCGCCCTCGAGACATTGGCTGCAAGTGCCTACGCACTATCAGTCCGAGGCCCACGTGGCTATCACGGCAGTGGGCCCGAACGTTCCCATCGACCTCACCGATCAGGACCTCGTACGCATGGTGTCGGACCTGACATTCCTCATACTGCTCGACGAAGGCGCGAACGTCTACCTGCCATGACAGACGGGACTCGCCTTCGACCTGAGGGACATCTGTGGTCCCCATTTGGTCCCCGACAAATCGAGGAACCATTGGCAGCCATCACACCAAGCCACGTTTTCACAGGTCAGAGCCCATATCCGGCAACACCCAACGATTGCCGACCATGCGAGAACGCTCCCCGGCCCACAGGCCAGCTCCTCCGCTTCAAACCCTCTTGACCACGACTCCGCACGTGGGCGAGCGCGCCCGGCCGAGGATGCCCATGGGCTGGTGCTCATCCACCAGACGGACATATGTGACCTCGACGAGGCTCCTCGCCTGCTCGCGGCACCTCACGGCCCAAGAGCGCGACCAGGGGCAGCTCGGATGCCGTGCCGAGCGCGTCGCGGAACCACTCAGTCCCCAGCACGCGGGCGCGCAGTGGCGGCGGCAGCCGCAGCAAGAGAGCAATCGTCCGTGCGCTGCTCTCGCTCTCGGTCTGCGAGGCATGCGCGCGAAGGGCAGCCAGCTTCTCCGGCAGGTGCGCACGCACGTCGACTCGGTGGGTGATCGCGGATCGTGGGGTGTAGGCAGCCGACATGTCGGGCAGCTCGGGCAGGGGTAGGAGCCGCGACAAGAGGCGGAGTCCGGTCACGGCGCGGAGGATGGACTGACGGTCGACGGTCGCCTCCACGACGGCCGGCGTACCCGCCATCGCCGAGGCCAGCGCCCCCACGCGGTGGACCTGGACATGGTCCGGGTGCCCGTACCCGCCCGCAGCGTCGTAGCTCATCAAGACGTGGGCCCGCTCTTCGTGCAGTAGAGCGGCGAGGCGCGCGGCCGGTTCGCCGGGAGCCATGGCAGCGAACGACTGGCTGTCGCTCGCCTTTGATGGCGAGCGATAGCCGGAGTCCGGGTAGCCCAGCTCGACGACCCGCTGGATCCCGAGCACCCGCGCCGACCGGGCGAGCTCGCAGCGTCTCCTGAGGGCGAGGTCTTCCGACCCAGGCGCGGCGTTCGCGAGCCCCGCCTCGCCGGCGGTGGCTGTCACCAGCACGACCCGGTGACCCGCCGCTGCGGCTCGCGCCAGGGTGCCTCCCGTCAGAAGCGCCTCGTCGTCGGGGTGGGCGTGGAACGACACCAGCGTGAGCGGTCCGCTGGTCACGAAGCCACGACCATGAGCCGATCAGAGCTACCCGCAGCAAGATGAGCGGCGCGGGCGTATGCCTCGGCCGTGGCCAGCTCCACGTCTGCCCACGAGCACCCCGGGGGCACACCGCGGCTGTGGCTGGCCATCGTGGTCCGCAGCTCGTGATCGGTCAACAGGCGGACAAGGTGGTCGCTGAGCTGCTCGTCGTTGTCGCCCAGCAGCCCGTCGAGACCGTGCGACACGAAGGTGCCTACCCCGGACCTGGAGCTGGCGACCACCGGGAGCCCCATGGCGCGGGCCTCGAGGGCCGCAATCCCGAAAGACTCTCGGTGGGCCGGCGCGATGAAGACCGATGCGTCGGCGAGCTCGCGACGCACCGTGTCCCGGCCCACGACGCCGGTCAGCCGGACGTGGTCGAGACCGTGGTGGCGCAGGTACCGCTGCAGGACATCGCGCTGCGGCCCGTCGCCGACGACGGTGGCGTTCACGTCGACGTGACGCGCCACGCGGTGCAGGATGCGGGCGAGCGGAAGGGTGCGCTTGACGCGGGTCAGCCGCATGACGGCCACGACACGCGGAGGGCCGATGGGAGCATCGACGGGCGGCTGCCACTCGTCCAGGTCGACGCCGTTGGGCAACACCGCCACAGGTACGCCGAGCATCCGCCGCAGGGGTACGGCTGCCGCCTCCGAGACCGCCGTCCAGCTCACGGGCCATTGGCTGACGCCGCTGAGTCCCCCGATGGTGCGGGACAATGGTCCGAGCCCGGTGGACATCGAGTGCACGGTCGCCACCGTGGGCAGCCCCCTTCCGGCCGCCCACCGCGTCGCGGCCAGAGCGAACGGTGAGAAGGAGATGTGGGTGTGCACGACATCCGGCCGGAAGTCTTCGAGCCAGGCACCAGCACGCCCTCCGACGCGGAGGACGTACTCGGGATCAACCAGTCGTCCTGCGGGTTGCCGGGTCAGGACCCGCGTGTCGTGGCCGGCCTGCCGCAGACGGGCCACCAGGTCGCGCACGTGCAGCTCGACCCCGCCGACCGTAGGTAGGTAGGTGTCCGTGACGTGGACGATCCTCATCGCCCCGCCCTCCCCTGCGCTCGTCGCCGCAGCTCCCACCAGGCCAACACGAGGCCGCCCACCGGGATCTCCAGCCCGAAGGTCAGGGCGCGGTACAGCAGGACGCCGGAGGCGATGCCCGCCGTCGACGCGCCGGGGGTCAGGCTGAGGACACCGACGAGACCCAGCTCGACGACGCCCAACCCCCCGGGCGTCAACGGCAGCAAGGTGGCCAGCCGCTCCACGGAGAACGCGACGAGGACGGCTCCTAGGGGAACGTCCGCTCCTGTCGACCACAAGCACGAGGCCAGCAGGAGCATCAGCAGGGCTGAGTAGAGCAGCATGCCCCCGGTCAGCGGGCGCCAGCGTCGCGCAGCAAGGTCCAAGGCCTCGTCGCGCCACATCGCCAGCCGCTCCTCATGGAGCAGCGGGCTGGCAGCACGCCCGAGGCCTCGTTGAACCAGACCCAGCCCACGGTTGAGGAGGGACGCGATGCGCTCCAGGCCACCACGCCGTCGCAGAGCAGCGACGACGGCCGCCGTGACGGCGACCGACGCCGCGCCCGCCACGAGGCCGAAGGATCCCGTTCCGAGAATGCCTGGCGGCCCGATGACCTGGACGACGAGGACCACCATCGCGGGCAGGGCGATCTTGGTCAGGACGTCCCACACGTTGGTGAGGACCGTGTACGTCGCGAAGGCGGAGCGGTCGTATCCCCACGCCCGGGCCGTCCGGTAGTTCAGGGCGATGCCGGCGGCACCACCGGCGGGCAAGACATTGGAGACCGCGCTCCCGGAGAGGCTGAGCATGAGAGACCGCCGACGGCCCAGCCCGGGCAGCGCGGCGTCGAGGGTCGTGGTGTGCGCGAGCAGCCCGGCCAGCCACAGGGCCACGAGCCCCGCCAGCACCGGCAACGAGACCGACGTCAGCGCTGCGATGATGGAACCCCACGGCACGCCGAAGGCACCCGGAAGCAAGACGACGACCGACACCGCTCCTGCGGCGACAAGCAGCCCATGGCGCACACCAGCGGTCCCGACCGGCCCTCCAGCCCGCCGATGGGGCCGCTCATCGACAACGAGGGCGGTCACATCACCCACGGTCCACCTGGTTGTCTGACGGCAACCTGACCACGGCCGCATCGTGGTTGACCGACGCGCCGGTCAGCGCGGCCATCGCGACATCGGCGCCGACGGCGTGGACGACAACCTGGCCCACCAGCGCGGTCAGGTGCTCGCCAGGTGCCTGGACGCACGGTGGCACCGTGGCTCAGCTGATGCTCCACAGAGCAGTCCCCCCGCGACCGGTCCCCCGTCCCGTCGCGGTGGTGGGGCCAGGCGCCCGATGGGTGATTCCCGTCGTGGTGGCGGTCTCGGTGCTGGCCCGACTTCCGTTCCTCTCCCTTCCGGCTGGAGCGGACGAGGCCGGCTACTTGCAGATCGCGGCCCAGTGGTCTCGCGGCGGCGGGTCTCTCTATGGCCACTACTGGGTGGACCGGCCTCCGTTGCTGATCTCGCTCTTCCAGCTGGCTGACCTCGCCGGAGGTCTGGTGGCGCTGCGCCTGCTCGGCTGCGTCGCCGTCGTCGCGGTCGTCCTCCTGGTGGCGCGGACCAGTGCCCGGTTGGGCGGGCCGAATGCCGGCCGCTGGTCAGCGGTCGTCGCCGCCGCCCTCCTGGTGACCCCCTTGCTGGACGCCCAGGAAGTCAACGGCGAGCTGTTGTCGGCACCTTTCGTGGCCCTCGGCGTGCTGGGGTTCGTCGCCGCGACGCAATCCCCTCCGGGCCGTCGGCGTATCGCGTGGTCGTGGGCCGCGGGTTCCGCCGCGGTGGCCGCTCTGCTGGTGAAGCAGAACGTCGCCGACGTGCTGGTGTTCGGTTCGGTCTTCCTCATCGTGCAGGTCCTGGTCGGCCGCATCCCCGCGCCTGCGGCCCGACGGGTGACAGGTGGCGCCGCGTTCGGCGGTCTCGCCACGGTGATGGTGACGGCCCTCTGGACGATGGCCCACGGCACCTCTCCGCTCGCCGTGTTCGACGCGACGTACCCCTTCCGCCTGCACGCAGCACAGGTGCTCGCCGGCAGCGGCGCCCAGTACGCGACCGGACGGCTCAGCCACATCGGCGGATCCTGGCTCCTCAGCGGGCTCGCGATCCTGACTGTCCTGCTCGTGGTCGGCGCACTGCGAGCTCGTGTCCGCAACGCCGCGCTCACCGCCCTCGCGGCCACCGCCGGCTACGACGCCTTCTCGGTGGCGATGGGCGGCGGCTACTGGCAGCACTACCTGGTCGAGATGGTCATCCCGCTCGCGATCGGCGTCGGCGTCCTGACGGCGACCCGCGGTCGGATGGCCGCGATGGCCGCGATGGCCGTCGCGGCGGTCGCGGTCGTGTCGGTGGTGACCACGACCGCCGCAATCGGAGATCCGGGAACCTCGACCGGCCAGCGGCTGGGTGCAGCGATCGGCCGAGCCGCTCAGCCGGGGGACAGCCTGACGACGCTGTACGGCCAGCCGCAGGCCAACCTGGCCTCCGGCTTGCCGTCGCCCTACCAGCACCTGTGGAGCCTGCCCATCAAGACGCTGGACCCTCGGCTCGCGGGGCTGGACGCGGTGCTCAGCGGACCACGGGCGCCGACCTGGTTGATCGTCATCCACGAGGTGGCCTCGTGGGGACTCGACTCGAGTGCCACCCAGGTCTTGATCTCGTCCCGCTACCACCCAGTCGGGGAGCTGAACGGCCAGACCGTCTACCTCCTCGACGGCGCCGACCGGACGACCCCCGTGCTGCCCAGCACATCGGACCACGCCGCACCACCGAGCCAGGTGCAGCCGTGAGAACTCTCGTCGTCATCCCGACCTACTAGGAGCCGCAGAACATCAGGCGCGTCCTGGACTCCGTGCTGGCATGCACGCCCGGCGCCGACGTGCTCGTAGTCGACGACGCCGTCCCGACGGAACCGGAGCCTTGGTGGCCGACCACCCGCTGTACGGACAACGGGCCTTCGTGCTGTCCCGAACCGAGAAGCAGGGCCTCGGCAGTGCCTATCGGGCCGGCTTCGACCGGACACGAGGCCGGGAGTACACCGCTGTGGTCGAGATGGACGCCGACCTCTCACACCCCGCCGAAGCCTTACCCGCTCTCGTGGCCGCGCTCACGTCACGCGCCGACCTGGCCATCGGCTCGCGGTACGTCTCAGGGGGTACCACCGTCGGCTGGTCCTGGAAGCGTCGGCTGATCTCGAGGGCGGGGAACGTCTACGTCCGGCTGGTCCCGGGGATGCCTGTCCGCGATGCCACGGCGGGGTTCCGCGCGTTCCGGACGACCGCCTTGCGGGCCATCGACGTCGCGACGACCCGTTCGGACGGCTACGCGTTCCAGATCGAGACCACGCGACGGGTGTATCGGACGGGGCTCGCGATCGTCGGGGTTCCGATCACCTTCAATGAACGAACAGCCGGCGCGTCGAAGATGAATGCGGCCATCGCCCGGGAGGCCGTGGTCGGTGTCGCGTGATGGCGTCTCGCCCCGCCGGCCATGGAACCAGTGCCAGCCGACTTCGAGGTGCAGGGCCGCCGGATCGTGTTCGCCAAGACCGGTCATGGCAACGTCCCCACCGCGGACTTCGGTCGGGGTCGGGCCAACGAACCACGACGACGACCTGAGCTCACGTCGGGCTCCGGGCTACCGCTCGCGCCGTGACCGAAGTGGCGACCGGCTGCCACGCAGTCAGGTTCTGACCAGGCACGGCGGGCCACGGTGTGCCGCATGACCACGACTCCACACGTGCGCGACCACGCCCGTCTGATGCTCAACAAGGTGCCCGAGGTCACCGTCTACTTCTGGGTCATCAAGATCCTCTGTACGACGGTGGGCGAGAGCTTCGCCGACTACATCAACGAGACCCTCGGGTTCGGCCTGACCAACACCACGGTGGTGTTCTCGGCTGCACTGGTCGTGGCCCTGGTGGTGCAGTTCCGGCTCAACCGATATGTCCCGTCGATCTATTGGCTCGCCGTCGTGCTGATCAGCGTCGTGGGCACCTTGCTCACCGACAACCTCACCGACTCCCGTGGTGTCCCCCTCTGGATCAGCTCGAGCGCCTTCGCCGTGCTGCTCGCGGCCGTCTTCGGCATCTGGTACGCCCGCGAGCGAACCCTCTCCATTCACAGCATCGTCACGACGCCCCGCGAAGCCTTCTACTGGCTCACCGTCCTGGTGACCTTCGCCCTCGGTACGGCAGTCGGCGACTGGACCCTCGAGCTCACCGGATGGTCGCCGGGTGCCGCGATCCTGCTGCCGCTGGGGTTGATCCTGGCCGTGCTGGCCGCCTGGCGACTGGGTGCCGGAGCTGTGCTGAGCTTCTGGCTGGCCTACATCCTGACCCGGCCCCTGGGCGCAAACATCGGCGACTTCCTCGCCTCGGCTCGCGGCGACGGCGGCCTCGGCCTGGGCACCCTGGGCACCAGTGTCCTGTTCCTCGGCACCATCCTCCTGGTCGTCGTCTACCTCACGGTGACCGACAAGGACCGCACCGAGAAACGGCAGGGCACGACCCTGGACCAGCGGGCCACGACCGCGGGGAGCCAGTCATGACCGAGCCGCGCACGCGTCGGGTCCTGGTGGTCAGCGATCACACGTCGCCGTCGGACGATCTCATCGCCGAGATGTCACGCCGGGCGACCTCACAGGACGTCCAGTTCCGCCTTGTGGTCCTGAACCCCGCGCGGGCAGAGGTCCACCTGCTCCACCCCGAACGGCATGACAAGGCGACCGAGGCCGAACGAGCAATGCGGGCCATGCTGCCCGAACTCGAGCGCGCTGCCGGCGCGCCCATCATCGGATCAGTGTCGGTTCGACACGACCCGATGGACGCCATCGAGGAAACCATGTTCGCCGAGCCAGTCGACGAGATCCTGCTGGCCCTGCCCGAGGGGCACCTGGCCACCAGGCTCCACCAAGACCTCGCCCATCGCCTCGCACACTTCGGCGTCCCCGTGTCCCATGTTCCCCAACCAAGGACCAAGCCCGTGTGACCCCTCAGCCGGACTCGGCGGAGCGCAACCCCTCCAACAATGTGAGGAACGACTTGTGGTGGTCAGGTGTCCGGCAGGTTCCAGGACGCACAGTCAGGACATGGACGACCTCCTTTCCGCCGCCGCTGACGCCGAGGTGGTCGTGGTCTCCGGGAGCTACGGCGCCGGGCACGACGCGGCGGCTCACGAGCTGGCCCGCCGCCTCCGGGGCACCGGGGCCGCCGTGCGAGTCCTCGACGTGGCCCTCCTGCTCCCGTTGCGGATCGGGTTGTTCCTGCGCTGGGCATACTCCGTCCAAATGCGGCTGGTGCCAGACACCTGGGGGACCACGGTGCGCAGCCTCCAGCAGGACGGGTGGGCCACCCGGACCATCAAGGTGCTGCTCGGGTTGCTCGGTCGCCGCCTGGTGCGCGAGGTACGGGGGGCGACACTCGTCGTGGCCACCCATCCCTTCGCAGCCCAGGCGCTCGGCGCCGGTCGTGCCGACGGCCGGCTCAGCTGCCCGGTCGCGACGTACCTCACCGATGCCTCCGTGCATCGGCTCTGGGTGCACCCGTCGGTCGACGTCCACCTGGCCATCCACGAGGTGGCGGCGGAGCAGGCCAGGGCTCTCGGAGGTGTGGCCCGAGTGGTCGCTCCGCTGGTCGCGCCGGCACGGGCTCCGCAGTCGTCGCTGCCCTGGCCGACAGGAGCGCTCAGCGTCCTCGTCCTGGGTGGCTCCGGCGGCATCGGCCGGCTCGAGGAGGCGTCCCGGGACGTGCTGGCGACGGGCAGGATGACCCCGGTCGTGGCGTGCGGCCGCAACGAATCCCTCCGCCGGCGCGTGGCGGCGATCCCCGGCGTGGTGGCACTCGGCTGGCGACCTGACCTGCCGCAGCTGATGGCCGCGGCCGACTGCGTCCTCCAGAACGCCGGCGGCATGAGCTCGCTGGAGTCCCTGTCGTCCGGCACGCCGACCTTCACGTACCTGCCGATCCCTGGGCACGGGCTCACCAACGCTCGTGCCCTGGCCGGAGCCGGGCTGGTGCCGTGGTTGACCGGTCCGACCGAGCTCGGGGTCGCGCTGGCGGCCGTGCTCGCCGGCGTCCCCGCTCCGTCGCTGCCGGAGGGCGTCGCGGCCGCCGCCGCGCTGGCCGAGCTGCTCCCGGCCCCGGCGGCGCTGCTCAGTGCCGCGTGAACGCGCTGCGTGTCGCCGCGGCGGCCGCGGCGCTGGTGGCGGCGCCGTCCCTGGTCTCGTTGGGTCCCTTACGTCGCGCACTGACGCCGGTCGTCTGGTCCCCGCGGCTCTCGGGCCTGGCCCCGGAAGCCTTCGCGCACGTGGCCCTCACCTTCGACGACGGCCCGGACGAGAGCTCGACCCCGCGGTTCCTCCGGCTGCTCGACGAGCTCGGCGTCCGGGCCACCTTCTTCCTGCTGGGCCGGCACGTGGACGACCCCGGCCTGGTGAGGGAGATGGCGGGAGCCGGCCACGAGCTCGGGGTGCACGGGTGGGACCACCGGCCCGTCGTCCTCCGCGGGCCACGGGCGCTACGTGACGACCTGCTCCGGACTCGCCACCTGATCGAGGACCTCACCGGGTGCGGTGTCGCCTGGTACCGCCCGCCGTTCGGTCTGCACACCGCGAGCTCCGCCTGGGCTGCCCGCGCAGCAGGGCTCGAGACGGTGCTCTGGACGGCGTGGGGTCGTGACTGGGAGCGGCGGGCCACCCCGGGAACGGTGACGGCCCGCGTCCTTCACTCCACCGCGCCCGGCGGCACGGTGCTGCTGCACGACTCCGACCGGACGTCGGCGCCGGACTCGTGGCGCACCGCCCTCGCCGCCACCGAGGTCCTGGTCCGCACCTGGCAGGAGCGCGGTCTCACCGTCGGGACGCTCGCGGACCATCTGACGGTCAGGTCCCTGACAGGTGCGCGCCCCTAGCGTCAGGTCATGACGCTGGTTCTCGTCCCTCTCCTGGCCTCTCTCGGACCGGCGGCGCTCCTGCTCCTGGTGGCGGTCGTGTTCGTGGAGACGGGGTTGCTCCTGGGATTCTTCCTCCCGGGCGACTCGCTGCTGTTCGCGGCCGGTCTCTTCGTGGCGACCGGCGTGATGCCGCTGCCGCTGCCCCTGGTGATCGCCGCGACCTTCACAGCGGCCGTGCTCGGCGACCAGCTGGCGTTCGCCATCGGACGACGCGGCGGCCGCTCACTGCTCAGGTCCCGGCGTCCGTGGACACGGCGGGTGGAGCACCACCTCGCCGCGGCGGCCAGGTTCTTCGATCGGCACGGCCCGTACGCCGTGGTGCTTGCTCGGTTCGTCCCGCTGGCACGGACCTTCACACCGGTGGTCGCGGGCGCGACGGCCATGCGGCGCCGGACGTTCACGGCGTACAACGCGCTCGGCGGGCTGCTGTGGACCGGAGGGCTGCTGGCCGCCGGCTTCCTCTTGGGCGGCGTGCCGCTCGTCGCCCACCACGTCGAGCTGGTGACCGTCGGTCTGGTGTCGCTCTCGCTGGTGCCGGCGCTGGTCGCGGCGCTCCGCCGCCGCCGCCGCGTCAGCGACGCGGCAGCGACACCACGAACCGAGCCCCGGCCGGACCGCCCGCACGCGGGGCTTCCAGGCTGACCTCGCCGCCCAGCGAGCGGGCCACCCGGCGCGCGATACCCAGGCCGAGCCCGGCCCCACCCTCGCGGTGTGAGACCCCGGGCTCGAACAGCCGGTCGCGCCGGGCAGGGTCCACACCCGGACCGTCGTCGGAGATCACCAGGTCCACGCGGTCCGGGTGGTCAACCGCCTCCACCACCACGCGCGTGGCGGCGTGCTGCACAGCGTTGTCGAGCACCGGCTTGACGGCCCTGAGAGCCACTCCCCGCGGCGCCGCGATCCGTGCGGACGAGGCGCCGGCACGTACCTCGACCACGATGCCGTCGTTGGCCTGGCCGCTCGCGTCGCCCAGCACCTCGGCGGCCAGACAGGTGAGGTGCGCGCCTGAGGCGGAACCGTCGCGGGAGATGTCCAGCAGCGTGCTGATGACGCCGGCCATCGCGGCGGCGGACTCCGAGATCTGCTCCAGCTCACGGCGTACGTCGGGATCCCCCACACCCCGCATCAGCGCGAGGTCGGCGGAGCCCTTGATCGACGTCAGCGGGGTGCGCAGCTCGTGCGCGAGCTCGGCGGTCAGACGCTGCTCGGCCAGGATCGCGGAGGCCACCCGGTCGAGCAGCCGGTCCAGGATCTGACCCAGGGCCGACAGCTCGTTGGTGGGCGGCCCGAGGTCGAAGCGGTGCTCGAGGTCGTGCTCGCTCCAGTCCGCCGCGCGCTGAGTCATCTGCGCGACCGGTCGTAGCGCCTCGCGGGTGACGCGCCACGCAATCACCCCCGAGCTCGCGACGACGAGGAAGCCGAGGATGACGGTCGCCAGGAGGGCGTAGAGCTCGGAGCGTTCGTACGGCGCCGTCTCGGCGCCGACGACCATCACGCCGGAGACTCCGCCCGGCGTCGTGAAGGGCACCGCCAGCAGCCGGACGTCGTCGCTGTCGGCGCTCACCGTCTGCCGGCGGCCCTCGCGCGCGAGCCCCAGCGCGGCGCGCCGCGCATCCGGCTCGACCGACCCTGCGACGAGAGAACCGTCCGCGGCGAAGACGACGACGCCCGGAATCAGCGACTCCGGCGGCACCACGAGCTCGCCGCCGGAGGCATCGTCGACGACGGCGATCATCGCGGTCGCGCGCTCATCGAGCACCCGCCCGACGTCGCGCTCCGCCGTCCTCGCGAGGAGGAGCTGGATGCCCAGGCCGACGACCACCATGGCCACGGCCATCAGGACGACCGTGGAGACGACGATCTTGGACCGGAACGAGCGCGGCGCGAGACCCCGCCGCGGCGGTACCGGGTCGTCGTACACGTCGTCTCCCGGGGCCCTCATCACCTCAGTCTGTAGCCCACGCCGCGCACGGTGGTGAGCGTCAGCGGCGACCCGACCTGCTCGAGCTTGACGCGGATGCGCCGGATGAAGGAGTCGACCGTGTTGTCGCTGACCATGGCCTCGTGCGGCCACGCCGCGGCGATGATCGCCCGGCGCCGCACGACCTCGCCGGGACGCGACGTGATGGCCGCGAGCATCCGGAACTCCGTCGGCGTCAGCAGCACCTCCTCGCCGTGGCAGGCCAGCGAATGCCGGGCGGGGTCGAGCACCAGCTCGGTCGGCGGAACGGTGGTCGCGACGATACGGCCGCGCTTGGCCAGCGCCTCGACGCGGACCACCAGCTCCTCCACGTCGAACGGCTTGGCCAGATAGTCGTCCGCGCCCGCGCTGAAGCCAGCCAGCTTCTCGTGCATCGCACCCATCGCGGTCAGGAAGATGACCGGCGCCGACTGTCCGGCCGAGCGGAGAGCCTGGCACACGTCACGTCCGTCGGAGTCCGGCAGCCCGATGTCGAGCACGACCACGTCCAGGGTGTCGTCGGCGGCGAACCGGCGCAGCGCCTCGCCGCCGTCGAACGCCGTCGTCACGGAGTGACCGGTCAGCCCCAGCGCCTCGGAGACGACGCGGCGGATCGCCGGATCGTCCTCACACAGTCCTACGTGCACCACGGTCCCAGTGTGGCGCTCGAACCTGACGGAGACCTGACCGTCGCCCGGTCGAGGCCGGAGCAGGCTTCGGAGTCGCCGGGCGTTCGACCAAGCGCTTTCATGGGTGCTTGAACGGCCCCTGCCTGTGAGGAATCGGCGGAAGGGCCGCGAAACATGACGCAACCCCCCTCGTGCCCGAGCACGAGGGGGGCTGCGGCAAGGTCACTTGTCGGTCGCGTCCTGGTGACCCGGCTCGTCCGGGTTGGCGTCGGGGCCGGTGTCGGTCGCGTCGTCGTTGGTCTCCCCATCGGCTCCGGCCTCCGTGGCGTCATTCTGCTCGCCGTCACCGGCGGAGTCGGTCGCGTCCTGGTGACCGGGCTCGTTCGGGTTGGCGTCGGGTCCGGTGTCGGTTGCGTCGTCGTTGGTCTCGGCGTCGTTCTCGACCTCGGCCGCGTCGTTCTGCTCGCCGTCGTTGTCGTTCTCGGTGGCGTCGTTCTGCTCGCCGTCGCCGTCCGAGGGCTCGACCTTGGTCTGGCCGGTGCCGCCGGTGCCTCCCGTGTTGCCGGTGTCGGCCTGGGCGCTCATGACGCCGCCGATACCGAGGGTACCGACGATCGCGGCGGCGGCAATCACGGCAGCGTTCCGGCGCCAGGCCGGTCGTGGGATCTGCATGGGTTCTCCTTCTCTGGGACTGATGAACGTCTCCACCATCACGGGGCGGCCCTGTGGGTGGCCTGAGAGAACCTGAGAGGCCTCACAGGTGACGTCGGCGATGCTTGCGGCATGCGCGTGCTGCTGGTGGAGGACGAACGCACGCTCGCGCGAGCTGTCAAACGAGGGCTGGACGCCGACGGGCTGCTCACCGATGTCGTCCACGACGGCCTGACAGGCAGCGAGCGAGCGGTCACCGGCGACTACGACGTGGTCGTGCTCGACATCATGCTGCCGGGACGCAACGGCTACGACGTGTGCCGCGACATGCGCGAGCACGGCGTGTGGACGCCGGTGATGATGCTGACCGCCAAGAGCGGCGAGCTCGACGAGGTCGATGCCTTCGACCTCGGGGCCGACGACTACCTCACGAAGCCCTTCTCGTTCCCGGTCCTGGTGGCACGACTGCGCGCACTGGTGCGGCGGGGCGGGGTCGAGCGACCTACGGTGCTCCGGTCCGGCAGTCTCGAGCTCGACCCGGCCACCCGCCGCGTGAGCCGCGATGGAACCGCGATCGACCTCACCGCCCGGGAGTTCGGCCTCCTCCATCACCTGATGCGGCACCGCGGCATGGTGGTGAGCAAGCTGGACATCCTGCAGGCGGTCTGGGACCTGCACCACGACGGAAGCGACAACCTCGTCGAGGTCTACATCGGGTACTTGCGCCGCAAGGTCGACCAACCCTTCGGGCTCCACAGCATCCAGACCGTGCGAGGCTCGGGGTACCGGTTGTCGGGTGACGAACGATGAGACGACCTCGCGACTGGTCGGTGCGGGCCCGGACGACGATGGCCGGTCTCGCCGTCCTGGCCCCGGTGCTCGGCTTCATCGCCGTCGCAGGCGTCCTCGTCCAGGGACACGACCTCAGGCAGTCGACCGCCGCCGTGGCCCAGGAGCAGGCCCGGCTCGTTGCCCACCAGGTGCTCCTCGGGGGGAACGATGGCAATGGGCTGCCCGCCGCGAGCGGCGACTCGGGTCTCGTCCAGGTGGTCGGGCCGTCCGGGGTGGTCGAGGCCTCGACCGCGCTGCAGGGACTCGCCCCGCTGGTCCGACGGCCTCCCGTGGGCGTCTCCACCACGACCGAGGTGAGGGACGTGGTGGAGGGCGAGGAGGACCGCTACGTCGCAGCGGCCGTGCGGGTCGGCGACACCGCGTCGTACGTCGTCGCCGTGCGCAGCCTGGAGAGCGTCGACGCCGCCACCGCGTCGACGACAAGCCTGCTGGCGATCGGCGTCCCCGCCGTGCTCGCCCTCGTCTCCGTCCTCACCTGGCTGCTCGCGGGGCAAGCCCTGGCTCCCGTGGAGAACCTGCGCCGCCGCGCCTCGGAGATCTCCGTGGCCGGCTCCGGAGCGCGACTGCCGGACGCCACGGGCGGGGACGAGATCGCCCGGCTGGCGGACACCCTGAACGCGATGCTCGGACGGCTGGACGCCTCCGCCCGCAGCCAGCGTCAGTTCGTGGCGGACGCCTCCCACGAGCTCCGCAGCCCGGTCGCAGCCATCCGCACCGTGATGGAGGTGTCCGCCACCACACCCACCGACCCCGACGAGGTCCGTGCCGACGTGCTCCACGAGACCCAGCGGCTCGAAGGTCTCGTCGACGGCCTGCTGGCCCTCGCGCGCCGAGACGCCCTGGTCGCCACGCCGGCCGCGCACCACAGCCGCATCAACCTCACCGAGCTGGTGCGCCAGGCGGCCGAGCGGCCACGGCGAGCCGCGGTCGCGACCTCTCTCACCGATGAGGTCGAGGTCGTCGGCGACCGCACTGCCCTGACGCAGCTGGTGGGGTGCCTCCTCGACAATGCCGACCGACACGCCCTCGGACGGATCGACATCGCACTTGCCGCCGACTCCACCCACGCCAGGCTGACGGTCACCGACGACGGCGAAGGTGTGGCCCTCGAGCACCACGAACGGATCTTCGAACGATTTGTCCGGCTCGACGAGGCTCGCACCCGAGACGCCGGCGGCGCCGGACTCGGGCTTTCCATCGCCCGTGCCATCGCCGAGGAGCACGACGGAACACTGCGCTGTGTCGCCCCGTCCGCGGACACCGATGGCGCCACCTTCGTGCTCGACCTTCCCGCGTCTGCCTAGCCTGTGCTCCATCGGACACGCGCGGCAAGGAGGATGAGAGACAGGTGCCACCTCGAGACCGCGGCCCCGGCGCGGCGTTCCTGACGGCCGTCGCGACCACCGCGGTCATCCTGACGGGATGCTCCACCCACGCCTCGAGCCGGCCAGCGACCCCAGCGCCGAGCACCACCGGGTCCTCCCAGGCCGGGACCGGCGAGGCTACGACGGTGGACAAGATCCTGGTCGTGGTCGTCGAGAACCACTCGTTCGCGCAGATGCAGTCCGAGATGCCGTTCACCAGCGGCCTGGCTGCGCAGTACGGCTACGCAGACGACTACGTCGCGCTGGCCCACCCGTCGCTGCCGAACTACCTCGCCGTCCTCGCCGGCGACATGCTCGGCGTGACCGACGACGACCCTCCCTCGGCGCACCGCCTCTCGGGGCCGAGCGTCTTCGGCGCAACGATCCGCCAGGGATCGACGGCCAAGGTGTACGTCGACGCGATGCAATCTCCTTGCCAGCAGGAGGACGAGGGCACCTACGCGGTCAGGCACAACCCCTGGACCTACTTCGTGGACGAGCGGTCCCTCTGCGACGAGCACGACGTCCCCCTCGCCGACCTGGCGGCCGACGTCGACAGCGGCAACCTGCCCACCGTCGGGATGCTCGTCCCGGACGAGTGCCACGACGCCCACGACTGCCCGCTCGCCCAGGCGGACACGTGGATCCGCGACCAGGTCGGCATGGTCATGAACGGTCCCGACTTCGGAACCGGCCGCCTCGCCGTGGTCATCACGGCCGACGAGGACGACGGCTCAGACAACAACCGCATCCTGACGGTCGTCGCGCACCCGGGACTCCAGCACGCGGTGGTTCACGCACGTCTCGACCACTACTCGCTCTCGCGGGCGTATGCCGAGGTGGCCGACGTCCGCCCGCTCCGCCGGGCTGCCGCAGCACCGTCCCTGCTCGGGGCCTTCGGGCTGCGGGCGTCCTGACGACACGCACCTTCCCGCGGTCTCAGCGGACCTCCAACATCGTCGACCAGCGGGCAGCTAGTCGGATCCGCTGTCCCCTGCTGCATCCTCGGTGTCGCCCTCGATCACGACCACCGCGTACTCCTGGTCGAGGCGGACATCGACGGTGCTGCCGTCGGTCCTGGTGACCTCGACCTCCCATGTGGCGCCGTTCTCGCTGTCGCGCTCGACGCTGTTGGCGGTCCCGCCGCCGGTCGCGTCCAGCGCGGCCGCGGTGGCCCGGTCCGCCTGCTGGCGGGTGTAGTCCTGACTGCGGCTGTCGCCGGGCTCGAAGCCGCCCGCGACGGCAACCCCGGCTCCGGCGAGTGCGGCAACGACAGCGGCCCCGCCTGCGGCAACCGCGACACGCTTCCTCATGGTCTGCTCCTTCGTCGGTGGTTCCACCATCCTGGGGCCCGACTCCTGAAGCCAGCCTGAAGCGACCGTCGGCCGGCGTTCAGCGGGCCTTCAGCCGTCGGTGGGACGATCCAGAGGTGCGGATACTGGTCGTCGAGGACGACAAGCACGTGGCCCTCGCCGTCCGACGCGGCCTCGAGGACGAGGGATACGCCGTCGACGTCGCATTGACCGGCACGGACGGCGAGTGGTTCGCCACCGAGAACGACTACGACGCCATGGTCCTCGACGTGATGCTGCCCGGGCTCGCCGGCGACGAGCTCTGCGCCCGGCTGCGCGCATCCGGACGTTGGGTGCCGATCCTGATGCTGACCGCACGGGCGGGTGCCGAGGAGGAAGCGCGCGCCCTGGACGCGGGGGCGGACGACTTCCTGGCCAAGCCTTTCTCGTTCGTGGTGCTGATGGCCCGGATCCGGGCGTTGTTGCGACGCGGCGGTGGCGAACGGCCATCCGTCCTCACCGTCGGCGACCTCGGACTCGACCCGGCGGAGCACCGGGTCTGGCGCGGCGAGGATCCGATCGCCCTCACACCGCGCCAGTTCTCCTTGCTGGAGTTCCTGATGCGGCGAGCCGGCGAGGTGCTGCCCAAGTCGACGATCCTGGAGCACGTCTGGGACTTCTCCTTCGAGGGCGACCCCAACATCGTCGAGGTCTACGTGCGGCAGCTGCGGCAGCGCATCGACGAACCGTTCGGCCGCTCCGCGTTGCAGACCGTGCGACTGGTGGGCTACCGGCTCGACCCCGAGGGCGGTTGACCGGGTGAGCCTGCGCGCACGGACGACCCTCCTCGTCGCGGTGGTCACCGCGGCGCTGCTGGTCGCTGGCGCGGTCTCACTCGAGGTCGTGCTCCGGCATCGGCTGACGGTCTCGGCCGACGACCTCGCCCGCTCGCGGGTTGCCGACGTGCTCGCGCTCGCCGAGTCCGGGGACCTGCCGGAGGTGCTCGTCAACGTCACCGACGACGCGGTGGCGCAGGTCGTCGACGACGACGGTCGCGTCGTCGCCGTCTCCCCCAACGCCGAGGGCGCGGGCCCACTCACCGACGAGCCCACGACCGGTGGGCTCCGAGTCGAGGACGTCGTAGGACCCGACGACAGCGAGACCGAGGAGTACCGGCTGTGGACCTCCACCGGACCGACTCCCGACGGGGGCCGGGTCCGCGTGTACGTGGGCACCAGCCTGGAGTCGGTACGCGAGGCGGCCGCGAGCCTGCGCGCGGGGCTGCGGGTCGGCGTACCTCTGATCTGGCTCCTCCTCGTCACCGCGTCGTGGCTCCTGGTCGGTCGGGCCCTGCGCCGGCTCGACCGGATCCGCGCCGAGGTCGACACCATCACCGAGGACGACCTCTCGCGTCGGGTGGACGCCTCCAGAGACTCATCGGCCAGGGCGGACGAGGTGAGCCGGCTGGCGCGCACGATGAACCGGATGCTCGGCCGTCTCGAGCAAGCCCAGGAGCGGCAGCGGCAGTTCTTGGCCGACGTCTCGCACGACCTGCGCAGCCCGCTCACCGCGCAGCGGACCCAGCTGGAGGTGGCCATGGCCCGCCCCGGTGACGCCGCCCAGCAGCAGCTCAACCGCGATCTTCTCGCGCACGTCGACGAGATGGACGCGCTCGTCGGGGACCTGCTGTTCGTGGCCACCGACAACGAGCGCCCCCGCACCCGCCAGCTCCTCGACCTGGAGGACTTCGTGCTCGAGGAGGCCGCCCGGGTACGACGCCTGGGCGGGCCAGAGGTCGACACCTCGAAGGTCTCCGCGGCGCCGATCGTCGGCGACCCCAGCGAGCTGCGCCGGCTCGTCCGCAACCTCGTCGAGAACGCCGTCACCCACGCGCGCCACGGGATCGAGCTTCGCGCTTCAACCGACAGCGGCACGGTCTCCGTGGACGTCCTGGACGACGGTCCCGGCGTGCCCGCCAGCCAGGAGGAGGCCGTGTTCGAGCGTTTCCACCGGGGTGACGAGGCACGCGGCGGGCGGGGCACCGGGCTCGGCCTCTCCATCGCCCGCACGATCGCGCAGCGGCACGGCGGCACGCTGGCAATCGTCCCGAGCGAGACCGGAGCGCACTTCCGGCTGGTCGTCCCCGCCCCCGAACCCTAGGCGGCCGCCGCCTCCTTCAGGTTGGCTTCAGCGCGAGTCGGTCACCGTGGGCGCATGTCACACACGCGCTCCGCCCTCATCGTGTTCGCCGCATCCGCGGTCGCCACGACCGTCCTCACCGCCAGCGCCGCCAGTCCCCCGGCGGCCACCCCTGCGAACCCGGATCCCACGCTTTTCCTGGACCCGCAGCAGAACCTGTACTACCCCCTCACGCCCGGCCTGGTGACCCGCTTGCACGGGACCGACGGTCACGAGCACTTCCGCCAGGTGGTCCGGATCACCGGTCGCACCCGGACGATCGTCGGCGTCGAGGCGGTGGTCGTCCGTGACGTGGTCAGGCGCGACGACGGATCGCTCGCCGAGGCCACCGACGACTGGTACGCCGCCGACCGCGACGGCAACGTCTGGTACTTCGGCGAGGACACCGCGACCTACGACGAGGACGGCAACGTCGAGTCCCGCGACGGGTCGTGGGAGGCCGGGGTCGACGGTGCCGTGGCGGGCGTCATCATGCCGGCGCACCCGCGTCCGCCCGACGCCTCGCGGATGGAGTTCGCCAAGGGTGAGGCCGAGGACCAGGCGTGGGTCGTGCAGCGTCTTCCCTCCGTGCGGACTCCCGGCGGGCGCCGCGATCACGTCGTCCGCACGCTCGAGTGGAGCCGCCTGGAGCCCGACGTCGTCTCCATGAAGTTCTACGCGCGTGGTCTCGGCATCGTCGAGGAGCGCGACCTCGCCGCCGGCTCCGAGCACTTCTGGCTCGTCTCGTCGAAGCGCCCTTAGGGCGTGGCACGTCCTCGAGACACCGCCCCGGAACGCTGGTCGGCTCCATCACTCCGGAAGGACACGTGCCGTTGCGCCTGGTGGCGTCGGCTGGTGGGACGCCGAGTGCTGGCCCCTCCTCACACGACGTCGAAGAGCTCGGTGTGGATGCGCCGCTCGCTGACGCCCCACTGCGCGAGCAGCTGCGTCGTCGACTTGACCATCGAGCCCGGGCCACAGATGAAGTAGTCGCGATGCCATCGGGTGCGCCGCTGTGGAAGTGCCGACTCGAGGACCTCCTCGTCCAGTCTTCCGGCGTGCCCCTCCCAGGCTTCTGGCGGCTCCTTCAGGACCTCGACGACACGGAGGTTCAGCTGCTGACTCCACGCGCCGCAGTCCTGACGGTGGAGCATGTCGTCGGCGGTCCGGCCCGCGACGACCAGAACCATCGGACGCTGGTCCCCGCGGTCAGCAAGAGTCCGCAACATGCTCAGCATCGGCGTGATGCCGACCCCGGTCGCGATGAACACGAAGCCGTCCGACCTGAGGCCGTCGACCGTGAAGGCACCGTGGGGACCGTCGAGGTGGACCTTTCGCCCTGGTCGCAAGCCCGCGACCAGCTCGCTGAAGTCGCCGAGCGCCTTGATGGTGAACTCCTTGCGCCACGGTGCGGTCGCAGGCGAGGCGATCGTGAACGGGTGCTCCTCGAAGACGAACGGCGAGTCGCCGACCTTGAGCCAGGCGAATTGGCCGGGCCGGAACCTGGTGCCGGTATGTCCCTTGGCACGTAGCACCAGCGTCACGGTGCTGGCCGAGCTCCCAGTGACCTCTTCCACGACGTAGGACCGCCGCCGAGCGCGGACAGGCCGCCACAGCCAGCGATAGCAGGTGAGTGAAGCGATCCCCGCGGCAAGCAACAAGAACCAGGACCTCGCGGCTTCATAGCGCGTCAGGTCCGCCAACCAGTAGACGTGCAGCGCGGTCCCGATGAGGAAGACGTTCGCCAGGAGCACGTGTGCGAGGCGCCAGCCCTCGTACCGCGGCCGGCGGCGCTGCCGGGAGAGACCAGAGACGACCAACAGTGCCAGGGCCAGGGTCGCTGCGGTGGCAGCCCAGACCCGAGGAGGCGCGCCTCCCAGAGCGAACACGCCGAACCCGGCGTGGCACACCACGAACACCACATGGGCGAGGACCAGTCCCGTCCCCACGAGTGCCAGCAGCCGGTGCTGGCGCAGGAGCCGCTCGACACCGAGGTAGGACGTGACCAGGCGGAGCCGGCTCGGGAGGACCACGGCCGCCAGGAGGAGCGAGGCGGCCACGAGGGCCGTTGCCAGCGACGCGACTCGCCACCCGCCGGCGCGCGCCCCCGGGGGGAGGATCGCAAGTACGCGCAGAGGAACAACGGTGGAGGTGAGGACTGCGAGGATCCACAGGGTGGGAGCGATGCGTCGCCTGGTGGTGCCACCCCCTGTGCCCGTCCATGGTCGCCGCTCGCCCCGGAGCTGGCCGGCCATGGTGCACCAATCGTCGGGGGGAGACGTCGATCCCACGGTACGAACTCCCTTCTTAGGGAATCCTCAAGACGACATCAAGCGCCGGTCAACGACTCCACGGCGACGTGGTGCTCACTTCTTGGACAAGCCGACGAAGTGATCGGGAGCAGGGGCCACGCTGGCCGACCACCACTCGCTGAGGTGGGTGACGATGGGATCACCGACGGCCGCTCGCTCGGCCTCGGCGATGGCCGGGAAACCCACGATGCTCACCTTTGCTCCACCTTCCGGTGATGTTCCCGCCACCAGCCGCGCGCCCCGTGACTCGACGACCTCGCGGACCATGGAGAGTCCTAGTCCCGTCTGGGAACGCGGGTCCGCCACCAAGGGGGCCGAGAGTGCGACCTCGCTCTCGGGGGCGTTGATCGACTCCAGCTGAGCGTCGGAGAACCCCGGTCCGGAGTCGGCCACCCCGATCACGTTGAGGTGTTCCGCAGCATGGGCGAAGAGGCGGATCACGTCGCCGGCCTGCGTGTAGCGCACGGAGTTCTCCACCAGGGTGTCGAGGCAGGCGCGAACCCGCTCCTCGTTGATCTCCTGCACGCCCAGATGCGAGTCCACCTCCCAGTGCCGATCAGCCACCACCCGCCATCGGGTCGCTGTGGTGTGGAGCAGCTCGTCGATGTCCATCCAGTCGACCGGCAGGTCCTCGTAGAGCCGTATCAGCCGCAACATGCGGCCCGTCCCCATCGAGACCCTGTCGATCTCCTCGCGGACGACCTCGAGGTCGTCGATCGTCTTGGAATCTTCGGCGCCGGCGCACAGCAGGTCGACGTACCCACTGGCGATGCTGAGTGGCGTCCGCATCTCGTGGGAGGTGATCCGCACGAGGCGCTCACGCCGCTCACGTTGTGCCCGCTCGCGCTCAGCCAGCTGCGTGGCGCGGCTGACCGCTCGGTTGCGTCGCTCCATGTGCCAGAAGACCATCACCATCAGGACGCACATCAACGGAATCTCAGCGGTCTCGCCCCAGGCGATGACGCCTTGGGCGGCCCGCCACAGCAGGACGGCTCCGGTGAACAGGGTGTATCCCCCGAGAGCAACCACCGACTGGGGGTGCGTCCACGCGTCGAGGCCCGCGGACAGCGCGAGTCCGGCATAGCCGAGGTGGTACGGAATCGTCTCCTGGCCGGGCGCCACCACCATCCCGGCGACACACATCGACGCCCAGGCGACCCAGGGCCAGAAGAGTCGTCGGTTGACGATGTTCACGCCACCTCGGCCAGGAAGCAGTAACCAACGCCACGGATGGTCTCGATGGGCAAGGCTGCGAGCTTGCGGCGCAGCCGGCGCACCGCTACCTCCACCACATTGCTGCCCGGGTCGAAGTCCAGGCCCCAGACGTCGTGAAGCAGCTCGTCCTTGCGGCACACCTCTCCGGATCGACGCATGAGGTGGGCCAACAGGGTGAACTCGCGCTCGGGGAGGGATACCTCGAAACCCCTGACCCGAACCCGGCGACGGTCCAGGTCGAGTCGTACCTGGCCGAGCTCGAGGAACCTCTGCCCCCTCGGAGACGTGCCGGAATTTGGGTGCTGCCGGAGCTCTCTGCGGGTCCGTGCAAGCAGCTCGGACAGGTGGAACGGTTTGGCGACGAAGTCGCTGGCTCCTCGTTCCAACGCGGTCACGCGCGCGGCGACGTCGCCGACTCCACTCAGCACGATCACGGGTGGCGGGTGAGGGAGTGCCTCGATCGAGTCGAGCACCTCGAGGCCGTTCATCCCCGGCATGACGAGATCGAGGAGGACGAGATCGGTGCGCACCTCGGTGGCCGTGGCGACCGCCGCGGCGCCGTCGGCAGCCTCCCTGACGTGGTGCCCCTCCGCCACCAGCGCGCGCGTGAGAAATGTTCGCAGACGTGCTTCGTCGTCGACGACAAGGATTGTGCCCATTGGTTCTGATCCCCCCACGAATCGTCCCCGACGCCGAGACCCCCGTCCCCCCGGGGCACCCAGAACAGATCCATGATGAGCCGATGTCGACCGACGCGCAATCACCGGACGGGTCGACGCCCAAGCATCACCGGACCCGGGCCGGGCTCGCGAGCGGGGTGCACGCCGCGACTGGTCTAGTCACCTGACCGGTGCCTGACAACTCGATGACAGTCACCTGACCGTTCTCGAGGTCCGTCATGACCGCCCGATGAGCGATCACCGACCGATCCTCGGTTCCTCTGGTGCCCTCCGTCTCCGGGGTCGAAGGTCTGCTCCACGTGGCCCTGCCGGGCGCAGGTCCGGCGCGGGCCCTGGTTCGAGGAGGAGACGTGGGCAGCAGAGCAACCGTGATGGGCCGGGTTCTGGTTTCCGTGACAGTCGCAGCCCTGGCCGCCGTGTTCATGCCGGCGAGTCCGTCATCGACCATTGCCGCCGCTGCGCCCCCGGCGCCCGGGAGCATCACGCTGGCGGTGGTCAGCGCCCGGTCCGTAGCGGACGGGCCAGGCTTCGTGCACAAGGGCGACCCGGTCACGACGTACAAGTGGATGATCAACGTCGACGACACGGGCGACCCGGGCACGTCGGCCAACCCCGACACCCAGAACTGCCTGCCGCCAGGCGCCGACGGAGGCAGCGCCGATCCCGACTTCGCCGACACATGTCCGTGGCCCTCGATCCGCTACACGCCCGGCTGGACCAACATCGTCGCCCAGGGCGACCAGGACGATCTCGACGGCAGCACCCTCCTCGACGGTCTGGCGCCGGGCAAGTACCTGATCTCGGTGACCGCCGACGGCTTCAAGATCGACGGCGCCCACTTCAGCGTCGCGCCGGGCGCGACCACGGACGTCGCCGTGCGCATGCACCCGACCCCGCTGCCGCTGGCCACGATTCGCATCCAGGTCTTCAACGACCAGATCCCGGTGGACGGCACCTACGAGGTGGATGCCGAGGCTGGCCTGCCGGGCTTCACCGCCCACCTCAGCGACGTGCTGGGCGCCGTGAGCACCGACTACTACGGCAACCCCATCTGCACCAAGTACCAGCACACCGCAGACGGCACCACGCCCTCGACCGACCTGTCCGACCCGATCCTCTTCGACGCCGACGGCCACCCTGTCGTGGACCCTGCGACCAACACCGGCAAGTGCACGAGCGACGCGACCGGAGAGATCGTGATCCCGAACCTCGGCCCCGACCGGTACGCCGCCACCGTGACTTCCCCGGTCGGCGACAGCAGCTGGGTCCAGACCACCACGCTCGAGGGCTCGCCGGACCACGACATCTGGGTCCAGGAGGGCGACACCGGCTACGACAACGAGTTCACCAAGGGCGGCGAGCCGGTCCCGATGGTGCAGTTCGGCTTCGCCCACAAGAAGGCGCCGACGGGTTCCACGGCCACCGGCGCCATCAAGGGCACCATCGTGTCCGCGCTGACCTACATCGGTGGCCCGGCAGGCATCGCCTACGAGGCCGGCCTGCCCGGCACCAAGGTCGAGGGCCCGATCAAGAACCCATGGGTTGCCCTGTCCGACCTGGACGCCGGTGACGCGGCCCTGTACGTGGGCCAGGGCAACGCCGACGGCACCTTCCTGATCCCCAACGTCCCCGACGGCACCTACCAGCTGACGGCGTGGGACCAGAGCCTCGAGCACATCATCTACAGCTTCAACGCGACGGTGAAGAACGGCCAGACCACCAACGTCGGCAACCAGATGCTGGTCGGGTGGTTCACCCATGTCAGCGGCCACGTCTTCATCGACAGCAACGCCAACGGCAAGCGCGACTCGGGCGAGCAGGGCGTCGCCGGGTTCCCGCTGACCCTGCGCGAGCGTGACAACTCGCTCATGGACCAGGCGACCAACGCCACCTCCACCGACAGCACCGGTGCCTACGACGTCAAGGAGGCCTACCCGCTCAGCAAGTGGATCGTGCTCGAGGCGTTCGACACGCGCTACTACACGACGGGCGTCTCCTACCGCGGCGCGAACGAGAAGTCCTGGACCACCAAGCTCGGGGGCCTCGTCGACATCGACCTCCTGCCGATCATCGGCCTGAGCGGTGAGATCGACTGGGGCGTCAAGCCGTTCGCGGCAGGCGCCAACGGCGGCATCGCGGGCACAGTCACCTACGACACCACGCGCAACGAGTTCGACCCGTCGGTGGCCGCGACCGAGGACTACCAGCCGGGCGTCCCCGACATCGACGTCAACCTCTACATGAGCGTGCCCTGCCCGATCGGCCTGAGCACGTTCGACCGCGCCAACCAGTGCAGCCGGAACCGCTCGATCGTGCCGCTGCAGGTGTCCGACGGCAGCGGCGGATGGATCAAGAACCCCGACCCGCAGCGCGGTGCCTTCATCAAGGCCACGGACTCCAGCGGCAGCCCGGCGCAGCTGAACGCCTACGTCACCGAGACCTGGCAACCGCCCCGCGGGTGCACGGCGTACGACGCCGAGGGCAACGTGCTGACCGACCAGCGCGCGCTGCCGGAGTTCGGCCAGGCCGCCAACCGCCTCTGCCTGGAGTCACCCATGATGGGCGTCCAGTTCGGGCCGAGCGAGAACGACCCCGGCGAGGCCGGCCAGTACGTCAACGGCAACTACGGCTTCGCGACCTCCGTCCTCAACCAGTGGGCCGTGGGCAACGTCAACAACCCGGCGCCCAACCACGACCTGCCCCTGTGGGCGGACCTGGCCGCCAACGGCTACGACGAGCAGCCGCTGCGTTCCGGTGACTACATCGTCGACGTCGACATCCCGGCCAACCCGATCGGCAGCGGTGCGATGTACCAGGTCACGCAGGAGGAGGACGTCAACGTCTTCGACGGCGACGCCTACCTGCCGCCCCAGAACTTCCAGTCCCTCACCCCCGAGGACGCGGCCAACCCGCCCGACCCGGCGACCCCGCAGCCCGAGGCGGGTCAGCCGCCGTCGCAGCAGGGCGGCATCGTCACCCCCTGCGCGGGTGCGCTCAGCACGGTCCACGTGACGGCCGAGAACAACCCGAACTTCCTCGCCGGCGGTGGCAGCCCCTTCGAAGGGCAGGACCGGCCGAGCTGCCAGGCCAAGCTGGTGACGGTGCGTACCGGACAGACGTCCGCGCCCAACTTCAGCCTCTTCACCCCCGTCCCCCTCCCCACGCACTTCTGGGGTCTGACGATCAACGACCTCGGACTCACCCACGACAAGCGCAGCGTCGGGTACGGCGAGGCCCAGGGCCTGCCGTACGTCCCGATCGGGCTGTACGACTGGTCCGGCCGCCTGGTCGACACCGTGCACACCGACTTCAACGGCATGTACGAGGCCCTCGAGCCCTCCACGAGCACCTACAACTGCCCGTTGCCGGCTGGGCCGTGCCCGAACATGTACAAGTTCGTGGGCAACGACCCCGGGCAACCGGGTGCCCTGAACCCCGACTACAACCCCGGCTTCCGCACCATCGCGGCGACCTTCCAGGGCTGGCCCGGCCTCTACACGGTCACCGACGAGGCACCCACGCAGACCGCGACGGTCGGCCTCTCGCCCGACGGTACGTTCGCCACCCCCACGCAGTGCGACCTCGGCGCGTCGACCCCCCAGCTCTTCAGCGTGGACAAGCCGGTGGTCGCCATTCCCGCGGGCAGCAGCGTGGCGTCGCGCACCGTCACGGTGGAGGGGGCCAACTTCGGCTCGACCGGCGGCACCTTGAGCCTCGGCCCGGCGCCCGGCGGCACCACCACCAACACCATCACGCCGACCAGCTGGAGTGACACCCAGATCAAGTTCGCGGTGCCGCTCGGCACGGCGACCGGTGCGCGGCCGCTGCGGATCACCCGGTCCGGCGTCGGCGGCCAGACCTCGGTCAACGGCATCACCATTCAGGTGGTGTCCGGCTCCGGCAGCAACTCCGTCGCGAACCCGCGGGTGATCTCCGTCCGGCCGGGAACGGCGATCTCGACCATCCAGGCCGGGATCCAGGCCGCTCAGCCGACCTCGACGTTCCGCTACAACGTGGTCGCGGTCTACCCCGGGGCGCAGACGGCGGCCAACCCGCGCGGCGAGTACACCGAGAACGTGATCGTGCACAGCTCTGTCCACCTGCTCGGCACCGGACCCGGGGGCTTCCGTGGCACGTCGTACGTGCCCGGCGCGATCATCGACGGGCTCGGCTTCAACCCCGACAACGACCAGGGCGCAGCTTGGGTCGCGCTGCTCGGCGGGCTGACGTACTCCGGGCAGCCGGACGTGCCCGACGGCGCCACCGTGACGGTGCTCGACAACCCGAACGGCGTGACCCCGTCTCCGGAAGCAACTGGGTGCCCACGCTCAGCGGGTTCACGATCACCGGCGGCACGCAGAGCGAGGCGGCCGGGAGCGTCGACGGTGATCTTCGGCGGCAGCAGCACGCCGTACGGAGCGGCGGGCGCTCTCATCACGCAGGGCGGCGGCGTCTACGTGCACGCAAACGTGCGCGGTCTGCAGGTCACCGACAACATGATCGCGGGCAACAGCGGCTCCTACGGAGGCGGCATCCGCGTCGGCACGCCGTACGCCGACGAACAACCGCAACTTCGGAGCGGTGATCGCGCGCAACCAGATCCGCAGCAACGGCGGCGCCAACCTGGCCGGCGGCATCGGGCTCTTCGACGACAGCGACGGCTACCAGGTGGTCGACAACGCCATCTGCGGCAACTACTCAGGTGAGTACGGCGGTGCGGTGTCCGCGTTCGGCTACATGGGCAACGGCACCGGAGCGGGTGGCACCATCAGCCGGAACCGGATCTGGTTCAACGGTTCCTACGACGAGGGCGGCGGCATCCTGGTCGGTGGCGAGCTGCCGGCCGACCCGAGCCAGCTCTCCGAGGGCAGCGGCCCGGTGTCGATCGAGCACAACGTGGTCGCGGCCAACCTGGCCAACGACGACGGCGGCGGCATCCGGCTGCTGATGACCAGTGGCTCGCACATCTCGCCGTCCCAGCAGGAGCGGATCCGGATCGCCGACAACACCATCGTGAACAACGTCTCGGCGCACGAGGGTGGCGGCATCGCGCTGGACGACGCGGTCTTCGTGGACGTCGTGAACAACACGATCGCGAAGAACCTCACGACTGCCACCGCCGTGACCAGCACGGGCCAGCCGGCTCCGGCGGGTCTCTCGACCGCGGCCAACAGCGACGCCCTGCAGGCACGCATCCAGAGTCTTTCACCGGAAGCACGTGGAGCAGCCTTCGAGCGACCTACTTCAGCAAGCCCGTGCAGTTCAACGACGTGTACTACGACAACCGCGCAGGTACCTGGGACGGTTACCTCGTCACCGGCATCGGCACGCTGCCCAACGGCTACAACGGCGGCGTCAGCAACTGGGACATGGGCACCACGGACGTCGCACCCAGCGGCGTGAGCCCGGCTCCCCAGCCCTTCCTGCTGGCGCCGACCAACTCGGTCATCCAGACCACGCAGGGTCACCGCACGACGGGCAACCCAAGAACACGGTGACGAGCACGCCAGCTTCGTGGCGAACGGCCCGTACGACATGAAGGTCGACATCCTGCCGTCGCGCACCTACCCGGCGTTCAGGCAGTCACTGATCTCGGCGTCCTGCTCCCGCCGACGCTGACGGGCAACTACCACCTGTCCGGGACGTCCTCGCCGGCCTACGGCCGGGCCACCGGCAGCAAGGCCGCCACGTGGGGCTCGGGGACGGCGTACACGGTAACGGCGCCGTCGCGCGACATCGACAACCAGGCCCGGCCGACCGGCACCAGGTGGGATGCCGGCTCCGACCAGTACCTGCCATGACCCGGAGCCCACAGCAACCACGGAGGAAGCCATGACGAACAGCAGCCTGCGTCGTGCGGTGAGCCGGCGCGCCGTCCTCACCGGAGGCGTCGGCGTCCTCGGGGCCGCCGCCATCCTCCGCGGGGCGCCGAGCACGACGCCGGGAGGCTCTCCGGAACGTCGCCGGCGGCACGGTGCGCCGGATGCACCTGGTCGGGACCGACGGCTGGGTGTCCATGCCGGCCGGGTCGCCGGCTGACCCACCGTTCTACCCGGACTCGCTCGCCCCGCCGAACACCGACACCTACGTGTTCGGGTTCCGCAACGTCTCCGACTCTACGACGCGAACGGCAATCCCGTCCACGTCTGGACCGACGCCGAGATCGCGGCCGCGCGAGGGCATGCCCAGATCTCCGCTCCGGTGCTGGAGTTCGACGAGGAGGACGAGATCTACGTGACGCTGACCAACCTCGGTCTGAGCGTGCGTCCCGACCTCGATCGACGGGCACACGCTGCACTGGCACGGCTTCGTCAATGCGATCCCGTTGTTCGACGGCGTCCCGGAGCTCTCCCTGGCCGTGCCCGATCGGTCGCGACTTCACCTACTACTACAAGCCTCACGACGCCGGCACCTACATGTACCACTGCCACTTCGAGGACGTGGAGCACGTCCAGATGGGCATGACCGGCATGGTCTACGTCCGTCCCAAGCAGAACAAGATCGCGATCGCCGGCAACCCCGCCGGCACGAAGTACGCCTACAACGACGGCGATGGCAGCACCCGGTACGACCGGGAGTTCTCCTTCATGCTGACCGAGCTGTGGTCGGCCGCCCACTACCGCGACGCTCACATCCAGGTCAGCGACTGGACCGACTACGACGCCAGCTTCTGGCTGATGAACGGCCGCGGCTACCCCGACACCCTTGCCCCCAACAGCGATCCGCTCGTGCCGCCCTCCGACCCGCGACTGCAGTACCAACCCATCAGCTCGCTCGTGCACTGCAACGCCGGCGAGAAGGTCCTGCTCCGGATGGCCAACCTGGGCTTCCAGAACCACGCCATGACCGTCGACAACGTCGACCTCACGATGATCGCGAAGGACGCCAGCCTGCTGCGCGGCCGCAACGGCGAGGCACAACTCCGTCCTCACCAACACCGTCGAGATCGGTCCCGGCGAGAGCCGCGACGTGCTCTTCACCGCACCGTCGCCCGGCGAGTACCTGCTCTACGACCGCACCTACGCCTACGCCAGCAACGGGGGCGGCGGCGGGTACGGCGGGATGGCGACGCGGATCCGCGTCGAGCCCGCCGGGACGCTCGGCCTCCAGTCCGGCCCGAACGCGTGAGATCCCAGGAGTCCCGATGAAGCTGCGCACCCACCTCAACCCGAGCCGTACCTCGGCCATCCTGGGCGCGGCCGCCCTCGCGGTGGTCGCCCTCGCCGTGACTCCCTCGCAGGGGGCCGTCGCCACGTCGGAGGGCATCATGTGCGAGACCGACGCGCACGACACCTTCTCCGTGACCGCTCGTGACGGTTGGGTCACCACACCGGACGGCAACTCCATCTACATGTGGAGCTACGCGATGGCCGGAAACCCCTTCCAGCTCCCCGGGCCTACCCTGTGTGTGACGTCCGGGGACCACGTGACGGTGATCCTGCACAACACCCTCCCCGAGCCCACGTCGATCCTGTTCCCGGGTCAGGCGGGACGTGCGTGCCGACGGCAACCCCGCACAGCCCCAGCTCACGGCGGGCGCGATGACGTCGATGGTGCAGACCGCCGACACCCCGAGCGGCGCGGACCCGGACACGGTCACCTACGAGTTCACCGCTGGGTCACCCGGCACCTACCTCTACTCCTCGGGCACCGACGTCAGCAAGCAGCTGAACATGGGCCTGTACGGCGCCCTCGTCGTCCGGCCGGCCGGACACCCCGACCAGGTCAACGATCGCGCGGACTCGGTGTTCAACCCCGACCACGAGTACCTCTACATGCTCTCGGAGGTGGACCCGGACCTCCACCTCGCCGTCGAGCGTGGCGAGCCGTACGACATCACCGCGTACAACGCGCGCTACTACTTCATCAACGGTCGGAGCATGCCCGACACGCTGGCCCCGAACAACGCGGCTTGGCTGCCGAACCAGCCCTACGGGTCGCTGGTGCACATCAAGCCCTACGACGCGAGCACGAACCCGCGCCCGGCGCTCATCCGCTACCTGAACGCCGGCGCGGTGAACTACCCCTTCCACCCGCACGGCAGCGACGAGAGGGTCGTGAACACCGACGGGAACCCCACCTCCGGGAGCCGACGGCTCCGACCAGTCCTACCTGAAGTTCGACATCGACGTGCAACCCGGGCAGAGCGTCGACGCGCTGACGGACTGGCGCGACGTCGAGAATTGGAACGCCGCGACGAACCCGCTCCCGGTCAACCTCCCACCGATCCCCGACCAGATGCTCCCGGGCACCGACACGTGGTTCAACGAGAGCGGCTACCTCGGGGGCCAGGGCGAGTACCCGGGCGGAATCACCAACAACAACGTGTGCGGCGAGTACTACCACATCGCGCACAGCCACGCTCTCGAGCAGGCGACCAACTACGGGGCAGCCTTCGGCGGCATGATGACGGTCTTCCGCATCGACCCGCCCTCCGGCTGCACCACGAACTGAGGACGGCGTGATGACCAGCAACCGATCGCCTCTCCCCCGCAACCGCGCGGGCGGCGCTCACCGGCGTGCTCTGCCTGCTCGCGGCTCTCGGCGTCCAGGTGGTCGCCCAGCCCACGCTCGCCGCGATGGCCGGCAGGCTCGGTCTGCGCCACGCCGCCCAGGCGCCCGCACCGGCCGCGCCTCAGGGAGTCCTCGCCCCCTCGGGGTGTGCCGCGGACACGCCGGCCGCCGGCGAGGTGACCTGCGAGCTGTGGGCCAAGACGGGCACCACGTCGATCCTCGGGCAGTCGATGCCGATCTGGGGCTACGCAAGCGCCGCGGGAGACCCGGCCACAGCGCCCGGCCCGGTCCTCGTGGTCACGTCCGGCGAGCTCGTGCACGTGGTGCTGCACAACCAACTTTCCCAGGCCACCGCCCTGGCGTTCCCCTCACAGGCGGCCACCTCGTTCGTCGGCGGTAGCACCGGTGGCCTCACCAGCGGCATCACCAACGGCGCCCAGACGACGTACACCTTCACCGCGTCACGGCCCGGCACGTTCCTCTACGAGGCAGGGCACACGCCCAACGGCGCCCGCCAGGTCGCCCTGGGCATGGCCGGCGCCCTCGTGGTGCTGCCGGCCAACGGCATCGGCGCCTACGGGACCGTGCCGTCGTCCTACGACGACGAGGCCGTGCTGGTGCTCAGCGAGATCGACCCCGCACTGAACCGGTCGGCCAACCCGGCGACCTTCGACCTGCGCCAGTTCGACGCTCGCTACCGGCTGATCAACGGCAAGGTCTTCCCCAGCACCGACCCGGTCGCCACCGGAGTCAACCGCACCGTGCTCCTCCGCTACGTGAACGTCGGTGCCCTGCAGCACCCCATGGAGCTGCTGGGCGGGGCTCAGGTGCGGCTGGCCCAGGACGGACACCCGGCCGACCACCCGACCACCTCCCTCGTCGCCGACCTCGCACCCGGCTCGACCATGGACACCTTGGTCACGATGCCGTCGGGCGGTGGCGCGAAACTCTCACTCTTCGAGGCCGGTGGGCACCTCAACAACAACGGCATGACAGAGGCGGACCCCAACCTGGTGGCCAGCGGCGGCATGATGACCTTCCTCGACACCGCCGCGCCGCCACCCACGCAGGACGTGGTCGGTCCGGTGCCTGCGCGCCTGACGATCTCACCGAGTCCCTCTGACGGGACCGTCCCCGTCGTGGTGACCGCCGACGTCAGCGACGCCACCACGGGCGGCGGCCACGTCCAAGCCGCCGAGCTGGTGGTTGACGACGCGGTGACTCAGGCACCCGGCTTCGGGCTGCCGATGACCGGCACCTTCGGGAGCACCTCGGTTCACGTCACTGGCACGATCCCGGTCGGGACCGGCAACGACGCGGCGTACTGCGCCGCCAACCCGATCACCTTGAGCTGCCTCTCGGCCGGCAAGCACCGGGTGTTCGTGCGGGGGCTTGACGACGCGGGCATGGGCAACTGGGGCGTCATCTCCGACGTGCTGCTCAACCTGCCCAAGGTCGGGCCGCTCACGAGGAACGGCGCCGTCACTCCCGACCCGGCCAATGGACAGGGCGGCGTGGACCTGGAGGCGACCGGGGACGACTCGGGTGCGGGCGGGACGATCAACCAGGCCGAGTGGTCGCTCGACACCCTCGCGTCTGCCGGCAGCGGCACCGCCATGAACGTCAACAACGGCGGCACCATCGCAGCGGTGACCGCCCACATCCCTCAGTCCGTGCTCACCGGGCTCGGGGACGGCACGCACCACTTCTTCGTGCGGGTGCACGACAGCCTCGGCCTCTGGGGCCCCGAGCTCGACATCCCCTTCACGCTGGACACGTCCGGCCCAACCGTCGTGGCCGCCGACGTCGCCCCGAACCCGACCAACGGCAAGCTCGACGACCCCGGAAACCCCGGCAACCTGGTCGTCTCCGCTGTCATCGGTGACACCGCTGGCGGGATCGTCGCGGGGGCCGAGGGATTCCTCGACCCAGGGGCTTCGCCGGCTCCGGGTTCGGGCTTCAAGCTCATCGCGACGGACGGGAAGTACGACACGTCGTCGGAGTCCGTCTACGGGCTGATCCCGCTGTCCGCCATCACCAGCCTCACCGAGGGCAACCATCGTGTCGTCGTCCGCGGACGTGACGGCGCCGGCAACTGGGGCGCCACCTACACCGCCCCACTGGTGGTCGACCGCACCTCGCCGACGCTCGGCGCCCTCACCGCGACCCCCAACCCGACCAACGGGGCAACCACGGTGGCCGTCTCCGGGACGGTCTCGGAGCCCAACCTGAACGCCGCAGAGGTCTGGTACGGGACGACCGATCCCGGGGTGGGGCTGGGCACGCCCGCCACCATCTCGGTCGCGCCGGCCGGCACCGGCTACCGGGCCACCATCACGGTCACGGTCCCGCCGCTCACCGTCGGCACCCGGATCGTCAACGTCCGCGTGCAGGACAAGGCCGGCAACTGGAGCAACGCCCGCGCCACGATGATCACGATCCGAGGTGGCGCACCGGCAGGCACCGCGGCCGCGCTCCTCGGGTTCGGCACCAACGTCGGCAACGTGACCGTCTCCACGCAGGCCGGCATCCCGCCGATCCTCGGCAACACCGGGATGCGAGCCGCCCCCGCGGCCAATGCCCCGGCGTACGTCGGGATGGACTCGGCCGTCCCCGCGAGGTCGTTCCAGGCGGCGTTCGCGATCAACCGCAACACCCTGCGGACGGCTCTGAACGGGACGATCACGTTGTTCGACGGACGCACGTCCGCCGCGACCGGCAACGGGGTCTTCGCGGTCCAGATGCGCACGACGTCCAACGGCAGCCCCGGCACTGCCCAGATCCGGGCCGTCCTCACCAGGTCCAACGGGACAACGGCGATCGGGAACTGGTTCAACCTCCCGACGGGTGGCCACCTCGTCACCCTGCAGTGGGTGTCCGGTCCGGCGACCGGCACGGCGGCCGGGCGGTTGCGGGTCACCCTCGATGCCACGGTCCTGATCAACCAGACCGCGGACACCTCGAGCCGGCTGCTGTCGCGGGTGCGGTTGGGTGCGATCGAGTCGAGCGCACCGGCGTCCCTCTCCGGCGTCCTGTACGTCGACGACTACACCGCCACGGGTGTGCAGTGAGCGCCCCGGCGGTCGCCACGCCGTTCGTCCCGTGGGCCGGGTCCCGTCCCCGGCTCACGGGCGGCACCGTGGTCCTCGTCGGCGTCGTGGTCATGCTCCTGCTCTACGTCGGGGTCAACCTGCGTCACGCGGAACCGGTCACGACGCGCACGCCGTTCCCCCACAGCGCCGAGATGGAGCGGGTCACGGGCGTGCAGTTCTCGAGAGTCGCGGTGGTCGGGGACGGGGGCCTCGTCATGGTCGAGTACGTCGTCCAGGACGTCGAGAAGGCCAAGGCCTTCCAGTACGACCGAGCCAACGTCCCGACGCTGCGTAGCGAGGCCCGCCGTCTCTCCACCTCCAGGGTGTCGATCATGAAGCCGGGGCACCTGATCCGGCCGGGCCAGACCTACTACTTCGTCTACCAGAACACCGCGGGAGCCCTGCGGTCCGGGGAGCTCGCGACCATCACGTACCTCGGCCATGAGCTGACCGACGTTCCGGTCCTGTGAGCAATGACCCCCACACGCTCACCCCGGACGGTCCTCGGCAGGGTCGTGGTCGTGGCGTTCGCGGCCACGGCCCTGCTCTTGGGCGCTACGACGCCGGCATCGGCCCACGCCTACCTCGAGCGCACCAACCCGGCCGACGGATCGGTCGTGGCCCGCGCCCCGGAGCGGCTGGCGCTCTACTTCAGCGAGCACGTGGTCCCGGAAGCGACGACCATCGAGGTGGTCGACGGCAGCGGCAGGGTGCTCGAGCTGGGCGACCTCCGGCTGGAGAGCGACGAGCCGGAGGACATCGAGGTGCCGTCGGTCGTCACGGCGAGCCTTCCCGACCTGCCTCGTGATGCCTACCGCGTGCGGTGGTCGACCCTGTCGAGCGATGACCTGCACCGCACGTCGGGATTCTTCGTCTTCGGGGTCGGCACGGACGTGCGGGCGAGCGGTTTCGCCGAGCCCTCGCCCCGGCTACCCGAGTCTGGCCTGCGATGGTTGCTGCTTCTCGGGCTGGGCCTCGTCCTCGGGTCCGAGCTCGTGCAGCGCCTGGTCGCGACCCAGGCGAGCGTGGTCGACGGGGCGAGGACGACCCTACGGAGAGCCGGCCCGCTCGGAGCGCTCACCGCACTGGTCGCATCCCTCGCGCTGATGGCCGATGAGGCCCTGGCCAGCGGACTCTCCTGGAACGACCTGGTGCAGTCCGGGTACGCCGCGCGGTGGAGCGTGCGCGAGGCCGGCCTGGTGATCCTTCTGGTGGCCGTTGTCTCGCGCGGATCCCGTGCGCGCGGGTCGTTGCTGGTGGTCGGGACCGCCGCAGCCTGCGTGGGCAGCGCACTCCTGGGTCACGCGGGCGCCGACGCCGGAGCGGCGTACACCCGCGTGGCCGCCACCGCGCTCCACCTCGGCGCGATGCTGACGTGGGCGGGCGCCGTGCTGTGCCTGGCCCTGGTGGTGCGCGCGACCGCGAGGCACGGATCCCGCTTCGACCTCGAGGTTCGTGTCCTGCTGCGGCGCTTCGCCCGGCCCGCGGTCACCTGTCTCGGCATCGGCGTGGCGACCGGCTTGTACCTGTCGAGCTCCACGGTCGTCTCCGTGGATGCCGCTCTGCTGACCACGTACGGGCGGACGCTGATGGTCAAGCTCGCCCTGGTCGCCGTCATGGTCCTGCTGGCCTGGTCCAACCACCGACGGCTGCGCGGCCGGCACGACCTCGAGCTGCCGGACCGCGGGGTGCTGGCCGAGGCGGTGACCGCAGTCCTGGTGCTGGCGGCCACTGCGGTCCTCACCAGCGCACAGCCCGCGACGGAGCCGGTCTTCCTGACTCCTCCCGCGGCGACTGCCGGACCGGTCTCGGGGGACGTCGATGACCTGCACATGGCTCTCGGCGTCGAGCCGAACCGCCCCGGCGTGAACGTGGTCTCGGTCGACGTCTTCGACACCCGCCGCCCCGCCCCCAGCCGGGTGACGGCCGTCGATGTGGTCGTGGACGGGACGACGTTCCCGGCGTCACCGCTCGGCGACGGCCGATGGACGGTCGCCGGGGTGGACCTGTCCGCCGGGCCGCGCCTCCTGGGCGTGACCGTCCACCGACCGGGGCTCAGCGACGCAGCTCTCCACACTCGATGGACGGTCGGGACCGGCCTCGGTGCCCGACGCCCGCTGGTGTCGACGCTCCCTCTCCGGGGGCCGCTCCGCGGCTTGGCCGGGCTCGCTCTCCTGGGTCTGGTGGCGTCGCTTCTGGTCATCTCGACCCGCCCTGGCCGCACGATCGTGCGCGGCCGACCAGCAGACGAAGTCAATGATCGGAGCTCCGGTCCTCGACCTCGAAGTCAGGCATCCCTCCAGGACAGGTCGCCCGTACCTTGACCTCGTCCTCCTGGGGCTCGTCCCGCTTGAACATCACCTCGACCGCCTCCTCGTCCTGCTCGACCTCGACCCGGTACCCGTCCGATGGCGTGGCGCCACGGAGATCCACGTCCCGGCCCGAGCACCTGACCGACACCGACCCGGCGGCGCCGCGCCACGTGTCGGTGACGCCGCTGGGCTCGGGGCCAGAGGTCGAGGAGGGCTCGGGTTCCGCGGGCTTGCTCGACGTGGCGCCGCTGGACCCTGGAGTGGGCGTCACCGTCGGGGGCGTCGAGTCCGACGACGTCGGGCGCGGCGTGGCTGCCGAGGGGGTCGGCACGTCCGATGCGCTGGACGACGACGTCGGCGACCGGGGACTCCTCGTCGCGGCTGGCGGCGCACTCGCGGGGACGCTGGCCGAGGCGAGCGGACCGGCCGCCGAGGTCGTCGAGCCCTCCGGCGAGCCGACCACCACTCCTCGTCCGGCCGAGTCGATCACCCGCCAGGTGACGGCCGCCGCCACGACCACCGTCAGGACCCACACGACGACGCCCACCAGGGCGGAACGACCAAGTCTCACGTGATGCTCCCCGTCGTCCGGGCAGCCAGGACGGGCGAGCCGTCATGGTGAGCATCGTGGTCGTCGAGGACGACCCGGAGATCCGGCGCGGACTCGTCCACGGGCTCACCGAGCACGGCCACGCCGTGGAGTCCTTCGGCAGCGGCCTCCTGGCGCTCGAGCGAGTCGTCGGCCAGCCACCCGACGTCCTGGTCCTCGACCTCGGTCTCCCCGACGTCGAGGGCCTGCGCCTGCTCGCCATGATCCGGGCGGTCTCCGACGTCCCCGTCGTGGTGGCGACCGCCCGGGACGACGACCGGGTCATCGTGCAGGCGCTTGATGCCGGGGCGGACGACTACGTCGTGAAGCCGTTCAGCCTGGACCAGGTGGCCGCCCGCATCCGGGCCATCCTTCGTCGAGGCGGAGACGCGGACCGAGGGAGCCCCCTGGTCGTCGGCGAGCTCGTCGTGGACCCTCGCACCAGGACGGCCGAGCTCGCCGGGAGGCCCTTGGACCTCGCTCGCAAGGAGTTCGAGCTCCTGCTCGCCCTGGCGTCGCGACCCAACGAGGTGGTCACCAAGCGCGAGCTCCTGGTCGAGGTGTGGCAGCAGCCGTACGGCGGGGCGGACCGGTCGATCGACGTCCACGTCTCGTGGCTGCGCCGCAAGCTGGGCGAGACAGCGGCCGAGCCGCGTTACCTGCACACCGTCCGCGGCGTGGGCGTGCGACTCTCCGCGCCACAACCACCCGAGACGTCGGACGCGTCTGACGGGGCGGATGCCGACACGTGAGGAGGCGCATCGCCTGGCTGGTGGCCGCCACGACATCAGCGGTGATCCTCGCCTTCGTGGTCCCGCTGTGCCTGCTCGTGCGGGAGCTCGCCCACGACAGAGCCATGACCGCGGGCGAGCAGGAGGCTCGCAACGTGGCGGTCCTGGTGTCCGGCCTGCACGGTGACCCGACGCTGCCCGACCTGGTGGCCGCGGTCGACGACCGGTCCTCGGTGGTGACGAGCGTCCTCACCCCCGACCACCAGGTGCTCGGCCAGGCCGACGCCTCCCTGGCCGACGACCCCGACGTCGCCCGGGCTCGCCGGCGCAAGAGCGCCTTCACGACCACCGGGCCGGACGGCGGCAAGGTGCTCGTGCCGGTGGTGACCTCGGGGGGCACGTTCGTGGTCCGGACCACCGTCCCCGCGGCTAGCCTGCACGCGGGAGTGGGTCGAGCGTGGCTCAGCATCGGCTCCCTGGGGGTGACGCTGATCCTGCTCTCGCTTGCCATCGCCGTACGGCTCGGCCAGCGGGTGAGCACCCCGGTGACGGAGCTGGCGAAGGTCGCGGTGCGTTTCAAGGACGGCGATCTCGGCGCGAGGGCCGTGGTCAAGGGTCCACCTGAGACGGCCGCCCTCGGGCGAGCCTTCAACCAGCTGGCCGAACGCGTGACCGAGCTCCTCCAGGCAGAACGGCGCCAGGTCGGGGACCTGTCGCACCGTCTGCGCACCCCTGTGACGGCCCTCCGGCTCGACGCCGAGTCGGTCGAGGACCCCGAGACGGCTACCCGACTGCAGTGGCACATCACGCACCTGGAGCGGACCATCGACTCGATCGTGCGTGACGCGCGACGTCCGCTGCAGCAGACCCTCAACCCCATGTGCGACGCGGCGGCCGTCGTGCACGACCGGATCGTGTTCTGGGCCGCGCTGGCGGAGGACCAGGGCCGGCCGCTGGACGTCCACCTCGACCCCGGGCCTCTCGTCGTGCCACTCGACGCCGCCGGTCTGAGCGACATGCTCGACGTACTGGTCGACAACGTCTTCGCACACACCCCGGACTCGGTGGCCTTCGCGGTCACACTCCATCGTCACGGTGACCGGGTGCTGCTGCAGGTCGCCGACCGTGGACCCGGCCTGCCGTCGGGCGCGGAAGGCGGGCAACGCCAGGGAAGCACGGGACTCGGCCTGCAGATCGTGCGCCGGACGGCAGCTGCCGTGGGTGGCGAGCTGTTCCTCGCGGGAAACCATGGCACCACTGCCCGGGTGTGGTTGCCCATGATCCTGCGCCCCTAGCCCAGATGGCCGGCGCTCAGTGCTCCCCGCCATGCTCCCCGCCGACGTCTTGGCCCTCGTCCTCCTGCTCGTCGTCGTCCTGACCGTCGTCGTGACCCCCCTGTCCGCCATCGTCGACCTCCTCGTGGTCGCCGTCGCCGGTGGCTCCATCGGCATCGTCGCCATGGCCGTCGTCGCCCTGGGTCTCGTCGCCAGTGTCGTCGTCAGTGCTGTCGTCAGTCCCGTCGTCATTGCCGTCGTCGGCGTCGCCCGTCACGTCGGAGCCCGGAGTGTCGTCGTCCCCGACGATCTCGGTTCCGCTCCCCGCCGGCCGGCCGGACGCATGCGACGTCTCGGCGCCGGGAGTGCGGGAGGCGACCGGGGCGACCGGGACCACGACCGTGCGCACGACACGCCTCACGCAGGCGCCTTCGTCGAGCCGGGCGCCCGGCCCGCAGGGCCGGTACCTCACGAGTGGCCGCGCCGCCGTCGCCGGACCCGCTACCCAGCCCGGCGCCGCGGTCGTGGCGGGCGTGGGCGGCGTCGGTGCCAGGGCGCCGTACGCCACCACCCCCGTGACCCCGGCGGCCAGCGATGTGAGGGTCCCCACCACGAACGACGACTTCTGCATGGGCCCAATGTCGTCGGCAGCGCGCTATGGGGACCTCGCCTCCACATCAAGGTTTCGTCAAGGATCGCTCGCCCGCTGAGGATCTCTTAACTCTTCGATGATGCCGCCTTGCCGTCCGAGCCACGACTGTGGCTGCAGACCGACTGGGGAGAGGAGGAAGTCGAGATGACCTACACGCCGCGCGTACGGGACCGGTTCCGGCTCGTGGCGTCGGTCGTCACAGGACTCACTACGGTCGGTGTGGTGGCCGCGACCGGAGCGGCGACCGGCCTCGCGGCGCAGCGAACCGCGCAGCAGACGGCCCGGCGGGAGGCCGCACAGCAGCCGGCAGGCTCGGCGAGGAACAGCGACCGGGCACCGCTCGCGCCCGGCCGCCCGGTCGTGTGGAAGACGCGCCCCCAGCGGACCGTCGTGAGCACGCAGGTTCTCTACCGGCTCAGCCGCACGACCCTCCAGCTGGGTGGGTCGACACCGGGACCCCCCCGGCCGCCTGCTGGCGGCCCCCCCTCGGGGAACCCGTCGCCCCATCCGGGGCCCACGCCACCGACGCCGACCGCACCACCGCCGAAGCCGACGTCCCCCACGCCGGCCCCGACGAGCGGATCGTGACGGCGTCCGGCATGGGTCCCAGGGGCTCCTCGGCGGAGTGGTCGGAGTGGGGCACTTATGTGTACCTCGCCGTCGAGGAGCCCCGCCTGCTGCCCGCGGCGGTCGCCACCACCCAGTCCCTGCTCCGAGCAGTCGGCCGGGCGTGCAGCCGGTTCCGCCCGGACTCCGACCTGGTCCGCGCCAACGCCTCGGCGGGGCAGTGGGTACGGGTCGACCCCCTGCTCGCGTCGGCGACGGCCGTCTCCGTCGCTGCGGCCGAGCTGACCGACGGACTCGTCAATCCCTGCCTCGGTCGAGTCCTGGTCGCCCTCGGGTACGACGCGGACCTCGGGGTGGTCAGCCGTCGCGCGGTGGCCCCCGCGCGACGGCTCCCACCTCCGGCGCCCGACGCCTGGCGGGAGCTCCGGATCGCCGACGATGCCATCCGAGTGCCACGCGGGTCTGAGCTCGACCTCGGTGCCACGTGCAAGGCGTGGGCGGCGGATCTGGTGGCGGCCACGCTCGCCGACCGCCTCGACTGCTCGGTCCTGGTCAGCCTGGGTGGTGACCTGTGCGTCGAGGGCCCGACCTCCGAGCCGTGGCCAGTCGTGGTCACCGAGCGCCGTGGCGAAGCGCCCGGCCAGCTGGTCGAGGTCGGCTGCGGGGGCCTGGCGACATCATCGACGGTGACTCGCCGTTGGCGCGGAGCTGACGACGACGTCCATCACCTGGTCGACCCACGAACGAACCGGTCGGTCGACCACAGCCTGCGCACGGTGACCGCGGCCGGGACCAGCTGTCTGGCCGCCAACGTGGCCTCGACCGCGGCTCTGGTGCTCGGCGACGCGGCGCCGGCGTGGCTCGAGGCCCACCACGTCAGTGCCCGGCTCGTCCACACCGACGAGACGACGTCGACCACCGGGGGCTGGCCGGTCGAACGGAGCGCTGCGTGAGCGAGGCCCCGCTGCTGTGGTACGTCAACCGGGGCACGGGCATCGTCCTGATCGCGCTGCTCACGATCGTGTCGGCCCTGGGGGTGTGGTCCCTTCGTGCTCGAGCAGGCGGCCGGGTGCCGGGCTTCGTGGTGCAGAGCCTGCACCGCAACCTCGCACTGGTCTCGGCAGCGCTCCTCGGCACGCACGTGGCGTCGGCGATCGCCGACGAGTACGTCGACATCCGCTGGTGGCAGGCGTTCGCGCCCTGGCAGCTGGCCTACCGACCGGCGTGGCTGGCCGTGGGTGTCATCGCGCTGGACGTGCTGCTGGTCGTCGTGGTCACCAGCCTGCTGCGCGACCGGCTCGGACAGCGAGCCTGGAGACTTGTGCACGTCACGGCGTACGCGGCGTGGGCAGCCGGCCTCGTGCACGGCCTCGGGATCGGCACGGACACGGGCGACCCCCGCGCACGCTCGGTGTACGTCGGCTCCGCGGTCGTCGTGGCAACCGCCCTGCTCCTCCGCACGAGGAGCCGGCACGGGCAGATGGCCGGCGTCTAGTGGTTGCCGACGGAGATTCGTCGGGGGTGGCCCGTGCTCCTGGTGCGTGCATCGCAAGGCGCCGGAGCGAAGCCATACCGGGTCGTCTCGCGAGCGACGGCAACGCCGCGAGGTGCGTGCCAGGAGTGCGGGACACCCGACGAATCTCCGTTGGTGACCACTAGTGGTTGCCATCCTGGCCGCGACGTCAGCGACCCTGCCCGACCTCGAGGTCGACGTCCGTCGAGGTGACGCGCTGCTGGCAGGCATCGAGGACGGACCGTCCCTGACCGCGCACCGTGCGCGTCGTGGCGAGCTCCGCAGGATGTCACTGCCGGACCTCGTCACCCTGGCCCGGGACCTCGCCGGCCGGGGCGGGGCGGGTTTCCCACTGGAACGCAAGCTCGCCGCGCTCTCCGGCGCACGACGGCCGCCGGTGGTGGTCAACGCCTCGGAGGGCGAACCCGCGAGCGCCAAGGATGCCGCGCTCGCGCTCCTCGCCCCTCATCTCGTCCTCGACGGTGCCGTGGCGGCCGCGCTGGCCCTCGGCAGCCGACAGGTGCACCTGGTGGTCCCCGAGGAGAAGCCGTCGGTCGAGGCGGCGTTCCGCGCCGCCCTCGCCGAGCGTGACGTGGCTGACGGGCGGGTGACCTACCGGGTGCACCGCACCGAGGGCGGCTTCGTCTCCGGACAGTCGAGCGCCGTGCTGGAGCTGATGGCAGGCCGGGAGAACAAGCCGGTCACCACGTGGGTGCCGGCCACGTCGCGTGGGCTCGGCGGTCGGCCCACTCTGGTGTGCAACGCCGAGACGTTCGCCCAGGTGGGGACCAGGCTCCTGCGGCCGGCGGGACCTCCGGGCCTTCCCCATGAGCCGGGTACGACCCTGCTCACGCTGACGATCGGCGACCAGCGGCCGCAGGTGTGCGAGGTGGAGCTGGGCACGCCGTGGGCCGAGCTCCTGGGGCCGACCGCCGTGCGACAACCCGTCCTGTTGGGCGGCTACCACGGGACCTGGGCGCGTCCAGGGGTGCTGGCCGAGCTGGTCGTCTCTCGTGGTGCGCTGGCCGAACGTGGGCTCACACTCGGCGCCGGCGTCGTCATCGTGCCGTCGGTCTGCCCCGTGCTGCTGACCGCGCGCATCACGCGATACCTCGCGTCCGAGTCGGCCGGACGATGCGGCCCGTGTGTCCGCGGTCTCCCGACCCTCTCGGCCCAGGTCTCCCGCCTCGCTTCCGGTACCGGTGACGCCGCGGAAGTACGACGCATCGCCGCTCTCGTCCAGGGCCGGGGTGCATGCGCCCACCCCGATGGCACTGCGCGTCTCGTGACCTCCCTCCTCGTGGCGTACCCCTCCGAGGTGGAGCACCACGCCCAGGGTCGGTGCATCGACCGGACGTGGGGTGTCTGTTGAGCAGCAGGCTCCGGATCGACTGGCCGGCCTGCCGGGCTCGGGGTCTGTGCTTCGAGCTGCTGCCCGAGCTCGTCGAGCTCGATGACTGGGGATACCCCGTGGTGACAGGTGAGGTCTCCGACGAGCTGGAGCGGGCGGCACGCGCGGCCGTCCGGGCGTGTCCCACCGTCGCCTTGCACCTCGAGCCCGTGAGCGACCTGGGCGCGGTCAACACAACGGCAGCACATGACCGCGGCATGACCGGCGGATGAGCGATCGCGGACATTCCGACCTGCGGCGAGCCCGAGACCGAGCGGGACCCCGACAGTGAGTACGACAGCCATCCGGACCCGGGAGAGCCATGGGGCGAACGTTCAGTCCGTCGCGCGGCCACGTCGCGCGACGGCTCGCCATCCTGTCCGTCCTGGCCCCGCTCTCGGTCGCGGCGTGCATGGGCCTCGTGCGACCACCTGGCGATGCTCCCGGCGCACTGCTCACCGCTCCACCGGCCGGGGCCTCCGAGCCCGGGCTGCTACCCACCCTCGCGACGCAGCTGAAGAGGCCCGCCTCCGTCACCCGACACCGGGGCGCGAGCCCGGGCGCTGGTGTGCTGGCACGGCCGGGGATCGCGCCCGTCGACGCCGTACCGGCGCGCGCATGGTCGGCGTACGAACGTGCCTCGACCGTCATCGCGGCCGCCGACGTCTCCTGCCATCTGTCGTGGGCGCTGATCGCCGCCATCGGAAAGGTCGAGAGCGACCACGGCCGTTTCGGTGGACGTCTGATGACGGTCGACGGGCTGGTCCACCCGGCCCTCTACGGACCTCGCCTCGATGGTCGACACGGGGTGGCTCGGATCGGCGACACCGACGCCGGCCGCCTGGACGGCGACACGCACTTCGACCGCGCGGTGGGTCCGATGCAGTTCATCCCGTCCACGTGGACGGTCGTCGGCGTCGACGGGGACGCGGATGGCCGCCGCGATCCCCAGGACGTCGACGACGCGGCCTTGGCCACCGCGGTCTATCTCTGCAGCGGGCCCGACGACCTGTCGACCACTGCTGGACAGCGGAGCTCCGTCTTTCGCTACAACCACTCCACGGCTTACGTCGACCTCGTGCTGAGCATCATGAACGGCTACCTGGCTGCGGGGCCGGGAGCAAGCGCGCTGGCAGTCGGCGCCGGGTACCTGCCGACGCTGCTCGGACCGCACGGTCCAGGGTCCGAGCCGACCCACGAGCCTCAGCCGACCTTCGACGTCGTGCCGTCCCACTCGACCGCTCCCACCGGGTCGGGCTCACCGACCGCGCAACCGTCGGTCACGGCATCTGCCACGCTGACCGCCTCGCCGACGGCCGCCCTCCCGACGGCCGCCCTCCCGACGGTGGATGGGACGAGCCTCGCTACCCCGTCGCCGAGCACGGGCTCGAGTTCGCCGGCGGCGACCCGGCAGGCGGACGGCGATCCGACAGCCGCCGTGTCGACCCGGCCGGCGGGACCGACCGCGTCACCGACGGCCGCTCCCAGCAAGAGCACGACCGCTCCGGGCGACCCGAAGCCCTCCCCGGGTGTGGGCCTGCCTTCCAGCCCTGCCGCAAGCCCGACGGCCGCTCCGACCGGATGCCCGATCGCCGACCCGACCGCCGACCCGACCGGCGAACCGACGGCTGGACCGACCGCCGACCCGACCGGCGAACCGACGGCTGGACCGACCGCCGCTCCGAGCGAATGTCCGACCCCGATCACCGGGTCCGGCGCCGACGTGGACGATCGGCCGGGAGGAGCGCCGAGCCCTGCCGACGACCCCGGATCGGCTTCTCTCGTCGTCACACCCCCCGCCACCCAGCCGCAGCCAGGCTCGACCACCTCGTCGCGACGGGTGCGCTGAAGAGAGACCACTGGGATGCGAGCTCAGCGGGACGGGCGGGCCTGCCGGCGAACCGCCGCGCTCGCTCGCGTCCCGGCGGCCGCGTCCGCACGTCTCTTCGATGCCAACCCTCGCATCACGCGAAGGTAGAGTCCGCTCAGGGCCTCCGCCCACGAGGTCGGCGCGGATAGATCGTGACATCCATCTGCCGGGCCCCAACCGTGCCGGCGCTCACCCATCGAGGCGACGCAGGCGACGTACGCCCCTTCGATCGGAGCCGCCTGCCTTGCGCAGCACCACGCCGCCCGCGACCACGTCGTCGGAGCCCTCAGTCCGCAACGCCCTCCGGTCCCCGGCGATGCTTCGCACCGAGGTGCTGGCCGGACTCGTCGTCGCCCTCGCGCTGATCCCGGAGGCGATCTCGTTCTCGATCATCGCCGGAGTCGACCCCCGCGTGGGACTGTTCGCGTCGTTCACGATGGCGGTGTCCATCTCCTTCCTCGGCGGCAGGCCGGCCATGATCTCGGCGGCGACGGGAGCCATCGCGCTCGTCATCGCCCCCGTCATGCGGGACTACGGGTACGACTACCTCATCGCCACCGTGCTGCTGGGTGGCGTCTTCCAAGTCGTCCTGGGCCTCTTCGGGGTTGCCAGGCTGATGAGGTTCATCCCGCGCTCGGTGATGGTCGGGTTCGTCAACGCGCTGGCGATCCTGATCTTCCTCGCCCAGGTTCCCTACCTGGTCGACGTGCCGTTCCTCGTCTACCCGATGATCGCCGTCGGCATCGCGGTGATGGTCGGCCTGCCACGCGTCACCAACGTGGTCCCCGCACCGTTGGTCGCCATCGTCGCGCTGACCGGCTTCACCGTGCTGGCCGCCCTGACCGTCCCCGACGTCGGCGACGAGGGCGAGCTGCCCGACTCCCTGCCGTCTCTGTTCGTGCCGCACGTACCCCTGAGCCTCGACACCCTCGAGATCATCGCGCCGTACGCGCTGGCGATGGCACTCGTCGGCCTGCTGGAGTCGCTGCTGACCGCCAAGCTGGTCGACGACGTCACCGACACCCGCTCGGCCAAGACCCGCGAGGCGTGGGGTCAGGGCGCCTCCAACATCATCACCGGGTTCTTCGGCGGCATGGGCGGCTGCGCGATGATCGGCCAGACGATGATCAACGTGAAGGTCTCCGGCGCTCGTACCCGCATCTCGACCTTCCTCGCCGGCGTCTTCCTGCTCATCCTGGTCGTCGGGTTCGGCGACGTCGTCGCCATCATCCCGATGGCAGCGCTAGTCGCGGTCATGATCATGGTCTCGATCGGCACCTTCGACTGGCACTCCATCCAACCCGCGACGTTGCGCCGGATGCCGAAGTCCGAGACCTCCGTGATGCTCTCCACCGTCGTCGTCGTGGTCGCGACCCAGAACCTCGCGATCGGAGTGGTCGTCGGGGTGGTGGTCGCGATGACCCTCTTCGCGCGCCGGGTCGCGCACCTGACCGAGACCCACCGCGAGCTCGTGGAGGATCGCGACGGCAACACGACCGCTGTCTATCGGGTGACCGGAGAGCTGTTCTTCGCGTCCAGCAACGACCTCTACACCCAGTTCGAGTATGTCGCGGATCCCGACACGGTGGTCATCGACCTCACCGCCTCCCACATCTGGGACGCCTCCACGGTCGCGTCGCTGGACGCCATCACGACCAAGTACGAGCGCCGGGGCAAGGCGGTCGAGATCGTCGGCCTCAACGAGGCCAGCGCCGAGCGCCACGGACGGCTCACCGGGCAGCTCGCCCCCCACTGACTCGCGCGCCACTACCCTTCGATGGTGTACCGACTCGTCGCGGCCGCAGCCTTCGTCATGCACGTGGCGTTCGTCGCGTTCACCGTCGTGGGCGGATTCATCGCCCTGCTGGCTCCGTGGCTCCTGTTCTCGCACCTGGCGGCGGCAGCGTGGGGCGGCCGGATGGCTGCGACGAGAGCGGTGTGCCCACTCTCAGCGCTCGAGAACTGGGGCCGACAGCGCGGCGGACAGCCGCGCCTCGACGAGCGCGGCTTCATCGCGCACTACTTCGAAGGGCGCGTCTACCCTCGGGGCTGGGGACGGCGGGTCCAGTTCGTCGCCGGTGGGCTGATCGTGAGCTCCTGGGCTCTGATGGCGGCTCGCTGAGCCCGACACTCGCCTGATCAGGCGAGGGCGAGGAAGAGCTTTTCCATCTTTCGTACATCGACACCGTCGAGTCCCTCGTCCGAATCCGTCAGGCACTGCTGGAGTCCGGTGGCGACGATGGCGTAGCCGCTGCGAGCGATGGCCTTGTTGACGGCGGCCAGCTGGGTGAGGACGGACTCGCAGTCCGACCCTTCCTCCATCATGCGGATCACGCTTCCCAGGTGGCCGTGGGCGCGTTTCATGCGCGTGATGATCGCCTTGATCTCGGTGGGCTCGAGGTCCATGTCGTCCTGCTCTCTGTCGCCGGTGGAACCTGGCCGGTGCTGGATCTGCCGGTCCCAGCGCCAACTGTACATCCCCCTGGGGGGTTATGCTAGCGTTCAGTTATCCCCCCCAGGGGATGCAAGGCAGCGGTTCCGTGCGGGCCGCTGGAGCACGACAGGAAGGCACACTCCCTCATGCGTGAGATCTCCATCGACGACATGGCACAGGCACTCAGCGACGGCGCGACCGTGGTCGACGTCCGCGAGGCCACTGAGTACGCCAAGGGCCACGTGCCCGGTGTCGTGCACATTCCCATGGGTCACCTGCCGTCGAGGATCGCCGACCTGGACGCCAGCGCGCCGGTCTACGTCATCTGTGCATCCGGCAACCGTTCGGCAGCGATGTCGGACTTCCTGGCCGCCGCAGGCTTCCAGACGGCCTCGGTCGCCGGTGGCACCAAAGCCTGGGCCCGCGCCGGCCGTGCCATCGAGAGGGGCTGACCCATGAGCGCGACGATGAAGCTCACCGGCCTGACCGTGGTGCCCGTCGAGACACCGACGTTGGGTGACCGCACCTACCTCGTGCACGACGGGCACGTCGCGTTCGTGGTCGACCCGCAGCGTGACATCGACCGGATCACCGATCTGCTGGCCGAGCACGACGTCCGGCTGACGCACGTGTTCGAGACCCACATCCACAACGACTACGTCACCGGCGGGCTCGCGCTGGCCAACGCCACCGGTGCCGCCTACCTGGTCAACGCCGCCGACGAGGTCTCCTTCGACCGCACCCCCATTGCGGACGCAGAGACCGTCATGGTCGGAGACCACATGCGCGTCACTGCCCTGGCCACCCCCGGACACACCTACACCCACCTCTCCTACGCACTCACCGACAGCAGGGTCGACTCCGGCAACATCATCGACGCGGCGGCAAGCCTCGAGCATGCGGTGGGCGTCTTCTCCGGCGGTTCACTCCTCTTCGGTGCAACGGGGCGGCCAGACCTGCTCGGGGCGGAGCACACCCACGAGCTCGTCCACCACCAGCACGCCTCCGCCCAGCGGCTGGCCGAGGTCCTCCCGGACGCGGCTGAGGTGTTCCCGACGCACGGCTTCGGCTCCTTCTGCTCAGCCACGCAGTCCGAGGCCACCGAATCCACCATCGGGCAGGAGAAGCAGACGAACCCCGTCCTGACCCAGGACGAGGAGACCTACGTCCGCGAGCTCCTCGACGGGCTGGGCGCCTACCCGGCCTACTACGCCCACATGGCACCGGCCAACGCAGCCGGACCCGACTCACCTGACCTGACGCTTCCCAAGCGAGCCGATGCCGGCGAGCTGCGTCGTCGGATCGAGGCCGGCGAATGGGTCGTGGACCTGCGCAACCGGACCGCCTTCGCCGCCGGCCACGCACCCGGGACCTTGAACTTCGGCATCGACGGCGGCTTCGCGACCTATCTCGGCTGGCTGATCCCGTGGGGCACGCCACTGACTCTGCTGGGCGAGCACGCCGAGGACGTCGCGAGGGCACAGCGTGAGCTGGTCCGGATCGGCATCGACCATCTGGAGGCCCACGGCACCGGCAACCCGCAGTCCTGGTCGAACGACGGCCTGTCCTCTTTCGAGACCGCCACGTTTGCCGACCTCGCCCAGATCCGTCACCACCGCCGCGTGGTGGTCCTGGACGTGCGCCGTGCCGACGAGCACGAAGCGGCCCGGATCGAGGGCGCCGTCAACGTTCCCCTGCACGAGCTCCCGCACCGTCTCGCCGACGTCCCCGATGGCGAGGTGTGGGTGCACTGCGCCGGGGGCTACCGAGCGGCCGTCGCCGCGTCGTTCCTCGACGCCGACGGCAGGGCTCTGGTCGCGATCGACGACACCTTCGACAACGCCGAGAAGGTCGGGCTCCATCTGGTCGGCGACGAGACCCGCTCGACCCGGTGAGTGTCGTCCTGGCACTCGTCGCCGGGGCCCTCATCGGGCTCTCCCTGGGCGCTCTCGGCGGCGGCGGTTCGATCCTCGCCGTTCCCGTCCTGGTCTTCCTGCTCGACCAGACGCCGGCCCAGGCGACCACCGGGTCCCTGGTCGTGGTGGGGGTGACCTCGCTGCTCGCCGCGGTCGCTGCCCGCCGGGAGGGCAACGTGCTGCTCGGACGCGGTGCGGCGTTCGGTGCCGTTGCCATCATCGGAGCATCGGCCGGCGCGCTCGCCGCCGCGCGGGTCCCGGAGCCGGTCCTGATGGCCGCCTTCTCCGCCCTCATGCTCCTGGTGGGCACCGTGATGCTGGTTCGGTTCCGACGTCACCCTTCCGACCCTTCGTCGCAGGCCGGCACCGAACCGCGCCCGCGACTCGACGACCCCATCATCACCTTCTCGCCCACCTTCGCCTGCCAGTGCCCCCGAGCGCTCAAGGTCCTTCTCGCCGCGTCGGTCGTCGGACTGCTGACCGGCTTCCTCGGTGTCGGCGGAGGGTTCCTCGTGGTCCCCGCGCTCCTGCTCGCCATGTCTGTGCCCATGCGGTACGCCGCCGGCACCTCCCTGGTCGTGATCACCATGACCAGCGCTGCAGCCCTCCTCGTCCGCACCGGCAGCCTCGTCCAACAACCCGACTGGCTGCTCGTCGGCGCCCTCACCGCGGCGTCGACCGTGGCTGCCATCGCCGGTGCACGACTCGCGGCCCGCACCGACACCCGGCGCCTCTCCGGCGCCTTCACCGGTCTGGTCGTCGCGGTCGCCGTCTACTCCGCGACCCAAGCCGTGCCCGCCCTCATCTGACATCTCGCACCACACTCACCGAACTCGCCCCGAAGGACTCCCACATGCCACCCCCGACCGCCGGTCGACACGCCGCCACCCTGCCTCGCACCACGAGGTCCTCGACGTCCGCAGCGACTGCGCCACGGCACGGTCCACTCGGTCGCCTCGGCCTGGCGGTGTCCGCGCATGGACGTCTCACCGCAGCCATCTGGGTGCTCCTCGTCGTCGGCCTGGGAGTGTTCGCCCCCCGGGTCGAGGCAGAGCTGTCCGGGGCCGGCTGGCAGGCAAACGGCTCGGAGTCGGTCGCCGTCCGCGACGCGGCTCAGGCGCACTTCGGCGGGAATGCCAGCCACGCCATCCAGGTAGTGGTGCACTCGACGACGGGAAGCGTCAGCGAAGGTGCTGGCGGCGAGGTGATCGCCAGAGCCACCGCTCTGCTGGAGGCAGATGCCCGCATCAGCGAGGTGGTGCCTCCCCAGGCTGGCGCCACCATCAGCCAGGACGGCTCCACCGTCGTCCTGCTGGCCGGGGCCAACGCGGACACCAACGAGATGGTCCGCGCGGCCGATAGCCTGAAGGGCCCGCTCGAGGACCTGTCCGGTGACGGCATCGAGGTCAACCCGACCGGTTCGTCCCTTCTGTGGAGCGACTTCAACGAGGCGAACCTCGACGCCATGCTCACCTCCGAGATGCTGTCGTGGCCGGTCACCCTGGCGATCCTGGTGCTCGCCTTCGGGGCACTCGTGGCCGCCGGTCTACCACTCCTCCTGACCCTGGCCGGCCTGGTCGCCTCCGCCGGCTCTCTGGTCCTCATCAACCACGTCGTCCCGGTCTCCATCTGGGCGATGAACTTCGCCATGATGTTCGCCCTCGCGCTCGGCATCGACTACGCACTCTTCCTCGTCGTCCGCTACCGGGCCGCACGGGCGGTCACGAGCGCGACGCGGGAAAGCGCCATCGCAACCACCATGGACACTGCCGGCAAGGCCGTGCTGCTCTCCGGGCTCACCGTCCTGGTCTCCCTCAGCGCGGTGATGCTCGTACCCAGCCCGGCGTTCCGCTCCATGGCGGGCGGCATCATGCTCGCTGTCGTCTTCGTCCTCGCCGCCACCCTGACTCTGCTCCCCCTGGTCCTGGTCACCCTCGACCACCGCATCGACAAGCTCGGGCTGCCGTGGTCGCGCTCCCAGGAGCACCGCTCCCCCAGGTTCGCCGCGTGGGGAGAGCGACTGTGGAGGCACCCCATCGTCTTCGGCGCCGCATCGATGACCCTGCTGCTCCTGCTCGCCGCACCAGCGCTGGGTCTCAAGACGGCCATGCCATCGATCAAGGTCCTGCCTGACGACTCCTCGGCTCGGGTGGGCTACAACGTGGTCCAGGACGCGTTCGGAGTCGGTGCCCCCGGCACCCTCCAGGTCATCACCGACGAAGCTGACGCAGAGGCCACCGCGGCCGCTCTCACCGCGGACCCCGGCATAGCGGGCGCTCTGTCCCCGGTGGCCGCCACGGACGAGACCGGACAGGTCCTGATCCAGGCCGTCCCGGCGGTGGACCCCTCGGACCCCGAGCTGTCCGAGACGGTCGACCGGCTGCGCACCGAACTTCCGGCCTCCGCGATCGTCGGCGGCGCCGCGGTCGAGAACCTCGACCTCAAGGCCCAGCTCGACGAGTCCACCCCACTGGTCATCGGCGTGGTTCTCGTGCTCGGGTTCCTGCTCCTGCTCATCGCCTTGCAGGCCCCCCTCATCTCGCTGCTCGGGACACTCGCCAGCCTGCTCTCCACCGCGGCCGCGTTCGGCGTCGCCCGGGTCGTGTTCCAAGAGGGCATCGGCGCCGACCTCATCGGATTCGAGTCGCAGGGCTTCCTCGACGCCTGGGCGCCGGTCTTCTTCTTCGCCATGATCTTCGCCATCGCGATGGACTACACCGTGTTCCTGCTCGCCTCGGCCAAGGAGCACTGGGAGAAGTCAGGAGACGCCCACGAGGCGATGGTCGGCTCCCTCGCACACTCCGGCCGCGTGATCTTCGCCGCCGGCGCGGTGATGGTCGCGGTCTTCTTCACCTTCGCCCTCGCCGGCCCGCTCCCACCCAAGGAGATGGGGATCATCCTCGGTGTCGCCGTGCTCCTCGACGCATTCTTGGTCCGCCTCGTTCTCCTGCCCGTGATGCTCCGGCTCACCGGTAAGGCCGCGTGGTGGGCGCCCGCCTGGCTCACCCGGCTCCTCCCCGACATCCGCTTCGCCCACCACTAGCCACCCGCGCGGCCCCTGGCAGACCCGAGCTGGGAGCCGTCGCTGGGGCGACTCCCAGCCCTATCAGACCTCCACCGAAGGAGCGCACAAGATGTGCAGAGCCACTCGATGCAAGACGTGCGGAAAGACCACGTGGGCCGGCTGCGGCCGACACGTCGACCTGGTCAAAGCAAGCGTCCCCTCAGGCCAGTGGTGCCCCGGACACCCGAGCACGGAGCGTCCCCGCCGAGCGAGATGGTGGCACCGCATCACTGCGCGGTGAACCGCCGTTGGCAGAACTCGACCGTGCCTGTCCGATCGCGCCGTGCGCCAGGCGGACAAGCTCGGCTCACGAGACGCGCGGCATGACCGCCGGACGAGAAGCGGTGGTCTCCTCGACCGAGACGAAGGGTGAGGTCATGGCGCGGAGCAGTCCGGCGTAGCCGACGCCGAAGGCCAGCTCGTCACCGACGGCGGCGCCGGTGTCGGCGAGGTCGACGACCAAGTGGTCGCTGCTCATCCCGAGGGCCGTGATGCCAGTGGGCGGGAAGAGGTCGGCCGGGTCGACGTCCTGGCGCCCGAGGGCGAGGATCCCCTGCCGGACGGTGGTGCCACCACCAGGGCGCGCCAGTGCCGCCCCGAAGGCGGACTGGGCGACCTGACCCCAAGGTGCGGCCGGCTTGGTGCACACCTCGATGAGCTCGGCGAACAGGATCGTCGCGTCGGTCCGCAGGCCCGGGATCGGGAGCCGGGACAGGGGGTCGAGGCCGAGCAGGATCGACTCGCCGAGCCGCAGCTCGTCGACCCGGCCGGAGTCGGGCGTGCTCAGGGCCCAACCCAGGTTGGCTGAGTTGCCGCCGGACACCACCGACAGCGCGGTTCCCAGGGACTCCTCGACCTCGACGGCGAGGACGGACAGAGAGTCCATCTTGTCCTGGTCCGGCACCACGCCGCTCTGACAAGCCAGGTTGGTTCCGATGCCGACGAGGGTGAGTCCGGCCAGCCCGTCGACGTGGTGCGCGAGGGGCACGAGGTCGGCTGCTAGCACCCCCTCCCGGAGATCGCCGAGCTCGACCATGAGCACCACAGCGTGTGTGGTACTCCGTCGAACGGCGGCCCGGGAGAGGGCCTCGAGCACCGAGCGCTCGGTGTTCAAGCTGGTCGACGCGTGTCTGACGACGGCGTCGACCTGGCTGGTCATGGGGGAACGGATGAGCGTGCGGGGGGCGAGCTGGCCGGCCGTCTCGAGCCGGGCCAGGTTCTCGATCCGGGAGTCGCCCAGTCCGCCGGCGCCACCGCGCAGCATCGCCGCGCCGACGCCCGGCGAGCCCAACGAGGCCTTGGTGACCCCGGTGACCCGGATCCCTGACGGAGTCAAACGGTCGACGAGGGTGCGGGTGTTCGCCTCGATCGCGTCGAGGTCGACCTCGAGACGGGGTGCCGTCATCGAGTGCTCGTGACGCGAGTCTCCCTGAGAGCCGGGAAGGCGTCGAGCACCATGTCGGCGAGCTGGTCGAGGGGGCGCGTGAGCGGGTCCGTTGCGGGAAGTCCGAGGTCGAGCTCGATCTCGTCGATGGCCCGGCCGATCGCGGCGTCGTCCGCCATGCCCTCGTGGTTGACGGTGATCCCGATGACCCTGGTGTCGGCGAAGCTCTCGATCAGGGCGACCTCCCTGGCCACGCTGGGCATCGCGATCATCGGGAAGTCGCCGAGCACGCGCCGCTCGGGCGCGTGCTGGACGATGACTCCGGCCGGTCGGCTGCCCCGCAGGATGTGGGCCGAGGTCAGGTACGCCGGGTGGCTCAGGGCGCCTTGTCCCTCGACGATGATGACGTCGGGGTCCTCACCCTCGAACGCCGCGACGACCTGCTTCTCGACCTCGCCCGAGCAGAACTGCGGGACGAGGGCGTCCAGGGCGACGCCGTACTTGCCGCCCTGCATGATCGTGGTCTGGCCGGTGCCGACGAGGACGGCCTTGACGCCCCGCTCGTTCAGCGCCCGCACGAGGAGGGTGGCGGTGGTGCGCTTGCCGACCGCGCCGTCCGTGCCGAGCACGGCGATGCGCGGGCAGGTCACGTCGAAGATGCGGCCGGAGAACAGCTGCAGGTCCTTCTTGTCGCGGGGGCGGCGTACGTCGGTGATCGTCACGCCGTGCAGCAGGCTGGCGGCCACGAACTCGGCGTCGTCGTTGAGGAAGTCGTGGAGCCCGTTGACGATGTGCATGCCCCGGGCGATGCCGTCGAGCAGCACCACACGCTGGGCCGCGGAGAGAAGGCCATCAGCCGGCGCCACGCCGCAGATCAGGTAGTCCGGGACGTTTCCCGCGTGCGCGATCGCCTCGGCCAGGGTGGCGAGCACGGGGATCCCGATGGGGGTGCCGTCCAGGACCTGGCCGGCGTCGCCGCCGGCGTACCGGCTGTCGAGGACGCTGAGGATCTCGTACTTCTCGGAGTGCCGGACCAGCCCGTTGGCGGTCTTGCCGTCCTGCTCACCGAACTGACCCTCGCAGTACACGACGGCCGTGCTCCCGACCGGCAGGGACGGAGACGTGTTGGGGAGAGCAGATGACACAGGCACGGAGGCTCCTCTGAAGGCTCAGAGGAGGCGACGAGGTCGTCATGGAGCGGTGGCCCGACAAAGAACGAGGCGTCTGCCCTGAGGGTCCGACGGATGCGCCGGAGAACTCGGACGTTACCAGCAGGCCGTCAGAAGAGCCTGATCCCGGACGGTCGCGAAGAGGTCGCCTCAGGACGTCCGCTCGCCTGCGGATACGACCGCGCCCCCGTCGACCGGGAAACCCTGCACGATGCCCCACGCGACGGCTTGGGCACGGGTCGAGAGACCGAGCTTGCGGTAGGTGCTGCGGATGTAGGTCTTCACCGAGTTGATGCTCAGGTAGAAGTCCTCGGCGATCTCCTGGTTGCCCTTGCCACGCACGATCTGGCCCAGGATCTGGGACTCGCGCTCGGAGAGTCCCGCCTCCTTGCCGGCGTACGCGGCGCCGGCCTTGCGGGTGCGCACCACCGGATGCTCGTCCAGGTCACCACGGATCGCGGCCTCGATCACCCCGACCAGAGCGGGCGCGGAGATGCTCAGCGGGATCGCGGCGGCGGCCCCTCGGTTGAGGGCCAGGGCCTCGAGATCGGGCCGGAGCCGGTCCAGCGTGACGGCGATGACGACCGAGCCGGTGCTGGACACCAGTCGGTCGAGATCCGACCTGACCCCGTCCTTGAGGTTCATGACGTCGAACAGGACGACGTCGGGCTCACCGTCCACGGGTCCGACCGTGGTGAAGATGGAGGCTCCGAGAGCGGTCTCGAGGATCGTGCGGAGCCCGGTGACGATGATGTCCTGGGTGGAGGCGATGTCCACCCAGGTCCGGTCACCTACCCAGGTGGGGAGAGTCATTTCGGCCATCTGACGCATCCGTCCAAGAAGATCGGGATCGCCGTAGCAGCAAGACTCGACACCGACAGGTGGTTGGGCCGAAGACTCGACCACGGGAGAGTCTACCGCCGCCGGTGCCCAGGAGCGGCGTCTTCGGCGCCCGTCGCGCCCGTCGCGCCCGCCGGGTCACGTCTGGTCCGTGAACGAACTCACCTACCGCGCCGGGCCTGCCTGACCTCCGCCCGGCGGCTCCGGACGCGCGCAGTCAGGTTGCCGCCAGGTGCGACTGTGCACGGTGTGCGCCATGACCGCGACTCCTGATCTCGGCAACCGAGCTACTGGCTGGCGGTCGTGCTCATCAGCGTCGTCGGAACCTTGCTGACCGACAACCTCACCGACGCCCGTGGCGTACCGCTGTGGATCAGCTCGACGGTCTTCGCAGTGCTCCTCGGCGCGGTCTTCGGCATCTGGTACGCCCGCGAGCGCACCCTCTCGATCCACGCGATCGTCACCACTCCGCGCGAGAGCTTCTACTGGCTCACGGTGCTCGTCACCTTCGCCCTCGGTACGGCGGTGGGCGACTGGACGCTGGAGCTCACCGGCTGGTCGGCCGGCACGTCCATCCTGCTGCCACTCAGCCTGATCCTGGCCGTGCTCGTGTCCTGGCGGCTGGGAGCCGGACCGGTGCTGTCGTTCTGGCTGGCCTACATCCTGACCCGTCCCCTCGGGGCCAACATCGGCGACTTCCTCGCCTCATCCCGCTCCGATGGCGGTCTCGGCCTCGGCACCCTGGGCACCAGCGTGCTGTTCCTCGGCACCATCCTCGCCGTCGTCGTCTACCTGACCGTGACCGACAAGGACCGCACCGAGGCGACTCGCCGCGACGGCCTGGACCCAGGAGTTCTTGCGGACGCCGAGTGTTCGTGATCTCGAACCTCGGCGACCGCCCAAGTCCTCAGGCAGCCGATGCGCCCCCCGTTGCGCGTCGGCTGCCTGAGCCACGTCGTCGTGGTCGGCGGCCTGTGTCAGCCTGATCCGGTGCTGACGAGCTGCTGCGCCACCGCGTGGCGGCCGGCCTCGTCAGCGGCGCGGCAGCGACACCACGAAGCGAGCTCCTGGAAGACCGTCTGAGCCGGGGTCTTCCACGCTGACGTCGCCGCCGAGCGAGCGGGCCACCCGGCGGGCGATGCCCAGGCCGAGCCCCGCGCCGCCCTCGCGATGGGACACGCCGGGGTCGAAGAGTGCGGCCCGTCGATGGGGAGCGATGCCGGGTCCGTCGTCGGACACGACGAGGTCGACCCGCGCGTCGTGGTCGACGGCCTCGAGGACCACCCGCGAGGCTGCGTGTTGCAGGGCGTTGTCCACCAGCGGTTGCAGGGCCCGGGCGACCACCACACGTGGGGCCGCGATCCGGCTGGTCGAACCGTTCGCACGGACCTCGAGGACGATCCCGTCCGGGAGAGGTGCCGCGGTCTCACCGAGAACGTCCGCGGCCCGGCAGGAGAGGTGGGTCGCCGCGGCGACGTCGCGAGAGATGTCGAGCAGGGTGCTGATCACGCCGGCCATCGCCGTGGCGGACTCCGAGATCTGCTCGAGCTCACGGGCCACGGCCGGGTCGGCGACGCCGCGCATCAGGGCGAGGTCGGCGGACCCCTTGATGGTGGTCAGCGGGGTGCGCAGCTCGTGGGCCAGCTCAGCGGTGAGCCGCTGCTCGGCCAAGATCACCGAGGCCACCCGGTCGAGCAGGCGGTCGAGGATCTGGCCAAGGGCCGCCAGCTCGTTGATGGGCGGGCCGAGGTCGAAACGGTGGTCGAGGTCGTGCTCGCTCCACTCCCCCGCCCGCTCGGCCATCTGCGCGACCGGACGCAACGCCTCGCGAGTGACCCGCAGCGCGATGACGGCGGAGCCGGCGATCACCAGCACGCCCAGCGTCGCGGTGGCGAGCAGGGCGTAGAGCTCCGAGCGTTCGTACGGCGCGGTCTCGGCGCCGACCACCATCACGCCGGTCGCGCCGCCCGACGTCCTGAACGGCACGGCGAGCAGCCGAGTCTCGTCGCCGGCCACGGTCTGGTTCCGGCCCTCGCGCCCCAGCCGCAGCGCCAACTCGCGTGCATCCGGCGCGACGGAGCCTGCGACGAGCGAGCCGTTGCCGGCGAAGACGGCCGCGCCCGGCACCAGCGAGTCCGAGGGCACCACGACTTCGCCGGCGGAAGCGTCGTCGACCACGGCGATCATCGCGTCCGCGCGCTCCTGCAGCACCCGGTCGATGTCGCGCTGAGCCGTCCGCTCGAGCAGGAGCTGGATGCCCAGACCCACGACCACCATCGCCACGGCCATCAGGGCCACGGTGGAGGCGACGATCTTGGCCCGGAACGACCGTGGTCGAAACCAGCGCGGGCTCATCACCTCAGTGTGTAGCCCACGCCGCGCACGGTCGCGAGCGTCAGCGGCGAGCCGACCCGCTCCAGCTTCACGCGGATCCGGCGGATGAAGGAGTCGACCGTGTTGTCGCTGACCATCGCCTCGTGCGGCCACGCCGCGGCGACGATCGCGCGCCGGCGGACCACCTCACCCGGCCGGGACGTGATCGCGGCCAGCATCCGGAACTCGGTGGGCGTGAGCAGCACCTCGTGGCCATGGCAGGCCAGCGAGTGCCGAGCCGGGTCCAGCACGAGGTCGGTCGGAGCTGCGGCCGCGCTCACCACCCGGCCGCGCTTGGCGAGCGCTTCGATCCGGGCGACCAGCTCCTTCACGTCGAACGGCTTGGCCAGGTAGTCGTCGGCCCCGGCGCTGAAACCGGCGAGCTTCTCGTGCATCGCCCCCAGCGCCGTCAGGAAGATGATGGGCGCCGACTGCCCGGACGATCGGAGCGCCTGACAGACGTCGCGGCCGTCGGAGTCGGGCAAGCCGATGTCGAGCACGACGACGTCCAGGGAGTCGTCCTCGGCGAAGCGGCGCAATGCCTCCCCGCCGTCGTACGCCGTCGTGACCGTGTGCCCGGTCAGCGCCAACGCCTCGGAGACGACGCGCCGGATCGCCGGGTCGTCCTCGCACAGTCCTACGTGCGCCACCCGCGCCTCCTCGTCGCCCCCGTCACCCATTGTCCCGACCGCACCTGACACGAACCTGACCATGGGGCGGTCAGGTTGTCGTCAGGTGAGCACTCCTACGGTCCCGCCATGTTCGATCTCATCAACGGCATTCCCGTGCACGCGCTCGTCGTGCATGGTGTCGTCGTCCTCCTCCCCCTGGCCGTCCTGGGCACGATCGCCATCGCGGTCCGCCCTTCCTGGCGGCTCCCTTACGGCCTGCTGGTCGTCGGCTGTGCGGCCGTGGCCACGGCGCTGATTCCCGTCGCGACGTCCAGCGGCGAGGCGCTCGAGCACCGGGTGGGCGATCCCGGGCGGCACGCCGACCTGGGCGACCAGCTCATCTGGTTCGCCGTTCCGCTCCTCGTCCTGGCAGCGGCCCTCGTCCTCCTCGAATGGCGTCGGGCCCGCGGACGAGCCGCCTGGACCCTTGCCGGACGGCGCGTCGTGGCCGGACTCGCGGTGGTGGCGGCGCTCGCTGCCGCCGTCCAGGTCTACCGGGTGGGGGACTCGGGCGCCCAGGCCGCGTGGGGGAACCGGGTCAGCTCGAGCGGACCCTGACTCGGGTCGGTCGTCATGCCGGCCGCAGGCTGCCGATCGTGAGCAGCTCGGGCGCGGAGGCGGGGGCGCAACAGCCACCTGCGTCGTCGCTGTCGAACAGCCCCGAGCCGCCGCACACGCCGGTCTCGGGCAGCACGAGCTCGACGCGCGCCGCGGCCTCGTGGTCGCCGGCGATCTCGGCGACGACGCTGCGCGTCTGCTCGTACCCGGTGAGGGTGAGGAACGACGGGGCCCGACCGTAGGACTTCATGCCGACGAGGTACAGGTCGCCCTCGGGCTGGCGGAGCAGGTTCGCGCCGTGCGGGGCCACCGAGCCGCACGAGTGGTACGCCGGGTGGATCTCCGGCGCCAGTCCCACGGGCGCGGACAGCTCACCGTCGAGGGCGAGGTGCACCTCGGAGAGCCAGGAGTGGTCGGGGCGGAAGCCGGTGACGACGATGACCTCGTCGACGCCGTCCACGCGCTGGCCTTCGGTGGACACCAGGGTCAGCGTGCCGTCAGTTGCACCGTCGACCCGAGCGGTACGGAAACCGGTGACCGTGCTGACCGGCCCGGTGGCGACCACGCGCCTGGCGGCCTCGCCGAGGGCGCCGCGCTGCTCGAGCTGGTCGTTGTCGCCGCCGCCGAAGGCGTCTGCGGTGTCGTGGCGCCGGACCAGCCAGCTGACCCGCGTGTCCGGGTGCTGCTGCGCGAGCTGCGCCAGCGCCACCAGGACGTTCTGGGCCGACGCACCTCGGCCGGCGACCGCGACGTGCTTGCCGGCGTAACGAGCCGTCGTCCCCGGATCCCGGAGGTCGGGGATGCCGTAGGTGATCCGAGCTGCGTGCTCGGCCTCGCCCGCAGCGAGGTAGCCGTCGGCCCCCAACGGGTTGGGGCTCCCCCACGTGCCGGACGCGTCGATGACGGCCCTCGCCGTCAGCGTCCGGCGACCCGAGGGCGTCTCGACGTGCACGGCGAACGGCACTGCTTCGCGCCCGATCGCGACCAGGCGGTCGCGCCCGGCCCGCGCCACGCCGACGACCCGATGCCCGTAGCGGACCTCGACCTCCGGCTGCTGGGCCAGCAGGTCGGCCAGGGGGGCGAGGTAGGTCTCGACCCACTCGCGACCCGTCGGGTACGACGTCGGCTCCGGGGCCGTCCAACCGCTGTCGGCGAGCAGCCGGTCGGCCACCGGGTCCACCAGCTCCGACCACGGCGAGAACAGCCGGACGTGCCCCCACTCCAGGACCGCGGAACCGGCCGTGGCCCCGGCCTCGAGCACGATGGTGGGGATGCCCCGGGCCTGGGCCTGGGCGGCTGCGGCCAGGCCCGCCGGGCCCGCTCCGACGACGACAAGAGGTTCGGTCATGCCCGAACTTTATCGATCCCCATCGATGATTGCAACCATCGACGTACATCGATCTAGACTGCTCCCGTGACCACGACCATGCTCCGATCGCCGGCGGTCCTCGACGAGCAGTCGGCGGCTACGTACGCCGAGTGGTTCGCCGTCCTGGCGGACCCCACCCGGGTCCGCCTCCTGCACGCCGTCTCGAGCGCCACGACCGGGTCGATCAGGGTCGGCGACCTCGCCGTCCTCCTCGGCATCAGCCAGTCGACCTGCTCCCACCACGTGAAGAAGCTCGCCGAGGTGGGGTTCGTGGCCGTCGACAAGGTCGGCACCTCCTCGGTCGTCTCGGTGAACCAGGCCTGCTGCACCGGGCTCCCGCACGCCGCCGACGTGGTGATGGGCACCCTGGCCACCGTGCCGTGCTGCCCCGAAGACCTCCCGGACGACGTCTCGACCCGGGCCATGACCGACGACGACCTCGCCGCGGTGCGCGACATCTACGCCGAGGGCGTGGCCACGCGCAACGCGACGTTCGAGACCCTGGTCCCTGCTGCCCGGAAGCTCGCCGAGAAGTGGCTGCCCGCGCACCGCTGGGTGGCCGATCTCGACGGCAGGGTCGTGGGCTGGGCCGCGGCGGCTCCCGTCAGCAGCCGCGAGTGCTACGCGGGAGTGGCCGAGACCAGCGTGTACGTCGCCGAGGCGGCGCGTGGTCGCGGCGTGGGCAAGGCCCTCCTTCACCGCCAGGTCGTCGAGGCCGACCGCGGCGGCCTCTGGACGCTGCAGACGTCGATCTTCCCCGAGAACCGCGCCTCGATCGCGCTGCACCACTCAGCCGGCTACCGCACCCTCGCCGTCCGGCCGCGCATCGCGCGACTCGACGGGGAGTGGCGCGACACCGTCCTGCTGGAGCGCCGCAGCGAGACCGACTGACACTCATCATCCTGGCGTGACATCATGCACGCGTGATGCATGCGCTGTCGTCGGTGGCCGAGCTGGTCTCCGTCGTGTCCGAGCCGACCCGCGCCAGGATCGTCGCGGAGCTCGCGCGCGAGAGCCTGTGCACCTGCCACCTCGTCGAGATCCTCGACGCCGGCCAGACCGCCGTCTCCAACCACCTCCGCGTGCTCCGGCTCGCCGGCGTGGTCGACGCGCACCCGGCCGGCCGCTTCACCTACTACGAGCTGCGGCCCGCCGCCGCAGAGGCCCTCGCCGAGCACTACGCCGGGCTGGCCGCTTCGGCGCGCTCGGTCGAGCGCCGCCCGTGCTGATGGTGCGACGCCTGGTGGCCGAAGGGCTCGGCACCGGCCTGCTCGTCACGGTGGTCGTCGGCTCCGGCATCGCGGCCAGTCGCCTCTCCCCGACCGACGTGGGGCTGCAGCTCCTCGAGAACTCCCTCGCGACGGCCCTCGGCCTCGGCGTCCTGATCGTGGTCTTCGGCCCGGTCTCCGGTGCCCACCTGAACCCCGTGGTCACCGTTGCGCTCTGGCTCGCCGGCCGGCGTGACGGTGCCGGACCGGCCGCCGCGGACGTGGCGCCGTACGTCATCGCGCAGTCGGCGGGCGCCGTCGCCGGAGCCCTGCTGGCGAACGCCATGTACGACGTGCCGCAGGGTCTGTCGGACACGGTCCGGTCCGGCCCCGACCTCTGGCTCGGTGAGGTGGTCGCGACCGCGGGCCTCGTCGCGCTGGTGCTCGGCCTGGTCCGCACCGGCCGTACGCACCTGGCTGCGCCGGCGGTCGGCGCCTACATCGGGGCGGCGTACTGGTTCACCTCCAGCACGTCCTTCGCCAACCCCGCCGTGACACTGGGCCGCGCGTTCTCCGACACCTTCGCCGGCATCGACCCCGGCTCCGTGACCGGCTTCGTCGCCGCCCAGGTCGCCGGGGCGGCCATCGGTCTCGGCCTGGCGAGCCTCCTCCATCCCGCCACCATCGACAGGGCCGCGTCATGAGCACTCCGCAGGTCGTCTTCGCGTGCCGCAAGAACGGTGGCCGCTCCGTCATCTCCCGCGTCCTCACCGAGCACTACGCCGGCGGCCGCGTCGTCGCCCTCTCCGCCGGCACCGAGCCCGGCGAGCAGATCCACCCCGAGGTCGTCCGGGTCCTCGACGGCCTCGGCCTCGACACCTCGCGCGAGTCGCCGAAGGCGCTGACGCGCGACATGATCGCGAGCAGCACCCTGGCCGTCACGCTCGGTTGCGGCGAGGAGTGTCCGTACGTGCCCGGCGCGAGGTACGTCGACTGGCCCGTCGACGACCCGAAGGGCCAGGACGACGCCACCGTCCGCCGCATCGTCGCCGACCTCGACGTCCGGGTACGCGACCTGCTCGCGGAGCTGGTCCCCGACCTCGTCCTGCCGCCGTCGGTCCTGCCAGGTGACTGAACCCCCCTCCGGAGCATCGCGTCCCAGGCGGCTGCCACCCGGCTGCGCCGAGGACGAGCCCGCCCGCTCCCGTCTGCATCGGGAGCGGGCGGTTTCGAGTGGTGAGGCGAGGGCCTGGCCCGCGGACCGCGACCCTCGCCTCCGGCTCCCCTACGTGGGGGGGTCGGGGGGAGCCTCGCTCATGCTGGCACGCCGACGCACCAGGCATGGACGAGTCGGCGAAGCCCGCCGAGATTTTGCCTTGAACTGGCGGCCGCACTCACCCAGGCACTGCGTCGGCTCCGGTGTCGTACGGCAGGCGCACCAGCTCGAGCACCTGTTGGGCAACGCTGCCCATCGGGGCGGTCAACGTGACTCTCCGGCCGGAGGCGACCGACTCGTGCAGCACCCGGACCGCCGAGCTGCCGAGCAGGGTGACGTCGGACAAGTCCACGACCACGTCCTCCAGACCTCCACGCCACGCGCGCAGGAGCGCGGTACGCAGCAGCTCGGCGTTCGTGCAGTCCACGTCCCCATCCACCCGGACGCGAGGTCCCTCGTGCCGCACCGCGAAGTCGACCCGCCTCGAGCCCGCGCTCCCCCGGCCCCCTCCGGCCATCAGGCTGGTGGTGCGGGTCAGCCGCAACCGGAAGGTCGCCGTGGTGCCGTGGCTGCGGTCGATGCGGAGGTCGTCGACCATGGCCGTGACCATGGCCAGGCCCCAGCTTTCCGTGGAGCTGCCGGAGCCCCTCCAGTGCCCGTCGTCGTGGACGCGACAGGTGAGGACACCATCCCGCCCGAGCTCGACATCCACCCCGACCCGTCGGCGCGGGGTGGGGCCCTCCCCGGCCCGGGCGTGCACCACGGCGTTGGTGACCAGCTCGCCGACGGCGTGCCGGATGGCGAGGTCGTCGACGGCCGAGATCTCCAGGGGCGCCAGCCACCGGCTGACGGCGTCACGGGCCGCGGGCACGCCGGCCAGGGTCGCGTCGAAGGACGCCGAGAACGCCTCGGCCGGAGCCTGCCGCTGGGCGGCGAGGAGCGTCACGTCGTCGGCGTACCCCGTCGTGCTCGTGAGCAGCTCGACGCCGGAGTCACACAGTCGCTCCACGGCTCGCGGCGAGTCGTCAGGACCGAGGCGCCGCCGGGCCGTCGCCAGCCGGGCCACCTCGCTGAGCTCCACGGTGCCTTCGGCCAGCGTCCTGCCGGGGCGCTCGACCAGGCCGTCGGTGTAGAGAAGGACGAGATCGCCTTCGCCGAGGGTGTCCCGGTCGCAGGTGAGCTCCCGAGTGGTGGCGAGGGGTGCTGCGCCGGACGGTGCCAGGTAGCGCGCCTCCCCGTCACGGCCGACAACGAGGGGCGGCGGGTGGCCGGCGGTGCAGTACTCGATGTCACCGAGCACGACGTCGAGGAGGACGACGCACACGGTGGTCGCCTGCATGTCGAGCTCCCACCGGGCGAACCGGTCGACCTCCTCCATCACGTCCCGCAGGGGCCGGTCCACGAGGAGCTGGCCGCGCAAGACGGCCCTCAGCTGACCCATGGCGGCGGACGCCGCGACTCCGTGGCCCACGACGTCGCCGACCAGCAGCGCCACCCGGCCATCGGGACGGACGACCGCATCGAACCAGTCACCGCCCGAGCCCCCCTCGTTCGCCAGCAGGTACCGAGCAGAGAGGTCGAGGTCCGGTACGACGGGCAGGTCGGCCGGCAGCAGAGCGTCCTGCATGGCGGTCACCAGGCCGGGTGGTTCGGTGGTGCGAGGTTGCTTGCGTCGGGACCTCCCCGTGCTCGCGTTGCCGCCCGTCTCGAGCTCCGGCATCGGCTCGGTCGCGCCCACCTGGGTGAGCTGGATGCCCGCCATCGCACCGTCGGCGTCGTGGTACGGCTCGGCGTGCAGGCCGCGGACGACCATGGGTTCGTGCGACGTCCAGATCCGGTCCAGCACCTGGCCGAGGCGCCGGCCGGTCGCGCCGGGGACCACGTCCGCGTGGCGTCGTCCGATGAGCCCCGAGGCCCCGGCGAGCAACCGGAACGCCGTGTTGCACGCGACGTACACGTGGTCGGGACCGGCGGTTGCGGCCATCGGGAACGGGCTCGCGTCGTACGCGCGACGCACGTCGCCGGTGCGGCCCGTCACGCGCTCCCGATCGTCCGCCACCGTCCACCTCCGCGCCTCGGGGCACCGGTACCCATCCCCGCGTCGCTCAGTCCACAGCCGGTGCGAGCCGTCCCTGGAGCGCGACAGCATCGTGCGGGGCGTGGCCCTTCGCGTCGTTGTCGAAGTAGACGTGCACGTCGTGTCCCCGCGCCATCCAGTCCCGGCACCGGGACGCCCACTCCGCCAGGGCGTGGGCCGAGTAGCCGCTCGCGTACAGCTCCTGGTCGCCGTGCAGCCGTACGTACACCAGGTCGGACGTCACCTCGAAGACCCGCGGCCAGCGGCCAGCGGAGTCCGACACGACGGTCGCGACACCGTGCTGCCGCAACATTGCGTACGCCGCGTCAGACGCGAACGACGGGTGCCGGAACTCGAGCGCGTGCCGCAACGGGGCGTCCCTCTCCACGGTGGTGAGCGCCCGGTCGTCCGGGACCTTGTCATCGTGCCGCGACGCCAGGTCTGCGGCCGCGGAGGTGGTGCGAGGCAGCATCGCGAGGAAGTCGCCCACCAGCGACTCGTCGAACACCTGCCGTTCCGGGAGCTGCCAGAGCACAGGACCGAGGGTGGGTCCGAGAGCGAGCACCCCCGAGGCGAAGAAGTTGGCCAGCGGCACCTCGATGTCGCGCAGCCGCTTGAGGTGAGTGATGAACCGACCACCCTTGACGGCGAAGACGAACCCGGGCGGCACCTCGCCGCGCCAGCGCCGGTACGAGTCGGGTCGCTGCAAGGAGTAGAACGAGCCGTTGATCTCCACCGAGGAGAGCCGCTCGGCGACGTACTCCAGCTCGCGACGCTGCGGCAGCCCCTCTGGATAGAAGTCGCCGCGCCAGCCCGGGTACGTCCAGCCGGAGATCCCGACGTACGCCTTCCCCTGCCCCACGTCTCGATTCTCGCGGCGGTCGCGAGTCATCGAATCACCCGCAAGGGGTACCAGTGCTCTCGTGAAGATCGGCTACTTCCTGTCGTGCGAGGAGTACAGCCCGGATGAGCTGGTGGCGCAGGCCGTCGAGGCAGAGCGAGCCGGCTTCGAGGGACTCTGGATCAGCGACCACTTCCATCCGTGGAACGACGAGCAGGGCCAGAGCCCGTTCGTCTGGTCGGTGATCGGCGCCCTGTCTCAGGCGTGCTCGCTGCCGGTGACCACGGCGGTCACGTGTCCGACCGTGCGCATCCACCCGGCGATCGTCGCGCAAGCGGCGGCAACGTCGGCGGTGATGACAGGCGGCCGGTTCGTGCTCGGGGTCGGCACCGGCGAGGCGCTGAACGAACACGTCCTCGGCGACCGGTGGCCCTCCATCGACATCCGTCTGGAGATGCTCGAGGAGGCGGTGGCGCTGATGCGCGAGCTGTGGGACGGCGGCTTCGTCACCACCCAGGGACGGCACTACCGGGTCGACCACGCCAGGATCTACACGCTCCCCGACGAGCCCCCACCTGTTTACGTCTCCGGATTCGGGCCGAAGGCGACCGACGTCGCCGCACGCATCGGCGACGGCTACATCTCCACCTCCAGCGAACCCGACCTGGTCAGCCGCTTCAAGCAGGCCAGCGGCGGGAAGCCGGCAGCGGCCGGCACCAAGGTCGCCTACGCGGCCACGGCGGACGAGGGCGTCCAGCACGCCCACCGGCTGTGGGCCAACAGCGGGCTCCCTGGCGAGCTGGCCCAGGTACTGCCGTCACCGAGGCACTTCGAGCAGGCCTCCCAGCTCGTCACCGAGGACAGCACTCGCTCCTCGGTGGTTGCGGGCCCCGACCCGGACGAGCACCTCGCGCAGGTCCGGGAGTACGCCGACGCCGGCTATGACGAGCTCTACATCGCGAACATGGGTCCTCACCACCAGGACATGATCCGGTTCTACGGCAGCGAGATACTGCCGAGAACCCGCTGAGGCCTATCTGGCCACCGGTCCCGGACGGCTCGTGCTCGCGGGCGGTGTTGTGGGCGGTGCGCAAAAGGGGTGTGTCGTCGCGCCACTCGGTAGCCGGCTCGCCGCGCTCTGAGCGCCCGCCTTTTCCTCCCTTCAGGTGTGGTTCGCCCCTCGACGGCGCGACTACTTTGCGGGTACAGACCGCTGCGGGCCCAGCGCTCCGGACGGTCTCGAGGGACCGAGCTGAAGCCAGCGGTGAAGACCCCAGCAGCACCCGGAGCGTCCGCAGCGCCCGACGTTCCGGGCGACCCCAAACCCCGAAGGCCTCCCGACATGTCGCTCCTCGATTCGCGTCCCACCACCCGTCCGGATCGGGCCGATCGCGCCGCTCGCACCACCGAGCTCCTCGAGCGCGCCGCTCACGAGTCGCGGCCCGCCCACCGGCAGCGTCTGATCGCCGAGGTCGTCGAGGCGAACATGGGCGTGGCCGACGCCATCGCGTCCCACTACCGCCGGCGCGGCATCTCCGACGACGACCTCCAGCAGGTGGCGTACCTGGCCCTGACCAAGGCGGCCCGGCGGTTCGACGCCGACGCGGGCCACGACTTCTTGTCGTTCGCCGTGCCGACGATCCGCGGGGAGGTGCGCCGCTACTTCCGCGACAACGGATGGATGGTGCGACCCCCGCGCAAGGTTCAGGAGCTGCAGGCGCGCGTCTTCGCGGCCGAGGCCGAGCTCGCGCCGATCCTCGGCCGGTCACCGTCGGTCACCGAGGTCGCCAGCCACTTGGGCGCGCCGTTGCGCGACGTGGAGGAGGCGCTGAGCGCCGAGGGCTGCTTCGTGCCGACCAGCCTGGACAAGAGCGTCGGCGGCGAGTCCTCGACCACGATCGGCGACCTGTTGGGTGACCACGACACCGAGACCGACGCGGTCGAGGCGCGCGTCGTCCTGGCTCCGGTCGTACGTCGGTTGAGCGAACGGGACCGCAAGGTGCTGCGGCTGCGGTTCTTCGACGACCGCACTCAACGGGAGATCGCCGAGGAGATCGGCGTGACCCAGACCCAGGTGTCGCGCGTGCTCAACCGGATCATCCGAGAGCTCCGCGAGAACGTCGAGGAGCCGGCCGACCACGCCGCCCGGGTCGGCGCCTAGTGGTCACCAACGGAGATTCGTCGGGTCTCCCGCACTCCTGGCACGCACCTCGCGGCGTTGCCGTCGGCAGCCACTAGCCTCGCGGAGGCCGAGCCGCCGGAGGCAGCTCCGCGTCGGGCCTTGCCGCCGCGCCGGGCGGGTCGGCGGGCAACAGGCCCACCTGCTCCCGGCACCACGCCGAGACGATCCGGCTGCCGTCCAGCACGGCGGCACGGAACTCCGGCCACGGCTCCCAGGCGGTTTCCGCCACCTCGTCGGGGTCAGGGTGGGCGCTGTCGCTCGCGGTGGCGACGTACACCGGGCACATCTCGTTCTCCACCGTCCCGTCGGCCGCCGCGACCCGGTAGCGGTAGGCCGGCAAGAGCAGCCGGACCTCGTCGAGCCGCAGCCCGAGCTCCTGGTGCACCCGGCGGCGGACGGCGTCCTCGAGCGGCTCGCCGGGCGCCGGATGTCCGCAGCAGCTGTTGGTCCAGACCCCCGGGAAGGTCTGCTTGTGCAGGGCCCGTCGGGTGACGAGCAGTGCACCGGAGGGGTCGTAGACGTAGCAAGAGAACGCCAGGTGCAGCGGTGTCTGGCGGTGGTGCACGGCGCTCTTGTCCATGGTGCCGACGGCCTGCCCCTCCTCGTCGAGGAGGACCACGGTCTCGGACGTGGAGGCGGTCGTCACGAGGGTGCTCCGATCGGGCTGGCGAGCTGGTTGACGGCCGCGCCGAACACGCGCGGCAGCCGTGCGGCCGCCGGGACGATCCGGCGCCGCAGCGGCGGCGCTGCGGTCGCCCGCAGCAGTGCGTGGGTGAGGAGCTCGTGCCGGCGACCGAGACGACGCGCCTGCGCCTCGTAGCGGGCCGGGTCGTCGGCGCCGACCGCCGCGACGGCCGACCGGGCCTGGGCCAGGCCGAGGGCGATGCCCTCTCCGGTGAGCGCGTCGACGTACCCTCCCGCGTCGCCGACCAGGAGCACCCGGCCGGCAACCCGCCGCCGGGCCCGCTGACGCAGCGGCCCCGCACCGAGCACCGGTGACCGCTCCCCCGTCAGCCGCTCCCGCAGCAGGGGAAAGCCGTCCAGAGCCTCCTCGAAACGGGTGCCGCGGCCGGTCAGGACGGCGACGCCGACCAGGTCGTCGGCCACCGGCGTCACGTACGCCTCGGCGCCGGGGGCCCAGTGCACCTCGACGTACGGCGTCCAGGGCGCCTGCGCCACGTGGCAGCGGAGCCCGAACCGGCGTCGTCCACCCGGGGGCCGGTCGAGCCCGAGCAGCCGCCGCACAGGTGAGTGCAGGCCGTCTGCGGCGATCAGGTACCGCGTCGGCTCGCCGTCGACGAGCAGGTGGTCGCCCCGGTCCTCCACCGAGCGGACGGCCACGTGCTCGGTCGGTACGCCGAGCTCGGCGAGCCGTTCGACGAGCGCGGTCTGCAGCGTGGTCCGGCGGACACCGCGGCCCGGGCCGGACCGGAAGGGCGCCTCGGCGACCGCACCGCCGGGCCTGGCGTCCACGTAGCGGATGCCCGCCAGGGGGCGACCGGCCGGCGAGACCCCAAGCGCCGCCAGGTCGGCGACCGCCCCGGGCATCAGTCCTTCGCCACACGCCTTGTCGATGGGGACCGGCCGGGGCTCGCGGACGACGACGTCGAGGCCGGCCCGGGCGGCGTACATCGCCGTCGCCAGACCGACCGGCCCGCCGCCGGCGACGACGAGGTCACGCATGGGCCAAGCCGGCCAGGGCCCGGTCCTCGCACCGGATCCGGACCGCGAGCAGCCCGGCGTTCGCGACCGTGAAGACGACGGCGGTGATCCAGGCCGCGTGCACCAGGGGCAGCGCGACGCCCTCGACGACGACGGCCACGTAGTTGGGGTGCCGCAGGAGTCGGTAGGGCCCGTCGGTGACCGGAGCCAGGCCGGGCACCACGATGACGCGGGTGTTCCACCGGCGGCCGAGCGTCGCGATGCACCACCAGCGCAGACCCTGCGAGGCGACCACCAGCGCGAGCATCGACCAGGCCAGGGCCCCGGGTACGTCGGGGCGGCGCACCCACGCCTCGACGAGCGCTCCGCCGAGGAGCCCGGTGTGCAGCACGACCATGAACGGGTAGTGGCCGAGGCCGGTCTCCACGCCACCGCGCTCCTTGCTCCACGCGGCGTTGCGGGTGGAGACCACGAGCTCGGCGACCCGCTCCAGGCCGACGAGCGCGACCAGGATGGTGAACGCGGCCAACGTCGTCATCGGGTCACTCATGTGGGCTCCTGGCCGGTCGCCCGCAGCAGCACCAGCTCGGAGCAGAAGCCCGGGCCCATGGCCATCAGCACGCCGTACGTGCCGGCCGCAGGCGGCCGCTCGCGCAGGGTGTCCTCGAGGATGTGGAGGACCGAGACCGACGACAGGTTGCCGATCCGCGCGAGCGAGTCCCACGTCAGCTGGACGGCCGAGCGCGGCACCTCCAGGGCCTCCTCGAGCGCCTCGATGACCTTCGGCCCGCCCGGGTGGCAGACCCACCAGTCGATGTCGCCGCGGTCGAGACCGTGCTCGGTGAGGAACTCGTCGACGTCCCCGCGGAGGTAGCGGGAGACCATCGTCGGCACCTCGGCGTCGAGCACGATCCGCAAGCCCCGGCCGTCGACGTCGAAGCCCATCGTGCGCTCGGAGTCCGGGTAGAGCCGACTGCGGGTGTCCAGCACCTCGAGCGGCCCGGTCCGACCGGCCGATCCCGTCGCCACCACCGCGGCTGCGCCGTCGCCGAAGAGGCCGCTCGCCACCAGGTTCGGCACCGAGACGTCGTCGCGTTGCACGGTGAGCGAGCACAGCTCGACGGCTACCAGCACCGCCGTGTGCTGCGGGTGGCCGACCAGGTAGTCGTCGAGCCGGGCGATGCCCGCGGCCCCGGCGACGCAGCCCAGCCCCACCAGGGGCAGTCGCTTCACGTCCGGCCGCAGCCCGACCGTGGCAGCGATCCGGGCGTCCAGCGAGGGGATCGCCAGGCCGGTGACGGTCGCCGTGATCACCAGGTCGACGTCGCTCGGGGTCAGTCCCGCGGCCTTGAGGGCGTCGACGAGCGCCCGGGAGCCGAGCTCGACGGCGTGCTCGATGAAGAGGTCGTTGGCGTGGCCGAAGTCGCGCAGCCGGGGATACTCCTCCAACGGCAGCACGGTGTGCCGGCGCTCGACGCCGGCGTGGCGGTGGAAGCGCCGCAGCAGGGCGCGGTCCAGGCTCTTCTGGGTGATGATGTCGGCGAAGGCCTCGGTGAGCTCCGCCTGGGGATAGCTGTGCGGCGGGAGCACGCCCCGCGCGGCGAGGATGGTCATGTGGGCTGGCTCCTGGGGGTGGTCAGGGACGTCAACAGACCCTGGGCGAGTTGGTGGGCAAGGCGTGGGGTGATCCGTCCGTCGCCGAGCCCGAGCTCGACGAGGGTGTCGAAGGTGGTTCGGTCCCGGGACGCCGCGCGGATACCGGCGTCCACGACGCGCGGCGAACGGGCCAGCCGCGAGGCGGTCCAGGTGTGCTTGAGGTGGGTGCCGAGGAGCCGGCGTACGGCGTCCCGGTGCGCAGCGCCCGCCCGTTGCGGTCTGCCTGCACGGACCGCCGCCGCGGCGTTCCGGCCGGCGCGGATGCCCGTCGCGACGGCGTAGTAGATGCCCTCGCCGGTCATCGGGTTCACCAGGCCGGCCGCGTCGCCGGCCAGGAGGAGGGGGCCGTCGGGCTGGTGCCAACGCCAGCCACTGAGGGGCAGGTGGTGGCCGCGCCACCGATCTCCGGTGGCCGCCACGCCCGGGACCAGCCGCTCGAGCTGGTCCAGGAGCAGCCGCCGGCTCGGCGCCTGGCCCCTCTGGGTGCCCGGCAGCAGCTCGCCGTACCCGACGTTGGCGAGGCCGTCGCCGCGGTCGAACGCCCAGGCGTACGACGGCTGGCGTCGGTCGCCGTAGCGGATCACCTGGCGGCCGGCCAGCTCCGGGGTGACGGGCGCGTAGCCGCGGATGGCCAGCGCCCGGGGCTCGCGTCGCGTGCCGAGCAGCTTCTCCCGGACCACGGACCGGTCGCCGTCCGCGCCGACCACGACCGCGGCGCGGTACTTGTCGTCGACCAGCACCCTGGCTCCGTCTGTCACGACTGAGTTCACGCGGTGCCGGCGGAGCTCGGCGCCGGCTGCCACCGCCCGGGCGACCAGACGGGCGTCGAAGACCTCGCGCGGCACGACCCGCACCGGGCGGCGCATCCGGCCGCCCACCCGTGCGGCGCCGTGGGCCAGCTCGAGCTCCCAGAGCGGCGCCCAGTCGTCGACCACGTCGGCCGCACCGACCTCGGCCAGCGCGTCGAGGACGTGCGGGGCGATGCCGTCGCCGCAGGACTTGTCGCGGGGGAAGTCCGCGCGGTCGAGGAGCAGGACCCGCACTGACGGGTCGGCGGTGAGCGCGCCCATGGCCGCCGTCGACCCGGCGGGGCCGGCCCCGACGACCACCACGTCCCAGTCCTCGATGTCGGTCATCGCGCGGCCACCAGCAGGACGACGTCGACCAGGGCGATTCCGACGGCGGCGGCGAACGGCACCTTGCCGGTCCGCGTCAGCACCACCAGCGCGAGACCGAGGAGGGCGAGGGCGGTCAGCAGCCCGGGCACGAGCGGAACCGCTGCGCCGACGAGAATCGCGGCCGAGGCGGCCAGGAGCACGGCGACGGCGACGCCGGGGATGCGTCTGGGTCCGAGGCGGTGCGGGAAGCCGCGCACGTCGGTGGCCGCGTCGTCGGCGAGGTCGGGCAGCACGTTGAGCAGGTGCGCCCCGACACCGAGCAGGGCTCCGGCGACCGGCCACCACCAGGGCGGCGCCTGGCCGTCCGGGCCGGCGAGGGAGACGAAGGCCGGCAGCGCACCGAACGCCGCGGCGTACGGCAGCCACGACCACCAGGTCCGCTTGAGCCCGAGGTTGTAGGCCCAGCCCGCGGCGACGCAGCCCAGGTGCACCAGGCCCGCGCCGAACCCGCATGCGAGGGAGAACGGCACCGTCGCCACGACCGCGACGCCGCACGCCGTCCGCACCCAGGCCACCGGAAGGGCACCGGTGACCAGCGGCTTGTCGGTCCGGCCGACCGCGCGGTCCCGGGCCAGGTCGACCAGGTCGTTGCTCCAGCCGATGCTCAGCTGGCCGGCGAGCACGGCCGCCACGACGAGCAGCGTGGTCTCCGTGTCGTGGCCCGCCGCCACCGAGAGCAGCCCGGCCAGCAGGGTCACCGCCAGGGCCGGCGGCCCATGGGCGGCGGCGCCCAGGGCAGCCAGCCGTGCCGCCGCGGAGGTGGGCGGGGCTCCTGTCGTTCCGGCCGTCACGATGGTGACGCTATCCGGCCGCGTCGCATCGATCACCGCCGATCACCGGTTGGCATCACGCAGTCGGGGTACCCCAGGACACCACCCACGAGACCCCCAGCCGATCCGACAGAGTTCCCCGCCGAGGACGAGGAGGTCCGCCTCTCCTGAGCCGGACGTCAGGTCGGCTCGGGGGGAGGCCAGACGTAGGGCAGGTCGTCGGGCACGTCCCCGAACGCCTCCCCGTAGTACGTCATGTCCTTGCGTAGCAAGGCCGACCGGTGGGACCGGTGGAAGTCCTCGCTCCCCAGCCACCAGGGCAGGGCACCGCTCGCGGCCAGCTCCCGCTGGGTCCGCACCGTGACCACGCCTGCCTCGACCAGCTCGGTGGTGACGGTGGCGGCGACGGTGTCGCCGAAACCACCCTCCATCCAGACCTGGCAGCAGGTCAGCGTGTAGCGGCCGAGTGCCTCGAGGCGACCCCGCCACATCTTCACGGCCGGGTGGTGCCGCCAGCCGTACCCCTCACGAGTCAGCCCGCGCAGCACCTGCAGGCCCTCGACGCGCTGCTTGCCGAGCCGTCGCGGGTCGAGGCTACGGGCGGACCGCTCGAAGTCGGCGTACGGCAGGAACGTCTGCACGTCAGGTGGAGCGCGGGGCCAGGTCGCAGGTGGCCGGTCCCTCGAGCAAGGTCCCGTCGGGCCCGAAGCGCGACCCGTGCAACGGGCAGTCCCAGCTGAGCTCGGCGTCGTTCCACGCCAAGATGCCGCGCAAGTGCGGGCAGACGGCCGACACCGACCGGGTGCGTCCGCCGACCACGCTGGTGGCGACCGGATGCACTCCCTGGTAACCGACCCTGCCCTGGCCCTCGCGCAGCTCCTCGGTCCCGCGGTGCCCGATCGGGCGCAGCCAGCCCGACCCCAGGCGAAGGGCCACCTCACCGTTGAACGCGAGCGCGGACGGCAGTGCGCCCAGCTCGCGGGCGCTCCACGCCGTGTAAGCCTCGGCCCAGGCGGGTCGCTCACCGAGCACCTGCTTGCTAAGCACGACGGCGGCGGCGACCGCGTTGGCGAACCCCCACTTGTCGTAGCCCGTGGCGACCAGGATCCGCGCGTTGCCCGGGGTGAGCGGGCCGACGTACGGCAGCTCGTGCACGCTGCCGTAGTCCTGCGCCGACCAGCGGTAACGCTCCTCGGTCCCGGAGAAGGTCGCGTGCGCCCAGCCGACGAGCTCGGCCAACCGACGTGCGGGCGCGAGGTCGTGCCGTCCGGTCACGTGGCCGTTTCCCCCGACCAGGAGCAGCTGGCCGTCCGGTGAGGGCGTCGACCGGATGGAACGCGTCGTCGGGTCGCTCGAGAGGTACATCCCGGGCGCGCTCCACGTCGAGGCGAGCGCGGCGGCGTACGAACGCCGGGGCTGGAGCCGCGCGAAGTAGCCGCCTCGGTCGAGCACCGGGATCCCGGTGGCGAGCACGACGCGCTCTGCCTGGACGCGGGTCGTTCCCAGGTCGACCTCGAGCGGGCCGCGTCGGCCCCCTCGGACCCGTTCGATGCGGGTGTGCTCGAACAGCACGCCGCCGTGGGCGACGAGCTGCTCGACCAGAGCGTCCACCAGATCCATCGGGTCGAGCTGGGCCTGGTCGTCCAGCCGGACGGCGCCGCGGGTCAGGAAGGGCAGGCCCGGGTCAGCCTCCCACGACGCCGCGAGACCGGCGACCAGGCAAGCCTCGAGCTCCGCCCGCGCCGAGGCCTCCCCTTGCTCGGTGGTGGCGTAGGTGTACGCCGGCCGCACCTGCATCGGGACACCGTGCTCGGCGGCGAACTCGAGCAGCCACTGCTGTCCCTCCCGGTTGGCCTCGGCGTAGTGCCGCAGCGTCTCGACCGGGTGCTTGTCACGGATCCGCGACAGCTTGGTGCCTTGGAGCAGGCTCACCTTCGACGTCGACCGCCCGGTGGTCCCGGAGCCGGCCGTGTGCGCCTCGACCACCGCCACCGAGAGGCCGCTGCGCGCCAGCAGGAGCCCGGTCGCCAGGCCGGTGAGCCCGGCGCCGGCGACCACCACGTCGTACGTGCTGGAGACGGAGGGCCCCGACCCGCGGGGAGCGGGCGGGCGGTCGAGCCACAACGAGGTCAAGGTCATCACTCCCGTTACCCAGCGAACGGCACGGTCAGCCGCGCGGGCTGACCGCACAAGATCGCGGGTACGCCCCGATCGTGAGGGTGTAGGCGGTCCGGTCATGGGTACCGCGCGAGCACACCACTCCATGGAGGTGCCGTGACCGCTCCCGAGCTTGTCGTCCTCGACCTCGACGGGACGCTCGTCGACTCGGTGTATGTGCACGCGACGGCGTGGCGAGAGGCGTTCCGCGCGGTCGGCCTGGACGTGCCGACGTACCGCCTGCATCGCTCGATCGGCATGGGTGGGGACCGCCTGGTGGCGGCGGTGGCCGGCGACGCCGCCGAGCATGCGGTCGGCGACGTGGTCCGGGACCTGCACGACCGGCTCTTCGAGGCCAGGCTACCGGAGGTGCACCCCCTCGAGGGAGCCTCGGAGCTCATGGCGGCCTGCTGCGACGCCGGCCTCCGGATGGTGCTGGCGAGCTCCTCATCACCGGACACGACGGAGAAGCTCCTCTCGATGGTGGACAAGGCCCACCTGATCGAGGCGGTCGTACCGGGGTCGGAGGGACCTAGCAAGCCGGCGCCGGACCTGGTGGCGAAGGCCCTGGACCAGGCCGGCTCGCGCCACGGCTTCCTTGTCGGCGACGCCGTTTGGGACGTGGAGTCCGCCGCGCGGGCAGGGATTCCCTGCGTGGGCCTGCTGACGGGTGGGTACGCCGAAGCCGAGCTGCGCGAGGCGGGTGCCGTCGCCGTGCACGAGACCCCGCGCACCCTCGCCGAGCACCTGGGTGAGGTGATCGGCGCGGTGGGTCGCATCGCGGACTAGGACGGCCTGCGCCTCGCCTCCGTCACCGGGCACGTGGTGAGGTGGAGACGTGCCGACGTACTCAGCTGATGACCTGGACCTCGACCTGCGCTGGTGGGCGGCGGCCAACTACTTGACCGTCGGCCAGATCTACCTGCGCGACAACCCGCTGCTGCGCGAGCCGCTGACGCTCGAGCACGTGAAGCCACGACTCCTCGGCCACTGGGGCACCAGCCCCGGGCTGTCGATGCTCTACGCGGTGATCAACCGGGTGATCCGGGAGACCGATAGCGACTGGCTCTACGTCACCGGGCCCGGACACGGCGGTCCCGCCCTGGTCGCGGCCGGGTGGCTGGAGGGGACGTACTCCGAGATCTACCCGCACGTGGGCGACGACGAGGAGGGCGTCCAGACGCTGTTCCGGCAGTTCTCGTCGCCCGGCGGGGTGCCGAGCCACGTCTCGGTGCAGACGCCGGGTTCGATCCACGAGGGCGGCGAGCTCGGGTACGCACTGGTGCACGCGGCGGGCGCCGCCTTCGACAACCCGAACCTGACGGTGGCCTGCGTGGTCGGCGACGGGGAGGCCGAGACCGGGCCGCTGTCGGCGTCGTGGCGGCTGCCGGCGTTCCTGAGCCCGACTCGCGACGGGGCCGTGCTGCCGATCCTGCACCTCAACGGGTACAAGATCGCCGGGCCCACGGTTCTCGGGCGTTCGTCGGACGAGGACGTCGCGGCGTACCTGCGCAGCCAGGGCTGGGACCCGGTCGTGGTCTCCGGCGACGACCCGCGTGAGGTGTTCCCGGCGCTGTACGTCGCCCTGAGCGACGCGCACGCACGGTTGGACCTCTCCGGCGGTGCCCGCGACGTCGAGGCGGGATGGCCGGCGATCATCCTGCGGACGCCGAAGGGCTGGACGGGACCGGACGTCGTGGACGGCATCCAGGTGCAGGGCACCTTCCGGGCCCACCAGGTGCCGCTGTCGGGACTCTCCGACAACCCGGACCACCTGCGGATGCTGGAGGAGTGGCTGCGGTCGTACTCGCCCGAGACGCAGTTCGACGACGCCGGGCGGCTGGTGCCGGAGCTCCGGGCCCTCGCGCCGTCCGGCGACAAGCGGATGTCGGCAACCCCGTACGCGAACGGCGGGCGCCTCCGCGAGGACCTGCCGTTGCTGGACCTCGCGCCGTACGAGGTGCCGGTCGAGGCACCGGGCCGGTCGCTGGTCGGCAACACGGTGTCGTCGGGTGAGCTGATGCGCGACCTGTACGCCGCCACGGACACGTTCCGGTTGTTCTCGCCCGACGAAACCGCGAGCAACCGGCTGCAGGCGGTGTTCGAGGTCTCCGACCGGGCGTTCATGGGTCCGGTGCTGGACACCGACGACCACCTCGGGCCCGACGGCCGGGTGATGGAGGTGCTCAGCGAGCACCTGTGCCAGGGCTGGTTGGAGGGGTACACGCTGACGGGCCGGCACGGCGTGTTCGCGACGTACGAGGCGTTCGCGATGGTCTCGGCGTCGATGGCGGTGCAGCACGTGAAGTGGCTGCAGCACGCGCAGGACCTGCCGTGGCGGGCGTCGGTGCCGTCGCTGAACGTGCTGCTCACCTCGACCTGCTGGCGCAACGACCACAACGGCTTCTCGCACCAGGGACCCGGCCTGATCGACTCGATGCTGCCGCTCTCGCCAGGAGTCGTGCGCGTGTGGCTGCCGCCGGACGCCAACACGACGCTGTCGATCATGGACCACTGCCTGCGCAGCACCGACCACGTCAACCTCATCGTGGTCGACAAGCAGCCGCACCTGCAGTACCTCACGCTGGCCGAGGCCCACCAGCACAACGCGGCCGGCGCGGGGATCTGGGACTGGGCTTCGTCGTGTCCCTCCGAGGAGCGGCCAGACATCGTGCTGGCCTGTGCCGGCGACGTACCGACTCAGGAGGCGCTGGCCGCCGCCGAGCTGCTGCGCGAGCACGTGCCGGGTCTGAAGGTGCGCTTCGTGAACGTCGTCGACCTGATGGCGCTGTTGCCCGAGGAGGACCACCCGCACGGCTTCACCGACAGCCAGTTCGACGGGATCTTCACCGCCGACCGCGACGTGGTCTTCGCCTTCCACGGGTACCCACGAGCCGTGCACCAGGTCATCCACGGCCGGTCGGACCCGGGCCGGTTCCACGTCCGAGGGTTCAGCGAGCAGGGCACGACCACCACGCCGTTCGACATGGTGGTGCTGAACCGGATGTCCCGCTTCCACCTGGTCCAGGAGGTGCTGCGCCGGGCCTCGCGACGCGTGGACGGCTGGGACCGCCTGCAGCGGCTGTGCGAGGAGCGGCTCGCCGAGCACGCGACGTACATCGTCGAGCACCTCGAGGACATGCCGGACGTGGCGGAGTGGACCTGGCGGGGCTGACGGGCGTGGGGTTGCCGGCCCGGGCCGGGGCTGCGGTGAGATAGCCACCGTTTGCACGGCTCGGACGGTGGCTATCCCACCGGTCCCCCGGGCCCGCGCGGTTGGCGCGACTCAGGACTTCAGGGAGAACACGACGCTGCGCGAGCCCAGGTCGGCCTCGGTGAGCTGCACGCTCACCTCGTTGCCGAGCGGCAGCGGGGCGTCGCCTGTCAGCCGCGCCTCGATGGCGGGGTCCTGCAGGGTGACGGTGCCGCGCTTGTCGTCCTTCTCGTCGACGTCGACCACCACGCCCTCGAACGTCTCGCCGACACGACGGCGGAGCACGCCGGCCTCGACCAGGTCGACGACGGCGCCCTCGTAGCGGTGGGCCAGCTGGTCGGCCCTCTGGAGCGTCTGCGGCAGCTCACCGAGCCGGTCGAGCACCCACGTGGGCACGTCCTGACCGGCGCAGAGGGCGAGGCAGATCTCGCCGGCGTACCGGTCGCCGAGGCGGCGCAGGGGGGCGGTCACGTGGGCGTACTCGGAGGCGAGCGCCGCGTGCTCGGGCTGGTCGGGCACCTCGCCGACGAACCCGACGTACCCGCTGCCGCGCAGCAGCCGGGTGCAGGCCATGACCATGGCGGCGTGGGTGGGCTGCGTCGGGTCGAGCGAGCGGACGAAGTCGGGGTACAGCATCTCGGCGGGCCAGTCGATGCCGAGCGCGCGCGCGGTGCGGTGCAGGCGCTGGACGTCGCGCGGGTCGGGCGGCGGCAGCGTGCGCAGCAGCCCGACGCGGCCGTAGACCATCAGCGACGCCGCGGCCATCCCCGTGAGCAGGGAGATCTGGGCGTTCCACTGCTCGGCGGGGATCTGCGCGCGGAACTCGAGGTCCCACCGGTCACCCTCGATCGCGACCTGCTGCTCGGGCAGCGGCAGCGACACCCCGCCGCGCGCGGCCTCGCGAGCAAGCCGGAGCTCGCCGACCTCCTTGAGCAGCATCAGCGGCTCGTCGGCCGAGCCGTCGTCGATGGCCTTCTGGACGCCGGCGTAGTCCAGCTTCGAGCGGGACCGGACCCGAGCACGCTCGACCTGTACGTCGGTGCCCTCCCCGGTCTCGTCGACCTTGATCGTCCAGAGCAGCGCCGGACAGACCTGGTCGGGCAGCAGTGACGCGGCGCCCTCGGAGAGCGAGGTCGGGTGCAGCGGGATCTTCGAGTCGGCGCCGTAGAGCGTCATGCCGCGCTTGTTGGCCTCGAGGTCGATCGGGTCGCCGGGCGAGACGAACGCCGCGACGTCGGCGATGGCGTAGTAGACGACGTACCCGTCGCCGTCCCGCTCGAGGTGCATCGCCTGGTCGAGGTCCCGCGACGTCGGCGGATCGATGGTGACCATCGGCAGGTCGGTCCGGTCGAGGTCCGGCAGTCTCGGGTTCGCGGCCGCAGCCTCGGCGGCTGCGACCACGTCGTCGGGGAAGTCGGGGTCGACAGCCAGCTCTTCCTGGATGCGCGCGATCCCGTCGCGGAGCTCGTGCGCGGCGGCGCCGTCGTCGGCCCTGGTGACGTGAACGACGCGACGGGCAGCCATGCCGTCACCCTAGCCAGCGGGCCGGGTCCGCCGACTCACCCACAGGGCCAACTCTGGGGACAACTCCGGGGACAACTCCGGGGACAACTCCGGGGACCGACTCTGGGGGCCAGCCTCTAGCCTGGCGCGGTGCTGATCCTGCTGCCGCCGAGCGAGGGCAAGACGCCGGCCCGGCGGGGCAAGCCGCTCGATCTCACGACGCTCACCTTCCCGGAGCTCTCGGCGCCCCGACAGGCCGTGCTCGACGCTCTCGTCGACCTGTGCCGCGGCGACCCGGACGCGGCGCGCCGGACCCTCGGACTGCCTCCCGGTCTGGCCGACCTGGTCGGCCGCAACGCCGACCTCCCGGTCACCTCGACGGCGCGCGCCGACCGCGTGTACACCGGCGTCCTGTACGACGCCCTCGCGCTGCCCGACCTGACCGCCCACGCGCGCCGTCGGGCCACCAGCCGGGTGGCCGTCGTCTCATCGCTGTTCGGCCTGGTCCGGCCCGGCGACCGGATACCGGCCTACCGCCTCTCCGGCGACGCGTCCCTCCCTGACGTGGGCCCGGTGGCCGGGGTGTGGCGCGCGCACCTCGACCCCGTGGTCCGCAGCGCCGCGGGCCCCGGGCTGATCGTCGACCTGCGCTCCACGACGTACGCCGCGTTCTGGCGTCCGGCGGCCGACCTCGTGCGCCGGGTGGTCACCGTGCGGGTGCTGCACGAGTCCGATGGCCGCCGCACGGTGGTCAGCCACTTCAACAAGGCGACCAAGGGCCGGCTGGTTCGAGGCCTGTTGGAGGACGGCGCGAACCCCGCCTCGGTGCCAGCACTTGCGCGCACGCTGGGGCGGCTCGGCTGGCACGTCGAAGTCGGCGCCCCGACCCGCACTGGCACCCCGCTGGACGTCGTCGTCGCGGAGGTGTGAGGGGCCGGCTGCTGCAGGATGGACCGCATGCGACGCCCGGCCCACCCGTCGGCCGCCCTCGTCATCGCCTCGCTCGCTGCCGCGGGGGTGGCGACGAGGCCACCGTCCCGCTCGCCGGTGCCGCACTGGTGCCAGCGGGCGCCCACGAGGTCGCCCTCGGCTGCCGGAGCCCGACCAACGCCCCGGTCACCATGAACGTCGGCCGGGTGGCGGTCAACGTCGTGGCGGTCCCCCAGTAGGTCAGCCAATAGGTCTGCTGGGACCTACCAGCTCGTCGCCTCGTCGAGCAGGTCGACGCCCGGCGCGAGCGTGTTGAACTGGCGCAGCGAGGCGTGCCGCTCGGCTCTGGGCGGTGGCGGTCCCTCACCGGGCGGCGTGAAGAAGGTGACGACGCTGACCGAGGCGGGCCGCAGCTCCATCCGGAACAACGACTCCAGAGGCGACCGGATCGCGTCGGCGACCACGACCTTGATCGGCGTCACGTGGCTGGCCACCACCACCGTCCTCCCGGTGTGAGCGGCGAGGACACGCTCGAGGGCGACCAGCACCCGGTCGCGCACCATCTCCAGGGACTCGCCGCCGCCCGGCCGGCCGTCGGTCGTGCCCACCCAGGCGTCGAGCTCCGCCGGATACCGGCTCGCGACCTCCTCGAACGTCAACCCGTCCCACGTGCCGAAGTCCATCTCGGCGAAACCGGGCTCGTCGGTCACCCCTCTACCCAACCGCTCGGCAAGGATCTCGCCGGACTCCCGCGCGCGGCGTACGGGCGAGGCAAGCACCGCGTCCACCCGCTCGCCGAGCGGTGCCAGCCAGTCGGCCACGTTGCGGATCTGGGCCCGGCCCTCCTCGCTGAGTCCCGGGTTGGCGCTGGAGACCCCACCCGAGAACCGCCTCTCCAGCGTGTGCTGGGTGACGCCGTGCCGGACCAGGATGAACGTCGTCTGCACCTGCTTGCGCCAGGCCACCCAGCGCGGCTCGTCGGCCGCGGTGACGTCGGTCGCCTCCGTCGGCGCGGCCTCGCTGCCCCGCTGGGACGTCGCCTGGGCCGCCACGGTCACGCCGTGCCGCTTGCCGTCCAGCGCCTCGTTGGCCAGCCGGTCGGCGTGCTTGTTCTGTTCGCGCGGCACCCAGGTGTACGTCGTCCCGAACGGCGCCAGCTCGCCGGCCTCCCCTGCCAGCGTCTGCATGTCGGGGTGCTTGATCTTCCAGTTGCCCGACATCTGCTCGACGACGAGCTTGGAGTCCATCCGCACCTCGATGTCGGCCTCCGGAGCGTGCTCGGCCGCGAGCGTGAGACCCGCGATCAGGCCGCGGTACTCCGCCACGTTGTTGCTGGCGACGCCGATCCGGGTCCCGTCCTCGGCGATCACCTCACCCGTGTCGGCGTCCTTGAGGACGGCGCCGTACGCCGCCTGGCCGGGGTTGCCGCGCGACCCCCCGTCGGCCTCGATGACGACGGCGCGCGGAGTGCTCACCGGCCCGACCTCACAGGCCGGACTCCTCCGTGCGCACCAGGATCCGCTGGCACTCCTCGCAGCGCAGCACCTCGTCCTCGGCGGCTGCCCGGAGCTTGCCGACCTCGGCGTTGTCGAGACCGATCATGCAGCCGCTGCACTGGCGGACCCGCAGCGCGGCCGCGCCCACGCCGTTCTTGGACGCGCGCAGGCGGTCGTAGAGCGCCATCAGGTCGTCCGGCACCTGCTCGGCCACCGGTCCGCGTTGGGCGGCGAGGGTCGCCAGCTCGGCGTCGATCGCGGCGTACTTGGCGTCCCGCGCCTCCTCCAGCCGTCGGTTGCGCTCGTCGGCGTCGGCCAGCTGGGTGGCGAGCTCGTCGAGGGTGCGCTGGGCGTCCTCGAGGCGCGCCATCACCTCGAGCTCCTCGTCCTCGAGGTTGACGATCCGGCGTTCGAGCGATGCCATCTCGTGCTGCATCCGCTCGAGGTCCTTGGGGTTGCTGACCAGGCCCTGGTCGATCCGAGAGCGGTCGCGGTCACGACGGGCGCGCACCTGCTCCACGTCCGCGTCGACCTTGGTCTGCTCGGCGGTCAGGTCGTCGACGACGATCCGGGCGTCCCGCTCCTGGTTGCTCAGGTCCTGACGGGTCAAGGTGACCGCCGCGAGGTCGTCGTGCTCGGGCAGGGTGCCGCGTTGGTGGCGCAGGAGGTCCGCGCGCGAGTCGAGCTCCTGGAGGTCGAGCAGCTTCAGCTGGACCGCGGGATCGGCTTTCAGAGGGTGCTCCTTCTCATTCGACCGACTGTCCCCCGTCGGCACGGAACCGCCAGGCGTCGGTGCAGATCGTGCTCACGCGCGTCTCCACCGTACCGAGCGCCGCTTTCAGCTCGCTGGCGAGTCGGCCCGCCACCTGGGGCAGCCAGGTCCACTCGGCCGCCCAGTGGGAGACATCGACGAGCGCCGGGCCGCCCTGCTCGACGAACTCGATGGCCGGGTGGTGCCTCAGGTCACTGGTCACGAACACGTCCGCGTCGCTGCGCAGCGCGTCGGCCAGCAGGAAGTCGCCGGCGCCTCCGGCCACGGCCACCCGACGTACGACGCGCTCGGGGTCGCCTGCCGCGAGCACGCCGCGCGCGGTCTCGGGCAGCCGCCTGCGTACGTCGGCGGCGAACCCGCCCAGCGTCGTCGGCTCGATGTCGCCGACCCGCCCCGCCCCGGTCGGCGCGGTCCCCGCGTCGGCGAGCTCGACCACGTCCCATGCCGGCGTCTCGTACGGATGGGCGGCCAGCATCGCGCGGATCACCGGGGCCCGGAGCCGGCGGTCGAGGACCACCTCTACCCGCTCCTCGCCCACGACCTCGAGGTCGCCGACCCGGCCGATGGTGGGGTTCGCGCCCGCGAGCGGACGGAACCGCCCGTCGCCCGGAGAGGAGAACGACGCCTCGCCGTAGTCCCCGATCCGGCCGGCCCCCGCCTCGGCGAGCGCGCCGCGGACTCGGTCGGCGTCGGCCAGCGGGACGTAGACCGTCAGCTTGTCGAGCGGCGGCCCCTCCGAGCGCAAGGGTCCGACGTTCGTCAGCCCGAGCGCCTCGGCCAGCGCATCGGAGACCCCGGGGTACGCGCGGTCGGCGTTCGTGTGCGCGGTGAGCAGCGCCGTACCCGCCCGCACCAGGGTGGCGAGCGTCCGCCCCTTCGGCGTGGTCTCGGCGAACCCGTGCACCCCGCGCAGGAACAGCGGGTGGTGCACCACCATCAGGTCCGCGCCCCACTCCGCCGCCTCGCGGGCCGTCTCGATCGTCGGGTCGACCGCGAACAGCACCTTCCCGACCTCCTGGCCCGGGTCGCCGTACACCAGCCCCACCGCGTCGTGCTCGTCCGCGGTGTCGGGCGGGTACCACCCGTGCACCAGCTCGACGACCTCGCCCAGGTTCGGCATGGGCGTGAGGCTAGCGCTCGCCGTTCCCGGGATCGCGCCGCGGTTTCATCAAGGTATGCAGGCGAACCGTCACTTCCCCGGGTCTGCAGAGCAGGGGAAGTGCGGACTCACCTACATACCTTGATGAAACCACCGGAGCCGCCGACCCCATGTCAGTCCGGGATGGCCGCGGGGTCGCCGGTACGCAGCAGGGTGGCGATGTAGATGACGATCGGGACCGTGCCGGCGTTGCGGGCGTGGTGTACCTCGTCCTGCTCCTCGACCAGCCACTGGCCGGGCTTCACGCGGACGGTCCGCCCGGGGTTGATCTTCTTGACCAGGGTGGCGTCGTCGCCCGGGCCGGTCATCAGGCGCGCGAAGCCGGACTCGACGGTGTAGGTGAGCACGCCCTCGGCGACGTACCCGAGCTGCTCGCCGGGGTGGTGGTGCGAGGCGAGCACGGCGCCGGGCATCACGACGACCTTGCTCAGGCCCAGGGTGCGCTTCGGGGCTCCGGGAGGCGCGGCCACCTCGGCCAGCGACTGCCGGGTGACGCTCACCGGCACCGGGTCGTCGGCGGCGTTCGCGGAGACGGCCACCCCGATGCCCACGCCGGAGGCGAGCAGGGACAGCCCGGCCACGCCGGACAGGGCGGTACGACGCAGGAACATGGGTGGAGACTAGGGGCGCCAGCCCGATTTCGTCAGCGGTCCTCCGGGTCCTCGCCGCGGAGCACTCTGACGAATCGCGTGCAGGACGGCGTCAGTTGACCTGGCGGTCGCGGCCCTCCCAGTACGGCGCCCGCAGCTTGAACTTCTGCAGCTTGCCCGTGGCGGTGCGGTCCAGCACGTCGCGGAACTCGACCGACGACGGCGCCTTGTACCTGGCGACCTTGCCCTTCACGTAGTCGATCAGCTCGTCCTCGGTCAGCGGCGACCCATCGGACTTCACGACCAGCGCCTTGATGGTCTCGCCCCACTTCTCGTGGGGTACGCCGATCACGGCGACCTCGGCGACGTCCGGGTGGCTGAAGATCGCGTCCTCGACCTCGATCGAGGAGACGTTCTCGCCGCCGGTGATGATCACGTCCTTCTTGCGGTCCTGGATGGTGAGGTACCCGTCGTCCCCGATCACGCCGCCGTCGCCGGTGTGGAACCAGCCGCCCTCCAGGCAGCGCGCGGACTCCTCCGGGTCCTCCCAGTACCCGGCCAGGACGACGCTCGACCGCGCCAGCACCTCACCCTGGTCGTCGACCTTCAGGCGGACGCCGAGCGCGGGCGAGCCGGCCCGCCCGAGCCGCTGGGCGCGCTCCTCGGCGGGCAGGTCGTCCCACTCCTGGCGGGTGCGGTTGACGGTGAGCAACGGCGAGGTCTCGGTGAGGCCGTAGATCTGGATGAACTCCCAGCCGAGCTCCTCCTCGACACGCACGATCGTCCGGGTGGGCGGCGCCGCGCCGGCGACGACGATCCGGACCCGGCCGCTGCCCGGGATCGGGCCGTCCCACGACCCGGCGGCCTCGAGCACTGCGGCCACGACGGCGGGTGCGGCGCACATGATGGTGACGCCGTACTTCTCGACGCGACGGAGGATCTCGCCGCCGTCGACCTTGCGGAGCACGATCTGCGGCACGCCCATGGCGGCCATCGTGTGCAGCATCCCCCAGCCGTTGACGTGGAACATCGGCAGCGTGTGCAGGTAGACGTCGCGGTCGGACACGCTGGTGTGCCAGCCGAACGTCGTCGCGTCGGTCCAGATGTTGCGGTGGGTCAGCTGCACGCCCTTGGGCCGGGCCGTCGTGCCGCTCGTGTAGTTGATGGTCGCCGTGGCGTTCTCGTCCGGCTCCCACGGCTGCGGCTCGGTGTCGGGGAGCAGCAGGTCGTCGTCGGAGCCGATCACGTACGTGTGCTCGGCCGTGATGCCCCGGAGACCGTCGGCCAGCTCCGGGTCGACGAACAGCGCCCGGGCACCGCAATGCTCGACGATGTAGGCGACCTCGTCGCGGGAGAGCCGGAAGTTGACGGGCACCAGCACGCGCCCGTAACCGCTCACGCCCCACATGGCCGTCAGCAGCCGCGCGCTGTTGTGGCTGACCATCGCCACCCGGTCCCCGAACCCGATGCCGAGCGCGTCGAGCCGAGCCGCGATCCCCCGCGCTCGTGCGCCGACCTCGCCGTAGGTCAGCTCGCCCCAGGACGCGGCCGGCTGGTCCGGTTCGTCGACGACACCGACCCGGTCGCCGTACACCGTCACGGCGCGGTCGAGAAAGTCGCTGACGGTGAAGGGCACGATCATGCGGGAACCTCCTGGTCGAACTCTCCCTCCCGACCGAGACGGTTGTCGACCCCGCGCCCGGCGCGTCACCCCAGGTGCTTCAACGCCTCCCGTCGCGACAGGCCCGAGAGCCGGCCGTCCAGTGCCGACACCTCCGCGCGCACCCATTCCGGGTCGGTCCGGGCGTACTGTCGCAACGCCCAGCCGATCGCCTTGCGCAGCCAGAACGACCGGTCGTCGACGTTGGCCTCGACGACGTCGTGCAGCAGGTCGGTGTCGGTGTCGGCGCCATGGTCGAGCTGGCTGAGCACGGCCGTACGCCGCAGCCACAGGTCGTCGTCGCGTGCCCAGGCCCGCGCCACCGGCGTCACCTGGGCGCGGTGGTTCGCCAGCACCCCGCCCACCAGGTGGCTCGCGATCTCGTCGACGTGGTCCCACCAGGCGCCGGTCACGACGAGGTGCCGATACAGGTCGAGGGTGTCGGGGTCCTGCCATCCGCGCGCCGCCCGGTGCCGGGCCAGCGCTGTAGCGGCGTACCTCTCCTCGCGGTGCGTCGCGTCGTCCCAGAGCCGGCCGACGTCCCGCTCCCACGCCCGACGGTCGGGCGGTGCGTACGCCGTCAGGATCGGACGCAGCGCCTGCTTGAGCCGCGGGGCGGTGACCCCGTGGTACGGCATGGCCGACCTCATGTACGCCTGCTGCCTCGGCGCCACTGCGGGATCGGCCGCCGCTCGCAGGGCGGCGCGGACGGCATCGACGACGTCCGCGTCCACGCCCACCCGCTCATCCAAGCGCACCACTGACCTAGCCTGCGTCCGGTGAGGGAGTCGTTCGTCCGGGGCATCCGTCTCGGGATCCCCTACGCGGTGGTCGGGTTCGTGCTGTCGATGTCGTTCGGCGTGGTGGCCCGGCAGGGCGGCTTCTCCGCGGTGCAGGCGGTGGCGGCATCGGCGCTGGTCTTCGCCGGGTCCGCGCAGTTCGCGGCGCTCGCGGTGGTCTCCGGCGGCGGCACGCTCGCCGCCGCGATCGCCGCCGCGGCCCTGATGAACGGCCGCTTCCTCGCGATGGGCATCGCCCTCGCGCCGTCCCTGCCCGGCGGACCGATCAAGCGCGCCCTTCAGGGCCAGACCGTGGTCGACGCGTCCTGGGCGCTGGCCAACAACGGCGACGGCACGTTCGACCGGTGGCTGCTGTTCGGCACCACCGCGCCGCAGTACGTCACCTGGGTGCTCGGCACCGTCCTCGGCGCGTACGGCGGCGACCTGCTCGGCGACCCCGACCGCTGGGGCTTGGACGCGGTGTTCCCCACCTTCTTCCTCGGCCTGGTCATCGCCGAGCTCCGCGACCCGCGCTCGCGCGCGGTGGCGGCCCTCGGTGCCGTCGTCGCCCTGGCCCTGGTGCCGTTCACGCCGGCCGGGGTGCCGGTGCTCGCCGCGGCCACCGCCGCCCTTCTCGGACTCGCGAAGGCCGAAGCGTGAACATCTGGCTGCTCATCGCCGGCTGCGTCGCCGGCACCGTGCTGGTCAAGGCGGCCGGCCCGGTCCTGCTCGGCGGGCGCGAGCTCCCGGCGGCCATGATCCGGGTCGTCGCCCTGATGGCGCCCGCCCTGCTGGCCGCCCTGGTCGTCACGGCGGCGTTGGCCGACGGCCAGCGCCTGCACGTGGGTGCCGACACCGTCGGCGTGCTCGCCGGCGGCGCGGTGCTCTGGCGTGGGAAGTCCGTCGTGCTCGGCGTGCTCGTCGCCGTCCTCGTGACCGCGGCGCTTCGGGCGGTGGCTTAGTCTGTGCGCCGTTCGAGTAGATGAGCGAGGGCGCATAGCTCAGCGGTAGAGCTCTGGTTTTACAAACCAGCGGTCGCAGGTTCGATCCCTGCTGCGCCCACCCGAGTCTTCGCAGGTCAACCGCGCAACCAGCAGGCTTGCAGACAGTCTCGTGCAACATGCGTGCAACAAGGAGTGAGCGAGCACTCGGATCGCCAGCATCAGTGCGCTTCAGCGATTGGTCCGTGCATCATCACCTCATGACAAAGGCGTCCCTGACTCCTGAGGCTCGTCCGTGGCAGCGCCTTGGCAGGGCTACTGGCATCGCAGGGCTGACCACCGTGGTCCTGATCTTCGTCGTACTTGTCGGGTCGCATGCCGAGCCGCCCTTTGATGCCCCGGCGGCCGAGTTCCTCACCCATTACCAGTCACCGAACACGGTTGCGTCCCCGCTCCGATCGTTTGGTCTCACTGTCGCGCTGATGTCCTTCGTCTGGTTCGGCGTGGCGCTCTCGATGTTGTTGCGGCGCGCCGAGGGAGAGCCGCCGTGGCGGTCGTCGATCGCGATGGTCTCCGCCGTGTTGTTCGCGGCATTGGTGCTGTCCGGTAGCGAGGTCGCTGCCGCATTTACTGCCGATGATCTCGACCCTCAGATCGCCAGGTATGCCTTTGAGGAGTCGCAGGCCTCGTTCGCCAACGCACGTGTGGCGATGGGCAGTTTCGCCCTGTGCTCCGGCTGGGTCATCGTCGCCACCCGGTGCCTGCCCCGTTGGTTGGGGTGGCTGGCCATCGTCAGTGGAGGGGGCCTCATCCTGGCGCGCGTCGACTGGTCGAACATGATCTGGTTGTTGCCGTACCTGCTGCTGTGGGTGTGGGTGCTTGCGGTCGCCCTCGTGCTCCTACGGCGCGGCACTGACGGCGCTGCCGACACGGAATGAAGGCGCGGCCAACTTGGTGCCTCGCCGCGGCTCGGCCTTCTGCGACTGAGGGCTCATTGTTGGCACCGATGGGAGCGCGGCTCCTGCACCGGTCAGCCGCCGATGTCCGCCAGCACCGACTCGACCGCCTCGACCACCGCCTGCGGCTGGTCGGTCTGGATCTCGTGTCCGCTGTCGGCCACCGCCTCGAAGGTTCCGTTCGTCGACTCCTCGGCCAGTGCCTTCTGCTCCTGAGACCAGATGCCGTCGAACGCCTCGGCCAGCTTCGGCGGCAGGTCGCCCCAGAGCTGATGCGTCTCGGCGGCTCCCAGCACCAGCAGCGGCACACGGCCGAACAGCGGTCCCGGGGCGTCCAGCACGGCGCTCGCCTCGGCGGCCGAGCGGGCAATGTCGAGGTGCTCGCTGTTCATGCTCGGATCGTGCTCGAAGACCGTGAGGTCCTCGCGGTTCAGCCTCACCGCCTCCGGCTCGTTCGCGCTCGGTGGCGGCAGTGCGGCGAGCCACTGGGCGCTGACGTGGGGCCCACGGGGATCAACGAGCACGACACCGGCCACGTCCTCCGGATGGGCGGCGGCGTACACGCTGAGGGGCCACACGGCCAGCGAGTGACCCACCAGCACGAACGGGCCGTCGATCTGGGCATGCCCGAGCCACGCCTCCAGGTCCGCGACGATGTTCTTCGTCGTGCGCCTGGGTGTCGGCGGCAGGGGGCTCCCGCCGGTGCCGGCCCGGTCGTAGGAGCACACCCGTCGTGTCGGTGACAAGCCGTCAACCACGGTGCCCCAGGTGTCGCCCGCCGTGTCGAGGCCAGCCTCGAAGAGCACGGTCGGCGCCGCCCCGTCCGTCGGCCCGACACAGGCCACGTGGATCCTCCGGCCAACGAGCTCGATGTAGGTGATCAAGTCGGTCGACGCGCTGGCTGAGACGGAGTCGGATGACGCCCGCTCGCCGGGATCGGTCGACTGCGGCGTGCCGGCGTGACCGAAGGTGACCCGGCGGTACTGGGCGACGAGTCATCGGAGCATCCGGCCGCCATCAGGACGGTGGCCATCGCCACGGACAGGACAAATCCTCGGAGTGTGCGGAGATGCCGCAGTGGATCGTCATGCGTGGCGAGGTTGGGGAGCAGTTCGAAACGTCGACCAACGCCTTGTCCTGGTCCTTCGGAGCGGCTGGTGCTTGGACTCATGACTCGGCGCCGGCCGTCCCGATCTCCTGGCTACGCGCACCTTTGGTGAGATAGGCGGCCGCGAGGCCGGTACCCACCAGGAGGAGCACTGCCGTACCGACGACGCGCACCCGGTTGGGCCGCCTGACAGACGTGCCGTCCCCCCGCAAAGCACGAGCGCAGACACCCGCTCCGGATGGGACGCGGCAAAGATCATGCTCATGGGCACCCCTCCGACGCGCCGAACACCACGGCGCGCATGTGACGCGAGTCCGGTCAGCAGAGCAGCCATCCCGGCGATCTCCCAATACAGCTCCACGTGCGAGACGGTGCCGGGCGCGAGAACCACGTCGAACGGCCGTCGCCCACCCCTTGGTATGCGATCATCACGTCCCCGCTTCGCGCGTAGCGGGTCTCTGGCGCACCCATGCCCATGAGTCTGGATCCCCGAGTTGCGGGCGCGCAACCAGTCCGAACAGTCAGACGTACCCCGCGGCACCTGCGACCGAGGCTCGCGGGCGCGCCCCTCGGTCCGGGTTAGCGGCACCGGGGGTGACCTGCTACGCCAACCCCCTGCGCCCACCCCCGGGCGGAGGCAAACATGCGGCGCAGCAGCGCGACGTCGGCTCGACGACAGGTCCGGGGGGCTGGACCAGCCCACCCCCGGCGGGGTGGTCCGGGGCCGCAATCCGACGAGTAGCGTCCTTCAGGGCCTTCCGCCATCAGGGCAGGTCGGGAAGAGATGACTGTGAGGCCTAGATCCGTGAAGTCCGCGAAGTGAGCCGCCTGGAGCCGGAGCTCGTGCTGAGCGGTCGCTACCGCCTCGAGCGGCGCATCGCGTCCGGCGGCATGGCCGATGTCTGGTGCGCACACGACCAGGTGCTGCAACGCAACGTCGCCCTCAAGGTGATGCGGCCCGACCCCGGCCACGAGGAGCTCTTCGCGCTGCGCTTCCGGGACGAGGCGCTGCACTCTGCGGCGCTGATCCACACCAACATCGCCACCACCTTCGACTACGGCGAGGACGGCGAGCTGGCCTTCCTCGTGATGGAGCTGGTGGACGGCAAACCGCTCTCCCAGCTCATCCGCGAGCACGGCCCCTTCCCGGCCGACCAGGTGCGCTCGATCATCGGCCAGTGCGCGCTGGCCCTCGGCGTCGCGCACGAGGCCAAGGTCGTGCACCGCGACGTGAAGCCGGCCAACATCTTGGTGCGCGAGGACGGCCTCGTGAAGCTCACCGACTTCGGCATCGCCCGCGCCGCGGACGCCTCGGGGCACACCCGGGCAGGAGACCTGCTCGGCACCCCGTCGTACCTCAGCCCCGAGCAGGCGCTCGGTCGGCCCGCGACCGGCGCCTCCGACCTCTACGCGCTGGGCATCGTGGGGTACGAGATGCTCTGCGGCGCCAAGCCGTTCGACAAGCCGACGCCGATCGCCACCGCGATGAGCCACATCCACGAGCCGCCGCCGCCGCTGCCGGACGACGTGCCGGAAGACCTGGCCGGCGTGATCGAGGACCTGCTGGCCAAAGACCCGCCCGACCGGCCCGAGAACGCTCGGGCGGTCGCCGTCAGGCTGGGCCTGGCCGACCACGAGATCGCCGGGCTCGCCCTCGGCCTCGCGCAGGCGGTGTACGGCGAGTCCGCGCTCGACGACCGGACCCCGGTCAGCCAGGTCGTCCCGGTGGTGCCGATCGGCGCCGACGACCCGACACCACAGGAGCCGACCCGGACGGTGTCGGTCGAGCGCGCCGAGCTGTTCGCCGACTGACGATCGGCTGGTCCAGACCGCCTGCGCCCATCCGTAACCGCGGTCCGAGTCAACTCGTTGTCCCGTCATTCCCCCACAGGGCCCCGTCTGGGATCACAGGGGACCCGGACGGGGCCCGACTCACCGAAAGGTGAGCCAGGCACCGATGACGCCCGGCAGGGGGCCGAGCAGCAGCCAGGCGCTGAGGATCGACTTGGCGTGCAGCGCGCGGAACGCCCCCACCGCCATCAGACCGGTCACCCCGGCCAGCACGTTGAGCCCCACCTGGGCGTCCTTCTCGTCGGAGAAGATCGCCGCGACGGCGAGGCCGGCGGCGAAGTGCTCGATGACGGTGAAGGCCAGCACGGACAGCACCCACTGCTGCACCTGGGTGAGCGACATCCCTGTCGACGGCTGCTCCACACGCCCACCGTAGGGGGACGTGAAAGACGCCTCGTCCCCGGGAGAGAGAGATCCGGGTCGAGGCGTCGTCCCGACCATCGTCGTTGGCCGAGGCGGCCCCCTACAACCCCAGCCCCAGTAGTCCGGTCGGGCTACCCGAACCTGGGGTCTGGTCAGCTCTCGGTGGTCGAGCGGCCCTGCAACATTTACCGTCCGTTCGCGCTCCCGTGCCACGATGGGAGCGGCTCCAGAGCACCCCGAGGAGTTGGCCCCGCATGACCGAGACCGCGCCCACCAGGCGGCCACGCCTGACGGACGTACCGTCGGCGACCCCAGAGGTCGGTCGGGCGCCGCAGGGCCTCGGCTTCGTGTGGCGGCTGTGGGCCGTGATCGTGTTGTTCAGCGCCGTGGTGCTCGCCCGCTCGGCCGCCGTCGGCGTACCCATCCGGGACCCCGACGGCCAGATGTTCCGGGACCGCCTGCTCAAGGCCCTCGCCTTCCTCGTCGTGATCGCCCTGGTGGAGGCCACCGTGCGTGCGGCCAAGGGTGGCTGGCGACCGGCCAAGGTGCTGGCCAACCTCCGGGAGCGATGGACGCGCCAACGGATCGCCCTGGTCGCGACCGGCCTGGTCGGCTACCACCTGGTCTACCTCGGCTACCGCAACCTGAAGAGCTGGAACGCCTTCAACCCGCTGCGCGACGACGACCTCCTCGACTTCGACAAGGCGCTGTTCCTCGGCCACAGCCCGGCCGTTCTGCTGCATGGCCTGTTCGGCGAGGCGGCGGCCGCCGACTTCTTCTCGTTCGTGTACCGCTCGTTCACCTACGTGATCGTGCTCTCGCTGGTCGGCAGCCTGGCGCTGATTCCGTCGGTCCGGCGCGCGTACGTCTTCCTGTGCGCGGCGACGTACGCCTGGATCCTCGGCACCCTCTCCTACTACGTCCTCCCGAGCCTCGGCCCCTACGCCACGGCACCATGGGAGTTCGACGGCCTGCGCGCCACCAAGATCACCGAGACGCAGGCGGAGTACCTCACCGAGCGTGCGTACTTCCTGGCCAACTCGGCCGCCCCGGACGCGTTCGTGAGCCTCGGCGCCTTCGCCAGCCTGCACGTCGGTTTCTCGACGCTGGTCTTCCTGATGGCCAGGTACTACGGCCTCAAACGCACCGCGCGCGTGCTGGCCGTGTACCTGACGCTGGTGGTCATCTCGACGGTCTACTTCGGCTGGCACTACGTCAGCGACGACATCGCCGGCGTCCTGCTCGCGGCCACCGCCGTCCTGCTCGGCCACTGGACGGTGTCGCCACCCTCCCGGCGGCGGGAACCGGCATGACCTTGCTGGACAACGCACCGGTCGAGACGGCGCCGGAGCTGCTCGCACCGACCAGGACCTGGACGGTGCGGTGGAGCCCGGTCCTCGTCGCGTCGACGCTCGCCGGCGTGCTGCACCTCCTCTGGTGGCGCTTGTACGCCACCCCCGGCGGCGACATCGCCGCGCAGGACGCCTGGGCCGCCTTCGCCCGGGCGCACCCAGGCAGTGCCTACGACCTCGCGTGGTACGGCGGCATGCACCCGGTCTCGTACAGCGCGATCTCGCCGTACCTGATGGCCTTCCTCGGGGTGCGTCCCACCATGGTGGTCGCCGGCACCCTGACCGCCGGGCTGCTCGCACTGCTGCTCGAGCGCAGCCGGTTCGTCTCGCGACCGATGCTCCCGGCCGCGGTCGGCGCGATCGCCCTCACCGGCAACGCGATCTCGGGGCGGGTCACCTTCGGCCTCGGCATGCTCTTCGGCGTTGCCGCGCTGCTGGCGGTGTTCGCGTGGTCGGTGGACGCTCGCGCGCACCCCTGGCTCTTCCGCCTGCGCGCCGTGGTGATCGTGCTGCTGACCGCGCTCACCACGGCCGCCAGCGCGGTCGCCGGGCTCTTCCTCGGGCTGGTGGCCGCCGCGCTGTGGCTCACCGGCCGGCACCGGATGGCGTACGCCGTCGGCGTACCGCCGGTCGTGGTGGTCGCGGTCTCCGCCTGGCTCTTCCCGCTCTCCGGCGTGCAGCCGATGGCCTGGAACTCCGCCATCCTGCCGACCGTCGCCGGACTGACCGCCGCGCTGCTGTTCCCGCGCGACTGGCGGCTGCTGCGGATGCTCGGGTGGATCTATCTCGTCGCGGTGCAGCTCGCCTGGCTGGTGCCTTCGCCTGTCGGCACCAACATCGGGCGGCTCGGCCTGATCTTCACCGCGGTCGGGCTGGCCGCCGTGGTGGCAGAGCGCGGCCGTGGATGGCGGACCTCCCTGGCCGCCCGCCGCTTCGGCCCCCGCGTCACGGTCGGCCTGATTGCGGCCTCGCTGATCACGCTCACCAGCTGGCAGGTCGCCACCGCCGCGCAGGACGCCATCAGCACCGCCCCGCCTGAGTCGTTCAGTGGCGACCTCGACCCGCTCCTCGACCAGCTCCAGGCCCGAGGCGCGGGTCTCGGCCGCGTCGAGGTGGTGCCGACCGCGAGCCACCGCGAGTCGACGGCGTTGGCGCCGTACGTCAACCTCGCCCGCGGCTGGAACCGCCAGGCCGACGCCTCCCGCAACCGGCTGTTCTACCGCGATCGTCCCCTCACGCCGGAGGCCTACCAACACTGGCTCCGGCGCTGGGCGGTGCGGTTCGTGGTGCTCTCCGAGGCCGCTCCGGACGCGGCCGCCGAGGAGGAGGCTGCCCTGGTCGCCGGCGGACTGCCCTACCTCGAGCGCGTCTGGTCCGACGAGGAGTGGACGCTTTACGAAGTGCGAGACCCGAAGCCACTGGCTTCCGCACCGGCCGAGGTGCTGGGCTTCGGCGCGGCCGAGGTCACGCTCTACACGCCTTCGGCGGCCCGGATCGTGATCCGGATCGGCTACTCGCGGTGGCTGAGCCTGGTGGACGCCGAGGGCAAGCCACTGCCGGGACCCGCTGATGGCGACACGTCGCCGCAGCCGTGCTTGTCCGGACTTGCCGGCGACCCCACGGTCGAGAAGCCGGCGGTGAACTGGTTGGTGTTGCACGCGCCACACGAGGGCGTCTACCAGATCGGCGCGCCGTACAAGATGCCACTCGGCTCCGCCTGCCCCGACCCCGACTGAGAGCCTGCTAGGGGCGGAGCCGATCGACCTCGGCCCGCAGAGCACGGTTCTCCCGTTCCAGGGCGAGTACCGCCTCGACGCCGGCCAGGTTGAGCCCGTCGGCGAGCAGGTCGGAGATGTGGTGGATCTCGGCGATGTCGTCGGTGCTGTAGCGCCGGGTCCCGCCCTGGGTCCGGTGCGGTGAGATCAGGCCCCTCTCCTCGTAGGCCCGCAGCATCGGCGGGTTCACCCCCGTCAGCTCGGCCGCCACCGCCATGGCGTAGACCGCGCGTGTGCGGTGCACGGCTTCCCGGGTGGACGTCTGCGACGCGACCTGATCCGAGCCACCGGCCTCCTTCTGAGTTTTACGAGAATTCTTCGCAGCCACTCTTGAAATCTCTCGCAGGATTGACTAAATATCAATCTGTCGACTGAGATTAGTGGTTGTCAGTGACGTTGATCCGTACCCCGTCCCGCTGACTCCCCTACGCCGGGTCCCCTGCGCCGTACGCCGTGATCGCAGGGGCCCCGGCGGTCCACCACACCTGCGCCCGGAGCCGTCCGTGACTACTTCAACCGCGCCCGCACGCGTCGCGACCATCGTCTTGGCGACCCCGCACGACCTGGTCGCTGTGGCGCTGCGCAGCATGCTGACCGAGGAGTGCGACGACGCGGTGTCGGTGCCGCTGCGGCTGCTGCCGCCCGACACCCACGAGGAGCCCGACGTCGTGCTGTACGACGTCATCGCGCTGCTCGACGGCGACGGTGCCGACCTCGTGCACTGGGTCACCCGGACCGACGCCACCGTCGTCGCGCTGACCCGTCCCCTGCGGCCGGACCTCGGCAGCCAGGCACTCGAGCGAGGCGCGGATGCGGTGCTGCCGCTCAGCGCCACGGCCTCGGAGATACGCGCGATGGTGGGCAACGCGCTGGCCGGAACGCTGGCCGAGCAGAACGGCGCCGCGTCCGACCTCCACCACCGCAGGCTCGGCGCTGCCGTGGGGCTGAGTCCGCGCGAGCTGGACGTGCTCCGCGAGGTGGTCAACGGACTGAGCAACCACGAGATCGCCGACCTCTTCCACCTCAGCATCAACTCGGTGAAGACCTACATCCGCAGCGCCTACCGCAAGGTCGGCGTGACCACCCGCTCCCAGGCCGTCTCGTGGTGCGTCCTCCACGGCTTCCCCCTGCCGCCCGGACCCGGCCTCTGAGACCAGCGCCAGTACCGTGGGGCGTCGTGACGCTCCTCGACCTGCCCACCGACGAGCTGACCGCACGCGCCAGGCAGGTGCGCGACGGTGCGACGGGCACCCGGGTCACGTACTCGCCGAAGGTGTTCATCCCGTTGACGAGGTTGTGCCGTGACCGGTGTGGGTACTGCACGTTCGCCACCGCCCCGCACCGCATCGATGCGCCGTACCTGTCGCTCGAGGAGGTGCTGGCCATCGCCTCGCGGGGCGCGGAGGCGGGGTGTCACGAGGCGCTGTTCACCTTGGGTGAGGCGCCGGAGGATCGGTACGTCGAGGCGCGGGACTGGCTGACCGCGCACGGCTACGACTCGACGGTCGACTATCTCGTCGCGGTCGCCGGCCGGGTGCTGGAGGAGACCGGGCTGCTCCCCCACGCCAACGCCGGCGCGATCTCCCGCGACGAGCTGGCCCGGCTCCGGGCGGTCGCGCCGTCGCAGGGGATGATGGTCGAGTCGCTGCGGTCCGATCTGGCGGCCCATCGCGGCGCCCCTGACAAGACCCCCGAGCGTCGCCTGGCGACTCTGGAGTGGGCCGGCGAGCTGGCGATCCCGTTCACCACGGGCATCCTGGTCGGCATCGGCGAGTCCGAGTCCGACCGGCTGGTCGCGTTGGAGGCGATCGCCGCGTCGCACCGGAGGCACGGTCACGTGCAGGAGGTGATCGTGCAGAACTTCCTGCCCAAGGCCGGTACGACGATGCGCGACCATCCGGCCTGTCCGCCGCAGGAGCATCTGCGGGCGATCGCGCTGGCCCGGCTGGTGCTGCCCGCCGACATACACGTCCAGGCCCCGCCCAACCTCTCCGACCCCTCGTTGCTGGGGTCGCTGCTGGACGCGGGGATCGACGACTGGGGCGGGGTGTCCCCGGTGACCATCGACCACGTGAACCCCGAGCGGCCGTGGCCGGCGATCGAGGTGTTGCGGGAGGCGACCGAGGCCCGTGGGCTCGCGCTCGCGCCCAGGCTCACCGTCTACCCGCCGTACGCCGCGGAGCCAGAGCGCTGGCTGGACCGAGCCACCCGCTTCCCGGTCCTCGACCGGTCGGACGCCGAGTCGCTCGGTCGCGACGACCCCGGCGCGGTCTGGCCCGAACGGCACCAGGCCGCCGCCAACGTCGGCACCGGCGCCGAGGTCGTGCAGATCGGCCGGCGCTCGACCGCGTGGTACTCCGGCGCCGACACCCACCCCCCTTCGCTGGTCGAGCCGCCCGCGAGGGACGAGCGGGCGCGTCGAGACCCAGTGACGATCAACGGAGCCGTCGCCGAGGTCCTCGCCGGTGTGCGCGCCGGCCAGGAGGTCGGCGAGGCGGAGATCGTCACCCTGTTCTCGGCCCGCGGGCCCGAGGTGGCCGCCGTGGCTCGGGCGGCCGACGAGATCCGGCGTACCGCCGTCGGCGACACCGTGACATACGTCGTGAACCGCAACATCAACTACACCAACGTGTGCACGTTCCGGTGCACGTTCTGCGGGTTCAGCAAGGGTCCCCTGTCGCTCAACCTCAGGGGCGCGCCGTACCTGCTCACCCTCGACGACATCGCCGAGCGCGCCGTCGAGGCGGCCGAGCGGGGCGCGACCGAGGTGTGCCTGCAAGGGGGCATCCACCCGAGCTTCGACGGCGACTTCTACGTCGACGTGGTGCGCGCGGTCAAGGATGCCGTGCCCGGCATCCACGTGCACGGCTTCACCGCGCTCGAGGTCACCGAGGGCGCCAAGCGGCTCGGCGAGCCGCTCGCGGCGTACCTCACCCGCCTGCAGGACGCCGGCCTGGGCTCGTTGCCGGGCACGGCCGCGGAGATCCTCGACGACGAGGTCCGCGCGGTCCTGTGCCCCGACAAGGTGAACACCGAGGAGTGGCTCGAGGCCCACCGGGTGGCCCACCGGGTCGGGTTGCGCTCCAACATCACCATCATGTTCGGCTCGGTCGAGCGGCCGGTGCACTGGGCCCGGCATCTGATCCGCACCCGCGACCTGCAGAAGGAGACCGGCGGTTTCACCGAGTTCGTGCCGCTGCCGTTCGTGCACATGGCCGCGCCGGTCTACCTCAAGCGCGGCGCCCGTCGCGGCCCCACCTGGCGCGAGTCGGTGCTGATGCACGCCGTGGCCCGGATCGCCTATGCCGGCCACGTCGACAACATCCAGGCCTCCTGGGTCAAGCTCGGGCAGGACGGCGCCCGACAACTCCTCGCCGCCGGGGTCAACGACCTCGGCGGCACCCTGATGGACGAGAACATCAGCCGCGCCGCCGGCGCCGCCCACGGCCAGCTCGCCACCCCCGAGGAGCTGCGCGAGCTCGCCACCACCGCCGGTCGAGTCGCAGTCCAGCGCACCACGCTCTACGGGCCCGTCACCGGCGCGCCCGCACCCACCAGGAAGCAAGAGGTCGGATGACCGCCCACCAAGACCTGAAGATCGGTTACAAGGCCTCGGCCGAGCAGTTCGGCCCGCGCGAGCTGGTCGACCTCGGTGTGCTGGCCGAGGAGGTCGCCCTCGACAGCGTGATGGTCAGCGACCACCTCCAGCCCTGGCGGCACATCGGCGGCCACGGCCCGGCGTCGGTCCCCGTGATCACCGCGATCGGCGAGCGCACCGAGCGGGTCCTGCTCGGCACGAGCGTGCTGACGCCTTCGTTCCGCTACAACCCGGCGGTGCTGGCCCAGACGTTCGGCACCCTCGGCCTGCTCTACCCCGGCCGGATCGTCCTCGGCGTCGGCACCGGCGAGGCGCTGAACGAGGTGGCCGTCGGGCTGCGCGAGTGGCCGGACTTCAAGGAGCGGTTCGCCCGGCTCCGCGAGGCCGTGCGGCTGATGCGCGCGCTGTGGAAGGACGAGCGCGTCAGCTTCGACGGCGACTACTACCGCGTCGACGACGCCACCATCTACGACCGCCCCGAGGGCGGCGTGCCCGTCTACGTCGCGGCCGGCGGCCCCACCATGGCCAAGTACGCCGGCCGCGTCGGCGACGGCCTCATCTGCACCAGCGGCAAGGGCATGGACCTCTACACCGACAAGCTGCTGCCGGCAGCGATCGAGGGTCTCAGCACCAACGAGCGCCCCGTCGACGCCATCAGCCGGATGATCGAGATCAAGCTGTCCTACGCCGCCACCCGCGACGAGGCGTTGGAGAACACCCGCTTCTGGGCCCCGCTCTCGCTGCCCGCCGAGGACAAGCATCGCCTCGACGACCCCCTCGAGATGGCCTACGCCGCCGACAAGCTGCCGATCGAGGAGGTCGCCAAGCGCTGGATCGTCGCCACCACCCCCGACGAGGTCGTCGAGGCGGTCCGCCCGTACGTCGACGCCGGATTCGACCACCTCGTCGTGCACGCCCCCGGCGCCGACCAGCATGGCTTCCTCACGACGTTCGGCCGCGACGTGCTGCCACTCCTGCGAGCTCTCTGAGGCTTCAGGCGCCGGCCCGGACCCGGCGGCCCGTCAAGGAGCTCCAGACGAGCCGCACGTACAGGAGCCGGGACCCCGACGCCCACGGCTGTGGGTTGTTGAAGGCCCGCAACCCAGCCAGCTCGCCGGGCTCCTCGACGAGCTCGCCCGCACCCGTGGCCACGACGCTCCAGCCCGACCGGGTCGCGACGTCGATCTCGTCGACCTCGAAAGCGATCCGGCCGTGCCACGCGTGCCGTCCGAGGACGCCGTACGGTGCCGTCCGGAAGACCACCGACGTGCCGTCGACCGCGTAGGTGACGGGCAGGATCTGTGGGCCCTCCGGCGTGCAGACGGCCACCCGACCTACCTCGCCCCGCGCGAGCAGCTCACGACAGGTGCGCACGTCCAGCTCGCCGGTCCTCGTGACGGTCATGACGACCTCATGGGTACGACGGCGACGGGGCACGTCGCGTGCTCGAGGACGCTCGTGGAGACCGAGCCGAACAGCAACCTTCCGACCGGGCCCCGCTGATGGGTGCCGACGACCAGGAGGTCGGCCCGGCTCGCCGCCCGCGCGACTTCCAGCTCGGGAAGGCCTCGGGCAGTTCGGACGCTCGTCCGGACGTCCGGGTACCGCTCGCCGAGGCCGGCCATCGCCTCCGCCACGGCCAACCGATCCTCCTGGACCGGCTCGGCGTCACCGCCGGCCGCGGACGCGCCCACCAGCGCGGGCCTCGTGTCCACGACGTAGTGGACGATGCGGAGCGGCAGCCGACGGAGGCTGGCCTGGCGGAACGCGAACTCGAGCACCGCGATCGCGTCCTGCGTCGCGTCGACCGCGACGACGACGCCGTCCCGTACCAAGCCGGGGTGGCCCGGACGGTGCACGACGACCGGGCACGTGGCGTGGCGTACGACGCCGACGCCGACGGACCCCAGCAGGTGGCTCAGCGCCGGGCCACGCCCCCGCGAGCCGAGGACGACCAGGTGCGCCTGGCTCGCCACGTCGAGCAGGAGCGTTTGCGGGTGGGTGACCTCGAGCCGCTCCTCCACCTCGACCCCGGGTGCCACTCGATGCACGAGCTCGTGCGCCTGGGTGAGCAGCTCCTCGCTGTGCAGGCGCAGGGAGGTGAGTGTCCCGGGCTGGACGACGGCCGTGTAGTCACTCCGGCCCGGGGGCACGGGCAGCACCGCCCGCACCAGCCTGACAGAGCACCCCTCCAGGGACGCCTGTTCGGCCGCCCACCGGACGGCCTGGCCGGCGAGTGCCGACTCGTCGACACCGACGACGATGCTGCCTCTGCGCAGGGTGTTCATGTCGAGCTCCTCACGTGAACGGCGGAAGTCCCGCTACCGCCAGCATCCGGCCGACAACGCCCCGGCGGCAGGGCGAACGGTCCACACCGTTCGGGACCAAGGACCCTCGCGGCCGGGACATGCAGCCCTGCTCGCCGCCCGGTGTCCGGGAGAGCCTGGAGCCATGGCAAGTCAAGAGGAGCTCGAGCGTCGCCCCACCGCTCTCGTCGTCGTGGAGTCGATGTTCGGCAATACCGAGCAGGTCGGCCGGGCCGTGGCCGGGGGTCTCGCGGACGGGGGCGTCGACACGGTGGTGGTCGACGTGGTCGCGGCACCGGTCGACCTGCTCGCCGACCTGGACCTCGTGGTCCTCGGCGCCCCGACGCACGCGTTCTCGCTCAGCCGGCCGGGCACCCGTGCGGACGCGGTCCGCCAGGGCGCGGCACCCGAGCGAGCGACCAGGGGGCTGCGCGAGTGGCTGACGTCCGTGCTGCCGCAGGACCCGCGGCACTGCCCGGTCGCGGCGGTCTTCGACACGCGCGTCTCGAAAGTACGCCGCCTGCCCGCGGCCGCCGGACCCCGCGCCGTCCGCATGGCACGTCGCCGGGGCCTGATCGTCCTGGGCCCCCCCGAGGCCTTCCTCGTGTCCGACATCCGGGGACCGCTGGTGGACGGAGAGCTCGACCGGGCCGCGGCGTGGGGTCACGCCCTGGCAGGCGAGCTGACGACCCAGGTCAGCTCGCGGGCACGCTCCACGTGAGGGTGGTGCCCTCGCCGCGGGCCGACTCCACCACGAACGCGCCACCGCGTCGCTCGGCCCGCTCGCGCATGTTGCGCAACCCGCTCTCGTGCACCTGGCCGTCGAGGCCTCGGCCGTCGTCGGCCACCCGGAGCACGATGTGGTCGCCGGCGCTGACGACGACCTCGACGGTCCGGGCCTCTGCGTGCCGGCTGGCGTTGGACAGCGCCTCGCCGAGGACTGCCAGCAGGTCGGGCGCCAGGTCGTCGCCGACCAGCGTCCGCACCGGGCCCTCGAAGCGCAGGGTCGGCCGGAACTTGAGCGTGCCCGCGGCCCGGTCCACCAGCCGCGTCACCTCGGCCTGGATGTCGTGGGAGGCGTCCGTGCTGGCCAGCGCGAAGATCGAGCGGCGGATGTCCTTGATGGTCGCGTCCAGGTCGTCGACGGCCTGGTCGAGGCGGGCCGCGACGTCGGGGCGGTCGACCAGCCGGGAGGTCCCCTGCAGTCCGAGCCCGACGGCGAACAGCCGTTGGATCACCACGTCGTGCAGCTCGCGGCCGATCCGGTCGCGGTCCTCCAGCATCGCCAGTCGCAGCCGGTCCTCACGGGCGCCAACGATCTGGAGGGCCAAGGTCGCGTGCTCGGCGAAGCTGGCCGCCAGGGCTGGGTCGAGCGAGTAGTACTCCTCGGCCCGTTCACGGCTCCAGGCCAGGGCCAGCGCGCCGTCCACCTGCACCTCCGACCTCAACGGCACCACCACCGCCGGACCGAGGCTCGGCCAGCCGAAGACCCGCGAGACGTCGAGGGCCCGTGGGTCCGTGGCGATGTCGTCGACGGCCACCGTTGCCCCGGTCTCGACCACGACTCCAGCGAGCGAACGGTCCAACAACAGCGCCTTCATGTCACCGGGATCGGCCTTCGCGCCCGAGGTCGCCCTCAGCTCGAGGGAGGTCCTGTCCTGGCCGACCACGATCCAGGCCACGTCGGCGCCGGCCACCTCGCGGGCCCGGTCCGCGATCGTCTGCACGGCATCGGCTCCGGGGTCGCCGGCCGTCAGGAGGGCGGTGATCTCCGCCATCGCGGCGAGCCAACGCTGCCGACGTGCCCCCTCGTCGTACAGGCGGGCGTTCTCGATCGCGACGCCGGCCGTCGCCGCGAGCGCGATGACGATCTCCTCGTCGCCCGGTGTGAAGTCTCCGCCGCCCGCCTTCTCGGTGAGATAGAGGTTGCCGAACACGCGGTCCCGGATCCGCACCGGCACGCCCAGGAACGACGACATCGGCGGATGGTGGTCGGGAAAGCCGGACGCCGCGGGGTGCTCGTTGATGTCGTGCAGCCGCAACGGTTCCGGGTGGTCGATGAGCAGCCCCAGCACGCCGTGCCCGCGCGGCAGGTGTCCGATCTCGTCAACCAGGCCCTCGGGCATGCCGTGGTGGACGAACGTGCGCAGCCGGCGGTCGGGAGCCTCGGAGAGCACCCCGAGTGCGGCGTAGCGGGCGTCGACCAGCTCGCCGGCGATGACCACGATCCTCTGCAGCACACTGTCGAGGCTCAGCCCCGCGGCGATCGTGACGACGGCGTCGAGCAGCAGCCCCAGCCGCTCCTCGCGGCCCGCTTCCTGCCCGTCCTCGACCACATCGCCTCCGCGGGGCAGGCTAGCGTCACGGCTTGTGCTTGGTCGCGAAGATCGCGGCCTGCGTGCGGCTGGTCAGCCCGAGCTTGGCGAACATCGAGGACGCATAGTTCTTCACGGTCTTCTCGGCCAGGAACAGTCGTTCGGCGATCTGGCGGTTGGTCAGCCCCTCGCCGATGAGGTCGAGGATCTTCTGCTCCTGGTCGGTGAGCTTCGCCCGGTCCTTGTCGACCGGCGGGCCGTTGCGCACCCGGTCGAGCACCTGCGCGGTCACCGACGGGTCGAGCATCGACTGGCCTGCGGCCACCCGGCGCACGGTCTCGACCAGGTCGTTGCCCTTCACCTGCTTGAGCGTGTACCCGGCGGCGCCGGCCATGATCGCGGCGAACAGCGCCTCGTCGTCGTCGTACGACGTCAGGATCAGCGCCTTGATGGTCGGGTCCTGGGAGCGGACCTCGCGGCAGACGTCGATGCCCGAGCCGTCGGGCAGGCGCGCGTCCAGGATCGCCACGTCTGGCCGCAGGGCGGGGATGCGACGAGTGGCCTCCTCGGCCAGGCCGGACTCCCCCACGACCTCGATGTCGGGCTCGCCCTCGAGGAGCTCCTTGATGCCGCGGCGAACGATCTCGTGGTCGTCGAGCAAGAACACGCGGATCGTCATGTCCCCCACGCTACCCGCCGCCCACCCGCCGAACCGGTCGATGCGTCCCGGCCACGAGGGACCTTCGTCCCTGCTGGTCGGCACGCTCGCGGGGCACTGTGGACCCCATGACCCTGGCCCCGACCGCGACCTCGGTGCCCGAGCGCACCGGGCGGCAGCTGGTCGAGCTCGCCTGCCGGGCGCCGAGCGTGGACAACACGCAGCCCTGGGCGTGGCGGCTGCGGCCCGACGGGATGAACCTGTACGCCGACCACCACCGCCGCCCGTCCGTGGCCGACCCGGCCGGGCGAGGGCTGGTGATCAGCTGCGGTGCCGCGCTGCACCACGTGCAGGTGGCGGCCAGCGCGATGGGGTGGGCGAGCGACGTACGACGGTTCCCCGACGCCGGCGCGCCCGCGCTGCTGGCCGAGGTACGGCTGAGTCCGACCAGGCCGCCACGCAGCGCGGCCGGCGAGCTGGCGGCCCTGCGGGACCGGCGTACCGACCGTCGGCGCTTCACGTCGTGGCCGGTGCCTCACGAGCGGCTGGCAGCACTGACCGCGATCGCCCGGGCGCACGGCGTTGGCGCGGTCGCGCTGACCGACGTCGGTGAGCGGTTCCGCGTCGAGCTCCTGGTCAGCCGCGCCCAGCAGCTCCAGGACCGTGAGGTCGGCGCCACCGCGGACGACGGCCGCGACGTGGAGGGCAGTGACGGGCTGGTGGTCCTGTACGCCGAGGACGACTCCCGCGAGGCCTGGCTGCGCGCCGGCGAGGGGCTGAGCGCCCTGTGGCTGGACGCCGTCCGCACGGGTCTTTCCGTCGTGCCCCTCAGCCACGTGCTCGCGATCGAGGAGACCCGTGCGGCGCTGCGTCACGCGGTTCTCGGCGGGCTCGCCGTGCCGCTCCTGCTCGTGCGGGTGGGCTGGCAGGCGATCAGCCGGAGCCAGCTGGTGGCGACGAGCCGGCGACCGCTCGACCAGGTCCTGCTGCCCTGACCACTCGGGACCAAGGGCCCGGTCGGGCGGTGACTGTGTCCTCTGACCGGGCCTGCTGCGTTCGGTGAGGCTGGTGTCACCACCAAGAGATACGACCGAAGGAGGTCTTCAGGATGACCGTCATCCACCGGCACGCAGACTCCACCGCGACGCCCACCATCGAGAACTCGCAGACCAGCATCACCCTGGGTCACCGTGCGCTGGCCCTGCTCCGGATCGGCTTCGGGCTGACCTTCCTGTGGGCCTTCCTCGACAAGCTGCTGGCCCTGGGCTTCCACACCGGCTACGGCCAGGACGGCACCCTCGACCGCTTCGGCCCTGCTGCCTGGATCAACGGCGGCAGCCCCACCGAGGGGTTCCTCAAGTTCGGCGCCGACGGCCCCTTCAAGGCCTTCTACAACAGCATCGGCGGCACCGTCTGGGCCGACACCCTGTTCATGCTGGCCCTGCTCGGCATCGGCCTCGCTCTCACCCTGGGCATCGGGATGCGCATCGCGGCCGCGGCCGGCTTCGTCCTCTACCTGATGATGTGGACCGTCGTCCTGCCTCCCGAGAACCACCCGTTCCTCGACGACCACATCCTCGGCGCGATCAGCATGGTCGTCCTCGCCGCCTTCTCGGCCGGCAACACCTGGGGCCTCGGCCGCGCCTGGTCCCGGTCCGAGCTGGTCACGAAGAACCCGGTCCTCCGGTAGCCCCCCTCCCGGAGTGACACGGCCCTCGGACTTCGGTCCGGGGGCCGTCTGCTGCGCTCGGAGCTCCCGAAAGTCTGCGGAAGGCGCGCTAGCACCTGTCACGAGACGTCGGAACGAGGCGGTGGGATCGGGCCGTAGACCGCTCACCGAGATTTCGAGACGGCTCGCGCCCGCTCGCAGGCTCGCGTGCGCCGAGAATCCTCAATCTTTGCGCCTCACTCGACCGGGACTCGCAGGCTCGTCCCGATCGAGGGCGCAAAAAAGTCGAACCGCTGGCGTCTCGGGTCACCAGCGGTTCGACAGGTAGAACAGTAACCGGCGACGCAAGCCCCGACCAAGCCCCCACACGCGAATCGTTGAAAATTGGTCCAAGCGGTCTAGACGGCTCCCGGAAACGCTACGCGACCTCGTCGGCGACGTGGTGCAGCTGGCGGAGGTGTTCGTCCAGGTCACGGCCGATCGAGGTGGGGTTGTGGACCGCCCAGCGGAGCCGGCCGGCCTTGTCCACGACGTACGACGACCGCCGCGGTCGCCCCTTGGCCTCGTCGAAGACGTCGTACTGCTGGGTCACCTCGCCGTGCGGCCAGAAGTCCGAGAGCAGCGGGAAGTTGAGCCCGTCGTGGTCGGCGAACGCCCGCAGCGCGTGCGTCGGGTCGCACGAGATCGCGAGTACCTCCGAGTCGAAGCTCATGAACTCGTCCAGCCGCCGCCGGATCTGCGACATCTCGCCGGTGCAGACGTTGGAGAAGGCGTACGGGTAGAACACGAGGAGCACGGCCTTGTGCCCGACGTACGACGACAGCGTCACGTCCTGCCCGAACTGGTCGCGCAGCGTGAAGTCCGGCGCCGGTCCACCGATCGTCAGGCCAACCGATTCGCCTGTCATTGCCACTCCATCAGTTCTCGCTTGAGCACCTTCCCGGTGGCGTTCCGGGGCAGCTCGTCCAGGAACACGATCTCGCGCGGCACCTTGTACCGGGCGAGGCTCTGCCGGACCCATTCCTTCAGGTCGTCCTCGGACGGCCCGTCCGAGCCGCCCGGGGAGCTGGCGACCACGAAGGCGCGCAGCCGCTTGCCGTAGTCCGAGTCGTCGACCCCCACGGCCGCGGCCTCCAGGACCCGCTCGTGCCGGGCCAGGCAGTCCTCGACCTCGGCGGGGAAGACGTTCTCGCCGCCGGAGACGATCATCTCGTCGTCGCGGCCCTCGACGTACAGCCGCCCGTCGGGCCCGATCCGGCCCACGTCGCCCGACGACATCAGCCCGTCGCGGACCTCCTTGTGGCCGCCACCGGTGTACCCCTCGAACAGCATCCCGTTGCCGACGAAGATGCGCCCGGGCTCCCCGTCGGGGACTTGCCGGCCCTCCTCGTCGAGGATCTTGACGACGGTGGCGTACGGCGGCCGGCCGGCGCTCGAGGGCGCCTCGCGGAGGTCGGTGGGGTCGGCCACCGAGGCGTAGGCCACCTCGGTCGAGCCGTAGAGGTTGTAGAGGTTGTCGCCGTACTGGTCCATCCACTCCAGGGCTAGGTCGCCGGGCAGGGCCGAGCCGGACGCAGCCACCACCTCGACCCGCGTGAGGTCGTAGCGGTCCTTGACGTCATGTGGCAGCGCCATGATGCGCTGGAGCATCACGGGGATCACCGCGACCGCCTCACAGTGCTCGTCCTGGATGGCCGCCAGGCAGTCCTCCGGGTCGAAGCGGCGACGCAGCACCACGGTCGACCCCATCAGCGCGGCGAGCATGTAGTGCGCGAAACCCCACGTGTGGAAGAGCGGGGCGGCCACGTGGGTGCGCATCCCGTACCTCAGCGGGATCCGGGACAACAGCGACACGGCCGCACCGATGCCGGCCTCGGTGCGGGGTGCGCCCTTGGGCGCCCCGGTGGTCCCCGAGGTGAGGATGACGATCCGCGCGTGCCGGTCGGGCGGGGTGAGGTCGGCGTCGGGGTACCGCTCGATGAGGCGGTCGAGGGTCTCGATCCCGTCGACCTTCCCGTCATCGTCGGGGTCGGTGTCGGTCCAGGCGAGCAGCCGCTGCTCGATCTCGGCGTCCGCCAGCAGGCCGGTGAACTCCTCGTCGTGGATCACGGCCTTCGGCCGCTCGCGCTCCAGGACATCGACGAGCTGGGGGCCGGCGAAGGCCGTGTTGAGGTACAAGAGGTCGGCACCGAGCTTGGCCACGCCCACGGTGGCGTCGGCGAAGCCGCGGTGGTTGCGGCACATGATCGCGACCGCGTCGCCCTCGCCCACTCCCCGCTCGGCCAGGGCCCGGGCGAGCGCGTTGCTGCGCCGGTGCATCTCGCCCCAGGTCGTCGAGCCTCGCTCGTCCACGATGCCCTCGCGGTCCGGGTCGAGCACGGCGCACGCGTGGAACCCGCCGGCAGGCCCCGTGCCCCACTTCGCCAGCACTCTGCCGACGGTGAGCAGCTGCGAGGGCAGCAACGGCCGGAGCACCCCGGCGCGGACCAGCACCTTGGCCGCCGTACCGCCGTTGGTCGCGGTGGTCATGACGGGCCTCATCACGGGCCTCATCAGGGGCGCCAGGACGGACGAGAGCGCGGTCGGGAACCGAGAGGTCACGCGACCATCGTCCCTCCCGGGGGTCACTGGTCCTTCACTGGCGCGTCTTGGGGGCGACCAGCTGGCTGGCCATCCAGTCCTTGCTGACCGCTGCGGTCGTCGTCTGGGCCAGGCCCGCGATCGGTGCGGCCTCGGCGATGTCGGCGGCGTCCACGGCGCCAGGACGGCCGACCTTCGGGGTGAGCAGCCAGATCGAGCCGCCGCCCACCAGATCGGTCAGCGCGTCGACCAGGCCGTCGACCAGGTCGCCGTCGTCGTCGCGCCACCAGAGCACGACCGCGTCGACAACGTTGCCGTAGTCGCCGTCGACCATGTCGGCGTCGATGGTGTCCTCGATGGCGACGCGGACGTCGTCATCGGTGTCGTTGTCCCAGCCGAGCTCCTGGACGACCATGCCCGCGGTGAGCCCGAGCCGGGTGGCAATGGGGTTGGCTGCGTCATTGGCCGGAGCGGTCCCGTGCTGCTGGGTGGACCCGCTCCCCGCGGTGGCACTCACGGTCTCCTCGCTCTCAGGTCGCCCGGCGACCCTTGGTGAGCCGCAGGTGAGGAGTAGTCCACCGGAGTTGACGCGCCAGTGCAAGCCGACGCGGGACCGCAGCCGGCTGCCGATCACCTGCTGGCCACTCACCCGTGGGTGGATTCCGCGCTCCTGGGGTGCGTGCAACGATGACGGGGTGAGTCCGGCCAACAGTTCCGACAGCACCTCCCGCCCCGTGATCCACGAGGGTCTGCCCACCCAGCTCCCCGACATCGACCCCGAGGAGACCCAGGAGTGGGTCGACTCCTTCGACGCCATGGTCGACGAGCGCGGACGCGAGCGCGCGCGCTACCTGATGCTGCGCCTGCTGGAGCGGGCCCGGGAGCAGCAGGTCGGCGTCCCCGCCCTGCGCAGCACCGACTACATCAACTCCATCCCACCGGAGCGCGAGCCCTGGTTCCCCGGCGATGAGGAGATGGAGCGGCAGGTACGTCGCCTCATCCGGTGGAACGCCGCGGTGATGGTCTCGTCGGCGAACCGCAAGGGCCTCGAGGTCGGCGGCCACATCGCGACGTACGCTTCGGCCGCCAGCCTCTACGAGGTCGGGTACAACCACTTCTTCCGCGGCAAGGAGCACCCGGGCGGCGGCGACCAGCTGTTCATCCAGGGTCACGCGGCACCGGGCATCTACGCCCGCGCGTACCTGATGAAGCGGCTCGACGCCCAGCAGCTCGGCCGGTTCCGCCAGGAGGTCCAGCACGGACCTGGCCAGGGTCTCTCGTCGTACCCCCACCCCCGCCTGATGCCGGACTTCTGGGAGTTCCCGACGGTCTCCATGGGCCTCGCGGCGCTCAACTCGATCTACCAGGCGCGCTTCAACCGCTACCTGCACAACCGCTCGATCAAGGACACCAGCCAGCAGCACGTCTACGCATTCCTGGGCGACGGCGAGATGGGCGAGCCCGAGTCGCTCGGCGCGATCCGGCTCGCGGCCCGCGAGGAGCTGGACAACCTCACCTGGGTCATCAACTGCAACCTCCAGCAGCTCGACGGCCCGGTCACCGGCAACGGGAAGATCATCCAGGAGCTCGAGGCCAACTTCCGCGGCGCCGGCTGGAACGTCATCAAGGTGATCTGGGGCCGCGAGTGGGACGCCCTGCTCGCCAAGGACGTCGACGGCGTGCTGGTCAACCAGATGAACCGCACGCCCGACGGCGACTTCCAGACCTACTCCGTCGAGGACGGCGCCTACATCCGCGAACACTTCTTCGGCCCGGACAACCGGCTGAAGAAGATGGTCGAGCACCTCACCGACCGCGACATCGAGCTGCTGCCTCGTGGCGGCCACGACTACCGCAAGGTGTACGCCGCGTTCCAGGCCGCCGCCAACCACGTCGGCCAGCCGACGGTGATCCTCGCCCACACCGTGAAGGGCTGGACCATCGACGCTCTGGAGGGCAAGAACGCCACCCACCAGATGAAGAAGCTCAACGCCCCCACGCTGAAGGCGTTCCGCGACCGGCTCGAGCTGCCGATCTCCGACCAGGAGATCGACGACGCCTACAACGCCGACGGCTCCGCGCCGTTCTACCACCCCGGCGAGGACAGCGACGTCCTCGCGTACCTCCGCGAGCGCCGCCGCGCGCTCGGCGGTGGTGTGCCCATGCGCCGGGTCCAGCCTGCCCGGATCACGCTGCCGGGCAAGGAGATGTACGACGAGCTGCGGGCCGGCTCCGGCAAGCAGGCCATCGCCACCACGATGGCCTTCGTCCGGCTGCTCAAGGACCTCATGAAGGACGAGTCGATCGGCAAGCGCATCGTGCCGATCGCGCCGGACGAGTACCGCACGTTCGGCATGGACTCGATGTTCTCGACGGCCAAGATCTACAACCCGGCCGGCCAGACCTACGAGGCCGTGGACCGGCAGCTGTTGATGGCCTACAAGGAGTCGACCTCGGGCCAGATGCTGCACGAGGGCATCTCCGAAGCGGGCTGCGTGGCCTCGGCGACGGCCGCCGGTTCGTCGTACTCGACCCACGGCGAGCCGATGATCCCGTTCTACATCTTCTACTCGATGTTCGGCTTCCAGCGGACCGGCGACTCGATCTGGGCGATGGCCGACCAGCTGGCGCGCGGTTTCCTCATCGGTGCGACCGCCGGCCGCACGACACTGACCGGCGAGGGCCTCCAGCACGCCGACGGGCACTCGCCGCTGCTCGCGCTGACCAACCCGGCCGTCGTGCACTACGACCCGGCGTTCGCCTACGAGGTCGCACACATCGTGCGCAACGGCCTCGACCGGATGTACGGCTCCACCGACGCGCACCCGCACGGCGAGGACGTCATCTTCTACCTGACGGTCTACAACGAGCCCGCTGTGCAGCCCGCCGAGCCCGAGGACCTCGACCTCGAGGGCCTGCTCGGAGGCATCCACCACGTCGGCGCGCCGTCCTCGGACCTGCCGCACGACGCGCCGCGCGTCCAGCTGCTCGCCAGCGGGGTGGGGTACGCCTGGATCGCCAAGGCCCAGCAGCTGCTGGCCACCGACTGGGGCGTCGCCGCCGACATCTGGTCGGTCACGTCGTGGAACGAGCTCTCCCGCGAGGCGTTGGCAGTCGAGGAGTGGAACCTGCTGAACCCGACCGAGACGCCCCGCGTCCCGTTCGTGACCCGCAAGCTCGGCAGCGCTCCCGGCCCGGTCGTCGCCGTCAGCGACTACATGAAGGCCGTCCAGCAGCAGATCTCGCCGTGGCTACCGCAGCGCTACCACGCCCTCGGCGCCGACGGCTTCGGCTTCGCCGACACGCGTGCGGCCGCCCGCCGCTTCTTCAAGATCGACGCCGAGTCCGTCGTCGTCCAGTCCCTCGCCGCCCTCGCCGAGGAAGGCGTGGTCGGCAAGGACACCGTCCAGAAGGCCATCGACCACTACCGCATCACCGACCCCACCGCCGTACGCGGCGTCAAGCAGGAGGGCGGCGACGGCGTGATCGGGGACGCGCCAGCGGACCCGATCGTCGGTGGTCGAGCAGCGACGCGGCGCGCTCGAGGCGCGCCGTCACGAGACCCGGTGAGAGGTTAGCGACCTGTAGCGCGGTCTCGGCACGGGACTGTGGCGTCGCCCGGCTCGACCAGCGGGTCTGCTAGCGGATCGGGGTCACGGTTGCGAGGTCGACCGGCTGTTCCGTGGCTCCCGCGGGCACGCGGCCCTCGCGAAGCAGGTTGCGGAACCGGGCGCGCGAGTACGTCGCGGGCTGGGACTTCCGAACGAAGTCGTTGACGATGCGCACGAACCGTTCGGGGTGGTCCTTGTGCGGGAAGTGGCCGGCGTTGGAGATCACCTCGACCCGGGCACCCGGGGCGAGCTCGGCGGCCAGAGCGGCGTGCGAGGCGGGGATCACCCGGTCGTCCTCGCCCCAGATGACGCACAGCGGCATCGCCTCGGTGAGGTACGCGCGGTCGGCCATGGTGACGACCTGGCCACGCCAGTCCACGACGGCCCGCGTGACGTGTGCGATGGCCGAGCGGGCGTCGTACGCGCGGAACGTCTCGTAGATCGCCGCGACCTCGTCGAAGTCCCGGAACTCCTTGATCCCCGTCCGTTTCAAGGCCCGCATCGCGGCGGCAGCCACGTGGCGTACGCCGGGGAGGGTGAGCGGTCCCATGACGTACTCGAAGCCTGGCGTGGTGATCGCCCGGATCACCGGGGTGACCTCGGGGCCCAACCCACCCGAGCCGACGAGTACGAGGCGCTCGGTCCGCTCGGGGAACTGGTAGGCGAACTGCATCGCCACGCCGCCGCCGAAGGAGTGCCCCACCAGGGTCACCTTGTCGATGCCGAGCACCGTGAGGAGGTCACGCATGCCGTTGGCGTACCCGCCGAGCGTGTAGTCCGCCCGCGGCTTCGCCGACTCCCCGTGCCCGAGCAGGTCGGGCGCGATCACGGTGTACCGCCTGGCGAGCTGGTCGATCACCCGGTCCCACGTGGTGTGGTCCGCGCCGAGTCCGTGCAACAGGAGCATCGCCGGGCCGGATCCGGTCCGCACGAAGGCGCGGCGGTGACCGTGGATGGTGAGGTACTGGACCTCGTGATGCGCGTGGTCACGGCTTGGCGGCAACACGGCCTCCTCGGCAGATGTTCACTGACGATTCAATCAGAACAGGTACCCGTTGGTGGTCGGTTGGTACCCGAACCGCCCTCCCCTACGCTCGATTCGTGCCAGATCGCGCCGTCCGGGCCGTCCCCGGCCCATCATCCGGCCCACCGTCCGGCCCGGATCACCGCGCCCGCGCCGTCCGCGACCTCCATCGCGCCACCGGCAGCCTGAGCACCACCGCGATGGCACGCATGGACGACGAGATGCCCTGGTTCCGCGAGCTCAGCGCCGAGGACCGCTCTTGGGTGTCGCTGATCGTGCAGGCCGGCATCAAGAGCTTCATCGACTGGTACGCCGACGAGCTGCGGCACCCGGAGCTCGACGGGTCCGCGGTGGCCGCGCAGGTGTTCGGGGCCGCGCCGAGGGCCCTGGCCGGCGTGATCAGCCTCCAGCAGACCGTCGACCTCGTCCGGCTCGGCATCGAGGTCGTCGAGTCCAACCTCGACGGCGTGCTCGACCCCGAGGACGCCCACGACGTGCTCAGCGCGGTGCTGCGCTACGGCCGTGAGGTCGCCTTCGCCACCGCCGAGGTGTACGCCCGTGCCGCCGAGGTACGCGGCGCCTGGGACGCCCGTCTCGAGGCCCTCGTCGTCGACTCGGTGCTCCGTGCCGAGGCCGACGAGACCATGCTCTCGCGCGCCAGCGCGCTGGGCTGGGCAGACCGCGGGGCCGTGACCGTCGTACTCGGTTCGGTGCAGCCCGAACGCCGGGGCGGGGACCTGTTCGACGAGGTACGCCGCGCGGCCCGGGCCGCCGGGATGGACGCCCTCTGCGCCACTCAGGGCGACCGCCTGGTCGTGCTCCTGGGCGGCGTGAGCGACGCCGAGAAGGCCGCACAGCACGTGCTCGGCTTCTTCGGTCCCGGTCCGGTCGTGGCCGGACCCGTCGTGGAGGACCTCGGGCACGCCCACGTCAGCGCTCGCAGCGCCACGTCCGCGCACCGGGCCGCCACCGGCTGGCCGGACGCCCCGCGCCCGGTCCGCGCCGACGACCTGCTGCCCGAACGCGCCCTGGCGGGGGACGGCCACGCGCGGCGGCACCTGGTCGACGAGGTGTACCTCCCGCTCGTAGGTGGTCGGGACACCCTGGTGGAGACGCTGGCGGCGTACTTCGCGAGCGGACGCTCCCTGGAGGCCAGCGCCCGCGCCCTGTTCTGCCACCCGAACACCGTGAGGTACCGCCTGCGCCAGGTCGCCGACCTCACCGGCCACAGCCCCACCGACCCCCGCGAGGCGTTCACCCTCGAGATCGCGCTGGTCCTGGGCCGGCAGTCGGGCCGCGAGTGAGCCCGACGAGCGTCAGGTCCTGGTAACGACGCGGCCGCGAAGCTGGACCGGTTCCGCACCCTCGTGACCCGCTCGGTGCGCGTCCGCGACCTCGTCGCGCCCTGTTTGTAGGAACCCTACAATTCTCGCCCCGCGAGATTCGTGCCCGCCGGACGTGAGCCGGGACCCCGGACACGGCACAGTGGAGTAGTGCTCGTCATCGTCGCGCCCGGTCAGGGTGCCCAGACCCCCGGCTTCCTCGCCCCCTGGCTGGAGGACTCGACGTTCGCCACCCGTTTCGGCTGGTTGTCCACGGTCGCGGGGATCGATCTCGCCCACTACGGCACCGAGGCCGACGCCGAGACGATCCGCGAGACCCAGATCGCCCAGCCGCTGCTGGTCGCCACCGGCCTGATCGCCGCCCTGGAGCTGTTCCCCCACCCGGCCGACGTGTTCCAGCAGATCGGCGCGGTCGCCGGCCACTCCGTCGGGGAGCTGACCGCGGCCGCCGGCGCCCGGGCGATCACCGCCGAGCAGGCCATGGTGCTGGTCCGTGAGCGTGGCAAGGCGATGGCCGATGCGGCCGCCATCGCACCGACCGGCATGACGGCCGTGCTCGGCGGCGACCGTGACGAGGTGCTCGCGGCCATCGACAAGCACGGGCTGACTCCCGCGAACGACAACGGACCCGGCCAGATCGTCGCGGCAGGTACGAACGAGCAGCTCGCCGCGTTCGCCGACGACCCGCCGCCCAAGGCGCGCCTCGTACCGCTGAGTGTGGCCGGGGCCTTCCACACCGAGCACATGGCGCCGGCCGTCGGTCACCTCGCGCAGCTGGCCAAGTCGGTCTCCACCCACGACCCGCGGACGCCGGTGATCTCCAACCGCGACGGCCAGATCGTCCACGACGGGCGCGACCTCCTCGCTCGGATGGTCGGGCAGATCGCCAACCCCGTCCGATGGGACCTCTGCATGGAGGCCATGACGGACCTCGGCGTCACCGGCATCCTGGAGATGCCACCGGCCGGCACCCTGACCGGCATCGCCAAGCGGGCTCTCAAGGGCGTGGACACCTTCGCGCTCAAGACCCCCGACCAGCTCGACGACGCCCGCGCCTTCTGCGCTCGCCACGGCGAGGCCTCCCAGATCGAGACCTCACCGACCTGGCGGATGGTCGTGTCCCCGGGCAAGGGCACCTTCCACCGCGCCGAGAGCGCCGCCGGAGCCGAGGCCTTCGAGCCCGGCGCCACGATCGGCGAGGTGGCCAGTACCCGCGCGAGCACCACCATCACCGCCGCCCACGGCGGCGTGGTCGTGGAGTGGCTCGTCGAGGACGGCGACCTCGTCTCGCCCGGTCAACCCCTGTTGCGCCTGCACCCGGAAGTTGGTTTGTGATGTCACCGATCCAGGAGGCTCCCGGGAGCCCGCACACCGCCATCCTCGGCATCGGCACCTACCGACCGTCCCGGGTGATCCCGAACGCCGAGATCGTCGACCGCATCGACTCCAGCGACGAGTGGATCCAGCAGCGCTCCGGCATCAAGCAGCGCCGCTGGGCCACGCCCGAGGAGACCGTGCAGCTGATGTCGGTCGCGGCGTCGCGGGCGGCCCTCGAGCACGCCGGCGTCGACGCCCGCCAGATCGACCTCGTCATCGTCGCCACGGTCACGCACCTGCTGCAGACGCCCGCGATCGCCACGGCGATCGCCTACGAGCTCGGCACCGACCAGGCTGCGGCGTTCGACATCTCCGCCGCCTGCGCCGGCTTCTGCCACGGGGTGGCCATGGCCAGCGACCTGGTGCGCGGAGGCAGCGCGGGCTACGCCCTCGTGATCGGCGTCGAGCGGCTCTCCGACCTGACCGACATCGAGGACCGGGGCACGGCGTTCATCTTCGCCGACGGCGCCGGCGCGGCAGTGATCGGCCCGAGCGACACTCCCGGCATCGGCCCGGTCGTGTGGGGCTCCGACGGCGAGCAGTTCGACCTGATCCGCCAGAAGGAAGACTGGCGCGACGTGGTCGGCACCGACGAGAAGCCCGGCTCCGGCGTGCTGCCCCACCTGACCATGCAGGGCAACCCGGTGTTCCGATGGGCGTCGTTCACGATGGCCAAGACGGCCCAGCAGGCCCTCGACCGCGCCGGCGTCTCGATCGACGAGCTCGACGTTTTCGTGCCGCACCAGGCCAACATGCGCATCATCGACGCGATGGCGCGCTCCATGAAGCTCCCCGAGCGGGTCAAGATCGCCCGCGACATCGCCCAGCAGGGCAACACCTCGGCGGCGTCGATCCCGCTCGCCCTCGACCGCATGATCGCCGAGGGTGAGGCCAAGTCGGGCGACGTCGCCCTCTTCATCGCCTTCGGCGCCGGCCTCGCGTACGCCGCGCAGGTCGTCACAGTTCCCTAGCAGCACCCAACCACCACAGGAGAGACACAACAGATGGCCACCACCGAAGAGATCCGCGCCGACCTCGCCGAGATCGTCAACGAGGTCGCCGGCGTCGACGCCGACGACGTCCAGCTCGACAAGGCGTTCGTCGAGGACCTCGACGTCGACTCCCTGTCCATGGTCGAGGTCGTCGTCGCGTGCGAGGAGAAGTTCGGCGTCTCCATCCCCGACGACGAGGTCAAGAACCTCAAGACCGTCGGCGACGCCGTGGCGTTCATCGAGCGCGCACAAGGCTGATCGACGTGGTGGGCCGGCCCGACCGGGTCGGCCCTCACAGCTTGTCCACCAGCAACCAGCACCACCGAGTTCCAAAGGATTCACCATGCCTGCGAAGCGAGTCGTCGTCACCGGCCTCGGCACCACCTCCCCCTTGGGCGGGGACGTCGCGTCCACCTGGGAGGCGATGATCAAGGGCCAGTCCGGCGTGCGTCACCTGACCGAGGACTGGGCCGAGCAGATGCCGGTCAAGATCGCGGCCCGGGTGGCCGTCGAACCGACCGAGATCATCGAGCGGGTCAAGGCCCGACGCCTCGACAGGACCTCCCAGTTCGCCGTCGTGGCGGCCATGGAGGCTTGGAAGGACTCCGGCCTCGAGGACGCCGACATCGACAAGGACCGCCTCGGCGTCGCCATCGCCTCCGGCATCGGCGGCGTGACCACGCTCCTCGACAACTACGACCTCCTGCGTGACAAGGGGCCGCGCCGCGTGTCCCCGCTCGCGGTGCCGATGCTGATGCCCAACGCACCCGCAGCCAACGTGAGCCTGCTCTTCGGTGCCCGGGGCGCCGCCAACACGCCCGTCTCGGCCTGTGCGTCCGGCAACGAGGGCATCTCGCTCGCCCTGGACCAGATCCGCCTCGGCAGAGCCGACATCGTGCTCGCCGGCGGCACCGAGGCCGCCAT
>CAWAIZ010000022.1:0-15048 GCA_963782155.1 uncultured Actinomycetota bacterium
GCTCACTGTACGGCGCGCGACCTGAACCGCGGCTGACAATGCGTACACCAGAACAGGTTCCTCCCGTGCAGCACCTCGGTGCTGATCCGGGTGCCACAGACCAGGCAGGGCAGGCCCGTACGCCGGTAGACGTAGACCTCTCCGCCGTGGTCGTCCTCGCGAGCCGCGCGCCCCATCGCCTCCGGCGTGTGCGCGGGCCGGACGGTGTCGATGGTGCCGGTCTTGACCCCCTCGTTCATCAGGACGACCAGGTCCTCCCACATGCTTCGCCACTGGCCCACCCGCAGGGTGCGGCCGGGCCGGAGCGGGTGCATGCGGTGCCGGAACAGCACCTCGGCGCGGTAGACGTTCCCCACGCCGGCGATCACCTCCTGGTCGAGCAGCAGGTCGCCGATCGGCCGCTGGCTGCGGGCGATCCTCGCCCACGAGCGCCCGGGGTCCGCATCCTCACGCAGCGGGTCCGGGCCGAGGCGGTCGATGAGGGCAGTACGGCGCTCGGTGGCCACCAGCTCGCAGACGATGGCGCCGCGGAGGTCGGCGTACGCGTCCGCAGTGGCGAGCCGCAACCGGACCTCGCCGACCGGCGGCGGGGCCTGAGCGACCGCCGTGTGCACGTCGAACCGGCCGATCAGGCCGAGGTGGACGTGTAGCACCCGATCGCCGGCGAACTCGCAGAACAGGTGCTTCCCCACGGCCTCCGCGCCGAGGAGCAGGGCACCGTCGAGGAGGGCTGCGGACTCGGCGAACCTCCCCTGCGGGCTGGCGACGGCGACCCGGCGCCCGGCGAAAGCGCTGTCGATCTCTCGGGCCAACCGGTGGAGAGTGTGCCCCTCAGGCATGCTGCTGTGCTGACGGCGGCAGCGGGGGCAGCTCTCCGGTGCGTTCGTAGTCGCTGAGCATGCCGATCCGGCGGGCGTGCCGCTCCTCCTCGCTGAAGGGCGTGGTCAGGAAGATCTCCACGAACCGGGTCATCTCCTCGACGGTGTGCATCCGTCCGCCGACGGCGATGACCTGGGCGTCGTTGTGCTGACGGGCCAGCGCCGCGGTCTCCTCCGACCAGACGAGCGCGCTGCGGATGCCGGCCACCTTGTTGGCCGCCATCTGCTCGCCGTTGCCCGACCCGCCGATGACCACGCCGAGGCTGCCGGGCTCCGCCGCGACCGCCGACGCGGCGCGGAGGCAGAAGACGGGGTAGTCGTCCCGGGCGTCGTACAGGTGAGGCCCGTGGTCGACCGGCTCGTAGCCGTGCTCGGTGAGCCAGGCCACCAGGTGGGCCTTGAGGTCGAGGCCGGCGTGGTCGCAGCCGAGGTGGACGCGCATGAGGCAGGAGTCTAGGGATGCGCGCCGACCGAGGCTGTCCGGTCCGGACCGCCTGCTCGTACCCTCCCCTCATGATCCGGGCTCGGGGATGTGCGGTGGTGCTCGCGACGGCGGTGCTGGTCGGGTTGGTCGGGTCCTGCTCGTCGGGAAACGGCTCCTCCCCCGCGTCCGACGAGGACTCCCGGCCCGCGACAGTCTCCCCGGAGGCCGACGGGCCGTACCAGCCGACCGAGCAGGACCGCAGCGAGATCCGGGACCTGCTGGATGCCCGGGCGAAGGCGCTCGTCGACGGTGACGAGGACGCGTTCCTGGCGACGGTCGACCCCACGGACGACGGCTTCGTGGCCCAGCAGCGCACGCTCTTCGACAACCTGGCCGAGCTACCCGTGTCGTCCGTGGACTACCTCGTCGACGACGCGGCGGGGCTCTCCCCGGCCGAGGTGAAGGGGGGCGACCCGCTGTTCCGGCCGTCGGTCATCGAGGCGGTCCGGCTGACAGGCGTCGACAGGGCTCCTGTCGGCAACGTTCTCGAGAACACGTTCGTCAGGCGCGACGGCGGCTGGTTGCTCGGCGCCGAGACCGCGCCGGGCGACTACCCCGAGGGCGAGGAGCCGCAGTCGCGACCCTGGGGCGGCGTACCCATCGCCGCCTCGCGGGAGGACGACCTCCTGGTCGTGGTCGACCGCGACGACCACGACGCCCTCCGGGGTCTCGCCGGGGCGGTCGCGAACGACATCCGCGAGGACGCGGAGGTGCTCGGCATCCCGGCGAGGTACGACGTGATGGTCGACGCGACCACGTCCGGGTCGGTGCGGATGATGAACACCCTCGACGACAGCGAGGCCGCGGCGGTGACGTTCCCGGTCTTCGCCCTGGGCGCGGACGGCGACGCCACGAGGCTCGGCGGCCTGCGGATCAAGGTCAACCCTGAGGCCGTCGACGACTACGCCGACAACGAGTTCGTGCTCAAGCACGAGCTCACGCACTTCCTGATGTTCCGGCATGCCGGGGCCTGGCCGACCTGGCTCTCCGAGGGGCTCGCCGACTACGTCGCCACCCAGCCCCTCCCCTTCGCGGCCGGCCCCGCAGGCGCCGACGCGGCGTACCTCGACGGCCTCCGGCGCGCCCTCCCCACCACCGCCAAGTGGGGTCTGGACCCACAGGCCGACTACGTCATCGCACGAGCGGCCGTCACGTACCTCGCCGACGCCTACGGCGTGCCGAAGGTGCTCGAGCTCGGGAGGGCCTACGAGAAGGTTTACGACGGCGGCGACGCCGACCAGCTCACCAAGCGGCTGCTCCCCGCGACCCTCGACCTCACCGAGGCCGACCTGGTGCGCGAGACCTGGGCGCTGCTGGACACGCTCGGCTGACGCCCTTCGGTGGTCGAGGTGCGAGGAGCGCCAGCGACGAGCCTCGAAACCACCCTTCCGTGGTCGAGGTGCGAGGAGCGCCAGCGACGAGCCTCGAAACCACCCTTCGGTGGTTGAGGTGCGAGGAGCGCCAGCGACGAGCCTCGAAACCACCCTTCGGTGGTTGAGGTGCGAGGAGCGCCAGCGACGAGCCTCGAAACCACCCTTCGGTGGTTGAGGTGCGAGGAGCGCCAGCGACGAGCCTCGAAACCACCTTCTCGCCGAGTGGTTTCGAGGCTCAGGCCTTCACGGCCTTGACGGCCTTCGCACCTCGACCACCGGAAGATGCAGGCTTCTCAGTACCCGACCGCGTAGACCCGGCCGGTCTCGTCGCCCTCGATCGAGGCGGCGTACGCCGCGGCGGCCTCGGCGACCGGGATCGGGGTGGCGCCGGGGAACATCGAACCGTAGGCGTCCCAGGCCTCCTCGAACACCGTCGCGCTCACGGCGTTGATGCGGAGGCCGCGCGGCAGCTCGATGGCGGCCGACCGGACGAAGGCGTCCACGCCGCCGTCGACGGTCGAGGCGATCGGGCTGGTGGGCACCGGCTGCTCGGACAGGATCCCCGACACGAGCGTGAAGGAACCGCCGTCGGTGACGTGGTCCATCCCGAGGCGGACCAGCTCGACCTGGCCGAGCAGCTTGTCCCGTACCCCGGTCAGCCACTGGTCCGAGGTGAGCTCGGCCAGGGCGCCGTACGGCGTCTTGCCGGCCGTGCACGCGACGGCGTCCACCGGCCCGACCGCGGAGTACAGGCCCGCGATGGAGGCCGGGTTGGTGAGGTCGACGAAGTGCTCGCCGGACCGCGACGCGGACACCACCTCGTGCCGGTCGGCCAGGGCGGCGACGACCGCCGAGCCGAGGCGACCGGACGCCCCCACCACCAGGACTTTCATGGGGCGGCCAGCCGGGCGCGCTCCTCCTCGACCACGGACGGGTCGAGCTTGGTGAAGATCGGCGTCGGCTTGTCGACCTGGGCCCCGACCGTCACCGGACGCGACTCCCAGCGCGGCGTCGGCGTGTAGTCGCCGGTGATGACCGGGTAGGTCAGCAGGCCGGCACCCTCGTCGGGGTCGAGCTCCTCGACGTACTCGATCCGCGGCATCGGCTGGAACTCGCCCTCGCCGCCGAGCGCCTGCCACACCTTCGACGACGAGTGCGGCAGGAACGGAGACAGCATTGTGTTGCAGTCGAGCACGCACTGCGCCGCGACGTGCAGCACGGTGCCGAGCCGCTCGCGCTCGTCGTCGCCCTTCATCTTGTAGGGCTCGGTGGCGGTGAGGTACTTGTTCACCTCGCCCACCACCCTCATCGCCTCGGCGACCGCGGCGCGCTGGCGGTGCCGGCCGATGAGGTCGCCCACGGTGTCGAATCCGGCACGTACGGCGTCCAGCAGGGCCTCGTCGACCGGCTCCAAGCCGCCCGCGGCCGGGATCTCGCCGAAGCTCTTGGCGATCATCGTCGCCGTGCGGTTGACCAGGTTGCCCCAGCCGGCGACCAGCTCGGAGTTCGTGCGCTGCACGAAGTCGGCCCAGGTGAAGTCCGCGTCGGAGGTCTCCGGGCCGGCGGCGCAGATGAAGTACCGCAAGGCGTCCGGCTGGTAGCGGGCCAGGAAGTCACCGACCAGGATCACGTGGCCGCGGCTGGTGGAGAACTGCTTGCTCTCCATCGTCATGAACTCGCTGGAGACGACCTCGGTGGGCAGGTTCAGCCGCCCGTAGTCCCCCGGCGCGCCGCCGCGCGACCCCTCGCCGTTGTAGGCGAGCAGCTCGGCCGGCCAGATCTGGGCGTGGAAGACGATGTTGTCCTTGCCCATGAAGTAGTAGGAGAGCGCCCCTTCTCCGTCACCAGTGTCGTTCCACCAGTCGCGCCAACGTTCCGGCTCGCCGAGCCGCCGCGCCCACTCGATCGAGGCGGACAGGTAGCCGATCACGGCGTCGAACCAGACGTACAGCCGCTTGGTCGGCTGCTCGCGCCAGCCCTCGATCGGCACCGGGATGCCCCAGTCGATGTCGCGCGTCATCGCGCGGGGCCTCAGGTCCTCGACGAGGTTCATCGAGAACTTGATGACGTTCGGCCGCCAGGTGCCGGACGCCTCGCGACCCTTCAGGTACTCCGTCAGTGCGTCGGCGAGCGCGGGCAGGTCGAGGAAGAAGTGCTGGGTCTCGACGAACTCCGGCGTCTCGCCGTTGATCTTCGAGCGCGGGTTGATCAGGTCGGTCGGGTCGAGCTGGTTGCCGCAGTTGTCGCACTGGTCACCGCGCGCGTCGAGGTACCCGCAGATCGGGCAGGTGCCCTCGATGTAGCGGTCGGGCAGGGTGCGGCCGGTCGACGGGCTGATCGCGCCGAACGTCGTCTGCTCCACGAGGTACCCGTTGCGGTGCACGTGCTGGAACAGCTCCTGCACCACCTTGTAGTGGTTGCCCGTAGTCGTGCGCGTGAACAGGTCGTAGGAAAGCCCCAGGTCGACGAGGTCGTGCACGATCACCGAGTTGTTCTTGTCGGCGAGCTCGCGCGCGGTCACGCCCTCCTGGTCGGCGGCGACCAGGATCGGCGTCCCGTGCTCGTCGGTCCCGGAGACCATGAGCACGTCGTGGCCGGCCATCCGCATGTACCTGCTGAAGACGTCGGAGGGCACGCCGAAACCGGCCACGTGGCCGATGTGGCGCGGGCCGTTGGCGTACGGCCAGGCGACGGCGGAGAGGACATGCGTCATGGGGTGAGCCTATTGAGGTAGGTCCAGCGAGTTACCGCTGGTCGAGCCGGCCGAGCCGCTGGGCGAGGCCGTGTCGAAACCCCGGAACGCGCTCAAGGGGTCCCGACACCGCTCGGTGGCGCTCGCGGGCTCGACCAGCGGATGGGGACGGTTACGAGAAGTCCAGCTTGCGGTTCCGAGCGCGCTTGAGCTCGGAGAACTCGGGGTAGGACGAGAGCGTCACGCTGGCGTCCCAGATCCGGCCGGCGTCCTCGCCGCGGGGGATGCTGGAGAGCACCGGGCCGAAGAACGCGGCCCCGTCGAAGGCGATCGTCGGCGTACCCACGTCGTCGCCGACCTGGTCCATGCCGGCGTGGTGGGATTTCTTGATCGCCTCGTCGTACGACGCGTCGTCCCACGCGTCGATGAGCCCGGCCGCCTGCCCGGCATCCCGGATGGCTGCGGCGATCGACTCTCGGTTCGAGCCCTCGCCCTGCGTGTGGATGTGCTCGCCCATCGCGGTGTAGAGCGGGAGCAGGGCCTGCGGGCCGACGTGCTCCTGCGCCGCCATCAGCACGCGGACCGGGCCCCAGCCGTCCGCGAGCCCGCGCCGGTAGTCCTCGGAGACGTCCTTCTTCTCGTTGAGGTAGCTCAGGCTCATCACGTGCCAGGTCACGTCGACGTCGCGCACCCGCTCGACCTCGAGGATCCATCGGGAGGTGATCCAGGCGAACGGACAGCGAGGGTCGAACCAGAAGTCCGCGCCCGCCCGTGCCGAATCGTTATCAACTACCGCAGTTTCCGAGAGAGAGGTCATGAGTCGGTAACGGGCCCCGACATCGATGCTGTTCCCGATCGTCTCGAATGGCAGGATGCCAGGCATGCCTGGAACCAACCTGACCCGCGAGGAGGCGCAGACCCGCGCCGAGCTCCTCTCGGTCGAGTCGTACACCGTCGACCTCGACCTCACCATCTCCGACAAGGTCTTCGCGAGCACGACCGTGCTCCGTTTCACCTGCTCCGAGACCGGTGCCAGCACGTTCGCCGACCTGGTCGGCGCGACCATCCACGAGGTCGTCCTCAACGGCGAGAAGCTCGACGAGTTCGACGTCTACCGCGACAGCCGGATCCGCCTCGACAACCTGCAGGCCGACAACGAGCTGCGGGTGCACTGCGAGCTGCCCTACAGCCACACCGGCGAGGGCCTGCACCGGTTCGTCGACCCGGCCGACGGCAAGATCTACCTCTACAGCCAGTTCGAGGTGCCGGATGCCCGCCGCGTGTTCGCGACCTTCGAGCAGCCCGACCTGAAGTCGCCGTTCACGTTCACCGTGACCGCGCCGTCGGACTGGGTGGTGGTCTCCAACGCCCCGACGCCCGCGCCCGACGCGCTCGACGACCCGGCGAAGTCGGTCTGGCGGTTCCCGGCCACCAAGCCGATCTCGACCTACATCACCGCCCTGATCGCCGGTGAGTACCACGCGGTGTTCGACAGCTACGAGGGCAAGAACGGCACCATCCCGCTCGGCCACTACTGCCGCCAGAGCCTGGTGGACCACCTCGACAGCGACGCCGTCGTGAAGATCACGAAGGAGGGTTTCGAGTTCTTCGAGGAGGCCTTCGGTCACCCGTACCCCTTCGAGAAGTACGACCAGCTGTACGTGCCGGAGTACAACATGGGCGCGATGGAGAACGCCGGCGCGGTGACGCTCCGTGACGAGTACCTCCCCCGCAGCCGCCAGGACGGCTCGTTCTACGAGTTCCGGGCCTCGGTGATCCTGCACGAGATGGCACACATGTGGTTCGGGGACCTGGTGACCATGAAGTGGTGGGACGACCTCTGGCTCAACGAGTCGTTCGCCGAGTGGGCTTGCTACCACGCGGCCGTCGAGAACACCGAGTTCACCGAGTCGTGGACCGGCTTCACCAACGCCCGCAAGAACTGGGCCCTGCGCCAGGACCAGCTCCCCTCGACCCATCCGATCGCGGCCGACAACCACGACCTCCAGGCCGTCGAGGTCAACTTCGACGGCATCACCTACGCCAAGGGCGCCTCGGTGCTCAAGCAGCTGGTGGCGTGGGTCGGGCTGGACGCCTTCCTCACCGGGCTCCGTCAGTACTTCCACGACCACGCCTACGCCAACTCCGAGTTCACCGACCTGCTCACCGCGCTCGAGAGGTCGTCGGGCCGTGAGCTCGACTCGTGGGCCAAGGAGTGGCTGCAGACCTCCGGCGTGAACACGCTGTCCCCGGAGTTCGAGCTCGACGCCGACGGCGCGTACTCATCGATCTCCGTGCGCCAGACGGCGGCCGCGGGGTACCCGACCCTCCGCCGGCACCGCATCGGCGTCGGCCTGTACGACGAGGAGAACGGCCACCTGGTCCGTCGCCACCACGTCGAGGTCGACATCGAGGGCGAGCTGACCGCCCTGGACGAGCTCGTCGGTGAGGCCCAACCGGACCTGCTGCTGCTCAACGACTGGGACCTCACCTACGCCAAGATCCGCCTCGACGAGCGCTCGCTCGCGACCGTCGTCGGCGGCCTGGCCCGCCTCGACGACTCCCTGGCCCGCGCCCTGTGCTGGGGCGCCGCCTGGGACATGACGCGCGACGCCGAGATGACGGCCACCGACTTCGTCGAGCTGGTGCTGCGCAATGTCGGCTCGGAGACCGACGCCTTCGGCAGCTCCCGCATCCCGGGGTACGCCGCCGCGGCGGCGCACGCCTTCTCCGCTCCGGAGAACCGGACCGCTCTGCTCGACCGCTGGGAGTCCGGCGTCCGGGACCTGCTGATGGAGGCGGAGGCCGGCAGCGACCACCAGCTCACCTTCGCCCGGACCTACGCCGGAGCGGCCCACAACGACGCGGCGCTCGACGACCTCCAGGGTCTGCTCGACGGCAGCCTCGTGGTCGAGGGACTGGCGGTCGACACCGACCTGCGCTGGTCGCTCGTCACGAGCCTGGCCCGCAACGGCCGGTACGGCGCGGACGAGATCGCCGAGGAGCTCAAGCGGGACAACACGATCTCCGGCCAGGAGCACGCCGCGGCCGCGCTGGCGTCGCGCCCGACGGCCGAAGCCAAGGCCGAGGCGTGGGACCAGGCGACGGTGCAGGAGAACGTGCCGAACGAGACCCACCGCTCGATCTGCGGGGCGTTCATGCGCTTCGGCCAGGAGGACGTGCTCGCGCCGTACCTCGAGAAGTACCTCGAGGCGGCCGACGACATCTGGGAGCGCCTCGGCACCCACAAGGCGTCCACCGCACTGGAGTACGCGTTCCCGAACCCGCTGGCCGGCCAGGAGATGCTCGACCGGATCGACGCCTGGCTCGAGTCGTCCCCGGCCAACCCGGGCGCCAAGCGCTACGTCCGCGAGGGTCGCGACGACGTCGCGCGTGCGCTGCGGGCGCAGGTGAAGGACGCCCAGGGCTGAGCACAGGCGTGAGCGGAGGCTGAGCATAAGGCTGACCGTCAGCCGACCTCGAGCGCCACGGTGGCGACGGGGTTGGTGAACTCGTCGACGCGCACCGAGACCTGGAAGCGCCAGGTGCCCGCCAGCGGGAGCCGGACCGTGCCGCGGTAGACGCCGAGCGAGACCGGCTCGACGATGACGTCTCCGACGTCAGCGTCCTCGCCCAGCACGCGGAGCTGCGGCGCGGTGAACAGCTCGGCGGGCACGCCGGCGCTGTTGTCGATCTCGACGGTGACCGAGTTGCTGCCCACGATGGCCGGGTCCAGCGTCACCGTCGCCCGGAGACCGCCGAGGTCAGCACGCCCCGTGATCGGCGTGGCGGCCGGCGGAACCTCGCGGCCGAGGTGGCCCGGTGGGTCCTGCTGGACGAGGAAGCCGGTGACGAGCACCACCGAGACGAGAAGCGTCGCCTCGGCGCTGAGCGTGCGCACCAGGGTCCGCCGCTCGGTCGCCGCCCGTGGTACGAGCCGACGCCGGTTGTACGCCGCGATCGCGACGGCGGCGGCGACGAGCGCGACCTTGGCGACCAGCACCCGCCCGTACCCGGACTCGACCAGTCCCGGCCAGCTGCCGACGAGCTGCCAGGCAAGGACGGAGCCGGCGAGGACGAGTACCGCGAGCACGGAGGCGGCCGCGGTCGAGAAGCTCTGTACGGCGTGCGTCGCGACGTCCGAGCGACTGGAGGTCCCCCGCATCAGCACGACCAGGCCCACGAGACCGCCCAGCCAGGTCGCGGCCGCGACGAGGTGGAAGCCGTCGACGAGCACGTTGAGACGCGCGTGCGCCATGGCGACGGAGTGACCCACCAAGGCGACCGGCACCAGAGCGCCCAGGGCCGACAACGAGGCGACCGCTCCGCGAGCGAGCACGGCCACGGCGATTGCCACCACGATCACCCCCGTGGCCACGAGCTCCCGGCGCGGTAGGGAGCCGAGGGTCGCCCCGTCCAACAAGGTCCCGAAGCCGGTGCCCCGCACGTACAGGGCGTCGAGCAGCAACCCGGCCAGCCACGAGGCCGCCGACACGACTGCGGCCACGCGAGCCAGCCGCCGTAGTCGCCGGAGCACCTCGGCCCGACCGTCGAGCTGCGGAGGCAGCAGGAAAGCCAGGAACCAGACGAGTCCGACGGCGAGCAGCAGACCGGCGTACGCCGGCCAGCGCGACACGCTCAGCGCTACCTCCACCGAGCGCGGAGCGCCGGCCGTCTCGAGCCCGGTAGCCGGTCCTGTCGGCGCACGGACGGAGAAGCTGAGGCTGCCCGCGATCGGGTGCCCGTCCGCGGAGACGACCCGCCACGCCACCACGACCGTGCCCTCGGTGGCCTCGTCCTCGATGCTGACCAACAGGTCCTGGTCGCTGGTGGTCGCCGTGGTCGCGAGCTCGTCGCCGTCCGCGTCGACGACGTGGATCCCGTCGGGGACCTGCCGCACGTGCTCGCTGAAGGTCAGCCGGACGATGTCGGGCACCTCGTCCAGCACAGCACCCTGCGCTGGGTCGGTGTCGACGAGCTCGGCGTGCGCCGCCGCCGGCGCCGCCCCGACCACCATGGGGCCCACGACGACCAGCAGCACGAGGGCCGCGCACGTCGCCCACCTGATCGCACGCATCGTCGGCCAGTATGGCGGTTATGCGCCGCGTCCTCGCTGTCCTGGTTCTGGTTCTCGTGCTGCCCTTGGCCGTCGCTGGACCCGCGTCCGCGCACGTCACGGTCACGGCCTCGGAGACGGCCGCGGGTGCCTTCGCCGTCGTCACCGTCAGCGTGCCGCACGGCTGTGGAGGATCGCCCACCACGGTGGTGGCCATCAAGATCCCCGACGGCATCACCGAGGTGACCCCGACCCGCAACGCGTTCTACGACCTCGAGGTGGTCTCCTCGAAGCTCGAGGACCCGATCGTCGCCGACGACGGCGACGAGGTCACCGAGGGAGTCAGCCAGGTCGTCTACACCGCCCGCACGCCGCTCCCCGACGGACAGCGGGACACCTTCGCGCTCTCCCTGCAGATCCCCGAGGACGCCGCCGGGCAGACCCTCGCCTTCCCGACGATCCAGACCTGCGAGGAGGGTTCGGCGGCGTGGACCGAGGTGCCCGCCGACGGCCAGTCCGAGGACGACCTCGAGCATCCGGCGCCGGCCTTCGAGGTGACGGCGGCCGCCTCCGCGGGGGTCCCCGACGACGCGGACTCCGCCACGGGTCTCGCCGTCGCGGGCTTGGTCGCCGGGCTGTTGGGCCTGGCCCTCGGCGCGGTCGCGCTCGTCCGCACCCGCGGCGTGGGAAATAGATCTGGCGCCAAGACCGGGGAGTGACGCAGACTCTGTCCGTGGCGTTGACGGGGGGCCGGCGACTGGCGATGGCCGTCGTCGTCACGGTCGCCTTCGGCGGCGCCGCCCACCTCCCGGGCGTGATGCCGGCGCCCCAGCTCTCAGGAGCGGCCGCCGCGACCGCCACGGCACAGGCGAGCACGGCCACGATCACGATCAAGGCCGGCGGCATCCTGAGCGGCTTCTCGCCATCGTCGGTGACCCTCGAGCAGGGGGGCGTGCTCAAGGTCGTGAACAAGGACTCGATGGCGCACACGGTCACCTCGGTCGCCGTCGACGGCGAGGGCGACCCGCTCTTCGACGTCTCGATCGGGCCGCGGCAGACCAACACGCTGGTCGTCCCCGCCACCCTGGCCGCCGGCAGGTACTCCTTCTACTGCTCGATCCACCCCAACATGCGCGGCACGCTCGTGGTGACCGGCAAGGGCGGCGTCGTGCCGCCGCCGCCGAAGTTCGAGCAGGCGCTGCACGTCCCGAAGGTGCTGACCGGCCGCAACATCACCATCCCCATGCGCCGGGCGAAGGTCCGGGTCATGCCGACCGGTCCGAAGACGTGGATGTGGACGTACGGCGGCTCCTTCCCCGGGCCGACGATCAAGCGCCCGACCGGCTCGACCACGAGGGTCACCTTCGTCAACGACCTGCCGCCGGTCGCGGGGGCGATGACGGTGCATCAGCACGGTGGCCACCAGTCGTCGGCCGACGACGGTCAACCCACCCGCTTCCTGATCGGCCACGGGGACCGCCGGACCTACACCTACCCGCTGACCGAGGCCGGGAAGCCGGCCCCGGCCGCGTTCCGCTTCTACCACGACCACCGGATGGACCGGACCGCCCGGAACAACTGGCGCGGCCTCCAGGGGATGTTCCTGGTGACGGACCGGCGCGAGCGCCGGCTCGACCTGCCGCGCGGCGCGTACGACGTTCCGCTGCACCTGACCGACCGCAGCTTCACGGCGGACAACCAGCTGACCGACCCCTTCCCGAGTGGCGAGATGCACGCGTGGATGACCGGACCCCAGGCGCCGCCGAACGACGCCACCGTGGGCCAGCGGATCCTCGTCAACGGGCGGTTCGCGCCGTACCTCACCGTCGAACCGGCCAGGTACCGGCTGCGCGTCCTCAACGCCTCCACGTTCTCCGCCTACGACCTCGCGCTCTCCGACGGACGGCCGTTCGTCCAGGTCGGCACCGGCAACGGGCTGCTGCCCAGGAGCGTGACACGCAAGGATGTCCTCCTCGGTCCGGCGCAGCGCGCCGACGTCGTGGTCGACTTCAGGGGGCTGCAGGACGAGGACGTCATCTTGTCCACCGTGCCCCGCACCGACGGCTCCGACGGGACCGGGTCGCGGTCGGCGGCGATCATGCAGTTCCGGGTCCGGGGCCGGTCCCACCAGCACTCACGCGTGCCCGACCGCCTGCGGCCCGTGGCGGCGCTGCACGTGCCGGACAAGGTCGCGAAGGTCTGGACCTTCGGCCTGACCAAGGAGGGTCACGGCTCGTTCTGGTCGGTCAACGGCAAGATGTTCGACCCGAGCCGCGTGGACCACCGGGTGCGCCAGGGCACCACAGAACGCTGGCGGCTGCGCAACACCAGCGACATGACGCACTACGTGCACCTGCACGAGGAGCAGTGGCGGACCATCAGCCGCAACGGCAAGCGCCCGCCCCCGTGGGAGCGCGGCTACGAGGACACCTGGCGGCTCGACCCGGGCGAGACCGTCGACGTGGCGGCCACCTTCACCGACTATCCCGGGCTCTTCATGGTGCACTGCCACATGCTCAACCACGAGGACCACGGGATGATGGCGCAGTTCGAGGTCGTCCCCCGCGGCTGAGCGCTACTCGGCGTGCAGGGTCTGCGGCGCCCGGGCGTGCGAGGCGAGCATGGTGATCCCGCGCTTGAGGCCGCCGACGAGGTCGCCGGCGGCGAAGCCGGACTGCATCTCCAGAATGGCGAGCTGGACCTCGTGGTCGGTCAGCGTTCGCCTGACGACCGCGCCGGTGACCACCTCGATCACCCGCGCGACGGGGTCGACCATGACCAGCACGGAGTGCGTGGGCGCGACGAGGGCGGCGTGCAGGCCCCTGGCGTGTGCCCGGGGGTGGTCGCCGGCATGACCGACGAAGACGGAGAACTCGAACCGGCTCGTCTGCTCGGCCGCGCGGATCGCCCGGTCGATCTCGAACCGCTCCCCCGCGGAGAAGTCACCAGCTGCCACTGGCCCCACCTGTCTCGTCCGAGCTGGTGTCCGACTTCCCGGACTCCAGGGCCCTGCCAGCGTCGCGCCGGCCGCCGAACCACTCGTCGTCGGCTCGCGCACCCGCCGGGGCGACCGACTCGCCGCGGACCACGGACGGCAGGTACACCGCCAGCGCGAGCACCACGGTCACGGCCAGCGGTACGCCGCCCAGGACGAGCAGTGCGTGCAGGAGGGAGACGTCGTCGGGGTCGCTCCACCGCTCGGGTACGTCGGCGCTGGCGGCACCGGCGTACGTGAGCGGCAGCGCCACGGCGACGGTGATCACGGCGAGGCACCGGACGAGGCTCTTCACGGGCCTGAGACTATCGCCATCCGGGCGTCGATACCGTGGCGCCATGGTCCCCCTGACCGTTGCCGTGGCAGCCGACCCCTGCCTGCCCGACGAGAACACCTGCGAGCGCGTCCTCAACTGGACCAACAACGACAAGCTGGCCGAGATCGCCGGCCTGGTGATCGGCAAGCCGCTGGCCATCGTGACGATCGCCCTCATCGGCCTGGTCGCCCGGTGGCTGCTGCAACGGGTCGTGGACCGGATCGTGCGCAAGGCCGAGGACGGGGTCCTGCCCGACCGCCTCAACAAGATGACCGTGGGTCGCAGCCAGACCGAGAACGGCGAGAGCGCGCGCAGCCGCCGGATGCAGCGGGCGCGCACGATGGGCGACCTGCTCAAGAGCATCATCACCGGCGTGGTGATCGCGGTGGTGGTCACCATGGCCCTGGCCGAGCTCGACTACGAGATCGGCCCGATCATCGCCAGCGCCGGCATCGTCGGCGTCGCGCTCGGGTTCGGTGCCCAGAACCTGGTCAAGGACTTCCTGGCCGGCATCTTCATGATCTTCGAGGACCAGCTCGGCGTGGGCGACTCCGTCGACCTCGGCGCGGCGAGCGGCACCGTCGAGGCCGTCAGCCTGCGCGTCACGCGGCTGCGCGACGTCAACGGCACGGTCTGGTACGTGCGCAACGGCGAGATCCTCCGCGTCGGCAACCAGAGCCAGAACTGGGCCCGCACCGTGCTCGACGTGAGCATCCCCTACCGGGAGGACATGACGCGCGTTCGCCGCGTCCTGCAGGAGGTCGCCGAGGACCTGTGGCGCGACGACGACTACGACCACGTGATCATCGAGCAGCCCGAGGTGTGGGGCATCGAGGCCGTCACCGCCGACGCGATCACCATGCGCGTGACGCTCAAGACGGCGCCCCTCGAGCAGTGGCGGGTCGCGCGCGAGATGCGGGCCCGGATCAAGTCCCGCTTCGACGCCGAGGGCATCAGCGCGCCGTACGCGCACACCGTCGTGGTCAACCAGAGCCACAACGAGCAGAGCGCTCCCGAAGGAGCCTGAGCCAGGTCACTCGAACGTCGTGGGGTCGAAGGTGACCACGTCGGTGCCGAGGAAGTCGACGGCCCAGAGCCGGCCGCCGTAGCCGGCCACCACGAACGGGTTGTCGAGTCCGAGTCGGCCACGGCCCGGCCACGGCGCCGTCGTGACGACGCCCTCCTCGAGGAGGGGCTGAGCCCGACGAGCTGCAGAAGAGTCTCGAGACGGCGAGCCGGGCGATGTCCGGGGCG
>CAWAIZ010000023.1:0-89126 GCA_963782155.1 uncultured Actinomycetota bacterium
CAGTAGGCCTGGAGGGCGGCGGTGCGGCGGCTCGCCTCGGCGACCTCGGCGGCCTTGAGGGCGGACTCGTCGAGGTTGCCGTGCTGCTGCCACCACTCCTGGCCGGCGACGGGGAGGGTGTGGATCGGGTCGTAGTACTCGTAGGTCCGCGAGAGCGCCTCGGGGTCGGTGGCCTCGATGGAGGTGCGGTAGTTCTTGGTCCAGTAGGAGATGCCGCGCTCGCGGTCGTAGTCGGCGATCTGGTGGACCCAGCGCTTCCCGACGAAGGGGACGTCGCAGACGATGCGCGGAGTGGCGAAGCCGGGGAGGTACCCCATGATCGCGTGCTGGAGCTTCTGGGCGTCGGCGACCGAGATCCGCCAGTGCTCCGAGAACGGGATCATGTCGCACATGTAGAAGTAGTACGGCATGATCTGCGCGCCATCGAGCAACGCGAAGCAGAGGTCGAGGAGTGCGTGGGGGTCGGCGTTGACGCCGTTGAGGATGACACCCTGGTTGCGTACGTCGCGGATGCCGGTGTCCAGCATGGTCCGGGCCGCCTTCGCCACGAGCGGGGTCACGGACTGCGCGTGGTTGACGTGGGTGTGGATCGCGATGGACACGCCCCTCGAGCGGGCGATCGACGAAACCCGAGACATGCCCTCGACCACGTCGTCCTGGAGCCAGTGCTGGGGGAGACCCATCAGGGCCTTGGTCGCCAGCCGGATGTCGCGGATGTTCTCGACCTCGAGCAGCGAGGTCAGCCAGGCCTCGAGGCGAGCCCACGGCATGTTGGCCACGTCGCCGCCGGACACGACCACGTCGCGCACCTGCGGCGTACGACGCAGGTAGTCCATCATCGACTCGAGCCGGTCGTTCGGCTTGGCGACGAACTTGAGCTTCTCGATGACCGGCGTGGAGTTGCCCACCAGGTCCATGCGGGTGCAGTGGCCGCAGTACTGCGGGCACGTCGGCAGCAGCTCGGCGAGCACCTTGGTCGGGTACCGGTGGGTCAGCCCCTCGGCCACCCACATGTCGTGCTCGTGCAGCGAGTCGCGCGTGGCGTGCGGGTGCGAGGCCCAGTCCGTACGGCGGTCGCTGAACACCGGGATCATGTACTGGCGGATCGGGTCGGCGTAGAACGCGTCGGTCAGCGAGCCCGGGCCGGCGGGGGACACGGCCGGCGCCATCGTGTTCATCATCTGCGGCGGGATCAGCATCGACATGGTGGCGCGCTCGGCCTGGTCGCGCTCGAGGTCGGCGTAGAACCGGTCGTCGACCAGGTCGCCGAGGAGCTCGCGGAGCTGCTTGACGTTCTTCACGCAGTGGGCGCGCTGCCACTGGACGGACTCCCACTCCTCGGTGGTGACGTCCTTCCAGCCGGGGAAGCGCGTCCAGTCCGGTTCGACCAGCTCGACCCGTCGATAGGGGTACGGCTGGTCGGTCTCGAGCCCAATGGACGATTCAATACTCACTGTGCCACTGTAGGTGGAGGATCTCCGGTCTGTCCAAAGTCTGACCGGACTTTGTCCTGCCATTCACCAATCTGCGAGGAGCCTTCCCGTGCGTGCCAGCGATCCGACCGGGTTGCACCGCGTCCTGGACGACGACAGAGCCGGACACAGCGTGTTGCCGCAGGCCGCCCAGCGGCTCGACACCCGCAAGGAGCTGTGGCCCGACGAGGTCCGCATCCGCGTGGAGCGTCTCAACCTCGACGCCGCGTCGTTCCGCCAGCTCGAAAGCAAGCACGAGACAAGGGACGGGCGCGACGGAGACGCCGTACGCCGCGAGGTCCTGGAGATCATCAAGGCGCGCGGCAAGATGCAGAACCCCGAGACCGGCTCCGGCGGCATGCTGGTCGGCACCGTCGAGGAGGTCGGGCCAGAGTCGCCCCTGGGCCTCAAGGCCGGCGATCGCGTCGCCACCCTGGTCTCCCTCACCCTGACCCCACTCGTCATCGAGGACGGGCTCGAGGGATGGGACGGCCGCTCCGAGCAGGTCCCCGCCGACGGGTACGCCGTCCTCTTCGGCCGCTCGATCGCCGCGGTCATCCCCGACGACCTGCCCAGCGGCCTCAGCCTCGCCGTGATGGACGTCTGCGGCGCGCCCGCCCTGACCAAGCGGATCGTCGAGCAGTACGTGTCGACTTCCGGGGCACCCGTCGTCGCGGTGATCGGTGGCGCCGGCAAGTCAGGCTCGCTCAGCCTGGCCGCCGCCAAGGACGCCGGCGCCAAGCGCACCGTCGGGGTCGTCCCGTTCGAGGACGAGCGCCAGCTGCTCGCGGACGCGGCCATCGCCGACGAGGTCGTGATCGCCGACGCCCGCGACCCGATCGCCCTGCGCGACGCCGTCACCGCCGCCGGCGGCCCGGCGGACGTGACCGTCGTGTGCGTCGACGTACCCGGCTGCGAGGGCGGCGCCATCCTCGCCACCGCCGAGCGGGGCACCGTCATCTTCTTCTCCATGGCGACCTCGTTCTCCGCCGCCGCGCTCGGCGCCGAGGGCCTGGCCGCCGACGTGCAGATGCTCGTCGGCAACGGCTACACCCCCGGCCACGCGGCGTACGCTCTGGAGCTGCTGCGCGGCGACGCCGGCGTCCGCGGGCTGTTCGAGCGGAGGTTGTGATGGCGAACGCCAGCAGGCTGGGTCTCGACAGGACAGAGGTACGTCGCGCACGTACCCTCGCCCGCCAGGTCGGGCGGCCGATCGTCAAGCTCGCCCAGCAGCACACGACCGTCTCCGTCGAGCGGGCCACGCTGCGGCTGGCCGGCCTCGCCGGCGCCGACCCGGACGGCACGCCGTGGGTCAACCGGCTGCTCGACGTGGTCCGCGCGGACGTCGGTCTCGAGCACGGCGTCGCGCTGCCCGTCTGGCACGCGCTTCGGCGCGGGCACGCGGACGACCTGCTCACCCTGGCCCAGAAGGCCAGCGCCGGGAGCATCACCTTCGAGCTCCCCGAGGGCAAGGACACCACCGCCGCCGGCCGGGACGCCAAGAGGGCCGTGGGTGCCGGCATCAAGCGGATCGACGCCAACCGCCGCGAGCGCGAGCGAATGATCAAGAAGATCGGCGACGCGCCGCGCAAGCCGTGGATCTACCTGATCGTGGCCACGGGCGACATCTACGAGGACATCCCGCAGGCCCAGGCGGCCGCCCGCGAGGGCGCCGACATCATCGCGGTGATCCGCTCGACAGGGCAGAGCCTGCTCGACTTCGTGCCCGAGGGTGCGACGCGCGAGGGCTTCGCAGGCACCTACGCGACGCAGGAGAACTTCCGCCTCATGCGGGCGGCCCTCGACGAGACGTCGCGGGAGCTGGGCCGCTACGTCCGGCTGACCAACTACGCGTCCGGCCTGTGCATGCCCGAGATCGCCGCCCTGGCCGGCCTCCAGCGCCTCGACATGATGCTGAACGACTCGATGTACGGGATCCTCTTCCGCGACATCAACCCCGTCCGCACGTTCGTGGACCAGCGCTTCAGCCGCCAGGTCCACGCCCGCGCCGGCATCATCATCAACACCGGCGAGGACAACTACCTCACCACCGCGGACGCCGTCGAGGCGGCGCACACCGTCACGGTCAGCCAGCTGCTCAACGAGTACTTCGCCAAGGAGGCCGGTCTCGAGGACTGGCAGCTCGGCCTCGGGCACGCGTTCGAGATCGACCCCGACATCCCGGACTCGTTCCGTCTCGAGCTCGCGCACGCGATGCTCGCGCGGGAGCTCTTCCCCGACGCGCCGCTCAAGTGGATGCCGCCGACGCGCCACATGACCGGCGACATCTTCAAGGGCTTCCTGCTCGACGGGTTCTTCAACCTCGTCGGGGCGCTCACCGGCCAAGGCATCCTGCTCGTCGGCATGATGACCGAGGCCGTCGTCACGCCCTGGATCTCCGACCGCGACCTGGCCCTGCAGAACGTCCGCTACGTCATGAACGCCGCCGGCAACCTGCACGAGGACTTCCGCCCGACACCCGACGGCTTCATCGCCAACCGGGCCCGCGAGGTGCTCGGCGAGAGCATCGCCCTGCTCCAGCAGATCAAGGACGACAAGGATGGCGCCGGAGACCCGCCGCTGCTCGCCGCGATCGCCGACGGCACCTTCGGCCTGATGAAGCGCCCGCCGGACAAGGGTCGAGGGCTCGAGGGCGTCGCCCGCAAGGCCCGCGACTACTACAACCCCGCATCCGAGATCCTGGAGGGCGAGTGAGCAGCCCGATCCGCCCGTACGGCGACACCACCGGTGACGGCATGGTGCAGCTCAGCTTCACCCTGCCGATCCAGCACTCCAAGGTCGCCGAGGGCGCGGCCGTCCAGCTCGCCAACAAGATGGGCATGGACCCCGCCCTGGTCGTGCACGCCAAGCCGATGGGGGAGGGCTTCACGTTCTTCGTCGTCTACGGGCGGGTGAACCACCTGGTCGACCCCAGCATCGTCGAGGTCGTCGAGCGCGACTATCCGCTGCTGACGCCCAAGGAGGCGAACACCGCGATCAAGGGCGCGCTCCGGCGCCGCCTGGTCGTCGTGGGCGGCTGCATCGGCACCGACGCGCACACGGTCGGCATCGACGCGATCCTCAACATCAAGGGGTTTGCCGGCGAGAAGGGCCTGGAGTACTACCGCGAGCTCAAGGTGGTGAACCTCGGCGCCCAGGTCTCCGTGCCGCAGCTCGTCGAGCGCGCCCGCGAGGAGAAGGCCGACGCCGTCCTGGTCTCCCAGGTCGTGACCCAGCGCGACGCCCACCTGCTCAACACCCGCGAGATGTCGGCCGCGTTCCGGGAGTCCTACCCGGAGGACAAGCGGCCGCTGCTCGTCGTCGGCGGACCCCGGTTCGACGAGTCGATGGCCTCCGAGCTCGGTGTCGACCGGGTGTTCACGCGCGGGACGACGCCCGGTGAGGTCGCCTCGTTCATCGTCCACCGCCTCGTCAACCGGAGGGCATCGTGACCGCCCCGTCCACGGCACAGGTCGGCACCCGCGTGGTGCACCGCCGCTACGTCCCGTACTCCCACGCCCACTACGCCGGCAACCTGGTCGACGGTGCCTACAGCCTCGGGCTCTTCGGCGACGTGGCGACCGAGATGTGCATCCTCACCGACGGCGACGAGGGGCTGTTCGCGTCGTACTCCGACGTCCAGTTCAAGCAGCCCGTCCGCGCCGGCGACGTCCTGGAGATCGCCTGCGAGATCACCCGGGTCGGCACCCGCTCGCGGACCATGGACTTCACCGTCCACGTCGTTGCCCGCGGCGCGGCCACCGGTGAGCGGCCGGGAGCCGCGGACCTGTTGGCCGAGAAGATCCTCGCCACGACGGCGAGCGGCGTGGTCGTCGTCCCACTGGTCTGAACCACCTTGTCGGCGTGTCGTTGCTGACACGCCGGAACCGTGCGGGCACCGGTGAGATTTCCGGTGAACATCTGGGGTCGAGATGACCGCCGCTGACCTGCGCGTTTCCGCGTTGCCGCAGGTCACCACGAGGTTGACACTGCACGAACGGCGAGTGAGGGTTTCCCGGTTCGCCCTTGCAGATCGCGTCGGGCGGACCGACGTCCGAGTGGCCGAGTCGGAGGGTGGGGGGCCACCCACCTCCCGACGTGGTTCGCGGAGGTCGGTCCCGCCCCGCGATGGGTGAATCCGGGAGAGGCGAGGTTCGCCAGATAACTTCCCGCTCGCGGCAGCCGGCCGCGCGTGGGTCGGTCCGAAGGGCCGCAGCCTCTCCCGGTGCCCTGCAATGACATCTGCGCCTCCGCTGCGCCTCCGCTGCGCTTCGGCGCGTGTCCGGCGCGCTGCAACGGGCCGTCTTCCCTCCTCGCTTCGCTCGCAGGACTCGCTGCTCTCGTCAGTCCAGACGGCCCGGCGCGCTCGGACCCGGGGACCTCGTACCCTGGCTCCGTGCTGCTCCGACGGACGCTGATGGCTGGGGTGGCCGGGGTGGTGCTGAGCCTGGCCTACCCGCCCGTCGGGATCTTCTGGCTGCTGCCGCTCGCGGTGGCGGCGTACGTCGGGCTGGTGCAGGACCTGCGACCCCGCCAGGCGTGGCTGCCGGGCCTCGCCTTCGGCGTGGGCTTCTGCTACGTCCTGATGCTCTGGATGCGGGCCGTGGACCCGTACGCCTGGCTGGCCCTGTCAGGCTTGGAGGCTGCCTTCTACGGCCTCCTGGGGGCCGTCGTGCCGGTGCTGCGCAGGCTGCCCGCATGGCCGGTCTGGGTGGCGGTCGCGTGGTCGGCGATGGAGGTGCTACGGAGCACCTGGCCGTTCAGCGGGATGCCGTGGGGCCGGCTGTCCTTCGCGGTGGTCGACACGCCGGTCGCGCCCGCCCTGGCGTACGTCGGCGGCACGGGCGTCAGCCTGCTCCTGGCCCTCGCCGGTGCCCTGATCGCCGCAGTCGTGCGCGGCGGGAGCCGTCGCACGGCGAGCGCCGTCGGCCTGGTCGCGGCTGCTGCCGCCCTGCTCCTGCCGGCGGTGTGGTCCTGGCAGCCGAGTCCCGAAGGCACCGTGCGGGTCGCCACCGTCCAGGGCGACGTCCCCGGCGACGGCACCAACGTGCTCGACGACTACCGGCAGGTCACCGACAACCACGTGCAGGCGACCGTCCGGCTGGCCGACGACGTGAAGGAAGGGCGCCGGCCAAAGCCCGACTTCGTGCTCTGGCCGGAGAACTCCACCGCCGTCGACCCGTTCGCGGACTCCCAGACCCACACCGGCATCGAGACGGCCGCGTCCGCGATCGGCGTACCCATCCTGGTCGGCGCCATGGTGGACGCCGGGTCCGAGCACGTGATGAACCAGGGCATCGTCTGGGACCCGCTGCTGGGCGCGGGGGACCGGTACACCAAGCGGCATCCCGTGCCGTTCGGTGAGTACATCCCGTGGCGCAACGTCTTCGGGGACAGCTTCGGCAAGCTCGACATGATCCCGCGCGACATGCTGAGCGGCACCCGCGACGAACCGCTGGTCGTGGCCGGGGTGCCGGTGGCGGACGCGATCTGCTTCGACATCGCCTACGACGACGGGCTCTACGACCAGGTCACCCACGGCGCCGAGATGGCCGTCGTGCAGACGAGCAACGCGATGTTCATCCACACCGCGCAGATCGAGCAGCAGTTCGAGATCTCCCGTGCGCGGGCGATCGAGTTCGGACGGCCGCTGGCGATCGCGTCGGTCAACGGCATCTCCGGGGTCATCGACGCCGAAGGCCACGTGCTCACGCAGGCAGATCCCCGCACGACCGCGGTCCTCGAGGCCGACGTGTCGCTGGACCGCTCGGTGACGCCCGGCACGTACGTCGGGCACTGGGTCGGCCGGTTCGGCGGCCTCCTCACCGTTCTGGCCCTCGCCGTCGCGCTGCTGGGCTATCGTCGGCGGGCCCCCAGCCGCCCGCGGGACGTCGCCTCCGACGACCGCGAGCCTGCCGCCGTCCCGACCAGGAGTCCCGCGTGAGCGTCCCGGAACCAGACGGACCCGGGCTGGCACTCGGACTGGGCCGTGTCGTGATGGTCGTGCCCACCTACAACGAGGCCGAGAACCTCGCCTGGATCGTCGCCCGGCTTCGCGAGGCCCAGCCCGGCGTGGACATCCTCGTCGTCGACGACGGTTCTCCCGACGGGACGGGACGGATCGCCGACGAGCTGGCCGCTGCCGACCCGCAGGTGCGGGTCGTGCACCGCAGCGAGAAGGCCGGCCTCGGCGCGGCGTACCGAGCCGGCTTCCGCGTCGCGCTCGACGCCGGCTACGACGTGATCGGCGAGATGGACGCCGACGGCTCCCACCAGCCCGAGCAGCTCGCGCGTCTGGTCGACGCGCTCCGCGCGGGCGCCGACCTGGTGATCGGCTCGCGGTGGGTCCCCGGCGGCTCCATCGTGAACTGGCCGCGGTCGCGCGAGCTGCTCTCGCGCGGCGGCAACCTCTACGTCCGGCTGCTGCTCGGCATGCCGGTCCGTGATGCCACGGCCGGGTTCCGCTTGTTCCGGCGTGCCACGCTGGAGAAGATCGACATCGACCAGGTGACGAGCACCGGGTACGTCTTCCAGACCGACATGGCCTACCGGACGCTGCAGGCGGGCCTGAAGGTCGTCGAGGTGCCCATCGAGTTCGTCGAGCGGGTGCGGGGTGACTCGAAGATGAGCCCGGACGTCGCGACCGAGTCGCTGAAGTCGATCACCAGGTGGGGCTTGCGGGAGCGGGCCCGGCAAGTACGTCGGTGGTTCCGCCGCCGCAGCTAGGAGTGGGTCCGATGGTCACCAGGCAACCCAGACGTCGCCGTGGGGTGACGTGGGCACTCGTGCTCGCCTTCGTGGTGATGCCCCTGGCCGAGATCTACGTGCTGATCCAGGTGGGCCAGGTGATCGGCGCGTGGTGGACCGTCCTGCTGCTGATCGCCGACAGCATCCTGGGCGGCTGGTTGATCAAGCACGAGGGGCGCCGCGCCTGGCTTGCCCTGACCACGGCGCTGAACACCGGGCAGATGCCCGCGAAGGAGCTCGCCGACGGCGCGCTCATCCTGATCGGTGGCACGCTGATGCTGACTCCCGGGTTCCTCACCGACGGCCTCGGGATCCTGCTGATCCTGCCGTTCACCCGGCCGCTGGCGCGCCGGCTGCTGACCCAGGTGGTGAGCAAGCGGCTCGTGGTCGTGGGCTCCCCGGCGCAGCAACGACCCCGACCCGGACCAGACGGGCCCGCGAACGGACCGGTCATCCAGGGCGAGGTCGTCGACCCCTAGTGCGAGGTCACGCGCTCTTGGCGCCGCGCTTCTTGGCCGTCGAGCGGGACGAGACCGCACGCTTGGCGGCACTCTTCTGAGCGCCACGGTGCAGGTGCGCCGGCCCGATCTCGCCGCCACGGAGCAGCTCGAGACGCTCCTTGAGGATGTCCTCGAGCTCCTTCTCCGAACGCCGCTCCAGGAGCATGTCCCAGTGGGTCCGGACGGCCTTCTCGGCCTTGACCTCCCGCTCGATGCCCGAAGTGCTCAGAGCCTCGGCGCCGCAGCGCGGGCACTCCCAGACCGCCGGCACGTCGGCCTCGACCGACATCGTGATCTCGAAGGAGTGTCCCCGCGAGCAGAGGTACCCCACCTGCTGCCGGGCGGCGAACTCGATCCCGCGCTCGTCCTCGAAGCTCTGGCCCCCGAGGCGCGCTCCTCGAAGTGTGCGCTCTGCCACTTGGCCACCATCCCTTCCGGTTCCCCCGTTATGACGCACGGACGACGGGATCGGTTCAGTTCCGACGGCTTTGTCGGCGCGCCCAGCAGGACCGCTGGAGTCGCGGACCGCCCGTCACTCTTTACCAACGGTAGCGGGACCCGTTTCGTTCCGGCCCACCTGCGTAGGCGGGCTCGGACGTACGCCTGGTATGTCGGATTGTATGTCAGGTGATGAGCGACCGGCTCGTCAGAGTGTCGCGGGCACCTGGTTGCCGGCTTCTCGGATGCCACGCTGGGGGTCGAGGCGACGCAGGAAGAACGCGCCCAGGATGAAGAACACGATGAGCGCGACGATGGCGGGGCGGTAGGAACCGGTGACCTGGAAGACCACACCGAACAAGAGGGTCCCGAACCACGACGTGCCACGCTCCGCGGCGTTGTAGAGGGCGAAGTACTCGCCCTCGCGACCGCGGGGGATGAGCAGGCTGAAGAACGACCGCGAGAGCGCTTGGGTGCCGCCGAGCACGATGCCGATCGCGATGGCCACGGCGAGGAACAACGGGACGTTCTTCTCCGGGAGGAACAGGGCGAGGACCACGATCGCCATCCACGCGTAGATGCCCCACAGGATGGCGCGGTAGGCACCGTGCTTGGCCGCGAGGCGCCCGAAGTACAGCGCGCCGCCGAACGCGACGAACTGGATCAGCAGGATCGTGCCGATCAGCACACTCTGGTCGAACTTCAGTTGCTTGGAGCCGTACGTCGACGCGGCGTAGATGACGGTCTGGATGCCGTCGTTGTAGAAGAGGTAGGCGATGAGGAAGGTCAGCGTCATCGGGTAGGCACGCATCTCCTTCAGCGTCGTGAACAGCTGCCCGAAGCTGCGCTCGAACAACGTGCCCTCGACCGCGACCTCGTTGACGGGTGCGTAGTTGCGCAGGCGGACCAGCGGGATGATGGTGAAGCCGGCCCACCAGATCGCGGCCGAGAGCAGCGAGAGCCGGACCGACATGCCCTCGCCGAGACCGATCGCGTCGTGGCCCAGGAACATGCCGAGGTTGACCGCCAGCAGGAGGCCGCCGCCGAGGTAGCCGAACGCCCAGCCGCGCGAGGAGACGTGGTCGCGCTCCTCCTCGGTGGAGATGTCGACCAGGATGGCGTAGTAGGACACCAGTGAGCAGCCGCCCATGATGCTGGCGAGGACGATGGCGACGGCGCCGAGCTGCCAGCTGTCGCCCTGGAGGAAGAACAGCAGCGAGCAGAAGAACGAGCCGGCGAATGCGTAGCCCCCCATGTGCCACTTCTTGCGGGACGACCGGTCGACGAACGCGCCGACGATCGGCAGCACGAAGGCGCTCGCGATGGTCGCGAAGCTTGTCAGGTAGAACGGCAGCGACCCCGCCGCGAGGTGCAGGCCGAGCACGGAGACGGTCTTGGCACAGGTCTCGTCGGGGTCGATGCAGCCTGCGGCCTCACCGGCGACGGTGGCCATGTACGGCGCGAACAGGACCGAGAGAACCGTGGTGTAGAAGGCGCTGTTGGCCCAGTCGTACCAGTACCACGCCTTCTGGTCCTTCGAACGCCACAGCGGCCTCAGGTCGGCGATCCCCTCGCCAGCTGTCATCAGCGTGTCCTCCAACGGCCGCTCTGGGTGAGCACCGCCCTGAGTATGTCGGTGCGGTCGGTCATCAGACCATCGACACCACGCGTCAGCAACAGGTTCATCTCGTCGGGGTCGTCGATGGTCCAGACGTGCACGTGGAGGCCGGCCCGGTGCGCACGGCGGACCAGCCCCGGAGTGACGATCGTCAGCCGACCGGTCCGGTGCGGCACCTGGAGCACGCGCGGCTGCTTTCGCGTGACGAGCCGGGCGACGGGGGAGGGGAGGAGCTTGAACGCCGCCACCTCGCCGGGCGAGGCCGAGGTGGCCACCCGGCCCCTGGTCAGGCGCCGGAACTCACGGAGCCGGCGACCGGAGAACGAGCCCACGCAGACGCGGTCCCACGCCTCGCGCTCCTCGAGGAACCTGGCCAGGGCCGGTACCGCGCCGGCCGCCTTCAGGTCGATGTTGAACCGCGCGGCCGGGAAGGCGTCGAAGAGCTCGGCGAGGGTCGGCACCGGGTCGGACCCGTTGATGAGGGCCCGCTGGACCTCGGCGTACGTGCTGTCGGCGATCGCTCCCGTCCGGTCGGTGACCCGGTCGAGCACGGTGTCATGGAAGGCCAGGAGCACGCCGTCGCTCGTCACGTGGACGTCGGTCTCCAGGTAGTCGTAGCCCAGGCCCACGGCGTGACGAAATGCTTGGAGGGTGTTCTCCAGACCCTCGATGTCGGGGTGGTACGCGCCGCCGCGGTGGGCGAAGGCGAGCACCGCGCCGTCGTCGTCGAGGCGCGCGTCGAGATAGGCGAATCCCGTCCGGGGTGCGGATCTGGGCGTGGGCACGGCAGCAGTATGGTCGGGACATGGACACCACCGAGGCCATGCCGTGCCCCCAGTGCGGCACCGAGATGACCGCTCGTCCCCTCGGGTCCGGGCAGGTGTACGCCTGTCCCCAGGGCCACGGCGTGTTCCTGGCCCGCATGGACCTCGGTTCCTACGTCGAGTCCGAGTCCGACTGGCACCGCCTCGCCAGCCAGGGCACCATGCCCATCCCGCGCATCACCGCCGACATGACCGCGCCGCCGTCCTCCCGCGCACACGCCCGTGCCTGGGTGGAGACGCTCTTCCACTGAGGTTTTCGCTGAAGGTGGTTCGCCACCCGATCGCTCGGTGGTTGAGGTGCGAGGAGCGCCAGCGACGAGCCTCGAAACCACGTCCCAGGTTCGGTTTCGAGGTCTCGACACGCTCGGCCGTGGCCGGCCTCCCGGCTCGACCGGCGAGACGACGTGCTAGATGTCGCGGAAGGGCTCGATGTTGGCGCCGAGCTGGTTGAGGCGCTCGGCGAGGTCTTCGTACCCGCGGTGGATGACGTACGTCGACCGGAGCACCGAGGTGCCCTTGGAGGCGAGCATCGCCAGCAGGATGACGACGGCCGGGCGCAGCGCCGGCGGGCAGACGACCTCCGCGCCGGACCAGTGGGTGGGGCCCTCGATCATCACCCGGTGCGGGTCGAGCAGCTTGACGTCGCCGCCGAGCTTGTTGAGCTCGACGAGGTAGATGGCGCGGTTCTCATAGACCCAGTCGTGCAGCAGGGTCTGGCCGGTGGCGACGGCGGCGATCACGGCGAAGAACGGCAGGTTGTCGATGTTCAGGCCGGGGAACGGCATCGGGTGGATCTTGTCCAACGGCGCGTGCAGCGGGCCCGGCTTGGTGGTGAGGTCGACGAGGCGGGTGTGCTCGTTGCGGGCGACGTACTCCTCGGAGAGGTCGTAGTGGAAGCCCATCTCCCCGAGCGTCGCGAGCTCGATCTCGAGGAACTCGATCGGCACCCGGCGGATGGTGATCTCGGACTCGGTCACGATCGCGGCGGCGAGCAGCGACATGGCCTCGATCGGGTCCTCGCTGGGTGCGTAGTCGACGTCGACGTCGATCTCGCGCCGGCCGGTGATGGTGAGGGTGGTCGTACCGACGCCCTCGACCTGGACGCCGAGCTTCTGCAGGAAGAAGCAGAGGTCCTGGACCATGTAGTTGGACGAGGCGTTGCGGATGATCGTCGTGCCTGGGTGGAGGGCGGCGGCCATCAGGGCGTTCTCGGTGACGGTGTCGCCGCGCTCGGTCAGCACGATGGGGCGGTTCGGCTCGACGACCGGGTTGACGTGCGCGTGGTACATGCCGTCACTGGCCTTGACCTCGAGGCCGAAGGGCCGCAGTGCGGCCATGTGCGGCTCGACGGTGCGGGTGCCGAGGTTGCAGCCGCCGGCGTACGGCAGGTCGAAGGCCTCCGAGCGGTGCAGCAGCGGGCCGAGGAACATGATGATGGAACGGGTACGCCGGGCGGCGTCCTCGTCGATCCGGCTGAGGTCGAGCTCCTTCGGCGGCACGATCTCCAGGTCGCCGTCGGGGCCGATCCAGCGAGTCTGCACACCGAGGCTGCTGAGCACCTCGAGGAGCCGGTTGACCTCCTCGATGCGGGCCACGCTGCGCAGCACGGTGCGGCCGCGGTTCAGCAGGGAGGCGCACAGCAGGGCGACGCCGGCGTTCTTGGACGTCTTCACCTCGATGCTGCCCGAGAGCGTGGTCGGGCCGGTCACCCGGAGGTGCACGGGGCCCGCGCCGAGGGCCACGATCTCGGAGTCGAGCGCTGCGCCGATGCGGGCCAGCATCTCCAGGGAGAGGTTCTGGTGGCCCTTCTCGATGCGGTTCACCGCGCTCTGACTGGTGGCCAGCCGCTCCGCCAACTGTTGCTGGGTAAGCCCGCGGTGCTTGCGGGCGTCGCGGATCAGGTTCCCGATGCGGCCCTTGTAGTCGTCAGTCACCAGCTCACGGTATCTCATGTGTGAGATAAGGCAAACGCGGCCACGTGGGGGAGAGGTGACGGGATACCCGGTCGACCGGGTATCACTGCGGTTGGTGAGGGTTGCAACCGGCACAAAGCGACGGGAACGACACCGAAGTTCGGGCGGGACGGACCTACTGGCCGAGCATGACGCCGACGGGTTCACGCACGAAGCCGGGGAAGATCGACGCGCTGCTCACCCCGAACCGGGCCGAGACGACCTCGGCGAGCACGCTTCGATAGTCCGTCGTGACGAGGAGGTCGGAGTCCAGCTCGTTGGTGATGGTCGGCCACTTGGCGAAGTACCCGCCCTTGACGCCGGCGCCGGCCAGCATCATCACGTTGCCGTAGCCATGGTCGAGACCGACGTTCACGTTCTCCTGCACGCGCCGGCCGAACTCGCTCAGGGCCACCAGGGTGACGTTGTCGCCGAGGCCGCCGAGGTCGTTGAAGAACGCGGCGACGGACTGGGACATCTCGGTGGCGTTCTCCAGCATCTGGCCCCATTTCAGGTCGCCGAGGCCGGAGTGCATGTCCCACTTGCCGTGGTCGATCGTGATGACCTCGACGCCGACGTTGCCGCGGATCACCCGGGCGGCGTTCGCGAAAGCCTTGCCGAGGTCCCCCTTGGGGTACGCCGGGGTCGGAGCGGCCTTGGGGGTGGCCCGGTTGACGCGCTCGAAGGTCTGCACGACCGAGAACGCACGCCGGGTGGCCTCGCCGAGAGGACCCCGCTGCTTGTCCCACATGGTGTTGAGGGACCGGCGGCGCTTGTCGTGACGGTCCTTGGTGCCGGCCAGGCGGATGTCCTCCAGCCGGGAGGCGTTCATGTACGGCGCCGGGCCGGTGAGCGACGCCGGCGGGACACCGGTGCCGATGTTGAGCGCCTGGGTGGGCGAGCTGTTCCCGTCCGGCAGCCCGATGAGGCGGTTCAACCAGCCGGTCCGGGTCGCCGACCCGGGTTCGGCGTCCTCGAGCTCCTCCATCGCGGAGAAGTGCGAGCGGTTAGGGGCCGGCAAGCCGGAGGCGTGGACCCAACCCAGCTTGCCGGAGCTCCATAGCGGCATGAGCGGCGCCAGCGCCGGGTGCATGCCGAAGAACGCGTCCTGTGCGATCAGCTGAGCCTGGGGGATCGCGATCTTCGGACGGGCTTGGTAGTAGACGGGGTCCCCGTGAGGGACGACCAGGCTCATGCCGTCGGCGGCTCCGCGCAGGGACAGCACGACGAGGACGGCGCGGGCCGACCGGCCAGGCACCGCGGCGGCGGTGCTCATCACCGCCTCGCCGATGACGGTCGTCGACCCGGCGAGCAACGCACCCCGCAGCAGGCTGCGGCGCGACGTCGACAGTGCGGCGTACTCCTCGCAGCAGGCGTTCTCGTCCAGCAGGGTCATCCGGGTCACCTCTGGAAGAAGTCGGGGGAGTCGAGGACGGTGTTGAGCAGCGAGGAGATGCCGTAGGAACGGACCGGGTGCATCCTGGTGATCTTCTCGTCGGGGTCGTAGCCGACGGCGCGGCAGGCGGCCTTCACGAGCACGGGAGTGGCGTGCTGGTGGAGGAGCTGCTGGCTGAGGTGGTCGACGAGCTGGTCGAGGCGGAGCGAGTCGTGCGGAACCCACGACTTCAGGTTGCGGTAGACCATGCCCTGAGCCTTGTTGGGCCACCAGCCGCCGGTCATCGAGTGGTGCATGTCGAAGCTGGCGATCATGCGCGAGGGCGTGCACCACGGCGCGTTCACGAGCGGCGCGCCGTCGGGTCGCGGCCACATGAACGGCATCAGGCCCAGGTTGTCAGCCTGCCAGAGCACGGTGTTCGCGGCGGACTCCGGACCGGTCGGGCGGCGTACGTGGACACCGAGCACCCGCCAGGTGGCCACCACGTCCTCGGTGGCGTCGCGGACCTTGGTGTTGACTGCACCCCTGAACTCCCGGGAGTCGATGAGGGCGCGGAGCACGGGCACGATCGCGGTGTCGTTGGCCAGGTAGACCTGCGCGAGCCGCTCCACGAGCGCCGGCGGGGCGTCGTCGCGGACGAACTTCCACACCAGCTTGGTGGCGATCCGGCGAGCGGTCATCGGGTGGTGCGCGAGGTAGGAGATGTAGCGGCGCGTCAGGGCGCGCGCGTCGGGCTGGTCGTTGGCGTCCGCGAAGTCCATCACGCGCACGGGGCCGAGTGAGTGGTCGCCGGGGATGTACGACGCGTTCCAGGTCGGGGTCTTGTTGCCCTGCTGCGTGTCGACCCGCCAGCCGGTGAGGATCCGCGCGGAGTCCTTGACGTGGTTCTCGTCGTAGTTGCCCAGGCCGACCGTGTGCAGCTCGAGCAGCTCGCGACCGAGGTTCTCGTTCGGGTGCTCGGCGGTCGAGTTCGCGTTGTCCAGGTAGACGAGCATCGCCGGGTGGGTGACGGCGGCGAACAGGATGTCCTCGTAACGGCCGAAGGCGTTGGCGCGCATGGTCTCGCCGTACGAACGGCGGAACAGGTACGACGGTTCGCCGTTCAGCGGGATGTTGAGGTGGTTCTCCCAGAACTCCGTCATCAGCTCGAGGACCTGGCGGTTGGAGTAGGTCCGCCGCAGCAGCACGTACCGCTGGTAGTCCTGGCACACGCCGAAGGCGCGCATCATGCCCATCTTGTCCGCCGCCCACATGTCCTGCGCGGACTGGCCGAGCGTCCGCCACCAGGTCTGCAGGCCGTCAGCGAACGCGTCCGGGATGGCGGCCGGCGTGAGCTGCCGCTCCCACCACTTGCGGGCGCCGCCGGCGGAGCGGACCTGGGCGGCGAGAGCGGGGGTGATGCCGTAGCTGAAGCGCGACACGAGCTGCCGCTCGCGGCCCTTGAGCAGCTTCTGGCCGCCGTACGTGTGCGGCTTCTTGCTTCCGCGCGCCTGTGCCGGGGCAGCCATCAGCGCGACGCCGGTGCCGCCGACGGCTGCAGCAGACGTCACAAGGGCGCGACGGGACGCCTCGGGGGGGCCGAGTGCCATTGACCTCGCCTTTCGGGGGGACGCGAGTTCGCAGGTAAGGGGGGTTGGTTGAGCCAAGTTATGAGGGCTCACCCTGACTGTGTCAGCAATTTGCCAAAATTTGTCTTTCTCGCGTGTCGCAATTGCTATTACGCCTGAGCTCGTGCCACGCGTATAGACCACCTGGAGTACGTCGTAACCGGGCCCTTATCGCCTCGTTGCGGCGGCGGAACGGATATCGCTCGTCAGCGTTCGTCGAGGATTCTCTTCATCTTGCCGACGGATCGTTCGATGGCCCCGGGCGGCAGCACGTCGAATGTGACCGTGGCGCCGGTGGTGGCCTTGGCCCGCTCCCCGACGCGGTCGGCGACCACTGAGGCCGCCTCCGACGACAGGGAGGTCCGGCTCTCCACCCGGATCGTCAGCTCGTCGAGCCGGTGCGGCCGGGTCAGCACGCACTGGAAGTGCGGCGACAGCTCGGCCTCGGCGAGGATCAGCTCCTCGAACTGGGTGGGGAACAGGTTAACCCCGCGGATGATCATCATGTCGTCACTGCGGCCGGTGACCTTCTCCATCCGCCGCATGGTCCGCGCCGTACCCGGCAGCAACCGCGTGAGGTCGCGGGTCCGGTAGCGGACGACGGGCATCGCCTCCTTGGTCAGCGACGTGAAGACCAGCTCCCCGAGCTCGCCGTCCGGCAGGGCCGAGCCCGTCTCCGGGTCGACGACCTCCGGGTAGAAGTGGTCCTCCCAGACGTGCAGGCCGTCCTTGGTCTCCACGCACTCCTGTGCGACGCCCGGCCCGATCACCTCCGAAAGCCCGTAGATGTCGACGGCGTGCATGCCGGCCCGCTCCTCGATCTCGCGCCGCATGTCGTCGGTCCAGGGTTCCGCGCCGAAGATGCCGACCTTCAGCGACGACGCCACGGGGTCCAGGCCCTGGCGCTCCATCTCGTCGAGGATCGCCAACATGTACGACGGCGTCACCATGATCACCTCGGGCTGGAAGTCCCGGATCAGGGTGACCTGTCGCTCGGTCATGCCGCCGGAGACCGGGACCACGGTGCAGCCCAGCCGTTCGGCGCCGTAGTGCGCGCCGAGTCCGCCGGTGAACAGGCCGTAGCCGTACGCCACGTGGCACACCATCCCGGCCCGGCCGCCGGCGGCCCGGATCGAGCGGGCCATCACGTCGGCCCACGTGTCGACGTCACCCTGCGTGTAGCCCACAACGGTGGGGCGGCCCGTCGTGCCCGACGAGGCGTGCACCCGGACGACGTCGGTGCGCGGGACGGCGAACATCCCGAACGGGTAGTTGTCGCGCAGGTCGGCCTTCGACGTGAACGGGAAGCGCGCCAGGTCCGCCAGGGAGCGGACGTCGTCTGGATGGACGCCGGCCTCGTCGAACGCGTGGCGGTAGTGAGGCACGTGCTCGTAGGCCCGTCGCAACGAGGCCTGCAACCTCGTCAGCTGGAGCGCCGCGAGCTCGTCACGGGACGCCGTCTCGATGGGTTCGAGGTCGCCGGGCCGGGGCGAGAGGTCAGGCAGCGCCATACCGGCATCCAACCCCAGGGGACGGAAGTGCGACAGACGACCCGGGCGAACGCCCAGTTCGCACTGACCGGGCGTCAACGCCCGCTGAGCACCTGGACGGCGCGCGCGACCTGCCTGGCCCGCGCTGACGGCGTCGTCGCCTTGAGGACCGGCAGGAAGACGGCGTACCGCTCGCTCTTGCCGAGCGCCTCGAACGCGGCCGCGGCCAACGGGTCGGCGGCCAGAGCCATGGTGAGGTCGTCGGGTACCTCGGCGGTGCTCTGCCGCTCGTACGCCGCGTCCCACCGGCCGTCGGCCTTCGCCCTCTCGACCTCGGCCAGCCCGGACGGGCGCATCCGGCCCTCGGCCGTCAGCCGCTCGACCCTCTCGACATTCACCTGCGACCACGAGGAGCGCGCGCGGCGCGGGCAGTACCGCTGGCGGAACGACACCTCGTCCAGCCCCTTGCGCTGGCCATCGATCCAGCCGAAGCACAGGGCCCCGTCGAGGGCGTCCTCGATGGAGAGCGTGGCGAGGCCCGAGTGCTTCTTCGCGATCCTCAGCCACACGTCGGCTGCGCTGTCGTGGTGTGCGTCGAGCCACGCCTCCCACGCGCGGCCGTCCGAGAGGTCGACGACGTGCTCGGGAGTGCTCACGGGCCGACACTAAGGTGCCCGTGTGAGCGATCTTCCGGAGGGACCGCTGCGTCTGGGGCCCCTGTTGCGCTTCGTCGACGACGCCTCGGCGACGATCTGGGTCGAGACCGCCGAGGCGGCCACCGTCACCGTCGAGGCCGGTGCGACGACCGCCACCGCACGCACCTTCGCCGCGCACTCCCACCACTACGCGCTGGTGGCGGTCACCGGGCTGCCGGCCGGCACCGCGACGCCGTACCGACTCCTGGTGGACGACGAGGTCGTCTGGCCACCGGCAGAGCCGGAGTTCGCCGAGTTCCCGCCCTCGGTGATCCCGACCCTCCAACCCGGCAAACCGCTGCGGCTCGCGTTCGGCTCGTGCCGGGTCAGCGTCTCGCACGACGAGGAGTCCAACCACAAGTTCGGCATCGACGCGCTGCGCGCCTACGCCCTGACCATGGCCGGACTCACCCAGGCGGAGCCGGAGCGCTGGCCGGACGTCGTGGTGTTCCTCGGCGACCAGGTGTACGCCGACGACACGAGCCCGAAGATGAAGGAGTTCATCGCCTCCCGGCGCGACCCGGAGCAGCCGCCGTGGAGCGAGCTGAAGGACTTCCAGGAGTACGCCCATCTCTACCGGCTCGCGTGGAGCGACCCCGCCAACCGCTGGCTGCTCTCGACGCTGCCGAGCGCGATGATCTTCGACGACCACGACATCCGCGACGACTGGAACACCAGCTGGTCCTGGCGCCAGGAGATGGAGGCCACGGACTGGTGGCACGAGCGGGTGGTCGCCGGCCTCGGGTCGTACTGGGTCTACCAGCACCTGGGCAACCTCGGCGCCGAGGAACGCGCCCACGACAAGCTCTGGAGCCGGATCGCCGGACACGCGGGCGACGAGGAGCTGGACATCACCGCCGACCTCGACGAGCTCGCCGACCGAGCGGACCAGGAGCCCAAGTCGTACCGCTGGAGCTTCTCCCGCGACTACGACACCCAGGCCCGGCTGGTCGTCGTCGACTCCCGGGCGGCGCGAGTCCTCGAGCCCGACCAGCGTTCGATGCTCGACGACGAGGAGATGGCCTGGCTCGACGAGCGGATGCGCGGTGACGTCGACCATCTACTGATCGGTACGTCGCTGCCGCTGCTGATGTCGCCGAAGCTCCACCACGCGGAGGCGTTCGGTGAGGCGCTGGCGCAGGGCGCCTGGGGCAAGCTCGGGAGCAAGCTCGGTGAGTGGCTGCGGCAGGCCGCCGACCTGGAGCACTGGGCGGCATTCCAGGGCGGGTTCGTCCAGGTCGCCGGGATGGTCGTGGACGTGGCGTCCGGTGCCCGCGGGCGGGCGCCGCGGTCGGTGACCTTCATGTCCGGCGACGTCCACCACAGCTACGTCGCCGAGGCCTGGGCCGACCCCGCGTCCGGCAAGCGGCTGTCGAGCACGGTGGTGCAGGCGACCTGCTCGCCGATCCGCAACCCGCTGCCGTCGTCCATGCAGCGGCTCTTCAAGCTCGCGGCCCATGGCAAGGCGCGCCCGACCGGCAGGCTCCTCGGCGGCAAGGTGCCACGCTCGCCGCTGCGGTGGGAGGTCGTGCGCGGGCCGTGGTACGACAACAACCTCGCGGTCGTCGAGCTCCAGGAGCGGCGGCTGCACTTCTGGTGGTCGCGCGGCGAGGTGCACGACGGACGGCACGACAGGCCGACGCTGCACCGGGTGGCGACGGTGGACGTCGACACGCCGGTCTGAGTGCAGCGCCGGCCTGACCCCGTTCGTGCTCAGGCGTGGACCGCTTCGGTCTTCGGCAGGTGGTGCTCCGGGTGGCCCTCGACGTGCAGCTCCGGCAGCAGCCGGCCCAACCACGCAGGCATCCACCAGTTGGCTCGGCCCAGCAGGTACATCACAGCCGGCACGAGCAGCAGCCGGACCACGGTGGCGTCGATGAAGATCGCCGAGGCCATGCCGACGCCGATGACCTTCAGGACCACGTCGGGCGAGGGGACGAACGCCGCGAACACCGCGACCATGATCGCCGCCGCAGCGGTGATCACCCGGCCGGTGCCGGCCAGGCCGCCGAGGATCGCCTGCTCGTTGTCACCCGTGCGCAGCCAGCCCTCACGCATCCGGCTGACGAGGAACACCTCGTAGTCCATGGAGAGCCCGAACAGGACCGCGAACATCAGCACCGGCACGAAGGACGGCAACGGTGTCGGAGTGTCGATGCCGACGAGCTGACCGGCCCAGCCGCCCTGGAGGACGAGGGCGACGACGCCGTACGCCGCGGCCACCGATAGCAGGTTCATCACGGCCGCCTTGACGGCGACCGCCAGCGAGCGGAAGGACGCGATCAGCAGCAGCATCGACAAGAGCACCACGCCGCCGATCAGCAGCGGGAGCCGCTTGCTGATGTTGTCCGTGCTGTCGATCGAGGTCGCAGTGACGCCGCCCACGTGGACGGCCACGTCCGTGCCAGAGGTCGCTGCGGGGATGACGTCGTCGCGCAGCTGGCGGATGAGGTCCTCGGACTCCTGGTCCTGCGGGCCGGTCGACGGCACCACGGTGATCACCGCGGCGTCGCCGGTCTCGTTGAGAGCTGCCGGGGCGACGGCCACCACGCCGGGCGTGGCCGAGACTGCCTCGGTCACGCCGTCCAGGGCGCCCGCGTCGGACCCCGCGGGCAGCTCAGCGACGAGCAGGAGCGGGCCGTTCATGCCGGGACCGAAGCCGTCGGCGAGCATGTCGTATGCCTGGCGGCTGCTGGTCTCCTCCCGGTTGTTGCCGGCGTCGGGGAACCCGAAGCGGACGTCGAGGAAGGGCAACGCCAGCGCCAGCAGCACGGCGACACCGACCACGGTGGCGACGATCCGGTGGCGGTCGACCAGGCGGCTCCACCCGAGCCAGGCGCGCGAGGGCTCGACGTGACCGCCCTCGGCGACCTGGACCTGGTGACCGCGACCGATCGGCAGTCGGAGTCGGTCGATGTGCTTGCCGAGGTAGCCCAGCAGGGCCGGGAAGAGGGTCACGCTGGCGGCCATCACGATGAGGACGCCGAGGATCGTGACGACGGCGGCGCCGCGCATGAACGACAGACCCATCGCGAACAACCCCAGCATGCTGATCACGACGGTGGTGCCGGCGACCATCACGGAGCGGCCGGCGGTGTCGAGGGTGGCCACGGTCGCGGCCTCGGAGTCGAGGCCGGCGGCCCGCCACTCGCGGAACCGCGTCACCATCAGCAGGGCGTAGTCGATGCCGATGCCGATGCCCATCATCGTGGCGAGGGACGTCGACCAGTCCGGTGCGTCGACCAGGGAGATGACGACCATCGTCAGCGTGCTGCTCACGGCCAGGCCGGCGACGGCCACCAGGATGGGCAGCCCGGCGGCGACCACGGACCCGAACATCAGCAGCAGGATGATCGCCGCGGCCGCGAGGCCGAGGCCCTCCGAGCCGATCTCGCCCTGCTCGGCCTGCGCGATGGACTGGCCGCCGACGGCCACTCGGAAGCCGTCGGCCGAGGCGTCTTTCGCGAGGTCGAGCAGCTGCTCGCTGTCCTCCTTCGGCATGTCGACCGGGTTCTCCACGTCGAGGCGGAGGTGCGCGACGAGCGTGTTGCCGTCCTGGCTCACGCCGGCGGGGTCCTCGAAGGGGTCGGAGACGGCGGCCACGTGCGAGACGACGGCCATCTCGGCCAGCAGGGCCCGGACGTCCTGCTGCCGTGCCTGGACGCCACCGTCGGCGTGGACGACCACGTCCACGGTGTCGCCGGCCTGCGCGGGGAAGCGCTCCTCGAGCAGCGTCTGCGCCTGCTGGGAGTCCGAGCCGGGCGCGGAGTAGTCGGCCTTGAACTCGCCGCCGAACGCCGACGCGAGTCCGATGGCCACCCCGAGGGCCAGCAGCCACGCGAGCACGGTGCGCCCGCGGTGACGGAAGGTGGTGCGCGCGAGGCGGCCGAGCGGCCCGATGCGACGCGAGCCGGCGGCAGTCTCGATCGGCCGGCCGGGTGACAGAACAGTCATGGTGTGAGGCTCCTTCGAATGCGTGATGGGTCATAACGAACACGATGTTGCGTCACTTGTCAAGCGACTTAACGTGTGTAACGATGCGTTACGCAATCGCGACAACCACGCCGTACGACCCCGCTCGGGGGAGGAGCCCACGTGACCGCAGGGACCCTGACGCGCCGCGAGCGCCAGCGCGCCGCCACAGTCGAGGAGATCAAGGAGGTCGCGCGCGTCCTGATGCGCGAGCACGGCGCCTCCGAGGTGCGGTTCACCGACATCGCCAAGGAGATGGGGATGACCCCGCCGGCGCTGTACCGGTACTACGACGACCGCGACGCGCTGCTGACCGACCTGATCGCCGACGGTTACCGCGACCTCGGGCGGGCCGTGGCCGCGGCGCGCGAAGCGGTGGCTCCCGACGACGTGGCCGGCCGGTGGATCGCGGTGGGGAGGGCCTACCGCGACTGGGCGCGGACCGAGCCGGCGCAGTTCGCGCTGATCCTGGGCATGCCGCTGCCGGGGTACGTCGCCCCGGAGGAAGGTCCCACCACCGACGCCGCCAAGGACGCGATGTCCCAGCTCTCGCAGCTCTTCCTGCGCGCGGCCGAGCTGGGCGTGCTGTCCGACCCTCTGGTGGACGACGTGTCGGACGCGATGCTGGAATGCCTCGAGGAGAAGCATCCGGAGCTCGACGGCCTGATCACGCCCGCGACGTTCCAGGCGATGCTCCAGGCCTGGGTCACCCTGCACGGGATCACCTGCCTGGACGTGTACGGCCAGTTCGACTGGATGTCCGACGGCGCGCGCGACCAGCTCTTCGAGGCGACGCTGCGCAGCGCCGCGCTCGCCGCAGGCTTTCCCGTCACCGAGCAGCGCCCGGACCGGCCGTGAGTGAGTGACGGGTTCGCCGGACCGCTGCTCTGGAGACCTCGGCCCGGACGTCCGACAATGAGGCGTGCTGAAGGTGGCCGCGGCCTGTTCGCTCGTCCTCGGTCTCGGTTTCGGGCTCCCGTGCATCGGGGGCCTGGTCCACTTCGCGCGCACCCACGAGGTGTGGACGTTCGCCGACTTCCCGACTTACGGAGAGGGACCGTTCGCTTCGTGGGGCCTGCCGACGTCGGTGCCACTCCTGACGGCCTACCTGTTGGTCTGCACCGCCGAGGTCGTCGTCGCGGCGCTGCTGTGGTTCGAGGCGCCGCACGCGGCGGCGTACTCCCTGGCCCTGCTGCCGGTCGAGGCAGTGTTCTGGGTCGGGTTCGCGCTGCCCTTCGGTCCGCCACTGGGCATCGCCCGAGTGGTGTTGGCCTTCCTTGCCTGAACGAGTCAGGCGGTGAGCGCGACGTCGGCCACCCGGCTGCCCGGCATCAGGGTGGGCCGCACGCGGGGCACTGACGACGATCACCGGATCCGACAGGCAGCAGGCCTCCATCTGCGGTCAGCCGCGATAGTTCTCCACGGTGCCGGCGTCGCGGACCGCGGCCTCGTCCGGGTCCTGCCCGAACTCGCGCCGCGCCCGGCGCTGCCGGAGCAGGTCCCAGCACTGGTCCAGCTCGACCTCGATGCGCGCGAGGTCGGAGTGCTCGACCTCGCTGGTGATGTCGCCGGCGCCCAACCGCCGCCGGAGGTCGTGCTCCTGCTCGATGAGGCCCTTGATGTGGGCCTGGATCTCCTGGTCGCTCACGCACCCCACGATAGGCCCGGCACTAGGTTCGCCTGCGTGCCCATCGACACACCTTGCGACGTACCCGCCTCGCCCCGGCTGACCTTCCGGCGCATGCACGCCGGTGACCTCGACGACATGGCCGGTCTGCTCGGGGACCGGGACGTGATGCGCCACTACCCTCATCCGTTCTCACGCGAGGAGGCGGCGGGCTGGATCGCGCACCAGCAGGAGAGGTACGCCCGGGACGGCTACGGGCTGTGGATCCTGCACGACCGGGACGGCGCGTTCGTCGGCGACTGCGGGCTGGCCTGGCAGACGGTCGACGGCGTCGAGGACCTGGAGGTCGGCTACCACCTGCTGCCGACGCGGCAGGGCCAGGGGCTGGCCACCGAAGCCGCCGCCGCGTGCCGGGACCACGCCCGCGCACGCGGCATCGGGCGGCTGATCGCGATCGTGGGTCTGGAGAACGTCTCGTCGCGAAGAGTCGCCGAGCGGATCGGGCTGACGGTCGAGCGGGAGACGACGTACGTCGGGTTGCCGGTGCTGCTGCTGAGCGGGGCGATCTGAATCGGTCACGTCCTCGTCGCTCACGCTCGAGTCCGCCGGCACTCGCCGACGCGCAAGGGCGACCGGAGTGGTGGCGTCGGTGGCTAGCATCCGCCCATGACCACGCCGCACGCCTTCCTGGACCTGGCGGACCCGGCGTTCGATGTCACCTCGACGGCCGTGCACGAGGCGCGCGAGCAGGACTGGTACGCGCGGACGCCGTACGGCTGGGCCGTGCTCAGGTACGAGCAAGGCGCCGCAGTCCTCAAGGACCGTCGCTTCCAGCAGGGCAACGCGCGCTGGCCGGCGCAGAACGGCGTGCACGACGGGCCGTTCGTGCGGTGGTGGGGCGAGACGCTGCTGAGCCTGGAGGGTGAGGACCACCTGCGCCTGCGCCGCCTGCTCTCGCCGGCGTTCCGCAGCCGGGCGATCGAGGCGATGCGGCCCCGTTTCCAAGAGCTCGCCGGCGAGCTGATCGACGCGTTCGCGCCGCGCGGGCGGGTGGAGCTGGTGACGGAGTTCGCCGAGCCGTACGCCGCCCGCGTGCTGTGCCTGCTCCTCGGCCTGCCCGAGTCGGAGTGGGCTCAGGTCGCGCACTGGGCCGACGACCTCGGCAAGTCGTTCGGTATCCAGGTGAAGAAGGACCTGCCGAGGATCGAGGTGGCGCTCGAGGGACTGACGGGGTACGTCGAGGCGGTGGTCGCGGATCGTCGTACCCACCCGCGCGACGACCTCGTCAGCACCCTCGTCACCGCGCAGGACGACGACGCGCTGACCCGGCGTGAGCTTGTCGTGGGCCTGGTGTTCCTGGCGTTCGCCGGGATGGAGACGACCCGCAACCAGCTCGGCCTGGCGCTCCAGACGTTCCTGCGTCACCCGGACCAGTGGGCGCTGCTCGCCGAGCGGCCGGAGCTGGGCGGATCGGCGGTCGAGGAGGTGATGCGGGTGAACCCGACGGTCACCTGGGTCACCCGCGAGGCGATCGAGGATGTCGACCTGTTCGGGCTGGCGATCCCGGCCGGCGGCATCGTGCAGGTGCTGTCGCACGCGTCCGGCACGGACCCGCGCGCCATGGGGGAGCGGCCAGCGTTCGACATCACCGCTAACGACCGGCCGGCGCACAGCGGGTTCGGCGGAGGGGTGCACCATTGCCTGGGCCACTTCGTGGCCCGTACGGACATGAGCGTGGCGCTGCCCCTTCTCGCCCAGCGGATGCCGGGCATCGAGGCCGACGGGCCGGGCGAGTGGCTGCCGGTGTCCGGGAACACCGGCCCCGTGCGATTCCCGCTGCGGTTCGTCGCAAACGCCCACGGAGACGCCGCCGGTCGCTGATGATTCCGGCATGCGCGCGCTCTCGGGACTCACGCTCAGCCTGGTCGTCGCCCTGTCCGTGACCGGGTGCGGGGACGAGACGGCGTCTTCCACGGTCACGGCCGGCTCGTCCGCCAGCATCAGGTCGAACGCCACGCCCGGGACCAGCCCGGCCCCGTCGTCCGCGGCAACGCCCTCGCAAGCAGCGACGCCGTCGACGATGCCCGAGGAAAGCCTGACGCCCGCCGCCCCGCCGTCCGAGCCGGTCTCGACCGAGGTGGTCGACGCGACCCCCGAGACGGTGGCCGGCTACCGGGCCCTGGCCAACGGGCTCACGGCGATGTTCGAGAAGGCCGGGCAGATCGAGAAGGAGAGCCCCGACGTGAACCCCCAGGGCGCCGACGAGATCAAGGAGGTGCTCGGGGACGTGTTTCCCGATGGCGTCGACCTGGTGAAGTTCGAGGAGGAGGGCGACGCTGCCACGATCTGCCTGACGGGCCCGGAGACCACGTTCGTGGTGCTGGGTCAGCGCGGCGAGGGCCTCCGGCAGATCTACGGAGGGGGCAACTGCGACGACGCCTCGTCGATCCGCGACGTGGACGACGCGGACGTCGTGGTCGACCTCGACTTCGAGGTCACCAGCGAGGGCAAGCCTCGTGTGCGCTTCGTCTCGCGGGTCGTCAGGGGCCAGAACCTGGTCGACGAGGTCCCGGAGCTCCTCGATTACATCGACGTGCTCAACCGGGCGGCCGCCGGCTAGGTCTGCCAGGCTGGCTCGCGTGGAGATGATCGAAGCCGCGGGCCGGTGGGTCGCGCCGGACGCCAGCGGGGCGTCGTACCAGGAGCACCTGACCGTCCCGGACCTGAGCGTCGGCACGTACTGCCTGCGAGCCGGCGCCACCGACCCGCAGACGCCGCACGACGAGGACGAGCTGTACGTCGTGACGTCCGGCCGGGCGAAGTTCACCGGCGGCGACCGGACCGTCGACATCGCTGCGGGTTCGGTGTTCTTCGTGCCGGCCCACGAGGTGCACCGCTTCCACGACGTCATCGAGGATCTGACGGTGCTGGTGTTCTTCGGTCCGGCCGAGGGCAGCCGTTCGTCAGGGGGTTAGCGGGTGAAGAGGTACCTGCTCTTCGACAACGACGGAGTGCTGGTGGACACCGAGTACTGGTACTTCAAGGCCGGAGAACGTGCCCTGGCGGACATCGGTCTGACCCTGGACAAGGACCAGTACGTCCGGGACATGACCCAGGGACTCGCCACGTGGGCCCGGGCGCGGGCGGCGGGTGTCGACGAACAGACCATCGACAGACAGCGCGCCGTGCGCGATGCCTACTACCAGGAGTACCTGCGAACCGAGGCCATCGAGATCGAAGGCGTCGTCGACACTCTCGCCGAGCTGTCCCGGTACGTCCGAATGGCCATCGTGACGACGGCCAAACGTGCCGACTTCGACCTGATCCACGATCAGCGCAGCATCACGTCGTTCATGGAGTTCGTCCTGGTTCGCGAGGACTACGAGCACACCAAGCCGCACCCCGAGCCGTACGTGAGGGGCTTGCAGCGCTTCGGAGCCACCGCGGCGGAGACCTTGGTGGTCGAGGACTCGTCCCGAGGTCTGCAATCAGCCGTGGCGGCCGGTATCGACTGCGTGGTCGTCCGCAACGACTTCACCCAGGCGCAGGACTTCTCCCAGGCCAGCCACCGAATCCAGACACTTGGTGAGCTGGTGGACCTCGTCGTCCAGCCACCTGCGGCAATCGCCGATAACTGACATTATGTCAACTCGCGCACTCTGGCCCCCTCCTCCCGCGTGGCTTCCTCAGAACTGTGGTGTCGTTCCTGCCGCTTCGTGTGGGTTGCAACGACACCGAAGCGACGGGATACCCGGTCGACCGGGTATCCCGTCGCTCCTCCGTTCGCCGACCGGGACTCAGTGCCAGTCGCTGATCGCCACGTCGCGGGGTGCCGGCTGGCCGTCGCCGGTCTCCACCATCGACTTGAGGCTCATCAGGAACTGGCCCCACTTGGTGCTGCAGTGGTGCATGAACTCGACCGGCTCGCGCCAGCCCTCGTGCTTGAACAGCACGATCGTGTACTCGCCGTCCTGGCGAAGCTCCCAGTCGATCGTGGTGCCCATCCACTCCTCGGGGCCGTCCGCGACGCGCCAGGTGACCTTCTCGCCGGGCTTGGCCTCGAGCACCTCCATGTCGAAGCCGCCCACCGGCGGGAACCGGAACTCGATCACGCCGCCCGGGTCGGCCGTGCCCTTCGTGTCGGTGGTCCACCAGCCGGCGAGGCCGTCGACCGTCGTCAGCGCGTCGTACACCTTGTCCGGTGACTCGGTGAGTACGCCGATCCTGTGCAGGATGTCTGCCATGGTCCTTCTCCTTCTGTGTGTGCCTTCTGTGAAGGCCTTTTCCGTGGATGGATGTGTCAGCTCTTCTTCTCGATCGCTTCCGCGATCCGCTTGATGCGCTGGAGGCGGGCGTCCCAGGCCTTGCCGACCGTGTTGAGCTGTCCGGCGGCCCGGGCGAGCTGGGTCGCGTCGACGACGTACCTCTTCTCGCGTCCGGCCGTCGTGCCGTGCACCAGCCCGACCCGGTCAAGCACGCCGAGGTGCTTGGCCACCGCCTGCCGGGTGACCGGCAGCTGGCCGCTGAGCGTGGTCGCGGTGCCGTCGCCGCCGGCCAGCAGCAGGTCGAGCAGCCGGCGCCGGGTCGGGTCACCGATCGCCGACCAGAGGTCGTCGTCGAGCCGCTCGGCCACGGCGGTGTTCACGGCTGCTCCCCCAGGATCGTCGCGACGTACGGCGCCAGGCGCGGCAGGTAGAAGTCCCAGCCGGTCTCGTGCTCGTGGAACTGCTCCTCGAGGACGGCGATCTCCCAGCCCATCTCGCGGAACCCGGACTCCGTCATCCGGAGAAGCGTTCCGGCGCCGCGGGGTGTCAGGTCGAAGGTGACGAGGAGGGAGTTGCCCTCCCGGGCCGCCTCCCCCGCCGGGTGGGTCCAGCGGAACGAGAACGACCGCGGCGGGTCGGCGTCCACGACCGTGAACGCGACGACCGCTCCCCCGGCGTCCCGGTCGCCGAAGACGATCTCCCCCGTGCCGCCTGGCGTCGGGTCGTACGCCGCGTCGTCGGGCCACCATTCCTTGAGGTGGTCCGGGCTGCTCACCACGTCGAACACCGTCTCGGGCGACGCCTCGACGAAGATCTCCCGCTCGATCGTTCCGAGTTCCATGTCATCCTCCTGCAACGTTTGGTTGCACATGACCTTAACTCGAAGTCAGACATTGCGCAACCATCAGTTGCAGATTTCTTCTCGGAGTCGAGCACGTGGGCATCCCGGGCGTGGCAAGACCCGGCGCTACGTTGCACGCATGCCGTCGCCGCGCACGCCGTACCTCGTCGTCGACGTCGAGCGGCTCCAGGCGAACATCGACCGCGTGGCCGGTGCGGCAGCCGACGCCGGCGTCAGGCTGCGCCCGCACGTGAAGACGCACAAGTGCGTGGAGATCGCGGAGCGGCAGGTGCGCGCCGGGGCCTCGGGCATCACGGTGGCCACGGTCGGCGAGGCGGAGGTGTTCGTGCAGCGCGGGTTCGACGACGTTTTCGTCGCCTACCCCGTGTGGCCCGACGAGGAGCGGGCGGCCCGCATCCGTGCGCTCGGGGAGAGGGCGCGGCTGGCCGTCGGGGTCGACAGCGCCGAGTCCGCCCGCCGCCTGGGTGCCCTGGTGCCGGGCCTGGAGGTGCTGGTCGAGGTCGACAGCGGCCAGCACCGCAGCGGCGAGCAACCCCACCGCGCGGGCGCCGTCGCCGAGGCCGCGGCGGAGGCGGGACTCGACGTACACGGCGTGTTCACCTTCCCGGGCCACGGCTACGACCCGGAAGGACGTGAGGTGGCCGCCGGCGACGAGGCCGCTGCGCTGTCGGCGGCGGCGGAGTCCCTGCGCACTCACGGCATCGAGCCACGAGTGCTCAGCGGCGGCTCGACGCCGACCCTCGAGGCGAGCCTGCGGTCACGTGTGCCGACGGAGCTTCGGCCGGGCGTCTACGCCCTCAACGACGCCCAGCAGTGGGAGCTCGGCAGCGCGACCCGGGAACAGCTCGCCATCACCTGCCGGGCCACGGTCGTCAGCCACGCGGGCGGCCGGCTGGTGCTCGACGCCGGCGCGAAGTCGCTCGGCGCCGACCGAGCCGCGTACAACACCGGATACGGACGGCTCCTCGACCGGCCGGACGCGCGCATCGTGCTGCTCTCGGAGCACCACGCCGTCGTCGAGGGGTACGCCGACCCCCCACCGCTCGGCGCTCAGGTGCGCGTCGTACCCAACCACGTGTGCGTCGCGGCGAACCTCGCCGAGGAGCTGTGGGCCGAACGGGGCGGGTCCGCGGCGCTCGAGCCCTGGCCGGTCGCGGCGCGGGGCCACAACTGGTGACGGGAACTGGGTGAAAGGTCACTCAGACCCCACCCGTACCATGCACGCCATGCGCAAGACCCTGACCTTGATCCCGGCCGTGCTCGCGGTCGCCGCCCTCTCGCTCACGGCCTGTTCCGGCGACGACAACTCCGAGGCGGTCGACCCCGGCTCGTCGGAGACGTCGACCACGAAATGCGACTACCCCACCGACGGGGCGGGGGCCGCGAAGGAGGTCGACGCGCCGTCGAGCGAGGCGCCGGACACCGGCGAGGTGGACATCACGATCGGTACCACGGTCGGCGACCTGAAGGCCACGCTGGGACGCGAGGCGACGCCGTGCACGGTGAACTCGTTCCTGTCGCTGGCGGACCAGGGGTACTTCGACGACACGGCCTGCCACCGGATGACCACCGCAGGCATCTTCGTGCTCCAGTGCGGGGACCCGTCCGGCACCGGCGCCGGAGGCCCGGGCTACTCGTTCGCCGACGAGCTCGAGGGCACCGAGACCTACGGCGCCGGCACGCTGGCCATGGCCAACGCCGGCCCGAACACCAACGGCAGCCAGTTCTTCATCGTGTACGCCGAGTCGCCGCTGCCCGCGGCGTACACCGTCTTCGGGCACGTCGACGACGCGGCCGTGAAGACGGTCGAGGATGTCGCGAAGCAGGGCGTCTCGGGTGGTCAGGGCGACGGTGCGCCCAAGGAGGACGTCACCATCTCCTCGGTCAGCGTCGACTGATCTCCAGGGCCGAGAGGTCCTCCTCGACGTACTCGACCGGCTCGCCGAGGGCGACCGTGCGGCCCACCGTGCAGAGGCGGTCCCGGGTCTGCTGGATGGCGCGCGGCAGCAGGTCGCGCGCACGGTCGCCGTCCTCGCCCTCCGGGAAGCGGACGTCCACGTGGATCGTCAGGCCCACCAGGTGGCTGCCACTGTCGTCGCGCACCTTGTGACCGGTCGTGCGCAGGTCGAAGGTGGTGGCCTCGACGCGCTTGCCGGTGATCAGGTCGATGTCGACGGCGGCGCAGCCGGCCAACGCGGCGAGGAGCAGCTCGACGGGCGTGAAGTCCGGGTCGTCGCCCGACCCGATCGGGAGCACTCCCCCGCGCCGGTTGGTCGCCTTGTAGCGCTCCTTGCCGATCCGGGTGAGGTCGGTGTGGCGCAGGGTCTCGTCGGGGATCTGGTCCGCCTGGGTCATGCCGTCAGCGTGCCAGACCCCCGGATCGGATCAGCGAGCGTGTCGGTCGCGACGGCCGCGGCGCTCCTCCAGAAGGGCGAGCTCGGCCGACCTCACGACTGCGGGGTCCTGACCGCCTGCGCCAGGGTGGATCATCCCGGCGGCAATTCCACGGGCCAGGTACAGCTGCGAGGTCATCGGTATCCCATCCTTCTGCGGGCTCGGTGGCCCGCGGCGTGTGTAATGCACATTGCCGCTTTGGCGACTCTTACATTCTACGGATGTCGAAGGCGCGGCCCAAGCCGGCGGACTGGTGATCTGCGGCACCTGTTGCCTCCTCCTCGCTGGTGCGAGGATCGAGACCGTGACGACGCCCACGCGGGAGATCCACCTGGCAGCCCGGCCCGTCGGCTGGCCGGGCCACGACGACTTCCGCACGGTCGAGGTCGAGCTCCCCGACCCCGGCTCCGGACAGGTGCTGGTGCGCAACACCTACCTCTCGGTGGACCCCTACATGCGGGGCCGGATGGACGACCGCAGGTCCTACGTCCCGCCGTACCGCCTCGACGAGCCGATGGACGGCGGCGCGGTCGGCGAGGTGGTCACGTCCCGCGACGAGGCCGTCCCGGTCGGCGCCACCGTGCTGCACCAGGCCGGGTGGCGCGAGCACGCGCTGCTGGACGCCGCCCGGGTGCGCGTCGTCGACGTCAGCCGGGTGCCCGCGTCGGCGTACCTCGGCCTGCTCGGCATGCCCGGGATGACCGCGTACGTCGGGCTCACCCGGATCGCCCCGGTGAAGGAGGGTGAGACGGTGTTCGTGTCGGGCGCGGGCGGCGCCGTGGGGTCAGCCGCCGGCCAGATGGCTCGACTGCTCGGCGCCGGCAAGGTGGTCGGGTCGGCGGGCTCGCCGGAGAAGGTCGCCTGGGTCACCGGGGAGCTCGGCTTCGACGCGGCCTTCGACTACCACGAGGGCCCGGTCGTCCAGCAGCTGAAGGCGCACGCACCCATCGACGTGTACTTCGACAACGTGGGTGGCGAGCACCTCGAGGCCGCCATCACGACGTTGGCGGACTTCGGGCGGGTGGCGGCGTGCGGCGCCATCGCGACGTACAACGACACCGATCCCTCCCCCGGGCCGCGGAACATGTTCCTGGTCGTCACCAAGCGGCTCTCGATCCGCGGCTTCATCATTCGCGACCACGGCGACGTGGCCGGCGAGTTCTACCGCACCGCCGGAGCCTGGCTCGCCGACGGGAAGCTCGCCTACCGCGAGACGGTCGTCGACGGGCTCGACGCCGCAGTGGATGCCTTCCTCGACCTGCACCGGGGCGGCAACACCGGCAAGATGCTGGTCCGCCTCTGAGGCCGGGCCCCAGGCCGGATCCCCTCACGGCTGGGTATGGACGTCGGGCCGCGGACGGGTAGATTGAGCACGGCGGCACGTCGGACGTTCCCTCGATGCGCGACTCCTTGCCGGGTCCGGTGCGCTGTCTCCTCCCCCAACGGTGAAGACCCAGGCACGCCGACTCATCGTCGGACGTGCCGCGCGGACGCCGCCGTTCGCGGCTACACCCCCTCCGCTGCGAACGGTGGCCCTCGGGCCATGCTCCTGACCAGCCGAGCGGTGGGCCAAGATGGGCGCGTGACTCGTCGCGTTGCCGTCGCCGCCACCGGGCGTCAGGCGCTCGACGCCGGACTGGCCGTGGCCGCCGACGGTGGCAACGCGGTCGACGCCGCGCTCGCCACCTCGTTCGTCGCCCTGGCCACCGAGCCGGGGATGGTCAGCTTCGGGGGCGGCGCCTTCGTCAACGTCTGGATGGCCGACGGCGACCCCGTCGTGGTCGACGGCAACGTCGAGATGCCCGGCCGCGGCGCCGACGCCTCGCGCTTCGGGCAGGGCCTCCGGAAGGTGGTCACCGAGTACGGCGGCGGCCTGACCATGCTCGCGGGCCACGGCTCCGTCGCGACGCCGGGCATCATCCCGGCCTTCGCGGTGGCCGCCGAGCGGTACGCCGCCCTCCCCTGGGCGCGTCTGGTCGACCCGGGCGCCGCGGCGGCGCGCGGCTACCCGATGGGCGCGGCCGCCACGCGTTACCTCACCTTCGTCGCCGACTCGCTGTTCGCCGACGACGCCGAGGCCCGCGACCTGGTGACCGGCGACGGCGGCGCGGTGCTGACCGGGGGCGAGGAGCGGGCCAACCTCCCGCTCGCCGACGTGCTCGAACGCCTGGCGGCCGAGGGTCCCTCACTGTTCTCGACCGGGGACGTCGGCCGGGCCCTCGCGGCCACCATGGCCGAGCACGACGGCCTGGTCACCGCGGCAGACCTGGCGGCGTACGAGCCTGTTGTCCGTCCCGCCCACCTGGCTCGAGCGGGCGGCTGGGACGTCGCCGTGAACCCGCCTCCGGCGGTCGGCGGCCCGATGCTCGCGGTGATGCTGGGTGAGCTCGCCCGACGCCACGAGGAGAGCGGCGACTGGACCTGGGACGACGTCATCGACATCCAGCGCGCCGTGCTCTCCTACCGCACGTCCGTCCACGACTTCTCTCGCAACCTGGAAGCGGATGGGACCGACCTGCTGGCCAGGGTGGACGAGCACGGGCTGACGGCCATGCAGGGCTCGTCGTCGACGGCGAACGTCTCGGCCGTCGACTCCGACGGCAACGCCTGCACGATCACCATGAGCAGCGGCTACAGCGCCGGACTGGTCGTCCCCGGCACCGGGATCCTGCTCAACAACGCTCTCGGCGAGGTCGAGCTCAACCGGCTCGGCATCCACGCACTCGAGCCGGGCACGCGCCTGGCCTCGAACATGGCGCCCACGACCGCACGTACCGGCGCGGGACGGGTGCTGGCGATCGGCTCCCCCGGGGCCGACCGCATCACCACGGCCCTGATGCTCGTGCTCGGGCAGGGCTGCCTCCACGACCGCGACCTGCGTGCGGCGATCGCCGCGCCCCGCGTCCACCTGCGCCAGGTCGACGACGGCTTCGTGGTCGAGCACGAGCGCGACGACGAGGTGGCCGCGGCGATCGCCCGCTCGGGGCTGCCCAGCCACGAGTACCCCGAGCCGCACATGTACTTCGGCGGGGTCGGGGCCGCGGCGGTCTCGCCCGCCGGCGAGCTGGTGGCGGCCGGGGACGCCCGCCGCGAAGCCGCGACGGGCGTCTCCGGCGAGATCGGCTAGTCGACGACCACCTTCACCCGGCGGCTGCCGGTGATGACCCGGTCGGCCGGGGCCGTCTTCTTCGAGCGCTGCAGCGAGCCGGCCTCGGTGAAGAACGACAGGTCGCCACGCACCTGGTCGGTCCGCACCATGGTGCGGAGCAGCTTGGTGACCCCGGCCAGGGTGGTCGGCGGCTGGTTCTGCTCGAACGGGAAGGAGAAGCCCGGGTTGAGGAACAGCCGGCCCTTCTGACCCGCGGCCTTCCGCGGGATCCGGAAGGTCAGGGGCACGGTGTCGTTGCCTCCCGTGTTCCCGAGCACCAGTCGGAGGCGGAGCTTCTTGCCGGCCTTGACGTGCGCGGGAGTGTCCTTGTTCAGGCGGATCCACTCGCCCCCGGCCCGCTGCTCGACGCGGAGCAGCCGGAAGACGGACGCGTCGTCGGTGAGACCGGAGACGCCGGTGACCGTGTCGATCGTGACGTCGGGGACGAAGCCGAGGATCCACACGAGGTCCGGCAGGTCCCACTGCGCGATCCCGGTGATGTCGTTGGCGTCGGCGTACCGGTTCCCTCCCCGCAGCGTGAACGGCTTGGTTCCCTGGTGTCCGGTGATCCTCCAGCTCTGGACCTCGGCACCGGGCGGGTACGCGTCCAGCACCCGCTGGTGGTTGACCACCAGCGCGTAGTTGGTGGTCTGGGCGAGCGCCTTCTGCACCGTCACCACGCTCTGGCTGGTGCGCGTGACCGTGCCGTGCGTGAGCACCGAGGTCACCGTGGCCCCGGTGGGCAGCACGCCGAGCGGGCCGGAGACCCCGGTGGTGCGGTCCTGGTTGATGGTGCCGACCGGGCCACCGAAGTTCGCCACGGTGAAGGGCGGCCCGACCGGGTCCTCCTGGATGTACAAGGTGTCCGCGCCCGTCATGGCGTACGTCGTGGCGCCGAGCAGGTTGAAGGGGTGACCGAATCCGCGCACCAGGCCGTTGCACACCGAGGTGACGGTGCCGAAGGCGCCCTGGGTGATGTCGCCGGTGGAGTACGTGACACCGAGGTTGCCACCCGCTTTCACGTCGGCCGCCGTCGGCGCGACCGCTGCACTGCCCGCGTTGCCGACCGGGTAGGCGTCCTTCGGCTGGTACGGCCGGGTGGGCTTCCGCTCGAGGATGCTCGCGGAGACGCCCGCAACACCCAGCGGGGTCGGCAGCTGCTCGAAGCCCTGCTGCGCCTGGGCCCGGGAGATCCCTGCCTCGCGGGCCAGCATCGCGGCGGTCCGGCGACCCACGCTGACCTTGCTCGGCATGGTGCGGTTGAGGGCCGCCTGCATCTGCGGGAACGGCGTGATGCCGGCGACCGGCGAAGCGCCCCAGGAGAAGCCGTAGGCGACGGCGCCGATCAGGCGGCCGTCCTCGGCGTACACCGGCGAGCCCGACATGCCCTGCCAGATGCCGCCGACCCGGGTGATCTCGTCGGACGAGAGCCGCGCCATGACCATGTCGATGCCGGGCAGGATGCCGTCCTTGAGGACGCCGAGCACCTGGCCGGTGAACTCGGTGGGCTCGGTGCCCCGCACGACGGTGAGTCCGTGCACGAGCTGGTCGGGGACGACCTCGGCCGTCGGGAACGCCACGGCGCAGTCCCCCGTGGGCTCGGCCGAGTGCGCCGAGGTGACCGCCCCGGTCTCGATGGCGACGGTCGATGCGGCCAGCACCAGACCGGTCAGCAGGGCGATCGCGGCCCTGGCGGGGACTCGTGGACGTCTCATGCGTTGCTCCCTGTTCCCAGGCGCGACCCCCGTGGTCCCGCGACAGTCAGTCTGACGCCCCGTGGCGGCATTTGGTTGTCCGCACCACCACGATCACCCCAGCCGTCCTACGCTTGCCGGGTGAGCCCGCACACGAACCCGTCCGGCCCACCACGGAGCCTCGAGCAGGCCGAAGCGGTCGCGCGTGCCGCGCTGCTGGACGTGACGGCGTACGACGTGGCACTCGATCTCGACCGCGGTGCCGAGACGTTCGGGTCGATGACCACCATCGACCTGGTCTCCCAGGGCGGGCCTACTTTCCTCGACGTGCAGCCGGTCAGCCTCGTCTCGGTGACCGTCAACGGCACCGGTGTCGACGTCGGCCTGCTGGACCGCGGCCGCCTGCCCATCACCACGGACGCCGGCGAGAACCGCATCGTCGTGGAGGCCGTGATGCGCTACCGCAACGACGGCGAGGGCCTGCACCGCGCGGTCGACCCGGCCGACGGGCGGGACTACGTCTACGCGATGACCTTCCTGGACGCGGCGCCGAGCATCTTCGGTTGCTTCGACCAGCCCGACCTCAAGGCCGTGTGGACCCTGCACGTCCGGGCACCGAGGGACTGGACGGTGATCGGCAACTCGCCGGCCAACGAGGTCGAGCCGGGGCAGTGGGAGCTGGCCACCACGCTCCCCTTGTCGACGTACCTCGTCGCGCTGGTCGCCGGCCCCTACCACGTGGTCCGCTCCGAGCACGACGGCATCCCCCTCGGCATCAGCTCCCGCGCGTCGATCGCCCGCCACCTCGAGCACGACGCCGAAGAGCTGTTCACCGTCACCGGGCAGTCGTTCGACGAGCTGCACCGGCTGTTCGGCATGCGGTACCCGTTCGGCGACTATCACCAGGCGTTCGTCCCCGAGTTCAACGCGGGCGCGATGGAGAGCGCGGCGTGCGTGACGTTCCGCGACGAGATGATCTTCGAGAGCCGCACGGTCCGCAGCCAGCACGTCTTCCGGGCCAACGTCGTCGCCCACGAGATGGCGCACATGTGGTTCGGTGACATCGTCACGCCGCTCTGGTGGGACGACCTGTGGCTCAACGAGTCGTTCGCGGAGTACATGGGGGCACGAGTCACCGCGACGGCCACCGAGTTCACCGACGCGTGGCTGCACGACGCCTACTCGCGGCACCAGTGGGGGCTCACCGCCGACCAGCGGCCGACGACCCACCCGATCGCCGGCAACGGCGCTCGTGACGCCTCGGTCGCCCTGCAGAACTTCGACGGCATCTCCTACGCCAAGGGCGCCGTCGTGATCAAGCAGCTCAACCACAGGCTCGGCGACGAGGTGTTCTTCCGTGGCGTCAGCGACCACTTCGAGCGCCACCGCTACGCCAACGCGACGATGGCTGACCTCGTGGAGTCGTGGGAGCGCGCAGGAGCCGGCGACCTGTCGGCGTTCCGCGACGGCTGGCTGCTCACGGCCGGCCCCGACCGGCTCGAGCTCGACCGGTCGGCCGGTGTGGTGCGGCGCACACCGCTGGCCGACCATCCCGCCTCGCGCGAGCACACGCTGACCATCGCCTCCGCAACCGCGGACGCGCCCGGATCGTGGACCCTGGAGCGGCTGGTCGTCGACGCGGACGAGGTGCCCGTGGCGGTGACCGACGGCCCGATGGTCATCGACCCGCACTTCGAGACCTGGGCGGTGACCCTCGTCGACCCCGACTCGCTGCCGTCGCTGGCCAGCAGCCTCCCTGCCACCGAGGACCCGCTGCTGCGCGCCAGCGTCTGGAACAGCGTGCGCAACGCGTTCTACCACGCCGAGCTCGCCCCCGCGGACGCCCTCGACCTCCTCGAGGCGGCCATGCCGGCCGAGGACACCGACGACGGCATCGGCTTCACCCTCGCCTGGGCGACGGGCGCCGTCGTCCCGCTCGCGGCCGACCCCGCGGCCGCGTTGGCCCGGCTGCGTGACGTCGCCGCACGCCGGACGGGCACCGCACCCGCGGGCTCGACGCTCCAGCTGGCGGCGTTCCGGGTGCAGGTCGCCGCCAGCCGCACCGACGACGAGCTCCGGCGGTGGCTGCGGTCCGAGAGCCTGCCCGACGGCCTCGAGGTCGACCTCGAGATGCGGTGGCGCATCCTCTACCGCCTGGCCGTGGTCGGCGCCGCGGACCGCGAGGAGCTCGCCGCGGCGCTCGCCGGCGAGCCGACCGCGGTCTCACAGGTCTGGCACGCGCGTGCGCTCGCCGCCATCCCCGACGCCGAGGCGAAAGCCTGGGCCTGGCAGCGCTTCACCGGCGAGGTCGACGTGCCGAACCACGAGCTCGAGGCGATCGGCACCGGCCTGTGGCAGCTCGGCCAGGAGGACCTGACCGACGGCTACGTCGACCGCTACTTCGCCGACCTGCCCGCCACCACCGAGGTGCGCGGTGTGCAGATGCTGGGCGTGGCCGCCAACCTCTTCTACCCGCAGCTCGCGATCTCGGCGCAGACCGTGGCCCGCGCACACGCCCTGCTCGCCCGACCGGACCTGCACTCGATGCTCCGCCGGGAGGTCGTCGACGAGACGTCCGACCTCGAGCGCCGGCTGGCCATCCAGCAGAAGTACGGCCCCCAGCCGGCCGCCCACCAGTGAGGCGACCGTGATCGGCCGTGCGCGACGACCGGGACCGACGGTCCGGACCCGCGTTCGCGAGTTCGGCGAGGGCACCGAACGCGCCCGTGAGGACCGCCTGGCCACCGAGGAGCCGCTGGAGATCCGGCTGGCCTGGCCCGGGTCTCCCCCGCGACGGGTCTGGGTGACCATGCGCACGCCCGGCCACGACTTCGAGCTGGCGGCGGGATTCAGTTGTCACGAGGGCATGGCGGCTCCTTCCGCGAACGGGCCCGCGATCCGCGGGATCGCCTACTGCACCGACGAGGACCTCACCCCGGAGCAGGAGCTCAACGTCGTGACGGTGACCCTGGCAGGAGCCACCGACATCGCCCACCGGCACACCGGGATGAGCGCCGGGTCGTCGGCCTGCGGGGTGTGCGGCAAGGACTCGGTCACCGCCGTGCTGGACTCCGTGCGCGACGCCAGGACCGCATGGTCGGGGCCGCTGCCGCACCCCGACGTCGTACGCCGTCTGCCCACCCGTCTCCGGGAGGGCCAGGCCGTCTTCAGCCGGACGGGCGGGGTCCACGCGGCGGGCCTGTTCACCGCCGACGGTGACCTCCTCGTCGTGCGCGAGGACGTGGGTCGGCACAACGCGGTGGACAAGGTGAGCGGCGCGCGGATGCTCGCGGGCGACTCCCCCGCCGAGGCCTGCCTCGTGGTGAGCGGGCGCGCCGGCTTCGAGCTCGTGCAGAAGGCCGTCGCCGCGGGCGTCGGGTCCCTCGTCGCGGTCGGGGCGCCGTCGAGCCTGGCGGTCTCCTTGGCGACGGAGGCCGGCCTCGCGGTCTACGGCTTCACGGGCGAGGACCGCACGGTCCGCTACGCCTGAGGCGGGCACGGAAGGTCGGCCGGTGAGGCTGGGGAGACCTCCGCCCGCGCGCCCTGCCGGGTTGTGTCGGCGTCGGCTCCTACCGTCGTCACGTGCGCATCCTCCACACCTCCGACTGGCACCTGGGCCGGTCGTTCCACCGCGAGGGGATGCTCGTGCACCAGGCGGCGTACGTCGACCACCTGCTCGACGTCGTCGAGTCCGAGCGGGTCGACCTCGTGGTCGTCGCCGGTGACGTCTACGACCGAGCGCTGCCGCAGGTCGACGCCGTGCGGCTGGCGGACGAGTCGCTGGTCCGGCTGGCCGGCTCCCGAGCCCAGGTCGTGCTGACCAGCGGCAACCACGACTCGGCGCAGCGGCTCGGGTTCAGCTCGCGCCTCATCGACGCGGCCGGCGTCTACATCCGCACCGATGCCGCGGGCGCCGGCATCCCCGTCGGGCTCGCCGACGAGCACGGCCCGGTGGCGGTCTACGGACTGCCCTACCTCGACCCGCTGGCCCTCGCAGAGCCGTGGTCCCTGCCGGTCCGGTCCCACGAGGCGGCCCTCGCCGCGGCCATGGACCGCGTACGCCGCGACCTCGCCGCCCGCTCCCCCGGCACCAGGTCGATCGTGCTCGCCCACGCGTTCGTCGCCGGCGGACAGCCCAGCGAGTCCGAGCGCGACATCAGCGTCGGCGGGGTCTCCCGGGTGGCCACCTCCGTGTTCGACGGCGTCGACTACGTCGCCCTCGGCCACCTCCACGGCGCGCAGGCCCTGACCGACCGGGTGCGCTACAGCGGCTCTCCGCTGGCGTACTCGTTCTCCGAGTCGACCCAGACCAAGGGCTCGTGGCTGGTCGACTTCGACGCCGATGGCATGGTCACGGCGAGCTTCGTGGAGTCCCCGGTGCCGCGACCCCTCGCGCGGGTCCGCGGGGACCTCGAGTGGCTGCTCGCCGCCCCGGCGCTCGCGACCGCCGAGGGCTGCTGGGTGCATGCCACGCTGACCGACCCGATCCGTCCGAGCCAGCCGATGGAACGGCTGCGGCGCCGGTTCCCGCACACGCTGGTGCTCGCCTTCGAGCCGTCGAGCGCCGACGCGGCCGCCACGCCTACGGTCCGGCCAGGGGCCAGGAGCGACCACGAGATCGCGCTCGACTTCGTCCGCGAGATGCGTGGAGTCGCGGCGACCGACGAGGAGTCCGCGGTGCTCCAGGAGGCGTGCGACGCCTGCACCGACGACTCGGACGTCGACACCCTGCTGTCGGTAGGGCGCTCGGTGGGTGCCGGGTGAGGCTGCACCGGCTGGAGGTCACGGCCTTCGGCCCGTTCGCCGGCACCGTCACCGTGGACTTCGACGCGCTCAGCGCGGCGGGGCTCTTCCTGCTCTCCGGCCCCACCGGCGCCGGCAAGACCAGTGTGCTGGACGCCGTGTGCTTCGCGTTGTACGGCGCCGTGCCGGGCGAGCGCAACGACGCCAAGCGGCTGCGCTCGGACCAGGCCGACGCCACCACGCCCCCGCGCGTGACGCTGGACGCGACGCTGGCCGGCCGCCGGTTCCGGATCGTCCGCTCGCCGGCCTGGCAGCGTCCGAAGAAGCGGGGCGAGGGGTCCACGCCGCAGCAAGCCGCGGTGGTCGTCAGCGAGCAGGTCGACGGTGCCTGGTCGCCGCTCACCACCCGGCTGGACGAGGCCGGGCACCTGGTCACCGGGCTGGTCGGCATGAACCTCACCCAGTTCACCCAGGTGGCGATGCTGCCGCAAGGGCGCTTCCAGGCCTTCTTGCGAGCCTCGTCGGAGGATCGCCATCGGGTGCTCCAGCAGCTGTTCCACACCGAGCGCTTCGAGCAGGTCGAGGCCTGGTTGCGCGACCGCCGCCTTGCGCTGCACCGGCGCAGCCAGGAGCACGAGCGCACCGTGAGCGGCCTCGTCCACCGCATCAGCGAGACGGCAGAGGCGTCGGCACCGTCGGCTGACGACTCACCGCTGGCCTGGAGCGCCGAGCTGAGCTCCTCGGCGGCCGACCTGGCCGCGTCGCTGGCCGATGCCCTTCCCGAGCTCCGCCGGGCCGAGCTGACCGCGCGTGGAGGGCTCGAGTCTGCTCGGCGACTGGCCGGACTGCGTGAGCGCCACGTCGCCGCCCAGCGCGAGCGGGACGCCCTGATCGAGCGCGCCGGTGAGATGGCGGCGCTGCGCCGCCGGGTCACCGAGGCCGGCCGGGCCCGGGCCGTGCTGCCCGTGCTGCGCGTCGCCGAGGGTGCGCGCGCTGCTGCGGAGCGGGCCACCACGCGCGTGGAGCGCCACCGCGCGTCGGCGGCCGCCCTGCTCGGCGTACCTCCCGACGACCTGGTCGCCGAGGCCGTGCCCGAGCTGGCCACCCGGGCCACCGAGGCCGCGGCGTCGGCGCGGGCGCTGCTCCCCCGCGAGCGCGAGCGAGCCGGCCTCGCCGCGCGTCTGGCGCAAGCGCAGTCGGCCCGTGGGGACGCGGAGCTGCGGGAGGTACGTGAGCGGGCGGCCGCCGCGCGGGCCGCGACGCTGAGGCTGCCGGTCGAGCAGGCGGCGCGTGAGGAGGCCGAGCGACGGGTGCGCGCCTGCCGCACGCTGCACTCCGTCCGCAACGACCTGGTGCTGGCCCAGCTCGACCTCAACCGTGTCGTCTCGGGCCGCCTGTCCCTGGTCGAAGAGCTGGTCACCCTCCAGCAGGCGCGTCTCGACGGGATGGCGGCCGAGATCGCCGGCAAGCTGGCGGTCGGTGGCGGCAGCTGCCCGGTGTGCGGGTCCGAGCAACATCCCCACCTGGCGGCCGCCGGCCCGGATGCCCCGGACGCGGAGTCCGAGAAGGCGCTGCGCAGGCGTCTCGACGACGCCGAGTTCGAGGAGCACGCCCGGGCCAGCCACGCGAAGGACCTGGAGACCCGGGCGGCGCTGGCTCTACAGACGGCGGGCACCGATGACTCCGAGGAGCTGCAGGCGGTGCTCGGCGAAGCGACCGCGCGGCTGGCCGCGACGCAGGCGGAGTCCGCCGGGGCCGACACCCTGGAGCGGGAGGCCGAGCGGCTGGCCGAGCTGGACACCGCGATCGCCGGACTGGCCGAGCGTGTGGACCAGGTCGTCGCGGAGCTCGTGGCCGCGCTGGGTGAGCACCACCCCGACGTACCCTCCCTGGTCGCCCACCACGAGGCTCGTGCACGAGCGCTCACGTCGCTGCGCGAGGCCTGCACCACTCTCGACGTGGCGAGCCGCGCCGGCGACGACGCCGAGCTCGCGCTGGCCCAGACGGCCTCGGACGCCGGGTTCCCCGACGTACCTTCCGCCCTCGCGGCAACCCTCCCCGACGACGAGGTGACCCGCCTGCAGGAGGCGGTCGACGACCACGTCCGGCGGACCGCGGCGGTCTCCGCGGTTCTCGACGACCCGGAGTCGGCGGCAGCGTCCGCGGCCGCGGCACCGGACCTCGACACCCTCACCGCCGCGCACGAGGCGGCCGCCGGGGAGCTCGCGAGCACCCATGCCGCCGAGCGCCGCGAGGCCGACCGGGCCATCCGGCTGGCGCAGCTCGAAGGCCGGCTCACCCGGGCCGTGGGCGGATGGGAGCCGATCCGCGCGGAGCTCGAGCTGGTCTCCGGTCTGGCCTCCTTCGCCGAGGGGAAGTCCCCGGACAACCGGCTGCAGATGCGGCTGTCGGCATACGTCCTGGCCTTCCGGCTCTCGCAGGTCGTGGCCGCCGCCAACCAGCGACTGGCCGCGATGAGCGACCGGCGCTACTCCCTCGAGCACACGGGCCGCCGGGGGGCGGGCGAGCGCCGCGGGGGGCTGAGCCTGCTCGTGCGCGACGACTGGTCCGGGGAGAGCCGCGACCCGGCGACCCTCTCGGGCGGCGAGACGTTCGTGGTCTCGCTCGCCCTGGCGCTCGGCCTGGCCGACGTGATCACCCACGAGGTCGGCGGCGCCGCGCTCGACACGCTCTTCGTCGACGAGGGGTTCGGATCGCTCGACGCCGACACCCTCGATGACGTCATGGACACCCTCGACTCGCTGCGCGACGGCGGCCGCGTCGTCGGCGTGGTCAGCCACGTCGCCGAGATGCGCGACCGCATCCCGACCCAGCTCGTCGTGTCGAAGGCCCGCACCGGGTCGACGGTCTCCCTGCGCGGGTGACGCACGCCACAGCCCCGATCTTGCAACCCGCTCCCGCCCGCGTGCGTCTTGGTCTCGACATCGACACAGAACACATCAGGGAGCACATCGATCATGGCTACAACCACCTTTGGCCAGACCCGTCGCGGCCTCGCCGCCGCCGGCCTCCTCGCCACCGCCCTCGTGGGCTTCGTCCAGGCCCCGTCCGCCGATGCCGCGGCCCCGCAGTGGCAGCGGGAGCGCGGGATCGTCCTCGAGTGCGCCGGTGACGCCCACGGCGTCCAGGTGTGGTCGAGCGTCTACGAGAACCAGCGCTACGGCAACACCGTCCAGGTCGTCATCGGCGACCCCGACGACGGCAACGGCAACTCCAAGAACACCGACAAGAAGTTTGTCGTCGACGGCGTCGTGAAGGCGACGGTCAAGGTCAACGGCAAGCGCGCGCAGATCGAGGGCGTGGTCCAGCGCCACGGTGCCCGCACCAAGGTGTACGACGAGTACGAGGACGCCGGCTTCCTCATCAAGACCCGCGGCTACCACCGCCAGCTGCTCACCGACATGGGCGCCCGCTACGCCGGCAAGTCCGTCCCGCTGGAGTGCGACACCGCCTTCGTCTACGACCTCGAGGTCAAGAAGATCCCGATCGTCTGACGCGCGCTGACCAGGGATAGTCCCTGACGTTTGGGTTGCTCCACGGCTCGCTGAGCAACCCAAACGTCAGGGACTATCCCGATTTCGGCGTCGGGTGACCGCCGGGGATGGGGACGTCGGGGTCGTAGGGGATGCGCGTGTAGACGAAGGTGGCGCACACCAGGTGACTGACCGTGCCGTCCTCGCGACGGTGCACGTGCAGGGTCTCGCCACGGTGGTAGCCGAGGGTGCCGACGATGCCGTCCGCACGTACCTCGAACTCGTAGGCATCCTCGGGGTCGGCCGGCTCGGTCAGCCGCAGGATCCCGTGGTGCCAGCGCAGCTCCAGGGCGGTGTTGCCCCAGAACCAGAGGCCGGGTACGCCGTCGAGGCTCTCCGGCAGGTCGGCATTCGGGCGCCAGGGGTCGATCTCGGCGGGTACGTCGTCGCCGAGCAGCACGCCCGGCACGCGCTCGGCCGGCAGCCCGGCCGTCCCGTTGGCCAGCACCACCGACCCGTTCCGCGTCGAGCGGTCCACGAACAGGCTGGCCAGGAACCCGGGCATCGAGCCCGTGTGCCCGGCGTACGACGTCCCGCCGACCGCCATCAGCCGCAGGCCGAGCCCGTACCCCGGCGCCGGCGCCTGCACGGTCGCCATCTCGTCCAGGGTCGACGACGCCAGCACGCCGGGGCGCCCGGTGGCCAGGAAGTCGGCCCACCTCGCGAGATCCGCGATCGTGCTCCACACCTGACCGGCCGGCGCCATCGCGCCGGTGTCCTGGTGCGGCTCCTCGGTGAGGGTCTCGTGGAAGTGGTGCACGCTGTAACCCTGCGCGTGCGGTGCCACCGGGAGGTACGTCGTGCGCGTCATGCCGAGCGGCTCGAGCAGCTCGTCGGCGACCACCTCGAACCACGAGCGCCCGCGCAGCCGCGCCACCGCCTCGCCCAGCAGCGCGAAGCCGAGGTTGGAGTAGTGGTAGTGGGAACCCGCATCGGCGATCCGCCGCGACCCGTCGTTGGCCCTCACCAGGTCGGGCACGGTGGCGCCCGCGGACCGTTCCCACCACGGGCCGACGGGCTCGCTCTGCATCCCGGACACGTGCGCCAGCAGGTCGCGGACCGACGACCCGGCGTACCCGGTCTCGGGGACGAACCTCCCGATCGGGTCCTCGAGGGCCAGCAGGCCCTCGTCGCGCAGCCGCATGACCGCGACGGCGACCAGAGTCTTGGTGATCGAGCCGATGCGGTACTGCGTGTCGTCGGGCGGGCCGGGTACTTCGCCCGCGGCGCCGACCCAGGTGAGGGCACCACCGGAGAGCACGCCGGCCACGACCGACGGCAGCCGGCCTCGTCCCTGGAGCCGGGCCAGCCGGTCGTCGAGGGAGACACTCATTCGGCGAAGGCCTCCGGGGGCGGGCAGGAGCAGACCAGGTTGCGGTCGCCGTAGGCCTGGTCGACGCGCGCTACCGGCGGCCAGTACTTGTCCGGGTCGATCCCGGTCGGGAACACGCCGAGCTCGCGGTCGTAGGGGCGCTCCCACTTGTCGACCACGGCCCGTGAGGTGTGCGGGGCGCTGCGCAGCGGCGAGTCCTCGGCGCTCCACTCTCCCGACGCCACCCGGTCGATCTCGCCCTTGATCGCGATCATCGCGTCGCAGAACCGGTCCAGCTCGCCGAGGTCCTCGGACTCGGTCGGCTCGACCATCAGCGTGCCCGCCACCGGGAACGACATGGTCGGCGCGTGGAAGCCGTAGTCGATGAGCCGCTTGGCGACGTCGTCCACGGTCACGCCGGTGTCCTTGGTGATGCCCCGCACGTCGAGGATGCACTCGTGGGCCACCAGCCCGTCCCGGCCCTGGAACAGCACCGGGAAGTGCTCGTCCAGCCGTTTCGCGACGTAGTTGGCCGCAAGCACCGCGCTGGCCGTCGCCCGGGTCAGGCCGTCGGCGCCCATCATCCGGACATAGGCCCAGGAGATCGGCAGGATGCCCGCCGAGCCGTACGGCGCCGCGCTGATCGCGCCGATGCCCGTGCGCTTCCCCGGCTCGGGATGCATCGGGTGGGTGGGCAGGTACCGGGCGAGGTGCTCGCGCACGCCCACCGGGCCGACGCCCGGGCCGCCGCCGCCGTGCGGGATGCAGAACGTCTTGTGCAGGTTCAGGTGCGAGACGTCGCCGCCGAACTGCCCGGGCCGGGCGTAGCCCAGCAGCGCGTTGAGGTTGGCGCCGTCGACGTACACCTGGCCGCCGTGCTCGTGCACGATCTCGCACAGCTCGTCGATGGTGTCCTCGTAGACGCCGTGCGTGGAGGGATAGGTGACCATGATCGCCGCGAGGTCCTCGCGGTGGGCCTCGCACTGCGACCGCAGGTCCTCGAGGTCGACGGACCCGTCCTCGGCGGCCTTGACCACCACGACCTTCATGCCGGCCATCACGGCCGAGGCCGCGTTGGTGCCGTGCGCCGACGACGGGATCAGGCAGACGGTGCGGCCCTCGTCGCCGTTCGCGCGGTGGTAGCCGCGGATCGCCAGCAGCCCGGCGAGCTCGCCCTGGGAGCCGGCGTTCGGCTGGATGGAGACCCGGTCGTAGCCCGTCACCTCGGCCAGCCAGCCCTCGAGGTCGGCGATCAGGGTGCGGTACCCGGCCGCGTCCTCGGCCGGCGCGAACGGGTGCAGGTCGGCGAAGCCCGGCAGCGAGACCGGCTCCATCTCGGTGGTCGCGTTGAGCTTCATCGTGCAGGAGCCGAGCGGGATCATCCCGCGGTCGAGGGCGTAGTCACGCGCGCTGAGCCGCCGCAGGTACCGCAGCATCTGGGTCTCGGTGCGGTGCGTCGAGAACACCTCGTGGGTCAGGTACGACGTCTCGCGGCGCAGCTCCGCGGGCAGCGCGTCGCCGGTGGTTGTGTCGAGGGCGGCGAGGTCGGCGGTCACGCCGAACGCCTCGAGCACGAGCTCGACGGTCGGCCGGGTGGTGGTCTCCGAGGTCGACAGCCCGACGCGGTCGGCGTCGACCAGTCGCAGGTGCAGCCCGTGGGAGCGAGCGGCGGCCACGACCTCCTCGGCCCGACCGGGCACCCGCACGCTGAGGGTGTCGAAGAAGGCCTCGTGCTCGACGTCGAGACCGCCCTGCCGCAACGCCGCGGCGAGCACCGCGGCGTAGCGGTGGGTGCGGGTCGCGATCGCCCTCAGGCCCTCTGGGCCGTGATAGACGGCGTACATCGACGCGACCACGGCCAGCAGCACCTGCGCCGTGCAGATGTTGGACGTCGCCTTGTCGCGCCGGATGTGCTGCTCGCGGGTCTGCAAGGCGAGGCGGTACGCCGGCCGGCCCTCGACGTCGACGCTCACGCCGACCAGGCGTCCCGGTAGGTGCCGTTCGAGGCCCTCGGCCACCGCCATGAAACCGGCGTGCGGCCCGCCGTAGAAGAGCGGCACCCCGAACCGCTGCGACGAGCCGATCACCACGTCGGCGCCGAGGGTTCCTGGCGCCTCCAGCAGGGTGAGGGCGAGCAGGTCGGAGGCGACGACCACCAGGGCGTCGCGCTCGTGCGCCGCCTCGATCAGCGCGCGCGGGTCGGCGACGCGGCCGGACGCGCCGGGGTACGCGAGGAGCAGCCCCGAGAGCTCCCCCTCGGGGAGGCCGCCGTCGAGGTCGGCGACGACGACGTCGATGCCCATCGCCTCCGCGCGGGTCTGCACGACCTCGATGGTCTGCGGCAGGGAGTCGGCGTCCACCACGAAGGGCCCGGACGCCTTGCGGTTCGCGCGGCGTACGAGCGTCATCGCCTCCGCGGCCGCGGTGCCCTCGTCGAGCAGGGACGAGTTCGCGGTCGGCAGTCCGGCGAGGTCGGCCACCACGGTCTGGAAGTTGATGAGCGCCTCGAGCCGGCCCTGGGAGATCTCCGGCTGGTACGGCGTGTAGGCGGTGTACCAGCTGGGGTCCTCCAGCACGTTGCGCCGGATCACCGCGGGGGTGATCGTGCCGTGGTAGCCGAGACCGATCATCGCCTCGGCCGGCCGGTTGCTCGCGGCCAGCGCGCGCAGCTCACTGGACGCCTGCTGCTCCGACGCGGCCGCTGGCAGGACCAGCGACTCCGACCGGATCGCGGCCGGGACGGCCTCGGCCATCAGGTCGTCGATCGAGGCGTACCCGAGGGTCTCGAGCATGGCCGCCACGGCATCGGCGTCGAGGCCGATGTGCCGGTCGGCGAAGCGGGTGTGGGCGTCCAGGGCGGCCAAGGCAGGGGCCGGGGCGGGGCGTTCGGTCACGAGAGGTGGGCTCCTCGACTTCTCTGGTGTCGGGTCCCTCCCCCTCTGTCACCGTCGGCCTAATCCCGAGCTGATGGTTCGGGACGGCCGGCCGCTCCAGAGCTGCCTGGTCCGCGCGGTCCTGGTGCCTGAGAGGTTCCGGGGAGGAATTGCCCCTTCGGCGCTGGTGTCCAGCTCTCCCGCGCGGGTTCGCCGGCTGATGCTGTGTCGTCAACGTATCACCGGGCTGTTGCGGGGACCGCAACGACTCGACGTACACGGACATGCACAACGGCCCGCGTCTGGTCGACGCGGGCCGCTGAGGAGTCGGGGTCTAGCTGGTGCGGCGCAGCCGGCGTGCCGCGAGCTCGTCGCTCGGGCTCGGCTCGGCAGCGGCATCGTCGACGGTTCGCTCGCTGGGCAGCTCGGCAAGGGTGCCCTCGATCTCGCGCCAGACGCCGCCGATGGCGATGCCGAAGACGCCCTGGCCGCCCTGGAGCAGGTCGATGACCTCGTCGTTGCTGGTGCACTCGTAGACGGTCGCGCCGTCACTCATCAGCGTCACGCGGGTCAGGTCGTCGGTGCCGCGCTCGCGGAGGTGCTGCACGGCGCTGCGGATCTGCTGAAGCGAGATGCCGGCATCGAGGAGGCGCTTGATGATCTTGAGGATGAGGATGTCGCGGAAGGAGTACAGGCGCTGGCTGCCGGAGCCGGTGGCGGAGCGGACGGTCGGCTCGACGAGGCCGGTGCGCGCCCAGTAGTCGAGCTGGCGGTAGGTGATCCCGGCGGCGTTGCACGCGGTCGGGCCGCGGTAGCCGAGGTCGCTGGGCAGCGGTGACACGTCGTCGGTGAAGAGCAGACCCTGCTCCTCGGCGACCTCCGTCGCCGCCACGACCTTCTGGTCGGTGGGGTCGTGCTGCTCGTGCTCGTTCACGCGCTGCTCCTCAAAGGTCGGCTCCGCTGCGTGCACTCCCGGGGAAGACCGGGTCTCTCCCAGGCTAGACCTGAGCGGACCACAGCGGTGGAGTTACACCAGAGACAGTTCACCGTACGGCTCAGCCTGAGGGTGGTCAAAGACCGACCCGGCGTGTCGCAACCCTCAACCTCAGGCTGAGGGTTATGTCTCGCCCCTCGTCCCCGCGACGGCTCGACGACCGAAAGCCCCTAGCCCTCGGTACGCTCGAAGTCCTCCGGGGTGACGTGGTCGAGGAACTCGCGGAACCGCTCCACCTCGTCCTCCTGCTCGGCCGGCACGGCCAGCCCGACCTCGTCCAGCACGCCCTCGGCGCAGACGATCCGGCTGCCCGTCCGGAGGGCCAGCGCGATGGAGTCCGAGGGGCGGGCGCTGACCTCGAGGCCGGAGGCGAAGACCAGGTTGGCGTAGAACACGCTGTCCTTCATGTCGGTGATCTGCACCTCGGTGAGCTCTTGGCCCATCGCCTCGAGCAGGTCCTTCATCAGGTCATGGGTCAGCGGACGTGGGGGCACGACGCCCTGTTGGGCGAACGCGATCGCGGTGGCCTCGACCGCCCCGATCCAGATCGGCAGGTAACGCTCCCCCGAGACCTCGCGCAGCAGCACGATCGGCTGGTTGGAGGGCATCTCCACCCGGACTCCCATGACGTCGACCTCGCGCACGCACCAACCCTACTCCCGGGGTGTGACACCCGATCACGGGTGATCTTCGGTGTCGTTCCTGCCGCTTCGTGGGGGTTGCAACCGGCACAAAGCGACGCGATACCCGGTCGACCGGGTATCCCGACCGAACCGCCGGACAGCGCCTCAGACCTGCTTGAGGCCCGACTTCACCAGGGTCGCGTGCAGGCGGACAGAGAGTGCGGCGATCTCGGAGACGGTCTCCTCCGCGCGGGCCTTGGCGCCGGCGTCGCGACCGCGCTTCTGGGGGGCGACGACCTGCTCGACGAGGCCGACCTCGCGGTCGGCGGCGGTCTTGAAGGCGCGCAGGTGGCGGGGCTCGAAGCCGAAGTCGGCGAGCTCGCGCGCGGTCTGGGCGATCACCAGGGCGTCGGTGTCGTAGTGGCCCGTGCCGCGCAGCGGGGTGATCAGGCCGTACTGCTCGAGCTGGTCGAGCAGCTCGCCGGGGATCTCGGCGATCTTGAGCAGCTCGTTGCGGGACAGCCGGACGTGGTCGCGGCGCTGGAACGACGCGGCGCTCGGCAGCCCGTCGGCGCCGAGGGACACCTTCGGGACGGTCGGTACGACGGGGTCGACGGGTGGCGGCTCGAGGCCCCGGTCGATCGCGTCGAGGTGCTCGCCGATGACCCTGAGCGGCAGGTAGTGGTCGCGCTGCATCCGCAGCACGTACCTGAGCCGGTCGACGTCGGCCTCGGCGAACTTGCGGTAGCCGGACGGCGTACGTTCCGGCTTGATCAGGCCCTTGTCCTCCAGGAACCGGATCTTCGGGATCGTCACGCCCGGGAAGTCCGGGCGCAGCGCATCGAGGACCTGCCCGATGTTCATGCGTACGCCGGCCGGGCGACCGGCCCGGGCGACCGATGAAACGGCTGGGCCCTCCCCGTTCTCCGACATCGGTGGGGTCAGCCGGCCGCTGCGGTGCCGGCCGGGTGCGCGGCGAAGAAGACCAGCCGGTACTTGCCGATCTGCACCTCGTCGGAGTCCTTGAGGGTCACCTTGTCGATGCGGTCCCGGTTGACGTACGTGCCGTTGAGGCTGCCCGCGTCCGCGACCGTGAACTCCGGGCCCTCGCGCGTGAACACCGCGTGCCGGCGCGACACGGTCACGTCGTCGAGGAAGATCTCGCTGTCATTGTGCCGGCCGGCCGTGACCTCGTCCTGGTCGAGCAGGAACCGGCTGCCGGCGCTCGGCCCCTTCTGCACCACGAGCATCGCGCTGCCCGGCGGCAGCGCGTCCACCGCGGCCGCGTCGACCGGGCTCAGGTGCCGGTCGGAGGTGTCGGCCTTCTCGGGGGTGCCGATGCTGATCGTGGCCGTGGCCTCGTCCAGGTGCGCACCCTCGTCGCCCTCGAGCTTCGTGCCGCACTGGGCACAGAAGCGGGCGTCGTCGGGGTTCTGCTTGCCACAGGCGGTGCAGAACGGCATCGGCGGCACTCCTCACGTCGGACCGGTCGTCAGCCCAACCCTCAGCAGAGAGTTGAGGGTGATGGTTCGTCCGAACCTACCAGCCACCCGCGCTCGATCAACCCGATCCCCGACGGGCCCGGTCGAGGCGTGGGATGTCAGCCCTCGAGGGTGGCCTGGTACGCCGCGGAGTCGAGCAGCGCGTCCAGCGACGAGGCGTCGCTGACCGTGACGTCGAAGAGCCAGCCGCCGCCGTACGGGTCGTTGTTCAGCAGCTCCGGCGTCGCGTCGAGCGCCTCGTTGCGGGCCACGACCGTGCCCGAGACCGGCGCATACAGGTCGCTGACGGACTTGGTGGACTCGAGCTCCCCGCAGGTGGTCCCGGCCTGGAGCTCCTCCCCCACCTCGGGAAGGGACACGTAGACGATGTCGCCCAGGGCGTCCTGCGCGAAGTGGGTGATCCCGACGCGCACCGATCCCTCCGTCTCGCCCGGGGTGCGCACCCACTCGTGCTCGGTGGTGTACTTCAGGTCGTCGGGATACACCGTGACTCCTCACGTGCCGCAGATCTGCCAGACGGTCGGGAGGAAACCTACCCAGGTCATTCCGGTTGGGCGAACCCCGGTCGGGCGGAATCCACCACCGACTCGATGTCGACCGTCTCCAGCTCGTCGATGTCGACCGCCGCGCCGTCGTCACGGAGCTGGGCGCTCGGCCCTTCCTTGAACACCATCGCCCCGTGCAGCGCGTGCGGGTCGCCGATCACGTCGAGGACGTACGGCGAGGTGAGCAGGGTGCCGTCGACGGAGAACCCGCCGACCGCGTCCTCCAGTGCGCTCTGCGCCACGACCCGCACCTTGCCGTTGAGCTGCATGGCCTCGGCGCCGGCCGAGCGGAGCTCCTCGATCGTGTCCAGCACCGAGTCGATGTCGACCGGGCCGGTCTCCTCGGTGATGGTGATCCGCACGCCCGGGCCGGTGACCGGCACGAGGCCGGCCAGGATGCTCAGGGTGTCCGCCTGCTGCTGGGCCCGGGCGAGGGCCTCGGCCTGCCGCTCGGAGTCGCTCTCGAGGCCGCGCTTGACGCGCTCGAGGCGGTCGATCTCGTTGCGCGCTCGCTGGGAGGTGCCGGCCAGGCCGGAGAGGACGTCGACGAGATCCTGCTCCCGTAGCGTCGACAGGCTGTCGTCCACGTCGTTCGTGCGCACCTGCACCACGGCCGCGAACCCCACCACGGCGAGCAGCACGGCGACCACGACCTGGCGGCGGCCGGGGTGGAGCAGCGCCGCCCGGAGCCGGTCGCGGCCGCTGCCGGCCTCGCCCGCGCCTGTGCCCGTGCCTGTGCCCGTGCCTGGGCCCGGATCGGGGTCAGGCATGGAACAGGTGCCTTCGGATCGCGGCCACGTTGGAGAAGATCCGGATGCCGAGGACGACGATGACGCCCGTGGACAGCTGGCCGCCGACCCCCAGCTGGTCGCCGAGGTAGACGATGGCGGCCGCGATCACCACGTTGCTGGTGAACGAGATGACGAAGACCTTGTCGTCGAAGATCCCGTCGAGGTAGGCGCGCAAGCCGCCGAAGACCGCGTCGAGTGCAGCCACCACGGCGATCGGGAGGTAGGGCTCCAGCCCGGTGGGCACGTCCGGCCGGAAGACCAGCCCGAGCACGATGCCCACCAGCAGCCCGAGTGCGGCGATCACGGCACGTTCACCCCGTTCTCGGTGTCGGGACGGTTGCCGCCCTCGTCGTCCTGCAGCCGGACCACCCGGAGCTTGCCCAGCCGTGATGCGGGCAGGGACATGGCCTGGACGCTCTTGATCTCGTACGGGAAGCCGAGGCTGTCCTTGAGGGAGTAGAAGCGCTGCCCGAAAGTGCTGTCCAGGAGGTCGGCGGCGAGCGTGTCCGGGTCGCCGACCACCTGGAGGATATACGGAGGCACGAGCGGCAGGCCCCCGAGGTGGATGGCCGGCCCCACGTTGCTGAATGCCGTGAGCACGGTGATGCGCGTGTTGTTGACCGCGATGGCCTCCGCGCCGGCGGTCCAGAGGCCATTGACGAGCATCGCGATGTCGGAGGACCGCACGACCTGCGTGAGGTCGCCGTCCGGGGTGTCGTCCAGGATGATCCGGACGCCGGGCCCGCGGACCGCGGCGTACCCGCTCCGGACCGCGATCCGTTCGATGCGGGCCGCCAGCACCTGCCGGTCCTCGGTCGTCTGGGACGCGGTCGCGCGCAACCCGGTGACCGAGGTCTGGAGCCGGACCAGCCGCCCCTGGAGTCGGGCGACGGTCGCCCTTCGGGCCTGGATCTGCTCGACGAGGCTGGCCCGGCTGGCGTTCGCCTCGGGCGCGTTCCTCGAGGTCTGGACGGCGGCGATCGCCACCAGGACCCCGAAGAGGGCCATCACGACGGCCGCCACCCGCCGCGGACGGACCCGCGGCGGCGGCGGCTTCGGTGGACGCTGCGAACCCCGCTGGCGGATTCGCTCGCGCCGGCGGCTGCGGGCCCGGGCGGCCTTGCGCTCGGCGACGACCCGGTAGTCCTCGTCCAGGGACTGCCGGACGATGCGGTCGAGCAGGGGCATCACGACCTGGTCGGGCAGCTCCGGGCGGGGTGCGTCCGGGATCCGTCCGCCACGGGCCCGTGGCCGGACGCGGTTCCTCGTCTCAGGCATCGCCGCCCACCTCGGGCAGGCGGCCCACGCTCGGGTGGTACCGCTCGGTGGTCCGGAGCAGCTTGAAGACCTGGTAGGCGTAGAGCACGCCGGCCCACCAGTAGAGGCCGACCCCCCACCATGCGAACGCCCAGCCGAACACCCTCGCCAGCGTCGCGACCACGCCGTCCCCGTCGCCGAGCAGCAGCAGGGGGAAGGCGTAGAGCAGGTTGAAGGTGGCGGCCTTGCCGAGGAAGTGCACGGGAAGGGCGCTGAAGCCGCGGGTGCGCAGCAACGGCACCAGCCCCCACAGGAGCAGGTCCCGCAGCGGCAGGACCAGCGCCACCCACCACGGGATGATGTCGCGCAGGGCGAGGCCGACGACGACGGCCAGGATGTAGAGGCGGTCGGCGACGGGGTCGAGGATCTGGCCGAGCTGGGAGGTCTGGTTCAGCCGCCGCGCGAGGTAGCCGTCGAGGTAGTCGGTGACGCCGGAGACCATGAGCAGGGCGAGGGCCCACGCGTCGGCCTCGGGACCGAGGACCAGCCACAGGAACACCGGGACGCCGGCCAGGCGCACCATGCTGAGCAGGTTGGGCACCGTCCACACGCGACTGGTGCGCGTCGGTTCGTCCTCCACCGTGCCTGCATCCTCGTGAGTGGTGCCGATCGTCCCAGACAGTCCATGTGACATTGCGTCGAACCCCAACCCTATCCGGCGGGGTCGCGGGGGGTCGGCAGCCGGGCCGTCTACTCGTCGAGGTGTGCGGCGTCGCGGATCTCCCCGACAAGTTCCTCGATCACGTCCTCGAGGGTCGCGAGGCCGACGAAGGTGCCGTCGTCGTCGGCCACGGCGGCCAGGTGCGAGCCCCGGCGCTGCAGGATCTCCAGCGCGTCGTGGAGGGAGTCGCTGGACCGCACCGGCGCGAACGGACGGATCCAGCGGCGTTCGATCACGCGGTCCCGCTTGGCCTCGTCGGGCTCGAGCACGTCCTTGATGTGCAGGTAGCCCACCAGGAGCCCGTCGTCGCCCGTCACCGGGAAGCGGGAGTAGCCGGTGACCGCGCACACGTCCTCGACCTCGGCCACGGTCGCGCTGCGGGAGACGGTGGTCAGCGAGGCGGGCGGCATCAGCACGGCCGCCACGGTGCGCTCGGTGAAGCCGAGCGCGCCGGCCAGCCGGTCGTACTCGTCCTCCCGCAGCAGCCCCTCGCCGCGGGACTCCTCCACGAGGGCGGCGACCTCCTCGCGGGTGTACGTCGAGCTCACCTCGTCCATCAGCTTGACCCCGACCAGCCCCAGCAGGCCGCGGGCCACGGCGTTGATGACCCGGATGACCGGGCGCATCACCGTGACGATGGCCCAGACCGGTGTGCCGAGCAGGAGGGCCGCCCGGTCGGGGCCGGCCAGCGCGATGTTCTTCGGGATCATCTCCCCCATCACGACGTGGAGGTAGACGACGATCGCCAGCCCCACGGCGAACGACACCGGGTGCAGGAACGAGTCCGGCGCGTGCAGCGCGTGCACCACCGGCTCGATGAGGTGCGCGACGGTCGGCTCGGCCACCGCGCCCAGGACCAGTGAGCACACGGTGATGCCGAGCTGGTTGACGGCGATCACCTCCGACATGTTCTCCATCGCACGCAACGTGGTCCGGGCGAACCGGTTGCCGGCCTCGGCCAGCGGCTCGATCTGGGTACGCCGCGCGGAGACGAGGGCGAACTCCGCGGCGACGAAGAACGCATTGCCGAGCAGCAGGAAGACGGCCAGCAGGATCGCGGTGACGCTGTTCATCGGTGATCACCGCCGTCGGTGGCCGCCCGGTCGCCGGTGAGGAGCTTCAAGGCCACCCGGTCGATGCGCAGCCCGTCCATGTGGGTCACCGTCAGCCCGGCCAGCTGCCGGCCGGGCTCGTTGGTCTCGTGGGTGGCGTCGAAGGCCCGGTCCGGTACCCAGACCTCGGCCGTGTCTCCGACGGCAGGCACCTTGCCGAGCACCTGGAGGACGAGGCCGGCGATCGTGTCGTAGTCCTCGTCCTCGGGCAGCTCGACCTCGGTCAGGTCAGCCACCTCGTCGGGCCGCAGCAGGCCGGACAGCGACCACGACCCGTCTCGCAGCTGTCGTGCCTGGGCGGAGCGGGGGTCGTGCTCGTCGGCGATGTCGCCGACGATCTCCTCGACGACGTCCTCGAGCGTGACGATGCCGGCCTGGCCGCCGTACTCGTCCAGCACCACCGCCATCTGGAAGCCGTCCGCGCGCAGCAGCGCGAGCAGCGGGTCGAGGCGGAGCGAGTCGGGCACCAGGATCGGCTTGACCATCAGGTGCTTGATGCGCGTGGTGTGCCGCTCGGAGGGCGGCAGCGCGACGGCGTGCTTCACGTGCACGGTGCCGACGACGTTGTCGTCCTGGTCTCGCACCGGGAACCGCGAGTGGCCGGACGTGCGGGCGGCTTCGAGGACCACCACGGCCCGGTCGCCGGTCTCCAGGCTGATCGTGCGCACGCGTGGGGTCATGATCTCGCCGGCGGTGCGCTGGCCGAACTCCACCGACCGCTCCATCAGCTCCGCGGTGTCGGCGTCCAGGGTGCCCAGGTCGGCGGACCGGGCGATCAGCGAGGCCAGCTCGGTCGACGAGCGGGCCGACCGGAGCTCCTCCTGCGGCTCCATGCCGAGGGCCCGGACGATGGCGTTCGCCGAGCCGTTGAGCAGCTTGATCGGGTAGGTGTTGGCGGTCGTGAAGAACCGCATGATGCGCTGGGTGGCGCGGGCCGTCTCCATGGGCTTGGCGATGGCGAGGTTCTTCGGCACCAGCTCGCCGAAGATCATCGTCAGGACCGAGCCGATGAGGAGGCCGAGCCCGACGGCGAGAGGGTGCACGACGCCCGCGGAGACACCCCAGCCCTCCAGCGGGGGCCCGATCAGTTCGGAGATGGCCGGCTCGGCCAGGAAGCCGATCGCCAGGTTGGTGACGGTGATGCCCACCTGGGCGCCCGAGAGCTGGGTGGAGAGGGTCCGCAGCGCCATGAGCACGCCCTGGGCGCCTGTGTCACCCTCCGCGGCCGCCTGCTCGACGCGGGAGCGGTCGACGGTGACGAAGGCGAACTCGGCCGCGACGAAGACCCCGCACGCGGCGATCAGCACCAGCGAGGCGGCGAGCAGCAGCCACGCCGTCATCGGGCATCCCCGGGAGCCTGCTGGGGGTCGAGCTGGGGCCTATGAAGAGGGCCGTCCATGGGCGGCGCGCGCGTCCTTCGGGTACGGGGAGGTGACCGGCTCACTGTAGTGGCCCGGTGTCCACCGACCCGAAACGCCGTGCGACGGGCGGGCGGACCCCTACGATGCTGGCACCCCCCACGCACCCGGAGCATCCCCCATGTCGACCCACTCCGTCGTCCAGCCGAGCGCCCAGCCGAGCCGCCGCGTCCTCGTCGGCGGCGCCGTGGCGGCTTCGGCCGTCGCCGTCGCGTCCACCGCCCCGTCGTACGCCGCGGGCCTCAAACACCACGGTCCCCGTCTCCTCCGGGATGGTGACCGTCACCTGGCGCTGCGCTTCTCCTACGGGCTGACGCCCGAGCTGGCGAAGACGATCGGCAGGGCCGGCGGCGCGCGGGCGTGGTTCGAGGAGCAGCTGCGGCCGGCGTCGGTCGACGACAGCCAGGCCCGCAAGGTCGAGACCTGGTGGCCCGAGCTGCACTACTCCGCCGCCAAGGTGTGGCAGCGCCAGATCGACCAGGTGCAGGGCGGCTGGGAGGTGATGGCCAACTACCAGCGCCGTGCGCTCCAGCGCCGCGTCCGCACCAACCGCCCGGTCCTCGAGATGATGACGGAGTTCTGGGAGAACCACCTCAACGTGCCGGTGAACGGCGACGCGCAGTTCACCTACCGCGCGTCGTACGGCGACCTCATCCGCAAGCACGCCCTCGGGAAGTTCTCCGACCTCCTCGTGGGCGCGATCACCCACCCGGCGATGCTGATCTACCTCAACGGCGCCCAGTCCACCAAGCAGCACCCGAACGAGAACCTCGGCCGCGAGCTGCTGGAGCTGCACACGGTGGGTCGCGCGGCGTACAGCGAGGACGACGTCAAGAACTCCGCGCGCATCCTCACCGGCTACTACGTCGACCTCTGGGACAGCTGGGCGGCGACGTACGAGCCGGAGTACCACTGGCGCGGCACGGTCAAGGTGCTCGGCTTCCGTGACAAGAACCGCAAGAAGGACGGCCGGGAGCTCGCCGAGAGCTACCTGCGGTACCTCGCCCACCACCCGGCCACTGCGCGGCGGATCGCCTGGAAGCTGGCGGTGAAGTTCGTGCGGGACGAGCCGTCGGCGGCGCTGGTGAGCCACCTGGCGAAGGTGTACCGCAAGCACGACACCGAGATCGCTCCGGTGCTCCGCGCCCTGGTGGACTCCCGCGAGTTCCAGCGGTCGGCCGGGCTCAAGGTGCGCGACCCCGGCGAGGACATCGTGGCGACGTACCGAGCCCTGGGCATCCGCATGGACGCGCCCCGGTCCCAGGAGTCCGGGGTGAACGCGATGCTCTGGCAGGTGGGCGGCATGGGCGCCTATCCGCTGGCGTGGCCGAGGCCCGACGGCCAGCCGATCGACAACGCCTCCTGGTCATCTCCGGCGCGGCTGATGGCGTCCATGGAGGTGCACCTGACGCTGAGCGGCGGCTGGTGGCCGACCGCGGGCACGCACTACCGCAAGCCGCGCACGTGGCTGCCGAAGGACCGGGTGCGGTTCGCCGACCTCGTCGACCACGTCGCGCGCGAGGTGCTGCACCGGCGGGCCGGCGACCGGCTCCTCAAGGCCTGCTGCGAGGTCTCCGGCTGCCGTGCGAAGGAGTGGATCGACCCCGAGCACGGCCTGGTCCAGTGGGGCTGGCCGCGGTTCATGACGACCTTTCTCGACTCCCCCGACTTCCTGGTGAGGTGAGGTGACCATGGACGCTTGCTGCCCCGAGTTCGCCGCGCTGACGCGCCGCGGCCTCTTCGCCGGGGCGCTGACCCTCGGCACCACCACCACCGTGTTCGGGACCGCGGTCGTCACCGCCGCACCCGCCTCCGCCGCCCCCGCGCCGTCGGTGCTGGTCGTGCTGTCGATGCGCGGCGCCTGCGACGGCCTCTCCCTGGTGGTGCCGCATGCCGACCCGGCGTACTACGCGGCACGGCCGAACATCGCCGTACCGTCCGAGAGCCTGCTCGCCAAGGACGGCTTCTTCGGCCTGCACCCGCGCCTCGAGCCGCTGCTGCCGTTCTGGACCGCCGGCAAGGTCGCGGCCGTGCACGCCACCGGGCTGCCCGCGCCGAACCGCTCGCACTTCGCGGCCATGGAGGAGGTCGAGGACGCCGATCCCGGCTCGTCGGTGCGCTCGGGCTGGCTGAACCGGCTGATCGGCACCGACGCCGACACCTCGCCCCTCCAGGCGCTCAACCTCAGCGGCGGGGTACCGCCGACCGCCCTCTACGGCCGGCAGCCCGTGATGTCCGCCGGCTCGGTCTCGTCGGTCGGCATCGCCGGCGACGACGAGTGGGACAAGACGCGCGGCCGGCTGCGCTCGCTGCACACGCTCTGGGACGGCAACACCACGACGCTGGGCACCGCGATGCGATCCACCTTCGGGGCCGTCGAGCGCTTCGCCCCGGTCAAGGACACCGCCGAGGAGCCGGAGCACGGCGCGACGTACCCCGGTTCCGACCTCGGCAAGGCCCTCGCGCAGGTGGCCCGGGTGATCAAGGGCGACGTGGGCGTCGCCGTGCTCACCGTCGATCAGGGCGACTGGGACATGCACACCGACATGGGCACGCTCGAGTGGGGCCGGATGGTCGCGAACGCCGGTGACTTCGCTTCATCGCTCGCCGCGTTCCTCACCGACCTCGGTCCCTGGGCCGACAAGGTCACGGTCGTCACGATCAGCGAGTTCGGTCGCCGGGTCGAGGAGAACGCCAGCGGCGGCACCGACCACGGCTACGGCAACGTGATGTTCGTGGCCGGCGCGGGCGTGCAGGGCGGGTACCACGCCCACTGGCCCGGTCTCCAGAACTCCTACGACGCCGACCTCCTCGTCACCACCGACTACCGGTCCGTGCTGTCGGAGATCGTCGTCTCCCGCTTCGGCGTCAGCCCCGCCGCCGTGTTCCCCGGGTTCGTGCGGGCGCCCGTCGGGGTGATGGTGGGCGGCTGAGGTCGCGCCCGGGTGGCGGTACGTGAGGGTCGGTTCCGGACTCGTCGAGAACCAACACCGAGACACCGCCCGCCGTGTTGCCGGCCGCGTCGCGGACTCAGACCCGAGGCCGCCGACGCCGACCCTGCTGCACGGTCTCGGTGTTTGTCGGGGGCGTGACGGGCGGGTTGGCCAGCAGCGCCCGCAGGTTGGGGTCGTCCTCGGCTGCGCCGGTCAGCTTCACGAGGCAGGCGGTCATCGACGCCAGGTCGGCGGGGTCGGTGCCGGCGACGAGGCAGTCGGCCCAGGCGCCGAGGAGCACGGCCGGGGTGACCCGGTCGCCTGGGTCGGACGAGCCGGTGGGCGTCTCGGTCGGCTCGACCGCCGGCGTACCGGTCGGGGTGTCCGTGGGCGTGCCCGTCGGGGTCTCGGTCGGCGTCTGGGTCGGGGTCTCGGTCGGGGTCTCGGTCGGCGTCTCCGTGGGCGCCGCCGTGGGCGTCTGCGTGGGCGTTCCCGTCGGCTCGCTCGACGGCGGTGCGCTGGTCGGGGTCGCGTCGGGAGTCGGGGCGGCGCTGGGCGTGGGGTCCGCCGACGGCGTGGGCGACTGGGTCGGCGCAGGAGTCGGAGCGACGGTGGGCGATGCCGTAGCAGTCGGCGTGGGCTTCCCCGTCGGCGACGGCTTGCCGGTAGGCAGTGGTGTCGCGGTCGGCGTACCCGAGGGATCGTGGGTCGGCACCACCTCGAAGGTCGGTTCGCCGGTCGGGGTCGGCTCACCACCCGGGTTGCGCGCAGCGGTGGCAGGGCCGTAGTCGTAGCTCTCGATGCCGAGGGCCCGGGTCATCCAGGGATCGGCGCTCAGGTACCCGGCCATGATCTGCAGCACCAGGTCGACGTAGCTCGAGCTGTGGTTGTAGCGGTGCACCGCGGCGCGCTGGCCGGCCGTGGTGGCCAGGTCGTCGGTCCCGCTGCAGAGGTAGACAGCCGTGGCCAGGCTGGCGTCGTCGATGTCCTGAGGGTCGCGCCGGCCGTCGTTGTCGCCGTCCACGCCGACCACCGTCCACGTCGACGGGATGAACTGCATCGGGCCGACCGCGCGGTCGTACCTCGCGTCGCCGTCGAGCAGCCCGGCGTCGGTGTCGTCGATGCGTGAGGTCTGCTGGTGACCGGTCAGCCGCGGGCCGAGGATCGCCGGGTGCACGACGCCGTCGGCCGTCATCAGCGCCCCGCCGAACCGGCCGTGGTTGCTCTCGACCTTGCCGACAGCGGCGATCAGCTGCCAGCTGAGGTGGCAGGACGGGTCGGCCGAACGCATCACGGTCTCGGCACGCTGGTAGGCCGAGAGGGCTCGCACCGGGATCGCCTCGGCCGCCGCGAACCGGGCGTCGAGCACCACACCGAGGCCGGGGATCTCGTCTCGGATCCGGTCGGTGACCGATGCCGGCGCACGCACCAGGCCCGGCAGGGTCGGCGTCGGGTCGGGCAGTGTCGCGGCCTCAGCAGGGGCAGAGCCCAGCGCGACCCGTGCGACCGGGGACGACGGCTCGGCCCGCATCAGCCCCGAGGAGGCGATCACCGTCAGCGGCGCCAACACGGCGAGCACAGACAACCGGCGGAGCACCCTCGTGCCCGCCGATCCGCGCTCCCCTGGCCTTCCAAATGGCCGCATCACTGGCCTCCCCCGACCAAACCCCGTTACCCGTCCGCACAGGTTACCCTCCGTCTACTCGCAATGTTCCAGGAGCACCGTCAGGAGCACTGTCATGGGCGCCGGGATACCTCCGGCGACATGCTCCGCGAACCGATTGCGACGATGGGGCGACCCGTTGGTGTCACTGCTAGCGTAAGTCACCTCGATCGATAGACATTGAGGGGTGGGCAGGATGCGCGGTGGCGAGGGTGACTGCTGTGTGGTGGTGGTCGGCGCCGGCGCCGGCGGCGCGCTGACCGCGTCCCACCTGGTCACCGGACTGTCGTCGCGGTTCCGCGTCGAGCTGGTCGACCCCGGCCAGGCGACCGGCCGCGGCACGGCGTACTCCACCTCCGACGACCGCCATCTGCTCAACGTGCCCGCCAGCGGCATGAGCGCGTTCCCGCGCGACCCCGACCACTTCTACCGCTGGGTCCGTCAGCACCACGACCACCAGGCCCAGCCCCAGGACTTCGTACCCCGCCGCGTGTACGGCGAGTACATCGAGGGCCTGCTGCGCACCGCCGCCGAGTACCCCGCCAACGCCCGCCTCGTACGCCGCCAGGCCCGGGTCCTCGGCATCGACCGGCGCGGCGACCGGCTCGTCGTCCGCCTCGACGAGGGCGGCACGATCGTCGCCCGCGCCGTCGTCCTGGCCACCGGCGCCCAGCCCGGCGTCGAGTGGGCGCCCGCGGGCCTGATCGCGTCGGGCCGCCTCGTCGCGGACCCCTGGACGCAGGTGCTGCCCGACGGCGACCTGCTCTTCGTCGGCACCGGCCTGACCATGGTCGACATCGCGATCTCCGCCGACCGGCCGGGCCGGACGCTGCACTCGGTGTCGCGCCACGACCTGGTGCCCGCCCGTCACGTCCTGCCCACCACGCCGCCGGTCCCGCCCCCGCCCGGCATCACGCGGCTCGGCTCTCTCGAAGAGCTCCGCGACGCGGTCGACGCCCACGTCGAGCGCACGGTCGAGGAGACCGGCGACTGGCGCGCCGCCGTCGACGGACTGCGACCGGTCACGGCCCAGCTGTGGCGCGGGCTCTCCGACGACGACCGACGTACCTTCCTCCAGGACGGCGCCCGACGCTGGGAGGTCGGCCGGCACCGCATGCCGCCGGTGACGGCCCGCCGGCTGGCTGCCATCTCCGAGGCCGGCCGCTGGCAGCGGCACGCCGGCACCGTCGTCTCCGCGGCCGGTGGTGATGACGGCGTGACCGTCGGCCTCAGCGACGGCACCGAGGTCACCGTCGCCGCCGTCGTCAACTGCACGGGGCCGGTCTCCGCGCCCGTGAAGGACTCGCTCCTGTCGTCGCTCACGCGCACCGGCCTGGTCCGGCCCGGGCCGTCGGGGCTCGGCATCGACACGGCCGACGACGGCCGCGTGCTGGGTGTCCTGCCGGCGACCGTCCCGCTGTTCGCCATCGGCACGCTGCGCCGCGGCAACCTGTACGAGACCACGACGATGCCCGAGATCCGCGAGCAGGCCTACGACGTCGCGCGCAACGTCGTCCGTGCGCTGCACGGTGAGACCAGGCGCCGTCCGGTCGACCGCTACGGCCTGACCCTCACGACCAGCCGCCAGGCGGCGACGGCGTACAACGAGGCCCTGGGCAAGCTCCTCTGCCTCCAGGACGGCGTGGAGGACGGTCTCGAGGCCGCCGTCGCCGTCGACCCGGGCTTCGCGCAGGCGCACGCCGCCCTCGCGCTCCTCGGGCACGAGTGGGGGGCCGTCGGCTCCTGGCGGACCGCCCTGCAGGCCGCACACGCCGCCGCGGCCGATCGCGACCTCGACGACCGCGAGGTCAGCTTCCTGGACGCGGTCACCACCCGCCTGCGGTCCGACGAGGAGACCGGCGCAGCCGCACTGTTGCGGCACATCCGGCTGTTCCCGCGTGACGCGCTGGCGGTCAGCGTGGCCGTGCCGACCGTCGCGTTCGGCGGGCTCACCTCCGGACGCCAGACCGCCGAGCTCGTCGAGGGTCTGGGCCGCAGCTACGGCGACGACTGGTGGTACGCCGGCCAGCTCGCGTTCGTCCGCCAGGACCAGGAGCGCTGGACAGAGGCCGAGGAGCTGGCGTCCTACGCCCTCTCGGTCGAGCCGTCCTCCGGGCACGCCGTGCACGCCCGCGCCCACGTCTACTACGAGACCGGCAACCACACCGAGGGCCTGCCCTGGCTGGACGGGTGGATCCAGAGCCAGGGCCCGCAGGCCAACCACCGCTCCCACTTCTCCTGGCACGCCGCCCTCCACGAGCTGATGCAGTGCGACGTCGAGGCCGTACGTCGCCGCTACGAGCGCGAGCTCGCTCCCCCGCTGGTGACCGGTTCTCGAGCGCTGGTCGACGCCGGTGCCCTGCTGTGGCGCTGCCACGTGACCGGCACGTGGGAGGGCCGGCTGCCCAGCCAGGACGTCTGCGCCGCCGCACCCGAGGGCTGGCTGCTGAACCCGCCCACCGCGTTCATCGCGATGCACGCCGCGCTCAGCCTGGCCGCCGAGGGCGACGACGTCGGGCTCGCCGCCATGCGCACGATCGCGCTCGCGCACCACGACCCGGTGTTCCGCGACGTGGTGGCGCCACTGTGCGCGGCCCTGCAGGCGGTCGTCGAGGGCGACTTCGCAGGCAGCGCCGAGAAGCTCACGGTCCTGCTCCCCCGCACGGGTGTGTTCGGCGGCAGCATGGCGCAGCGCGAGGTCCTCGAGGACACGCTGGTCTACGCGCTGGCCCGGTCGGGCCGGGGCGAGCATGCTGCCGAGGTGCTCGACCGGCGGCTGAGCCGCCGCGCCTCGGCGCTGGACGCCCGACGGCGTGCGGCCCTCGACGTCACTGCGTGAGACCCAGAGCGGTGGGACGACAACCTGATCGGTCCCAGGAACGAGTCGCTGTCCCACCGCTTTGACCTCAGTCTGGCACCGCTCAGCCACCGCTGGCGATGCCCGACCCGGGGTTGTCTCACCGGTTGGTGCGGCACAGTGAGCACGTGTTCGAGATGGTCGCCCCGACCGACGCCGAGCGCGCGCGCAAGCTGCCGGGCGACGGCCTGGTCCGCGCCGACGTCCAGATGGACCGCGCCTTCGACCTGCCCGCCCCGCCGGCCGAGGTCTGGCCATGGCTGGTGCAGCTCGGCAAGCACCGCGCGGGCTGGTACCTGCCCCGGTCGGTCGAGCGACTCGTGCCACCGTCACGACGCGCCGTACGCCGCCTGGTCCCCGAGCTCCAGCAGCTCCAGGTCGGCGAGACCATCTCGGACTGGGGCGGCCGCGGCGCGACCTTGACCCTCGCCGCGATGGACCGCAACCGCTACCTGTTGCACACCTCGCGCCGGGGCTCGGTGGACTTCACCTGGGTGCTGGTGCTCTCCCCCACCGGGCGGGCGGGCACCCGCATCCACTCCCGGGTCCGGCTCGGCCCGGTCCGGCGACGCCGGCTGGCGGAGTATGCCGGCGGCCCGCTCGACCTGCTGACGATCCTCGGGCTGGCCCACGGCCTGCGCGAGCGCCTCTAGGCGCCGTCGAAGCCGCTCAGCAGCAGGAAGAACACCACGACGCCGAGGACCAGCATCCCCACCCCGACGGCCGCCCCGATGACGGCGCCGCGCTGCTGGCTGGCGACCGGACCCGCGAGCCCGGGGAGCATCGAGCCGACGACGGCGCCGAGCACGGCCATCAGGAGCACGGCGATGGGGATGATCCAGTTCTCCGCGCCCTCGTCGAAGAAGTACGCCGTCACCGGCAGGCTCAGGACCCCCAGCACCAGCAGGATCAGTACCGCTCCCCACCGCTGCCCGGCCACGCTCGTGCTCGCCATTGCGCCCTCCCCTGGAGGCCGGCCCTGGCCTCGACTGGGCGTGAGCGTAGCGACGGCGAGGCACCGCGACCAGAGGTGTGACCCGGTCTGCACCAGCGGGACGCGGATCAGCCATTTCCGCTCCACTGCCCGAGCCCCGGAGGATCGTGGGCGGCATCGGGGGGTGAGGTCCGTGCGACGGTTCGAGAGGTGGATCCAGCGGGTCGCCGACGGCGCGCTGTGGGTGCTGTTCCACGCCACGCGCGTCAGGTCCTAGTCAGCGACCTGACTGCGGGCGCGACGGTGCTTGGCCTCGCCGCTCGGGCGCCGTACGCTCGAGGTGTCGCGACCGCGGTCCGGCCACCCCGTTGCGGGGTCGAGGTCGTGACAGGGGGGACCTACCCAGTCCCTGGGCTGCCCGCTCTCGTCTGCATCGAGAGCGGGCGGTTCCTTCTCGAGGGACGTCAGGCGAGGACGCGCGACCGCTCGGGGTCGAAGAAGGGCTTCAGCGAGACCCGCGTCGGCACGCGGGTGCCGGCGACGTCGATCTCGAACGAGCCGGACGCGAGGTCGCCGGCGGTGATGCCCTCGTCGCGGCTGAGGCCGGCGATCCCGCACGCGGCGCCGAGCGAGTGGCCGAAGCCACCGCTGCGGACGTGACCGACCGGCCTGCCGTCCCAGTAGACCGGCTCGTCGCCGTACAGGTCGAAGTCCGGCGAGGTCAGCAGCACGTTCACCAACCGGCTGGTCAGTGGTCCCGACTCGCGCTGCTTCAGCAGGGCGTCGCGCCCGACGAACCCGCCGGGCTTGTCCCAGGCGACCGCGAAACCGAGCCCTGCCTCCAGTGGGGTGTCGGTCGAGTCGATGTCATGGCCCATGTCGCGGAACGCCTTCTCCAGCCGCATCGTCTCGAGTGCACCGACACCTGTCGGGCGGAAGCCCAGGTCCGCACCGGCTTCGCGGAGCTGGTCGTACAACGTGGCGCCGAACTCGGTCGGCACCAGCAGGTCCCAGCCCAGCTCGCCGACGTACGTCACGCGCAACGCCCAAAGCGGCGTGTAGCCGAGCTCGACCTTCTGTGCGGTGAGGTACGGGAAGGCGGCGTCGGACCAGTCCGCCGGGCTGAGCCGCTGCAGCAGGTCACGCGACCGCGGCCCCTGCACCGACAGCAAGGAGTGGCCGCTGGTCACGTCGGTGACGGTGACGAACTCCCCGTCGCGGGTCTGCCGGCGCAGCCACGCCGGCACGCGACGGTGGATGGTGTCGCCGCTGATGACCATGTAGCTGTCCGCGGCCATCCGGGTGACCGTGACGTCGGCGATGATCCCGCCCCGGCCGTCGAGCCACTGGGTGTAGACGACCCGGCCGACCGCGGTGTCCACGTCGTTGGCGCAGACGCGGTTGAGCACCGCCATCGCGTCGGGTCCCTGCACGAGGTGGTGCGACATGAGGGTCAGGTCGAAGATCGCCAGCTTCTCGCGGGCCTGCAGGTGCTCCTCACGCGTGCGGTCGAAACCCTCGCCCCGCTCGAAGCCCCACTCCACGGTCGGCGTGACGCCCGGGCCGGCGAAGTAGTCGGGGTACTCCCAGCCGCTGGTGCTGACGAAGTGGGCGCCGTCGGCGACGTGGTGGGAGTGGTACGGCGACCGGCGCACGTTGCGTCCCAGCAGCGGCTGGGCGTTCGGCCACGCCAGGTCGTTGAGAAGGAAGCCGAGCCGCTCGACCGTGCGCTCCTCGCGGAACCGCCGTGTCGCCTGGAACTCGTGTGCCCGGTCGACGCCGACCGCCGTGACGTCGAGCGGCGGGTGCTCCTCGATCAACCACTGCGCCATCATGTGCCCGAGCCCGCCGCCGGACAGGATGCCGACCGAGTTCAGGCCGCACGCCAGGTAGAGGTTGTCCACCTCGGGGGACTCCCCCAACATCGGCGACAGGTCGTCGGTGAAGCTCTCCGGTCCGCAGAACAGCGTGCGGATGCCGGCATCCTCGAGCGCCGGGAAGCGACGCATCGCGACCTCCAGGAAGGGCGCCATCCGCTCCCAGTCGGGCGGGAGCACCGCGAAGGCGCTGTCTCGCGGCGTACCGTCCAGGGCCCAGGCCTTCCCGACCGGCTCGAACATCCCGACCAGCAGGCCGCCGCCCTCCTCGCGGTAGTAGCCGTAGGCCTCTCCGTCCTCGATCACCGGCACCGACTCGGGCGTCACCCCGGCGATGGGCTCGGTGAGCAGGTAGTAGTGCTCGGCGGCCTGGAGTGGCACCGTCACGCCGGCCTTGGCGGCCACCTCACGACCCCAGAGACCGGCGGCGATGACGACCTTCTCGCACTCGATGTCGCCCCGCTCGGTGCGGACACCGATCACCCGACCGTGGTCCAGGATGAAGTCGGTGACCTCGGTGTTCTCGAAGATCCGAGCGCCGCGCTGCTTGGCCCCCTTGGCCATGGACATCGTCACGTCGACCGGGTTGGCCCGCCCCTCGTCCGGCGTCCAGAAGCCGTGAACGACGTCGTCGGTTCGCATCAGCGGCACCAGGTCGGCCACCTCACGTGGCGACAGCACGTCCTTGGTCATACCCACCGAACGCATGTACGCCGTCTCGCGGCGGAAGCCCTCGTCGGCGCGGGGCGTGGTGGCCAGCTGGAGGTAGCCGCACCGCCGGAACCCGGTGGAGAGGCCCGTCTCCTCCTCCAGCCGCGCGTACAGCTCGGCGGAGTAGCGGGCCATCCACAACGCGTCCTCGGTCGTCCCTCCCGAGACCACCTCGCCCGCCGCGTGCCACGTGGTGCCGGACGTGAGCTGCTTGCGCTCCAGGAGCACCACGTCGGGGGCGCCGAGGAGCGCCAGGTGGTAGGCGATCGACGTGCCGATCACGCCGCCGCCGACGACGACGTACTGCGCGCGGGCGGGCAGCTCTCCGGACGTGGAGTCCGTCGCGGCCCGGGCCGCGGCGGGGTTGATGGCGGTGAAGTCCAGCGACATGGGATGCAGACTGCCACTGATTGAATGACTGTTCAATCAGGCGTCGTCGGAATCTGGTCCCTCCGCTGGTGCGGGCCCGCTCCTGACCTCTCGGTTCGCCCGGTCCACCGCTTCCATGAGCGGCTTGGACAGCACGCCGTGGATCACCACGGAGGCGACCACGGTGAAGGCCACCGTCGACCAGAGCCAGTCCTGCGCGAGCACGTCCGCCTCGCCCGCGGCGAAGGCCAGGTAGTAGATCGAGCCGACGCCACGCACGCCGAAGAAGGACGCCGCCCATCGTTCCCGCCCGGACAGCCCCCCGGGCCGGTCGGCGTCACGCCGCCACGCGCCGAGGGCCACCGCGCCGGACAGCGGGCGCACGACCAGGATCAGCCCCAGCCCGACGGTCACCCCGCGCCAGTCCAGGCTGGTCAGCAGCCCCCGGGTCAGCGCGATGCCCAGGACCAGGAGGATGAACAGGGTGAGCAGCCGCTCCAGCCGCTCGACGACCTCGTGCATCGCGGCGTGGTAGTCGTGGGCGCGCTCGGCCGAACGGAACGTCATCGCGCACGCGAAGACGCTGAGGAAGCCGTAACCACCGGCGAGCTGGCCCAGGCCGTACGCGGTGACGAGGGCCGCGATGGCCAGCAGCGACTCCCCTCGCTCGGCGACCCTCAGTGCGTCGCGGCGGGACCGGAAGGCGAGTCGCGCCAGCGTCCAGCCCACCGCGACACCGGCCAGCACGCCGACGACGATCTTGCCGACGACGTACCAGGACACCCACTCGAGCCACCACCCCGAAGCGCCTCCCTCTGTCGCCAGCAGGACGGCGGCCATCACGAAGGGGAACGCGAGGCCGTCGTTCAGCCCGGCCTCGGACGTGAGGGCGAAGCGGACATCGTCATCCTCCTCCGCGTCGGCATCGCCGGTCGTCGGACCCGCCACCTGGACGTCGGAGGCGAGCACCGGGTCGGTCGGGGCCAGCACGGCACCCAACAGCAGCGCGGCCGCGGGGACCAGGCCGAAGGCCCAGCCCAGCAGGGCGACCGAGGCGATGCACAACGGCATGGCGACGGCGAGCAGCCGCCACGTCGAGGACCACGCCGCCCATGTCGACCGGTCCCGCCACCGCAACGGACGGTCGAGGGCCAGACCCACTCCCATCAGCGCGACGATCACCGCCAGCTCGGTCACGTGCTCGATCACGGCGCGGTTGTGCTGGGGATCCAGGGGCATCCCGTCCGGCAGTGGGGTCAGTCCGATCACCATGCCGACGGCGACGAGCACGATCGGCGCGGAGAGTGCCCACCGCGTCAGCAGCTCGGGCAGCACGACAGCCAGCAGCAGCGCCGCACCGGCCACCAGGAACGTGACGTCGGCGGTCACGTGGCGACCAGGCCCCTGGCCGCTTCCCTGGCCAGCAGCCCGAGCGCGGCGAACCGCTCGGGCTCGCCTCGCGTAGCGGGTCCCCACAGGCTCAGAGCGCCGATGAGCTGCTGATCACGGTCGAGCAGGGGGACGGAGACGCCCCAGATGTAGTCGTCGTACTCGCCCCGGCAGAGGGCGTACCCGCGACTCAGGACGACGGCGAGCTCCTCCTCGAGCTGCTCGGCGGTGACGATCGTGGAGTCGGTGTACCGCGGGTAGGGCTCGGGGCCGGCTGCCGCGATCCCGAGCCAGGCCAGCACCACCTTGCCGCTCGAGGTGGCGTGAAGCGGGCCGGTACCCTCGCCGAGCCAGCTGGGCTCGGTGGACGTGGAGGGCTGGACCTCGACGACGTACCTCAGCTCGGTCTCCTCCATCAGGGCCAGTGCGACGGTCTCGCGCGTCTGCAGGCTGAGGTTGCGGACGACGGTGCGCGCCCGGGAGAGCAAGGTGTCGGGAACGGCGGCCTGAGCGAGGTCGACCACCCCCATGCCGATCGAGAACCGCCGCGTCCGCGGGTCGTGGCTGACCAGCCCCTGGAGCTCGAGGGTGCGCAGGATCCGCCAGGCGGTCGCTCGGTTGAGGCCGGTGGACTTGGCGAGCTCGGGCGCGGTCGCCTCCGCGCCCTCGGCGGCTGCGATCGCCCGGAGGAGTGCCACGGCACGGTCGACGGACTGGACGCGGTGCTGACCGCCGCCGGTGCCCGGCGCCTTGCCATCCCTCACGCGCCGCATTGTGGCCCGAGGTGCCCCGCGTGGCTGCCCCGGGGTCCATCGTGGCCGGCTCCGGCCGCGACGTCCACGGCGCGAAGTCACCTGGCCGGCGGCACCGGTCCGCCGTCAGTGCCGCTTGGCGACGGTCAGGAGCACCACCGAGTCTTCGACGGACTCGAGGGAGTGCCGGGAGTCGGGGACGAACAGGAGGTCTCCGGGCGACCCGTTCCATCGATCCTCCCCCGCCACTAGGGTGACCCGGCCGTGGAGGACCTGCACGGTGGCTTCACCGGGGTTCTCGTGCTCGTCCAGGTTCGAGCCCGCTCGCAGCGCGATCAACGTCTGGCGCAGGACGTGTTCGTGACCGCCGTAGATGGTGTGAGCGCTGCGGCCGCTCGATGCCGTCGAAGCGGTCGCCAGGTGGTGCCGGACCAGCGCGGTCAGTGATTTCTTCTGCATGGTGTCCTCGTCGTGGTTGGTGGAGCCGGGTGCGGATGGTCGCTCCTGTCAGACCGGTGCCGTGTCCGGGCTTGCGGCGTCTGGATCGAGCAGGAAGCTGGGCGTCCTGGCGTGCGCCTCGTCGACGAGGTTCCAACCCGCTCGTCCGAGGGTGACGACCGACGCCGGAAAGATCCCGAGCTCCTCGCGTTGGACATGGACGTCGAGGTCGTCGAGCAGGCGCCTGACTCTGCCCGCGAACTCCGGCGAGATGGCATCGAGACCAGCGACGGCCAGCTCCAGGTCGCGGTGCTCGCCCTCGAGGGCGTCGACCTCCTCGGTGTACTCCCCCGTCTCCCGAAGGGCTCGGAAGATTCCGGTCTCCTCGCGTCCGACGTGACTGGTCAGGTGCCCGACGAGCCTGGTGAGCAGCCGCAACGCGGCTGCCCCGTCGTCCGACGAAAGGGCAACCCGGACGTGGCTCGCCTGGTCGACCAGGGACTCGTGCTCGGCCTTGAGGTCGGCGATCGCCGGCACGCCTTCGCAACCGCAGTAGCTGCACATCTCAACCCACCCTGTCCCAGCCGCGACGTGGTCGGTGGCTGCCCAGGTGGTCGTCGTCGCGGCTTCGGTAGACGATGTAGGGGCGCGTCAGGTAGCCCAGCGGCGCGCTGAAGACGTGGACCAGGCGGGTGAACGGCCAGAGCGCGAAGAGCGCCATGGCGACCAGGCCGTGGAGCTGGAAGCCCAGTGGCGCCTCACCCATCAGCTCGGGGTGCAGGTCGAAGCGGAAGAGGCCACGGAACCAGATCGACACTCCCTCGCGGTAGTCGTAGTGGCCGAAGATGTTGGCAGCCACGGTGTTGAAGAGGCCCAGGAGGATGACGGCGGCGAGGAAGGCGTACATCACCTTGTCCATCCGCGTCGTCGCGGAGAACACCGGCCCGACGGTGCGACGCCGATAGATCAGGATGACCATCCCGACCACGGTGGCCAGGCCGGCCAGGGCACCGACGGAGACTGCCATGAAGTGGTACATGCCCTCCGAGATGCCGACCCACTCGGTCCAGGACTTCGGGATGCCGAGCCCCACCACGTGTCCGAAGAAGACGCCGATGATGCCGAAGTGGAACAGCGGGCTGCCGATCCGCAGCAGCCTGTTCTCGTAGAGCTGCGAGGACCTCGTGGTCCACCCGAACTTGTCGTAGCGGTAGCGCCACAGATGCCCCACGACGAACGTCGTCAGGCACACGTACGGGACGACCACGAACAAGAAGTCGTTCATGCACGCGCTCCTGGGAACGACGGCATCGGCAGCAGGGTCGTGGCGCTCGCCGGTCCCGGGCTGAACTGCGGGGCGGCGAAGGGCGCCAGCCCCACCTCCTCCTCCGGTGGGCCTTCGGCGGCCAGGCGGCGTACGGCGTCGCGTTCGTCGCCGCGCAACGCAGGGAGCGTGGTCGTGACCGCATCGACCAGACCCGCCCACGGGGACCCCATGTCGCGCAACGAGAGTCGCAGCAGCTCCAGCCCGGCCCGGTGGTCGAGCATCAGGTCCCTGCCGAGACCAGGGTCCCCGGTGGCTGCGAACTCCAGGACGACGCACAGATGGTCGGGCAGCTCTTGCCCTCGAGATGACTCAGTGTCGAGCTCGAACCCGGCCCGGATGTAGGTCTGCTTGAAACGGAGCAGCGCCATCCCCCGCTTGCGGGTGTCCCCGTGCGCGAAGTAGGTCAGGAACAAGTTGCAACGCCGGCGGTTGTCGAAGGTCTCGACGTACTCGGCCTGGACCTCGGGCAGCGGTGTCGACTCGAGGTGGTCCAGGAAGCTGCGGATCGGGTCGCCGGACGTGGGTGGCAGCTCACGAGCGGCGGACCGGATCAGCTCGGCCCGAGCCAGCAGCCCCTCGTCGGGATAGTCCAGGAGCAGGGAGACCGACTGCCACACGATGGTCAGCTGGGCCGGGGACAGGCCCGACCTGGTTCGCCGCCCGCTCACGAGTCCTCCCTCGACGGGAACAGACCGGGTGGTGAGCCCTTGCCGTCCCAGTTGAGGAGATTGACCCGGCCCGCCTTGTTCTCCGGTCCGGCCAGGCTGTCGGAGGTCTGCCGGGCCTGGAGCATCTGGAAGTTCTCGACCGCGATCGGCGTGGACGCCCCGGAACCCTCGCCGAAGAGGTCTTGCTGCCCGCCGCCGTACTCCGAGACCGAGCACTCGGTCGCCAGCTCCTCGAGGGAGTGCGCCTGCTCGGCGTGGGCGGGTGGGATGACGTACCGCTCGTCGTACTTGGCGATCGCGAGGAGGCGATACATGTCGTACATGTCCTCCTCGCTCATCCCGACGGCCGCGGGGATGGCGCCGTCGGGCTCGCGACCCAGGTTGATGTCGCGCATGTAGCAGCGCATCGCGGCGAGCTTCTTGAGTACGGCGTCCACCGGCTCGACGTCTCCGGCCGTGAAGAGCTCGGCGAGATACTCCACCGGGATCCGGAGGGCATCGATCGCCGCGAACAGGTTGCCCTTGTCCTCGGCGTCCTCGCCCGTGTCGCGCACGACGTCCACCACGGGTGAGAGCGGCGGGATGTACCAGACCATGGGCATCGTGCGGTACTCCGGATGCAGCGGGAGCGCCACCCGGTAGGTGTTGATCAGCGCGTAGATCGGGGAGCGTTGGGCGGCGTCGATCCAGTCGCGCGCGATCCCGGCCTGCTCCGCCTCGCGGATCACGTCCGGGTCGGAGGGGTCGAGGAAGACGTCGCGCTGAGCCTCGTACAGACCCCGCTCGTCGGTCGTCGACGCGGCCTCGAGCACCCGGTCGGCGTCGTACAGCATCAGTCCGATGTAGCGCAGCCGGCCCACGCACGTCTCGGAGCAGACGGTCGGCAGGCCGACCTCGATGCGCGGGAAGCAGAACGTGCACTTCTCGGCCTTGCCGGTGCGGTGGTTGAAGTAGATCTTCTTGTAGGGGCAGCCGGAGACACACATCCGCCAGCCGCGGCACTTCTCCTGGTCCACCAGGACGATGCCGTCCTCCTCGCGCTTGTAGATCGCGCCACTCGGGCACGACGCGGCGCAGGAGGGGTTGAGGCAGTGCTCGCAGATGCGCGGCAGGTAGAACATGAAGGTCTGCTCGAACTCGAACTTCACCTTCTCGGCGATCTTCGCGAGCATCGGGTCGCGGTGCGCGTTCTTGGTGGAACCACCGAGGTCGTCGTCCCAGTTCGCCGACCACTCGATCTTCATGTTCTGGCCGGAGATCAGGGACTTCGGGCGGGCCACCGGAGTGTGCTCCTGAGCCGGTGCGTCGGTCAGCGTCGCGTAGTCGTAGGTCCACGGCTCGTAGTACTCGGCGATCGAGGGCAGCTTGGGGTTCGAGAAGATCGTCAGCAGCTTCTTGAAACGCCCGCCGGCCTTGAGGTCGAGTCGTCCCCGCTTGTCGAGCTTCCAGCCGCCCTGCCACTTCTCCTGGTCCTCGTACGTGCGCGGGTAGCCGAGCCCCGGCCGCGTCTCGACGTTGTTGAACCAGATGTACTCCGTGCCGGACCGGTTGGTCCACGCCTGCTTGCACGTGACCGAGCAGGTGTGGCAGCCGATGCACTTGTCGAGGTTCATCACCATGGCCATCTGTGCCATGACCCTCATGAGCAGCCCTCTTCCGGTTCGGTGGTCGAGCCGACCTCGTGAGGGACGAGCGAGGACGTGTCGAGACCCATCAGTAGGTCACCTCCTGTGACCGCTTGCGGATGATGGTGACCTCGTCACGCTGGTTGCCCGTGGGCCCGAGGTAGTTGAACGCGAAGGTCAGCTGGGCGTAGCCACCGATCAGGTGCGAGGGCTTCACCAGAAGACGGGTCAGGGAGTTGTGGATACCACCGCGCTTGCCGGACGTCTCCGCGATCGGGACGTCGATGAGCCGGTCCTGCGCGTGGTACATGTACACCGTTCCCTCCGGCATCCGGTGCGACACGATCGCCCGCGCGACCACGACGCCGTTGCGGTTGACCGCCTCGATCCAGTCGTTGTCCTCGATCCCGACCTTGGCGGCGTCACGGTCGCTCATCCAGATGTTCTGTCCGCCGCGGGAGAGCGAGAGCATGAAGAGGTTGTCCTGGTACTCCGAGTGGATCGACCACTTGTTGTGCGGGGTCAGGTACCGCACGGTCAGCCCCTCGACGCCTTGACCCGGAGTGCCGTCCGAGACGTGTCCCAGCGCCGGTTCGGCGAAGAGAGCCGCCATGTTCAGCGGCGGTCGATAGACGGGCAGCCCCTCGCCGAGCTCTGTCATCCAGTCGTGGTCGAGGTAGAAGTGCATCCGCCCGGTCAGCGTGTGCCACGGCTTCTTCCTCTCGACGTTGATCGTGAAAGGCGAGTAGCGGCGGCCGCCGGTCTCGGAGCCCGACCATTCCGGCGAGGTGATCACCGGGACGGGCGGACCCTGGGTGTCGGCGAAGGTGATCTGCTTGCCCTCGTGCTCCTCGGCCAGGTCGGCGAGCCGCACTCCGGTGCGCTTCTCGAGGGTCTTGAACCCCTGCGTCGCCAGGGCGCCGTTGGTGGTCCCTGACAGCGTCAGGATCGCCTCGCAGACGTCCACGTCGCGCTTCAGCGACGGACGTCCGTCCGCGACACCACCGCGGACAGGTCCGTTCTTGCGGCGCAGGTACTCGACCTGCTTGCCGAGCTCGAAGGTCACGCCCTTGGTGGAGGCGCCGAGTGAGTCGACCAAGGGCCCGAGGGCGTTCATCTTCTCGGCGACCGCCCCGTAGTCGCGTTCCACCTCGACCAGCTTGGGCATGGTGACGCCGGGGATCGGCTCGCACTCGCCCTTCTTCCAGTCCCGGACGACCCCGTGCGGGTTGGCCATCGCGTCCGAGGTGTCGTGGGTGAGTGGGACCGCCACGACGTCCTTGCGCACGCCCAGGTGGGTCGCGGCGAGCTCGCTGAACCTCGCCGCGATGGTCTGCCACGCGTCCCAGTCGGTGCGGGTCTGCCACGGTGGGGCGATGGCCGGGTTGAACGAGTGCACGAACGGGTGCATGTCGGTGGTGTTGAGGTCGTGCTTCTCGTACCAGGTCGCCGCCGGCAGGACGACGTCGGAGAAGATCGTCGTGCTGGTCTGCCGGAAGTCGATGCACATCAGCAGGTCGAGCTTTCCTTCGGGCGCCTCGTCGCGCCAGGTCACGTCGACCGGCCGTTGGCCCTCGGGGGTCTCGGTGGCCCGGACGGAGGAGTCGGTCCCCAGCAGGTGCTTGAGGAAGTACTCGTTGCCCTTGCCCGAGGAGCCCAGCAGGTTGGCCCGCCAGATCGACAGGATGCGCGGGTAGTTCTGCGGCGCGTCCGGGTCCTCGCCGGCGAAGGCAAGCTCGCCCGCCTCGAGCTGTTCGACGACGTACTCGCCCACCGGCTTCCCGGCCGCGGCCGCCTCGTCGCTGATGGTCAGCGGGTTGCGGTCGAAGGTGGGGTACGACGGCATCCAGCCCATCCGGGCGCTCTGGGCGATCACGTCGGCCGTCGACCTTCCCGCGAGCTGGCCCTTTCCGGTGGTCGCGGACAGCGTGTCGGCACCGAACTGGTCGTAGCGGAACTGGTTGGTGTGGAGGTACCAGAACGCGGTCTGGATCATGTTGCGCGGCGGCCGGTTCCAGTCGAGTGCATTGGCGATCTGGGTGTAGCCCGTGATCGGCCGGACCTTCTCCTGCCCCACGTAGTGGGCCCAGCCGCCACCGTTGACTCCTTGGCAGCCGGTGAGGTTGGTCAAGGTGAGGAAGGCGCGATAGATCGTGTCGGAGTGGAACCAGTGGTTGGTGCCGGCGCCCATCACGATCATCGACCGACCGTGCGACTCCTCGGCGTTCGCCGCGAACTCGCGGCCGATCCGGGCGGCGGTCGAGGCCGGGACGCCGGTGATCGCCTCCTGCCAGGCCGGCGTGTACGGCGCGTCGGCGTCGTCGTACCCCTGCGGCCACTCCCCTGGCAAGCCGTCCCTGCCGACGCCGTACTGGGCCAGCAGCAGGTCGAACACGGTAGTCACGAGGTGACCGTCGATCCGACGGGCCGGCACGCCACGCGGCAGGTCCGCGGCCGCGCCATCCGGGGTGTCGAAGCGCGGCATCCGCACCAGCACGGTCTCCTTCGCGCCGTCGAGCAGGGAGATTCGCGGGTCGACGTCGCCGAGCTCGAGGTTCCACCGACCGACCCCGGCCTCGCCGTAGCGGTGACCGAGGGCACCGTTCGGGACTACCGGCTCGTTCGTGCGCGCGTCGATGAGGACGGTCTTGAAGGCAGCGTTCTCCTCCTCCGTGCCCGTCGAGCTCAGGTCGGCCGCCGTCAGGAACTTGCCCGCGGTGTACTGCCCGTCGGCCGCCTCGTCGAGCTTCACCAGGTAGGGCAGGTCGGTGTAGGTCTTGACGTACTGGGTGAAGTACGGCGTCTCCCGGTCGACGAAGAACTCGCTGAGCACGACGTGTCCCATCGCCATCGCCAGCGCGGCGTCGGTGCCCGGCTTGGCCGGGAGCCACTCGTCGGCGAACTTCACGTTGTCGGCGTAGTCGGGGGCGACCGCGATCACCTTCTGGCCCCGATAGCGGGCCTCGGTCATCCAGTGCGCATCCGGCGTCCGGGTCACCGGGAGGTTGGAGCCCCACATGATCAGGTAACCGGCGTTCCACCAGTCCCCGGACTCGGGGACGTCGGTCTGGTCGCCGAAGACCTGTGGCGACGCCACCGGGAGGTCGGCGTACCAGTCGTAGAAGCTGAGCATCGAGCCGCCGATCAGGTTCACGAACCTGGCGCCGGAGGCGTGCGAGACCATCGACATCGCGGGGATGGGCGAGAAGCCCGCCACCCGGTCGGGGCCGTACTTCTTGATCGTGTGGACGTGCGCCGCCGCAATGATCTCAGTCGCCTCGTCCCAGGTGGCGCGGACCAGGCCACCCTTGCCGCGTGCGGACTTGTAGGCCTTGGCCCGCAGCGCGTTCTCGACGATGTGCTCCCACGCCTTCACCGGATCGCCGGCGTGCTGCGCCTTGGCTTCCCGGAACATCTGCAGCAGGACGCCGCGGACGTAGGGATAGCGGACCCGCGTAGGCGAGTACGTGTACCAGGAGAACGCAGCCCCGCGAGGGCAGCCACGAGGCTCGTACTCCGGGGAGTCCGGCCCGACGGAAGGGTAGTCGGTCTGCTGGGTCTCCCAGGTGATGATCCCGTCCTTGACATAGACCTTCCACGAGCACGAGCCGGTGCAGTTGACCCCGTGGGTCGACCGGACCACCTTGTCGTGGCTCCAGCGGTCCCGGTAGAAGTCGTCGGCCTCGCGGCCTCCCGTCTTCGAGAGCGTCCTGAGATCGTCGGAGACCGTGTCCTTGGTGAAGAATCGGCGACTGCGCACCAGCGCGTCGGCCAGGGCACTTTCGATTCCGGTGTCCCTGGTGTTCCTGCTCAATGGTCTACCTGTCCATGGCTGTACGGCGAACGACGGTCAGCGTCAGCAGCAGGGTCAGGGCCGCGGTCATCGCGAGCAGGCTCAGCCCGATCGCGTAGGACTCGGTTCGACCATAGACGTATCCCATGATCAGTGGGGGCACGAACCCGCCCAGGCCACCGGCTGCGCCGACGAGGCCGGTGACGCCGCCCACCCTGCCGGGGTCGGTGACCGCAGCGATCAGGGCGAAGGTCGCTCCGCTGCCGGCGCCGAGGGCAGCGGCCATGGACAGGAACGCCACGGTGCCGATGCCGTCCAGCGGCGGGGTGCCGGCCGCGATCCCCGCGCCGACGACCACGAGGCTGAACGTCGTCGCCAGCACCGGCACCGCTCCGAACCGATCGGAGAGCCAGCCGCCGACCGGCCGCATGATGACGGCGACCAGCACGAACCCGGCCATCCGGTTGGCCGCGTCGGCAGGGGTCAGCCCGTGGGCGGTCCTGAGGTAGGCCGGCAGGTAGACGGAGAACGCGACGTAGCCACCGAATGCGACGGCGTACAGAATGCTGGCCTGCCAGGTGATGGGGAGCCGCGCGTTGGCCCTGAGGCGACTGCCGAGGCTGGTCGTCGGCGCGACCCGGCCCGGTGCGTCCCGCAGGAAGAGCCAGGCGGCGACGGCGTACGCCGCCAACACGACCGCCGTGATCAGGAACGGAAGCTTCTCGCCCTGGTTGAAGAGCTTGACCGTGGTGAGCGCGCTGATCGCCGTGCCGCCCATGCCGGCACCGAAGACGCCGATCGCCAGCCCTCGGCGCTCGGGCGGGAACCAGGCGTTGACGAACGGGACACCGACGGCGAAGACGGTGCCGGCAATGCCGAGGAAGAACCCACCCACGAGCAGCAAGGCGTAGGAGTCGAGGGCAACGAACGCGATGAACAGCACCGGCACGATCGTGACTCCCGAGATGATCGGGAACATGATGCGACCGCCGTAGCGATCGGTGAGTGCGCCGACCAGGATGCGGCCCAGCGACCCGACCAGGACTGGCACGGCGACCAGCAGCGCAACGTCGGACTCGGTGAGGGTGCCCAGCGTCCCGGAGTCCAGGAACATCGGGCCGAGGGGGCTGATCAGCGCCCAGGCCCAGAAGTTCACGGCGAAGCCGACGGTGGCCAGCACCAGCATCAGCCAGGGTGCGCCGACCGTGGGCCTGAGGGGTTCTGCGCTCGTTGCGTGGGTGCGAGCCGGTGAGACCACCGAGGGCTCCTTCATCGTGTGCCATCCACAAGAGGGAGGGCTAGGCCACCATCGCAGACCCCGGAACGTCCGTCATCCATGCACAACCCCTTACTGAGTGGCGTTCCACCACCGACGAGACGTGTCGGCGCTCCGCCTCCGCGCGTACACCCCCACTCCAGGGCACCGAACCGACGTGCGCGAGGGTCCAAGGTCCCGAACGAGCCGGTGCCTTGTTCCCTTCGCCACGGCTGGAGGCGGTACCAGCGGCGACGTCTGCACGAGCGGATTGAGCGTGCGGGGCGCGAGGGGTCTCGGGGACCACGGTCGCTCCAGCAGCGGCAACCAGGACGGCTGCGGGGTCGATCGGTGCTCAAGGGAGCGGTACGGGCAACGTTGGTTGTCCTCCGAGCGCACCTGGCCGGGACCTTCGAGACCGACCACGACCCATCAGGACGGGTACTCGTTCCGAGTGAAGTCGCGGGCCGCGTGGTGGCGACCGGTCTGTCGTTCCCGACGCGGGCTGCCGCCAAACGAGGCGTCGTTGACGATCGAGGTGTCGAGCATGACGAACTGAGCCGAGACCACCAGCCCGAGGGCGAGTGAGCGGCGCGGACGTCCGAACCGCTCGCGAGGTGGCCGAACCGAGGTTCGCCGGCAATGAGCGTTGGATCGTGGGCCTACGGGGTATCGGCGGTGGTCATCGTGTCCCTTTCAGACGGGCGGTTGTGGGTCGTACTGGATCTCGCGTCGGACCGTCCGGGCGCGTTCGGTGCCGGCGAGGCGGGCCACGATGTGCAGCGCCATGTCGATGCCGGCGCTGACACCGGCGCTGGTGATGAGGTCTCCGTCGTCGACGAACCGTGCGTCGACCTCGGTGATGGCGGTGGGGTCGATCTCGGAGAGGAGGTTGAGGGATGCCCAGTGCGTGGTGGCTCGTCGTCCGGTCAGCATCCCGGCGGCGGCGTGGACGAGGCTGCCAGTGCACACCGAGGCCATGAGTGGGACCGCGGCCCGCTGTGCGCGGATCCAGCTCAGGTGGTCGGGGTCGCGGAGGAGTCGCCTGGTGCCCGGGCCACCCGGGTGGATGAGGATGTCAAGGGCGGGCACCTCGTCGACCGAGTGGTGCGCGCCCAGGACGAGCTTCTTGGCGCCGAGGACGTCCGAGCCGCCGGGTGAGAGGCAGGAGATGCTCCAGCCGTCCTCGGGGTGCTGCTGGGTCCAGGTGGCGAGTACCTCCCAGGGCCCGACCGCGTCCAGCTCCTCGACCCCGTCGAACAGGAGCAGCCCGATGTGAAGGCGGCCTGACGAAGTCTGCGGGTCGAGCTCGTGCGCACCGGGGTTCGTCGGCATCGGGTGTCTCCTGGATGGGCTTGGGGGTAGGGATCCTCCGCGGCTCTGCACCGGTTGTTGCTTCCGGTGATGCGGCTGCGCGAGGAGCTGCCGGCGCCCCAGGCTCGGGCGTTGAGGGTTGCGTTCGGCGAGGATGGTCTCGGGTGTTCCGAAACCGCAGGTCCTGGAGATCTGCTCGATGGTGCGGTTGGTGGTCTCGAGCAGTCGGCAGGCCGAGTCGAGGCGTACGGCCTCGACGTATCCCGCGGCGGTGATGCCGACCTCCGGACTTGAACACCCGGGTGAACTGACGTTCGGAGAGGTGAGCTGCCGGGCGACCGCGCCAACGGAGAGGTCGTCGGTGAGGTGGTCGCGTAGCCACCACCCAGCGGTCTACGCCGCCATCCGGCGAGTCACCACCGCTGCGACCCGAGACGGTAGCCCGGTCTCCGCGCAGCTCGCGACCGAGGGCGCGGGACCGTCCGCAACGCGGCCTTGGTAGGAATGCAGCCGATGACAGGAACAGGTAGGCCGACGTGACCGACTACGACAGCTTTGCGAAGGCCTACGCGGCGGAGAACGAGTCCGGCCTCTTCAACGCCTACTACCAGCGACCGGCCATGCTCAACCTCGCCGGGGACGTCTCCGGCCGCCGGATTCTCGACGCGGGGTGCGGATCCGGGCCGCTGACGGCAGCGTTGCGCGCTCAGGGGGCCGTCGTCACGGGCTTCGACGCCAGTGCAGCCATGGTCGACCTGGCCCGCGAGAGGCTGGGTGAGGACGCCGACGTGCGGGTGGCGGACCTCGCCGCGCCGCTCCCCTTCGCCGACGCCGAGTTCGACGACGTCGTCGCATCCCTCGTGCTGCACTACCTGGAGGACTGGACCGTCCCCCTCGCTGAGCTGCGACGTGTGCTGAAGCCCGGTGGTCGCCTCATCGTCTCGGTGAACCACCCCGCCGCCTACGCGATCGTGTACCCCGAGGCCGACTACTTCGCGGTGACCAAGTACTCCGAGGACTACACGTTCGACGGACAGGTGACGTGGCTGACCTTCTGGCACCGACCACTGCACGCCATGGCGGACGCCTTCGCCACCGCGGGCTTTCGCATTGCGACCATCAGCGAACCGCCTCCTGCCCCGGACACTCCTCCAGACCTACTGCCTCCCGACCTGGAAGAGGGCCGGTCCTTCATGTGCTTCCTCTTCTTCGTCCTCGAGCCCGTCTGAGGTCCAGCCGCGGACGGCCTCGCTACCGGTTCGCGAGGGCGGCCTTCTCGGTGGCGGCCAGCATGTCGGTGAAGTTCGCCGTGAGCATCTTGTCGATCAAGGGGCCCGTGAGTCGACCGATGGAACCACCCCTGGGCACATATCGGTACTTGAATGTGGCCAACGTCCCGTTGTCGTCGGGGTCGAGGGTGAGCGTGGACGCGGCCCGCTTGATCGGCACCGACGCGCTCGGCTGGTTCTGGGTGTCGATCCTGCGGCCTTCCTCCCAGGTGGTGACGGTTTCATCCATGCTGCCCATCGGCTTCAGCTCGACGCGGCGGCGAGCGCCCACGCCGCTGGTCTGCTCGCCGATGGCTCTCGTGGCCCTGAGGCCGCTCCAGTGGTTCGCGAGATTCGGGAAGTCGGCAAATACGGCCCAGACGGCACCCCTGGACGCAGACATGCTCCGATGCACGGTGATGTGGCGCTCTGGCATGTGGATCACTCCAAGTGTCTGGTAGAGGAAGGGCCGTGTTCGAACATCCCATGCCTGCCCCGGCGATGCAGAGCCTGATCAAGGCATCAGGTCAACGGTCCCGTTCGGGGACTCCGGTCATTCGGCCGGAGCGATGTTCTGGTTGATCCGGAAGAGGTTGCCCGGGTCGTAGGTCCTCTTGATCGAGGCCAGCCGGTCGTAGTTGGCGCCGTAGTTGGCGCGGATGCGGCCCTGGTCGTCCTCGGCCATGAAGTTGATGTAGCCGCCGTGGCTCGTGTGCGGCTCGAGTGCCTGGTGGTAGTCGCGCACCCAGGCGATGTTGGCCTGGTTGTCGGCCGGGTCGGGCCACATGCCGGCGATCACCGGGGCGAAGTTCGCGTCCCGGTAGGCAAACGCGGTGGCGTCCGCGGCGACGTCGTGGACGGCGCCGTCGATGGGGTAGAGGTGCATGGTGGACTCCATCGCCGGCACCTTGGGTCCGTGCTCGACGTGGGCAGCGATGACGCCGTCGGTCAGCTCGGGTAAGAATGCGGCCTTCCAGTAGTGCTGGAGGCCCTTCGGGAGCAGTCCGTCGAAGGCGCTGTTCAGTGCCGGGTAGGGCATCCGCCCGACGTGCTCGGCGACGGGGGTCCCGACGGTCCGCAGCTCCTTCAACAGCACCTCCGCGTCCTCGTCACTGCCGTTGAAGCACGACACCAACAGCACCAACGGATCGCCGACGCGGTCCTCGGGGATGAACGGGAGCGGCGGGGCGATCTGGAATGCCGGGAAGGCGCTCATCGCGCGTGGTGCCGCGGCGATCCACTCGCCATAGGTCCTGAACAGCTCCTCAGCGACGTCGAGCTCGAAGAACATCGGCCCGCCGTAGATGGTGTCGACCGGGTGCAGGTCGAACTCGAGCTCGGTCACCACGCCGAAGTTTCCGCCACCGCCGCGCAGCGCCCAGAACAGGTCCGGGTGCTCGGTCGCGTTGGTGGTCACGAAGCTGCCGTCGGCGAGCACGACGTCGGCCGACCGAAGGTTGTCGATGGACAGCCCGTGAGCCCGAGCCAGGTAGCCGATGCCACCGCCGAGGGTGAGCCCGGCGACCCCGGTGGTCGAGATGATCCCGCCCGTGGTGGCCAGCCCGAAGCTGTGCGCCGCATGGTCGAAGTCACCCCAGTCGCAGCCACCCTGCACCCGGGCGATCCGCTTCACCGGGTCGATGCGGATCCCCTTCATCGCGCTGAGATCCAGCACGATGCCGTCGTCGACGGTCCCGAAGCCCGGGACGCTGTGCGCGCCGTCCCGGATGGCGAGGGGGAGCCCGCTCTCGCGGGCAGCGTTGACGGCGATGCGGACGTCAGTGACATCGGCCGCCCGCACGATCGCGAGGGGTCTCCGGTCGATCATCGCGTTGTAGACCGAACGCGCCTCGTCGTACTCAGGCGACTGCGAGGTGATCACGTCGCCGCGTACGGCGTCGAGGATGGTGAGTGCCGGTGTGCCGCTCATGATTGCTCCTTGTTGTTCTCGATAGAGCTACTGGATGGGGCGGAGGGAGGCGGTCTGCCGGATCAGGCGAAGACCAGCTGCGCGTGATCGTGGAACTGACGCATGGGGGCGACCGGACCGATCTCGATGAACACGGCGCCGTCGGGTGAGGTGGCGGTGTGCCCGGGGGGCCAGAAGTAGACCTCGCCCGCTTTCGCGGTCTCGACGGTTCCGTCAGCGTGCTCGAGTCGGACCGAGCCTTCCAGCACGATTCCCCAGTGCGGGCTGGGACAGCGGTCGTTCGGAAGACCCTTCAGCACGGGTCCGAAGTCGGTCCCGGCGGGGACGCGTACGTGCCGGATGGCCATGTCACCCAGCTCGGGGTACCTGGTCTCGAGGTCACCCTGGGCGACCTCGACGGGCAGGTCCTTGATCGGTGTTGCCATGGTGGTGCTCCTTCGCGATGGGGCGTGTCGGCACCAGCGACGCTACGGAGGGCGGGAGCGGGGCGCCTGACCTGATCTGACCTCATCGGTCGGGAGTGGTGGGGGTCAGATCTGACTATCTCGGCCGGTGCGGGATCGGGCTACAGTCGATGGACAATGGAACCTGCTCCGATGAGCTCGACAAGCGGGCCTGCGAGGAGTCGGACCGCCTTCGTCGGCCGCCAAGCGGAGATGGAGCGACTCGAGACGGTCTGGGCGGCCGTCGAGGCCGACCGGCGCCAGGTCGTCTTCGTGGGCGGCGAGCCCGGTGTCGGCAAGACCCGGCTGGTGGCCGAGGTGGCCGCGGCACTTCGTGAGCACGGCGCCACCGTGCTGTGGGGTTCGTGCCGCGAGGAGTTCAACACCCCCTACCGGCCCTTCGTCTCCATCCTCGAGCAGGCGCTGGAGCAGATCCGACGGAAGCCCTGCGCGACATCACGCCTCAGGCCGCGGCCCCGCTTCTCCGCCTGACCCAGCCGCCCTGGGGCCTTGGCCGTCGGCCGCCAGCTTCGCCTCCGGAGACGGTGACTCCCGGCCGGTCCTCTTCGACGCCGTCCTGCGCGTGATGCTGGCGGTGGCCGAGCAGAGACCGACGGTGCTGGTCCTCGAGGACCTGCGCTGGGCCCCGGAGCCGACGCTGGCGATGCTGGCCCACCTGGTCGAGTCCACGGCGGGAGAGAGGTTGCTGGTCCTGGCCACCCGCGCACCACCGCCCCGGACCGCACGGACACGGTCAGCTTCGCCCTGGCGGACCTGCACCGTCTCGACGGCGTCGCCCGGATCGACCTCGTCGGGCTGACCACCGAGGACGTGACCGAGTACCTGGTCCGCAAACCGGGGTCTCGCAGAGCGCGGCTCGGGAGGCCGCACCGGTGCTGCGTGACCACACCGGCGGCAATCCCTTCTTCCTCCAGGAGTACTGGTACGACCTGGCGTCCCGGGGTGGCCTCGCCGCCGTACGCTCCGGCAACGCCCAGGCGCCGGGGTCGGTGCAAGATGCGCTAGCCCGCCGGCTGGCCGCCTTCGACCTCGCTCACACACGTGTCCTCGAGCTCGCCGCGGTGGCCGGCGACATCGTCGATCCCACTCTGTTGGTCCAGGCCTGCTGACCTCGGCCCGGACGAGGTCCTGGAGGGGATCGACCTCGCGGTCCGCGCGGGGCTCCTGGTCGGGGTCCGACTCCGACGCCGACCGTTACCGGTTCGTCCATTCGCTGGCTCGGCAGGCGGTGCTCGACCAGATGGCGGCCACCGACCTCGCGGCGGCGCACGCGCAAGTGGCCGGGGGCTCAAGGCTCGTGTCGGCGAGGACGACCCAGGACTCATGGCCCAACTCGCACACCACTACCTCCATGCTCGGGCGCTCGGCCACGGGGACAAGGCAGTCCACTACCTGGTGCTGGCCACCGAGCAGGCAGTCCGCAGCATCGCACACAGCGAGGCAGCCACGCTGTACGAGCGGGCTGCGCAGCTCCACGTCGCCGAAGGCCCCCCACGGGTCGAGCTGCCTCCGCCGCGGCCCGCTGCCACATGCGCCCCGGCCACTTCCCGACCGCCCGGCAGATCTATGAGGAGCTGAGCACGGCAAGAACTCCCAGGTCCGGTTGCTGGCCGCCATCGGTCACGAGGACGCGTCGTGGCGACCCTCGGAGAACGGTCAGCGATCGCTGGCGATGCTCAGCGAGGCCCTGCGCGCCGCCGCACTGGAGGACGACGATCCGTTGCGCATCGGGGCCCTGGCCAGCATGGGACGGGCGGCCACGTTCACCGGTGACCGCAGGCAGGCTCGCGAGCTCGGAGAGGAGGCGCTGAACCATGCCCGCGCCAGCGGCGACGACGGACTCACTGCACATGCCCTCGGCGCGAGCCTGTGGCAAGGCCTGACCCGGAGCGGCTCCCTCGTTGTGGCTCGCGCACTGGAGCTGCAGGAGATCGGCTCACGCCTCGGCGACGACGACCACCTCGGCCCCGCAGCCTTTCACCGGGGCGCGTTCGGCTACATGGTCGGCGACGAGCCCGCCTGGAGCAGCGCCCAACGTGACCTGACCGACGATCGCACTCTCGCGCGGGCAACCATTCTTCCGCTACGTCTCGGGATGCTCCCGATACACCCCGATACGCGATCGGGGACTACGCCGGTGCCGAGCACATCGTCGCCGAGCTCGACGACCAGTTCAGCCGCGAGTTCGGTGGCGCCACCGAAGGATCGTGGGGCGTCCAGAAGTTCATGATGCAACGGGTCACCGGCGGGCCCGAGCAGATCCGACCGCTCATCACCGGCGACGAGAGCTTCGAGGACCACTGGTTGCCGGGCCTGCTGGCCCTGTACACCGAGCTCGAGATGTGGAGCCGGCCGCGCGCCTCCTGACCCACCTCCGCGACCGGCTGGACGACTATCGCGCCGGCGCCCAGTGGGCCGGCGTACTGGCGTTCACGACCGAGGCGGCCGCAAGCTGGACGACCGCGTGCCGCAGCGGTGCTCCGGCCGCTCCTCACCGAGTACGGAGGCAGCAACCTGATGGCCGGCGCCAGCGCTGCCGTCTTCGGCTCCGCCGATCGCTACCTGGCGCAGCTCGACTCCGTGCTCGGCGCTCCCAGCGCCGACAGCACTTCGAGCGTGCCCTCGAGATGGACCGGCGGATGGGTGCGGTCACCCACCAGGTGGAGACGCTCGCCGCGTGGAGCCGGCATCGGGCCGGCCACCCGGCGAACGGACGGCGTCACCCTCAGCCAGAGCCTCGCCGAGGAGGCGCGCGCGTTGGCCCGGCGCATCGGTCACCGCCGCGTGCTCCGGGACCTCGACGCCGAGCCGGCTCCGCATCCCGAGCGTGCCCCCCTGCCGAACGGCCTGACCGAGCGCGAGGTCGACGTGCTCCGCTTGGTCGCGGAAGGACTGTCGAACAGGGAGATCGGCGAACGGCTGTTCATCAGCGCCAACACCTCGGCCAACCACGTCCGCAGCATTCTCATCAAGACCGCCGCGCCCAACCGCACCAAGGCTGCGGTCTTCGCCACCGAACACGGCCTGCTCCGGTAGCCACCGACCGCGCATCGGCTACATCGGCGCGAAGGAGCCGTCCGGAGACACCGTTCCGGACAGCTCCATGATCGCATCGGCCGGGATGCCGGCGCGGATGGCGGCCGTGCGGATCGCGTCCACGTCGTCGGCCTCGTAGAGGCAGAACGTCTTGCGCTTGTCCGAGGACAGGAAGGACTTGAGCCAGCGCACGCCAGCCTCGTCGTTGATCCGGTTGATCGACGCAGCCGTCTCCGGGGCGACCTCCAGCTGGTCGGCGAACCGTCGCTCCACCATGAATACGGGCATCCGCGTCCTCTCGATCACTAGCCTCAGCCTCCTCAGGGAGGCCCGATCGGAAGTGTCAACTATCCCAACATAGACGGCAGGCGCGGGCT
>CAWAIZ010000024.1:0-203461 GCA_963782155.1 uncultured Actinomycetota bacterium
GCTGGTGGAGGATCGGGGTCAGGTCCAGGCCGGCGGCCTTCCAGTGGTCCACGGCCGGCGCGACGTCGAGGGCGTCGGCCCGCCCGATCGCCTCCTCGAGGGTGCGGAAGCCCAGCGAGGCGAGCAGCTCGCGGACCTCCTGGGCGATGTACTCGAAGAAGGTGACCACGAACTCCGGCTTGCCGGTGAACCGCTCGCGCAGCACGGGGTTCTGGGTCGCCACGCCCACCGGGCAGGTGTCGAGGTGGCAGACCCGCATCATGATGCAGCCGCTGACCACCAGCGGCGCGGTGGCGAACCCGAACTCCTCGGCCCCCAGCAGGGCGGCGACGACCACGTCGCGGCCCGTCTTCAGCTGGCCGTCGGTCTGCACCACGATCCGGTCGCGCAGACCGTTGAGCAGCAGCGTCTGCTGGGTCTCGGCGAGGCCGAGCTCCCACGGACCGCCCGCGTGCTTGAGGGACGTCAGCGGCGAGGCGCCCGTGCCGCCGTCGTGTCCGGAGATCAGCACCACGTCCGCGTGCGCCTTGGAGACGCCGGCCGCGACCGTGCCGACGCCGACCTCGGCCACCAGCTTGACGTGCACGCGGGCCCGCGGGTTGGCGTTCTTGAGGTCGTGGATGAGCTGCTTGAGGTCCTCGATCGAGTAGATGTCGTGGTGCGGCGGCGGGCTGATCAGCCCCACGCCCGGCGTGGAGTAGCGGGTCCGCGCGATCCACGGGTACACCTTGTGGCCGGGCAGCTGGCCGCCCTCGCCGGGCTTCGCGCCCTGGGCCATCTTGATCTGGATGTCGTCGGCGTTGGTGAGGTACTCCGACGTCACGCCGAACCGGCCCGACGCGACCTGCTTGATCGCGCTGCGGCGCTCGGGGTCGTGCAGCCGGTCGGCGTCCTCGCCGCCCTCGCCAGTGTTGGACTTCCCGCCGATCCGGTTCATCGCGATCGCCAGCGTCTCGTGGGCCTCCTGGCTGATCGAGCCGTAGGACATCGCACCGGTCGAGAACCGCTTGATGATGGCCTCGACGGGCTCGACCTCGTCGATGTCGATGGCCGCTCGGCCGGACTCTGCGAGATCCTTGAACCGGAAGAGCCCGCGCAGCGTCATCAGCCGCTCGGACTGCTCGTCGACCCGGGCGGTGTACTGCTTGAAGATGTCGTAGCGGCCCGCCCGCGTCGCGTGCTGCAGGCGGAAGACCGTGTCCGGGTCGAAGAGGTGCGGCTCGCCCTCGCGGCGCCACTGGTACTCCCCGCCGATCGCGAGCTCGCGGTGACTGGTCGCATGGCTCTGCGAGATGCCACCGCGGGGGTACGCCGTGGCGTGGCGGCGCGCGACCTCCTCGGCGATCACGTCCAGGCCGATGCCGCCGAGCTTGGAGGTGGTCCCGGTGAAGTAGCGGTCGACGACGTCGGTCGACAGACCGACCGCCTCGAAGATCTGGGCGCCGGTGTAGGACGCGACCGTGGAGACGCCCATCTTCGACATCACCTTGAGCACGCCCTTGCCGAGCGCCTTGATGAGGTGCTTGACCGCCACCTCGGGCTCGACCTTGACGTAGTAGCCGTCCCGGGCGAGGTCCTCGACCGACTCCATGGCGAGGTACGGGTTGACGGCCGCGGCGCCGTACCCGATCAGCAGCGCGACGTGGTGCACCTCCCGCACGTCGCCGGCCTCGACCAGGAGCCCGACCTGGGTGCGCGTCTTCTCGCGGACCAGGTGGTGGTGCACCGCGCCGGTCAGCAGCAGCGACGGGATCGGCGCGAGCTCGGCGGTGGAGTGCCGGTCGGACAACACGATGATCCGGGCGCCGCTCGCGATCGCCGCGGAGATCTCCGCGCAGATCTCCTCGAGGCGCGCCGCCATCGCGGCCCCGCCGCCCTCGACGTCGTACAGGCCGCGTGCGACGTGGGTGGCGAACCCGGGCATGTCGCCGTCGCGGTTGACGTGGCGGATCTTCGCGAGGTCGTCGTTGGAGAACACGGGGAACGGCAACAGCACCTGACGGCACGACGCGGGCGTGGGGTCGAGCAGGTTGGCCTCGGGGCCGATGCTGCCCGCGAGCGAGGTGACCAGCTCCTCGCGGATGGCGTCGAGCGGAGGGTTCGTGACCTGCGCGAACAGCTGGCTGAAGTAGTCGAAGACCAGCCGCGGCTTGTCGCTGAGCGCCGCGATGGGGCTGTCGGTGCCCATCGAGCCGATCGGCTCGGCGCCGGTGTTGGCCATCGGGGTGAGCAGGATGCGCAGCTCCTCCTCGGTGTAGCCGAAGATCTGTTGCCGGCGCGTGACCGAGGCGTGGGTGTGCACGATGTGCTCGCGCTCGGGGACGTCCGGGAGGTGGACGATGCCGGCGTGCAGCCACTCGTCGTACGGGTGCTCGGCGGCCAGCTCGCTCTTGACCTCCTCGTCCTCGATGATCCGGTTCTCGTCGGTGTCGACGAGGAACATCCGGCCCGGCTGGAGCCGGCCCTTGCGGACGATCGTGGCGGGGTCGAGGTCGAGCACGCCGACCTCCGAGGCGAGCACGACCAGGCCGTCGTCGGTGACCCAGTACCGCGACGGACGCAGGCCGTTGCGGTCGAGAACGGCGCCGATCTGCGAGCCGTCGGTGAAGACCACGCAGGCGGGGCCGTCCCACGGCTCCATCACGGTGGAGTGGAACTCGTAGAACGCCCGGCGCTTGGCATCCATCTCGGTGTGGTTCTCCCAGGCCTCCGGGATCATCATCAGCACCGAGTGCGGCAGGGAGCGGCCCCCGAGGTGGAGCAGCTCGAGCACCTCGTCGAACGACGCCGAGTCCGAGGCCCCCGGCGTGCAGATCGGGAACAGCCGGTCGAGGTCACCGTGGATCAGGTCGGAGGCGAGCAGCGCCTCGCGCGCGCGCATCCAGTTGCGGTTGCCCATCACGGTGTTGATCTCGCCGTTGTGAGCGATGAACCGGAACGGGTGGGCCAGCGGCCAGCTCGGGAACGTGTTGGTCGAGAACCGCGAGTGCACGACCGCCAGCGCGGAGGCGAGCCGCCCGTCGGTCAGGTCGGGGAAGAAGTGGTCGAGCTGGTCGGTGGTGAGCATGCCCTTGTAGACGAGGGTCCGCGAGGAGAGCGAGGGGAAGTACACCTCCGCCTCCTTCTCCGCGCGCTTGCGCAGGCAGAAGGCCTGCCGCTCCAGGGCCATCCCGGACACCCGGGAGCCGTCGCCGGCCACGAAGACCTGGACGAAGGTCGGCATCGCGCTGCGGGCCATGGCGCCGAGGGCCTCGGCCTGCACGGGCAGCTCGCGCCATCCCAGCACCGCCAGGCCCTCTTCCGCGGCGATCTCCTCGACCCGGTGGCGGGCCTTGGCGACGTCGTCGGCGTCCCCGGGGAAGAAGCCCGTCCCCACGGCATACGCGTGCTGTGACGGCAGCTCGAAGTCGACGACCGCGCGCAGGAACGCGTCCGGGATCTGCAGCAGGATGCCGGCGCCGTCGCCGGAGTTGGCCTCGGCCCCGGCGGCGCCGCGGTGGTCGAGGTTGCGCAGGGCGGTGAGCGCCTGGTCGACGATGGTGCGGCTGGGTACGCCGGTCAGCGTCGCCACGAAGGCGACGCCGCACGCGTCGTGCTCGAAGCGAGGGTCGTAGAGACCCTGTGCTGTCGGTCCCTGGGCGGCGCGCAATGGGGGCTCCCGTCGTCGCTGGTCACCTGCTGGCGGCGGACACGCTCGGTGGAGGGGACGGCATTGGCCCCGGGAGACAGCACAGTAACAACTGGCGTCCTCCGGCCGAGGTCACGCGCCCACTGTCCGGACACCCGCACTTCTTGTCGGTGGCGGTCAACCGGCGTCACGCTGGGACGTCTGATCCGTTGTGGAAGCCGTCGGCCGCCGAATCGAGGCAGGCACCGTGAACGAACTCGACCGGCTCGGGCGCACCGAAGCCGTCTCGAGCCTGTTCGTGGCCCACCATCGCCGGCTGGTGGGGCTGGCCGCCCTTCTCGTGGACGACCGTGAGACGGCGGAGGACGTCGTCCAGGAAGCCTTCGTCGGACTGCACCGGCACTGGGGGCGGCTGCGCGACCGGGGGTCGGCCGTCACCTACCTGAACCGGGCCGTGGTCAACGGCGGTCGCGACCGGCTCCGCCACGGACGGCGGGTCGTCGCACTCCTGCCCCGGATGGTGCCGGTCCCAGAAGGACGGGCGTCGGCGGAGCAGGACGCCCTCCGGCGCAACGACGCCGACCAGCTCTGGGCGGCCATCACCGCACTGCCCTACCGACAGCGGCAGGTGCTCGTCCTGCGCTACTACCTCGACCAGAGCGAGGCCGAGATCGCCGAGATCCTCGAGGTGTCGCGCGGCTCGGTGAAGACGCACGCGAGCCGCGGCCTGGCCGCGCTCGCCCGTGCCTGGGAGGACGGATCGTGACCACATCGGAACTGGAGCGTCGGCTCGGCGAGGTTCTGCGACAGCACGCGGAGGACGCCATGGACAGCACGGACACCCAGACACGGCTCGAGACCCTCGAGCGCGACCTGGAGCCCAACCGGCCACGGGTCAGGGTCGGCTGGATCGCGGCCGCGGCCGCCGCGGCCGCCGTCGTCGCGGCTCTCGTCGTGGTCGACACATCCCGCGACGACGGATCGGACACTCCCGCAGGCCCGGTCGACACGGGAGCTGCCACGGAGCTCGCGTCGGACTTTTTGGACGCCGTCGCGGCGTACGACGCGGACCGCGCAGCGTCGTACCTCGCGGACGGAGCAGGCATCCAGCTCACGACGACCACCGTGGACGCCGAGGCGACAGGCCCCCACCTGCGCTGGACCCGGGCGGCCGGGATCCGCCTGTCCCCCGGGCGATGCGAGCCCGAGAGCGTCTCGGCCTCGGCCATGACCGTCGCCTGCGCCTACGACCTCCAAGGGCTCGGTTCGGAACGGCTGGGCAGGGGTCCGTTCACGGACAACGTCCTCCGGCTGACCGTCGTGGAGGGCGAGATCGTGAGCGGGGTGGAGGAGTGGGGCTCAGACGCGTTCAAGGTCACCATGTGGGAGCCGTTCGTCGCGTGGTTGTTGAGCAACCATGTGGACGAGGCGGACTTCATGTTCGCCGACTGGCCGGGCGCGATGCGGCCAGCGTTGACCGAGCGCTCCGCAAGGCTGTGGGCGAAGAACGTCGACCGGTACGTCACCGCCGTCGAGCGGGGCAACTCCCCCTAGAGATCGCGATTCGTCTGTCTCCCTGAGCGGGAGAAGTCACCCTAGACCGCAGACGAATCGGTGTCGGCGGCCGGCTCGCGCCCGTCGACGTACACCGACTGCTCACGGCCGTAGCCACGTCTGCCGGCCCAGACGAAGTACGCCGTGGCCGCGAGGAACAGCACGATGGAGGTCCACACGTTCAGGCGCAGGCCGAGCACGTTGTTCAGCTCGACGGTGTCGATGCGCAGCATCTCGATCCAGACGCGGCCGAGGGTGTAGCCGATCACGTACAGCGCGAGCACCCGGCCGTGGCCGAGCTGGTACCTGCGGTCGAGCCACAGGATCACCGCGAACGCCGCCACGCACCAGAGGAACTCGTAGAGGAACGTCGGGTGGAAGGTGGCGAAGTCCTCATAGCCCGGCGGCCGGTTCTCCGGGTCGATCTCCAGCGCCCACGGCAGGTCGGTGGGCCTGCCGAAGAGCTCCTGGTTGAACCAGTTGCCCCAGCGGCCGAGGGCCTGGGCGATCAGCACGCCGGGGGCCAGCGCGTCGAGGATCGGCAGCAGCCGGATGCCGCGCAGCTTGGCCCCGATGATCACGCCGACGGCGCCGAGGGCGATGGCGCCCCACACACCGAGGCCGCCCCGCCAGACGTACAGCGCCTCGATCGGGTGGTTGCCCGCGCCGAAGTAGAGGTCGTGGTCGGTGATGACGTGGTAGATCCGGCCACCGACCACGCCGAAGGGCACGGCCCAGACGGCCACGTCCGAGCACTCGCCGGGCCGGCCGCCGCGGGCGACCCAGCGCTTCTCGCCGATCCAGATCGCGGCGACGATGCCGACGATGATCGACAGCGCGTAGCCGCGGATCGGGACCGGTCCGAGGTGCCACACGGACTCGCTGGGGCTCGGGATCGACAGGACCACGACGTCGGGAAGCAGACTGAGCGGGCTGAACATGTCTGGGGAGCTCCTAGGAGGCCAGCAGCTGATGGATGTCGGAGGCGAACTGCGGCGCCGACGTGCCTTGGGTCCACACGATCGGCACCTCGTCCTTGCCGTCGATGCCGAGCACCGACGTGCCGTGCGTGACGTCGTACCCGCCGCTCGGCAGCTTCTCGCCCTGCTCGACGGCGATGTGCAGACCGGTGCCGACACCGGCGATGTCGTCGAGACTGCCGGTCAGCCCGACGAACGACGAGTCGAACCGGTCGAGGTAGTTGCGGAGCACCTTCTCGGTGTCGCGCGCCGGGTCGGTGGTCACGAACACCACGTCCACGTCGTCGCGGTCCTCCTCGTCGAGCCGCGTCATGGCCGAGGCCAGCGTGGACATCACCACGGTGCAGATGTCGGGACAGTGCGAGTAGCCGAAGAACACCAGCGTCAGGCGTTTGTCGGTGCTGTCGGCCAGCGAGTACGACGCCCCGTCGGTGTCGGTGAGCGCCGTCGGGGGCACGACGTACGGCTGGTCGAGCACCGCGCCGTTCAGCTCCCCGCCGCCGCCGCACCCCGAGAGCACAAGGACGAGCAGCGCGACGGCCACCAGGCCGCGAGCCCTACCGGCCACGGCGTACCCCGTCGGCCAGGTCGACGGTCAGGGTCCGCAACGCGGCCAGCCCTGCGGTCTCGTCGTCGGGGTGGTCGAGGAGGGTACGGACGAAGGCGCTGCCCACGATGACGCCGTCGGCGTACGACGCCACGTCGGCCGCCTGGTCCCCTGTGCTCACCCCGAGCCCGACGGCCACCGGTAGGTCCGTCCCGAGCTGCGTCACCGCGGCCCTGGTGCGCTCGACGAGTGGCCCGGCCAGGTCGCTGGTGGTGGCGCGCGCTCCGGTCACGCCCATCACTGCGGTGGCGTAGACGAACCCGCGGCACGCCTTCACGGTCATCGCGATCCGTGCGTCGGTCGACGACGGCGCGACGAGGTAGACCTTGTCGAGGTCCCGGTCGTCGGCGGCCGCGGTCCAGTCGGTGCGTGCGTCCGGGGTGATGTCCGGCGTGATCAGACCCGCTCCCCCGGCGGCGGCGAGATCTGCGGCGAACCGCTGCACGCCGTACCGCTCGATCGGGTTCCAGTAGGTCATCACCAGCGTCGGCGTGCCGGTCGAGGCGGCGGCCTCGACGGTCGCGAGCACGTCGCGGATCCGGACGCCGTTGTCCAGGGCCTGCTGGGCGGCGCGCTGGATCGTCGGCCCGTCCATCACCGGGTCGCTGTAGGGCAGCCCGATCTCGATCGCGTCGCAGCCGGCGTCGACCATCGCCCGGATGGCGGCGATGCCACCGTCGACGGTCGGGAAGCCCGCCGGCAGGTACCCGACCAGCGCGGCCCGGCCGTCGGCCCTGGCCTTCTCGAACGCCGTGCCGACGCTGAGCACCGTCACTTCTCGGTCCCGAGGTCGAACCACTCGAGCGCGGTCTCCATGTCCTTGTCGCCGCGGCCGCTCAGGTTGATGAGCATGATCGCGTCGGGGCCCTTCTCGCCGGCCAGCCGCTTGGCCACCACGAGCGCGCCGGCCACGGCGTGCGCGGACTCGATCGCCGGGATGATGCCCTCGGTCCGGCTGAGCAGGGCCAGCGCGTCCATGGCCTCGGCGTCGGTGACCGGGGTGTAGGTCGCCCGACCGCTCGCCGCGAGATGGGCGTGCTGGGGCCCGACGCCCGGGTAGTCGAGGCCGGCCGAGATCGAGTGCGACTCGACGGTCTGGCCCTCGTCGTCCTGCAGCACGTAGGTCCGGGCGCCGTGCAGCACCCCGTCGGCACCCGCATGGATGGTCGCCGCGTGCCGGCCCGTGTCCACGCCCTCGCCACCCGGCTCGAAGCCGTGGATCTCGACGGACTCGTCGCCGAGGAACGCCTGGAAGAGCCCGATCGCGTTGGACCCGCCGCCGACGCACGCGGCCACGGCGTCCGGCAGCACGCCGTACTGCTCCAGGCACTGCGCGCGGGCCTCGTCGCCGATACCGCGCGCGAAGTCGCGGACCATGCTCGGGAAGGGGTGCGGGCCCGCGGCGGTGCCGAAGAGGTACGCCGTGTGGTCGACGCTTGCGACCCAGTCGCGGAACGCCTCGTTGATGGCGTCCTTGAGGGTGCCGCTGCCGGTGTCGACGGGCACCACCTTCGCGCCGAGCAGGCGCATCCGGACGACGTTCAGGGCCTGGCGCTTCATGTCGACCGAGCCCATGTAGACGGTGCAGTCGAGGCCGAAGTACGCCGCGGCGGTGGCGCTCGCGACGCCGTGCTGGCCGGCGCCGGTCTCGGCGATGACGCGCGTCTTGCCCATCCGCCGGGTGAGCAGCGCCTGGCCGAGGACGTTGCGGATCTTGTGGGCGCCGGTGTGGTTGAGGTCCTCGCGCTTGAGGAGCACCCGGCAGCCGACCTGCTCGGAGAGTCGGGTCGCTTCGTAGAGCGGGCTCGGCACGTTCGCGTAGTCGCGCAGGATCGCGTCGAACTCCGCCAGGAACGAGGCGTCGGCCATCGCCTCCTGCCAGGCGACCGTGAGCTCGTCGAGCGCGGCGACGAGGGCCTCGGGCATGTAGCGCCCACCGAACTGCCCGAACCAGCCCTGCTCGTCGGCGTCCCAGGGCGTCGGTTGTGCGGTCATCGGACGGCCTCCCTCATCGCTCGAACGGCGCCCTCGGGGTCGCCGTCGCGCACCAGCGCTTCACCGACCAGCACGACGCGGGCCCCCTCGGCGGCGTACCCCGCCACGTCGGCGGGTCCGCTGATCCCGGACTCGGCCACCAGCACCCGGTCGTCGGGGACCAGCGGCGCGAGCTTGCCGAAGGTCGCCTCGTCGACGTCGAGGGTGCGCAGGTTGCGGGAGTTCACGCCGATCAGCTCCGCGCCGAGGGCCAGGGCCCGCTCGGTCTCCGGCTCGTCGTGCACCTCGACCAGCACGGTGAGGCCCAGCTCGCGGGCGACGTCGTGCAGCCGGCGCAGGTCGTCGTCGTCGAGCGCGGCCACGATCAGCAGCGCGAGGTCGGCGCCCGCGGCCCGGGCCTCGACCAGCTGGTACTCGTCGACGATGAAGTCCTTGCGCAGCAGCGGGGTGTCGACCGCGGCGCGCACGGCGCGGAGGTCGTCCAGGCTGCCGCCGAAACGGCGCTGCTCGGTGAGCACGCTGATCGCGGCCGCCCCGCCGGCGGCGTACGCCGTGGCGAGTGCGGCAGGGTCCGGGATGTCCGCGAGATCGCCCTTGCTCGGGCTGCGCCGCTTGACCTCCGCGATCACGCTGATCCCCGGTGACCGGAACGCGGGCATCGGGTCGCGCCGCGGGGCGGCGTCGGCGAGCGCGGCGCGCAGGTCGACCTCCGAGACGTCGGCCTGACGGCGGGCGAGGTCGTCGCGGACGCCGACGATGATCTCGTCGAGCACGGACATGCGGAAAAGCCTCTCATCCCCGCGAAGGACCGGCGCCGGCCAGTCCCAGGAACGGATGGGCGGACCCTAGGCAGTCCAGCCGACGTCAGCGGCCCAGCGCTCGGCCGCAGCCATGATCAGGTCGCAGACGGGGTCCTTCACGTCGTAGTACGCAGTGACGTCGGTTGGTCGCCATCGGGCCAGCGCAGACTTCACCTGCGCGTAGGCCACGGCGCTTCCGGGCGCGGCGCGCAGGTAGTCGCGGAACAGCAGCGCGTAGCGGTGGTTCCCGCGATCAACCGCGCGGACGTGCAGGTGGGTCGGCCGCCACGAGGCCGGAGGCTGAAAGTACCTCTTCTCCCAGTCGCGCGGCTCCCCGGGATCGCCCGGCGGGACGTGATCCGAGGTGGTGTCCGTCGCGGTGGCGCCGAGCCGCTCGAACGCCGGCGCAAGGCCCGGGTCGGCGAGATCGGCCACCCCGACCTGGATGTCGATGATGTCCTTGGCCGGCAATCCGGGCACCGACGTGGAGCCGATGTGGTCGATGCGGACGGCCACATCGCCCAGCCCGGTCCGCAGCATCGTCCGGAGCCCGTCGAACTCCACGGGCCACTGGTCGTCGTAGGGCCGGATGACGATCATGGCTGGCGGCACCGTCAGATTCTCAGCCATAGGCCCCCCTGCCACTGCAACGAGGGGGACACGTGTCCCCCTCGTTGCAGTGTCGGCGCCCGCGCCTAGCGTCGGCGATCCCATGCTGACCCAACGCCAAGCGGCCCGAGCGCTCCAGGACCCCGCCGGGCCCGCGCTCACCCGGCGCCAGGCACACGAGGTGCTGGCGGCCGGATTCGCGGGCGAGCCGGTCGACGCCGGCGCCCGAGTGTGAGCCGGGACTGCTGGTCGTGCGCACGGCGGCTCGGCGCGGCGCGATGCTCCTCCCCGAGGCGTCCCGGATCGACCCTGCTCCCGGCCCGTTCCCCTTCTCGCCGTGGGCCGTGCTGGAGCTGAGGTTGCTGATCGGAGCGCAGGGGTTCGCGCCGACCGTGCTGACCGCCGCGTCCTACGTCCTTGCTGCGGCCGAGCTGACCGGCATCCAGGCAGTGGAGCGGACGCCGCGCGGGTGGCAGGGGCAGATCCGGCTGCGATGCGCCGGTGCCTGGGGACAGGCGTTCACCGGTCGGCGCCTGGTGACGCCTCCTGGCAACCCCTGGCTGTTGTGGACCCCGAAGCTCCAGCCGTTTCCCCGCTAGTCGTTCATCCCCATCTTGGCCATCACCGCGAAGACCACCAGGGACGCGACACCGAGGGCGACGCCCACCCAGAAGACGGGCATGCTGACGGGGTCGAGCATCAGCCCGATGCCGCCGACGACGAACCCCACCATTGCCACCGTCACGGCGGTCCAGGCTGCGGGTGTGTTGCCGTGGTGGGCCATGCGTGCTCCTCACAGGTGTGCTCGTCCGGCGGACAGTCTAGGGGTCGCCGGGCCGCCGTTCGGGCAGGGTCGGGTCGCGTCCGTCGTCGAGTGCGCGCCACAGGTCGAGCTCGGTCTCCTCGCGGGCGGGCGGCGCCGACCCAGGGGGGTCGTAGCGGCTGCCCATCTCGGGCCACGACGGCACCAGGCGCACGGCCAGAGCGCTCGCGGCGAGGGCGACGAGGGCCGTGGCGACTCCCACCCACGGCCAGGCCGTCCGGTGGACGTCGACCGGGACACCGATCCCCGCGAACGTGTCCCGCAGGCTGTCGGGGCTCGTGACGAACGCGACGACGGCAGCCACCACGATCCCGGCCGACGCCACCCCTGCGAGCAATGCCACCGCGCGGCGGAACCGTCCACGCGTCACCAGGAGCACTCCCCACGAGGCGAGCACCACGTAGGCCAGCGCCGCGACCAGCGGCGCCTCCGGCAACCCGGTCAGCGAGATGCCGATCGTCGAGCCATAGGCGCCCGACCCGCTGCCGGAGTCCTCCACGACGTCATAACCCACCCACGCCCGGCTGCCCGCCAGGGCCGCGAGCCCGGCCGCCGCCAGGCCCACCAGGACGACCGGGCCGAAGGTACGGCGACGCGCGTCAACCATCGGCGAGCAGGACGTCCGCGTCGAAGCAGGTCCGGTTGCCGGTGTGGCAGGCCGGACCCTCCTGGTCGACCTTCACCAAGAGGGTGTCGCCGTCGCAGTCGAGGCGGACCTCCTTGACCCATTGGCGGTGGCCGGAGGTCTCACCCTTGACCCAGTACTCGGCCCTGCTGCGGCTCCAGTACGTCGCCCGGCCGCTCGTCAGCGTCCGGGCCAGCGCCTCGTCGTCCATCCAGCCGAGCATCAGCACCTCACCGGTGTCGTGCTGCTGCACGACCGCGGGTACCAGGCCGTCGGCCGACCGCTCGAGGCGGGCGGCGACGTCGGGGTCCAGGCTCACCCCGGAAGTCTCTCAGGCCGGTGGCGAGCCCTGCTGGGCCACCCACGAGGCGTGCAGGCCGGCGTACACACCGCCGTACTGCCGCACGAGCTCGGCGTGCGAGCCACGCTGGACGACCCGGCCGCGGTCGACCACGACGACCTCGTCGGCCTTCTCGGCGGTGGAGAGCCGGTGCGCGATGGTGACCGACGTACGGCCGCGCATCAGCCGCTCGAGCGCCTGGCCGATCCGCATCTCCAGCTGCGGGTCGACCGCCGAGGTGGCCTCGTCGAGGACCAGCAGGTCGGGGTCGGCGATCTGTGCCCGCACCAGCGCGACAAGCTGCCGCTCGCCCGCGGACAGCGACTCGCCGCGCTGGCCGACCTGGGTCTGCAGCCCTCGGGGCAAGGTGGCGAGCCAGTCGGAGAGCCCGAGCACGTCGACGGCGACCAGCAGGTGCTCGTCGGTCGCCTCGAGCTCGCCGTAGCGCAGGTTCGCCGCCAGCGTGTCGTCGAACAGGAACCCCTCCTGCGGCACGAGCACCACGCTCCGCCGCAGCGACTGCTGGGAGACCTCCCGCAGGTCGACGCCGTCGAGGAGCACGGCGCCGGACGCCGGATCCATCAGCCGGGTCAGCAGCTTGGCGAACGTCGACTTGCCCGACCCGGTCTCCCCCACGACCGCCAGGCGGGTGCCGGCGGCGATCTCGAGGTCGACGTCGCGCAGCACGAGCGGGCCCTCGGGGTAGGCGAAGTCGACGTGGTCGAAGCGGACGTCGATCGGCCCGCGTGGCAGCACGGCACCGGAATGGCCGGGGTCCACGAGGTCGGCCGGCGTCTCGAGGATGCCGATGACGCGGCGCCAGCCGGCGATCGCGTTCTGCGCGTCGGTGAGGATCTGGGTGCCCATCTGCACCGGACCGACGAACAGCGTCACCAGGAACGCGAACGCAAGCACCTCTCCCGAGGTGATGTCGCCCGCGAACCCGAGCAGCACGCCGATCACGATCACGCCGGCGTTGGCGAGCCCGGCGGACACTCCGCCGAGGGAGAACGAGAACGCCGTGAACCCCTGGGCCCGGGTGCTGGCGACCTTGTACTCGTCGATGGCCGCGTCGATGCGGACCTGGGTGCGGGCCTCGACGGCGTAGGAGCGGACGACCGCGGCGCCGACGACCGGCTCGGAGATGGCCGACAGCATGACGCCCACCTGACGGCGTACGACGCCGTAGGCCGCGGACAGCTTGCGCTGGAAGTAGCGCAGCGAGAGGAACAACGGGGCGAAGGCGGTCCAGACGACCAGCGCGAGCTGCCAGGAGTAGATGACCATCACCACGGTCGCCACCAGGACCTGACCGATGCTGACGATGAACAACAGTCCGCCGAAGACCAGGAACTGGCTGACCTGGTCGACGTCGCTGGTCACGCGGGAGACCAGAGCGCCGCGGCGCTCGGTGTTCTGCGTCAGCAGCGGCAGGTCGTGGACGTGCCGGAAGGCCTTGATCCGCAGCGTGGCCAGTCCGCGCTCGGAGGAGGTGAAGAGGCGCGTGGTCATCAGGTACGACGCGAAGCTGGTCGCCGCGATGGCGAGCGCGGCCACCAGCCCCATCACGACCGTGTAACCGACGTCCGGACCGTTGTCCCCGTGGATGCCGTGGTCGAGGGTCTGCTGGACCGCCACCGGCACGACGACCTGGCCGGCCGAGGCGAGGACCGCGAGCAGCAGCGTGCCGCGGATGCCCTCGGTCAGCTCGGGCGAGAACGCCATGCCGCGCCGGATGGTGTCAAGGGCGCCGATCTCCTCGCCGGTGTCCATGCGAGTGGCGCTCACGACGCGTCTCCTGCCTGCACCGGCTCGTGGCGGGCCTGGTGGTGGGGCTCGCCGTGGTCCAGGTCGTGCTCATAGGCGTTCACGAGCCGGCCGTACGCCGGGCTGCTGGCCAGCAGCTCGGCGTGGGTGCCCCGCGCCACGATCCGGCCGCCCTCCAGGTGCACGACCTCGTCGGCGAGCCCGATGGTGGCCTTGCGGTAGGCGACCACGACCAACGTCGTGCCTGCGCTCCCGCCGGTCGAGCGATCACCATCGCTGGTCGAGCCGCCCGAGGAACAAGGGCGTGTCGAGGCCCTCAGCGCCGCCAGGATCCGGGCCTCGACCTCGGGGTCGACGGCGGACGTCGCGTCGTCGAGGACCAGCAGGCGGGGCCGGCGCACCAGGGCGCGGGCGAGGGAGATGCGCTGGCGCTGGCCGCCGGACAGCGAGGTGCCGCGCTCCCCGAGCTTGGTGTCCAGTCCGTGCGGCAGCGCCGCCACGAAGCCGTCGGCCTGGGCGACGCGGAGCGCGTGCCACACGTCGGCGTCATCGACGTCGGCCCCCAGGGTGACGTTGCCGCGGACCGTGTCGTCGAAGAGGAACGCCGTCTGCGGCACCACGGCCACCGCCTCGGCCAGCCGCCCCGGACCCAGCTCGCGCAGGTCGACGCCGTCGACGCGGATGTGGCCCCGGTCGGGGTCGACCAGGCGGGCCAGCAGGGTCGTCAGGGTGCTCTTGCCCGACGCCGTGGCACCGACGACCGCGACGGTGCGGCCCGGCTCGACGGTGAACGTGACGTCCTCCAGCACCGGCTGGTCGGGGTCGTAGGCGTAGCCGATGTGCTCGACCTCGAGGTGGGCGCCCGCCGACCCCGGCTCGGCCGGCGGCAGCGAGCGCACGCCGTACGGCATCTGGCCCGTGGCCTCGAGGACCGACGAGACGCGGCGGAACCCGACCACGCTGCGCGGGAACTCGCCGAGCAGCCAGCCGATCGAGCGGATGGGGAAGGAGACGATCGTGAGGAGGTAGGCCACCGTCACCACGTCGCCTGCCAGGGACTGGCCGTTCAGGACGCGGCTGACGCCGACGGCCAGCACGAGCAGGACGCCGAAGTTCGGCAGCGCGGCGAGGACCGGGTCGAACGCCGCCCGGATCCGGCCGGCGCGGATGTTCACGTCTCGGAGCTCCTCGGCCTTGGCCGCGAAGCGCCGGGTCTCCTCCGACTCGCGACCGAGCGTCTTGACGACCATGGCGCCGTCGAACGACTCGTGCGCGATCTCGCTGACCTCCGCGCGCAGCTGCTGCGCCCGGGTCATCAAGGGCGAGGCGAGCCGCTGGTAGAACAGGTTGGCCGCGACGACCGCCGGGAAGACGAGCAGGCCGACGACCGCGAGCACGACGTCGGAGAGCAGCATCTGGACGATGGCGATGGCCATCATCGCGACCGTGCCCACGGCCATGGGCAGCGGCGCGATCGGGCCCCAGGCGGCCTCGACATCGGAGTTGGCGTTCGAGAGCAGCTGGCCGGTGGGGTGCCGCTGGTGCCACTCCATCGGGAGGCGGAGGTACTGGCGGGTGACGTCGCGGCGGTAGTGGGCCTGCATGCGGTACTGCATGACGCCCGCGCCGAGCCGCCGGGCCACGATGCCGACCGCGCGGAGGATCGCGACGCCGAGGAAGAGCGCGACCACCGCGAGCAGCAGCCCGCTGCCGATCTCGCCGGTCCGGAACGCCGGCAGCACCACGTGGTCGGTGGCCCAGCCCAGCACCCAGGCGTCAGCGACCGTCAGCGCGCCGAACAGCACGCTGCCGAGCGTGGAGAGGGCGAAGATGCCCCGCTCGCGTCGAATCGCGACCCACAGCACGGCGAACCCCTCGCGGGTGGTCGCGCCCTCGGGCAGGTGCTCCGTCTGGCTCACCGCTCGACCACCCACCGCACGCTCGATCCGCTCCTCTGCCGCTCGGGCCAACCTGCCCGGTCCGCCACGCTATTCCCTGACCGGGACGCGTCCGGAATCCTCACGCCGGCCCGACAGGTCCAGTCACCGGACTTGCGTCCATGGGCGTCCGGGTGCTCGAGTCCCTATGCTCCGCTCATGCCAGGGCTGCCACCACTGCGAGCCGCGTACGTGCGCGTCGAGCGGCAGGCACTCTGCGAGACCGCGCGCAGCGTGGGGCCCCACGCCCCGACGCTGCTCGAGGGCTGGGACGTGAAGGACCTGATCTGCCACCTGCTCGTCCGTGAGAGCAGCCCGCTGGGGGCGCTGGGGATCGCCCTGTCACCCCTGTCCGGACTGACGGAGAGGGAGATGGCGCGGCTGAAGAGGCAGCCGTTCGAGCGACTGGTCGAACGGTTCCGGAAGCCGCGCTTCTCCTTCTCCGCGTTGCCGCCGGCCGATGCTGCTTTCAACACCCTGGAGCTGTTCGTGCACCACGAGGACATCCGGCGGGCGCAGGCCGGCTGGCGTCGGCGAAACCTGCCGCGCGAAGCCCCGGACGTGCTGTGGAAGGCGCTGCGGTCCCAGGGGCCTGCGCTGGTCCGCTCCGCCGGCGTCGCGGTCGTGGTCCGGCGCACCGACTCCGACGAGTCGGCGACGCTGATGCCGGGCCGCGAGCCGGTCGAGCTGCGCGGGCCGGTGACCGAGCTGGTGATGTACCTGCACGGCCGCGACGAGGTCCGCGAGGTCCGCTTCGACGGGCCGGACGAGAAGGTCGCCAAGATCCGTCGCGCGGGGCTGGGTTCGTTCTAGAGGGTTCGTTCCAGAGGTTCGGTCTAGCGGACCGGGTAGCCGGCGTGGCCGAGCGCCGTCTTGACGTCGCCGACGGCCAGGGTGCCGAAGTGGAAGACACTGGCGGCGAGCACGGCGTCCGCGCCCGCCGCGACGGCGGGTGGGAAGTGCTCGGCCCGCCCGGCGCCGCCGCTGGCGATCACCGGGACGGTGACCTCGCGGCGTACGGCCTCGATCAGCTCCAGGTCGAAGCCCGCCCGGGTGCCGTCGGCGTCCATGGCGTTGAGCAGGATCTCGCCCGCGCCGAGCTCGCACGCCCGCCTGGCCCAGGCGACCGCGTCCAGGCCAGCGGACTTGCGGCCGCCGTGCGTGGTCACCTCGAAGCCGGACGGGCAGGCCGCGGTCGAGGTCGTCGAGACCCGGCGGGCGTCGACCGAGAGCACGAGCACCTGGTTGCCGAAGCGGTCGGCGATCTCGGCGACCAGCCCGGGCCGGTGGATGGCGGCGGTGTTGACGGCGACCTTGTCGGCGCCGGCGCGCAGCAGTGTGTCGACGTCGTCGGTGCTGGCGATCCCGCCGCCGACGGTCAGGGGGATGAACACCTGCTCCGCGGTCCGGCTGACCACCTCCAAGGTGGTCGCCCGGCCCTCGTGCGAGGCAGAGATGTCGAGGAAGGTCAGCTCGTCGGCGCCCTGCGCGTCGTACAGGGACGCCAGCTCGACCGGGTCACCCGCATCACGCAGCTCCTGGAAGTTCACGCCCTTCACGACGCGGCCGTCGTCGACATCGAGGCACGGGATGACGCGGATCGCGAGGCTCATCGCGCACCGCCGGTCGAGCCTGCCGAGACCAGCGCCAGCGCCTCGGTGAGGGTGAACCGGCCTTCGTACAGCGCCGTGCCGATGATCGCGCCCTCGACACCCTGGTCGACCAGACCCATCAGCGCCTCGAGGTCGGCCAGCTCGGTGATGCCGCCGCTGGCGACCAGGGGGCGGTCGGTGGCCGCGGCCACCTCCCGGAGCAGCTGGAGGTTGGGGCCCTGGAGCATGCCGTCCTTGGCGACGTCGGTGACGACGTACCTCGCGCAGCCCTCCTCGTCGAGCCGGGCGAGCACGTCGTAGAGGTCGCCGCCCTCGGCTGTCCAGCCGCGGGCTGCCAGCGTCCGGCCCCGGACGTCCAGCCCCACGGCGACCCGGTCGCCGTACTCCGCGATGGCCGCGGCGCACCACTCGGGCGTCTCCAGCGCCGCCGTACCGATGTTCACCCGACGGCACCCCGTCGCCATGGCGGCGGCCAGCGACTCGTCGTCGCGGATCCCGCCGCTCATCTCCACCGCGATGTCCAGCCGGCCCACGATCTCGGCCTGCAGCTCCCGGTTGTGACCGCGACCGAACGCCGCGTCGAGGTCGACCAGGTGGATCCACTCCGCCCCGGCCTCCTGCCACCGCAACGCGGCCTCGACGGGATCGCCGAACCGCTTCTCCGAGCCCTCCACCCCTTGGACGAGCTGCACCGCCTGCCCGCCCGCGATGTCCACGGCCGGCAGGAGCTCCAGGTACGTCGACACGACCACACCCTAGGGAACACCCGTTGAGTGGTCGCTCCCGCTCCGTTGAGTGGTCGCTCCCGCTCCGTTGAGTGGTCGCTCCCGCTCCGTTGAGTGGTCGCTCCCGCTCCGTTGAGTGGTCGCTCCCGCTCCGTTGAGTGGTCGCTCCCGCTCCGTTGAGTGGTCGCTCCCGCTCCGTTGAGTGGTCGCCTGAGTCCGCGCGCGTACCTGAGCGACCAACCAGTGGAGCACGAGCGACGAATCAACCGGGCGGGGGCGACGAATCAACCGGGCGGGAGCGACGACTCAACCGGGCACGGGCGACGAATCAACGTCAGGAACGGCGGACGAAGAGGTGGAGGATCGGGGCGACCAGGAGGCTGACGACCAGGGCGGCGAGGCGGGCCTGCCAGTCGGGGCGGACGATCCAGACGAGGGTGTTCAGGGCGAGGAGGATCGCGATCGTCGCGGCGACCTCGCGGCGGCGGCGGGCGGCGAGCGCGCCCGGCATCAGCCGGGACGTCGGCAGCCAGGCCGCCAGCCGGCGCCGGCGGGCGGTGGACCGGGTGCGACGTTCGGTCTCGCGGGCGCGCGCCGCCGCCCGGACGGCGGCCTCACGATCACGCTCGGCCCGGCGACGGGCCCGTTCCTTGCTCATCGGGGGCTCATCGGGGGCTCATCGGGGGCTCACAGCGACCCCACCCAGTTCCTGAGCAGGGCCGCGCCGGCGTCCCCGGACTTCTCCGGGTGGAACTGGGTGGCCGACAGCGGCCCGTTCTCGACGGCGGCGACGAACCGGTCGCCGCCGTGCTCGGCCCAGGTCACCAGGGGTTGGCGCGTCCGTCCGTGGGTGTCCAGCTCCCAGCGCCGGACGGCGTAGGAGTGCACGAAGTAGAACCGCTCCCCCTCGACGCCGTCGAAGAGCACCGAGTCGGCGGGTACGTCGACGGTGTTCCATCCCATGTGCGGGACGACGGGCGCCTGGAGCCGCTCGACGACGCCGGGCCACTCGTCGCAGCCGTCGGTCTCCACGCCGTGCTCGACCCCCCGGGCGAAGAGCACCTGCATGCCGACGCAGATGCCCAGCACCGGGCGCCCTCCGGCGAGGCGCCGGCCGATGACCTCGTGGCCGCGTACGGCGCGCAGGCCGGCCATGCACGCCGCGAAGGCGCCGACTCCCGGGACGACCAGCCCGTCCGCCTCCTGAGCCGCCTCCCGGTCCGCGGTGAGCGTGACTCCCGCCCCGGCGCGCTCGAGCGCGCGCACGGCCGAGCGGACGTTGCCCGACCCGTAGTCGAGGACGACGACCTGCTTCAGAGCGTCCCCTTGGTCGACGGCACCCCGGACTCGCGCGGGTCGATGGCCACCGCGTCGCGGAACGCCCGCGCGAACGCCTTGAACTGGGCCTCCACCAGGTGGTGCGGATCGCGGCCGGACAGCACCCGCACGTGCAGCGCCAGGTGGGCGTGGAAGGAGAGGGTCTCGAAGACGTGCCGGGTCATGGAGCCGAGGTACCCGGGTTGGTTGCCAGGGCCGATCAGGACGTACGCCATCGCGTCCGGCTCGCCGGTGTGCACGCAGTACGGGCGGCCGGAGACGTCCACCACCGCTTGTACGAGGGCCTCGTCCAGCGGCACGGTCGCGTCGCCGAAGCGGCGGATGCCCACCTTGTCGCCGAGCGCCTCGCGCAGGGCCTCGCCGAGAACGATGGCGGTGTCCTCGACCGAGTGGTGCGCGTCGACGTGGGTGTCCCCGTCGGTGTGCACGACGAGGTCGACCAGGGCGTGCCGCGCGAACGACGCCAGCATGTGGTCGAAGAACCCGACGCCGGTGGAGACGTCGGAGCGGCCCGTACCGTCGAGGTCCACCTCGACGTGGACCTTGGACTCCTGGGTCTCCCGGTCCACCACAGCGGTGCGTGTCATCGCGACTCCTCAAGTCGGGCTGGCCCCATCATCGCAACACGGCCCAGCCCGGTCAGTGCGTCCCTGAATGCTGCCATCTCCGCGCCGGTGCCGATGGAGACCCGCAGCCAGCCGTCCGGCCCGGTCTCCCGGACCAGCACCCCGCGATCGAGCAGACCCTGCCAGACGGCGTGCCGGTTGGCGTACCTCCCGAACAGCACGAAGTTGGCGTCACTCTCGGCCACCTCGAGCCCTTGCCCGGCGAGCCAGACCGCGGTCGCGTCCCGCTCGTCTCGGAGCTCGTCGACCCGCGCCAGCAGCTCGTCGGCGTGCCGCAGGGCGGCCATCGCGGCCGCCTGGGTGACCGCGCTGAGGTGGTACGGCAGCCGCACGATCCGGACCGCGTCGCAGACCTCCGGCGCGGCGGCCAGGTACCCCAGCCGCGCGCCCGCGAACGCGAACGCCTTGCTCATCGTGCGTGAGACCGCGAGGTTGCGCAGCGACGGCAGCAGCTCCAGCGCGCTCGGGGTGCCGGACCGCCGGAACTCGGCGTACGCCTCGTCGACGACCACCAGGCCGTCACCGCCTGACTGATCGGCCGCCTCGCACAGGGCGGCGACCGCGTCGAGCGGCAGCGCCGTCCCCGTCGGGTTGTTCGGCGACGGCAGCAGCACCACGCTCGGGCGGTGCTCGAGCACCAGGTCGCGCGCGTGCGCCAAGTCGAGGGCGAAGTCCGACTCGCGCCGGCCGGCGACCCACGTGGTGCCGGTGTCGCGGGCGTACTCGGGGTACATCGAGTACGTCGGCGCGAAGCTGAGCGCCGTCCGCCCCGGCCCGCCGAACGCCTGCAGCAGGTGCAGCATCACCTCGTTGGAGCCGTTGGCGGCCCAGACCCGGTCGGGAGTGATCTCGTGGCCCGCGTCGGTCGTGAGGTACGCCGCCAGGGCCGACCGCAGCTCGGAGAACTCGCGGTCCGGGTACCGGTTCAGGCCGCCCGCGACCGCCGCGACGGACGCGGCGATGTCGTCGACGACTGCCGGCGAGGGCGGGTAGGGGTTCTCGTTGACGTTGAGGGTGACCGGCACGTCGAGCTGCGGCGCGCCGTACGGCGCAAGGCCGACGAGGTCCTCGCGCAGCGGCGGGAACGTCATGACTCGAAGCGGACGCGGACCGCGGCGCCGTGGGCGGGCAGGTCCTCGGCCTCGGCCAGCGCGACGACGTGGTCGGCCACCTCGGCCAGCGCGTCGCGGTCGTACTCGACCACGTGCACGGCCTTGAGGAACGCGCGTACCGACAGGCCGGAGGAGTGGCACGCGCAGCCGCCGGTGGGGAGCACGTGGTTGGAGCCGGCGCAGTAGTCGCCCAGCGACACGGGCGCGAACGAGCCGACGAAGACAGCCCCCGCGTTGCGGACCCGGGCGGCCCACGCGGGGGCGTCCACGGTCTGGATCTCGAGGTGCTCGGCGGCGTACCCGTCGACGACCGCGAGACCCTGCTCGAGGTCGTCGACGAGGACCACGGCCGACTGCCTGGCTGTGAGGGCGGCCCGGATCCGGTCGGTGTGCCGGGTGGCGAAGACCTGCTTCTCCAGCTCGGCCTCGACGTCGTCGGCGAGCCGCTCGCTGGGCGTGACCAGCACGCTCGCGGCCACCACGTCGTGCTCGGCCTGGCTGATCAGGTCGGCGGCGACGTACGCCGCGTCCGCGCTGTCGTCGGCCAGCACCGCGATCTCGGTCGGTCCGGCCTCGGAGTCGATGCCGATGAGCCCCTTGAGCAGCCGCTTCGCGGCGACGGTGTGGATCGAGCCGGGCCCGGTCACGAGGTCGACACGTGCGCACGAGCCGGCGCCGTAGGCGAACATCGCGATCGCCTGGGCGCCGCCGACGGCGTACACCTCCTCGACGCCGAGCATGGCGCAGGCGGCCAGGATCGTCGGGTGCGGAAGGCCGCCGTGGTCCTTCTGCGGCGACGACGACAGGGCGACCGACGAGACGCCGGCGACCTGCGCAGGCACGACGTTCATCACCACGCTGGACACCAGCGGCGCGACCCCACCGGGCACGTACAGGCCGACCCGGCCGACCGGGACCATCCGGTGGGTGACCGTGGCTCCACCGTTGACACCGCCGAAGGACGTGACCACGTCGGTCTCCCGCTCGGCCTCGCACGAGGCGCGCAACCGGCGGATCGACTCCTCCAGGCCGGCGCGGACGTCGGGGTCCAGCTCCGCCAGGGCCTCGGCCAGCGCGGCGGCGGGCACCCGGATGTCGTCCGGGGCGACGCCGTCGAAGCGCAGGCTGAGCTCCTGGATCGCCTCGACGCCGCGGGTCCGGACGGCCTCGCAGATCGGCCGGACGGCATGCAGCGCGGCCTCCACGTCGACCTCCGCGCGGGGTACGACCGCGCGGTAGTCGACGGGAGCGTTCGCGTCCCGCAGGTCGATCCGCCGCATCATGGTCACCGATTCTAGGAGCGCCGACCGCCCGCTCCGGCCGCGGTGCCCTGCGGTGGACGGCATGGCGGCTAGTGTCGAGGCGTGGCGACCTCGCTGCCGATGTTCCCGCTGAACGCGGTCCTGTTCCCAGGCGTGAGCATGCCGCTGAACGTGTTCGAGGACCGGTACCGCGCCCTGGTGCACCACCTGCTGCGCGTCGACCCCGAGGAGCGGTACTTCGGCTCGGTCGGCATCCGCGAGGGTTACGAGATCGGCGAGCACGGCGCTCAGTCCCTGTTCCGCATCGGCTGCCGGGTCAAGATGACCGACGTGGAGTCCCACCCGGACGGCACGTTCAGCCTGGTCGCCGTGGGCATGGACCGGATCTCCCTGGAGCACCTCGACGTCTCCGGCGTCTACCCGGTCGGCCACGTCGAGGAGGCACCGGAGTCGCCCAGCAGCGTGCCGGACGAGGTCGTGGAGCGAGCGGTCGCGACGTTCACGGCCTACCGCGTGGTGCTCTCGGACTACCGCGACGACCCGTACCCGTACCCGCTGCCGCGCGACCCGGCGTACCTGTCCTGGACCCTGGCCGCCGTCGCCCCGCTCCCCCTGCACGAGCGCCAGGCGCTCCTCGAGGCCGAGGACGCCGGAGTCCGCCTGACGATGGTGACCGAGCTCCTGCGCACCGAGCTGCGCGCGATGAACGTGATCCCCTCCCTGCCGGCCACCGAGGTGGCGCGGACGCGCTGGTCCCCGAACTGAGATGTCCGAGCGCCCGAGCGGCCGAGCCGTCTCGAAGTCAAAGGGGACGCCGGCCACCCTCGCCCTGACGCGGGCCGGGATCGCCTACACGGTGCACGAGTACGACCACGACCCGCGGGCCGGCAGCTACGGCCTCGAGGCGGCCGCCGCCCTCGGGCTCGACCCCGACCAGGTGTTCAAGACGTTGCTCGCCGACCTGGACGGCTCGCTCGTGGTGGCCGTGGTGCCGGTCTCCGGGAAGCTCGACCTCAAGGCCCTGGCTCGGGCGCTCGGCGGCAGCAAGGCCGCGATGGCCGAGCCGAAGGCCGCCGAGCGGGCCACCGGCTTCGTCACCGGCGGCATCTCCCCGGTCGGCCAGAAGCGCGCGCACCGCACGGTCGTCGACGAGAGCGCGCTGCTGTACGACGCGGTGTACGTGTCTGCGGGCCGGCGCGGGCTGGACCTGGCGATCGCCCCGGCCGACCTCGTGGAGGTGACCGGGGCGATCACGGCGGACGTCAGTCGCTAGCCGCCTCGCTGGTCGAGGAGGGCCGAAGGCCCGTCACGAGACCCAGCGACCTCGTTCGGTCACCGGGTCTCGTGACGGTCGCTGCGCGACCTCCTCGACCGACGGCACTCAGTCGGTGGTGAGCCGCATCACCGTGTGTGACCAGTCGTCGTCGCGCCAGGCGGTGATGCCGAAGCCGGCCAACGGAGCGAGGTTCCCCTTCACCTCCGGGTCGTCGTTCGCCAGCCGGACCAGCCAGTCGTCGCCGGCGTTGAAGTTGACGAACAGCACGGCGCTGGCCCGGTCCGACTCACGCACGACATCCTTGTAGACCGGGTCGTTGCCCAACGTGCCGCGCTTGGCCACCTCGGCCCGGTAGTCGTCGTTCGGGCCGATCGCGATGGTGTCGCCCTCGACGTCGGTCCCCAGGAAGTCCGCGGCCGACGGTTCCTGGGCGTTGATCTTGTCCAGGACGGCCTGGATGGCGTCCGGGTCCCCCTTCACCTTGAGAGCGACAGGGAGGTCGCTGCCGTCGGAGGAGTTGAAGAACGCCTCCGGGTCGAAGCCCGATCCGAACGACACCGCAGCCGACTCGCCGAGCAGGGTCTCGACGTCCTTCGGCACGTCGAGCCCGGTGGCGTCGGAGGCCTCCTGGAAGAGGTCGGACGCGGTCATCTCGCCGCCGGTGTACAACGCGACCTGATCCATCAGCTGGGTCAGCCAGCCGTCCTCGAACCCCATCCCGAACGCCGCCGCCGTGTCCGCCGGCAGCGTCTCCATGACGTCGGCGCCCTTGTCGGTGCCGTACCACGCCGCCGAGGTCAGGCCGGTGTCGCCGGCGGCCTCGACCTCGAGGGCCCCGCCGTCGAAGCGAGCCGTGACGGCCAGGCCCTTGAAGTTCTCGAGGGCGTCGGTCAGCGCGTTCGGGACGTCATCGGAGCTCGACGGAGTGTCCGTGTCGCCGTTGAAGCCGGCCATCGGGCCGAACATGCCGCCGGCGTCCGAGGCGAGGTGGGCCAAGTACTGCCCGGCCGCCGGCGCGGCGTACATGCTGAGGATGCCGGTCGAGCCGGCCCGCGCGGTGATGGACTTGAAGTCCTCGTCGTCGGCGAGGGTGCCCTGGTCGGTCGCGTCGACAACCGCCTGCGCGTCCTCCTCGCTCTCCCCGACGATGGCCCAGTCGCCGTCGATCACCCATCCGCCGGCGCCTGCGCCGCCGTCGGTGTTGCCCTCCTTGGCGCAGTCACGGAGCTTCTGCATGCCTGCGTCCGCCTTGTCGGCGTCCGTGACCTGGAGCACGCCCACGACCACCGGGTCGTCCGCGCCCGTGTCGACGGCCGCGACGGCGAACCTCTCGCCCAGCCACGGCTCGATGTCCTCGCCGTAGAAGATCTTGCAGTCCTGCGGGAGGTCGAGCTCCTCGAACAGCTTCTGGCGCACGTCGTCATCGGTGTCCAGACCGAGCGCGTCCTTGAACGCCGGGAACTTGTTGAGCGTGCGCAGCGCCTCGATCTTCTGACCACCACTGGGGTCCAGGTCGATGCTGGCGTAGCCCAACGTGCTCGCGGGGAGGGCCTCCGCGGGCTGGTCGCCGGTCGCGAAGAACTGCGCCGCAGCCCATGCACCCACGCCGACCAGGGCCAGGGCCGCGACCCCGCCACCGATCAGCAGACCGCGCTTGCGGCCGCCACCGCCGGCCGCCTGAGCGGGCGTCGCCGGTGGCAGCGGCGAGCCGCCTCCGGCATCGAGGTACTCGGGGGCACCGCCGTACGCCGGCTCGCCGGCCTGACCGTACGCGGGCGGCTCCTGCGGGCCGATGCCGGCGGGGCCGGGCTCGGCCGGGCTGGGCCGGCCCGGTGGGTAGGTGTCGGACACTGGTCGTTCCCCCGATTTGTTGGGCGGCACCCGCGAGGTTCCGCGTGCGGTGTTCGGACGGTGAGCCTACCCGCGAGGTTCCGCCGCCAACCCCGCTTCACGGGTCTTGCCGGGAAAGATCGTGTAGACGACCGCGAGCGCCACGACCGTGCCGATCGTGAAGGCGAGTGTCGGGCTGAACCCGGTCACTGCGAGGGCGCTCGGCAGGTTCTTGCCGTCGTCGAGCGACTCGGCCAGCGTGTGTGGGTCGGCAGGGCCGAGGCGCTCCCCGAAGGTGGTCATGACGTACGCCGCCAGGACCGAGCCCGCGGTGGCCGCGGCGACCGTCAGCATCGGTCTGCGGCCACCGACGATCGCGCATGCGACGCCGAGGACGAGTCCGGCGCCGGCCGCGACGAGCACGTAGAGGCCGGTGCCGGAGAAGTCGTCACGCAGCGCGTTGCCGTCCGGGTACCACTCGTGCTGGATGACGACACCGGTCGCCGGCGTCCACAGCTCGTGCCAGAGCCAGCCGGCCGCCAGACCGACCAGGGCGTACGCCGTCAACGCGCCGACCACGAACAGGGCCGGCCCGCGCAGGTCGGCCAGCCGCGACCGCGTGGACCCCGGGCGGAGCGGAGGCTCGGTGTCGGCGTCGTCGACCCCACCCGTCCAGCCGCTCACCGGGCCATCTAGTGGGTCAGACATCCAGGCCCGAGCAGCTGCTTGAGGTCGGCGAACAGGGCGGGCGTCGCGGTGACGCGCAGGGTCTGGTCGAGACGCATCACGGTCGTGGACGTGCGGGTCAGCAGCTTCAGCTGGACCTCGGTCATGCCGGGGTGCGTGCCGAGCACCTCCCGGAGCTGCTCCACGACCGGCGGCGTGCATCGCGTGGACGGCAGGCTGATCACCACGGGCCCGGTCGGCCCGTCGGAGAGGTCCGGGATCGTGACCTCCTGGGCCTTGACCGTCGGCGTGTCCTTCTCGCGGGACAAGAAGCCGCGCACCGTGATGATGGCGTCCTCGACGAGGTAGGTGCTCGCGAGCTGGTAGACGCTCGGCCACATCATCACCTCGATACCGCCGTCGAGGTCCTCCACGGTGACGATCGCCCAGGAGTCGCCCTTCTTGGTGATCTTGCGCTGCACCGAGGTGACCAGGCCGCTGATCGTGATCGACGTCCCGTCGGGGCGCTCCTCGTCGAGGAGCAGCTGGCCGATGGTGCAGTCGGTGCCCTGCGAGAGCACGTGCTCCAGGCCCAGCAGCGGGTGGTCGGAGACGTACAGGCCGAGCATCTCTCGCTCGTGGCCGAGCAGCGTCGTCTTGTCCCACTCGTCGATCTCGGGGACGGTCACGGAGATCCCGAAGCTGCCACCCGCTGCATCGTCCAGACCACCGAAGAGCGAGTCCTGGCCGATCGCCTCGTTGCGCTTGATGTCGACGTACTGGTCGACCGCGCTCTCGTGGATCGCCACCAGCGCCCGGCGCTTGTGCTTCATCTCGTCGAAGGCGCCGGCCTTGACCAGGGACTCGATGACCCGCTTGTTGCAGACCAGAGCGGGCACCTTGTCCATGAAGTCGTTGAAGTCGGCGAACCGGCCCTTCTCCTCGCGGGCGTCCACGATCCCGCTCACGACGTTCTGCCCGACGTTGCGGATGGCGGTGAGCCCGAAGCGGATGTCGGTCATCACCGGGGTGAAGTTGGTGGCCGACTCGTTGACGTCCGGCGGCAGCACCTGGATCTTCATCCGCCGGCACTCGTTGAGGTAGATGGCCATCTTGTCCTTGTCGTCCTTCACCGACGTCAGGAGCGCGGCCATGTACTCGGCCGGGAAGTTGGCCTTGAGGTAGGCGGTCCAGTAGGAGACCAGGCCGTACGCCGCGGAGTGCGCCTTGTTGAAGGCGTAGTCGGAGAAAGGCAGCAGGGCATCCCAGAGCGCCTTGATCGCGCCCTCGCCGAAGCCGTTGGCCCGCATGCCGTCGGCGTACGGGACGTACTCGGCGTCCAGGATCTCCTTCTTCTTCTTGCCCATCGCCTTGCGGAGCAGGTCCGCCTGACCGAGGGAGTAACCGGCCACCTTCCGCACGATGGCCATCACCTGCTCCTGGTAGACCAGGAGGCCGTAGGTCTCGTCGAGGATCTCGGCGAGCGGCTCGGCGAGCTCGGGGTGGATCGCCACGACCGGCTCGCGGCCGGTCTTGCGGCGGGCGTACTTGTTGTGGGAGTCCATGCCCATCGGGCCGGGGCGGTAGAGCGCGCCGACGGCGGAGATGTCCTTGAACTCGTCGGGCCGCATCGACCGCAGCAACGCTCGCATCGGGCCGCCGTCGAGCTGGAAGACGCCGAGCGTCTCGCCCTTCTGGAGCAGGGAGTAGGTCGCGCGGTCGTCGAGGGGCAGCTCCTCGAGGACCACGGTCTCGCTGCGGTTGGCCTCGATGTTCTTGAGGCAGTCGTCGAGGACGGTGAGGTTGCGCAGCCCCAGGAAGTCCATCTTGATCAGGCCCAGCGACTCGCACGTGGGGTAGTCGAACTGGGTGATCATCGCGCCGTCGGCCGGGCGCCGCAGCATGGGGATGATGTCGATGAGCGGCTCGCTGGACATGATCACGCCGGCCGCGTGCACGCCCCACTGGCGCTTGAGGCCCTCGATGCCGATCGCGGTGTCGACCACACGGCGTACGTCGGGATCGGACTCGACGAGCGACCGGAACTCGCCGCCCTCGCTGTAGCGCCGGTGCTCGCTGTTGAACAGGTCCTTGAGCGGGACGTCCTTGCCCATCACGGCCGGCGGCATCGCCTTGGTGACCCGGTCGCCCATCGCGAACGGGTAGCCGAGGATCCGCGAGGAGTCCTTGATCGCCTGCTTCGACTTGATCGTCCCGTAGGTGACGATCATCGAGACGCGGTCCTCGCCGTACTTGTCGGAGACGTACTTGATGACCTCGCCGCGACGACGCTCGTCGAAGTCGATGTCGAAGTCGGGCATCGAGACGCGGTCGGGGTTCAGGAACCGCTCGAACAGCAGGCCGTGCACCAGTGGGTCGAGGTCGGTGATCCGCAGCGCGTAGGCGACGATCGAGCCTGCGCCTGAGCCACGGCCGGGGCCCACGCGGATGCCGTTGTCCTTGGCCCAGTTGATGAAGTCGGCGACGACGAGGAAGTAGCCGCTGAACCCCATCTGGGTGATCACGCCGAGCTCGAACTCGGCGCGCTTGCGGGCCTCGTCGGAGATGCCGGCGGGGTAGCGGACGCGCAGCCCGCGCTCGACCTCCTTGACCATCCAGGAGGTCTCGTCCTCCCCCGGCGGGCAGGGGAACCGCGGCATGAACGTGCCGTTGCCCTCGGTGAAGCTGACGTCGCAGCGCTCGGCGATGAGGAGGGTGTTGTCGCAGGCCTCCGGCAGCCCGTGCTTGTCGGCCCACAGCGACCGCATCTCCGCGGGGGTCTTGATGTAGTAGTCGGTGCCCGAGAAGGCGAAGCGCTGGCCGGGGCCGTCGCCGGCGGGGATGTCCATCGTCGAGCCGGAGTTGATGCAGAGCAGGTGCTCCTGGGAGGGCGCGTCCTTCTGGTCGACGTAGTGCGAGTCGTTGGTGGCGAGCAGCGGGATCTGCAGGTCCTTCGCCAGCCGGAGCAGACCGTCGCGGACCCGCTTCTCCAGCGGGAGGTCGTGGTCCATCAGCTCCATGAAGTAGCTGTCGCGGCCGAAGATGTCCTGGTGGTCGGCCGCGGCCTGGCGGGCCGCGTCGTAGTTGCCGTAGCGCAGGTGGACCTGCACCTCGCCGGACGGACAGCCGGTGGTGGCGATGATGCCCTTGCCGTGCTGGGCGAGCAGGTCGCGGTCGATCCGGGGCTGCTTGAAGAACCCGTCGCGCCAGGCGCCGGTGCTCAGCCGGAAGAGGTTGTGCATGCCCTCGGTGGACTCCGAGAGCAGCGTCATGTGGGTGTAGGCCCCGCGGGCCGAGACGTCGTCGGAGCCGCCGTCGTAGAAGTTGATGCCCTTGCGCTCGAACCGGCTGATGTTGGGGGCGGCGTACGCCTCCATCCCGATGATCGGCTTGACCCCCGCCGCCTTGGCTGCCTTGTAGAACTCATAGGCCCCGAAGACGTTGCCGTGGTCGGTCATCGCGACCGCGGGCATCCCCAGCTCGGCGACCCGCTGCGCCAGCGGGCCGAGGCGGGCGGCCCCGTCGAGCATGGAGTACTCGGTGTGGACGTGCAGATGGACGAACGAGTCCGAAGCACCTGTCGTCATCGCGGGTTCGGAGCTCCTCGCTCAGGGGTCGGCTGGCCATCGGTTTCAGGCTGGGACTCAGCGGCCTCGGAGGGGACTCGAGGCGACTCTCTGGGGAAGACCGCCAGCCTAACGGGACCGACGTCGAAGTCTGGCACTACGCGCCGACAGTCCCGATCCGGGAGACTGGGGTCATGGAGATCGACCTGGACGCCATCAACGCCGAGCGTGACCGGATCCGCGAGGAGTACCTGCGCGAGCCTCCCGAGCGCCCCGGGAGCAGTGCCCGCGGGCTGCACCACTTCGCCCTGATCTGCTCCGACGTACGGTCCACGATCGACTTCTACCAGGGGATGCTCGAGTTCCCGCTCACCGAGATCTTCGAGAACCGCGACTACGCCGGGTCGAACCACTTCTTCTTCGACATCGGACACGGAAACCTGCTCGCGTTCTTCGACCTCCCCGGCCTGGACCTCGGCCCGTACTCCGAGGTGCTCGGCGGCCTCCACCACCTGGCCATCTCGGTGACGCGCGAGAAGTGGGAGCACCTGCGCGGCAAGCTCGACGACGCCGGCGTGGCCTACCTCGAGGAGAGCGACGCCTCCTTGTACTTCACCGACCCCGACGGCGCCCGCCTCGAGCTGCTGGCCGACCCGCTCGGCGAGATGTACGGGACCAAGGTGCTCTGAGCGGTCGCCCGGTTCCGCCCCGGCAGCGGTGAGATAGCCACCGTTCGAGTCACCGAAACGGTGGCCAGGTCACCGCCGGACGGAGCCGGCCCCGGGCAGCGGTGAGACAGCCACCGTTCGAGTCACCGAAACGGTGGCCAGGTCACCGCCGGACGGAGCCGGCCCCGGGCAGCGGTGAGACAGCCACCGTTCGAGTCACCGAAACGGTGGCCAGGTCACCGCCAGACGGAGCCGGCCCCGGGCAGCGGTGAGACAGCCACCGTTCGAGTCACCGAAACGGTGGCCAGGTCACCGCCGGACGGCGTCCAGGCTCTCGCCGATGATCGTGTCCACGATCCGACCCAGCCGGTCGGCTCCGAGCTCGGGGGCATGCCCGGCGAGGCGTTCGGCGATCTCCCGCTCTCGGACGGGATCGCGGGAGAGGTCGGACTTGGCGTCCTGGACGGCGCGGGTCAGTGCCACGCGCCGGGCCAGGAGGTCGCCGAGGCCGTCGTCGACCTCGTCGATCAGCCTCCGGAAGAACGTCACGGGGTCCTGGCCCGGCCAGGCCATCCGGACGTCGGGCGAGCGCTCCTCGTTGCCGGACCCGTCGGTGCGTTCCAGCTCGACCAGCCCGCGGCGGGCGTAGAAGGCGCGGGCCGGCACGTTCGAGTCGAAGACCCAGAGGCAGAACCCGCCGGGCCGCACGCCTTTCAGGGTGTCGAGCAGCGCGCCGCCCACGCCCTCGCCCTGGGCGTCGGGATCGACGAAGAGGTGGTCCAGCCAGGCGCTCGTGGCCAGGGCGTACCCGAGCAGCACGCCCGAGCGCTCGGCCACCCAGACGTCGTGCTCGCCGTCGCGGAACCGGGCACCGAACCAGCCGCGGTCCTCCTCGGCGGTGTGCATCCCGGGCGGCATGGCCGCGGCGGCGCGCGAGCGTCCGTACAGCGCCGCCACGGCGTCGGACTCCTCCGGCTCGGCCGGCCGGATCAGCAGGTCCGCCACGGGGGTCACCTCAGTCGAGGCCGCGGACGAGGTCCAGCGCGTGGGCGAGGTCGTCGGGGTACGTCGACTCGTACTCGACGTACTGCCCGGTGTCGGGGTGCTCGAACCCGAGCCGCATCGCCTGCAGCCACTGGCGTTCCAGCCCGAGCCGCTGGGCCAGCGTCGGGTCGGCGCCGTAGGTGAGGTCGCCGACGCACGGGTGCTTGAGCGCGCTCATGTGGACCCGGATCTGGTGGGTTCGGCCGGTCTCCAGGTGCACCTCGACGAGGGAGGCGAACCGGTGGGCCTCGAGAGTCGAGTAATGGGTGACGCTGTGCCGGCCGTCGGCCATCACGGCGTACTTGTAGTCGGCCTTGGGGTGCCGGCCGATCGGGGCGTCCACGGTGCCCGCGAGCGGGTCGGGGTGGCCCTGGACGAGTGCGTGGTAGACCTTGTCGACCGTGCGGTGGCGGAAGGCGTTCTTGAGCACCGAGTAGGCACGCTCGCCCTTGCAGATCACCATCACGCCGGACGTACCGACGTCGAGGCGCTGGACGATGCCCTGCCGCTCGGACGCCCCGCTGGTCGCGATCCGGAAGCCGGCCGCGACCAGATGGCCGACGACCGTCGGCCCCGTCCAGCCGGGCGAGGGATGGACTGCGACGCCCACGGGCTTGTCGATCACCACGATGGAGTCGTCGTCGTGGATGATCCTGATGCCCTCGACGATCTCGGGCTTGATCTCCAGCGGGTCGGCCAGTGACGGGATGGCGACCTCCAGCGTGGTCCCGGCGACGAGCCGGTCGCTCTTGGCGGCCGTGGACCCGTCGACGTGCACGTGGCCGTCGCTGATCAGGTCGGCGGCACGGGTCCGCGACAGTCCGAAGAGCCGCGCCATCCCCGCGTCGAGGCGCTCTCCGGCCAGGCCGTCGGGCACGACCAGCGCCCGGTGGTCCACGGCGGTCACGCCCGGGTCCCGTCGAGGCGCACGTTGCGGAAGGCTTGGAGCAGGATCAGGCCGGCCGCCACGTCGATGCAGACGTCCGCGACGTTGAAGACCGGCCAGTGCGGGACCATGAACAGGTCGACGACGTGCCCGCGAAGCGGGCCGGGGTCGCGGAAGATGCGGTCGGTGAGGTTCCCGCCGATGCCGGCCAGCAGCAGGCCGAACGAGATGGCCCAGAGCGTGTTGCCGACGCGTCGCGCGAACCACAGCACGACGCAGAATGCCGTGATCGCGACCAGGCTGAAGACCACGGTGAACTCGGTGCCGGTGCTGAACGCCGCCCCTGGGTTGCGCACCAGGTGCAGGACGAACCACTCGCCGAGGACCTCGATGTCGCCTCGCGACAGGCGGTGCACGGCCCAGGTCTTGGCGCCGACGTCGACGGCGTACGCCGCCAGTGCGACGAGCGCGAAGACGATGCGAGCCTTGCGGTGTCCGACCGTCGTCGTGGCGTCGGACCCCTCTGCGTCGCTCGAGGTCAGCGACGCTCCTCGCGCTGCTTGCATGTCATGCACAGTGTGGCACGGGGGAAGGCCATGGCGCGCATCTTGCCGATGGGGTTGCCGCACGACTCGCAGATGCCGTAGGTGCCGTCCGCGATGCGCGCCAGGGCCCGGTCGATCTGGGCCAGCTTCTCGCGTTCGTTCTGGACGACGATGATCTCCTGGTCGCGCTCGAAGCTGGTCGCGCCCATGTCCGCCTGGTCATGACCGGCACCGTCACCGGCATCACGCATCAGCTTGTCGAGCTCGGCCTCCTGCCCGGACAGGGTGCGCACCACGCGATCGCGATCCTGGTGCAGCTCGGAGAGGACCTCCTTGATCTCGGCCTTCGTCCAGGCCTCCTCACCTTCCTTGACGACCAGGGCCTTGATGGCGCGGCGGGGCGCCACGGGCTTCCTGGCGGCCGTGCGGGAGGTGGGACGGGTCGCGACGGCGGTGCCGGCCGTCCGGGCCGGTGCCGTCTTCTTGGCGCTCTTCTTCGCGGGCGCGGCCTTCTTCGCGGGCGCGGCCTTCTTCGTGGCGGTCTTCTTCGCCGGCGCCGCCTTCTTCGCGGCGGTCTTCTTCGCCGGCGCGGCCTTCTTCGTGGCGGTCTTCTTCGCCGGCGCCGCCTTCTTCGCCGGCGCGGTCTTCTTCGCGGCGGTCTTCTTCGTGGCGGTCTTCTTCGTGGCGGTCTTCTTCGCGGGTGCCGCCTTCTTCGCGGGTGCCGCCTTCTTCGCCACGGTCTTCTTCGCCGGTGCCGACTTCTTCGCGGGAGCGGCCTTCTTCGTGGCGGCCCTCTTCACCGTCGACGCCTTCTTCGCGACCGTCCTCTTCGCAGGGGACGCCTTCTTGGTGACGGCCTTCTTGGCGGTCGCGGCCTTCTTCGCCGAAGCAGCCTTCTTCGCGCTGGTGGCCGTGGTCTTCCGGGTGGAGGTGCGAGCCATCGGGTACCGCTTCCTGGGCCTGGCGGGTGGCGCCGTTGGAGTCCGGCGGGCCACGTTCGTGGGTGGGAGGGTAACGCCCCTGGTGGGGTGACTCAAACAGGCTCGCCACAAGCCGACGCCCGCCCACCCCAGGGGGTGAGCGGGCGTCTGGCCCGTACGGGTGAGGTTGACAGGAACGCTCGGCTCAGCCGTCGTCCTCGCCGAGGATGGACCGCAGGCGCTTGGGCTGCGGCTGCTCCTCGCCGGAGGGCGCGCTGGTCTCACCACTGGTGAGCAGCTCCAGCTGCTGGCTGAAGTAGCTGCGCAGCCGGGAGCGGTACTCGCGCTCGAACTGCCGGAGGTTCTCCACCTCCATGTTCAGCTTCTCCTGCTCCTTCTCCAGGTCGCCGAACATGATCTGGCGCTTCTGGGCGGTCTCGGAGTCGAGCATCTGGGCCCGGCTGCGGGCGTCGGCCTCGAGCCGGTCGGCGTTGGACTTGGACTCGGACTCGAGGCGCTCGGCCTTGGTGCGGGCCTCGCCGATGATCATGTCGGCCTGGTTCTTCGCGTCCTCGACCAGCTCGTCGGCGTTGCGCGTCGCCAGCTCGAGCAGCCGGGCTGCGGCGTTCGAGGCCTCGGGCACGGTCTGGACCCGGATCGTCTCGACCGGCGTCTCGACCGCCGCGACCACGGGGGCCGGCTCGGGCTCCGGCTCCGGCTCCGGCTCGGGCTCCGGCTCGGGCTCGGGAGTCGCGACGTACGGCTCGGGGCTGTGCTCCGCGACCGGCTGCGGCTCGGACCCCGAGAACCCACCACCCTGCTGGGCCGAGGCCAGCTTGGTCCGGAGCTCGTCGTTCTCCTTCGTCAGCCGGGCGAGCTCGGCCTCGACCTCGTCGAGGAACTGGTCCACCTCGCCCATGTCATAGCCCTCGCGCAGGCGTACAGGCGTAAAGCGCTTGTTGCTCACGTCCTCAGGCGTCAGCGGCATGACCTCACCCAATTCATGTCAGGAGCAGTTTCTGTCGGTCTGAACCATAGCGTCCTCGGGACCCGCGAGCGCTCACGCGTCACTACAGCAGCAGGCCACGGTTCAGCCGCAGCAGGATGTAGGCGCCCACGAAGACCAGCAGCATGCTCAGGTCGAGCGCGAAGTTGCCGATCCGCAGTGGTGGGATCACCCGACGCAGCGCCTTGATCGGCGGGTCGGTGACGGAGTACACGGCCTCGAGCGCGATGAGAAGGACGCCGGACGGAGACCACGACCGGGCGAACACCTGGACCCACTCCGTCACGAAGCGGACCCACATGAAGGCAATGAAGAACCACAGCACGTACTCGATGACGACACCGACGACGGTCACGCGCGCCCTTCAGCTCTGGTCGCCGAACCCGGCCTGGATCGCCGATCAGCTCTGGTTGAAGAACCCGTTCTCGGCGATCCGCTCCTTGTCCTCGGCAGCAACCGAGACGTTGGGCGGCGAGAGCAGGAACACCTTGTTGGTGACGCGCTCGATGGTGCCACGGGTGGCAAACACGAGACCGGCCGCGAAGTCGACGAGGCGCTTGGCGTCGCTGTCATCCATCTCCGAGAGGTTCATGATCACCGGCACGCCCTCACGGAAGTTCTCGCCGACGGTGCGCGCCTCGTTGTAGGTGCGCGGGTGCAGCGTCGTGATCCGCGACAGCTCGGCCACCATCCCGACAGCCTGGCCCCCCGCAGGGACCGGGGTGGGCCGGCGACGCTCCGCGAGGTCGGACACCGGGGCCGGGCGGCTCTCCCGCATCACCGGGGCGGACTGGTAACCGGACTGGCCGACGGCGGTCTGCTCGTAGAGGTCCTCGTCGAGCTCGTCGTCGTAGCGGCCGGTGTCCTCGAGGAGGCCGAGGTACTCGCCGATCTTGCGCATCGCGCCGCTCATGGTCTCTTCCTCCGGTTGCAGTGTCCTGCTCGCTGGCCCAGGGCCCACGGGAGCGGGCCTCGGTGATGTTGACATTACAAGTAGCGCGGCCTCGGACCGAGGACCGCGGTGCCCAACCGCACGTGTGTCGCGCCCGCCGCGACGGCGGCTTCGAGGTCGCCGCTCATGCCCGCGGAGAGCCAGGTGGCCTCGGGGTGCCCCGCGGCCAGTTCGCGGTGGATCCCGGCGAGCCGGTCGTATGCCGTTTGGGGGTCCTCGCCGAGCGGCGCCACCGCCATCAGGCCGCGCAGCCGGAGCATCCCGGCCCGCTCCACGGCGGCCGCCAGGTCGTCCAGGTCGCCCGGGTCCGCGCCCGACCGACCCTCCCGCCCGGGAGGGTCGAGGCTGACCTGGAGCAGCACGTCGACGTGATGGGAGCGCTCGTGGGCGCCGCGGTCGAGTGGGGTCACCAGCTTGGCGCGGTCGACGGACTCCACCACGTCGGAGTACGTCGCGACCGACGCCGCTTTGTTGCTCTGCAGACCTCCGACGAAGTGCCAGCGCAGGTCGAGATCGGCGCAGGCGGCGGCCTTCTCCTGGGCCTCCTGGTGGCGGTTCTCCCCGACGTCGGTGACGCCGAGCTCGGCCAGCAGCCGGACGTCCGAGGCCGGGAAGAACTTGGTGATGGCCACCAGGGTGACCTCCGCCGGGTCGCGGCCGGCGGCAGTCGCCGCCGTCTCGATGCGGCGGCGTACGGCGTCCAGGTTGGCTGCAAGCTCGTCGCGGCGCCCCTGGGTCACCTCCTCGCTCATGCGGGCGCCAGCCGGATGACGCCGGCCTGCCGGCCGGACGTGAGGTGGTCGCGCCGGTAGGAGTAGAGGTCGGGCGACTCGCGGGTGCACAGCGACAGGTCCACGCACCTGACGTCCTCGTCGGCGAGCTGGGACCGGATGCCGGCGCCGATGTCGATGGCTGGTGTTCCCCACGAGGTGGTGGCGCGGCTGGCCGGGACGACGGCCGTGACGTCGTCCTGCATCTCCTGCGGCACCTCATAGCAGCGCCCGCACACGTGCGGACCGAGCCAGGCCACGATCTCGCGCCCACCCAGCTCGCGCATCCGGGCAATCGTCGCCGGCACGACGCCGACGACCATCCCGGGCCGGCCGGCGTGGCAGCCGCCGATCACGCCGGCCTCGGCGTCGGCGAAGAGCACCATCGCGCAGTCGGCGCCGCGCACCATCAAGGTCACGCCCGCCTGGTCGGTGACGACACCGTCGGCCCGGGCGTGGAGGTGACCGTTGACGTCGGTGCGGGGCCCTTCGGGCCCGACGTACGCCACGTCGTTCCCGTGCACCTGGCTGAGCGCCGCGACCGGGTCGCCCGGGGCGAAGTCGGCCGAGAGCCGTCGATGGTTCTCGGCCAGGTCGTCCGGGTCGTCACCCGCCCAGGCCAGGTTGAGGGAGTCGTACGGCGCGCGGCTGGCCCCGCCGTGCCGGTCCGTGAAGGCCAGCTCGACAGGGCCGTGGGTCAGCCGCGCGGAGTACAACCAGCTCCTACTTGAGGAAGTCCGGGATGTCGAGGTCGTCGTCGTCGAACTGCATCGGCCGCGACTCGCGCGGCGCCGCCGGCGCGGGCGCGGGCGCCCCACCCTGTGGGCGCTGCACGCTGGCGCCGACCGGCTGCGGACGGGCCTCCGGCTGGTGACTCGTCTGGGCACCGCCGTCCTTGGGCTTGTCAGCGGCCAGGGCCTGCGCGGCGCGCCGGGTCTCCTCCTGGGACTGCTGCGCCTGGGTGCGCTTGAAGCCGGACTCGTGGTCGCGCCGCTTGGGCTGGCCACCGTCGAACCCGGCCGCGATCACCGTCACCCGCACCTCGTCGCCGAGCGCGTCGTCGATCGTCGCGCCAAAGATGATATTGGCCTCGGGGTGCGCCGACTGCGACACCAGCGCCGCCGCCTCGTTGATCTCGAACAGGCCGAGGTCGGAGCCGCCGGCGATCGAGAGCAGCACGCCGTGGGCCCCGTCGATGCTGGCCTCCAGCAGCGGGCTGGACACCGCCATCTCGGCCGCGGCCACGGACCGGTCCTCGCCGCGCGCCGAGCCGATGCCCATCAGGGCCGAGCCGGCGTTGGCCATCACGGACTTCACGTCAGCGAAGTCGAGGTTGATCAGGCCGGGCGTGGTGATCAGGTCGGTGATGCCCGAGACGCCCTGAAGGAGCACCTGGTCGGCCTGCTTGAACGCGTCGAGCACCGAGACGCTGCGGTCCGAGATCGACAGCAGCCGGTCGTTCGGGATCACGATGAGGGTGTCGACCTCCTCGCGCAGCTGGGCGATGCCCTCCTCGGCGGAGTTGGCGCGGCGGCGGCCCTCGAAGGCGAACGGACGCGTCACCACGCCGATGGTCAGGGCGCCGAGGCTGCGGGCGATCCGGGCCACGACGGGAGCGCCGCCGGTGCCGGTGCCGCCACCCTCGCCGGCGGTCACGAACACCATGTCGGCGCCCTTCATGACCTCCTCGATCTCGTCGGCGTGGTCGTCGGCGGCCTGCTTGCCGACGTCCGGGTTGGCCCCGGCGCCGAGGCCCCGGGTGAGCTCGCGGCCGATGTCGAGCTTGACGTCGGCGTCGCTCATGAGGAGGGCCTGGGCGTCGGTGTTGATGGCGATGAACTCCACGCCCCTCAACCCGACCTCGATCATCCGGTTGACGGCGTTCACGCCGCCGCCACCGATGCCCACGACCTTGATGATGGCCAGGTAGTTCTGCGCTGCTGCCACGGCGGGTGCGCCCTTCGCTGAGTGGTCGGCTGGTGGTCTGCGGTGCTGGTCTGTCTCCTGGGGAAGACGTGTCGGCGAGTTCTGAACTCTCACCCTCATGCTGAGGGTTATAGTTATGTCAACCTCGTCGTGTCCATGACAGTAGGTAGCCGGGTCGCGCGGATCGCGCCGACACGCCGGTGCCGGGCAGTCGGGCCGAACTTGGGTGTCGTTCCCGTCGCTTCGTGACGGTTGCAACCCCCACTAACCGCAGTGATACCCGGTCGACCGGGTATCACGACCGCACGCAGACGGCCGTCGAGCCGGGTGGCACCCCCCGTGCCCCCGGCTCGACGTCCCTGTGAGTGATCTCCAAGAGCGCGGGCCGCTCCTGCCAGATACATCGGCCCCAGGAAAATCAGCCGGCCGTGCAGGCCTCGGCGGTCGCCTGGTTGCAGGTGGTCGGCTGGCCGGGCACGGACACGTCGTAGACCTTCCCGGGCTGGCGCAGCAGCTTGAGCAGCACATCGGCCTTGAGTGCCGAGTCCTCGGCGCTGCCCCAGAGCACGACCCGCTGGTCCTTCAGCACGAGGGTGATCTGGTCGACGGTCAGCACCTCGACGTGGTCGACCATGGCCGCCAGCTCCTTGGGGAGTGCGGAGACCACGGTCGCGGCTTCGCGCAGCGCGTCCGGGCTGGTCGAGGAGGCGGAGCTGATGCGCGGCAGGCCGGGCGGCGCCTTGGCGTACTCCGTGAACACCACCCCTGCGGAGTCGAGGCCGCGCAGCCGGCCGCCGATCTCGATGACGGCGACGGCGACCCGCTCCTGGATCACGATCTGCACCGCGTCGGGCCACTCGCGCGACACGTCGACCGTGCGTACCTCGGCCAGCGACCGGAGCCGGGCCGCGATCGCGCCCACGTCGACGCGGGCCAGCTGCTCGCCGGCGGGCACCTTGGCCGTCTGCACCACCTGGGAGCGCGTCAGCAGGCGCTGCCCCTCCACGTCGACTCGCTTCACGGTCAGCACGTTCGAGAAGTACACGAGCCACCCACCGCCGACGACGAGGGCGACCACCAGCAGGGCGACCACGACGTAGCGCCACGCCAGCCAGCGCCGGCGCCACTGCCGTCGGGTGAACCGCTTGCGGGACCGGAGGGCGTTGCGCTCGGCAGCGTCCGTGCGGGGGCGCCGCGTGAGCCCTCTCATCGCGCCGCCAGCAGCGCGAGCACGCGCGGACCGACGGCGGTGACGCTGCCCGCGCCGAGCGTGAGCACCAGGTCACCGGGCCGGGCCCGGGCGACGAGCTCGACCGCAGCCTCCTCCAGGCTGTGGACGAACGCCACCCGCCCGGCGGCAAGGGGTACGGCGTCCGCGACCAGGCCGCCGGTGACGGCGGGGTCGGGCTCCTCACGCGCGACGTACACGTCGAGCACGACCACCTCGTCGGCCGCGCCGAGCGCGGCCCCCATGGCCGCGCCGAACTCGCGGGTGCGGGAGACCAGGTGCGGCTGGAACGCCACGACCAGTCGGCCCTCCCCCGCCACCGCCCGCGCGGCTTCGAGGTCGGCGGCGATCTCGGCGGGGTGATGGGCGTAGCTGTCGTACACCCGGACGCCGGCCGTCTCGCCCTTGGCTTCCATCCGGCGACCCGAACCCGAGAAGGCCTCGAGCCCCTCGCGCAGACCCTCGAAGGGATGGCCGAGCTCGAGACCCGCGACCAGGGCGGCCAGCGCGTCGACGACGTAGTGGCGACCCGGGATCCGCAGCTCGACGGTGCCCAGCAGCTCGTCGCCCCGGACGACCGTGAACCGCGAACGTGTGCCGGAGAAGGCCAGGTCGGTGGCGCGCACGTCGGCGTCGCTCGCCTCGCCCACGGTGACGATCCGTGGTCCGGCGGTCCGGACGCGCTCGGCCAGGTCCCGGGCACCGGGGTCGTCGATGCAGCACACCAGGAAGCCGTCCGGGTCGACGGTCGTCGCGAACTCCTCGAACGCCGAGCGGTACGCCGCCTCGGTGCCCCAGACATCGAGGTGGTCGGCAGCCACGTTGGTGACCACCGCGGCATACGGTTCGTAGACGAGGAACGCGCCGTCGCTCTCGTCGGCCTCGGCCACGAACAGGTCGCTCCCGCCGACCTCGGCGTTGTGGCCGGTCGCGGCGAGCACGCCGCCGACGGCGTACGTCGGGTCGGCGCCGGCAGCGACCAGTGCCGACACCAGCAGGGAGGTCGTCGTGGTCTTGCCGTGAGTGCCGGCCACGGCGACCACGCGCTGCCCGGCCATCACCGACCACAGCCCCGCCGACCGGGGCAGCATCCGCAGCCCGCGCCGCCGTCCCTCCAGGACCTCGGGGTTGTCCTCGCGTGCGGCGGTGGTGACCACCAGCGTGTCGGCGCCGGCGACGTGCTCGGCGGCGTACCCGAGGTGGCACGGAACGCCGAGCTCACGGAGGCCGGCCAGGAAGGGGGTGTCGTTGTCGTCGCTCCCGGAGACCGCCAGCCCGCGCGCCGCCATGATGCGCGCGATCGCAGACAGCGCCGCGCCGCCGATGCCCACGAAGTGCACGCGGCCCAGCTCTCCGGCGGGGAGCAGGATCTCGGGGACGGGGATCTTCATCGGCCGGACCCGGCCGCGACCTCGAGCACGATGCGAGCGAGCTTCTCGTCGGCGTCGCGCGGGACCAACCCCGAGGCGGCGCTGCTCATCGCCGCCAGCCGCGGCGCGTCGGTGACCAGTGGGACGACGTGGGCGGTCACCCAGCTCGACGTCAGCTCGGTGTCGCCGACGAGCAACGCTCCCCCGGCGTCGACGACCGGCCGGGCGTTGAGGTCCTGCTCGCCGTTCCCGATCGGCAGGGGCACGAAGACAGCGGGCAGCCCGACGGCCGCGGCCTCGATGACGCTGTTGGCGCCCGCCCGGCAGAGCACGAGGTCGGCGGCGGCGTAGGCCAGGTCCATCCGGTCGACGAAGGGCACGACGGCGTACGGCACCGTCCCCTGCTCCGGGGTCGCCTCGCCGTTCGGCCCGACGACGTGCAGCACCTGGATGCCCGCTCCCGCCAGCGCGGCCGAGGCGCCGGACACGGCTTGGTTGAGCCGGCGCGCGCCCTGCGACCCCCCGGTCACCAGCAGAGTCGGACGGTCCGGGTCGAGGTCGAAGTAGCGGCGCGCCTCCTGGCGGAGCGCACCCCGGTCGAGCCGGGCGATCATCGGCCGCAGCGGCAGCCCGACGTACTCCGCCCGCGGCAGCGGCGTGTCGGGGAACGAGACCGCCACCCGCTGGGCGAGCCGTGCACCGGCCCTGTTCGCCAGGCCGGGCTTGGCGTTCTGCTCGTGCAGCACGATGGGCACGCGGCGTCGGCGGGCGGCGAGGTACGCCGGCATGGAGACGTAGCCGCCGTACCCGACCACGACCTCGGCGCCGGTGCGGTCGATCACCGCGCCGGCCTCGCGGACCGCGCCACGCAGCCGGCCGGGCAGCCTGACCAGGTCGGCGTTGGGCCGCCGCGGCATCGGGACGGGCGCGATCAGCTCCAGCGGGTACCCCGCCTCCGGGACGACGCGCGTCTCCAGCCCGCGTGCCGTACCGAGGCAGGTGACCTCCACGCCGGGGTCGAGCCGGCGCAGGGCGTCGGCGGTCGCCAGCATGGGAGAGGTGTGGCCGGCGGTGCCGCCGCCGGCGAGGAGTACGCGCATCGGGTCGAGCCTAGAGATCACCGCGCTCGGACGGGCGAGGGACGAGCCCGAACGAGGTGACGCGGGGAGATTGAGGAGCGTCGGCGCAGACCGGAGCGGCAGCGACGGGCGGCGCGAGGCGTCTCGAGATCACTCATAGCCCACGGCCGGGCACGCGCCCGGCCGACAGCCCGGCGGAGCGGGACCGGCGGCGCTGGCGCAGCGCGGCCGCTGCCTCCGGCTCGCGGCGCGCGAACCCGACCAGCAGACCGAGCGCGACCAGCGAGGGCACCAGCGCGGAGCCGCCGTACGACACCAGGGGCAACGGGATGCCGATGACCGGCAGCAACGCCAGCACCATGCCGACGTTGATCATCATCTGGCCGAGCAGCCACACCACGATGCCGAACGACATGTAGCGGACGAACGGGTCGGCGGTGGCGGTAGCGACCCGGATCGCGGCGAAGGCGATCGTCACGAACAGGCCGATGACGAGCAGCGTGCCCACCAGGCCAAGCTCCTCGCCGAGCACCGCGAAGATGAAGTCGGTGTGCGCCTCCGGCAGGGTGCCCCACTTCTGCTGGCTGGCACCGATGCCCTGCCCGAACCACCCTCCGCTCGACAGCGCGTACAAACCGTGGGCGGGTTGCCAGCCGGCCGTGTGGTAGTCGGAGAACGGGTCGACGAACGTGGTGATGCGCGCCATCCGTTCGGTGTTGGTGGTCGCCAGGTAGAGCGCGAGCACCCCGACCACCGAGATGCTGAACATGAAGAACCGGGCCGGCGCTCCGACGACCCACAGCATCCCGAGCAGGATCGCGAACAGCACGAGCGCGGTGCCGAGGTCGTGGCCGAAGACGACGAGGCCGGTCGCGATCAGCAGGCCGGGCACCACCGGGATCATGATCTGGTGGGTGCTGGCCAGCCGCCGGTCCTTGTTGGCGTAGACGTGTGCGGCCCAGAGGATCAGCGCGAGCTTGGCGATCTCCGAGGGCTGGATGACGATCGGGCCCAGCGCGAGCCAGTTGGTGTTGCCGTTGCGCTCGACCCCGAGGAACGCGGTGAGCAGCAGCAGGGTCAGCGAGACGGCGTACCCGGGGTAGGCCAGCCGCCGGATCCAGCGCAGCGGCAGCCGGCTGGCCACCCAGGCACACGGGATCCCGATCGCCACCCAGAGCAGCTGCTTCTCGACGATGGCGTAGGAGTCGTCGTAGACGCGGAAGGAGTACACGCTCGAAGCGCTGAGCACCATGATCAAGCCGATGGTGAGCAGCAGCGCGGAGGCACCGAGCAGCAGGTAGTACGACGTGAGCGGACGGTCGAGCGCATGTCGCAGGGCCGAGGTCCAGGTGCGGAGGCCGGCGAACCGGGAGCGCCGCTCGGTGGTCGCCTCGGGGACCGTGCCGACCCGGGAGGGGGTGCTCGTGGCCATGGTCCCCCTCGCGGTCAGGTTCAGGTCTGTCGGCCGGTCTACTCGGTCCGGCGTCGTACGGCGGCGGCGAACGCGTCGCCGCGTTCGCCGTAGTTGCGGAACAGGTCCTGGGAGGCGCAGCCGGGAGCCAGCAGCACCGCGTCGCCGGGTCGGGCCAGTCGGGCGGCTGCCTCCACGACCCGCTCCATCGGGCCGGTTCCGAACTCCCGCTCAGTCTCTCCGTCGCCGGTGTCGATGACGGGCACATCGGGGGCGTGTCGTGCCAGGGCGTCCGCGATCACGCCGCGGTCGCGACCCAGCAGGACGACGCCCCGCAGCCGGTCCCGGACGGCCGTCACCAGGTCGTCGAAGCGGGCGCCCTTCGCGAGCCCGCCCGCCACCCACACGACGTGGTCGAAGGCCTGGAGCGAGGACTGGGCGGCGTGCGGGTTGGTGGCCTTGGAGTCGTCCACCCACGTGACGTCCTCGGCGACGGCCACGGTCTGGATGCGGTGGCCGTCGATCGTGAAGCCGCGCAGCCCGTCGCGCACGGCGGCCTGGGAGACGCCGTGGGCGCGAGCCAGCGCGGCGGCGGCCAGCGCGTTGGCCACGACGTGCGGGGCGGGCGAAGGGAGGTCGGCGACGGCGCACAGCTCGGCCGCACTCGTCTGCCGCTCCGCGATGAACGCCCGGTCGACGAGCAGGTTCTCCACGACGCCGACCATGCCAACGGCCGGGGTGCCGAGGGTGAAGCCGACGGCCCGGGCCCCGTCGACGACGTCGGCCTCGCGGACCAGCCGCTCGGTCCCGGGATCGGCCACGTTGTAGACGCACGCCCGCTGCACGCGCTCGTAGATCCGGCCCTTGTCCGCGGCGTACTCCTCCATCGCGGTCGGGCCGGTGTACCAGTCGAGGTGGTCCTCGGCGATGTTCAGCACGGCAGCCGCCTGGGCGCTCAGCGAGCTCGTGTAGTGGAGCTGGAAGCTGGACAGCTCGACGGCCAGGACGTCGTACGGCGTGGGGTCCATCACCGCCTCGGTCACCGGGCGGCCGACGTTGCCCACGGCGGCGCTGCGCAGCCCCGCGGTGGACAGGATCGCCTGCAGCATCTGGACGGTGGTCGTCTTGCCGTTGGTGCCCGTGACGCACAACCAGGGGGCGGCGTGATCCCGGTCGCGGAGCCGCCACGCGAGCTCGACCTCGCCCCAGACCGGGATGCCCCGGGCCCGCGCCTGCGCGAGCAGTGGAGCGTCGGGTCTGAACCCCGGCGAGGTGACGAGGATGTCCACGTCCTCGGGCAAGGTCCCGGTCGCGCCCGGGTGGATGTCGATCCTGCCGCCCAGCACCTCGAGCAGCTCGGCCTTCTCGAGCTCCTCGGCGTTCGCGGTGTCGGTGAGCGCACGCACCTGGGCCCCGATGTGGATGAGGTTGTCGGCGGCCGCGAACCCGGAGATGCCGAAACCCGCGACCACGGCACGGACGCCGGACCAGTCGTCGTGTCGGCCGAGGCCCTCCGGGGAGCTCACGCGCCGGCGACCCACTGGGCGTAGAAGACGCCGAGACCGGCGGCGACACAGAGCCCGGTGATGATCCAGAACCGGATCACGATGGTGACCTGCTCCCAGCCGAGCATCTCGAAGTGATGCTGCAACGGCGTCATCCGGAACACCCGGTGGGCGGGCCCCACCCGGAAGATCGTCCGCACCACCGCGAACCGCCGCGACGCCTTGAAGAAAGTCACCTGGATCATCACCGACAGCGTGATCACCACGAAGAGCCCGCCGATGATCAGGAGGAGCAGCTCGGTGCGGGTCAGGATCGCCAGGCCGGCGAGGGCGCCGCCGAGGCCCAGCGAACCGGTGTCACCCATGATGATCGCCGCGGGCGAGGCGTTCCACCACAGGAAGCCGAAACAAGCGCCCATGATCGCCGCGGAGACGACCGCCAGGTCGAGGGGGTCGCGCACCTCGTAGCAGGTGGGGCCGCCCGCTGTGGCGCAGCTCTGGTTGTTCTGCCAGATGTTCACCAGCGTGTAGGCGCCGAACACCATCACCGACGCCCCGGTGGAGAGCCCGTCGAGGCCGTCGGCGAGGTTCACCGCATTGCTGGTGCCGGTGATGATCAGCCACAACAGCGCGATCGCGACGATCGTCGGCAGCGCCAGCCACTGGATGTCGCGCAGGAAGGAGATGTGCGTCGACGCCGGGGTGTTGCCGCGGTCGTCGGCCAGCTCGTGCCACAGCGCCATCGAGCCGAAGGCCAGCGCGACAACCGTCTGGCCGATCACCTTGGCCCGGCTGCGCAGGCCCAGGCTGTGCTGGCGGCTGACCTTGAGGTAGTCGTCGAGGAACCCCACGACCCCGAGGCCGGCGAAGAGGAAGAGGAGCAGCATCGCCGACGCCGACGGCTCGCTCTGGGTGATGATCTTGGCCGCGAAGTAGCCGACGACGGCCGAGAAGATGATGACCAGGCCGCCCATGGTGGGCGTGCCGCGCTTGGTGTGGTGACTGGTCGGCCCGTCGTCTCGGATCGGCTGTCCGGCGCCGATCCGGGTGAACCACGTGATCGCCACCCGGGTGCCGAGCAGGGAGATCAGCAGGGCGAAGCCGCCGCCGAACAGGACCGACCTCATCGGCTCCCTTCCTCTTCGTCTGGTGGCGCCAGGAGGCCTTCCGCCACGGACTCCAGCGCGGCGCCGCGCGACGCCTTCACGAGGACGACATCACCGGCGTCAGCATTGTTCCGCACCCAGTCCAGGGCCTCGGCACGCCCCACCGGCGTGACGGTCGTCCCTTTCCACTGTGGTACGGCGCTCGCACCCGCCGCGATGCCCGGCGGCCTCGGCGCCGACGGCGACCACCACATCGACGCCGCGCTCGGCGGCGTACCGGCCGATGCGCTCGTGCTCGGCGTCGTGCACGGCCCCGAGCTCGAGCATCACCCCGAGGACGGCGACCGTTCGGGCCTGACGGCGCGCGCCGATGGTCACCAGGGAGTCGAGGGCGGCGACCATCGAGGCGGGGTTGGCGTTGTAGGCGTCGTTGACCACGACCAGCCCGTCGGCCCGCTGGTGCAGCTCCATCCGCCAGCGCGAGGCCGGCACCGCCGCGGTGAGGGCCCGCGCGCAGGCGGCCAGGTCAACGCCGGCCGCCTGCGCCATCGTCGCGGCGGCAGTGGCGTTGGGCACCTGGTGCGCCCCGGACTGGGTCAGGGCGACCGGGTGCCACTCCCCGGCCCGCCCGATCTCGAAGGACGCGCGGCCGAGGTCGTCGAGCTCCATCCCGCGCCAGCGGACGTCGCCGGCCTCCCCGAACGTGAGCACCCGTCCGGCGGTCCGGCCGGCCATGGCGGACACCAGGTCGTCGTCGGCGTTGAGCACCGCCACGCCGCCCGGCCGGAGGGCCTCGACGATCTCGCCCTTAGCCTGGGCGATCGCCTCGCGCGAGCCGAACCCGTCGAGGTGGGCCGTGCCGACGTTGAGCACGGCTGCCACGTCGGGCGGGGCCATCCGGCACAGCTCGGCGATGTGCCCGATGCCGCGCGCGCCCATCTCGACGACGAGGTACTCGGTCTCGGCGGTGCAGCGCAGCACGGTGAGGGGGACGCCCAGCTCGTTGTTCAGGTTGCCGGCGGTCGCCACCGTCTCGCCCACTCCGGCCAGCACCTGGCCGAGGTAGTCCTTCGTGCCGGTCTTGCCCTGCGAGCCGGTCAGGGCGAGGACGGTCGGCCGCACCGTGTCCACGACGTGCCGCGCGAGCCGGGCCAGCGCGTCGAGGACGTCATCGACGACCACGGTGGGCACGTCGGTCGGCCGGGAGCCCAGTACGGCGGCCGCACCACCCTCGACGGCGGCTCCCGCGAAGTCGTGGCCGTCGACACGCTCCCCCACGATCGCCACGAACAGCCCGCCGGTCACCGGCTCGCGATGGTCGCGGAACGCCGGTCCGGTGACGGTGACGTCCGGGTCACCGACCACCTCGCCGTTCACGATCCCGGCGACCTGGGCCAGCGTCATCGCGATCACGGCTGCTCCCCCAGATCCTCGCTGATGATCCGGCGGGCGACCTCACGGTCGTCGAAGGGGTGCACCACACCGGCGACCTCCTGGCCGGTCTCGTGTCCCTTGCCGGCGACCAGCACCACGTCCCCGCCCCGAGCGCGCAAGAGGGCCTCCCGGATCGCCGCCCTGCGGTCGCCGACCTCGAGCACCTCGGCAGAACCCTCGCGGGTGCCGGCGAGCAGCTCCGCTCGGATGGCGGACGGCTCCTCGCCCCTCGGGTTGTCGTCGGTCACCACGAGGATGTCCGCGGCGGCGGCGGCGATGGCGCCCATCAGCGGGCGCTTGCCCGGGTCGCGCTCCCCGCCGGCGCCGAGCACCACGATGATCCGGCCCGCGGTGAGCGGCCGCAGCGCGGCGATGGCGGCCGCCACCGCGTCGGGCTTGTGGGCGTAGTCGACCACGACCGTGAAGTCCTGGCCGGCGTCGACGAGCTCCAGCCGGCCGGGTACGCCGCCGCCCGCCGCCATGGCGGACGCCACCGCCGCGAGGTCATAGCCCAGCAGAGCGCAGCCGGCCAGTGCAGCAAGGGCGTTGGCCACGTTGTAGTCACCGGGCAGCGGGCAGCCCGCCTGGACCCTGAGACCGTCCGGCCCCTCGACGACGAACCGGGTGCCGTCGGGCGCCGGGTCCAGGTCGACGGCCCGCCACTCGGCGCTGCCGCCGGTTGCGGAGAACGACGTCAGGGGTACGCCGCCGCGGGCAAGGAGCCGCCGGCCGTGCTCGTCGTCGGCGTTCACCAGCCCCTGACGGCACCGCTCGGGGGTGAACAGCGTCGCCTTCGCCTGGAAGTAGTCCTCCTCGTCCGCGTGGAAGTCGAGGTGGTCGCGGCCGAGGTTGGTGAAGACGGCCACGTCGAAGACCACGCCGTCGACCCGCCCCTGGACCAGCGCGTGGCTGGACACCTCCATCGCGCACGCCGCGACCGAGCGTTCGCGCATCATCGCGAACAGCCCGTGCAGGTCGGGTGCCTCCGGCGTGGTCAGGGTCGTCTTGATCTCCTCGCCGTCGACGCGGGTGCCGACGGTGCCGACGACGGCCGCGGTGACCCCGGACCTCTGGAGGGCACTCTCGGCCAGCCGCGTGGTGGTGGTCTTGCCCTGCGTACCGGTGACGCCGAGCAGGCGCAGCGACGCCGCCGGGTCGCCGTACAGGTAGGCCGCGAAGCGACCGAGCAGGGCGCGCGGGAGGCCGACCTCGAGGACCGGCACCCCGGCGGGCACGCGGGGCGCGCCCTCGCTGTCGGTCAGCACGGCGACCGCGCCGGCCGCGACCGCGTCGGCGGCGTACTCGACGCCGTGGGCCCGGCTGCCGGGCAGGGCGGCGTACACGTCACCCGGCAGCACCCGCTGGGACGCGAGGGTGACGCCGGTTGCCTCGCCGCCCAGGTCGCCGCGGGTACGAGCGGACCGGTCGGCCGTGGCCAACCAGCCGGCCAGCTCGGTCAGCTGGCGGCGCGGCGGGTGTTGGGGACGGCTCGCCCGCAGGGGGTCGCTCATCGGGCCGTTCATCCTGGGCGAGGCTACTGCCCGCTCGACTGGCCGCTTCCCTGGCCGGGCCTCCAGGTGGTGGGGATCTTCGACGGCTCTGTGCCCGTGGGCGGGACGCCGTAGCGACGCAGCGCGAAGCCCATGATCTTGGCGAACACCGGGCCGCCGACCGAGCCACCCCCGCCGCCGTTCTTGGGGTTCTGCACCACGACGTAGACGGTGAAGCGCGGGTTGTCGGCGGGCGCGAAGCCCGCGAACGAGACGGTGAACGAACCGTCGTAGCAGCCGCACTTCGAACCGACCCGCTGGGCCGTTCCGGTCTTGCCGGCCACCCGGTAACCGGGCACCTGGGCCGCAGGAGCGACGCCGACGTCGGGGTCCACGACGCGCTCCATCATCAGCGTCATCTGGTGGGCGGCGCTCTTGCTGACCACCCGGTCGGTGGTCGTGGTGTCGGTGCCGACCGTGACACCGTCGTCGGTGACAGCGCTGCCGCGCACCAGGCTGGGCGAGACCCGGACGCCCCCGTTGGCGATCGTGTTCACGGCGGCGGCCATCTGCAGCCCGTTGACCGACAGCGACTGGCCGAAGGCGATGCGGTCCTGCGTCATCGAGGTCCAGATGCTCGGGTCGGGCAGGATGCCCTGGGTCTCACCGGGGATGCCGACGTTCGTCTTCTGGCCCAGCCCGAACCTCGTGAGGTACTCGCGGAGCTGACCGGTCTCGAAGTTGCGGGAGGCCAGCACCGTGCCGATGTTGGACGACTGGGCGATCACGCCTGCCAGCGTCATCCGCAGGGTGCCGTGCCCGAACCAGTCGTGGATGATCCGGTCGCCACTCTGCAGGGTCGGCGGGACGGTGACGCGGGTGCGCATGGTGGCCTTGCCCGCGTCGATGAGGGCGCTGAGGGTGAGCACCTTCTCCACCGAGCCGGGCTCGTAGACGTCGGTCATCGCCCGGGAGTTGCGGTCCTTGCGCGGCGAGGCCTGCGGGTTGCGGGCGTCGTACGTCGGGTCGTCGCCCAGGGCGAGCACCTCGCCCGTGCGGCTGTCGAGGACGACGCCGAACGCGGAGTCGCCGCCGGAGTCCTCGCGCGCCTGACGCAGCACCTTCTGCAGGTACCACTGGAGGTCGAGGTCGATCGTGGTCTGCAGGTCCTGACCGTCGACGGGCGGCTTGATGGTGCCGCCGCCGAGCGGGATCCGGTTGCCGTTGCCGACGGCGTACCGCTCGGAGCCGTCCCGCCCGGCCAGCTGCTTGTCGAAGGCCGCCTCGAAGCCGGCCAGCGGCTCGTCGATGCCCATGAAGCCGACGATGTTGGCGGCGACGTCGCCGGCCGGGTAGTCGCGGACCGGGTCGTGACGCGTGTCGAGGCCCTCGTAGCCCGCCTCCTTCGCCGCGGCCACCACGGCCTCGGCCTTGCTCGCCGGCACCCGGCGGGCGATGTAGGCGAAGCGCTTGTCCTCGAGCCGCAGCGCCTTGAGGGTCTCGAAGTAGTCGACGTCGAGGCGCGACGACAGGAACTTCGCGAGCTCGGGCGCCGTGGCCCGCGTCATCTTCGGGTCGGCGACGACCATCTCGCCGTCGACCGAGTCGGCCAGCGGCCGCCCGTTGCGGTCGAGGATGTCGCCGCGCTCGGCGGGGAGGTCGAGGGTGACGGTGCCCTCCGCGGCCGCCATCGCGGCGTACGCGCGCGGGTCGACACCCTGGAGCTGCACGAGGCGGGCGCCGAAGAGCGAGAGCACCATCGCGATCACGATGAACCCGAAGCGGAGCCGCAGGTGCGGGGAGCCACGCAGTGACCCGCGCGGGCGGGAGACCGGTCGACGCATCAGAGGGGGCTCCTAGCCGTTGCCGTTGCCGCGGTGGTTGTTCTTGTCCCGGCCGTGGTGCTGCCGGGTGACCGGCTCGCCGACGACGGTGACGACGTTCGGGACGGGATCGAGGACGGCGGGCTTCTTGGGGGCCCTCGGCAGCAGCCGGAGCGGGTCCTCGCGGGTCGCCGGCGTCGGCGTGCCCAGCACCTTGCCGTCGGCGAGGCGGAGGAACGCCGGCGTCGCGGGGATCACCATGCCCATGCGTTGGGCCTGGCGGGCGACGCGTTGGGGGTCGCGGAGCGCGTCGAGCTCCATTCGCAGCGTCTGCTCGCGCGCCGTGAGAGTGGCGGCCTGTCGCTCCATCGACGTGGCGGCGAAGGCCGCCTGCTGCATGGAGGTGTTGAACATCAGCAGCCCGATCACGCCCGCGAGGAGCACGAAGGACACCAGCGTCACGAACGGCACCGGGCTCGTCCGGGTCCGCGTCCGCGGGACCACGGTGAGCCGCGCCCGCTGGAGGGCCGCCCCGGCCAGGCCGGTCACCCGACCTTGGGTGGCGGCCGAACGGATCCGACCGGACCTGATCTGGAAGGCGGGGCTGCTCATGGTCTACGCGACTCCTCGGTTCGGGGAAGGGGTGAGTCGTTCGAGGGCGCGCAGCCGGACGCTGGCCGCGCGCGGGTTGCGGTCGACCTCGGTGGAATCGGCCTTCTCGGCGCCCCGGGTGACCAGGCGGAAGGCGGGCTCGTGGCCGGCCGGCACGAAGGGCAGGTCCTCCGGTACGTCGCTCCGCGTCGCGTCGGCGAAGGCGTGCTTGACCAGCCGGTCCTCCAGCGAGTGGTAGGCCTCCACGACCACGCGGCCACCCACCGAGATCGCGTCGATGGCGGCCGGCAGCGCGCGACGGAGCACGGCGAGCTCCTCGTTGACCTCCATGCGCAGGGCCTGGAAGGTGCGCTTGGCCGGGTGGCCGCCGGTACGCCGGGCGGGTGCCGGGATCACGTCGTACAGGAGCTCGACCAGCCGGGCCGAGGTGGTGAAGGGGTGGCTCTCGCGGGCCCGGACGACGGCCCTCGCGATCTGCCGGGCGAACCGCTCCTCGCCGTACTCCCGGAGGACGCGGGCCAGGTCGGCCGCGGGGTAGGTGTTGAGGACGTCGGCGGCGGTGGCGCCACGCGTGCCGTCCATCCGCATGTCGAGGGGTGCGTCCGCGCGGTAGGCGAAGCCGCGCTCCACGACGTCCAGCTGGAGGGAGGAGACGCCCAGGTCGAACAGCACCGCGTCGACCGCGTCGAGGCCGAGGTCGTCGAGGACGTCGGGGATCTCGTCGTAGACGGCGTGCACGCCGGTGAAGCGAGCGCCGTACGACCCCAGTCGCTCACCGGCGAGGGCCAGGGCCTGCGGATCACGGTCGATGCCCACCACGCGGGCGAGTGCACAGCGCTCGAGGACCGCCTCGGTGTGGCCGCCGAGGCCCAGCGTCGCGTCGACCAGGACGGCGCCCTCGTGGTCGAGCGCAGGTGCCAACAAGGCGACGACCCGGTCCAGCAGGACCGGGACGTGGACGGATTCGCTCATCTCGCCGGCTCAGCGTCCCCAGTGGGCCAGCAGGACGAGGGCGCCGGCGATGGCGACCGACGTGACCGCCGAGAACATCATCAGCGCGGCGGCCTCGCGGGCCTGGTGACGGACCCGCGGTGGAGCCGCATCGGTGACCGGCGTGATGCTCATGAGATCTCGACCCTCGTGTAGGTGGTGCCGGTGGAGCGATGTGGGGAAGGGGTGTGCGGTGCGGATCGTCCGGCCAGGCCCCCGCCCGCTGTGCGCGGGAAGGGAAGGTCACCGTCTGGGGCCGGGGAAGGTGTCCCAGAAGGTGGGCGTCAGCGGGCTGAGACCTCGCCGGACGATCCCTGTTGAGTTGTCTGTGGGGTTGAGGTGCTGCGGGCTCAGAGCCCGGGGAAGACCTCTTCGCTGATGTCGGCGAAGGTCTCCTGGTTCTGCTCGTTGTAGGAGCCCCAGCGCTCGGGGTCCCAGATCTCGATCCGGTTGATGACGCCGATGACCATCACGTCCTTGGTGAGCGAGGCGTACTCCCGCTGCATCGGCGTGATGGTGACCCGGCCCTGCTTGTCGGGGGTGTCCTGGTTGGCGTTGGCTCCGAGGAAGCGTCCGTAGTCGCGCGCCCCCTTGTGGGTGACGGGTGCGGCCTGGACGCGGGCGGCCACCTCGGCGAAGTCGGCGAGCTTGTAGACGGTGAGGCAGCGCTCCTGCCCCGTCGTCACCACCAGGCCCGCCATCAGTTCCTCCCTGAACTTCGCCGGGAGGAAGAGCCGGCCCTTCTCGTCGATCTTGGGTGTGTAGGTGCCCAGGAACATCCCGCGCCCTCCACTTCCCCTCCGACTTCCTCCACTTTGCGCCACCATACTCCACTTTGCTCCACCGTCAACCACATTCGCGCCATCGCGCTCGCCCCGTTCCGCACGAGTTCGGGGACAGCCGAACGGCCCGGCTCCCCGTGGTGGGGTCGGTTAGGCTGGCTCATCAGCTGGGACGGCCTGCTGGCAATCCGCAACCAAACCGTGATCGGCGGAGTCAGAGGCACCAACGGGAACGGCGACTAGGTTTCTCCCCAGCGCCCCACCCGAAGGGATCGGTGGGGCGAACGTGTCCTCACAGAAGACTGGAAGGGACAGCACGTGGAAGCCACGGAGACCGACGTTCGCGATGGTGCGACGGCCGGAGGTCCTCGCGCCGGCGGTGCCGACCTGGAGACCGTCAACCGGGTGGTGGAGCGGGTCCGCTCCAACGTCAAGAAGGTGATCGAGGGCAAGCCCGACGTGATCAGCACGGTCCTCATCGGCCTGCTGGCCGAGGGCCACATCCTCATCGAGGACGTTCCGGGCGTCGGCAAGACCATGCTCAGCAAGTCCCTCGCCCGCAGCATCGAGTGCAGCGTGCGGCGCATCCAGTTCACGCCCGACCTGCTGCCCTCGGACGTGACCGGCGTGTCGATCTTCAACCAGAACACCCGCGAGTTCGAGTTCCGGCCCGGCGGCGTCTTCGCCAACATCGTGGTCGGCGACGAGATCAACCGCGCGTCGCCCAAGACCCAGTCCGCCCTGCTGGAGTGCATGGAGGAACACCAGGTCACCGTCGACAACTCGACGTACTACCTCGAGTCGCCCTTCATGGTCATCGCGACCCAGAACCCCATCGAGATGGAGGGCACCTACGCGCTCCCCGAGGCCCAGCGCGACCGCTTCATGCTGCGGCTGTCGATCGGCTACCCCGTCGAGGCCTCCGAGATCGCGATGCTCAACACCCACACCCAGAGCAACCCGCTCGACGACCTCGAGCCGGTCACCGACGCCGCGGAGATCCGCAAGCTGATCGGCATCGTCAACCAGATCTACGTCTCCGACGCCGTGCAGAGGTACGCCGTCGCGCTGACGTCGGCGACCCGGCGCTCGGAGGAGCTCACGCTCGGCGCCTCGCCGCGCGCCACGCTGCACCTGGTGCGCGCCGCGAAGGCGAGCGCCGCGATGGGCGGACGCGACTACGTGCTGCCCGACGACCTGCGCGTGCTCGCCCGCCAGGTCCTGGCGCACCGCTTGCTGCCCAGCGTCGAGGCGTCGATGAGCGGCCGCAACACCGGCACCATCCTCGACGGCATCGTCGCCCAGGTGCCGGTACCCGAGGGCACGAGGTAAGTGAGGACCGGTGCGTGAGGCGCTCTCCGGCCTGACCGTCCGCGGACGGGCGTTCGTCGCCGCCGGCATCACCGCGATCGTCTGCGCCGTCCTGCTCAGCCAGGACGCGCTCACCCGGGTCGGCGTGCTGGTGCTGGCGCTGCCGCTCGTCACGGCGTACGTCCTGGGGCGCAGCCGCTACCGGCTCGCCCTGGTCCGCACCCTCTCCCCGCAGATCGTGGCGGCGGGCCAACCGGCCCGGCTGAACCTCACGCTCACCAACGAGGGCAAGACGCCCAGCGGCGCCCTGCTGCTCGAGGACCAGGTGCCATACGTACTGGGCACGCGGCCCCGGTTCGTGCTCGACGGGATCGGGCAGGGCTGGCGGCGCCACGCGTCGTACCAGGTGCGCTCCGACGTCCGCGGCAAGTTCGAGATCGGGCCGATGAGCGTGCGGGTCAGCGACCCGTTCGGGCTCGTCGAGCTCGGCCGCGCGTTCCACACCACCGTGTCGCTCACCGTCACGCCGCGCACCGTGCCTCTCCCCCAGATCCCGCTCGGCGGCGCGTGGACAGGTTCGGGCGACAACCGGCCGCGCGCGTTCGCCACCGGGTCGGCCGAGGACGTCACCGTGCGCGAGTACCGCCGCGGCGACGAGCTGCGCCGGGTGCACTGGCGCATCTCGGCCAAGATGGGCGAGCTGATGGTCAGGCGCGAGGAGCAGCCCTGGCAGTCGCGAGCCACCCTCTTCCTCGACAACCGGCTCCGCGCCCACCGCGGCCAGGGCATCGCCTCCTCGCTCGAGGCCGCCGTGTCCGCGGCCGCGTCGATCGCGGTACACCTCAGCCAGCGCGGCTTCATGGTCCGGTTCGTGACGGCGGCGGGAGAGGACCCGAGCAACGCCTGGCACTACCGCGACGCCGACCTCAACACCGCGCCGCTGCTCGAGGCGCTGGCCGTGGTCCAGCCGATCCAGCACCCCCGCATCGACACCGGGTGGCTGGCGGAGGCCTCGCAGGGCGGGTTGATCGTCGCCGTGGTCGGCGGAGTGGAGGACCACGACCTGCCGGTCCTCCGCCGGATGCACCACCACGCGGCCGCCAGCCTGGCGCTGGCCCTCGACGTGGACGCCTGGACCGGCACGATCCGCCGCACGGGTGGAGGCGCGGCGGCCACCCTGGCGCAGCAGGGCTGGCGGGCGGTGGGACTGAGCCCGCGCGACCGTCTGGAGACCGTGTGGCAGGACCTCGGGCGCACCGCCCGGTCCATCCCGCGCGGTGAGCTGCACAGTGAGGTGGTTTCAAGATGATACCACGGCGTTGCCTCCCCGCTCGCTCCTCCGTCGAACAACGCCGAGGGACCTGACCGCATCCACGTTCACCTACCGGCGACCGCTCGGACGGATGCGCGGCGGCCTGCGGGACTCGCTGGTGCTGTCGGGTGTCGCGGCCCTCACCACCTGGGTGGCCCTGCTGTCCTGGAAGGGCTTCGCCCTCAACTGGGGCGGCTTCATGGGCCCGCTGGTCGTCGTCGCCATCGTGGTCGCGGCCAGTGGCGCGCTGCTGCGCTGGCTCCGGGTGCCGGGACTCCTGGTCGTGCTGGCCCAGGTCGTCGTGGTCGGCGTCGTCGTCTGCCTGCAGCTGACCGGGGCCCCGCTGCCCCTCGGCGAGAGCTGGACCCAGCTGAACCTGCTGTTCACCGACGCATCGGCGACGGCGCAGTCCTACCGGGCGCCGGTGCCCCGCGGCGTACCCCCCATCGACCCGCTCCTCATCTCCGGCGGCGCGGCCTGCCTGCTCCTCGTCGACATCGCGGTCGGCACGCTACGTCGCGTGCCGCTCGCGGGACTCCCGCTGCTGACGATCTACAGCGTCCCGGTGAGCCTGCTGGGCGGCGGCGTCTCGTGGCTCATCTTCACGCTGACCACGATCGGCTTCCTGGTGATGCTCTACCTGCAGGAGTCACGTCAGATCGCCCGGTGGGGGCGCCCCCTCGGCCAGGACGTCGGCAGCGACCCCAGCGGCTTCGGTGTGAGCAACGGCGCGCTGCGCTCGTCGGCGGGTGCGATCGGCGGCGTGGCGACGGCGCTGGCCATCGTGGTCCCGCTGTTCGTGCCGACGTTCGGGTTGCACCTGTTCGGCAACGGGTTCGGGCCGGGCGACGGTGACCAGATCAAGATCGTGAACCCGATGACCGACCTGAAGCGGGACCTCACCCGCGGCCAGGACGTCGACATGATCACTGTGACGACCCAGGACCCCGACCCGTCGTACCTGCGCATCGCGGTGCTCAACCGGTTCTCCGACAACGAGTGGACGTCCGGGGACCGGAAGGCGCCGACCGATCAGCGCGCCTTCGGGCAGCTGCCGTCCATCTCCGGACTGTCGACGAGCGTGCCCCGCAAGCAGTACGACTACGACGTCTCGATCGGCGGAGCCTTCAGCTCGACCTGGCTGCCGACCCAGGCGCCGATCTCCCGCATCGACGCGGCGGGCGACTGGCGCTACGACCTGAGCACGATGGACTTCATGGCGTTCGACGACAACACGAACGCCAGGGGCGAGCACTACACGATGACGTCGGTCGAGCCCCAGCTCGACCCGGAGAACCTCAACAGGGCCACCGTGTCGACGGACCTGGCGGGGACGCAGTTCACCGACCTGCCCGACGGCCTGCCGGCGATCGTCACCCAGGACGCGCTGGCGGTGACCGCCGACCTCCCGACGAAGTACCAGAAGGCCGTGGCGCTGCAGAACTGGTTCCGCAGCGAGTTCGAGTACTCCCTCGAGCGGGCGCCGGGCAACGGCACCGACGCCCTCGAGTCGTTCCTGACCGAGGGCAAGGGCGGGCGCGTCGGGTACTGCGAGCAGTTCGCCTCCGCGATGGCGGTGATGGCGCGGGTCCTGAACATCCCGGCGCGGGTGGCCGTGGGCTTCCTCGAGCCCCAGCAGCGCGGCGACAGCAACACTTACGTCTACAGCGCCTGGGACATGCACGCCTGGCCCGAGCTGTTCTTCCCGGGCGCCGGTTGGGTGCGCTTCGAGCCGACGCCCGCCACCCGCTTCGGTGCGACGACCGCGCCGGCGTACACGAACTTCCAGTTCGAGAACCAGCCGACCGACCTGCCCAGCAGCGGAGCCACCACGCGGGAAGTCGACCGGCCCACGGCTCCCAGCGACGCCAAGGAGCAGAACGCGCAGGACCAGGCGAACGCGAACGACGGCGGCTTCACCTTCCCGTGGCGCGGCGCCATGATCGGCGGCGGCGTGCTCGCCGTGCTGGTCGCGCTGGCGTTCGTGCCCCGCCTGATCCGGCGTCGTCGCCGCGAGGGCCGGCTCGGTGAGGGCCCCGAGCCCGTGTGGATCGAGCTGCGCGACACCGTCGTCGACCTCGGTCTCACCTGGCCGGCCGGCCGGTCACCGCGCGAGACCGGGTCCTACCTCGTGCACTACTTCGGCCGGCCACCGGGCGAGGACACCGCGTCGCGGCCGCGGCACGGAGCCGACGTCTCGCCCGAGGCCGAGACCGCGGTGGCCCGGATCGTGTCCACGATCGAGCACATGCGCTACGCCCGACCCGGCGGTGACCAGGCCGCCATCCTCAAGGCCGACGCCGAGACCGTGATCGAGGCGCTGGTCGGTGGCGTTCCCGTGCGGGCCCGACGCCGGGCCGAATGGCTGCCCCGGTCGCTGATGGTCTCCCGTCGCCGCCCGGCCTCAGCGTCCTCGTCCGCTGACGACACGAGGTACGGCGGGGTCGTCGACCACGTCGGCGGCTGACCCTTCGTTGAGTCGTCGCTTGTGCACGGTTGAGTCGTCACGTCTGCTCGGGTGAGTTGCCACGTCTGCCCGCACCTGCTTGTGCAGCGTGACGACTCACCGGGACAAAGCTGACGACTCAAGCGGGCGAAGGTGACGACTCAACCTTCGTGGGCGGCGCTCAGAAACCGTTGTCCTCGCGGCGGCGGCGCCAGCGCTCTTCCATGCGCTCCATGAAGGAGCCGTGCTTCTGGGAGCCGCTGCGCTGACGACGGGGACGGCCGGTGCGGCCACCCTCGATGACGGTGAAGCCGCCTCGGCTCGTCGAGCCGGTGGGGTGGGCGGCTTCGCCGCCTGTTACTCCGCGCTGCCCCCTCAGCACGGTCAGGCCGATGGTGGCCGAGACGAGCATGATCACGAAGCCGAGGATCCCGACGACCGGGACCTCCGCGATGGCACCGGTCATCAGGAGGACGACGCCGCCGACGAAGACGGCGCCGGCGAGGATCGCCTTGCGTCGTGCGGACTGCCGCAGGGTGGTGCCGCGCAGCGTGGAGGCGAACTTGGGATCTTCCTCGACGAGGGCGCGCTCCATCTGCTCGAGCAGTCGCAGCTCTTCCTCGGAGAGCGGCACGGTTGCCTCCTGCTGGCGCCGGTGATCCGCGGGTATGTGGCCTGTTCCCGTCAGTCTAGGCAGCGCCTCCAGTGTTCGGTAGCGGGCTGGGGAAATTCTCAGCCAGCCGGTCGGTCAGCCGGTCAACCAGCCGGCCACCGGATCAGGTGAGCAGGCTGGCCGGCCGGACCACGTCGGCACCGAACCGGAACCTGGCCTGGTCGACCGCGCGATCGGCGTCGCGCCAGCCGTGCTCACGCTCCCCGAGCACCAGCTGGCGGTGAACGGTCTCGCGAGGCACCAGCCCCTCCACCCGCACCCCCACCAGCCGGATCCGGGCCCGCTGCAGCCCGAGGGCGTCGTACAGGCGGACGGCGGTGCGGTGCACCTCGTGGGTGACGTCGGTCGCCTCGGGGATCGTCTTGGACCGGGTGATGGTGGTGAAGTCGGCGAACCGGACGGTGATCGTCACGGTGCGGCCGGCGACGCCGGCGGTGCGCATCCGGCGGGTCACCCGGCCGGTCAGCTTGAGCAGCTCGCGGGTGATCACGGCGCGGTCGTCGGTGTCGCGGCCGAAGGTCTCGTTGGCGCCCATGGACTTCTCGGGGTCGTCGGCGGTGCTGCGCGGCTCCAGAGCGCGCCGGTCGGTGCCCCACGCGAGCTCGTGGAGGTGGCTGCCGAGGCCGTCGCCGACCGCCCGCTGGAGGGTCGCGAGCGGGGTGTGCGCGACGTCGCCGACGGTGACCAGCCCGAACCGCTGCAGCAGGTCGCGGGTCTTCTCCCCCACGCCCCACAGCTCACCGACCTCCATCGGGTGCAGGAAGGAGGTGATGGCCTCGGGAGGGACGACGACCACGCCGTCGGGCTTGGCGCGCCGGCTGGCCAGCTTGGCGAGCGAGACCGTCGAGGCGACCCCGACCGAGCAGGTGATGGCCTGCTCGTCGTGAACCACGGCGCGCAGCCGTTCGGCGATCTCCAGCGGGCTGCCGAGCCGCTTGGCCGAGCCGCGGACGTCGAGGAACGCCTCGTCCAGCGACACCGCCTCCACCAGCGGGGTGATCCGGCGGAAGGTCTCCATCACCGCCCGGGACACGGTCGTGAACTCGTCGTACTCCGGCGAGACCACCACCGCGCCCGGGCACAGCCGGCGGGCGCGGGTGCCGGGCATCCCGGACCGGACGCCGTACTGGCGGGCGAGGTAGTTCGCCGACAGCACCACCCCGCGGCCACCCCCGCCCACGATGACCGGCACGTCCCACAGCCAGGGCTTCTCGCGGACGGCGACCGATGCGTAGAAGGCGTCCATGTCGACGTGCAGGATCGGACACCGGGCAGACGCGTCAGCGGCTGTCATGTGCCCGATCCTGCCGTCGACGTAGACAGGGCGCCGACTCGGCGATCAGCGCGTGGCGAGCACGTGCACCTGCGTGGCCAGCGGGAGGTACTCGGGGCGGCCGGCGACGGCGCGCTCGAGGTCGACCAGGGCGGCGGTGGCGCCGGGCTCGAGGTCGAGGAGGGAGCCGGGGACCAGGTCGGCGAAGACCCGGACGGCCTGGGTCGCCTCGACGGTGAAGCCGGCGTCGGCGAGCAGCGCGTTGACCTCGTCGGCGGTGTAGCGGCGGCCCCTGCCCGTCGCAGCGGGGTCGTCGAGCAGGGCGAGCGCCTGCTGGAAGTGGCCGGCCATCGCGCGGGCCACCACGGCGGCGTGCCGCTGGGCGACGAGCAGGCTGAGCAAACCACCGGGCCGCAGCGCGTCGGCGATGGTGCGCAGCGCGGCTCCGGGGTCGGGCACCACCTCGAGCACGCCGTGGCAGAGCACCACGTCGGCCGAGCCTCCCGGCGTGGTGCCGAGGTCGGTGAGGTCGCCCTGGACGCCGGTGACCAGGTCGGCGACGCCGGCCTCGTCGGCGCGCCTGCCGAGCGCCGCGAGCGCGTCCGGACTCGGGTCGACGACGGTGACGGCGTGCCCCTGCTGCGCGAGCCGGACCGCGAACCCGCCGGTGCCGCCGCCGATGTCGACGACCCGGGCTCCCGGCTCGAGGCGGGCCGCGACGGCGTCCCAGACGACGCTGGTGCGGAGGGACATGGCGCCCAGCCTAGGGGGACCGGGGAGCCGCTCATCCGGGGCTTCCGGGGCTGCGGTGCCACAGCTTGCGGGCGACGGCCTTGACGTCCTCGCCGGACGGCTTGACGTCGGCGTACGGCGACATCTGGAAGCCGCTGGAGTGCACCAGCACCCGGCTGCGCACGGGCGAGGGGCTGTCGCCGGTCGAGTCCTGCTCGACGCCGACGCCGGAGTAGCCCTCCGGTACCCGGGCGAGGTGCTCGTGGACGGCGGCCATCCCGTGCCCGCGCCAGATCGCGTGCAGCTCGGGCAGCTCCCAGGCGCCGGTGGCGCGCAGGGAGACGCCGCGGCGGCCGGTACGACGCAGCTCGCCGCGGACGACCAGCAGCCAGGAGCCGAACACGGTGGCCGCGTAAGGCCCCTGGGCGTCCTCGAAGAACGTCGCGTCGACCGGGCCGGTGCCGTCGTCGAGGGTGAGGAAGACGACCCGGCGGCCGGAGCGGATCGGCGGGGTCTGGGTGGCCACCTTGACGCCGGCGACCAGCAGCTCGGCCTTGCTGCGACGTTGCAGCAGGTCCTTGCTGCGGGTGGCGCCGAGCTCGTCGAGGAAGGCGGCGTAGGTGTCGACGACGTGGCGGCTGACGTCGAGGCCGAGGATCTCCAGCTCGGCGCGCATCCGGTCCTCCGGCGTCATCTCGGGTAGCCCGGTGACGGTCTCCTGCGGCTCGTCGCCGAGGTGGAGGGCGAGCTGGACCGAGTCGACCGGCCGCGGCGCCTGGGTCGACTGCGCCTGCGCGGAGGCCCGCGCCCACACGCCCTGGTCGGCGAGCGCGTGCCGCTCGGGCAGCGAGCCCGCCTCCTCCTCGCGGGCGTGCGGGTCGGTGCTGTTGCGGCGGGCGGCGGCGTCGGCGCGCTGGGCCGCCGGGGTCGGCTTGCGGGTGCCGGCGAGCCCCCGACCCCGCAGGCCACGGCCCTGGGCGCGGTCGAGCGCACGCGCGTGGCGGTCGAGCTGGGCGACCTGGAGCAGCAGGTCGCGGCGGGTGATCCGACCCCGGCGGCGGACCCCTTCGACCCCGCCCGAGGATCCGACGGACGCGCCGATGTCGTAGAGGGAGTCGAACCCGCCGGCCAGCACCAGCCGCTCGACGATGGGCCGGGACACCTGGGCGCGGTGCCAGAAGTCGGTGAGCGAGTCGTAGGGCTGGCCCTCGGACCGGCCGGCCACGATCCGGTCGACCTCGCCCTCGTTGATGCCCTTCACCTCCGCCAAGGCGAGGCGGATCCCCCAGGCGGTGCCGTCGGGGACGCCGGTCTCGGGCACCGGCGGCGGGTCGGTGGCCACCGCGGTCTCGGGATCGAGCCACTCCACGACGTACTCCTTCTCCGAGGCGTTCACGTCGAGGCCCAGCACGCTGATGCCGCACTGGCGGGCGTCGTCGAGGATCAGCCGCTTGGGGTACATGCCCGGGTCGTGGGTGAGCACGCCGGCCAGGAAGTGCGCCGGCCAGTGCGCCTTGAGCCACGCGGACTGGAACGTCGGCAGCGCGAACGCCGCGGCGTGCGCCTTGCAGAACCCGAACGACGCGAACGCCTCGAGGATCTTCCAGATCCCCTCGACGACGCGCTCGTCGTACCCCCGGGCGCGCGCCGCGGGGCAGAACCACGCCTTGGTCTCGGCCATCCCCTCGACGTCGCCGAGCGCGCGGCGGCGCTCGTCGGCCTCGGCGTAGTCGACCCCGGCGAACCTCGCGATGATCTCGATGACGTGCTCGTGGAAGACCACCACGCCCTGGGTGTCCTCGAGGATCGGGCGCAGGTCGTCGTGGAGGTACGTCGGGGCCTTCCAGCCCTGCTTGGACTCCAGGTAGGGGGTGATCATGTCGCTCTTGACCGGCCCCGGCCGGAACAGCGAGATGTCGGTGATGATGTCGTCGAAGGAGTCGATGCCGGACTTGCCGACCAGCTCGCGCTGGCCGGGCGACTCGATCTGGAAGACGCCGAGGGTCTTGGCCGCGGAGATCATCCGGAAGGTGTCGTCGTCGCTCGAACGGCACCTGCGCCGGGTCGTCGAGATCGAGGTCGTGGCCGGTGGTGCCCCGGATCAGCTCGACGGCGTGCGCCATCGAGGACTGCATGCGGATGCCGAGCACGTCGAGCTTGAGCAGGCCGAGCTCCTCGACGTCGTCCTTGTCGAACTGGCTCATCGGGAACCCGGCGAAGCTGGCCTCCACGGGCGTGCGGTCGAGCAGCGTGGTGTCCGACAGCAGCACGCCGCACGGGTGCACGGCGATGTGGCGGGGCAGCCCGTCGAGCCGCTCGACCAGGCCGAACATCAGGTCGAGCCGCTCGGCGTCGATGCCGCTGGCACGCAGCTCGGGCAGCTCGCGCAGCGCCACCCGGGCGTCGCGGGCCCGGATGTGCGGGAACGCCTTGGCGATGGTGTCGATCTCGAGCGGCGGCATGCCGAGGGCGGCGCCGACGTCGCGGACGGCGTGCCGGACGCGGTAGGTGTCCATCATCGAGACGCACACGCACCGCTCGCCGCCGAACCGGTCGAGGATCGCCTCGTAGATCTCGGTCCGCCGAGCGGACTCCACGTCGACGTCGATGTCGGGCAGCGAGCCGCGCAGCGGCGAGAGGAACCGCTCCATCAGCAGGTTGTGCCGGATCGGGTCGATGCCGGAGACGCCGAGCAGGTAGTTGACCAGGCTGCCCGCGCCCGACCCCCGCGCCGCGCAGCGGACCCCGCGCTCGCGGATCAGGTCGGTGACGTCGGCGACGGTGAGGAAGTACGACGCGTAGCCGAGGCCGCGGACCAGCTCGAGCTCGTCGTCGAGCCGCTTCCAGATGCGCTGGCGCGGGGCCGAGCCGTAGCGGTCACCGACCGCCCCCTCGCACCGCGCCCGCAGCACCGCGTCGGCCTGGTCGGAGGCCACATCCAGGTCGGGGAAGTGCACCTCGCCGAGGCCGAGGTCGGCGCGCGGGTCGAGCGCGCAGGACTCCGCGACGGCGCGGGTGCGGGCCACGAGCCGGTGCGGGTCCTCCAGGCCGGCCATCCGGCAGACCTCCTCGGCCACCTCGAGCATCTGCTTGCCGGACTTGAGGAACCCCTCGGCGTTCGCCCTGAAATCGGAGGGGCCGAGGTGGCGAAGTTGGGCAGAGCCGAGGGCGACCAGCCGGCGGGACGCGTCCAGGACGTCGATGGTCGGGGCGTCGCGGCGGTCGGCGTAGCGGACGGCGTTGGTGAGCACGGTGCCGATGCCCTCGCGGTGGGCGAGGCCGGCCATCCGGGCGGCGTGCGGGGCGCTGCCGGGACCCCAGTCGCCCGTCCCGCCCGGCCCCGGGCGGCCGAGCTTGTGGGAGACCAGCTCGACGTGGAGGTGCCCGGGCGGGACCACCTCGCGCCAGGCGGCCAGCGCGGCGTGGGCGAGGTCGTCGTGCCGGAGAGCCACCGCCGTCCCCACCTCCGAGCCGGGACCGAGCAGCACGGTGACGTCGCCCGCGGCCAGCCAGGGCGCGAGCAGGTCGAGGGTCGCGACCGGCTGCCCGCGCTCGCCGGCGAGGTGCACCGCGGAGACCAGCCGGCAGATCGCCGCCCAGCCGGCGCGGCCGCCGCCCGGGCCGCCGGCCGAGGCGAGCAGGGTGACCCGGGGCAGGCCGGCCCCGACGGGGTCGCGGAGCGCGCCGCCGCGGGTCGGCGTCCGCGATCGGGACGCCGACCGTGGAGCACCTGCGAGCACGGGTTGGTAGGCCAGGTCGACGCCGAGCACCGGCCGGATGCCGGCGACCCGGCAGGCCTGGGCGAACTTCACCGCGCCGTAGGTGCCGTCGCGGTCGGTCAGCGCCAGGGTGTCCATCTCCTGCTCGGCGGCCCGCTCCACCAGGACGTGCGGGTGGGAGGCGCCGTGCTGGAGGGAGTAGCCGGACGCGACGCGGAGGTGGACGAAGGGGTCCACTGACGACCTCAGCCAGCCAGACGGCTGGAGCCCGGCAGGTGCGGCGCCAGGCCCAGGCGCTGCTCGACCACCCCGAGGAACCGGTCGGCGTCGCGGAGCAGGTCGTCGGCCTCCCGTTCGGTGACCGCGCGGGTGGAGCCCGCCTCGGCCGCGGCCCGCTTGGCCGCCCCGGCGGCGAAGAACGCCGCCCACTCGGCCAGCTCGGGGGCGACCTCGGCGAGCAGCACCCAGGCGTTCTTCTGGCGACGGCCGCGGGCCGGCGCCGGGTGGGCGCGGGCGGCCAGCAGCGCGGCGGCCGCCCGGAGCGCGGCGACGTGCGCGCAGGCGTAGCGGGTCGGCACGTCGGTGGCCGCCATCGCCTCGCTGAGCGACTCGGCCGCGCGGGCGAGGTAGGAGTGGGTGGTCGCCGGCAGGGCGTAGGGGTTCATCACGCTCATCTCTGCGTCCACCTCAGTCCACACAGCCGACGAGCTGCCAGGAGCCGTCGGACCAGTCGAAGGACAGGTCGAAGACGCCGCCGCCGCGACTGTCACCGGCCTCGACCCGCCAGAACTCGCGCTCCTCCAGCAGGTCACCGGTCCTGTTACCGGGTCTCGAGACAGGCGCTAGCGCGCCTTCCTCGACCAGGGATGGTCCGTCGTCGGTGCCGATCGCCGCCCTGGCGCCGGCGGACTGCCACCACGAGCCGGTCTCCACCCAGTGGGCCAGCACCGCCCGGACCTTCCACAGCTTGCCCCGCCACAGGAACTGCGCTGGGCCTTCGAGTCGCAGGTCGCCCACTCCATCACCCACTGGCCCCTTGCGGACCTCCACGGGGTCGTCGTACCGCCGCATCTCGCTCGCCACCTCTCGTCGGCTCATCGACCCCAGGCCGACCCGGCGGGGTACGGGGTCGAGTCGCCCCCGCCGGATCGGATCGAACAGGTGTTCGACTACAGAGAACAGTACCGCGCAGCGCCGACAGTGCGTCAAGGGTCGGTCTCGACTCGCTCGGCCGTAGCCGGCCTCACGGCTCGACCAGCGAGAGCCCTTCGGTGGTCGAGCCGGGCGAGCGCCAGCGAGCCCGCGTCGAGACCCCACACGAGGTACGCCGCCCGGTCACCGGGTCTCGACACGCTCGGCCGTGGCCGGCCTCACGGCTCGACCAGCGAGAGCCGTTCGGTGGTCGAGCCGGGCGAGCGCCAGCGAGCCCGCGTCGAGACCCCGCGAGAGGTACGCCGCCCGGTCACAGTCTCGACACGCTCGGCCGTGGCCGGCCTCACGGCTCGACCAACGAGAGACCTTCGGTGGTCGAGCCGGGCGAGCGCCAGCGAGGCCCGCGTCGAGACCCGACAACGAGAGTACGTCGCCCGGTCACCGGGTCTCGACGCGCTCGGCCGTGGCCGGCCTCACGGCTCGACCAGCGATGGACCCTTCGGTCGTGGCCGGCCTCACGGCTCGACCAACGAGAGCACCACCGACACGTCACACGGTTTCGTCGGCCTCGTGGTGGGTGAGCCAGGAACCGCGGATGAACTCCGTGGTCTCGGGGTGGAGGAGGAGGGCCAGGAAGGCGAGGTCGACGAGGAGGGTGACCACGCAGAGCACCACGAACACCGCCGGCGGGCCCTCGCGGAAGGCGATCAGCCCGGCGCCGACGCCGATGAGCAGGCCGACGCCGACCAGGGACAGCCGCGCCCATTCGTACCCCTCGCGGAAGAACACCCGCAGCACGCCGAGCAACCCGAGCATCACCACGAACATCACCACCACGACGGGCACGAACGCCGGCAGCGAGATCGAGCTGGCCTTCAGAGCCTCCATGCCCCCGTCGTCCAGGATCTCGCGGGCGCCGGCGTTGCGCTCGGCCCAGGACCGGATCAGGCCGTCCTCGAGCAGGACGGTGAGCACGGTGCCGAGCGCCATCAGCGCCACGAGGGCGACCAGCGCCCGCTGGGCGTTGACCACCGAACTCGGCCACTGCCGGCTCATGCACGCTCCTCACGTCGTCCCGCACTAGGGTGCGGCTCATGTCGACCGAACCCGCCGCGATCGCCCGGTTCCGGAAAGTGCACGCCGCTCGCGGCGGCGCGGGCGAGATCGTCATCCTTCCAGAGTCCGTGCACACCGCCGCACTCGCAGCGGCCGCCCTCGGCTGCGAGGTCGGCGCGATCGCCAACAGCCTGCTGTTCGATGCCGGCGGCTCACCCGTCCTCATCCTCACCTCGGGCTCGCACCGCGTCGACACGCAGCTGACCTCCGAGCGGATCGGGGTCCGGCAGCTCCGGCGGGCGACGCCCGAGTTCGTCCGCGAGCACACCGGCCAGGTGATCGGCGGGGTCTCCCCGATCGGCCACCCGACCCCCGTCAAGACGTACCTGGACATCCAGCTCGGTCACTACGACGTCGTGTGGGCCGCCGCCGGCCACCCGGCGGCGGTCTACTCCACGACGTACGACGAGCTGCTCGACATGACCAGCGCCACCGAGATCGAGGTCGACTGATGGAGCTCTGGCTGAACCCCGCCTGCTCGAAGTGCCGCATCGCGGTCGACGAGCTCGAGGCGGCCGGGATCGAGCTCACCGTCCGCCGCTACCTCGACGACCCGCCCGACGAGGCGACGCTGCGCGACGTGGTGGCCCGGCTCGGCCTCGAGCCGTGGGACATCGCCCGGCCGAAGGAGACCACGGAGGAGGGCGTCGACCTGCCGAAGGACGCCGGGCACCGCGACGAGTGGTACGCCGTGCTGGCGGCGCACCCGCGGATCATCCAGCGCCCGATCATCACCGCCGCCGACGGCACGACCGTGGTGGGCCGTGACGCCGAGTCGCTCGCGAAGGTGATCGCCGCCGGGTCGTGAGGCGGATCGTAAGGTTGGGGGCGTGGATGCCCTCCCCCTCGTGTTCTCGAGCGGCTGGGCGAGCGGCGTCAACGCCTACCTGGTCGTGCTCGTCCTCGGCGTCGCCGACCGGGCGAACCCGACCTCCCAGATCCCCGACGCCCTGCATCGCTGGGACGTGCTCGGGGTGGCCTTCTTCATGTACGCCATGGAGTTCGTCGCCGACAAGATCCCCTACATCGACTCGACGTGGGACGCGGTCTCCACCGCGATCCGTCCGACGGCCGGAGCGGTCATCGGCGTGCTCATGGCCGGCGACGCGGACACGCTCCGGACCGCCGTGCTCGGCACGGTCGGCGGCGGCACCGCGCTGCTGTCCCACCTGGTGAAGGCCGGCGGCCGGCTGGCCATCAACTCCTCCCCCGAGCCCGTCACCAACATCGGCGCCAGCGTCGCCGAGGACCTCACCGTCCTCACCCTGGTGTGGTTCGCGATCGAGCATCCGCGCGCTGCGGCCGTGATCGCCGCCGTGCTGCTCGTGCTCGGGCTGCTGATGCTGTCCGTCGTGGCGAGGTTCGTGCGCCGGGGCTGGCGCCGCTGGAAGGCCCGGGACGGGTCCCTCAGCCCAGCGCCGCCCGGAGGATGATCGAGGCGCCGGCCACCGCGCAGAACCACAGCATCGCCGTCCGCAGCCGGCCGCCGTCGAGCCGCCGGATCACCGGCCCCGACAGCAGGTAGCCGACGACCAGGAACGGCACGAAGATCGCGCCCCACTGCAGCTGGGTGCCGGTGAGCTCGTCCGCGAGCACGAGGCCGGTCAGCGACGCCAGCGACCCGAGGGTGAAGAACGCGGCAAGGGTGGCCCGGATGGCGGCCGGGTCCTCGTGTTGCAGGGTCATCGCCACGAACGGGCCGCCGACCGCCGCCGACGTACCCGAGACGCCCGTCACCATCCCGGCCAGGAACAGGTTGCGGGGCCGGGCCTCGAACTCCGGCGCGTACGCCGACGCCACCGCGACCACCAGCACCAGCACGCCCACCAGCAGCGCGATCAGCCGCGGGCTGGACACCGCCACCACCCACACGCCCACCGGCGTGAGCAGCAGCCGCCCGGCGAGCGACGCCCGCAGGCTGGACCAGTCGATGTCACGCCACCTGGTCGCCAGCTGCATCAGCGGCATCACGAAGCCGCAGACCAGCATCGAGCCGGGCATCAGCTCCGGCGCCGCCCAGATCACGAACGGCGCGGCCACCACGACGATCCCGAAGCCGACACTCCCCTGCACCACGGCGCCCAGGAGCACCGCGCCGCCGAGGAGCAGCACGAGGCCGAGGGTCGGGTCGAGCACTTCCGACACGGTAGTGATCCAGACGACGGGGTCTCGACACGGGTTCGCTGGCGCTCGCCCGGCTCGACCACCGATGCTGGGGAGGTGGACCTGACCGACGCCGCGACGCGGCTGGCCCTGAGCGACCGGCTGATGGAGCGGTACGCCGACCGCCCGGCCGTGGTGGGTCCCGGGATCCTCGCGGCCCGCACCGAGTTCATCGGGTGGGTGCGCGAGGTGGGAGGTACGGCGCTGGCTCTGGTCACCGCGCCGGGCGCCGGCCCCAAGCCGGCCGACGGCGAGTGCGTCGTGGTCGACGTCGACCCGCCCCGGACCTCCAGCGTCACCGAGGAGCTGCGTGCCCTCGACCACCTGGCACGTCACCTACCGGACCACGCGATCGCGGCCATCGAGGACTTCGACCCCGACCGGCGGGCCGTGTGGGTCGGCGGGCCGTTCGTCACCGCCGACGAGCCGATCCTCGGTCGCCCCGTGGTGTCCGGCCGGCCCGCGGCGTTCGTCGCGTTGGAGGACAAGCTCCTCGCCGACGGCATCTGGGACGCAGCCGGGGTCGAGCGGGCGCCGTCCGCCATCGTGCCCACCGACCGTGAGGCCCTCGCCGGAGCCACGCGCGAGCTCTCGGGGCCGCTCGGTGCCGTCTGGTCGGGTGACACCAAGGACGGCTTCAACGGCGGCGGCGACTACGTGCGCTGGGTGCGCGACCAGGCCGACGAGATCGCGGCGCTGGCGTTCTTCCTGCCGCGCTGCGACCGCGTGCGGGTGATGCCGTTCCTCGACGGGGTGCCCTGCTCGATCCACGGCCTGGTGCTGCCCGACGGGACGGCCGTGCTGGTGCCGGTCGAGATAGCCATCCTGCGCGACGTGCAGACCCGAACGTTCCGCTACGGCGGCCTGTCGACGTACTGGCAGCCGCCGCCGGCCGATCGCGAGGCGATGCGCGAGGCGGTACGCCGCGTCGGTGAGCACCTCCGCACCACGTACGGCTACCGCGGCGCCTTCGGCGTCGACGGCGTGCTCACCACGGACGGGTTCCGGCCGACGGAGCTGAACAGCCGCGGGTCCGCGGGCTGGACGCAGGTCACCCAGCTCGACCGCAAGCTGTTCGCGCTGCTGCAGGACGCACTGGTGCTCGGCGAGGACCCGGGCGTGCGGGCCGCCGACGTCGAGGCGCTACTGCCGTTGGTCGAGGCGGACCCGAGCGGCCGGGCGGTCGCGCTGGCCAAGGGCGTGGTCGTCGGCGACATCACCGAGGCGCTCACCTGGGACGGCAGCCGCTTCGAGGTCGCCGAGCCCGGCGTCGTGACCGAGAACGTGCTCGTCATGGCCGACACCCCGTCCGGGCTGTTCGCGAAGGTGGACCCGTGCGCGGCGCTCGCACCCGGGGTCCGGCTGGCGACGGTGAACGTCGCGCTGTACGACCTCCTCCGCCGCGAGTACGGCGTGGACCTCGGGGACCTCACCGCGGCGCCCGACGTGCGCTGACGAGGGGCACACCGGGTCTCGTGACGGGCCTGACGGCCCTCCTCGACCAGCGGTGAGAGCGACCACCGAAGATGGGCACGTGCGTGTGGTGGTGGTCGGCGGAGGCTTCGGCGGGATGGCCGTCTCCGCGCGGCTGGCCAAGCTCGGCCACCAGGTGACCCTGCTGGAGCGCGGGGTACGGCTCGGCGGCGCGCTCGCCCCCGTCGAGCAGGACGGCTTCACTTGGGACGGCGGGCCGTCGTACACGCTCCTTCCGGCCGTCGTGCGCGACCTGTTCCGGAAGTCGGGCCGACCCCTGGACCGGGAGCTGGAGCTCGTGGAGCTCGACGTGCTCCGTGAGCACCGGTTCGCGGACGGGACATCGGTGCGGCTGCCCTTCGGATCGCGGGCCGCCCAGATCTCGGCGGTCGACGAGCTCGGCGCCGGCCTGGGACAGCGCTGGGCCGACCACGTGCAGACCTATGCCGACGACTGGGAGGTGCTGCGCCGCGAGTACCTCGAGCGTCCGTGGACCCCCGGCCACCTGCCGCCCGAGCTCGCCGCCCGGCTCCGGAGCCGCGAGACGCTGGCCCGCCGGGTGCGGCGCCTCAAGGACGAGCGGCTCAAGCTGCTGGCGACCTACCCGTCGGTCGCCGAGGGGCACGAGCCCCGCGACGTACCCGCCTGGGCCGGCGTCACGGCGTACGTCGAGCAGCGTTTCGGCGCCTGGAAGGTCGCCGGTGGGATGGGTGTGCTGGCCGACGCCCTGACCTCGCGGCTGGCCACCCGCAAGGTGGAGGCGCACACCGATGTCGACGTCCGGGACGTGGTGGTGCGTGGCGGACGCGCGGTCGCCGTGGCCACGGCCTCCGGCGACGTCGACGCCGACGTGGTGGTCGTGGCGTGCGACCCGCGCCGGCTGCCGGCCCTGGCGGGGTACGTCCAGCGGACGATGCCGGCCCTGCCGCCCGTCGTGGTGCACCTGGGCCTGTCCGGCAACCTCCCCGACCTCGGGCACGAGACCGTGCTCCACGGGTCGGACAAGGAGCCGATCATCACCGTGCGGGCCTCGGGGCAGTCGTGGACCCTGCTCGGCCGTGGTCGGGTCGACGAGGACCTGGTGACCGCGCTGGTACGCCGCGGGATCGACGTACGGCCCCAGGTGGTCACCCGGGTCGACCGCTCGCCGCGCGACCTCGTGGAGGCGTACGGCGGGTCGCCGTACGGCGTCCTCTGGCAGGGACCCCGGACCGTCCTGCGCCGGCTCGGGCCGGGCACGCCGATCGCCGGCGTGTACGCCGTCGGCGCGCACGCCACCCCGGGTGCGGGGCTGCCGTACGTCGGCCTGTCGGCCGCCCTCGTCGCGCAGGTCGTCGGGCCTGCCTGAGTCAGACGAGCGAGAACGTCACCGTCAGGCTGGTCGCGATCGACGTCTCCCCGGGCTGGATGGCCACCGACTTCGCCTCGCGGAACCCGGCGTCGGCCATCGGCATCGGCATCGAGGCCCCGCCCTCGGCCATCGCCTGAACGCCGTCGATGTGCTCCCCCGCGAGCTCGGCCAGGTGGCCTGCGCGCGCGACCGCGTCGGCGTACGCCGCCGCCCTGGCCTGCTCGAGCGCCCGCTTGGTGTCGCCGACCTCCAGGCTCACGCTCTCGACCTGGAGGCGGTCGCCCACCCGCCCTGCGAGCTCGCTGAGCATCGCCCCGGCCTTCTGCATGTCCCGGACGGCGATCGAGAGGCTGTGCCGCGCCTCGAAGCCCGACTGCCGTCCCTCGTTGTCGTAGGCCGGCCAGAGGTTGAGGGTCGTGGACTGGATGCGGCCCGCGTCGGTGTGCGCGCGCCCGACGGCCACGATCTCGTCGGCCGCCGAGTCGGCTCCGGCCAGTGCTTCGGCCACGCCCGCGGCCCGGTGGCTCGCCGCCACCCGGACGACGACGGTGTCGGGTACCTCGCGGGCGATCCCCTGACCGGTGACGGTGACGGTGCGCATGCGCCGAGGCTAGACCGTGATGCGCAGGGCCTCGAAGATCTCCAGCGTCGCCTTGGAGCGGTTCAGGGTGTAGAAGTGCAGGCCGGGCGCACCGAGCGCGAGCACCTGCTCGCACAGCTCGGTCGCGATCGCGACGCCGGCGCGGCGTACGTCGGCGGGGTCCTCGAGACCGTCGAAGCGGGAGGTGACCTCGTCGGGGAGGTCCGCGCCCGAGAGCTCGGCCATCCGGGTCACCTGGCGCAGGTTCGTGATCGGCATGATCCCCGGCAGGATCGGGATGTCGCAGCCCAGCGCCCGCACGCGGCTCACCAGGTCGGCGTAGTCGGAGGACCGGAAGAACAGCTGGGTCACCGCGAACTCCGCGCCCGCCTCGGCCTTGGCGACGAGCACCTGCGCGTCGGCGTCCTTCGAAGCGGCCGAGGGGTGCGCCTCGGGGAACGCCGCCACCCCGATGCTGAAGTCGCCCGTCTCGTGGGCCAGCGCCACGAGCTCGGAGGCGTAGGTGAGGCCGCCCGGGGTGGGCGTCCACTCGGCCCGCGGGCCCTCCTTCGGGTCGCCGCGGAGGGCGAGTACGTCGCGCACGCCCGCGTCCCGGTAGGACCGCAGGATGTCGAGGAGCTCCGCGCGGGTGTGGCCGACGCAGGTGAGGTGGCCCATCGCCCGGAGCGAGGTCTCCCGCGCGATCCGCCCCGTGATGGCGACCGTGGTGTCGCGGGTGGTGCCGCCGGCGCCGTACGTCACCGACACGAAGGTGGGCTGGTACGGCTCCAGGTCGCGGATCGCGGACCACAGCTGCTCGACGCCGGCCTCGTCCTTGGGCGGCATGAACTCGAACGAGATCGACCGCTCGCCCTCGCGCACGAGCTGTCCGATGCTGCGCCTGTCATGCCTGTGGCCCGGAACCATGCCCGACAGTCTAGGGAGCAGAGGGCGGCCCCTAGGCTCGATCTCATGACGTCGTGGGATGGCACCGCCTTCCGGGAGCGGCTCCAGAAGACCCTCGACGAGTTCCTGGACGAGATGGCCGAGCGGCTCGCACCGCTCGGTCCGGACGCCGCGCTGCTGCTCGAGGAGGCCCGGCGGTGCGTGTCGGGCGGCAAGCGGTTCCGGGCTGCGTTCTGCTGGTGGGGGTACCGCTCGGTCGAGGCCGACGTCGCCGACGAGGACGCCCTGCTGCGGGCCTGCGCGGCGCTGGAGGTGCTGCACGCCAGCGCGCTGGTCCACGACGACTACATGGACGCCTCCGACACGCGGCGCGGACGGCCGGCCACCCACCGGGCGTTCGCGACGGCGCACCGGGCCGAGGCCTGGCGCGGCGACCCGGAGCAGTACGGCGCGTCCGCGGCCATCCTGCTCGGCGACCTGCTGCTGACGTGGGCCGACGAGCTGCTGCGCCGCTGCGGGCTGCCGGCCGACCGGGTGGTCGCCGCCCTCGACGTGTTCGACCTGTGCCGGAGCGAGGTGATCACCGGGCAGTTCCTCGACGTCTCGGTCCAGGCCCGCGGCCGCGCCGACGTGGATGCCGCGATGACGGTGCTGCGCTACAAGTCGGCCAAGTACTCCATCGAGCGCCCGCTCCACATCGGCGCCACCCTCGCCGGCGCCGCGGCCGAGCAGCTGGCCGAGCTGACGGCGTACGGCCTCCCCCTCGGCGAGGCGTTCCAGCTCCGCGACGACCTGCTCGGGGTGTACGGCGACCCGGTCGCTACCGGGAAGCCGGCGGGCGACGACCTGGTCGAGGGCAAGCGGACGGTCCTGGTCGCCCTCGCCCTGGACTCCGCTCCCGCCGCCGACGCGGCTCGCCTCGACGCGGCGCTGGGCACGCCCCTGTCCGAGGCGGACGTCGCCGAGCTGCGCCGGATCATCGACGCCTCGGGGGCGCACGCCCAGCTGGAGCACGTGATCGACGACCTGGTCACCTTGTCGCTGGCCAAGCTCGACGCCTCCTCGGCCCAGCAGCCTGCCCGCGACGTCCTGCGCGACCTGGTGGCAGCCGCGACGGACCGCGCCGTCTGAGGTTCCTTCTCGGTGGTTCAGGTGCGAGCTTGCGAGCCTCGGCCCATCCGGTGGTTGAGGTGCGAGCCTGCGAGCCTCGGCCCCATCCGGTGGTTGAGGTGCGAGCTTGCGAGCCTCGAAACCACACACCGGGAAGCGTGGTTTCGAGGCTCGGCCGTGGACGGCCTCACACCTCAACCACCGAGCAGATCCGGTGGTTGAGGTTTCGAGGCTCGGCCGTGGACGGCCTCACACCCCAACCAACGAACAAATCGGTGGTTGAGGTGCGAGGAGCGCCAGCGACGAGCCTCGAAACCACCGAACGGATCCCAACCACCGAGGGGCGTCAGTCGAGCGACGGCACTCCTGCGACCTCGGGGCCGTCGCCGCGGAGCACGACCACGAACGGGCCGCCCCGGTCGGCGTTGACCCGGCCACCGAGCACGGACAGCGCGACGGAGAAGGCGCGCTCGTCCTCGCGGGCGAGGGGGCCCCAGCCGTCCCAGAGGAGCAGCCAGCCCTCGCTGTCGCCGGCGACCACGTCGCCGAGGCAGTCGGCGAGGGCGTCGAAGTTCTGGCCGTAGTGGTCCCCGAAGGCCAGCGCCTCGCCGGCGGCGCGCAGGAAGTCCGCCTTGGTGTCGCCGTGCCAGCCGTCGATGTGGGCGAAGTGCCAGCCCGCGTGCTCGACGGTGTGCTGCACGTCCACGTCCTTGAAGTGGCCGTGCCAGAGGTAGATGGCGGGGTCCTTGCGGTGGGCCAGGAGGGCCGCGAGCCCGCTCATCAGAAGGCCATCGCCTGGGCGCGGCGCTTGACCTCCGCGCCGCGGTTCTCGCGCAGCGCGTCGATCGGGCGGCCCGGCAGGTCCTCGTCGAGGAACAGCCACGCGATGATCTCGCGGTCGTCGTAGCCGTTGTCGTGCATCAGGGTGAGCAGGCCGGGCAGGCCCTTCACGACCAGCCCGTCCTGGAAGAACAGGGCCGGCAGCTGCTGGCCCGTACCGGGTGCCGGCACCGCTGCGGCCAGCTCGTGCTCGCGGATCATCGTGCGGATCCTGGAGACGGCGACGCCGAGCTGATCCGCTGCCCCCGCCCAGTCGACCCAGTCGTCGACGAGCGCGGCGAGATCCATCGCGGCGAGGGGTCCCCTCTGCTCCTGGTCGGTCATGGACCCACTCTGGCACGATCGGACGTGGTGACCCACGCCACGCCGGGGTCCCGGTGATCGGGCGCCACGAGCGCGGCTCCGTACGATGGGGGCACCGGACACTTCCCCGACCGGTGCAGGAGGGTCGAGTGCAGCCACATGGGCGCGCCTCAAACGGCAACGCCGTCCTGAGCGACCCCCTTGTCGGACGAGTCGTCGACGGCCGCTACCGCATCGGGCCGCGCATCGCCCGCGGCGGCATGGCCAGCGTCTATGAGGCCCTCGACCTCCGGCTGGACCGCGTCTGCGCCGTGAAGGTGATGCACCCCGGGCTCGGCGACGACGAGGAGTTCGCGGCCCGCTTCGTGCGCGAGGCCCGGTCCGCCGCCCGGCTCGACCACCCGAACGTGGTGGCGGTCTTCGACCAGGGCCACGACGAGGGCACCGTCTTCCTCGTCATGGAGTACGTCGCCGGGCACACCCTGCGCGACGTGATCCGCAAGGAGAGCCCGATGTCGCCGGCGCGGGCCCTAGCGCTGGTCGAGCCGATCCTGTCTGCCCTGGCTCACGCGCATCGCGCCGGACTGATCCACCGCGACGTCAAGCCCGAGAACGTCCTCATCGCAGACGACGGCCGCGTCAAGGTCGCCGACTTCGGCCTGGCCAAGGCCGTCAGCGCCGACACGCAGCACACCGCGACCGGCGGCGTGCTCATCGGTACCGTCTCCTACCTCGCACCCGAGCTCGTGGTCGACGGTCGCAGCGACGCGCGCGCCGACGTGTACGCCACCGGGGTCCTGCTCTACGAGCTGCTCACCGGCACCAAGCCCCACGAGGGCGAGTCACCCATCGCGGTCGCCTACAAGCACGTGCACGAGGACGTCCCGCCGCCTTCCCGGTCGGTGCCCGGCATCCCGGCGTACCTCGACGCCCTCGTCTCCCGCGCGACCGCACGGGACCTGGACCAGCGGCCGGCGGACGCCGGCGTGCTGCTGCACCAGGTCCACCGCGTCAGCCAGGCGCTGCACTCCGGCGTCCGCGAGGACGACGACCTGACCGGCGACCTGGCGCTGCGGTCGCCGGCCCCGCGGACCGAGGACACCGAGCCGGACCCGTTCGACGTGGACGAGTTCGCGCGGATGATGACGACCGAGGTCGCCGCCCCGGCCCAGGCGCCGGAGACCGTGCACCGCACGACCGCGATCGAGCGCCGTCCCGTACCTCCCCCGCCGCAGGTCGCCCGGATCACCACCGCTCGCCGGCCGCGCCGCTCGCGCCGCGGCCCGTTGCTCCTCCTGCTCGCCCTGCTGCTCGTTGTGGGAGCCGGCGCGGGCGCCTGGTGGTTCGGCTGGGAGCGCTACACCTCCGCGCCCGGCGTGATCGGCATGGCGCAGAAGCAGGCGGAGAAGAAGCTGGATGCCGCCGGCCTCGACGTGGCGGTCGGCGACCCGGCGTACTCCGAGACGGTCCCCGCCGGCCGGGTGCTCGGCGCCGACCCCTCGGCCGGCTCTCGCGTCCTCGACGGCGGCACGGTCACCTTGGTCATCTCGCTCGGCAAGGAGCGGTACGACGTGCCGGTCACCCAGGGGCTGAACGAGGACAACGCCCAGGACGCACTTCTGGGCGCACACCTGGCCTTCGGCAAGACGATCGGCCGCTGGTCGGAGACCGTCGACGAAGGCATGGTCCTGCGCAGCGACCCGCCGGTCGGGCAGACGTTGCGCCCCGGCACCGTCGTCGACCTGTTCGTCAGCAAGGGTCGCAAGCCGCTGTCCGTCTCCAACTGGACCGGCAAGGACTCCGGCGAGGCCCGGGCCGCCCTGGAGCGCAAGGGGTTCGAGGTCACCTCCACCGACCAGTACTCCGACTCCGTGCCCGAGGGCGACGTGATCTCCCAGTCCCCACCCGACGGCACGCAGTTCCGCGGCGACCAGGTGAAGCTCGTGGTGTCGCTGGGTCCCGAGCTGGTAGAGGTCCCCGGCGGGCTGGTCGCGTCCGGCTGGGAGGCGGCCCAGCACACCCTGGAGGCCGCCGGCTTCGTCGTCGACGTCCAGCACATCGACAACTACCTCGGGCTCGGGTTCGTCTACAGCGTCGACCCCGGGTCCGGGAACGAGATCCCCAAGGGGTCGACGGTCACGCTCTGGCTGATCTGACCTTGTCGACGACGACCCCGCGGCGTACGACGCTGCTCGCCACCCTCGCGCTGCTGGCGATCACGGCCGGCTGGGGCAGCACGTTCTTCCTGATCAAGGACCTGCTCGACCGGGTCCCGACGCTCGACTTCCTGGGCGTCCGGTTCGCCATCGCGGCCGTGGCCCTCGCGGTGATGGCCCCCCGGGCGCTTGGCCGGCTCAGCCGCGACGCCCGCCGGCACGCCGTGGTCCTCGGTCTGCTCTACGGCTTCGGGCAGATCCTCCAGACCGCCGGCCTCGCGCACACCCCGGCCAGCGTCTCCGGCTTCATCACCGGCCTGTACGTCGTCGCCACCCCGCTGTTCGCCGCCGTGTTCCTGCACATGCGGATCACGCCCGTCACCTGGGGCGCGGTCCTGCTGGCGGTCGTCGGGCTCGCCGTGCTCACCCTCGACGGGTTCTCGATCGGGTACGGCGAGGCGCTCACCTTCGTCGCTGCGCTGCTCTACGCGCTGCACATCGTCGGTCTGGGGGCATGGTCGACCTCGGCCGACGCGATGGGGTTGGCCATCCTCCAGCTGATCGTGATCGCCGTCATCTGCCTGGTGTGCACGGCCCCGAACGGCATCGTGCTGCCGGACCGTACATCGGACTGGGCGGCGCTCCTCTACATGGCGCTGATCCCGGGGGCGCTGGGCATCGTCGGCCAGACCTGGGCCCAGGCGCACCTACCTCCCACCCGGACCGCGATCGTGATGAGCATGGAGCCGGTGTTCGCGGCGCTGTTCGCCGTGCTGCTCGGCGGGGAGTCGCTCACGTCGCGGATGCTGCTCGGCGGAGCGTTCGTCCTCGCCGCCATGCTCGTCGTCGAGCTGGTCCCCCGTCGCAAGCTGGAGGGCGAGGTCACCCACCTGGCGGTCTGAACGCCCCCGCGCCGATTCGTCTGCGCCGTCTCGCGGGAGAAGTCACAGCAATCCGCAGACGAATCGGTGTGGCACCCTTCGCCCGGTGGTGATCGTGATGGCCCCGGGGGCGACTGACGCGGACATCGCCCACGTCGTCGAGAAGGTCGAGGGCGTCGGCGGGGAGGCGTTCGTCAGCAAGGGCGTGAGCCGCACGATCATCGGGCTGGTCGGCGACGTCGAGTCCTTCCACCACCTCAACCTGCGCGCGATGGCCGGTGTGGCCGACGTGCACCGCATCTCCGACCCGTACAAGCTGGTCAGCCGCCAGCACCACCCCGAGCGCTCGACCGTCTGGGTCGGGCCGTCCGGCCACCGGGTGCCGATCGGCCCGGAGACCTTCACCTTCATCGCCGGGCCGTGCGCCGTGGAGACCGCCGAGCAGACGACCGCCGCCGCGCGCATGGCGCAGGCGGCCGGCGCCACCCTGCTGCGGGGCGGGGCCTTCAAGCCGCGCACCTCGCCGTACGCGTTCCAGGGCCTCGGCCTCGAGGGCCTCAAGATCCTGGCGGACACGCGGCAGTCGACCGGGCTGCCGATCGTCACCGAGGTCGTGGACGCGCGCGACGTGCCGGTCGTGGCGGAGTACGCCGACATGCTGCAGATCGGCACGCGCAACATGGCCAACTTCGGGCTGCTGCAAGCGGTCGGCCGGGCCGGCAAGCCGGTGCTGCTCAAGCGTGGGATGACGGCCACCATCGAGGAGTGGCTGATGGCGGCGGAGTACATCGCCCAGCGCGGCAACCTCGACGTGGTCCTCTGCGAGCGCGGCATCAGGACGTTCGAGCCCGCGACCCGCAACACCCTCGACCTTTCCGCCGTACCGATCGTCCAGGCGACCAGCCACCTGCCGGTGATCATCGACCCCAGCCACGCCGCCGGGCGCCGGGACCTGGTCGTGCCGCTGGCCCGGGCGGGCATCGCGGTCGGGGCCGACGGCGTCATCGTCGATGTCCACCCGGACCCCGAGACGGCGCTGTGCGACGGCCCGCAGGCGCTGGTCGGGAACGACCTCCGAGAGCTGGCGTCCGCGGTGCGCAGGCTGCCGCCGCTGCTCGGCCGGGTCGACGCCGCGGACCGGATCCGGGTGACCTGACCGGGCCAGACCGTTGACCAGACAGTTGACGTGACAGTTGACCGGGCGCCTCGGGTTGCGCCTACATTTGCGGGTCGGGATGCCGAGGGAGGGCCGCGTCATGACCAGCACCTGCGCTACCTGCGGCGCCGAGGTCGGCGACGCCGCTGCCTGCCCGCGCTGCGGGACGCGGGTGCTCTCCCCCCAGTCGAGCAACCGGTCCTCCGACGGTGACCTGTCCTACGACTGGCGCAGCGACACCGCCGAGCGACCCGCGGTCCGGCTGCCCGTGGAGCCCGCACCCGCGAGCGGGCTGCCGACCCCTGCGCGGTTCCCGCTGTACGCCGACGACGCCGAGGAGAGCGTCAGCGCGCACGTCGAGCCGACGGTGGCGCCGACCCCCTCGCCCTACTCCCCCGACGAACCCGACGAACCCGACGACGAGGACCGCGGTGGCGCACCGGCCTGGCTCGCCTGGGCGATCGTCGCGGTCGTGATGGTCCTGGTCTTCGTGGGCGGCGTGTGGCTGCTGCTCTCCCCCGGCGACGACGACTCGGCGCGCGACCCGGCGCCGGCCCCGACGGGCAGCCCGAAGATCGACGCGAACCAGAGCCCGACGATCTCGACCTCCCAAGAGACGACGGTTGCGGAGGACCCGTCGTCCGCCGCCGCGACCCCCACCGGCGACCCGGTCGAGCTGGCCGCCGGCGCCTCGGCGATCGCGCCACGCACCGCCCCGCCGAACGTGGACGTCTTCGGCAACCGGACGACGTACGCCGCGGCGAACATGCTCGACGGCCGCCCCTCCACCTGCTGGCGGATGGCCGGCGACGGCTCCGGCGCCGAGCTGCGGTTCGCGCTCGCCGGGCCGGCGACGCTGACCCGCGTCGGGCTGATCAACGGCTACGCCAAGAACGCCGTCGTGGGCGGCCGCAACCTCAACTGGTACGTCGGGAACCGCCGCGTGCTGTCTGCTCAGTGGGTCTTCGACGACGGGACGACCGTCGACCAGCCGCTCGGCTCGACCAAGAAGATGCAGACGATCGACCTGGGTACTCCCGTCAGCACCTCGACGGTCACGTTGCGGCTGGTGTCGGTCAGCGAGCCGGGTACGGGCCGCTCCGCCCGCAACTTCACGGCCGTCAGCGAGGTCTCGCTGGTCGGTACGCCCGCGGCCTGACGGTCCTGAAGGTCAGACCGCGCCCCTCACAGGCGTGACAGCGCCTCGGCGGCCCGCTTGGCGTCGCCGGCGGAGACGCCGAGGTGGGTCACCAACCGCACGGTGCGCGGACCGACGGCGGAGACGAGCACGCCCTCCGCGCGCGCCGCAGTCACGTACTGGGGCGCGTCCGGACGGTCGACCACCACGATGTTCGTCTCCACGCCGGCCGGGTCGGCGCCGCATGCGTCGGCGAGCAGCCGCGCGTGGTCGTGGTCCTCGGCCAGCCGCTCGACGTGGTGGTCGAGGGCGTACGCCGCCGCGGCGGCCAGCACGCCGACCTGCCGCATCCCGCCGCCGAGCCGCTTGCGCCAGACGCGTGCCTCGTTCACCGCGGCTTCCGAGCCGATCATCATCGAGCCGACCGGGGCGCCGAGGCCCTTGGAGAAGCACACGGCCAGGACGTCGGCGATCGCGCCGTACGACGCCAGCGGGGTCCCGGTCGCGACGTGAGCGTTCCAGATGCGGGCGCCGTCCAGGTGGAGGGAGACTCCGGAGGACGTCGCCCAGGAGCGCAACGCCTCGAGGTCAGCGATCGGAAGCACGGCGCCGCCGGCGAAGTTGTGGGTGTTCTCCACCGAGACGGCCGCGGTACGCACGAAGAACGGCCCCATGTCGGGGGCGAAGAGACCCGAGATCGCCGCCAGGTCGACCTGGCCGCGCGGCGAGGTCCACGTCCGCATGGTCACCCCGCTGACCGCACCGTGGGCGCCGAGCTCGGCCCGGGCGATGTGGGCCGACGACTCGCACAGCACCTCCTGCCCCGGCGCCACCAGGGACCGGACGGCGAGCAGGTTGGCCAGCGACCCGGTGGGGGTGAAGAGCGCCGCCTCGTGTCCGAAGAGCGCGGCCACCCGCTCCTGCAGGGCGTTGACCGTCGGGTCCTCGCCGTACACGTCGTCGCCCACCTCCGCGGCGGCCATCGCCGCCCGCATCCCCTCGGTGGGCTTGGTGACGGTGTCGCTGCGCAGGTCGATGACGTCGGGCACGCGCTCATCAGATCACGCGCTGCGCGGCACGGGACCGGCGGGCGAAACCCGCTCGAACCCCGACCCAGCCACCGCCTAGCGTCGACCCATGACCACCATCGACGACGTGACGTGGCCGGTGACGGCCGAGCGACTCTCCTTCCGGCCTGCTGAGAAGGCCGACGCCGCGGCCTTCCACGCCTACCGCCGGCTGCCCGAGGTGTCGGAGTGGCTGCCGCGGCAGTCCACCGACGAGGCCGCGGTGGCGGAGCGGTTCGAGGACGACGAGTTCCGCCGGCGGACGTTGGTGATCGAGGTCGACGGCCGGGTCGTCGGGGACCTCTTCCTCGCCCCCTCCGAGGGCTGGGCGCAGGCCGAGGTCCAGGACAGCGAGAACACCAGCCAGGCCGAGATCGGCTGGGCCCTGGACCCGGCGTACCAGGGAAGGGGACTGGCTCTGGAGGCGGTGCGCCGGCTGGTCGCGCTCTGCTTCGACGAGCTCGGCCTGCGCCGGGTGTACGGGACGTGCTTCGCCGACAACACCGCCTCGTGGCACCTGATGGAGAAGCTCGGCATGCGCCGGGAGGCGCACACGGTCAAGGATGCCCTGCACCGCGACCGCGGCTGGATCGACGGCTACACCTATGCCCTGCTCGCGGACGAGTGGCGGGCCGCCAGGGAGTGACCCCGGCGGCCCGCGCACTACGCCACGCGTCCAGCGTCAGCCGGCCGCTGCCAGGTAGGTCGCCTTGATCACGTCGCCGAAGTACGGACCGAAGAGGACGTTCTTGAGCCCCGTGTAGCCGAAGCTGGTGACCGAGGCCAGCGAGCCGCCCTGGATCCAGCCTCCACCGGAGGAGCCCCCGGTCATGTTGCACGCGAGGCCCTGGTCGGTGCTGCCGCCGAAGGTGTCCTGCGTGACCGTGCCCGTGCAGGAGTACAGCTGCTGGCCGTTGAAGGGCTTCGCGGCCGGGTAGCCGTTGGCCTTCATGACCTGGCCGCGGGCCGGGTTCCACACGGGCGCGTAGCTCCCGGTGACGTCGGTCAGGCTCTGGCCTGCGGCGTTGGTGTTCATCACCGCGAAGCCCACGTCGAAGTTGAAGTCCCCGGCGGTGGCCCACTGGGTGGTGGTCAACAGGGAGTTCGCCGTCCAGGTGCCGTACTGCGGCGAGACCCCGTTGTTGTAGGCCGGCGCGAACATGAAGTTGGTGACGTAGGCGCCCGGACCCTCGTTCACGCAGTGGCCCGCGGTGGTCACCACGTCGTGGTTGTTGCTCGTCGTGGCGGTGCCGGAGCAGACGTAGTTGGTGCGGCCCTCGGTGAAGAAGACCTTGCCGAACTTCGGCTGGACCGTCGTCTCCAGGACGGCGGTGCCGCCGGACGTACCGCCGCCCGGCTTGCCCTTGGTGACCTTCTTGCCCACCGGGACCGCGTTCTTCATGCGGTCCGGCGTCCAGTAGTCCTCGATGCGCTTCTGCTCGCCCCTGGTCGTGGCCGCGGCGTGCCGGCTGACGGAGGTGGCTGGGGTGGCGCGGTCGGCGTTGGCGCCGGCGGCACCGGGAGTGGCCAGTCCTGCCGGGACCAGCCCGAGCGCCAGGCCGGCGATCAGTCCGAGCCCAGCGGTCATGTGTCGTTTCATGCGACTTCCTCCTTCTGGGAGCCCCCCGAGAGGCATGCCAGCGGACGTCGCGGGCGCCTAGGGACGCCGCGACGCTAGCCGGATTTCCCCGGCGCGGCCACACCCCCTGCGGCGAGCACGCCAAGCGGTGGGCGTGCAGGTCGGGCGCCGGGCGAGCTGCAGGTCCAGGCCGGCGTCGTCGGTGTCGGGGCGGACGCGCGCTCTTCTTGCAGGGCGAGCAGGACGCGGACCCACTCCTCATCCTGCTCGTCATCATCGGGGAGCAGGGCCAGCGCGGCATGCTCGAAGGCCCGCTGAAGTGGTCCACCGCTCCCACTGATGGATCGCCTGCGGACTTCGTCCGATGCGCGGATCACGAGCACTCAGCCTTCACGCTCGCTCTCCACAGGAGCGGCCGCTCGTCAGGCCTGGCGCAGCATCTCCGCGACCAGGAACGACAGCTCCAGGGACTGCACGCGGTTCAGCCGCGGGTCGCAGACCGACTCGTAGCGGTTCGCGAGGTCGATCTCGAGAAGCGCCTCGCCGCCGCCGATGCACTCGGTGACGTCGTCGCCGGTGAGCTCGACGTGGATGCCACCGGGCCAGGTGCCGAGCGCCCGGTGCACGTCGAAGAAGCCCTGGACCTCGGCGATCACGTCGTCGAAGCGGCGGGTCTTGTGGCCCGACGAGGTCTCGAAGGTGTTGCCGTGCATCGGGTCGCACACCCAGGCGACGTCCACCCCCGCAGCCGTGACCTTCTCGACCAGGTCCGGCAGACCCTCGCGGATCCGGCCGGCGCCGAAACGGGTCACGAACGTCAGCCGGCCGGGCTCGTTGTCCGGGTTGAGCCGCCCGGCCAGCGCAATGGCGTCGTCGGGTGTCGTGGTCGGGCCGAGCTTGACGCCGATCGGGTTGCGGATGTGGCGGAACAGCTCGACGTGCGCGCCGTCGAGCTGGCGCGTGCGCTCCCCGATCCAGACGAAGTGTGCCGACACGTCGTACGGCGCCCCGGTGCGCGAGTCGATCCGGGTCATGGCGTGCTCGTAGTCGAGGAGCAGGCCCTCGTGGCAGGTGTGGAAGTCGACCCGGTGGAACTCGTCGGGGTCGGCGCCGATGGCCTGCATGAAGGTCAATGCCCGCTCGATCTCGCTGGCGACCCGCTCGTAGCGCTGGCCGACGCTCGACTCCTTGACGAAGTCGGTGTTCCAGGTGTGCACCTGGCGCAGGTCGGCGTAACCACCGGTGACGAACGCGCGCGCGAGGTTCAGGGTGGCCGCCGAGGAGTGGTAGACCTCGACCAGCCGCGCCGGGTCGTGCGCGCGCGACTCGGGGGTGAACTCGTAGCCGTTGACCGCGTCGCCGCGGTAGGCCGGCAGGGTCACGCCGTCGCGCGTCTCGTCGTCCGACGAGCGGGGCTTGGCGTACTGGCCGGCGAGCCGGCCGACCTTCACGACCGGCACCGAGGCGGCGTACGTCAGCACCACCGCCATCTGCAGCAGCACCCGGAGCTTGTTGCGCACGTTGTCGGCGGTGACGCCGGAGAAGGTCTCGGCACAGTCGCCGCCCTGGAGCAGGAACGCCTTGCCGCGTGCGACGTCGGCCAGCTTCGCCTTGAGCTCGTCGCACTCCCCCGCAAACACCAGCGGCGGCATCGTGCGCAGCCGGCTGACGGCTGCGTCGACGGCCTGCGGGTCGGGGTACGTCGGCTGCTGGGCCGCGCCGAGGGCGTGCAGGTCCGCCAGGGAGGGCACCAGCCCTTCGGTGGCGACGCGCTCGGTCGGCGGTGAGTTCACCGCCTCAGGGTACGCGGCGGACGGGGTCAGGAACCGAACGCCGTCCAGAGCACGATCATCAGCGCCATCGCCCCGCCGAGGACCAGCCCGGTGACCGCGGCCCACCGGCCCGCCGCGCGCCCCCGCAGCGCGACGGACCCGGCGACCACGGCGGCCACGGCGAGGGGAAGCCCCCAGACGAAACCCTCGCCGGGAAGGCCGGAGTCCCAGGTCAGGATGGAGCCGGGCACCGACAGGACGCCGAGGACGAGGGCGACGTACGACGTGCGGGCGGGCCTGGCAGCTGACTGGGCGGCGATGTCGACGCCACGGGTCGAGGAGTAGTTGGTCATGCCGACGACGCTAGGAGACCCGCGACCAGGCGGCATCGCGGCGAGCACCGGACCTCGGGTGCGTACTGACACCGACCGACTCTCGGTGATCGAGCCGCCGCGAGGGACGAGCGGCGTGTCGAGATCGGGCGCGCTACCGCACTCGCAGGTAGGACAGGACGGCCTGCACCCGCCGGTGCCCGTCACCGTCCCCGTGCAGGTCCAGCTTCATGAACACGCTGCGGGTGTGGGACTCCACGGTGCGCTCGTTGACCACGAGCCGGGCGGCGATGCCGGCGTTCGTCAGGCCCTCGGCCATCAGGCCCAGCACCTCACGCTCGCGCACGCTGAGCCTCTCCAGCGCGTCGTCGTCGCGTCGCACGAGCGTCGCGACCAGTTCCGGGTCCAGTGCCGACCCACCGGACGCGACCCGCTGCGCCGCGTCCAGGAAGTCGGCGATGTCGAGGACCCGGTCCTTGAGCAGGTACCCGAACCCGCGCCCGGAGACCAGGTCGACCACGCCGCCGTACACGTGCTGGGACAACATCAGCACGCCGACGCCAGGGTGGTGCTCGCGCACCCAGCGGGCGACCTCGAGACCCTCTTCCCCGAAGGTCGGCGGCATCCGGATGTCGGCGACGAGCAGGTCGGGCACCGTGTCGCCCACCGCGAGGCGGGCCTCGTCCGCATCCCCAGCCAAAGCCACCACCTCGTGACCGGCGTCGCGGAACAGCCGCGCGAGCCCCTCACGCAGCAGCACCTGGTCCTCCGCGACGACTACTCGCACGGCAGCTCCGCCCGAACCCGGGTGCCGCCGCGCGGCCCGTCGGCCACCTGCAGGGTCCCCCCGAGCGCCTCGACGCGGTCGGCCATGCCGGCCAGCCCTCGTCCCGGCCTGGACACCGCACCGCCCGGCCCGTCGTCGACGATCGTCACGACGAGCCGGCCGTCGATCCGGTCGGCGAGCACCTCGATCGAGGCGGGCGTCGCGTGCTTCAGCGCGTTGGTGAGCGCCTCGCTCACCACGAAGTACGCCGCCGCCTCCACCTCGGCCGCGAACCTCTCACCGGTCACGTCCAGGACCGTGCGTACCGAGGTCCGGCCGGCCAGCTCCGCCAGCGCCGGACCCAGGCCGGCGTCGAGTGTCGAGGGACGGACGCCGTGGGCGAGCTCGCGCAGCTCACGGATGGCGTCGCCGAGGCGGCGCACGGAGTCGTCGAGCTGGGAGCGCAGCGGCGACGCGGCGTCCAGGCCGGTCTGCAGGTGCCGGAGGTCGAGACCGATGGCGACCAGCTGCTGCTGGGCGCCGTCGTGGAGGTCGCGTTCGAGTCGGCGTCGCTCGTCCAGCGCGGCGGTCACGATCCGGGTCCGAGAGCGCTCGACCTCAGCCAGCTGCCAGAGCACCTCCACCCGTAGCCGGGCGATCTCGACGGCCAGCCCGGCCCGGACGAGGAGGCGCTCGAGCTCGCGACGTACGGCGGCCCGGTCGACGTGCACGACCGTGCCGAGTGGCAGGTCCCCGCGGCGTACGGGGGTGCGGCCGGGAGGCTCGACCGGGAGGTCGGGGAGCAGGGTCCCGAGGACGTCGGCGTGCGCCGACTGGCCCGGCAGCCAGTAGTAGACCCGGAGGCTGTCGTCACCGACCGCCTCGCCGAGCATCTCCCCCACTGACTCGGGCTCGCGCCGGCCGGCGCGGAGATCGGCGAGGAAGGTGTCGACCTGCTGGTCACCCGACCAGCGCCGCGGGTTGAACGTGCGCTCGACGCCGTGCTGGAGGCGTGCCCGGACCGGCCGGAACGCCACGGCCACCCCGAGGGTCGCGGCCGCGGTCGTGATCGGGCTGCCTCCTCCGAGCAGCACCCCGCCCAACAGGATGACGCCCACGAACACAACCGCCAGCAGCGCGGTGAGGGCGACGTACACGACGGTTGTCGCGACGACCTGGTCGACGTCGTAGAGCCGGTAGCGCAGCACGGCGACGCCGATACTGGCAGGCACCGCGACCAGCAGGAGCAGCAAGGGTACGAACGTCAGCGGGCCCGACGAGTCGCCGGTGGGGTCGAGGGAACCGCCGATGATCGCGATCGGGAGCAGCAGCCCCGCCAGCGCGATCCACTTCAGCTGGCGGCGCATGGTCAGGTCCGCGCGCCGGTACCGGACGACGACGGACGCGGCCCCCAGCAGCATGCTCGCAACCATCCCGAGCAGCCCCACCAGCGAGAGCGGCTCGCTGACGGAGTCCGGGAGGAGCCCCCACGGGCGGACATGGTCCCAGGGTCGGTCGAGCGTGCGGTGCGACGTGAGCCCGCCGACCAGGACCATGACGAAGAAGACGGGTGCCAGCCGGGCCACCGGCCGCCATCGGGGCGACGGGAGGTGGCCGTCCGGCACCACGAAGGCGATGGCCAGGAACGAAGCGAAGAGCAGCGGCCAGCCATGGGTGTCCCAGATAGCCCCGAAGCGCGCTCCCGGGAGGTCATGACCCGTCCCGTACGCGTAGCCGGCGTACGTCGAGGCGAACCCGACCGTGACCAGGACCAGCCAGTTCGCGAGGAGCAGCCAGCCGATGACCACGCCGGCGCCGCGGAGGACGAGCAGCCACCCGACCACGAACGTCGCGATGATGCCGGGCTGGAACATCACTGCCTCGGTCGCGCTGCCGGCGTACCAGCCGCTCGCCCGCTCGGCGACGAGGTCCAGCGGGAGCGCGAGGAGGTACAGGAGCGCGGTCGCCCACGCGAGCACCCACCGCGCTCTCATGTCGGTGACGATCCTCCCCGCACTCTCCCCGGGGCAACCGTGCTGGTACCGATCTCGCTGGTAGTTCGCTCGCTGGTCGAGGGGGTTGCGCTAGCAACCGTCCCTACTTCGCTCGCTGGTCGAGGAGGTTGCGCTAGCAACCGTCTCGAGACCCGCGCAGCGAACCGGTACCGATCTCGCTGGTCGAGGAGGTTGCGCTAGCAACCGTCTCGAGACCCCTGGAGCGAACCGGGGCCTCTAATCCTCCAGGTGCTCGATGTCGCGGAACCCCGTCTTCTTGGCCCGCACGCCGCGGTTGGTCATCCAGGTGATCGCCCAGAGCACGATCCCGAGCGCGAGCAACAGGCCCGCGATCTTGTACTGGACCATCTGCTCGTCGGTGCGGGCCCACGGGCCCGCGAGGAAGAAGCAGGACACGGCGCCGAGGTACGGCAAGAACGTGGGCGCGCGGAAGTGGTCGTGCTCGACCGGCTGCCGGCGCAGGATGAGGAGCGCGATGTTGACGACGGTGAAGACGCACAGCAGCAGCAAGGCGGTCGTGCCGCCCAGATCGGTCACCGTCTTGGCGCCGTTCTCCGAGGCGTTGGCGCGGACGACGTAGATGATCAGGCCGAAGGCGATGAGGGTGGTGACGATGATCGCGACCCACGGCGTACGGCGCTTGGCGTGGACCTCGCCGAACACGCGCGGCAGGACGTCCTGGTTGGCCAGGCCGTAGAGCAGCCGGCTGGCCATCAGCATGTTGATCAGCGCGGAGTTGGCCACCGCGAACATGCCGATGAACGGGAAGATCTTGTCGAAGTTCAGGTCGGGCGCGCCCGCTGCGACGACCTGGGTGAGCGCCTGACCCTTGGAGGGGTCGGTGAGGTCGCCGACCGGCACCAGCGCCACCGCGGTGATCGACACCAGGATGTAGATGGTCCCGGTGATGCCGAGCCCGGTCAGCATCACCTTCGGGAAGTCGCGGACCGGGTCGTGGCACTCCTCGGCCATGTTGACCGAGTCCTCGAACCCGACCATCGCGAAGAAGGCCAGAGAGGTCGCGGCCGTCACCGCGAAGAAGACGCCTCGGTCGTCGGAGCTCTCGAAGACCACGACCCTCGAGAAGTCGGCGTCGCCCTGCGTGACCGCCCACAGGCCCACGAAGATGATCAGCAGCAGACCGGAGAGCTCGACCATCGTGAGCACCACGTTGGCCTTGACGCTCTCGCCGACACCTCGGAAGTTGACCGCCGCGACCAGGGCCATGAAGCCCAGCGCGACGATCATCAGCCCGAAGCCGCCGGCCTCGAAGCCGAGGTCGAAGCCGTCGTTGAGGAAGCCCGCGAAGGCGTTGCTCGCCGTCGAGGCGCTGGTGATACCGGAGCACATGACCGTGAAGGCCACCAGGAACGTGAGGAAGTGGATGCCGAACGCCTTGTGCGTGTAGAGCGCGGCGCCCGCGGCTTGGGGGTACTTCGTGACCAGCTCGAGGTAGGACATCGCCGTGATCGTGGCCACGATGAACGCCACCAGGAACGGCGCCCACGCCGCGCCGCCGACCTCACCCGCCACCTCACCGGTGAGGGCGTACACGCCCGTCCCGAGGATGTCGCCGACGATGAACAGCAGCAGGAGCTTGGGCCCCATCACGCGGAGGAGGTCGGGCTCGTCGTCGTTGACGTCGTAGCTGCCCGCGGGCTGGCTCGTGCTCATGAGGCGGCTCCTGGGTCCGAGGCGTCAGGTGCGGACATGGTGGCTCAGATCATCGGGAAAGGCGAGCAACCGCCCAGCGCGCCGTTCGCCGATTGAGGTGCGAGGAGCGACGAGCCTCGAAACCACGCGAGGACCATCGGTGGTTGAGGTGCGAGGAGCGCCAGCGACGAGCCTCGAAACCACCCGCGTATGACGTCCCGAGGTCAGTCCAGGTGCTGCAAGTCCGCCCAGATGTCAGACCACGGCCGCAGCGGTCGCGGCACACCGAGATCGGCTGACCCTGCTCCTCGTTGTCGACGTCGACGCCGTTGTCGAGGTGGTCGACGACCTCGCACGTACCGAAGGCGTCGCGTACCTCGTCCACCTGACCACCCACGAACACCACCGTCGTGGCGCTCTCGGGCGGCGGCCCTGCGCACGGCGATCGCCGCCGAGCTCGCGGACGAGCAGCCCGGGCACGACGACCGACGCGGCCGCGCAGAGCGTCGGTGAGCACGACCGCAACACCGGCGGCGACGAGCCAGACGCCACGCCAGAGGGGCCATGGGCCCCTGTCTAGCCGAAGAAGACCTCGGCCTCCGCGTATTCGGCTGGGCTCACGAGCTTCAGCTCCCCGGTGCCCTCGATGAGCCTGACGCGCTCGATGTTCTTGCCGCGCAGCGCGACCATCGTGCCGAAGTCGCCGTCGGCGACCGCGTCGATCGCGTGCAGCCCGAAGCGCGTCGCCAGCCACCGGTCGAAGGCGCTCGGGGTACCGCCGCGCTGGATGTGACCCAGCACCACGGCGCGCGACTCGGCTCCGGTGCGCTGCTCGATCTCATGGGCGAGCCGATCTCCGATGCCGCCGAGGCGGACGTGGCCGAAGGCGTCGAGCTCGCTGGAGACCAGCGTCATGTCGCCGCCGTCCTTGGGCAGGGCACCCTCGGAGACCACCACGATCGGGGCGTACTGCGTCTCGAACCGCTTCTTGACGTGCTCGCAGACCGCGTCGATGTCGAACGGCTGCTCGGGGATGAGCACCGTGCTGGCGCCGCCCGCGATGCCGGCGTGCAAGGCGATCCAGCCGGCGTGCCGCCCCATCACCTCGACCACCAGGACGCGGTGGTGCGACTCGGCCGTGGTGTGCAGCCGGTCGATCGCCTCGGTGGCGATGTTGACCGCCGTGTCGAAGCCGAAGGTGAAGTCGGTGCCCGACAGGTCGTTGTCGATGGTCTTCGGTACGCCGACCACGTTCACCCCGAGATCGGCGAGCTTGGTCGCCACCCCGAGGGTGTCCTCGCCGCCGATCGCGACCAGCGCGTCCACGCCCTCGGACGCCAGGTTGTCCTTGATCCGCTCGACGCCGCCCTCGATCTTGAACGGGTTCGTGCGGCTGGAGCCCAGGATGGTGCCGCCACGCGGCAGGATGCCGCGGCACTGCTTGATCCCGAGGTTCATCGTCAGGCCCTCGAGCGGGCCCTTCCAGCCGTCGCGGTAGCCGACGAACTCGAAGCCGTGGACGGTCACCCCCTTGCGGACCACGGCGCGGATGACGGCGTTGAGGCCGGGACAGTCCCCGCCTCCGGTGAGCACTCCAACCTTCATGTGGGGGCCAACTCCTGAGTCGCTTGGATCGTTCCAGGGCTTGTCGAGCCTAGAGCAGACCTTCCGGCGCTGCCATCGGTCGCCGTACGACGGACGGACGCCTCGATGTCTAGACCTTTCTCCGGAAAATGCCACGGCGCCACCACCGACCTGGCAGGCTGGTCGCGGATCCGGGGGGATCCGATTTCGGATGGTCTGGGGGGATCATGTCGCTCATCTGTGCCGTGCCGTCGTACGCCGAGCTCTCGGCGGCGACCGGTCAGGACGTCATCGTCATCGCCGGACTCTCGGGCACGAGCCTGCGGCTGGAGAAGGTCCTGCCCGTACGCCGCGGCAACTCGGTCTCCTTCCGGGCGCTTCTCTCCGGTGGCGACCCGGAGACGCCCGTGCGCAACGGCACCCACCTCAGCCGCGTGGGTGACTTCCTGTTCCGCCTCCGCCTGGTGCGCGTCGTGGCGCAGGACGGCACCGACGCCTACGAGGCCCACGCCCAGGCGCACATCGACCAGCTCGAGCGCGCCGCCTCCTGACGCGCGGCGCATCCAGTGCCGTCCGAGAGGCCCGTCGTACGGGATCGCGTCCGCTTCCTCCCGACTGAGCGCTGGGCCCGCGACGGCGACCTGAGGCACGCCGCCCTCCAGATCCTCGTGCCACACCTGTGGCTCGGCGCCTTCGCACTCGCCGGCTTCGCGACCTGGGCGTACACCGCCGGCCCGTCCCACCTGGGCCTCGATGCGCATGCCTACTGGGTCGGCGGCCGGCAGGTGCACCCTACGGCCTTCGCCAGGCGACGTCGATGCCGTGCTCTACTCGCCGGTGTTCATCCAGGTGATGCGCGTTCTCGCGTTGATTCCGTGGCCCGCGTTCCTGACCGTCTGGATGCTGGCGGACGCATTGCGTTCTGGTGGCTGTCCACGCCGCTCTCCTGGCGGTGGCGAGTTCCCGTGCTGATGATCTGCTGGCCCGCCGTGCTCGTGGCGAACATCACCCCGTTGCTGTGCGTGTGCGCGGTGCTGGCGTTGACGAACCGTCAGGTCATGGCTCGTGCACCCGCGGCGCTGACGAAGATCACGCCGTCGTTCGTGATGATCGCGTGGTGGCTGAGCAACAGCGAGTGGCGTCGGGTCGTGGAGGCGACGCGTCATCGATCTTCGCCTGGTGCAGGCCAGCTACGCCCTGGAACCTGGTTGTGGGCGGAGTGGCTCCGGTTCCTGCTGAACCACTCGGGTGACAGCATGCTGAAGTCCGGGCGGCTCGTGGTGGCGGCCGCGTTGACCGTGTATGCGGCCCGATCGCGCCGACTGTGGCTGGCGGGCATCGCGTTCTACCTGTTGCTCCCGATGGCCGGGTCCTACCTCCAGGCCCGGCGTTGTTGGTGCTGCCCGGCTCCTCCGTCACGACGCAGGAACAGCATCCGCCCGGTTCGTGACCACGCGGCCGGCATGGTCCAGCCGCCGGCGCATCGGCACGGTCATCGCCGCACCCGCCAGCGCGATCACGGTCATGCCCAGCCACGCGGGCGCGCTGCCGAGATCCAGCAGCCAGGCGTACAGCAGCGGCGAGACGCCGGTCGCGACGTTCCAGGACAGCTGGTACGTCGCCAGGTACCGCCCACGAAGCGCCGCCGGCGGCGACTCCGCCGCGAGCGTCGCGAGCACCGGACCGGCCACCAGCTCCCCCAGCGTGTAGACGACCGCCCCGACGAGCACCACCACCACAGCCGCCCCCACTCCGAGCGGCTCGGCGCCGAGCAGCACCAGGAACGACGCGGCCGACAGGCACAGCCCCAGCGCCACGATCCGGGACCGCACGGCACCGGTCATCCGGGCCACCACCAGCCCCTGGCCGACGCCGATCAGCAGCGTGTTGATCACGAAGACGGTGGCCGAGACCCACCCGGGCAGCCCGAGCATCTCCACGACGTACACCGGGATCGCGACGTTGAGGACGGCCGAGGCCATCGCGTAGCAGAAGTTGCTCGCCACCAGCCAGCGGTAGCCGCGGTCGCGCAGCACGGTCCCCCAGCCGCCGACCACCTCCGCCGGGTCGGCGTGCGTCTCGGACCGAGCTTCGTGGGCGCTGACGCCGGACAGGAGGACGTAGGAGAACAGGTACGACGCGGCGTTCAGCAACGCGACGGCGTAGTAGAGCCAGGTGGCGTCGACCGTGAGCGCGGCTCCCGCGACCACGCCGCCGATCGCGAACCCCGCATTGCGGAGCGCCCCGAGGAAGCCGAACCACTTCTCCCGCTCCCCCGGCGGTGCGATCAGCGTCACCATCGGCGAGTACGAGCCCCAGAAGGCGGTCCGGCCGATCACCGAGACGCTGACCACGAGCGCCACCGACCAGACCTGGTCGACGAACGGGTACAGCACGAAGCTCGCGGCCTGCAGGGCGTTGCCGGCCTGGAGGATGGTCTTGGAGCCGAAGCGGTCCACCTGCTGCCCGACGAGCACCGCAGCCGGGAGCGACAACAACGAGGCCAGCGACAGAGCGAGGCCGACCTGCACGAGCGAGAGGTCCGTGGTCGCCAGGAAGAAGATCATCGAGACCGGCATCCAGATCCCCGACCCGACCGCGTCGATGCCGATCGCCGTCACGAACCGGCGGTGTCGACCGACCTGCGGGAAACCGAGCCTCTGGAGCATCCGACCATCGTGCAACCTCGACCCTGGTTGAGGGCAAGCCGCTTTCGGCGGTTGAGGTGCGAGGTTGCGAGCCTCGAAACCACCATCGCTATCGTCGCGCCATGACGTTCTCGATCGTGGCCCGCTCCGCCGACGGGGAGTCGTGGGGCGTGGCCGTGGCCTCCAAGTTCCTCGCCGTCGGGTCGGCCGTCCCCGCGGCCGTCGCCGGGGTCGGCGCCATCGCCACCCAGGCCGACGCCAACGTGGCGTACAAGGGCCAGGCGCTCGCGCACCTCGACGACGGCGCCACCGCCTCGGTCGCGCTCCAGCGCCTGATCGAGGACGACCCGGGTCGCGACTCCCGCCAGGTCGGCATCGTCGACGTCGAGGGAAGCGCGGCCAGCCACACCGGGCCGGCCTGCATGACGTGGGCAGGCAGCCTCACCGGCGAGGGATACGCCATCCAGGGCAACATCCTGGCCGGCGAGGACGTGGTGCTCGCGATGGAGGCGGCGTGGCAGACCAGCGACGACGACGCCCCGCTCGCGCGCCGGCTGCTCGCGGCGCTGACCGCCGGCGACGACGCCGGCGGTGACAGCCGCGGACGGCAGTCGGCCGCCATCCTCGTCGTACAAGAGGGGGCGGGGTACGCCGGCGGCGACGACATCGCCGTCGACCTCCGCGTCGACGACCACACCGACCCGGTCACCGAGCTGGCGCGGCTGCTCGACCTCAACGACCTCTACCTGACCGCGTCGACGGAGGAGGAGAAGGTCTTCCTCACCGACGAGGAGAAGCGCGAGGTCGACGAGAAGATCAAGGCGCTCGGCTTCCCCGACCTGAACGCCTGGGTCGGCACCGAGAACTACGAGATGCGCGCGGACCCGCACGGCGAGTGGCTGGACGAGAAGGTGCTGGAGATCCTGCGCGGCACGGAGTCGTCGTCGGAGGCCCCATGACGGTCCTCGCCATCGACGCCGGCACGACCGGCGTGACCGCCCTGGTGGTGGACGAGGCCGGGTCGGTGGTGGCCAAGGGCTACCAGGAGTTCGCCCAGCACTTCCCCCAGGCCGGGTGGGTCGAGCACGCGCCCGAGGAGATCTGGCAGGCGACGCTCGAGTCGGTCCGCGAGGTCCTCACCAGGGTCGATGCCTCTCAGTTGCGCGCCGTGGGCATCACCAACCAGCGCGAGACGATCGTGGTCTGGGACCGCGAGACGCTCGGGTCCCCGCGACGAGCCATCGTGTGGCAGGACCGGCGCACGGCCGACATCTGCGACCGGCTCCGCGCCGAGGGGCACGAGGACCGGGTCACCGAGCTCACGGGACTGCGCCTCGACCCGTACTTCTCCGGCACCAAGCTCGTCTGGCTGGCCGAGAACGAGCCACACACCTGGGCCCTCGTCGAGTCCGGGAGGTACGCCGTCGGGACGGTCGACTCCTACCTGATCGCCCGGATGACCCGGGGTACCTGGCACGTCACCGACGTCTCGAACGCCTCCCGCACGCTGCTCTTCGACCTGGCCGACGGCGACTGGTCGGACGAGCTCTGCTCGCTGTTCGGCGTACCCCGGGACGCGCTGCCCGACCTGGTGCCGAGCTGGGGCGAGGTCGCCTCGACGGAGCCTCGGTGTTCTGCGACCTGTCCCTGCCGATCGCCGGGATCGCCGGTGACCAGCAGTCGGCGCTGTTCGGGCAGACGTGCTTCGACCCCGGCGACGCCAAGTGCACCTACGGCACCGGCTCGTTCATCCTCACCAACACCGGTACGTCGCTGGAGCGGTCGGACGCCGGGCTGCTGTCGACGGCCGCCTGGCGCTCCCCGGACGGTGTGCTGACCTACGCGCTGGAGGGCGCGATCTTCGTGACCGGTGCGGCCGTCCAGTGGCTGCGCGACGGGCTGCAGATCGTCGGCTCGGCGGCCGAGACGGCCGCGGTGGCGGCGAGCGTGGAGGACTCCGACGGCGTGGTGTTCGTGCCGGCACTCACCGGACTCGGCGCCCCGCACTGGGACCCGCGTGCCCGCGGCACCATCCTCGGCATCACGCGTGGCACGACCCGCGCGCACCTCGTCCGGGCGACGCTGGAGGCGATCGCCTTCGAGGTACGCGACGTGCTGGAGACAATGCCGGGCGACAGCGACACCCCGCTCCGCGTCGACGGCGGCGCGTCGGCCAACGACCTGCTCTGCCAGCTCCAGGCCGACCAGGTCGGGCGCGTGGTGCAGCGCCCGCGGATCGTGGAGACCACCGGCCTCGGCGCCGCCTTCCTGGCCGGACTGGGCGTGGGCGTCTGGGACTCCACCGACGACCTCCGCGCGACCTGGCAGCTCGACAAGTCCTTCGAACCCGCCGCCGACCGCTCGAAGGCCGACGCCGCGCACGCGCTCTGGCTGAAGGCCGTCGAAAGATCCAAAGACTGGGCCTGACCACCTCCGGGCTGGGACACTGGAACCATGACCGGGCGCCTCGTCTTCGACGGTGACTGCGGCTTCTGCACCACGTCGGCCGACTGGCTGGCGAAGGGCGACCGCGTCGCCATCGTGCCCTGGCAGTTCCTCGACCTCGACGCCGTCGGGCTCACCGTCGACCAGGTGTCGACGTCCGTCTGGTGGCTGCAGGATGACGAGCCGGTCGAGCACTCCTCGAGAGCCATCGGCCGTGCCCTCGTCGTCCGCGGCGGAGTGCCGGCGTGGGCGGGACACATCCTGCTCGTGCCTGTCGTCCGTCCCCTGGCCGACGCGGTCTACCGCCTGGTCGCGCGGAACCGCCACCGGATGCCCGGCGGCACCCCGGTGTGCCGGCTCCCCTGATGCACGGCTCGTAGGGGGCAGAGAAAGCGCAAAGTCCCTGTAAACCTAACCACAACTTGCGGCTCGAATGCGTGCATGACGGAACGCCTTGCTTCGTGGCGAGCTGAGCCGCATGTACCCGTCTCAGCAGGTCGCTCTTGGCGTCGCGCGCCAGCACGAACTCTTGGCTTTCCGGGCCGGGGACACGTCCTCCACCAGGGCCGTGGGGCCACGCTTCCAGATTTGCCTCCAGTGGGGCGCTGGCGCCGTACTCTCCCGAGGGAGGAAACGGTGATAAAACTTGTGTGGTACCTAGCGATCCTGGCCATCTGGATTGCTGGACTCGGCGTCCTGGCTCCCAGGACAGAGAACCGTACCCTGGCCTGTTCCAGCCGCCCTTCGGGGTCCCCAAGGATGTAGACCAAGCTGAGTCCACCCGCGTTGACTACATCGTCAGTACCGACCGCGGTGAACAGCGCATCAACCCTCTCAAGCTTTTCGTCCCTTCTGGCGAAGGAGTACGACCTCTCGGCGGGGCTTTTAAGCTGGGCAGATGCTCCGACCCGAGAGTCTGTGACTGGTTGGCTCGCAAGATCGCACCGCTCGTCGACGGCGACGCATCTGAGTTGCGCGTCACGTGGTCAGTCGGCCAAGAGGTCTTGCAGCAGGAGGTTTTCCGGTTCCGATGACCGCCACCGACCTCTCGCGCTACCGAATTCTGTACGCAACCATCGTCCTGTTGACACTCCCTAGCTTCGCCTGGGTCGGGGACTATCCCGCAACGTTATGGAACCCGCCGCCGGGACCGATAGCTCTGATGACGGGACCGCCACCAATCGCTGTTCTTGTCGCGCTGGAACTTCTGATCGGCATGGCGGCAGCGGCACTCCTCCTCGGAAAGTGGATCGTCGCCGCGTCCATCACCATCACGCTTGCCCAGCTCGCGGGCCTCGGATTCACCTACTCGATAGGCAAAGTCGACCACGACATTCTGTTCGTGATCGCCCCACTCTTCCTCGCGGCCGCTGGCTGGTCGGGCGGTCACGATTCGCCTTGGGTAATGCGCCTGTTCGCCTGGACGATCGGCCTAGCAATGCTGACAGCTGGCATGGCCAAGTTCGCAAGCGGAGGATGGACGGATCTCGGCACGCACGCAACACGTCGCGTGATGTTCGCGTTCGTCCAGATCGATCGAACCGGACCTCTCGGCGACTGGCTGTTCACCGTGACGCCAGGATGGGCCTGGAAAGTCCAGGACTACCTCACCTTGATCCTCGAGATCGGCCTTGTGTTCACCGTTTGGTCGATGGTTGCCTTCCGAAGGTGGCTGGCCGTCCTGTGCGTCTTCCACTTCGCCATCGGGCTCTCGTTGGGCATCCTCTTCGCCGGCAATGTCGTCGTCTACGTCAGCTTTCGTACCCTGGGGACGACTGTGCCGCTTCCCACGCCTCGCGCTCCCCGTGTGGAACATTCCCCTCGTGGGTCTCACAGCCTGGCTACTTCACAAGGCAGCAGTCATCCCCGCACCCGTTGCGCACTGGGTGCTCTTGGTCGCCGGAGTGCTCGTGGTCGCGCCAGGCCTTCTGATTAGCCTTCGCACCGCGCCCGAGACGGGCCTAGTTACCTCGCGCAGGTGGCGGGTTCGTCCGACCGACTCCGACCAAACTAACGCGCCTTCCTGAGCCGCCCAAGCGTGACTTGTGCCTGCTCGCGGGCCTGCTCGGCCTTGCGCAGCGAGGTCCGCGCCTCGGTGCGCGCCTCCTCCGCCTCGTCGAGCTCCTCCTCGACCTCCTCCGTGGTCTCCTCCAACCGGGCGATCGCGCGCTGGTGCTCCTCGATCTCACCCTGGAGCTGCAGCGAGCGGGCCTCGAGCTCCGTCACGGCGCCGTCGGTCTCGTCGTACGTCGCCCGGGCCGCCTCCTCGGCCGAGGACGCGGCCTCGAGGGCGGCCTCGGCCGCGGCCAGCTTCTTGGCGTGGGCGTCCGGATCGGGCACGACCTTGAGGTCGGGGCGGCCGGTGGGTGCGTCGGCAACCGCGGGCGCGGAGGTCGCCGAGAAGCCGAGAGCCTCGGGCAGGGCCACCGCGGCGCCGGCCATCGACTCCCCGACGCCGGTGCTGGCCATCGCGCTGATGAGCAGGCCGCTGCGCAGCGCCTTGGCGCAGTCGGCGTCGAGCATGGCGGCGGTCAGCGAGCCCTCGACCTGGTCGGCGACGGCCTGGGTCACCTTGAGCCCCAACGTGCCTGCGACCGAGCGGGCCCGGGTCGTCACGGCGCTGGTCAGCTGGCGTCGCTGCTTGGTCAGCTCGCGGAGCTCCTTGCCGTCCAGCGACTCGGCCGCGTCGCGCAGCGCCGCACCGACGGCCAGCACCTGGTCGACCTGCTCGGTCTCGTGACGGACCAGCATGTTCACCACCCACGCGGCGACCGTCGGCTTCTTCAGCGCCTTCACCGGCGCGGCCAGGTCGGTGCCCTTCAGCCCCTTGGCCTTGGCGTCGCGGGCCGGCGTGAAGTCGGCCATCGGCAGCCCGTACAGCTCGTCGGCGATGTCCAGCAGGTCGTCGCTCATGATCGCTCCGCCGCCAGCCACTCGCGGTGCAGGACCCGCTGCCGCTCGAACAGCGCCCGCAGCTCCTCCTCGCCCACACCGGTCAGCGACAGACCGCACCCGTCCGCGATCGCGCCATGCCAGTCGTCGTACGTCGTCAGCTCCCGCTCCGTCTGACCACCCGGAGTGACCGTCTGCGCGACGCAGCCGCGCACCACGTCGACACGGTCGGGCATCCGGCGCTGGACGACGAGCACCCGGGCGAACCGCCCCTCCGGCGGCGTGGACAGCGCCCGGTGGCAGGCGTCCACGTCGGCGAGCGACGGCGGCGGCGAGGTCTCCACGCCGAGGAAGCTTCCCTGCTTGTCGGCGCGGAAGGACCAGCCGTCTTCGCGGACCTCGGTGATGGCGTACTCGAACCCGCCCTGCTCGTACTCCCCCACCACGAGCGGGAGCGGCTCGCCGATCGCGTCGCCGAGCCCGACGTCGGGCCACCAGGAGCCGCCGGGGTTGTCGTCGGTCGGCAGTCTGGACACGACCAGCACAAGATGGTTCAGGCTGCCGCTCCAGCGGTCGTCCTCGTCGGTCCAGACGTGACCGGCCCGGCGGGTCACGTCGTACCCGAGGTCGGTCAGCGCCGTCTCCAGGGCGCCGTTCTGGTGGAAGCAGTACCCGGCGCGCCCGACCCGCGCGACCCGCGCGAGCGAGTCGAGCGGCGCCACCGACGGCGGACGGCCGAGCATGATCTCCAGGTTCTCGTAGGGGACCGCCGCCAGGTGCCGGCGATGCAGCTCGGTGAGCTCCTCGACGGAGACCCCGGGCCGGTCGTCGTACCCCAGGAAGGCGAGGTACGCCGACACGAGCGGCGCGACCGGCTCACTCGTCGTCGTCATCGTCGAGCCCCTGCTCGATGGCGTAGCGGGTGAGCTCCACACGGTTGTGCATCTGCAGCTTGCGCAGCGTGCTCTGCACGTGGTTCTGGACCGTGCGGTGCGAGATGACCAGCCGTTCGGCGATGGCCTTGTAGGACATGCCCTTGGCGACCATCTTGAGGATCTCGGTCTCCCGCTCGGTCAGCTCGGGCGTCGCGGGGTCCTTGCTCGACGGCTCCAGCATGCGTCGGAACTCCCCGAGCACCAGGCCCGCCAGCCCCGGCGTGAACACGGTGTCGCCTGCCGCGATCCGGGTGACCGCCTCCACCAGCTCGCGACTGTGGGCCGACTTCACGAGGTACCCCGTCGCGCCGGCCTTCACCGCCTGGAGGACGTCGTCCTGCTCGCCGGACGCCGAGAGGATGAGCACCCGGGCGGACGGGTCCTGCTCGAGCACCTTCGCCGTCACCTCCACGCCGTTGGGACCAGGGATCTGGAGGTCCAGCACGACGACCTGCGGGCGCGCCGCCGGGAAGCGCGCGAGGGCCTGGTCGCCGTCGGCCGCCACGGCGACCACGTCGAACCCTGCCGCCGCGAGGTCCCGCTCGACGGCGTCGCGCCACATCGGGTGGTCGTCGACGACCATCACCCGGATACGCGCCGCACCCGTGGGCTCCTCGGTCATGGCGGGCACCCTAGCCCGGTCACAGGCCCGCGGGCCTCTGGTAGCGCCCTCGCCGATGGATCAGTGCGTCGCCCTCCCCGACCGTCACCTCGTCGATCAGGCACGTCACCAACGACGACCAGCCGATCGGGGTCGACGACTCCAGTCGTACGCCGGCCCAGGTCGTCGCGCTCGCCAGCCGCGGCCCCCACGGGGAGCCCGTGAACGCCGCCTGGCGGAACGGCCCGCCGGGTGCCGGGGCCGTCCCAGCGAAGGCGTCGGCGAGGTCGCGGTCCTCCCACGTCAGCACCGCCACCACGGCCCGCCCCGTCGACGTGAGCGCCACCGCCAGGTCACTGTCCGGATCCAGCAGGGCGAGCAGGCGAGCGGGCTCGCCGTTCGCCACCAGCACCGAGCTGACCGTCAGGCCCGCCCACTCGAACACGTCGTCCCCGACGCCCGAGGTCCACAGGGTCACCGCTCCGCCGAGCCGGCCGCGCAGCTCCCTGACCTTGTCCGGCTCGGGCTCCCGGAACGGGTGGTCGGAGTGAATGGTCACGGAGACCGAGCCTAGGACTTCCGAGTCACGACACCGCCGTCTCGACGGCGTCGCCTTACTCCCTGTGCTCGGGCGACGCGGGGCCTAGTGTCTCCTCCATGAGCGCACCCGACGCGCAACCCGAGCCGGACGGCGGATGGCGTCAGTACATGCCGCTGGATGTCGCCGAACGTGAGGCGAAGGCGGAGAAGATCATTCGGGCCCTCCGGCGGGCGCACCCCCTGGCCGGCGCGCGCGTTCTCGAGATCGGCACGGGAACAGGCGTCATCCCCCGGGCCATCGTCCACGAAGTGGGCCCGACAGGCCACGTCGACAGCATCGACACGATGGATACCCGGGTCGTTGCGGAGGGTTACACGTTCACGCTCGTCCGCGGCGTCGAGTCTTCCCTTTCCAAATGCTGTTTTTGACGTTGTCGTTTCTAATCACGTCGTGGAGCATGTCGGCGGCCGCGCCGAACAGCAGCAGCATCTCGCCGAGATAGCGCGGGTGTTGAGCTCGACGGGTGTCGCGACCGGCGACCCCGTCCCGGTGGGCGATGGTGGAACCGCACTCCGCGTGCCGCTGCTGTCGTGGCCGCCGCGCCCGCTGCGCTCCTGGGTGCTTCGCAGGGTCGGTCGGGTCAGGTTTACGACGTGGATCCGTACGGTCCCCAGGCGATTCGCCGATCGTTCGAGCGTGCCGGCCTCTCCTACACGGACGAGACGACCACGCACTGCGTGACCTTGCTGCCACGGAGGGGAGGGGAACGGTCACGAAGGTACTCGATCGCGTGCCTGACGGCTTGCTCCGGGCGTTCAGCCGACTCAGCCCGACGATGATCTTCCTGCTCACCCCGCGGAAGGGCTGATCGACGCGACGCGATTGCGAATCATGAATGCCAGCATGGCGAGCACGAGGTCAACGGCTATCAGCATCAAGCGAGAGGCGATCACGACCAACAGTGCCTGGGCGCTGCTCAGACTCGTCATCAGGATTGCCCTGAGGATGACGCACGCACCCCGATCCCGCAGGGAGGGGAATCGCCAGCACGCCGGCGACAACGGCGACCGCCATGGCACCCGTCGACAGCAGGACCGTGTCCCTCCCCCCTCCCACCAGGGGCAGCGCCAAGCTCGCGATATGCCCGCCCAGCGCCAACCACACGATGCACGACCAGCCCCCAGGGCGGACGAAGACACGAGCTCGCGGCGGAGACCGATGGTCGGTCGGTGCAGGGCGATCAGGATGCGATTGATGATGCGGGGGGCGAGGCGGGGGTGGACTGCCATGCCCAGAGCAGGGATCACGAGCAAGATCCACCAGTAGTCGGCAAGCAGGCCCGGCCCGGAGAGCGGCAGAGGTGATGGCGGCAATCGTGAGCCCGACGGCCGAGCTGAAGAGGATCGCGATCACGTTGGCACCGACGACCGTCGTCCGAGACGCGCCGTATCGACGAGCCGCCTCCGTCTGCGCGACGATCGGCCAGATGGCCCCGGGCAGGTACTTGCCGAGCTGACTGACGAAGAACAACCGAGCCGAGTCGACGGCTGGCAGGTCAGCCTGGAGGGACGACAGCACGTTCCTCCAGATGGGCCAGTTGGAGAACGCAGCGATCAACGAGAACCCGAAGTCTTGCGATGACGGGCAGGAGGCCGACGTTCTCAACGGCGACCCCGAGCTCGGACCGGCGGACCCACGTGGTTCTGCCCGCGAGACCACAAGAACCCACGAGGCCTGCGATGGCGATGAAGCGCACAGCGATCCGGCGCCTTTGCATCGGAGCTCTCAAGCCGATTCAACCCCACGTCGTCGACACACCATGATCCGTCGAGGGGCTCTCCTGACGCCACGCCGTCAGCCGTCGATCCAGACGCCACATGAGCGACCCCGCGAGTCAGCCACACGCTCGTTCCGCGACGCGAGCCACATCGCAGCCTTCCAGGCCGGCAAGACACCCGGCAGTCGCCTGTCACGAGGTTCGTTCAGCAGCCAGAAGAGCGGCTCTCGGCGCACCACCTCCATGTCGCCAGCCGCAACGGCACTTTCCGCACGCTGGAGCTTGCGCCAGACGATGTGCCCACCCGTCGTCTCTCTCCCGTGCACGAAGAAGTCCGACCAGACGAGCATACCTCCGGGCTTCAGCAGGCGACCCACGTGCAGGAGAGCAGCGTCGTACCTCGGGTCCTCGGTGACGTGGAAAAGCACGTCCATGCAGGAGATGACGTCAAAGCTCGCCAGGGGAAAGTGGGGAACGTCGTCGGTGATGTCCCCACGGACCAAACTCCTGCCGGGGAAGACTTCCCTCAACCGGTTTACGGCTGCTTCCGTGATGTCCATTCCGGTCACGTCCTTGGCGCCCAGGGCCTCCCAGGCGCGGATGTACTCGCCCGTGCCGCTACCGACGTCGAGGATCCGCGCGGCGTCGGGCCGGATTCCCGCAGCCTTCACGACCTGCGCGAAACGATCTTGCCGTAGCCGGTACTGCCACTTGTTGAAATTGCGGCCGAGGCTGGTGTGCCCGACACCCTCCTGGGTCCACTCGGCGTCGAGACGTCTCTCCCAGTACGTGCGCGGGTCGAAGTCGGCCGCCTCACCCGTTCGATCGTCACGCATCATCGACGGCCGCCGATCGTGCGCCGATACAGGTCGTCGAAGCCGTCGAGGGTGTGAGTCCAGTCGAACCGGGACCGGACCAGCGCTGCACCGCGTTGCCCGATCGCCGAGGCCTCCACGGGGAACTCGTGGAGATCGCGGATGGCTCCTGCCAACTGCTCGGGGTTTGCCGGCTCGACGAGACGACCGGTGACGTGGTCCTGGATCACGTCGGCGATTCCTCCTGTGTGGGTAGCTATGACCGGCCTGGCCTGCGCCATGGCCTCGATGATCACAATGCCCTGTCCTTCTTGCCAACCGTCGGAACCGACGCGGCTCGGAGCGAGGACGATGTCGGCAGCGGCCAGCCAGGAAGGTACCTCAGCGGGATCCGCCCAGCCGGGAAACGCGATGAGATCTTCCACACCGAGTCGACGGCGAGCGCACGGGCACGAGGCACGTCCTGGCCGGTCCCGACGATCGCCAGGCGAAGAGTCGGGAGCGAGGCCCGGAGGAGCGCCACGGCTGCGATGGCGTCCATCACGCCCTTCTCTTCGACGATCCGCCCCATGAAGACGGCGAGCGGCCCACCGGCAGCAGACACCTGGCCCCGAAGGTGGGCCACCACGGCTGGGTTAGCCGCGCGGCGCATGTCGACGCCGAACGGGATCGAGGAGATGTTGTCAGCCGTGCCTGCGAGGGCCCCGACGGACTCGTGGGTGACAGAGCTCCCGACCGTGACGCCCGCTGCCCGGTTCACCGCGAAGCGCGAGAAGCGGTCCAGCAACTTGCCACGCAGCGCGAAGACGTCGCCCCCATGAACGGTCAGCACGAAAGGAGTCCGCCAGGTGCTCCCCGCAGCGACGAAGCCCTGCGGCAGGAGCCAGTGAGCGTGGACGAGATCCGTCCGCTGACGCAGGCGAGTCACAGTCGATGCCCACTCGGCGGCCACGAAGGCTGGCACCTTGAGCTTCGCCGCTCTCGACGTCCGCAGGATGACGAGCGTGCCGCCCCCGTAGCACAGGGTCTGTGCGGACTCAGGCAACAGGTAGCGAAACCGATGCACGTGCACTCCGTCCATGACCTCTTCCCGCGCGGCACCTGGAAAGTGCGGCGCGAGGACGGTGATATCCCAGCCTCGCTCGGTCATGCCGACGGCGAGCTGGTGGACGAACGGGGTCGTCGGTCGCCAGGCCATCGGGGATAGTTGCTGGTGAGGTGAAGGACGCGTCGACCCTGGCCATGGCGGCCTGACGCCAGGCTCGCCCCCGTCATGGGTGCGCGTACGGATGACGTCATGAACCGACGACACGCATCCAGGGACCGTGGCCGTCCTCGTCCTCGATGCCGGTCGCTTCGAAACGGGCTCGTTTGGTGTGCTCGAGGTTGGCTTCGATGAGGATCCGGTTGGTGCGGATGAGGTCGGAGATGATCCCGAGCATCACGCACAGGAACGCCAGGATCAGGAGCACGGCGCCGAGCGATCAGGGACTGGAGGTGCCCGCCGCCGTCGCCGACGGCGACCAGGCCGGCGTACCGCACGAACGGCACCATCCCGAGCACGGCGAGGATCGCGGAGACCCAGCCGAAGATCACGTAGGGCTTGTACATGATGTAGGCACGGACGATGGCCGCGGCCGACTTGAACACGTGCTGACGCGTGGACTTGAACAGCCGTGACTCACGAGTCTTCGAGTTCGTGACGACCGGGACGGACTCGATCCTCATCCGCTTGTTGCCCGCTTGGATGATCGACTCCATGCAGTAGCTGAACCGGGTGACCGTGTTCAACTGCATCAGGCTCTCGCGCGAGTAGGCCCGGAAGCCGCTCGCGGCGTCGGGCAGCTGGGTACCGGCCGCGCGGTTCACCACGCGGCTGCCGACCTTCTGCAGCGCCTTCTTCGCGGGCGAGAAGTGCTCGACGAGGTGGACCTGGCGGTCGGCGATCACGATGTCCGCCCGACCCTCGACGATGGGTCGAACCAGGTCGGGGATCGGTCCTGCGGGTACTGGTTGTCGCCGTCGGTGTTCACGACGATGTCCGCACCGATGCCGAGCGCGTAGTCGACGCCGTCCTGGAAGGAGCGGGCCAGGCCGCGGTTGCGCGCGTGACGCACGAAGTGGGTGACACCGTTGGCGCGGGCGACTTCGACCGTGCGGTCAGTCGAGCCGTCGTCGATGACGACGACGACGATCTCGTCGACCCCGTCGATCCTGCGCGGGATCGACTGCAGGACGGCGGGAGCGTTTCCTCCTCGTTGAGGCAAGGCACCTGAACCACGAGCTTCATAGCAGTTCCCGTCGGCGGTCTGATGAGTCGAAGGAATCCTAGGACGGCGATCACGACCGTCTGGACGGGTTTTGCCTCAAGCTGCTGCGCGTGCGTCAGGCATGCCGCAGAATCGCCGCCATGCCTGAGGATCAGCCCCAGCGGCCGCCGCGTGCGCCATGCCCGCGTGTTCGTGGCACTGTTGTTCGCGTTCCTCTTCATTGCGTTCGGGGTGACGGCTCGGCACGGCGAGGGTAGCTGGGACTACTTCTCGGCGAACTACGCCTCGTGGCACCTGGTGCACGAGGGGGACCCATGGCTGGACGGATCGACGGTCCCGGGACTCGAGGGCGATCCCGAGGAGTCGACATGGGTGATGGAGGCGGAGAACGGTCACACGGTCGTGCGCCGCTTCCCGGGTGTGATCGCGATAGCCCTGCCGGCCTACTGGATCGCCCAGGCCGACACCATGACGGTCGTCCCCGGGGCGATCACTGCTGCGCTGGCCTGCGCGCTGGGCATCACCATGTTGTTTCTGGCGATACGGACCCGAACCTCGGACAGGCGAGCCGCGTGGGCGTGCGGAATCTTGGCGTTCGGCACGCCGGTGTGGACGGTGGCCGCAGACGCCGTCTGGCCACACACCGTCACGGTCCTCGGCATCGGCGGGATGGCCTGGGGAGCCGCCCGGCAACGGTGGTGGCTGGTCGGTCTCTTCGGTGGCGTCGCTCTCTGGGGGACGGCTCCACGCGGCCGTCATCGTCGCGGTCGTCGGCCTGCTCCTCGGCTGGTGGCGGCGCTCTCCTCGGATCGTCGTTCAGACCGGCTTGGTGAGCACGCTCTGCCTGGGTCTCGTGTGCGTGTGGACCCGCTGGTGGAACGGCTCGTGGAACCCCATCTCGTCGTACGGCAGCGAGATCTTGGCCAGCAGGCAGTCAGGCTGGAAAGGGACTCATCAGCGAGCTCGTCCTCGTGGTCTCGCCCGACCGAGGCATCCTCGTGTGGACTCCGGTCCTCATCGTCCTGACGCCGGCCCTGGTCCGAGGCTGGAGGGAGGTTCCCGACTGGGCACGCGCCCTCTTGCTCGGCGGACTGGCCTACACCCTGGTCCAGGCATGGATCATCCGGGCGTCCGGAGGAGACAGCTTCTACGGCTATCGGCACGGGATCGAGCTGGTGATGGCGGCCACGCCGGCGTACGCATTCACGTGGCACCGCGTGGGCGACACGTGGCCCGGCAGATGGATGACACCCGTGCTCGTCCTCCAGTTCTGCGCCATGGCCTTCGGCGCCACGGTCGACGTCTTCCTCCCTGTGGAGGAGATCTGGCACGACAACGCGTTCTACTACAGCCTGAGGGAGAGTTGGCCGATCGGTCCCTTGCTCCTCGTAGGAGTCTTCTGCCTGGTGTACGCGATCCAAGTCCGTCTTGCGAGTCGAGCGCAGTCGCGCCAGATCCTCGCAAGCGAAGTCGACGAGGAGCTCGCGGCTACCTCTCGACACGTGAAACGACTGGCCTCGAAGGCAAGGACTTGAGGTCCTCAGCCGCGCGGCACGGTGAGCTCCCACTCGGTCCCGTAGCTGCCGGTCGTCAACTCGGCGGTGCCGCCGAGGTCCCGGATCCGGCCTCGGATGGACTCCGCGACACCCAGCCGCCCGTCGGCGACGGCGGCGTCCAGCCGACCGGCCGGGATGCCGGGTCCCTCGTCGCGGACCGAGACGACGACCCGGTCCGGGAACGCCTCGAGCAGCACCCACGAGGGTGCGCTGCGTCCGACGTGCGCGAGGGTGTTGGCGATGCACGCCGAGACGGCCGCGACGATCTCGTCCACGGCATGGGCCGGCATCGGCACCGCCAGGCCGGGCAGGGAGACGGTGACGGCGCCGTGCTCCTCGAGCCTGGCCAGCTCCACGGCCAGGTCGACGGTGTCCCCGAACGCCGGCGGGGCCATCGAGTCCTGGGCGCGGATCAGCGCGCGCAGCCGGCTCTCCTGCTCCCCGGCGAGCCGGCCCAGCTCAGCCGCTTCACCACCTAGCTCACCGCCGCGCCGCTGCACGAGCGCGAGCACCTGGAGGACGCCGTCGTGCACGGCGCGCGCGAGCCGGGCACGTTCGGCCTGGGCGGCGTTCACGCGCTCGGCCGCCGCGACGGCCATGCCCGACCGCTGGAGCGAGTCGGCGACGTACCCGATCAGCGGACCGCCGATCATCAGCAGGAAGAGGTTGCCGTAGTTGCTCTCGGTGATGTGGTCGCGGGAGAGCACATCGGTGACGCACAGCAGGACCGCGGCCACCAGGCCGCCGACCACCCGCCACTGAATGGACCAGACGAGCATGGCTCCCATCACCCAGAAGCCGCCGACCGTGGCGTTGAAGTCCGCACCCTTCAGCCACGGCGACACCGCGAGCCCGAGCAGCGCGAACGCGAGGTCGACCACCAGCAGCAGTGGCGTACGACGTGCCGGCTCGGCGTAGGCCCACAGGGCGAACACCGTCCACGCGACCAGCACGCCGACCACGACCACGGCGGCCGTGGGGTGCTCGAAGTTGTCGCGCCGGTAGAGGTTCAGACCGACCAGGTTGGCGAGCAGCAGGGCCCTGAGCACGCCGAGGGCCTTGAGCAGACGCCCGCGGACGGCGCGCGCCGCCGGGTCGTCGTACGACGCCAGGAGCGACCCGCTCAGGACGCCTGCTTCTGCTCGTCGGCGGGGCCTGGCTCGGCGAGCGGCAGCTCGGCGACGTCCTTCTTCGCCTTGACGGCAAGCTCCTTGGCCTTCGAGGCGTAGACGTCGACGTACTCCTGACCGGAGAGCCGCATGATCTCGTACATGATCTCGTCGGTCACCGAGCGCAGGATGTAGCGGTCCTTCTCCATGCCCTCGTAGCGGCTGAAGTCCAGGGGCTTGCCGAAGCGCACGAGCGGACGGGTGAGGCGGCCGAACTTCTTGCCGGGCGGGGCGACCACGTTGGTGCCGACCACGGCCACCGGGATCACCGGCACACCCGTCTCGAGGGCCAGCCGGGCCACGCCGGTCTTTCCGCGGTAGAGCCGGCCGTCGTGGGAGCGGGTGCCCTCGGGGTAGATGCCGAAGACCTCACCCTGATCGAGGATCTTCCGCGCCGAGGACAGCGCGCCCTCGGCCGCCGAGCCGGACGCGCGGTCGATCGGCACCTGTCCGGCGCCGGAGAAGAACTTCTTCTGGAACCAGCCCTTGATGCCGGGCGAGGTGAAGTACTCCGCCTTCGCGACGAAAGTGACCCGCCGCGGGAGCGTCAGCGGCATGAACATCCAGTCGGAGTACGACAGGTGGTTGCTGGCCAGGATCGCGGGTCCCTCGTCGGGGACGTTGTCGGCGCCTTCGATCACGGGGCGGAAGATCACCCGCAGGAAGGGACCCAGCGCGATCCACTTCAAGAACCAGTAGAACAACCGTCGCCTCCTCCCCGTTCAGTCGGCGCCAGCCTAGACCCGCTGGTGCACAATCCCTCCATGACGCCGTCCACCCCGCTTCCCCCGTTGGCCCGGGAGACACTCTCCGCGCCCGCCCGGCCCGAGCTGACCGGCGGCCGCCGGATCGGTGTGCTGCTCAGCCACGGCATCACCGGCAACCCGACGTCGATGACGCCCTGGGGCAGCTACCTGGCCGAGCGCGGGTACGCCGTCGAGGTGCCGCTGCTGCCAGGCCACGGCACCACGTGGGAGGACGCCAACAGGACCTCGTGGACCGACTGGTACCGCACGATCAGCGACGTCTTCGACAAGCTCCGGGCCGAGGTGGACACTGTCGTCGTCGGCGGCCTCTCCATGGGCGGTGCCGTTGCGTTGCGGCTGGCCGCCGACCGCGGCGAGCAGGTCGCGGGCGTCGTCGTGGTCAACCCGGCGCTGGCCAGCCGTCGCAAGGACCTGCTGGCGCTGCCGCTGCTCAAGCACGTGGTCGGCGGGTTCCCGGCCATCGGCAACGACATCAAGAAGCCCGGCGGGAACGAGTACCCCTACCCCAAGACCCCGCTGAAAGCGATGCACACGTTCGTCCAGCAGTGGAAGCCGCTGATCGCGGACCTGCCGCGGATCACCCAGCCGTTGCTGATCTTCCGGTCCGTCGACGACCACGTCGTCGACTCCTCGTCCGCGCCGATCATCACGAGCGGCGTGTCCAGCCGCGACGTGACCGAGAGGCTCCTGGAGGACAGCTACCACGTGGCGACGCTCGACAACGACGCCCCGATCATCTTCGAGGAGTCCGCGGCCTTCGTGGCACGGGTGACCGCCGACGTACGGTAGTGCCGTGACGGGCCAGAACGGGGCTGAGCGGAACGAGGACGCGGCCTGGCGCGAGATCGTCGCCAACTACGGGGACCACCCCGCCGTCGACCCCGACGCCGCACCCGAGCCGCCGGCGGCCGAACCGGAGGAGCGGCCCGAGCTCGCCGCCGAAAGCACCTGGCTCGAGGAGCGGTTCGTGCCGCCGCCCCCGCCACCGCTGCCGCGCCTGCCGTTCGACCGGCTGCTTGCCTGGTCCGGCGTCTTCGTCTCGCCGCTGGTCCTCCTGGTCGCCACCGTCCTCCAGATCCACCTGCCGACCATCGTGTCCTGGCTCCTGGTCGGCGGCTTCCTCGGCGGGTTCGGGTACCTCGTCGCCCAGATGCCCCGCGGCCCCCGCGACCCCTTCGACGACGGCGCTCGTCTCTGACCCTCGGTGGTTGAGGCGCGAGGAGCGCGAAACCCTCGGTGGTTGAGGTGCGAGGAGCGCGAAACCCTCGGTGGTTGAGGTGCGAGGAGCGCGAAACCCTCGGTGGTTGAGGTGCGAGGAGCGCGAAACCCTCGGTGGTTGAGGTGCGAGGAGCGCCAGCGACGAGCCTCGAAACCACCACTCAGCGACTAGTGGTTTCGAGGCTCGGCCGTGAACGGCCTCACACCTCAACCACCGATCCGTCCCGCCAGGCGCCCCCGCTACGAACCTCGAAACCCTCGCTGGTTGAGGTGCGAGGAGCGCCAGCGACGAGCCTCGAAACCCCACCTCTCAGCGACTGGTGGTTTCGAGGCTCGGCCGTGAACGGCCTCACACCTCAACCACCGATCCGTCTCGCCAGGCGCCCCCGCTACGAGCCTCGAAACCAGCGATCTGCGTGGACGGCCTCGCTCCTTCAACCACCGATCTGTCTCGCCAGGAGCGCCGCCCCCACCAGACCGGCGCGCGGGCCGAGCGCGGCGGGCAGGAGCGGCGGGACGACCCGGTCGTCGGCGCCGACCAGCGTGCGCGAGAGTGCGGCCCGGGCCGGGTCGAGCAACAGCCGCCCGGCGGCCGAGACGCCTCCGCCGACGACGAGGAGGGCCGGGTCGAGGGAGGCGACCAGGTTGGCCAGCCCGACGCCGAGCCAGTCACCCACGGAGCGGAACGCGTCCAGCGCGACCGCGTCGCCGCCTGCGGCGGCCTCGGTGACCATCGGCCCGGTGAGCGCGCCGGGGTCGCTATCCGTGAGGCGGGTCAGCGCCGCGGAGGCTCCGAGCCGGGAGCGGGCGTGGCGGACGAGCGCGTTCCCGCTGCAGTACTGCTCCCAGCAGCCGGCCCGCCCGCACTGGCACGGCAGCCCGTCGGGCACCACCTGCTGATGGCCGAACTCGCCGGCCATCCCGCCGGCGCCTCGCCACAGCTCTCCGCCGAGCATCACGGCCCCGCCGATGCCGGTCCCCAGCGTGACCAGGACGGTGGAGCCGGAGCCGCGGGCCGCGCCGTACGCCGCCTCGGCCAGGACCGTGCAGTTGGCGTCGTTGTCCATGACCACCGGCACGCCCCAGCGTTCGGACAGCCGCGCGACGACGTTCTCGCCGTGCCACGGCAGGTGCGGGGCGAACAGCACGCGGGTCCGGGTCACGTCGACGAACCCGGCCGCCGCGAGCCCCACCGCCTCCAGCGGCTCGCCTCCGGCCGCCTCCAGGATGGCCTCGGTCAGTGCCGCCTCGACGAGGTGGGCCGGCACGCGTCGGCCCGGCGTCACGCGCAGCGCGGTCCGCCGTACCTCGCCGTCCTCGGTCACCTCGCCGGCGAGCACCTTGGTGCCGCCGATGTCGACCCCGACGATCACCGGACGGTCACCGGTGGCGCGCCAGGTCGGCCGCCCCGATGAGACCGGCGCGGTTGCCGAGCACCGCCCGCCGGATCTCGGCGAGCGGGCGGTGTCCGCGGCCGGTGAGCTGACGGCCGAACGCCGCCCGGATCGGGTTTATGAGCAGGTCGCCGGCGGCGCTCACGCCTCCCCCGACGACGACCACGGCGGGGTCGAGGATCGCGGCGAGGGAGGCAATGCCGTCGCCCAGCCAGGTGCCGAGGCCGGCAAGCTGCTCCACGCAGAACGGGTCGCCCGCCTGGGCGCACTCGGTGACCAGCGGCCCGGTGATCGCGGCCGGATCGCCGCCGGCGCGGTCCAGCAGGGTCTCGGCCAGCAACGATCCCGCCGACGCGGCCGCCCGCGCCTCGCGCACCAGGGCGGTCCCGCTGCCGTAGGACTCCAGGCAGCCGAGGTTGCCGCAGCCGCACAGGATCCCGTCGGGGATCACGCGCATGTGCCCGATCTCGCCGCCGACCCCGAACGCGCCGCGGTGCAGCCGTCCGTCCACGACGACGCCGCCCCCGACGCCCGTACCGACCGTGACGAGCAGCAGGTCGTCGACGTCCGCGCCCGCGCCGTACCGGAACTCGCCCCACGCCGCGGCGTTCGCGTCGTTCTCGACCACGACGGGGAGCCCCACGCGGGCCTCCAGCTCGGCCCGGAGATCGAGGTCGCGCCACGCGAGGTTAGGCGCGAACATCACGAGGGAGCGGGACTTGTCGATGTACCCCGCCGCGCCGACGCCGACGGCCTCGACGGCGTGCCGACCGGTCAGCTCGACGACGAGGCGGGTGATCGCGTCCTCGATCGCGGCGACGTCGGTCGCGGGCGAGACGACCCGCAGCTCCTCGACGACCTTGCCTTCCTCGTCGACGACGCCACCGAGGATCTTGGTGCCGCCCACGTCGACGCCCACCGTGAGGCTCACGTCTCGTCCGGCCCGAGATCGTCTGGCCCGAGATCGTCTGGCCGGAGATCGTCTGGCCAGTCGTCGTCGGTGACGTCGATGTGCTCGACCCCCGGCTCGCGCCGGTCCGGCACAGGAGTGGTGAGGAACGCGGTCGCCGCCTGCGCCAGCGAGGTCACCGCCGTCGCCAGGTGCTCGCGGACCTCCGGTGAGGCCGAGCGGACGACCTGGATGCCCCGGCAGACCGGGCACCAGCGGCACTCCTCGGAGTCGGTCGCGACGTGTCCCTCGACCTCGTGGGCGAGCCCGCCGAGAGTCTCGGCGAGGTCGCCCAGGCCGTCGCCGCTCCCCCGCGCCCAGTCCGCGAAGGCGCCGACGAGCTTGGCGGCCTCCTCGGCCGCGCTGCCGACGGGCTCGTCGAGAGGATCGTTCATCCTTCGGCCCTCTCGATCGGCTGCTCCGCGAACCGCACCTGCAGCTCGCCGCCCTCCACCCGAGCGCCGCTGACCCGGTGCCGGGACAACGCGGCGGGCACGGTGAGAAGACGACGATACGACCCCACGGTCACCACCAGGTCGTCGCCGTGGCGCGCGAGATCCACGTCGGTGCGAGTCACGCCCGGGAGGGCGAGGCGCAGCACGGCGCCGCGGGCGTCGCGCGTGAGCCGGAACGGCTCGTCGTCGTCCGGTACGGCGAGCGGGTCGGCGCCGTCGTACGCCTCCGCGGCCAGCGTCATCAGGGCTTGGACGCCGACGGGCTCACCGGGCCGGTACTCCGAGCGCCAGACGGGCAGGCCGGCGAACGACTGGGCGACCTCGTCGAGCACCTGGTCCTGGGCGAGCACCCAGCCCGCCCGCCAGTCGTCCGCGCCCCCGGACGGGAACACGCGGTTGGCGAGCACGCCGTCGACGCGGTACCCGAACAGCGAGAGGGTCGTGTACGAGCGCCGGGCCTCGGCGAGCACCACCGCCTCCGGCGTCAGCACCAGCCGCACGGTGGACTGCGGCCCGGTGAGCAGGGTGCGCACCTCGTCCAGCTCCGCGTGCAACCGCTCGACCGCGTCGAAGACCGAGTCGTCGGGCATCGGCACGCCCGCGGCCCGGGTCAGCACCGGCCGCAGGGCCTTCACGAGCCGGCGCTCGACCGGGAGCACGCGCTGCATGTACCAGCCGAGCGCCTCCGGCAGTGCCAGCAGGCGGAGCGTCTCCGCCGTCGGCGCACAGTCGACGACGATCACGTCCCAGGCGCCCGACGCCGCGTGCAGGCGCAGCTCCAGCAGGGCCAGCACCTCCTCGGCCCCGGGGATGACGGTCAGCTCCTCGGCGGCGACCGGGTCGACCCCGGAGGCGTCCAGGACGGACAGGAGGTACCGCTGGATGTCCGCCCACGACTGCTCGAACCGCAGCTGCGCGTCGACCTGCTGCACCCAGAGGTTCTCCGTCACCGGCGACGGCTCGCTCAGCGGTCCGGACGCCAGCCCGAACGCGTCGGCCAGGGAGTGCGCCGCGTCGGTCGACAGCACCAGCGTGCGGTGGCCGGCCGCGGCTGCGAGCGCCGCCGTACCCGCGGCGAGCGTGGACTTGCCGACGCCGCCCTTGCCGGTGAAGAGAAGGACACGCACCAGTCGTCTGGCCGTCAGGCGAGTGACTCGACGCGCTGCTTGAGCCCCTTCAGCGCGGTGTCGATGAGGATCTTCTCGCCCTTGCGCTTGATCATGCCGATCAGCGGGATGGAGACGTCCAGGGCGAGTCGGTAGGTGACCTCGGTCGATCCGTCGCCCCGGTCCGCGAGCGCATACTCCCCGTCGAGCGCCCGCAGCATCTTGCCCTCGGCCAGCGTCCACGAGACGTCACGGTCGCCGTTCCAGGTGTACGCCAGGGTGTACTCGTCCTTGATCGGCGCGACGTCGAGGGCGAAGAAGACCTCCGCCGCCCGCCCGCTCGGCAGGCTGCTGCGGACCGTGGCCTCCTTGACCCCCTTGGCCCAGGCGGGGTAGGCCGGGAAGTCCGCGATCACGTCCATGACGGCCGCGGGCGGTGCGTCGATCACGATCGACGAGGAGGTCTGCTCGGCCATGGCTCGGCGAGCCTAGCCGATCGCTCTGCCACGGCCGGGCGGTAGCCTCGCCCCGGTTCGACCACCGACCCCGAGGTCTGCTGCGTGCGCGAGTTCTCCACCCCGATGTCCGATGCCCCGACGGCTGTGGTGCCGGTGACGGGCAACCTCACCGACGCCGTGGTCCGCAACGCCGCGGAGGCACCCGACGACGTGGTGTTCTCGCGGCGCCCGCCCGGCACGGAGGAGTGGCAGGACGTCACCGCCGCCGCGTTCCTGGCGGAGGTCCGGGGCGTCGCGAAGGGGCTGGTCGCCTGCGGTGTCGAGCCCGGCGACCGGGTCGCCCTGATCTCGCGGACGAGGTACGAGTGGACGCTCCTCGACTACGCCATCTGGTTCGCCGGCGCCGTGTCGGTGCCTGTCTACGAGACGTCGTCGCCCGAGCAGGTCGGGCACATCCTGCGCGACTCCGGAGCCCGCGCCGTGATCGCCGAGGGCCCGGCCCACCTGGCCCGGATCGCGGAAGTGCGCGCCGACCTCGAGGAGCTGCGGCACGTCTGGTCGATCGAGGACAACGCCGTCCGGGTGCTGTCCCGCCTCGGTGCCGAGATCGCGGACGCGGACCTCGAGTCGCGGCGTACGGCGGCCACTCCGCTCGACCTGGCCACGGTCATCTACACCTCCGGCACGACCGGCAGCCCCAAGGGCTGCATGCTCACGCACGGCAACTTCCTGACCGAGCTGGGCGTGGCGGTGCCCGAGCTCGACGAGCTGTTCGCCGGGGACGACGCGGCCACGCTGCTGTTCCTGCCGCTCGCCCACGTGTTCGCCCGGATCATCCAGATCGGGTCGGTGCAGGCGCGGGTCCGGCTCGGCCACAGCGCCGATGTCCGCAACCTGGTGCGCGATCTCGGCCAGTTCCAGCCGACGTTCGTGCTGGCCGTGCCCCGGGTGTTCGAGAAGGTGTTCAACACCGCCGCCCAGAACGCCACGGCCGAGGGCCGGGGCCGGGTCTTCGAACGCGCCGCCGAGGTGGCGATCGCCTGGTCCCGCGGGCGCGACTCCGGCCGGGGCCGGGCCTCGGTCGCCGTACGCGCCCAGCACGCGGCGTTCTCCCGGCTCGTCTACGGACGGCTGCGCAACGCGCTCGGCGGCCGGTGCGCGTACGCCGTCTCCGGCGGCGCGCCCCTCGGCGAGCGGCTGGGCCACTTCTACCGCGGCATCGGGCTGACCGTGCTCGAGGGCTACGGGCTGACGGAGACCACCGCAGCGCTCACGGTGAACACGCCCGGCGCCGTGAAGATCGGCACCGTCGGCCGGCCGTTGCCGGGCACGTCCGTCCGCGTCGCCGACGACGGCGAGCTGATGTTCCTCGGCGGCCAGATCTTCGCCGGGTACTGGGAGGACGAGCCCGCCACGGCCGAGGTGCTGGAGCGCGACGGCTGGTTCCACACCGGCGACGTCGGCGAGATCGACGACGAGGGTTTCGTGCGGATCACGGGTCGCAAGAAGGAGATCCTGGTGACCGCCGGCGGCAAGAACGTCGCCCCGGCCGTCCTCGAGGACCGGCTCCGCGCCCACGCGCTCGTCAGTCAGTGCATGGTCGTCGGCGACGGCCGCCCGTTCATCGGCGCGCTCGTCACCCTCGACGAGGAGGCCGTCGCGGCCTGGGCCACCGCGCACGGGAAGTCGCCGGTGGTCGCCGACCTCGTCGACGACCGCGATCTGCGTGCCGAGCTCGACGGGGCCGTCGAGGACGCCAACAAGGCGGTCTCCCAGGCTGAGTCGATCCGCAAGTACGTCGTCCTCGCCAGCGACTGGACCGAGGAGGGCGGCCAGCTCACGCCGAGCCTCAAGCTCAAGCGCGACGTGGTGATGCGCGAGCACCGTGAGGACGTCGCCGACCTCTACGGTGTCTGAACGTCGGTCGGCAGTCGCTACCGGGCGGGCAACCACACGTCCTGACATCGTGGCGGGTCCTGTGGGTCCACGGCGCGGAAGAGCTGGAACTTCTCGACGAGCAGTGGCTGTCGCACGCCATTGGCCCCGCTGAGGGTCCGCTCGGCGCCGGTGTGATCCCGGACGACGACCGACGTCGAGGGATGTCGGGCCAGGTAGTCGAGAAGGTTGCGCTCGGGCACGAGGTAGCCCCGGTCGGCGTACGCCTGGAGCTCGCCGCCGTCGGCGCGGACCACCGTCAACAGGCTGTCCTGGACCGCGGACAGGTGGAGTGTCCGCCGGACGACGAGGTGGTTCGACTCCCCCGCCACGGTCGCGAGGTTGGCGTACATGTTGAAGCCGTAGCCGGTCTTGAGCTCGAGGTAGGGCGTGAGCCCGTTCGCGACGACGAGCGCCAGCAACGCCCACGCCACAGGGCCGGGCAGCCGCATCGTCTTCGACACGGGGCCGAGGCCTCCCCGTGCGACGTGGACGATCAGCCAGGCGGCGAACGGGAACCAGACCACGAACGGCAGCACCCGGAGAACGGCCGCGGTGCCCTCCACACTCGGCGCCACGGCGGCGGCCACCACGACCACGCTCAAGCCGACTCCTGCCGCGAAGACCGGCGACATCCGGGCCGCCCTCGCTTCCAAGTCGGCCGTCGTCGACTCGTCGAGGAAGAGGCACAGCACCACCACGAGGACGGCCGTGAAGTCGTAGAAGTGCTGGTCGAGGTCGATCGAGATGACGGTGTGGAAGCACAGGGCGAGCAGGACCCCGGCACGCCTGGTGCGCGAGAACGCGAGCAACAGGGGTACGCAGGTCTCGGTGGCGATCGGCCCGACGACCGTCAGCCAGGCGAGAGGACTCCCGCTCGGCACCGTGGGCAGGCCCACAGAGCCCAACGACTGGTTGGCGTAGAAGACGCCGCAGGAGGCGATGGGATCGAGGAACCCGGTGTTGTACTTCGCGAACGCGGCGAAGCAGTAGAAGCCGAGCAGGATCCAGCGCCCGGTCACCGACAGCCACGGCCACGGGTCCCGGCGGGGCGCGGCCGCGAGCACGGCGACCGCGACGAAGCCCATCAGGAGCCAGTGGTTGCTCAGGAACGGCGCCTCGCACCAGACGGATGCGAGCACCAGCGCCGCAGTGCCGGCCAGCAAGCCCCGGCCGGGCCGGACAACCAGGACCAGCGCCAGCACTCCCAGGACCGCCGAGACGGTGACGAGGGCGGCTCCGCCGTCGAAGGCGCGGTGCGCGGGGGCGTTGCCCGCCAGGTGCGCTACGACGGCGACGCCGAAGGTACGGGCGAACCAGCGCCACGACGGACCCATCGCAGCATCAGTGCCAGCGGACGTGCTGGATGGGGTCACTCGTCACTCCGCTGTCCGGTCACGGCTTTCTGCGGTCCGCACGGTATCGCCGGGCCGCGACCGCGGGGTCCAGCCTCCGAGATTTTACGAAAAGCCCCACGAGCCCGAACCACGCCTTTACGATTCCGGAGGCAGGACCGCCCGATACGGACGGCTCGCCGCAAGCCCCACACCAACCGCACGTCGTCCACTCACAAGCCTCACTCAGCGCTGGGGGGTGCTGGGTCGACCGCCAGGCATCGAAAGGGTCACCGATGGATCGCCGCAGGATCCTCCTCCTCATCGCCGCAGTCGTCGCCGCTCTCGGCACGCTCCTCGTCTTCCTCTACGTCCGCACCGCCGACGCTCGCGCGCAGGACAGCGTGGACGCCGTCCAGGTCCTCACCGCCAGCCAGCCGATCGCCGCCGGCGAGAGCTACAACGATGCTCTCGCGGCCGGCAAGATCGTCGCCGCGGACATCGCCCGCAGCCAGCTGCTCGCCAACGTCCAGACGAGCCCGGACGCCTTGAAGGACACCGTGGCGCTCCAGAACATCCTCCCGGGCGAGCAGATCGTGGCCGACAAGTTCGGCGCCAACGTCGCCGAGGTCGTCTCGCCGCTCGGGATCCCTCGGGGCAAGATGGCGATCTCGGTCAACCTGACGGACCCCGACCGGGTGGCCGGCTTCGTGAACCCTGGTTCGGAGGTGGCGATCTTCGTCACCGGAGCCAGCGGCGACGCCGCTGCCGCCGATGCCGCCGGAGGCGCCACAGGCAGCAAGACCAAGCTCCTCCTCCAGCGGGTCACCGTGCTCGGTGTCGGCAGCACGACACCTGTGACGACGACCACGACCGCCCAGGACGGCACGCAGGTCGCCGAGCAGCTGCCGCGCACCCTGCTGACCCTGGCTCTCGACCAGGGCGAGGCGCAGAAGGTCATCCTCGCCTCGAAGAGCGTCGACCTCACGTTCGCGCTGCTGACCAAGGAGAGCACCGTGGAGGACCAGCCCGAGACCACCAGCACAGACGTGCTTCCGTGACGACTGCTCCACTCGGAAGGTAGGCCATGCCCGTCATCGTCGAACCCGACAGCGGCAGCGTCCGCCGACTCCTCGGCGCGCTGCCACCGGGGTGCCAGTCCGTCGACTCCACGGACCGGCTGCTCCCCTGGTTGTCGCAGCACCAGGAGGAGTACGTCGTGGTGCTGGGTCCCAACCTGAAGTTCGACGACGCCGTCGCGGTCTGTGAAGGGCTGCGCGTCAGCCGTCCGATGACCGGGGTGGTGCTGGTCCGGGAGAGCTTCGACACCCAGACGCTCGCCCGGGCCATGCAGGCCGGCGCGCGGGAGGTCGTGGCCCTCAACGACCTCGACAGCATTGCCGGCGCCGTGACCCGGGCCCACCAGTTCTCGATCGCGCTGAGGGGTCCGTCGGCGTCGGAGCATCACGGGTCGGTGATCTCCGTCTTCTCGCCGAAGGGCGGCGTCGGCAAGACCACCATCGCGGTCAACCTCGCCCTGGCCCTGACCGACAAGGGCAACCGCCAGGTGTGCCTGGTCGACTTCGACCTTGCGTTCGGTGACGTGGCGATCACCCTCCAGCTGTTCCCGACCCACACGATCGAGCACGCCATCGGGTCCGAGGACAACGTCGACGTGGCCCTGCTCGACTCCCTGCTGGCTCGCTACCAGGACTCGCTCAAAGTGCTGCCTGCGCCGAGCCATCCCGACGTGCGCGACCGGATCAGCCCGACCCTCATCAGCCAGACGATCCACACCCTGCGCACCATGTTCGACTTCGTGGTGATCGACACCGCTCCCGCGTTCGACGAGCAGACGCTCACCGTGCTGGAGGAGACCGACGAGTCGGTGATCATCGCGACGCTCGACGTGCCGACCCTGAAGAACGTGAAGGTCGCCCTGGACACGCTCGAGATGCTCAACATCGGGCGCGGCCATCGCCACCTCCTGCTCAACCGGGCAGACGACGCGGTGGGGATCGACGCCTCGAAGGTGGAGTCGATCCTCGGCATGAGCATCGCCACCCAGATCACCACGTCCATCGACATCGCCGCGTCGACCAACTCCGGAGTTCCCATCCTGACGTCGGCCCCGAACCACCCGTCCAGCGCGGCGATCCGCAACCTGGCGGCGAGCTTCTCCGGCGACCCGGTCTCTCCGGCGGGCACCCCCGGCCGTCACATCGACGACGAGGGCGAGAAGCGGTCCCGGCTCTTCAGGATGCGGAGGTGACCCCGATGACCGACCCGGGTACCACCAGCCAGCCTCTCGCCCACCCGACCCAACCTCCTCTCCGATGGGACACCGCGCCATGAGCAGCCTCGCCGAGCGCCTCGCCGCCGCCCGCCGTCAGGCGGAGCAGGCGGCCCAGGGCACCCAGACCGCATCCACGGCCGACCCCGCGTCGGCTGGCCCCGAGGGTCCTGCCGGGGCCGGCACGGCGACCGACCCGGGGCCGGGCTCGGCGCCCGGACCAGGGCCGGCAGGTGCGCATGCCGGCGCAGGGACCGCCAACAGCCAGTCCGCGACGGCGAACGCCGCCGAGTCCGAGGCGCGCAGGCGCCAGACGCCCAAGACCGAGACGGTCTCGCGTCGCCGCGGCGCGGGCTCCGACACGGAGCGCATCGAGGAGATCAAGGGCAGCGTCCACGCCGAGCTGGTCAAGCAGCTCGGTCCGCACCTGTACGCCGCCGACGTCGACCAGGCCGACCTCGAGAGCCGGGTCCGGCAGGTGCTGAGCGACGTGCTGTCCCAGCAGGACCGGCCGATCAGCAACGCCGACCGCCAGCGGATCACGCAGGAGATCTCCGACGACATCCTGGGCTACGGACCCATCGAGCCGTTCCTGCGAGACGTCGATGTCTCCGAAGTCATGGTCAACGGCTTCGACTCGATCTACCTGGAGCGAGACGGCCGACTGACGCCGGTGAAGGCACAGTTCGCCGACGAGGCCCACCTGCGCCGCACCATCGACAAGATCGTGTCCCGCATCGGCCGTCGCGTCGACGAGTCCAGCCCGATGGTGGACGCCCGTCTCCCCGACGGAAGCCGTGTCAACGCGGTCATCCCCCCGCTGGCGATCGACGGCTCCTGCCTGACGATCCGGAAGTTCGCAACCGACCCGCTCACGGTGCACAACCTGATCGACTTCGGCAGCATCTCGGACAAGACCGCGGACTTCCTCGACGCGTGTGTCCGGGGGCGTCTCAACATCATCGTGTCGGGAAGCACCGGCGCCGGGAAGACGACGACGCTGAACGTGCTCTCCTCCTTCATCCCCGGCGACGAGCGCATCGTCACGATCGAGGACGCGGCCGAGCTCCAGCTCAAGCAGGACCACGTCGTGCGGCTGGAGTCCCGACCGAGCAACATCGAGGGCAAGGGCGCGGTCAGCATCCGCGACCTGGTGAAGAACTCACTGCGCATGCGCCCCGACCGCATCATCGTCGGTGAGGTCCGCGACGCTTCCGCCCTCGACATGCTCCAGGCCATGAACACCGGTCACGACGGCTCCATCTGCACGCTCCACTCCAACGGGCCCCGAGACACCCTCGCTCGCATGGAGACGATGGTGCTGATGGCCGGCATGGACCTCCCGGTCCGGGCCATCCGCGAGCAGGTCGCGTCAGCGGTCGACCTGATCGTGCACCAGACCCGCTTCAAGGACGGCTCGCGGCGCGTCACGCACGTCACCGAGGTGGAGTCCATGGAGGGTGACGTGATCACCCTCCAGGACATCTTCGTCTACGACCACTCGGCCGGGTTCGACAACCAAGGTCGTGCCCTGGGCGGCCTGATCCCGACCGGGCTGCGGCCGAAGTTCCTGGAGAAGATGACGCACTCGAACGTGACCGTCGACCCGCTGATCTTCTCGCGAGGCGCCCGATGATCAGCTCTCGCAGCTCCTCGCTGCTCGCGCTGCCGTCGTGGTCTCTGTACGCCGGTCTGGGTGCCGTCGGTCTCGGCCTGCTCGGCGTGCTCACGATGGCGGTGCCCCAGCCGCGTGAGATGACCGCCGAGGAAGCAGTCAACCTCTACACCTCGGGACGAGGCGCCGGCGGCGCTCGGGTGGCAGTGCAAGAGGACCAGCTCGCGACGGCCAAGTCGGCGGCCGCCCAGCTCCTCCGGCGCAACAAGAGCCTGGAGATGCGGATCAACGCCCGCCTCGAAGGCGCCGGCAGCCCCCTGAACGCCTCGGAGTGGCTGTTGCTGCACACCGGCGTCATGCTGGTGGCCGGCTTCCTCGGCACGATCATCGGCGGCGGGAGCATCGGCGTCGGCTTGCTGTTCCTCGGCATGGGCGCCGTGTTGCCCTGGATGTACCTGGGCTTCCGCCGCAGCCGCCGCCGCAAGGCCTTCAACTCCGGGCTGCCCGGACACGCTCCAGCTGATGTCCGGATCGTTGATGGCAGGACTCTCCCTGGCTCAGTCCATCGACACCATCGTGCGTGAGGGATCGGAGCCGATCGCATCGGAGTTCCGGCGCGTGCTCGTCGAGACCCGCCTCGGCGTGAACCTCGAGACGGCCCTCGCGGGCGTGGGCGAGCGCTACGAAAGCAAGGACTTCGAGTGGGTCGTGATGGCCATCAACATCCAGCGACAGGTCGGCGGCAACCTGGCCGAGCTGCTCGACACCGTGGCCGGCACCATCCGTGAGCGCGAATACATGCGCCGCCAGGTGGCCGCTCTGGCAGCCGAGGGCAAGCTGTCGGCCTTCGTCCTCGGCGGTCTGCCGCCGATCTTCCTCCTCTACTTGAGCTTCACCAAGTGGGACTATGTCAGCGTGCTCTTCAGCCGCCCGCTGGGTTGGCTGATGCTCGGCGGAGGCGCGGTCATCCTGGGCGTCGGTGCCTTCTGGATGTCGCGCATCATCAAGGTGGAGGTCTGAAGTCGTGATGCTGTTCATCATGGGCGTGCTGCTGCTCTTCTCGGCCCTCGGTCTCCTCGCCACCGCCATGCGCAACGCCGCACCCAGCTCGGGTGTGGCTCGGTCCATCGAGCTGATCGAGGCGATGACCACGGCACCGAGCGAGCTGACCCGCGAGCTGGACAAGTCGTTCGGCGAACGGGTGCTTATCCCCTTGCAGAACCGGTTCACCGGCCTGGGCAGGCGGCTCTCGGGCGCCGACAGCTCCGAGCGGATCCGACACAAGCTCGACCTGGCCGGCAACCCACCCGGCTGGACCGTCGACCGAGTGCTCAGCGGCAAGGTCGTGGGCGCGATCGCGGGCTTCGCGGGAGGCTTGCTGTTCTCCTTCATGCTCGGCAGCTCCACCACCAAGCTGCTGGTGATCGTCGGCGTGACTCTGGCGGGCTTCTTGTCTCCCAGTTTCTACCTGTACCAGAAGGGCTACGACCGCAAGAACCGGATCCAGCGGGAGCTCCCGGACGCCATCGACCTGCTGACGATCTCGGTGGAGTCGGGTCTGGGCTTCGACGCGGCGGTGCAGCAGGTGGCTCGCAACACCGAGGGTCCGCTTGCCGACGAGTTCTCGCGAGTGCTGCGGGAGATGCAGATCGGCTCGTCCCGCGGAGAGGCGCTCCGCTCGCTCGCCGACCGCTCGAACCTTCCCGAGCTGCGGTCCTTCGTGAGTGCCATGGTCCAGGCCGACGCCTTCGGCATCCCCATCGCCAACGTGCTGCGGGTCCAGTCGTCGGAGATGCGGGTCAAGCGCCGTCAGCGTGCGGAGGAGAAGGCGCAGCAGGTGCCGGTCAAGATGACCATCCCGCTGATCTTCTGCATCCTCCCAGCCCTGTTCCTCGTGGTGATGGGGCCGGCCGCGATCCACATCATGGACAACTTCGCCGGCATAGCCAAGTGATGTCCGACCGGTCGTCGCGGCAGTACGCCTTTCTGGCGGCGACGACCCGGTCGTTCGCGCTCGTCGCGCTGGTCGTGGCGTGCCTGGTCGCCAACGACCGGACCGCTCTCGTTGCCGTGGTCGGCATCGGGGGAGTCTGGCTTGTCGCCACGGCGCCGTCGAGCGGTTCGCCAGTGGCGCCCTTGCGTGGTGATCGCGAGCCGAGTCCGCCGTTGATCGGCAGCAGTGTGCGCGCTTCGCGCTCCAGGACACGATCCAGGTGCTCACGGCGCTGGTGTTCCCGCCGTTCACCGCGGCCCTGCGATCCGGCGCGCGCGGCGTGGCCGTGTCCATCGTCGCGGAGCTGGCCGCCTTGGCCGGCATCTCGGCTCTGGTGGCCGACGGCATCTCGAGGGACGCCGCGACCGTCGCGCTGACCTGGTTCATCTTCAGCCTGGGGCTGGGACTCATCGGCTGCTTCGTGCATGCGAGCGTCTTCGCCGAGCCGGACCCGCTGGACTCCTACCGTGACGCTCAGCGTCTCATCCGCGAGCTGATCGGCCTGTCCGGGTCACTCAAACGTGGCCTGGAGCCGGTCACGCTGGCCGCCGAGATCGCCACCGCCGTGCACGACGAGCTGCCCGTCCGCGGCCTGGTGGTCCACATTCCTCGCGGCGAGCAGCTGACCCCCATCCTGAACGACCACGGAGGCTCCGACGACGAGGTCAGGGCGGCGGAGGAGCTGGCCGCCCGGGCCTACCACCACGGCACGACCCTCATCGACGCCCAGGCGTTCGCCCTGCCGCTGACCAGCAGCGCGGGCACCGTCGCGGTGGTCTCCGGGTTCCTCTCCCCCGGGCTCGATCCAGAAGCGTTGGGTCTCGGCCACACGCTGGGTGTCCTCGCCAAGCGGCTCGAGCCGGACACCGTGCATCTCGACACGGCCCTCCTTTTCGCCGCGTTCCGGGACTCGGCCACAGCCGAGGAGCGACGCCGGCTCGCGCGCGAGATGCACGACGGAGTGGCGCAGGAGATGGCGTCCCTCGGGTACTTCGTCGACGACATGCTCGCCGAGACATCTACGCCGGAGCAGGCCCTGCGCCTCCAGGTCCTCCGCGAACGGCTGACCAACGTGGTGGCCGAGGTCCGCCAGTCGGTGCGAACTTTGCGCACCAACGTGGGGGACAGCGAGTCACTCGGGACCGCCATCGGGTCCCTGGCCCGGCACCTCAGCGGCACGTCCGGGACGCCCATCACGGTCACCCTGGACGAGAGCACGCAGAGACTCCGCCCAGAGGTCGAAGCCGAGCTGCTGCGCATCGCCCAGGAAGCGATGAACAACGCCGTGCGGCACAGCGGCGCCGAGCTGATCGAGGTGCAGTGCACCGTGGCGCCGCCACAGGCGGAGATCATCGTCTCCGACGACGGCCTCGGCATCCGCGGCCGCCGAGAGGACTCCCACGGCCTGGAGATCATGGCCGAGCGAGCGCGGCTCATCGAGGGCGAGCTGACGGTCGAGTCGCGGACGCCGCGCGGCACCGTCGTGTCCGTCCTGGTCGGCACCTCTCGCGACGACGTCCACCAGGGACGGCACAGCTCCGCCACTCTCGGGGCCGCCGAGCGTGTCCTCCAGCCCTGATCACCCCCAGCGTGTGCGAGGCTGGCGGTCATGACCGACGCCGCACCTGACGCCGACATCCGCGTCCTGGTCGTCGACGACCACGAGCTCATCCGCCAGGGCCTGGTCGGCGCCTTCAGCCGCGAACAGGGCATGACCGTGGTCGGCGAGGCCGAGAACGTCGACCAGGCCCTGAAGGTCTACGAAGCACAGCAGCCGGGCGTGGTGGTGACCGACCTCCAGCTGCCCGACGGGACGGGGCTGGACATCATCCGGGCCGTGCGCAAGAAGGACCAACGCGCCGGCCTGGTCGTGGTCACCATGCACTCCGGCGACGAGCAGATCTTCGCGGCCATGGAGGCGGGCGCGTCGGCCTTCGTCGGCAAGGACGCGCCCAGCGCCGAGGTCGTCAAGGCGGCGCGGCACGCCGTGGTGTCCCCCCGCTCCTTCCTCTGCGCCGGCCTGGTCGGCGCCATGATGCGCCGGGCGTCCGCCGAGTCCACCCGGCTCTCCGACCGGGAGCATCAGGTGCTCGTCCTCCTCGCCGACGGTCTCGGCGCCGGCCAGATCGCCGCGAAGCTCTACCTGAGCGAGTCGACGGCCAAGTCGCACATCGCCCGCATCTACCAGAAGCTCGGGGCCAGCAACCGTGCCCAAGCCCTGGTCACCGCGATGCGGATCGGGCTGCTCAGCAGCCTGCCCAGCCGAGATCTGCGCGACTGACGCGATGCGTCCCGCCGGGCAGCCGCAAGCACGTCCGCGCAGGTCAGGAGGGTTTTTCAGGATTCTCCTGCGAGCCCCGAGGAACCAGGGAAACATAGTCCGAAAGGACTACTCGACAGCAGTCGTTCACCCGATTCGGCGGGGGAGCAGGTCGGGGAAACTTTTGTCCGGAGGCCCTCCGGCCTTCTTGGAACTCAAATCCCCTTCCTTCTAGGAGAACAGAAATGCTGGACTACCTCCGCATCGTCATCAACGCCCGCCTCGCCAAGATGGACGAGCGTGGCGCGTCCGCCGTCGAGTACGGCCTGCTCGTTGCCGGCATCGCCGCCGTCATCGTCGCGATCGTGTTCCTGCTCGGTGGCACCCTGAGCGGCGTCTTCAACGACACCAACACCTCCATCTCGAACGGCAACTGATCGAGCCTCTGCTCATCTGATTCGCACGTGGCCGTGGGTCTGGCGCTGCCAGGCCCATGGCCACGGCCACACTAGGAGCCGACATGGTTGTCCTCCCCCCCTCGCTGCAGGCCTTCGTCCGCGGCGTGATGCTCCGGCTGGGGATCCGCCGCGACGAGCGAGGCGCGTCCGCCGTCGAGTACGGCCTGATGGTCGCGGGCATCGCCGCCGTCATCGTCGCCACGGTCTTCCTTCTCGGTCAGGGCGTGCTCAACGAGCTGTTCACCAACACGTGTAACTCCATCGGCCAGAACATGAACAACGCCTGCTGACGGTTAGTCCTCCGTCCGGTTCGACAGCCACCCGGCGATCGCGATCCTCTCACGCGTCGTCGGGTGGCTGCCGAACCAGAACTGGGACCAGGCCGGTGAACGCAGGTCCGACAGTGACCTGACCGCCAGCTGCCGCTGGACCTCCACGAAGGCCCCCGGGTTCCGGGTCGTCAGCAACGCATCGACATCGGCGCGGGTCTCGATCCGGCGGCTGATGCCGTTCTGGACGGGGCTGGCCAGCAGCCCCGCCACCGCCACCAGGGCCAGGACCCTCGGCACCACCGCTGGGTCCGCGGCCCCTTCTTTGTCTCCGGGCAGTCCTCGCCGTCGCCCGATGGGTCCGCCGGCCAGCACGACGCCGAGCAGGCCGATGCCGAACACCGCTCCCGCGGCGCTGAGTAGCGAGCCGGTCAGGACGTCGTCGTGGCGCGCGTGCCCGAGCTCGTGGGCCACCACCGACAGCACCTGGTCCTGCGGCACGTCGCGCACCAGGTTGTCGTAGAGCACCACCCGCCGGGTGCTCCCGTATCCGGACACATAGGCGTTGAGGGTCGTCGTACGCCGCGACGCGTCGGCCTCCAGCACGTCGTCGACGTGGACGCCCTCCTCGCCCGCCAGCCGCAGCACAGCCGTGCGCAGCGGCCCGTCCGGCAACGGGGTGAAGTGGTTGAAGAGCGGCTCCACCAGCAACGGGTAGACGAACGAGCCCAGCATCACCAGGCCCGCGGCAGTACCGCCGGCCATCGCCGGCCACCAGGTCCGCCACCCTCGCGCCGTCCCGACCACGACGAGCACGACCACGCTGACGCCGACAGCGTTCACCAGCCACGAGACGGCCACGTCGCGCAGCCAGTCGGGCCACCCCTGGGTGGACAGCCCGTACGAGACCCGCCGGCGATAGCCGACCCAGGAGAACGGCAACGTCGACAGACGTCCGACGAGGTTGACCGCCGCCACTCCCAGCAGCACGCGCACCCACCACCAGCCGCGCAGCCGCCCCACCAGCCGCAGGCCGGCGCGGGTGAAACCGAGCCACAGCGTCACGGCCAACGACACGACCAGAGAGGCGTAGCCGAGGTACCGGGCGGGCCCGCTGAAGTCCTCGGCCCGGGCGAGCTGGGTCGCATCCAGGATCGTGTCCCGCGCGGGCAGCGAGGTGGGTCCCCCGCCCGGCACCGGGTTCCAGGGCACCAGCGCGAGGGCCAGGGCGACGAAGCCGACGGCCCCGACGGCTGCGACCACGGCGGCCACCCGTCGTTCGCGCGTCACCGAGCCAGTTTGTCAGCCGGTCGGTCAGCCGGCTTCGGCCAAGTCCCTGAGGCGCCGCTGCCATAGCGACGTCAGGGAGCTCTCGGTCAGGCCGAAGTGCCGGCGGAGGGCCGGGTCGAGTCCGAGACCGGAGTCGACGTCGCCGTAGAGCCCGACCAGCTCCCGCTCGCCACCGCGGTCGGCCAGCAGGACGCAGGCCAGCCAGGCGCTCTCGTACGTCGCGCCCAGGTGCGTCGTCCCGGTGTCGAACTCCGCGGGCCCCGGCAGGGCATCGGGCACACCGTCCCGGCGAACCTGCCGGATGATCTGGCCGGCGCTGGTGCCGACGGGGAGGTCGACGTCGCGGAGCGCCACGTAGTCGGCGAAACCCTCGAGCAGCCAGGTCGGCACGGCACTGCGCGCCGCGTCGGTGGCCACGTGCACGGCCTCGTGACTGAGCACGACCTGGGCGCCCGTGGGCCGGAGCATGTCGAACACGTCGGGGTTCACGAACACGTGCACCGGGGCGTCGCCGGTGGTCGACCCGTCGACCGGAGCGGTGACGGCCGCGATACCGCTGGAGTGGCCGGGCTCGGCGTCGATGGCCCGGTCGACGCCTTCGCCGGAACCGGGTACCTCGACCACCAGCGGAGAGTGCCAGGCGGGCAGCACCCGGTGCACCACACGGACGGCGGCCTCGGACAGGCGCAGGTAGCGGCCGGCTTCCGCCCGGCCGATGGCGCCTTTCCCGGACGCGACGACGAGCACGCCGGGACCCCGGCGGACCGCGACCGGTCCGGAGAGCCACACCGGCAGGCGCCCGGTGTCGGCGCCGCCCAGGCCGGTGATGGCGACCCCTCCCCCGTCAACGGGCACGAAGTCGACGACCACCTCGGACCGTCCCGGGTCGGTGCCCGAGTCGCCTGAGTAACGCCACGTCAGGGCGACGGCGGCGGCCCACTCGCCGGCCGGCGACACGCCACCGGCCTCGTCGACGTACCGCAGCGCCGGCCGGATCCCCAGCGCGGCGGCGTTGACCGCGACGGCGCCGAGCAGCGCGGCCGCCTCCGGGTCGTCAGGTGAAGCCAGGTCGGACGCGGCCCGGGCGTCGCCGTCGGCGAGGGCCTCGGTCAGGGACTGGAGCGCGACCGCGGCCTCGGCCGGTCTCGCCTGGGCGGCGGGCGGACCCGGCGGCACGGCGACGTACGACGAGTCGCGCAGCAAGGCCCAGGCCACGACCCCCACCAGGGCCGCAGCAAGCAAGAGGCCGGCCACCCGACGCGAGTGACCGGCCTTCTGGGGTCGAGCGTCAGCCAGGGCGGACCGCGCCGGAGTACGGCATCGAGAACACGCCCGCGACGGCGACGCCGGTGCCCGGGTTGGCTGCATGGACGATCAGGCCGTTGCCGATGTAGATGCCGACGTGGCTGATCGGGCTGTAGTAGAAGACCAGGTCACCCGGCTGGAGGTCACCGGAGGAGACGTGCACACCGGAGCCGAACTGGGCGCTGGAGGAGTGCGGCAGGCCCACCCCGGCCTGCGCCCAGGACATCATCGTCAGGCCGGAGCAGTCGAAGGCGCTCGGGCCGGCGGCGCCGTACACGTAGGAGTCACCCACCTGGGCGAGGGCGTAACCGACGGCCGCGGCGGCGCGGCCGGACACCGGCACGTTCGAGGGCAGGCGCACGGTGCCGCTGCGGGAGGCGAGCAGCTCCTGCCGCTCATCCTCCTTGAGCGTCGCGAGCTGGTCCTTGGCCTCGGCGAGCTTCTTGTCGATCGTCGCCTTCTCCTCGGCGAGCTGCTCCTCGATGGCGGTGATCTGCGCGCGCCGGTCGTCGGTGGCCGACGTTCGGATGTCCAGCGCCTTGAGCTCGGTGGCGTAGTCGTCGAGGAGCTGGGTCTGGATGTCGTTGTACGCCGAGATCGTGGTCAGCTGCGACAGGAAGCCACTGGGGTCCTCGGAGACCACGGCCTGGCCGACGGCGGAGAGGCTGGTGCCTTCGTACTGGCCGATGATCGAGTCCTGGACCTGCTCGCGGACCGTGGTCAGCCGGCCGTCCTGGCGGCCCTGGTCGGCCTCCAGGGCATCGAGGTCCTTGCGGAGCTCGTCGAGCTCGACCTTGGCCTCGTTGTACCGCTCCGAGGCCTGCTCGGCCTGGTGGTAGAGACGGTCGACCGAGGTCTGCACCTGGTCGATCGTCGGTTCGGCCTGCGCCGGCGACGACGGCACGGAGCCGATCGCGATAGCGAGGAGGACACCAGAAATGGCGGCGGTTGTACGCCTCCGACCGTTCAACACGAGCGGGCGGTCTCCCTTGTCTGTCGTACGCCTACCGGGTGAGCTGACGGATTCGGACACGACATGCCCTACCCCTCTTCCTTGGCGACTCGGCTCAGCTGTCCTGGCCGCCAGTCTCGGAGGGGATTCACCCCAGGTGAGTTGGTTCCCCGGCTCCTGGCCACCCCCGGTCTAGCTGGGGCGGCCCGGACTCAGCGCGGCGCTCGCGCGGACCCTGGTGGTCCACTTCCACGAGCACCTGAGCGCCACACACTAGTGCGGCGCTGACCGACCGTCCAAACTTCAACCGGTGTGTCCGGGATCCGTCGCAGGAATGGAGCGGGCTCGGTTGTCGCACACGTCACCACCGCCACATCAGGCCCATCCGTCCCATGGGTCAGGGCGCTCATGCCGACTCGACCTCAGGCGAGGCCACCGGCTGCACCAGCCGTAGCGGCGGGACCAGCCCCCCGGCGGCGAGAACGTCGAGCGCCCGGCACGCGTCGTCGTCGAAGGTGAGCTCCGGTGGTGGCCCGAGCAGCACGGTCACCACGCAGTCACCGCACGCCAGTCCGCGAACCACGCAGGTGTCGCAGTCGATCCTCGTCGTCATGTCGATGACTCTGACACCGACCACCGACACTGGAACCCGCGATGCGCTCCTTTACCGAAAAGCCTGCCCATCGTTACGCCGATACATATCCTCGTCGGGTGAGTCAGCAGGTGGTGGACGACACGGAGGCGGCGGAGCCGGCACGTGACCAGCCAGAGAATCTGGCGACTCCTGCCGAGCGGCGACCAATGCCCCTTGCTCTCGGGATCCTCGCCACGGTGTGGGCCGGGATCCTGTGCGACGCCGTCCTGGAGACCTCGCTGCGCGAGTCTCCCTACTGGTTGCCTGGGCCTGGCATCCTCATCGGCGTCCTGGTGATGTGGTGCTGTGTTCTGCTGCTCGTCGGCCTCACAGGCAAGATCCGTATCGCGCTCGCAGTCCTTCTGCCCCTGAGCCTGCTCATCGGAGCGGCGAACTGGACACGGATGTCGATCCTCGGGGAGCCCGTCGTACCCGCAGACATTGACTTCCTCAGGCACCCTGGCTTCCTCATCGAGATGGTCGACACCTCCAAGGTAGTTCTGGGTGTCGTCGTCGCCGCGGGCGTGGCGCTCGCCGTCCTGCGACTAGGCAATGTGGTCTCGCGTCGGTACGCCCCCCTGGCGACAGGGCATCCGGGGAGGCGCTCTTGGCTGGCGCTGCGTGTCCTGCTCGTCCTGGTGACCTCGTTGGCTCTCCTCCAGACAGGGACTTTCAACCGCCCTGGGAACGTCTGGCGTGCGATGTACGACGCCACCGGATTGGAGTGGGCGAGCTGGGGACAGGTGGAGAACTACCAGAAGAATGGCTTCATCGGCGGCTTTCTCTACAACCTACCGACAGAGGCGATGAAGGAACCGGGAGGGTACGGACCGACCGTGATGCAGGAGATCGCGGAACGGTACGCGCGGCGCGCCGCTAGCTACAATCGCCACGCTGACCGTGCAGCCCTGGGCACCTACAACATCGTGATGGTCCTCAGCGAGTCGTTCGGCGACATCAACAAGGTCGACGGGATCAAGCTCGTCGCCGACGCGATCCCGAACACGCGGGCAACGTCTCGTCGGGAGTGGGGCGGGCAAGCGCTGACAGCGTTCTATGGAAACGGAACGTCCACGATGGAGTTCCAGAGCCTCACGGGCCAAGCGGACGCGCTGTTCGAGCCACAAATGACCACGCCCTATCAGCAACTGGTCCCTGACATGAACAGCTACCCATCGGCGGTGGGCTGGCTCAACGGCTTGGGTTATCAGTCCATCGCGATCCACGCGTTCACCACGGAGCTCTATCACCGCAACGAGGTCTACAAGACCTTCGGTTTCGATGACTTCATCCACGACACGACCATGCAGGAGAAGCAACACCTCCAGGACAACCCGTTCATCTCTGACAAGTCGGCCTACGACGAGGTGCTGCATCAGATCAACACCCACGACTCCCCCGTGTTCGCCCACGTCGTGACGATGCAGAACCATGGTCCGACATCCGACTGGTACGACGACCCCTTCGACGTGAACGGCGTCAGCGGCGACGAGGCCAAGAGCATCGGCGGCTATGCGCGCGGGCTCCATTACACCGACGCGGACCTCCCTGGCTTCCTTGACAGCCTGCGCGCGACCAAGGAGCCGACGATCCTCGTCTTCTACGGCGACCACTTTCCGGGCATCTTCGGCACCTCCACCCGCTCAGCCAACTCCGACCTCGCGTTGCGGACGACCCCGATGTTCATCTGGTCGAGCGAGGGCGGCCAGCCCGTGCAACTGCCGGCGACAAACCCGATCGACTTCCTGCCGCTGGCGATGCAACGAATGGGCGCGCCGTTGCCGCCCTACTACGAGCTTCTCCGCGAGGTCAGCACCCAGATCGGCGCACTCGACCGAACGGGCGCTGTGTCAGCCCATGGAGATGTGCTGCCCTATTCCTCGCTCACGCAGCGACAACAGCTGCTGCTGAACGACTTCCGCATGGTGCAGTACGACTTCTCGTTGGGCCATCGATACGCGCTGCCAGAGATGTGGTATTCACCCTCCAATTAGACCGACGAGCGTCGCCGCCGAGACGGTGCGACCTCCGCTAGCGCGGACATCACGAACCTGCTTGGTCGTCGGTGACCACCAGCAAGCGTGCGCCCGGGCGGCTCGGCCGCGACCAGGTCGCGGAGCACGTCGTCGGCGATCACGTCCGGGCGGGCTGAACACGACCTTGACCCCCCGCGGCGCCGGCGACGACCGGGACGGCTGGTCAGCCGGGCGGCGTCGAAGACGACCGTCGTCTCCGCCCCGGTCCGGGCCACGACCGGGCGCAAGGGAGCGCAGCAGGCGCTGGCGCTGCGCCTCGAGGGAGGACTCCGGCCACGCGGACTTGCTGACGTTGTAGCCGTCGACGATCAGCCGGGAGCGCGGCAGGGTCAGCAGCTGCTCGAGCACGGACGGGCTCTCGCGGCCCCGAAGGCCCGTGCCGGCGGCGCATCGTCGGCGGTCCAGCCAGCTCGCCTCGACGCGGTCGGCAGGCGCACCGCTGACCGAAGGGAGGGCCAGCTCTCGGCGCAGCCCGGCCGCGGCGTCGATGACGACATCGAGCAGCAGCTTCGCCCGGACGGTCGCCTCGTCGCGGTCGGCCCGGGCCGTACGGCGCTCGCCCTGCCGCTGGGCTGCGAGCTCGGCCTCGAGCTGCTCGGCCCGGGCGCGAAGGCGTCGTAGCTCCTTGTCCTGTCCTGCCTCGAGCCCAGCCGCCCGGGCCCGGGCCTCGTCGGCGAGGCGCAGCGCCTCCTCCGCGGTCTCGCGCGCCTGCCGTTCGGCCGTCCGCACCTCGCCGAGCTTGCGCCGGAGCGTGGCGTTGTCGGACTTGAGGTCGTCGAGCTGGGCACGCGCCTTGGCCCGCGCGTCCTTGGCCGCCTGCTCGGCGTCGGCGAGCCGCGCTCGCATCCGCTCCAGCTCGGCGTCGTCGCGGTCGTGCCGCGCACCGGACGCCCGCCTGGCGATCTCCACCGCGCCCTCCCAGCCGTCCTCCTGGGCAAGCCAGGAGCGGGCAGCGTTCTCCACCGGGTCATCGTCGCGGCCCGGTCGCGCCGCGACCTGGACGGCCACCCGGGCCCGGAAGTCGTCGTCGTCCGCCAACGCGTCCGCGATGGCCCGTCCGCCCAGCCGGGCCCGCCGGACCGGCGCGAAGTCCGCCACCCGGCGCAGGGCCGGCGGCAGTCCCGCGACCTGAGGCAGCACGTCCGCGGTCAGGCCGACGACCCGGGCACGCACGGGTTCGGGCAGCGTGGCCGGGTCGGCGTACGCGGCCCCCTCCTCGCCCTCGTCCGGAGGCACGGCCTCGGTCACCACTGCATCACCCGGGCCTCAGCCGGCCTCGGCGCGCGACACGGTCTCGATGGCGTCGGCCCGACCGCACCAGCGGCAGGTCACCGACTCCACGACGTCGTCGCGCACCTCGGTGTCCTCGACCGTGGCGTCACCCGCCAGGTCGAAGTGCCAGAACTCCACGGTCCGGCGGCTGCGCGCCACGTCGAAGCGCGTCAGGTTGCCGCAGCCACCGCAGCGCCACCGTTCGTCGGGACCGGGAAGGCCGAGGGTGCCCATCGCTCCTCCTGACGTCGTGGGTGTGCGGGTGACCGGTCCTCAGGACCACGACCCAAGGGTAGGCCGCGTGCCCTGCCCGGGATTGTCGGTGACCGCGTCTAGCGTCGCGGACATGGGGCTTCTCACCGGTGTGCGCGTGGCGCATGGTGCCCAGGTTGACCGGGCACGATGGGAGCCGCAACGCACTTTCGACGAGCTCGGCAGGCCGTTGCGGGAGCTCACCTTCTGCGTCGTCGACCTCGAGACCACGGGCGGCTCGGCCGAGGCGGGGTCGATGATCACCGAGATCGGCGCGGTGAAGGTGCGCGGCGGGGAGGTGCTCGGCGAGTTCCAGACCCTGGTGAACCCCCACACCGCGATCCCGCCCTTCATCGCGGTGCTGACGGGCATCACCAACTCGATGGTGGCCGACGCGCCGACGATCGAAGCCACGCTGCCGGCGTTCCTGGAGTTCGCCGCCGGGTGCGTGCTCGTCGCCCACAACGCCCCCTTCGACGTCGGCTTCCTGCGCCACTTCGCCGAGGTGCAGGGCCGGCCGTGGCCGGCGTTCGAGGTGCTCGACACCGCTCTGCTCGCGCGTCGCGTGATCACGCGAGACGACGCACCCAACTGCAAGCTGTCGTCGTTGGCCAGGGTCTTCAGGTCGACGACGACCCCCAACCACCGCGCGCTCTCCGACGCGCGCGCCACCGTGGACGTCCTGCACGGCCTGATGGAGCGGCTCGGCGGGCTCGGGGTGCACACCCTGGAGGAGCTGCAGACCTTCTCCTCCCGCGTGAGCCCGGTGGTGCGCCGCAAGCGTCACCTCGCGGAGCACCTGCCCCACTCCCCCGGCGTCTATCTCTTCCGAGACGAGAGCCGGCGGGTGCTGTACGTCGGCACCTCGCGCGACCTGCGGTCCCGCGTCCGCTCCTACTTCACCTCGTCGGAGACGCGGAGCCGGATGGGCGAGATGGTCGGGCTGTCCACCGAGGTGACCGGCATCGAGTGCGCGACCCCGCTCGAGGCCGAGGTCCGCGAGCTGCGGCTGATCGCCGAGCACAAGCCGCGCTACAACCGCCGGTCCCGGTTCCCGGAGAAGGTGCAGTTCATCAAGCTGACCGCAGAGCCGTGGCCGCGGCTCTCCCTGGTCAAGAAGGTGCTCGACGACGGCGCCGACTACCTCGGCCCCTTCCGGTCCCGGCGCACGGCCGAGCAGTGCCTCGCCGCCCTGCACGACACCTTCCCCGTGCGCCAGTGCTCCGACCGGATGGGCCCGCGCACTTCTCGCGCCCCGTGCGTGCTCGCCGAGATGGGCCGCTGCCTGTCTCCGTGCGACGGCAGCGTGGACTCCTCGACTTACGCCGCCGTCGTGCGGCAGCTGCGCGACAGCCTCCTCAGCCGCCCGGACGAGGTGGTCGAGGCGATCAACGAGCGGATGAGCGCCCTGGCCACCACCGAGCGGTTCGAGGAGGCCGGCGTCCACCGCGACCGCTTGGCAGCGTTCGTGCGGGCCGCGGCCAGGACCCAGCGGCTGACGGCTCTCACCCGGCTGCCCGAGCTCGTCGCGGCCCGCCGCGAGGACGACGGCCGCTGGGGGGTGCATGTCGTGCGCCTCGGCCGGCTCGCAGCGGCCGGCGTCATCCCGCCCGGCATGGACGCCCAGCAGTACGTCGAGGAGCTGCGCGCCGACGCCGAGACCGTCGTGCCCGCGCCCGGCCCGGTGCCGACCGCCACGGCCGAGGAGACCGAGCGGATCCTGCGCTGGCTGGAGTCGCCCGGGGTCCGGCTGGTCGATGTCGACGGTGAGTGGACCTGCCCGGTCGCCGGCGCCACCCGCCACCTCGCCCTCCACGACGCCGTCAACCAGAGCCGGCTGACGCTGGTTCCCTTCGACGACCGGCGGTCGATCGCGCCGGTTCACCAACCCGCACGCTGAGCGCGACGGTTTGCCCGATCTCCGCGCGGATGGCCGCCGGCTCGCCTACCGTCGTGGTGTGGCCGACGTCCGCCTTCGCTCACGCCTCCTCCGGGACGCGTTCCTGGTGCTGGCGGCCTACCTGGCCATCCACGCCGCGCAGATGACCGGCTGGTACGGCCTGGGCTGGGACGCGCACGCCTACTACGTCGCCTGGTCCGGCGGCCTCTACGAGGCTCTGCCGGGCTCCATCGACGCCTACAACTACAGTCCGCTGTTCGCGCAGGTCATCTGGCCGCTCACCTTCCTTCCCTGGCCGGTCTTCTGCGGTGTCTTCGTCGCCGCCGCGGGTGTGGGCATCGCCTGGCTCGTCCGGCCGCTCCCCCGCCTGCTGGCCGTCGGCGCCTGGCTGGCCTGTCTGCCGGAGATCCTGTCCGGCAACGTCTTCTGGCTGCTCGCCGTGCTGGCGGTGCTCGGCCTCACCCACGGGAGTGCGTGGTGCGGAGCCGCGTTCACCAAGATCCTGCCGTGCGTCGGTCCGGTGTGGTTCCTCCTCCGCAGGGAGTGGCGCCGCCTCGGCGCGTTCGTCGTCGCCGCCGTCCTGCTGACCGCCGTGTCCGTGGCCATCAGCCCCGGCGAGTGGGCGGCGTGGATCGACTTCCTGCGTGACAGCGCCGGAGACTCCTCGGGCAAGGTCTACCTGAGCCCGTTTGCCTTCACCTTCCCGCTGGTCGTCCGCTTCCCCCTGGCCCTCGCGGTCGTGGTCGGGGCCGCGCGGACCGATCGCGCGTGGCTGCTGCCCGTCGCGATGGTGCTGGCGAGCCCGGTGGTCGGTTGGGGCACCTTCGCGTTGTTGGCCGCCGTTCCGCGGCTTCGCCGACGCGGCGGCGCGACGACGGCGGGGAGAACCAGCGCGGAACATGCCGCCGTAGGGTGACCTGCGTGATCACCGCCATCGTGTTCGTCAAGGCCGACGTCGCCCGGATCCCCGAGGTCGCCGAGGCCATCGCGGCGCTCGACGGAGTCAGCGAGGTCTACTCCGTGACCGGGCAGGTCGACCTCATCGTGATGGTCCGCGTCCGCAGCCATGAGGACGTCGCTGCCGTGGTCGCGGACCAGCTCAACAAGGTGCCCGGCGTCGCCTCGACCGAGACCCACATCGCGTTCCGCGCGTACTCACGGCACGACCTCGAGACGGCCTTCGCGCTCGGACTCGACTGAGCTATCCGGCCCGCGCTCAGTGGAGCGAGAAACAGTCAGGCTCCATTTTCGGTAAAGAACCACGATCGGGCGGGTCTTTACCGATACTGGCGCGGACACCGCCTGTCCCCGGGAGGACCCTCCGTGCCATCGAAACGCTTCGCCGCACGCTCTGTGACGACCCTCGTTGCGGCCGCAGCACTGACCATCGGCGGTCTAGCCGTGACCGGCTCGCCAGCCCAGGGGGCTGTGCCGAAAGGGCTCAAGGCCGAGGTGCGGAACTCGAGCACGGTGATCCTCTCGTGGGGAACCGCGAAGAAGGCGACAAGCTACGACGTCCAGGTCGACTCGACGTCGAGCTTCTCCTCTCCTGACTACACGCTCAACACGACCAACACGAAGGCGGTGCCGACCAAGAACTTGGTGCCTGGCAAGAATTTCTGGCGGGTCAGGGCCGTTTCCGGCTCCGACCGGTCCGCCTGGGTGGAGGGCTCCTTCGACATCGCTCCCGTGACGGTGCCGATCCTCCTCGCTCCGTCCAACGGCCTGTCACTGGCCCAGCCTGGGAACCCGCCGCTGCTCCAGTGGAGCAGCAGCCAGGGTGCCACGTCCTACACGGTGCAGCTCGACGCCGACGCCGACATGATCGGCGCCAAGTCCTACTCCACGAAGACGACCTCCCTCGTCGTGCCCGACCCTCTCACCACGGGTGACTGGTTCTGGCGGGTCACGGCGGTCAAAGGCACCGGCCTGATCAGCCTGCCGTCCGACGTGTCGAGCTTCGTGATCAACCCCGTGTCCCTGCCGACGCTCATCGCCCCAGAGGACAGTGTCGACACGGCGATCGAGGACGTCGTGTTGGACTGGGCACCAGTGCCGGGCGCCAAGACGTACGACGTCCAGGTAGCGACCGACGACGACTTCAACAACATCACCCTCAACGCCACCAACGTCGTCGGAACCCGTTACTCCCCGTCCACCACCCTGCGCAACGACCAGTTCTTCTGGCGAGTCCGAGCGGTCGACCTGGCTGGCCAGCAGACTCCATGGACCGAGTCCAAGTTCGGCTTCAAGCGCCAATGGCTGGACGTCCCGACCCTGCAGTACCCGGCAGGGACAGCGGACGCTCCCGTGGCGACCTCGACCTCGCGGCCGTTCTACCAATGGACGCCGGTTCAGCACGCGGCGTTCTATGAGCTGTACACCTCGAGCGACCCATACTTCAGTGTGGGCGTCGACAAGTGCTCGACGGCCGGCACGACCTACGTGCCGCGGAATGCGAATGACTGTGGATTCCGATCCGGGACGACCACCTACTGGCGGGTGCGGCCCATGGACACGCCGTACTCCCCGTCCCCGGGGCTCCCTGGCGTCTTCTCCGACGTGCACGCGTTCAACTGGACCGCACCGGTCACCCCTCCCGCGCCCTTCGACCAGAGCGTGACGGCCCAGAACCTCAGGGTCGCGATCAGCGGCACATCCCTCGACAACCTCTCGGAGGCCTGCTCCAGCAATCCCTGTGACGGGGTGCCCGCGACTCCGGTGTTTGCCTGGGACCCGGTTCCCGGCGCCACGTCGTACCGGGTGTGGGTTGCCCTGGACGAGAACTTCACGTTCAAGGCCATGGGCAACACGTCGTACATGACGACGACGAGCACCGCGGCGGCGTTGGAGTACGGCTCGCCTGACGACGTCTCCACCCTGAAGGAGACCACCGCTGGCGGGGCGTACTACTGGTATGTCCAGGCCTGTGGCCCCAGCAACTGCGGCTTGGCGCCGGTTTCCCAGGCGACGCCCCTACCCGGCGTGCGCGCATTCCGCAAGCGGTCCCCCGCCGTCACGGGACTCGTGGCCAGCAACCTGGACGGGACAGATATCACCTTCGACTGGCAGGACTACATCGTCAACAACGATGTGCCTACCCTCTGGCGCGGTCAACGAGGAACCCAGGCGGCGAAGAACTACACCATCCAGATCGACAACGAGCTGTCATTCTCCACGCCGATCGACACCGCGACGGTGGATCAGACGACCTACACCGCACTGGACGCCCTCTATCCGGAAGGGACCTACTTCTGGCGGGTCCAGGTGCGAGACGCGGAGAGCAACGGTCTGACGTGGTCGGACGTGGCGACCTTCAAGAAGGAGAGCCCCGCGGTCGCGCCCTCGTCTCCGGTCGGTGGCGCGCAGGTCCCTGGGACGACGCCGTTCCGCTGGGCTTCTCAGCCGTTCGCCGGGGGCTACAACGTCGAGCTGTACAGGAACAACGACCGGACCTTCAGCAGCGCTAACCGCGTGTTCAGCGTGACGGTGAAGACCGCGGCGTACACACCTGCATCGCCGATCCCCGCGGCGGCAGCACCGTACTTGTGGCGGGTCCGGCGGATCGACACGTCCGGCAACCCAGGGCCCTGGTCGGCGTCCGAGTCGTTCTTCTCGACAGGCGCGGCAGCGAACCTGCTCAGTCCGAAGTCGGGGATCTGGCTGAAGAACGCAGGCGCCCTGTTCGAGTGGACCGAAGTGCCCGGCGCCGCGAGCTACAAGCTCAACATCGCTGGCACCAAGGCCGCGAGTGTCACCACGGTCGCGACGGCGTTTGCGCCGGCCGCGCAAGGGTCCGGCAAGTACACGTGGAACGTCACGGCGTACGACGGCGCGGGCAACCCGCTCGCGACCAGTGCGACCCGGCAGTACAAGGTCGATGCGACCGCACCCTTCATCAAGAAGTTCGCGCCTGCCCTCGACTCGCTCAAGCCCAAGTCGACCATCAAGGCGACATTCAGCGAGAAGGTGCGGGGCATCTCCGGGAAGTCGATCAAGATGTACAAGGCCAAGGGCGAGAAGTGGGTCAAGATCAAGGTCAAGATCAAGGCCCTCAAGAAGGGCAAGGTCGCCTCGATCGACCCGAAGGGCCGCCTGAAGCCTGGCGACTACCAGATCCGCTTCTCCACCAAGCTCATCAAGGACAGGCATGGCAACCGGTTGGTGCCGAGCAACGTCTCGACGATGACCAGCGCCAGGGTGCGGGCGGATCTCCGCATCGATCGATGACCATCGAGTCGGGTCGTGGCGCGGCAGTAGGGTCGCGCCGTGACCTGGCTCGCCGACCACTGGTTGAACCTGTTCGGCTGGGCCGGCTCGGCACTGCTCATCGTCTCGCTGCTCCAGGCGAGGGTGCTGCGGTTCCGGGCGCTCAACCTCGTCGCCGGGCTGATGCTGGTGGCGTTCAACGCGCTGGTCGGAGTGTGGCCGATGGTGGCGATGAACCTCGCGACGAGCGGCATCAACGTCTACTTCATCTCACGACTGATGCGGCAGCGGCACGACAGCACCGCCTTCCGGGTGCTGGGGGTCAGGTCCGACGACGTGTACCTCGCCCACGTGCTGGAGGTGCACCGCGCCGACGTACGACGTCACCAACCGGACTTCTCGTGGGACGGCGTACCCCAGGAGGACCGCCGGCCGTTCCTGATCCTGAAGGGTGACGAGACCGTGGGTGTCGTGATCATCCGCGTCGAAGGCAGCGAGGCCCACGTGGAGCTGGACTACGTGACCAGGCGCTTCCGCGACTTCTCCCCCGGCGAGTTCGTGTGGCGGGAGAGTGGCCTGCTGCGTGACCTGGGCATCCACCGCGTGGTCACCTCCCCGACCATGCTCGACCCGTACTACGCCCGCGTCGGGTTCCGGCGCGAGGGCGCCTCGTACGTGCTGGCGGTGTGAGGCCATGACCACGGAGAACCTCACCATGACCGTCCCCGAGGAGACCGAGCCCGCCACGCCACGCCGGGAGGCCTCTCCCCCGGTGATCGTGCTGCGGTTCGTGATGCCGGTGGTGGTCGTGGTCGGGATGTTCGTGCTCCTGGTCAACCACGCCAAGGACCCGCTGTCGAACACCGACACCTACTTCCACCTGCGCTTCGGCCACGAGTTCCTCGACGGCTCCTGGTCGTTGTGGGACCCGGGCAGCGTGACGACGTTCGGCAGCAACGACTGGGTGCCCACCCAGTGGCTGCCCCAGGTCGTGATGGCCCAGTTCGAGGACTGGTTCGGGCTGGCCGGGGTGGCCTGGCTGTCGGGCGTGTTCTACCTCGGCCTGGCCGTGACCGTGTGGCGCATCGCCCGGCGGTACGTCAGCCCGCTCGGCGCCGCGCCGGTCACGGTCGTCGCGATCCTCGCGTCGTCCCCGAGCATGTCCATGCGCCCCCAGATCCTCAGCTACGTGTTCATCGCGATCACGACCGACGCGTGGCTCCGGACCCGCGAGGACGGGCGCGCCCGGTGGTGGCTGGTGCCGCTGGTGTGGCTGTGGGCCATGGTCCACGGCATGTGGTCGATCGGGATCATCATCGGCCTGGTCGCGGTCGTGGGCCTCGCACTCGACCGTGCTGTCCCTCGGCGCCAGTGGTTCCGGCTGGCCGCGATCCCGGTGCTCTCGGCCGTGGCGGCGGCCCTGACGCCGGTCGGTCCGGCCCTCTACGGCGCCGTGCTCGAGGTGAACGGCCGGGGTCGGTACTTCTCCGAGTGGCAGCCGCCGGACTTCCGCGACGGAAACGCCATCGCGTTGCTGATCCTGGTCGGTCTGGTGCTGCTCCGCTGGTCGCGTCGGCGGACCGCCTTCCCGTGGACCGAGGTCCTCCTCGTCGTGCTGGCCGGCGGCTGGGCGCTCTACACCGATCGCACCGTCACGGTGGCCGCCATGATGCTCGTGCCCTTCGCCGCGATGGCCACCCAGGACGCGCTCAAGGTCTACTACCCGGTCACCCGCAGGGAGACGCTCGCCGTGCTTGGTGGCGCGGCCGCCTGCTTGTTGGTGCTCGCGGTCCTGGTGCCGCGGACGGCCGACCAGCCCCCCGCCGCCGATGAGCCGGACTGGTACGCCACGACCCTGGCCGAGCTGCCGGACGGCACCGTCGTGCTCAACGACTGGGGAGAGGGCGGCTACCTCATGTGGCGGTTCCCGGAGCTGGACTTCGTCATGAACGGGTACGGCGACGTGTTCACCGATGCGGAGCTGGAGCGGAACTACCAGCTCGACGCCACCTTGCCCGGGTGGGACCGGACCGTGGAACGTCTCGGAGCGCAGTACGCCCTCCTGCGTCCGGGGAGCAGGCTGGCCTACAACCTCGAGCACACGCAGGACTGGCGGGTGACCGAGCGGAGCTCGACGCTGCTTCTGCTGGAGGCCCCTGGGGAATGACCGGACCGCGCCGTTCGGGGGTTGGACGACGCGGTCCGCAGGCAGATGAGCACGGAGAGAGGCAGGCTCCCCCCGGCTCCCGGTGCCCACCCCCAGTTTGACCCAGGAACGGTGCCCAGAGAAGGGGCGGATGAGACCGATGCTTCACGGCCTGGTGGCGGCGACCCAACGGTCCAGGGTCGCGGCCGCGGCGCCGGAGTCGATCGCCCCGCGGGCCCGCTCGAGCCCGGCGAGGAGTGCGTCCTCTGCCGGCGTGGCCGGGTCGTCGTAGACCGCCAGCGCGGCGCCGGCGTTGAGCAGCACGGCGTCTCGGACGGCACCCTGCTCGCCGGTGAGGGTGCGCCGCACGACCTGGGCGTTGTGCACCGCGTCTCCGCCGCGCAGTGCCTCGACGTCGCTGAGGGCGAGACCGAGGGCGGCTGGGTCGACGGTCGTCGTACGCACCTCCCCGCCGTGCACCTGCCAGACCGACGACGTGGTGGTGGTGGTCAGCTCGTCGAGACCGTCGTCGCCGCGGAACACCCACGCGTCCACGCCGCGCGCGGCGAAGACGCCGGCCATCACCGGCGCCATCCGCGGGTCGGCGCAGCCGACGGCCTGAGCGGCCGGCCGGGTCGGGTTGCCGAGCGGGCCGAGGATGTTGAACGTCGTCCCGACGCCGAGCTCGCGCCGCGGGGCCGCGGTGTGCCGCATGGCGGGGTTGAAGGCCGCCGCGAAGCAGAACGTGATGCCCGCCTCCTCGGCCACCTCCGCCACCCGCTCGGGCAGCAGGTCGAGCCGGATGCCGAGAGCCTCGAGCACGTCGGCACTGCCGGACTGGGAGGACGCCGACCGGTTGCCGTGCTTGACGACCTTCGCGCCCGCGCCGGCGGCCACGATCGCCGCCATCGTGGAGATGTTCACGCTCATGGACCGGTCGCCGCCGGTGCCCACGACGTCGAGGAGCCGGCCCGGGACCTCGATGGGGGTGCGCGCGGCGTACATGGCGTCGGCCAGTCCGGTGACCTCGTCGACGGTCTCGCCCTTGGCCTTGAGCCCGATCGCGAACCCCGCGACCTGCGCAGGTGTCGCCTCGCCGGCGAGGATCTCCCCCATCGCCCAGCTGGTCTGCTCGGCGGTCAGGTCGGTGCGGGCGACGAGGGCCGAGAGGACCTCAGCCCACGTCGTCATGCACCCGGGGCCGGAGCAGCCCGATGACCGCCTCGGCCAGCCGCAGCGGGTCGATCGGGTGCGAGACCGCGGCCTCCGCGCGCGACCAGGTGGCCAGCCAGGCGTCCTGCGGGCGGCCGGTCAGCACCAGCACCGGCGGGCACTGGTAGATCTCGTCCTTGAGCTGCTTGGCGATGCCCATCCCGCCCGCCGGCACGGCCTCGCCGTCGAGGATGGCCAGGTCGATGGCGCCGCCGTCCATGTGCTGGATGACGACGGGCTCGGTGGCGACCTCGACGTAGGTCAGCTCCGGCAGGTCCGGGTGCGGCCGCCGGCCAAGCGCCAAGATGACCTGCTGGCGGGTGTTCACGTCGTCGCTGTAGACGAGCACCTTCAAGGGCCGGTCATTCGAGGGCGCAGCGTTCACGGGGCGCAGCCTACCGAGGCTCGGCGTGCTTCTCCGCGGCGGACCGCTCCTGTGCCTCGAGGCGGTCCAGCCGGCGGTCCTCGCGCACGCCCTCCCGCATCGAGGACCGGACCCACTGCACGAACAGGACGCCGAAGATGACCAGCCCGATCAGGTCGCCGGAGCTCCACAGCAGACCGCCGGCCAGGTGCTGGTCGGCCGCGGGGTCGGGCAGCCAGGAGCCCAGGTCGCCGCGGTGGAGGTTCGGGTACCACTCCCCGCCGATGAGGTCGGTCTGCCCCATGATCGTGACGCCGAGGAACGCGTGGAACGGCAGGGTGAGGAGCACCAGCAGCATCCGGAACGGGTACGCCACCCGGCCCGGCACCGGGTCCAGCCCCACCAGCGGCCAGAAGAACAGCGAGCCGACCACCACCAGGTGCACGTGCATCGCCTCGTGGACGAACGCCGACTGCAACGACGCGTCGTACCAGCCGGAGAAGTACAGCGCCCACGGCGACACGACGTACAGGAGAAGCGTCAGCGGCGGGAAGGTCAGCACCTTGCCCACCCGCGAGTGCAGCACCGCCAGCAGCCATCGGCGCGGTCGAGGCGGCAGCGTGCGCAGCGCGAGGGTCACCGGCGCCGACAGCGCGACCGCCAGCGGCACGACCATCGACAGGATCATGTGCTGCACCATGTGCACGCTGAGCAGCGTGGTGTCGTACGCCGCGAGACCGGACTGCGTGGCCAGCACGAAGGCGACGATGCCCGCCGCGAAGGCGGCCGTGCGGGTCACCGGCCAGTGGTCGCCGCGGCTCGCGAGACGGTTGACCCCGGCGGCGTACAAGCCCGCAGCGGCCAGCGTGAGGAGCGCCAGCACCACCGACAGCTCCCACCCCGTGAACACCGTGCCGAGGGTGAAACGCGGCAGGTAGTCGCTCGAGTGCATCGGCAGCACGGACGTCACCACGGGGGTAACCATCGAGGCGACGTCCACGTCCCGAGAATAGGTCCCGGATTGTCAGGGGGTCGGGGGTGGCCCCGGGCGGCCCTACCGACATAATGAGCCCGTGGCGACAGCTCAAGCGATCCCGGCCTCGCGGCTGCACGGACATCACGATCGGCCGAGCATGGTCAGCGTGGGCACCATCATCTGGTTGGCCAGCGAGCTGATGTTCTTCGCCGCCCTGTTCGCGTCCTACTTCACCATCCGCGCCGTCAGCCCCGAGCTGTGGGAGCTGAACACCGAGAAGCTCAACGTCCCCTTCGCCGCGGTCAACACCACCATCCTGGTGCTGTCCTCGCTGACCTGCCAGCTGGGCGTCTTCGCCGCCGAGCGCGGCCAGGTGAGCCGCCAGGGCGGGCTGATGGCCGTCGGCAAGTGGGGGCTGCGCGAGTGGTTCAGCCTCACCTACGTGATGGGCGCCGTCTTCATCGCCGGCCAGGCGACGGAGTACGTCTCGCTCGTGCAGGAGGGCACCACCATCCAGGACTCGGCGTACGGCTCGATGTTCTACCTGACGACCGGCTTCCACGGCCTCCACGTCACGGGCGGGCTGGTGGCGTTCCTGTTCGTGCTGGGCCGCACGTACATCGCCAAGCGCTTCACCCACGAGCAGGCCGTCAGCGCGATCGTGGTGTCGTACTACTGGCACTTCGTCGACGTCGTCTGGATCGGGTTGTTCTTCACGATCTACGTCATCAAGTAGCAGCCCGACCGCTCCGATCCGAGGACTTCCACCGTGCGCCTTCTGAATCGTTCCGCAGGTCGTCTTTCGCGCCTCCGCCGCCGGCCCGTCGCCGGGCTCGCGGTGCTGCTGCTCGGCCTGCTGCTGACCGGTTCCCTGTACGCCGTGCTCGCGCCCGCCCAGGCCGGTCGCGCCGACACCGACGAGGAGCTCGTGGCGAAGGGCCGCGACCTCTTCATCGTGGGCTGCGCCAGCTGCCACGGGCAGAACGCCGAGGGCATCCGTGGCAGCGAGGAAGGCAAGATCCTGGGTCCCAGCCTGATCGGCGTCGGCGCGGCGGCGGTCGACTTCCAGGTCGGCACCGGCCGGATGCCGATGGCCAAGCCGGGCTCGCAAGCCGTGCGGAAGCCTCCGGTCTACACCGCGGACGAGACCGCAGCGCTGGCGGCGTACGTCGCCTCCCTCGGCATCGGCCCCGCGATCCCCGAGGAGTCCGACTACAGCGTCGCCGGGCTCAGCGCGGAGGAGCGGCAGGACGCCATCGTCCGCGGCGGCCAGATCTTCCTGACCAACTGCACGGCCTGCCACAACTTCGAGGGAGCCGGCGGGGCCATGCCGCGCGGCGGCTTCGCCCCGGCCCTCCGCGGCGTGGAACCGAAGTACATCTACGAGGCGATGCTGACCGGCCCGCAGGCCATGGACACCTTCTCCAACGGCAACCTGGCGCCCGAGGAGAAGCGCGACGTGATCGCCTACCTCAAGTCGCTGGAGGACCAGCCGAGCTACAGCGGGTTCTCTCTCGGCGCGCTCGGACCGGTGAGCGAGGGCCTGTTTGCCTGGCTCGTCGGGATCGGTGCCTGCGTCGGCTTCGCGGTCTGGATCGCCGCCCATACCACCCGGACGAGCAAGAGTAAGGTCGAAGTGTGAGCGAGCACGACCATCTGCCCGCAATCCCCGAGGGCGACGAGCCGATCCCGAACCCCGGGCTGCCCCCTCACCAGTGGCGCCCCACCGACGTCGACCCGCGCGCCGAGAAGCGCGCCGAGCGGCAGGTCGCGGCGCTGTTCGGCGTGGCCACCCTCGCGCTGCTCGGATTCTTCGTCTCCTACTTCGTCTACCAGGTGGGCGACGACTGGGACACGATCGCCGGGCTCGGCGCCTCCAACCTGATGCTCGGCGGCTCGCTCGGTGTCGCGTTCCTCTGCATCGGCATCGGCCTGATCCACTGGGCCCGCAAGCTGATGACCGACCACGAGATCGTCGAGCTGCGGCACCCGGCCGCCTCGAGCGAGAAGGACCGCACCGAGACCGTCGGAATGGTCATGCAGGGCCTCGACGACTCCGGCATCGGCCGCCGGCCGCTGGTCCGCAACTCGCTGCTCGGCGCGCTCGGCCTGGTCGGGCTCGCCCCGATCCTCATGCTGCGCGACCTGGGCCCGCTGCCCGGCGACAAGCTCTACCACACGATCTGGAAGCCCGGCATGCGCGTGGTGCGCGACGTCGTCTACACCCCGATCAAGGCCTCCGACCTCGAGATCGGCGACCTGGTCAACTGCGAGCCCGAGGCCGTCGCGAACGGCGGCCACGACGGCGAGCCGCTCGAGGGCGTCGAGCTCCAGATCGCCAAGTCCAAGGGCGCCGTGATCCTGCTCCGCATGGAGCCCGGCGACATCACGCCGTGGAAGGGCCGGGAGAACTGGTCGGTCCAGGGCATCGTGGCCTACTCCAAGATCTGCACCCACGTCGGCTGCCCGATCTCGCTGAACGAGCGGACCACCCATCACCTGCTCTGCCCGTGCCACCAGTCGACCTTCGACCTGGCCGACAACGGCAAGGTGATCTTCGGCCCGGCCGCGCGCGCCCTCCCCCAGCTGCCCATCGAGGTCGACGACGAGGGGTACCTCGTGGCGCAGAGCGACTTCACCGAACCCGTCGGACCCAGCTTCTGGGAGCGTGGTTAGACATCATGAGCATCGACACCAGCAAGGTCGCGGACACCAACGCCACCACCCCCGCGAAGGCGAGCAAGCCCAACCCGGCCGGCGCGGCTGCGTCGTACGTCGACGACCGCACCGGACTGGCCACGGCCATGAAGAAGCAGGTGCGCAAGGTCTTCCCGGACCACTGGTCCTTCATGCTCGGCGAGATCGCGCTGTGGAGCTTCATCATCCTGCTGCTGACCGGCGTGTTCCTGACGCTCTGGTTCACCCCGAGCATGGGCGAGACGACCTACCAAGGCTCCTACGACCAGCTCCGCGGCATCCAGATGTCGGAGGCCTACGCCTCCACGCTGAACATCTCCTTCGACGTGCGCGGCGGTCTGCTGATGCGCCAGATGCACCACTGGGCCGCGATGTTGTTCGTCGCCGCGATGATGGTGCATCTGCTGCGGGTGTACTTCACCGGCGCGCACCGTAAGCCGCGCGAGCTGAACTGGGTCATCGGCTGCCTGCTGCTGATCCTGGGCACCCTCGAGGGCTTCACCGGCTACTCGCTGCCCGACGACCTGCTCTCCGGCACCGGCATCCGCGCGGCGGACGGCTTCATCAAGGCCTCCCCGGTGGTCGGCACCTACATGTCGTTCTTCCTGTTCGGCGGGGAGTTCCCGGGTGAGCTGATCATCCAGCGCTTCTTCACCATCCACGTGCTGTTGATCCCCGGCATCCTGCTGGCCCTGGTCGGCGCGCACATGGTGCTGCTCGTGTACCACAAGCACACGCAGTGGCCCGGCCCCGGGCGCACCGAGCAGAACGTCGTCGGGTACCCGCTGCTCCCGATCTACGCCGCCAAGGCCGGCGGGTTCTTCTTCATCGTCTTCGGCGTGATCGCCATGATGGGCGCGCTCCTGACGATCAACCCGGTGTGGAAGTACGGCCCCTACGACCCCTCGAAGGTGACGGCGGGCTCCCAGCCCGACTGGTACATGGGCTGGCCCGACGGTGCCTTGCGCATCATGCCCGGCATCGAGACGCACATCTTCGGCGTCACGATCAGCTGGAACGTGATGCTGCCGATCCTGATCCTGCCGGTCGTGGCCTTCATGCTGCTGCTGGTGCTGCCGTTCATCGAGGCGTGGATCACCGGTGACAAGCGCGACCACCACATCCTCCAGCGGCCGCGCAACGCGCCGACCCGGACGGCGTTCATGGTCGGCCTGATGACGTTCTACGGGCTGTTCTGGGCCGCGGGCGGCAACGACATCATCGCGATCAAGATGCACATGAGCATCAACCACATCACCTACTTCATGAGGGTTGCGGTCTTCGTCGGGCCGGTGATCGCGTTCATCATCACCAAGCGGTGGTGCATCTCGCTCCAGCGGCACGACAACAACATGCTGCTGCACGGCTACGAGTCCGGCATCATCATGCGCTCGCCCGACGGCGGGTACAGCGAGCGGCACCTGCCCATCGGCGAGGGCCGTGCCTACACCCTCACCGCCCGGGGACGTGACGAGGTGTTCACCCCCGGCACGGGGGTCGACGAGAACGGCGTCGCAGCCCGCGGCGGCCGGCTCGACAAGGTGCGAGGCAAGCTGTCGGCGATGATGTACGCCGACAACGTCCAGAAGCCGACCCGGACCGAGCTCGAGGAGGCCCGGCACCACGCCGAGCACGAGCACGCCCTCCAGGCCGGCCTCGACCACCCGGCGGCCGGTCACGAGTTCGACGACCACGCCCTCCGCACCGCCGACGAGGTCCCGCTCCGCGGTGGCCACGGCGAGACGGCGGGCGCCGGCTCGGGATCCGGCGGCTCCGGTGGTCACCACGACGACGCCGACGAGCAGCCCGGCCAGCACTGAGATCCCGCTCCTCGCCGGGCGACGGGATACCCGGTCGACCGGGTATCGCGTCGCTTCGGGGGCGTTGCAACCCCCTCAAAGCGACGGGAACGACACCGAAGCTCGGGCCTGGGCTCGGGAGTCACCGATTCGTCAGCGGTCCTCCGGGTACTCCCAGCGGGCCGATCTCTGACGAGTCGGCACCGGCCCGCGCGGCCGAGGCGGCGGGCTACTTGAGCGCGGAGCCCTTGGCGTACGTCGCGAACGACTCGTTCCAGTCGCCGTACCCGTTGGTGAACTCCATCGGACGGTCGGTCCCGGTGTACTCCACGACGTCGCCCCGCTTGGAGATCGAGTACAGCCAGCCGGCCTCGGCGGTGCTCATGCCGGTGCAGCCGTGCGAGACGTTGGCGGAGCCCTGGGAGCCCACCGACCACGGGGCCGCGTGGAGGAACTCGCCGGAGTAGGTGACCCGCATGGCGTACTCGACGTCGTCGAGGTCGTAGTACTCGGGGTTGTTCTTGCCGATGCCGATGGTCTCGGAGTTCATCCGGTGCCGGCGGAACTTCTCGATGATCACCTTCACGCCGGAGCGGGTGATGAAGCCCGCCTTGCCGGTCGTGATCGGGATGGTCCGCAGCAGCTTGCCGTTGCTGAAGACCTGCATCTGGTGGGTCTGCGCGTTGACCTTGTAGACGTTGGCGGAGCCGACGTGGAACTCCACGTGGCGGTCCTCCTGGCCGAAGATGCCGGCGCCGGCGGGGATGCTGTTGATGTCCACGTCGACGGCGACGTCGGTGCCGGCGCGCCAGTAGCTCTTCGGGCGCCAGTGCACCTCGTGGTCGCTGATCCAGTGCCACGCGCCGGGCTGCTTCGGGGTCGCGCTGACCTTGAGGTGCTTCTCGATGTTCGCCTTGTCGGTGACCGCCACGTCGAACGACACGATCACCGGCATGCCCACGCCCACGGTCTCGCCGTTGAGCGGAGCCACGGACGGGTAGGTCTGCTGGTCCAGCGTCAGGTCGACGGTCTGGAACGTCGAGCGCTTCGTGACGTCGGCGCCGTCCGAGCGGCGGGCCACGGTGGTGACGGCGTACGACGTGCCGGGCTCGAGCAGCGACCCGGCGACCCAGGTCGCCTTGTCACCGGACAGCTCGCCGGGGACGTCGCCGACAGGCGACGTCACCGAGACGTTCTGCAGCGTGCCGTTCTCGGCTTCCAGGGTCAGCCGGGTGTCCACGGGCACGTCGCTGGCGCCCTTCTTGACGTTCGACATCAACGTGACGGGCGGGACCGCGGGCTCGGTCTCCTCCGCCGACGGGGACGCGTCGTCCGACTGGGCGGTGCCCGGCTGGGCCGCGGCATCCGGCGCCTCGGTGTCGCTGTTGCAGCCGGCGAGCGTCGTGGCGACGGCGAACGTCAGCGCGACGGTGAGCAGGCGAGAGCGGCGTTGGGACATGCTGGTGGGACTCCCCGGGGCAGGAAAAGGTTGCGTTCCCAGCGTAACCCGCGGACTTTGCCACACCGATTCGACGCTCGGCCTCGGGACTAGTGGGCGTGTTCCCCGCGGTAGTACTCGAAGACCAGGCCGCAGAGGGCCAGGGCACCGAGGAAGACGCCGATGATGAACAGCCACCAGGCATGGATGGCGATGCCGTAGACCATCACCGCGAGCGTGGCGCCGCACCACAGCGGCCACCAGGAGTACGGCGGGAAGAAGCCCAGCTCACCGGCGCCGTCGGCGATCTCGGCGTCCCTGAGGTCCTCGGGACGGGGGTCCATCTTCGCGGCGTGAAAGCCGAGGTACAGCGTGATCATCGCGACCAGCAGCGTGGTCATGACCAGCGCGGACGTACCCGTCCAGTCCCCCGAGATCAGCCAGTAGGCCGGGCTCACGATGACGAAGAAGGCGGTGGAGAGACCGAAGATCCAGGCCTCGATCTTCATCGGGTCTCACCGTCCTGCTTGTCGTCGGAGTCCTCGTCGTGGACCACCGCCCCGCGCTCCTCGAGCATCTCCTCGCGGCCGTCCATGTCGGGCGCGTCGGCGAAGTTGCCCTTGCGGGCGGCCTCGTTGTGCGCGAGCTCGATGGCGGCGACCTCCGGGTGGTGCAGGTCGAACGCCGGCGACTCGGAGCGGATGCGCGGGAGGGACAGGAAGTTGTGGCGCGGCGGCGGGCTGCTGGTGGCCCACTCGAGCGAGCGGCCCCAGCCCCACGGGTCGTCCTTCTCCACGAGGGGTGCCCGGCGGCTGATGTAGACGTTGTAGAGGAACGGCAGCGTGGACGCGCCGAGGATGAAGGCACCGATGGTCGAGACCTGGTTCATGCCGGTCCAGCCGTCCTCGGGCAGGTAGTCGGCGTAGCGGCGGGGCATCCCCTCGACGCCGATCCAGTGCTGGATGAGGAACGTGGTGTGGAAGCCGATGAACAGCATCCAGAAGTGCAGCTTGCCGAGGCGTTCGTCGAGCATCCGCCCCGTCAGCTTCGGCCACCAGAAGTAGAAGCCGGCGAACATCGCGAAGACCACCGTGCCGAACACGACGTAGTGGAAGTGCGCGACCACGAAGTAGGAGTCCGACACGTGGAAGTCCAGGGGCGGGCTGGCCAGGATGATGCCGGTCAGGCCGCCGAACAGGAACGTCGTCAGGAAGCCCATCGCCCAGAGCATGGGCGTGTCGAAGGTGATCGACCCGCCCCAGAGCGTGCCTATCCAGTTGAAGAACTTGACGCCGGTCGGCACCGCGATCAGGAACGTCATGCCGGAGAAGAACGGCAGGTCGACGGCGCCGGTCACGAACATGTGGTGCGCCCAGACGGCCGCGGAGAGGATCGCGATGCCCAGGGTCGCGCCGACCAGGCCGACGTACCCGAAGATCGGTTTGCGGCTGAACACCGGCAGGATCTCGGTGATGATGCCGAAGAACGGCAGGGCGATGATGTAGACCTCGGGATGCCCGAAGAACCAGAACAGGTGCTGCCACAAGATCGCGCCGCCATGGGCGGTGTCGAAGACGTGGGCGCCGAGCAGCCGGTCGGCCTCCAGGGAGAGCAGCGCGCCGGCGAGCACCGGGAACGCCAGCAGCACGAGCAGCGAGGTGACCAGCGTGTTCCACACGAAGATCGGCATCCGGAACATGGTCATGCCGGGTGCGCGCATGCAGATGATCGTGGTCATGAAGTTGACGGCGCCGAGGATGGTGCCGAGGCCGGCCATCCACAGACCCATCACCCACAGGTCACCACCGACGCCCGGCGACCGGATGGCGTCCGAGAGCGGCGTGTAGGCGAACCAGCCGAAGTCGGCCGCCCCTCCCGGGGTCAGGAACCCGGAGGCGGCGATCAGGCCGCCGAAGAGGAACAGCCAGTACGACAGCATGTTCAGCCGCGGGAACGCCACGTCCGGCGCGCCGATCTGCAGCGGCATGATCGCGTTGCCGAACCCGAAGAAGAGCGGGGTCGCGAACAGCAGCAGCATGATCGTGCCGTGCATCGTGAAGAGCTGGTTGTAGAGCTCGTCGTTGACGACCTGCTGGCCGGGATAGGCCAGCTCGGAACGCATGATCATGGCCATCAGACCGGCGATCAGGAACCACGCGAACGACGTCGCGAGGTAGAGGTTGCCGATGACCTTGTGGTCGGTGGTGGTGATGACCCGGACGATCTGCTGGCCCAGGGGGCGGCGCGCCGGGACGTCGGCCGTCGACGCCGTCGGTCGACCTGCTGTCGTGGTCATTGCGTCACCTCCGGTTCGGGAAGACCCGCCTGCGTGTAGGCGTTGCTGCCGCCGATCAGCGGCTGGTCCGAGGTGTGGTGGGCGTCCTCGAGCCCTTCCAGGTAGGTGTCGAAGTCCTCGGGGCTGACCACCTTGACGTTGAAGAGCATCCGCGAGTGGTAGACGCCGCACAGCTCGTAGCACTTGCCGCGGTAGTCACCGATCGCGGTCGGGGTGATGCGGTAGTGGTTCTCGCGGCCGGGGATGACGTCCATCTTCATCAGGAAGCCGGGCACGCCGAAGTCGTGGATCACGTCGGGTGACCGGAGCTGGAACTCGGTGGTCTCGCCGACCGGCAGCACGAGCGTCGGGATGTAGGACTCGGTGCCGGCCTCCCAGACGTTCGGAGACTCCACGGCCGCCTCGTCGACGTAGTTGAACGTCCACTGCCACTGCTGGCCCACGACGTACATCGTGTGGTCCGGCTCGCCCTCGTCGTCCAGGACGGCGTTCTGGGTGCCGACCGTGTGCACGAAGAAGACGATCACCATCACGACGGGCGCGATCGTGTAGAAGATCTCGAGCGGCAGGTTGTAGCGGGTCTGGACGGGGACCTCGGGGTCTCCCGGGCGGCGGCGGTAGCGCCACATGGCCCAGAACATCAGGCCCCACACGATGCCGCCGGTGAGCAGCGCGGCCACCCAGGACCAACGCCACAGCGTGAAGATGTGCTCGCCCTGCTCGGACGCGGGGTCCGGCATGGCGAGGTTCTTCCACTCGTGCCGGCTCTGCTCCGAGCAGCCCGTGAGGACGACGGCCGAGGTCAGCACTGCGGCCAGCAGAGCGAGCCGGGCGAGCCTCACCGTCGGTCGGCCCAACGATGGGCCAGACGATCGGTTGGGGGTCTGGTCACCCACGCGACGCAGCCTTCCACTCGTGAGAGCACGGACAACGGCAGACTAGCCGAATCGCGCCGCCTGGTGGCGGGTGGGTACCCCGGGTCGGAGGTTAGATTCGCAGTCATGACCAGCGGGTCGTCCTACCTCGACTCCGCGTCGTCCGAACCACTCCACCCGGCGGCGCGCGACGCACTGCTGGCGGCCCTCGACCGCGGGTACGCCGACCCCCGCCGTCTGCACCGCGCGGGCCGGGAGGCCCGGCTGCTGCTGGACAATGCGCGCGCCGTCGTGGCCGAGGCCTTCGACGTGCGCCCGGACGAGGTCACCTTCGTCTCCTCGGGCACCCAGGCCGTGCACCTCGGCCTGCTCGGCCTCCACGGAGGCGCCCGTGGCGGCGGCACGATCGCGCACACCGCCGTCGAGCACTCGGCCGTCCTGCACGCGGCAGCCTGGGCGGGCGGGGCCGTGTCGCTCCCCGTCGACCGGCTCGGGCGCGCCGCCGTCACCGCTCCCCCGCCGGGCACGTCCGTGCTGGCCGTCCAGTCGGCCAACCACGAGGTCGGCACCGTCCAGCCCGTCGCCGCGCTGGCCGCTGCCGCCGGCGACGTACCCCTCTTCATGGACGCGTGCGCCTCCGCGGGGCGCATCCCTCTGCCCGCGGGCTGGGCGGCCGCCGCGGCGTCGGCCCACAAGTGGGGCGGGCCGGCCGGTGTCGGCCTGCTGCTGGTCCGCAAGGGCGCTCGCTGGCGGCCGCCCTTCCCGGTCGACGAGCGGATCGACGAGCGGGCACCCGGGTTCGAGAACGTACCCGCCGCGCTGGCCGCCGCGGCCGCCCTCCAGGCAGTCGTCGTCGAGCGGGACGAGGTCGGCGCCCGACAGCGGACGCTGGTCGCGGACGTACGCCGCCGGGTCGCCGCGATCCCCGACGTGGACGTGGTCGGCGACCCGGACGACCGGCTGCCCCACCTGGTGACTTTCTCGTGCCTCTACGTCGACGGGGAGTCCCTGGTCACCGAGCTCGACCGCCTCGGCTTCGCGGTCGCCAGCGGCTCGGCGTGCACGGCGTCCACGCTGACGCCCAGCCACGTGCTCGCCGCGATGGGAGCCCTCACCCACGGGAACGTCCGGCTGTCGCTGACCCGGGACGCGACCCAGGAGCAGGTGGACGCCTTCCTCGACGTCCTGCCCGGCGTGGTCGAGCGGCTGCGCGCGGAGGTGAGCCAGTGATCGAGCTCGACTGCCGCGGCCAGGTCTGCCCGATGCCGGTCCTCGCGTTGGCGCGGGCGATCGGCGAGGTCGCGGTCGGTGACGTGGTGACGGTGCTCGCCACCGACCCGTCCGCGGCCGTCGACATCGCGGCGTGGTGCCGGATGAAGGAGCAGGAGTACCTCGGTGTGGAGACCGCCGAGGACGGCACGCCGGCGTACGGCGTGCGTCGCGTCTCCTAGGTGAGGTGCGGCGAGATGTCGGTCGCGGCCCCGATGCCGTAGGAGTCCTCGACGCGCTTGACGAACTCGCTCGGCGTGAAGTCGTACTCCTGGGTGCCGACCGTCTCGACGACGTACGCCGCGAGCACGCAGCCGACCTGCGCGGCCCGCTCATGGCCGAGCCCCCACTCGAGCGCTGCCAGGAAGCCGCTCCGGAACGCGTCACCGACACCGGTCGGCTCGGTGGCCACCACGTCCTTGGCTGCCTTGACCACTATCTCGTCGCGACCGCGCTGCAGGATCCGGACGCCGTCCTTGCCGAGCGTGGTGACCTGCACGCCCACCCGGCCGAGGACCTCGTCGGCGGACCAGCCGGTCTTGGACTCGATCATGTGCGACTCGTACTCGTTGGAGAACAGGTACGCCGCGCCGTCGATCAGGTCGCGGATCAGCTCGCCACCGCTGAACGCCAGCTGCTGGCTGGGGTCGGCGATGAAGGCGTAGCCGCGTTGGCGGCACTCGTGGGTGTGCCGCACCATGCCGTCTGGGTCGTCGGCCGAGATCAGCACGAACGTCGGGTCACCGACGCGGTCGACGATCGGCTTGAGCTCGATCAGCCGGGCCTCGCTCATCGCGCCGGGGTAGAACGAGGCGAACTGCGCCATGGTCGTGTCGGTGGTGCAGACGAACCGGGCCGTGTGCCGGGTCTCGGAGATCCGCACCGAGGAGCAGTCGACGTTGTGCCGCTCCAGCCAGGAACGGTAGTCGGCGAAGTCGTCGCCCGCCGCGCCGACCAGCACCGGCGACAGCCCGAGCATGCCGAGACCGAAGCACATGTTCGGGGCCACCCCGCCGCGCCGGATCTCCAGCTCGTCGACGAGGAAGGAGACCGAGAGCTTGTCGAGCTGCTCGACGACCAGGGAGTCGCGGAACTTGCCCCCGAACGTCATCAGGTGGTCGGTGGCGATGGATCCGCAGATCAGCAGGGACACGTCGGGACACCCTACCGGCGCCCGACGGACCGGCAGATTCCTCGCTCTACTGGTGAGTAGCCCCTAGCGTCGAGGGATGGCCGACATGTACGCCGACGCGCGCGCCACCCGCGACCGACTCCGGCTGGAGCGTGTCGCCCGCGCCGCCGCGCGGCCGGCGCCCAGCCTGACCTACGACGACTTCCCGCGCGAGGTGCCCAAGCGCGAGATCCGCGTCGACGAGGCCGCCCAGCGCATCGCGAACGCGCTGCACCTCCACCTCGACTGACCCGTTTGATCGGTGGTCGAGGTGCGAGGAGCGCCAGCGACGAGCCTCGAGACCCCCAGTTTGATCGGTGGTCGAGGTGCGAGGAGCGCCAGCGACGAGCCTCGAGACCCCCAGTTCGATCGGTGGTCAAGGCGCGAGGAGCGCCAGCAACGAGCCTCGAGACCCCCAGTTTGATCGGTGGTCGAGGTGCGAGGAGCGCCAGCGACGAGCCTCGAGACCCCAGCACGACAAAGCCCCGACCATCCGGTCGGGGCTTTGATGTCGTGGACTGTCAGCTGCAGGTACCTGGGTCTCGACACGCGCCGTCGCGCTGCTCGACCACCATCGATCCCAGCAGCCGCTGACGCGTCTGCGATCAGTGGAACGAGTCGCCGCAGGCGCAGGAGCCGGTGGCGTTGGGGTTGTCGATCGTGAACCCCTGCTTCTCGATCGAGTCCACGAAGTCGATCTGGGCGCCGTTGAGGTACGGCACGCTCATCCGGTCGACCACGACGGACACGCCGTCGAAGTCGGTCACGACGTCGCCGTCGAGGGTCCGCTCGTCGAAGAACAGCTGGTAGCGCAGGCCCGAGCATCCACCCGGCTGCACAGAGATGCGCAGCTGGAGGTCGTCTCGACCCTCCTGCTCGAGCAGGCTCTTCACCTTGCCCGCGGCGACCGAGCTCAGGTTGATCTGGTCGGTGCGGCGCTCGTCGGTGGTGTGAACCGTCTCGGTCATAGGTCAAAGCTCCTTCGTCAACGGGGTCCTACAGGTCCCAATCGTCCCACATGTGCGGTTATTCCGGAGTATCCGGCGCCCAGCCGGACGCCAGCACGGACGTCAGCGCGGACGTCAGCGCGACCAGGTCCGGGCCACCCGCTCGGCCAGCTCCGCGAGCGCCTCGGCGGGCTCCCCCAGCGACCGCTCCTCCCCCACGACGTCGACCATCGCGTACGCCGACTCGACACCGAGGGCGCGCATCTCCCGCGAGCCGACCAGGACGCGACCGGCGAGGGCCACGCACGGTCGCACCGCCGCGGCGGCGACCTGGGAGACGCCGTACGGCACCTTGCCTGCGCGGCTGGAGAAGTCGAAGGCGCCCTCGCCGGTGAGCACGAGGTCGGCGGACCGGGCGCGGGCGGCGAGGTCGGTCGCCTCGGCGACCAGGTCGAAGCCGGGACGGCGGTCCGCGCCGAGGACCAGCAGTCCGTACCCCAGGCCACCGGCGGCCCCGGCGCCCGGCTGCAGGGAGGTACGCCGGTCGAGCGCGACGGCGTACTCCTCGATCCACCCGTCGACGACCGGGATCCGGTCCTCGGACAGGCCCTTCTGGGGGCCGAAGGTCTTGGCGGCGCCGAACATGCCGGTCAGGGCGTTGTCGACGTCGCTCGCGGCGAGCAGGGTGACGCCGGCGAGCCGCTCGCGGCAGGTCGTCAGGTCGACGGTGGTGATGCCGGTCAGGCCGGCGGGGCCGGCGTCCAGCGGCCTGTCCGCGGTGGCGCCGAGGGCCGCCAGCAGGCCCGCGCCGCCGTCGGTCGTGCCGCTGCCGCCGAGGCCGACGACGACTGTGCGGGCGCCCGCCTCGACGGCGGCGGCGACGAGCTCGCCGACGCCCAGGGTCGAGGAGTGCTCGGGGCGGTCCTTGAGGGTGAGGTGCAGACCGCAGGCCTGGGCGCTCTCGACGTACGCCGTGTCGCCGGTCAGCAGCACGGTGGCAGGGGTCGGCTCGCCGAACGGTCCCGCGACGGTGGTCGCCAGCACCTCGCCGCCGAGCGCCTGGTGGAGCACGTCGACGAAGCCGGGACCGCCGTCGGCCATCGGGGCCAGGTCGAGGACGTCGTCCGGGGCCTGCCTGTGCCAGCCGGTCGCGATCGCCTCGGCGGCCTCCACAGCGGTCAGGGTGCCGGCGAACTTGTCGGGGGCCACGAGCACGCGCACGGCGTCATCCAACCAGGCTCAGCGCCAGCAGCAGCGCGCCACCGAGAGCGGCGGACGCGCGGACGTGGTTGCCGCGCTGCCAGGGGCCGGAGTACGCCGCCCAGGCGGCCTCGAGGTCCGGCCCGGCCGGGTCGAGACTCGCGAGGGTCTTGTTGCGCGGGATGTGGAACGTCCCGGTGATGACCATGCTGACCAGGAAGGCCAGGCAGCCGGCGATCACGAGGGGCGAGGGTGCGACGACGGCGGTGGCGACGCTGAGCAGCGAGGTGCCCACCATCACGAGCACCAGCGGCGGCCGCGGGGCGGACAGGTTGATCTGCTGCATGGCCTCCACGGCCGCGCGGGTCCGCGTGCGGTCGAGGGCGTGCATCACGAAGGCCGAGAAGGCGTACATGGCCCCACCGAACGTGGCGGCGCCGAGGGCGGTGGCGACGGTCAGGGTCTCGGTGAGGGTCATGACGTCATTGCAGCCGACGCCGACGAGACGATCCATGGGCAGCCGGGTCGATTTCATCTGAATTCGTCTACGCTTCTGGTCGTGGACCCGCTGACGGCCCTGCTGGACGCACCCCGCGCGCGCGACGCGTTCGTGCTCCGGGTCTCGATGGCCCGGCCCTGGGCCATCCGGGTGCAGGACCAGGCGGCCCTCACCGTGGTCGCGATGGCGCGCGGGTCGTCGGTCTGGGAGCGCGGCGGGGAGACGTTCGCGCTGGGGTCCGGCGACGTGGTGCTGCTGACCCGGCCGACGCCGTACTCCATCGGCGACGAGGCGGGGCGGGCGCCGTTCGCGGTCATCCAGCCCGGCAACCGCCCCGAGACGCCGGACGGCCGACCGCTCTCGGCGCCGCTCACCCAGGGCGTGCGTCGGTGGGGCAACAGCGCGGACGGGCCGGACGAGATGCTGGTGGGCAACTACGGCGACGTCGGCGAGGCCGGACACCGGTTGCTGTCGGTACTCCCGCCGACCGTCGTGCTGCGCGCCGCGGAGTGGCGCTCGCCGCTCGTGCCACTCCTGCTCGACGAGCTGGCCCGCGATGGGATCGGCCAGGCCAGCCTGCTGGACCGGCTGCTGGACGCCCTCGTGGTCTCGGCCGTGCGCCAGTGGGCGGTCACGCGGGGCGCCGAGGCCCCGGCCTGGCTGGACGCCGCTCCCGACCCGCTCGTCGCGGAGGCGTTGGCGCTGATGCACGACCGGCCGGACGAGCCGTGGTCCCTGGTCTCGCTCGCGCGGGAGCTCGGGGTGTCACGAGCGGCACTCGCCCGGAGGTTCCGGGAGCGCGTCGGCGAGTCGCCGATGACGTACCTGAGGAGCTGGCGGATGGCGCTGGCCGCCGACCGCCTGCGCGGCAGCACCGACACAGTCGCCAGGGTCGCGACGTCCGTGGGGTACCCGAGCCCCTTCTCCTTCAGCACCGCCTTCAAACGGGCCTACGCCGTCAGCCCCTCGGCCTATCGCTCGATAGCCTCGCCTGCGTGACCGATGCCCGCATCCGGCCGATGCGACCCGAGGACGTGGAGGCCGCGGAACGGCTCAGCTCGGAGGGCTTCTACGAGGTCGACCTGCGGCTGGCCCGGCGCGGCGACCCGGACCCGCAGCCGCGGTCGGCCGAGCGGAGCCGGCAGTGGGTGTACCGGACCCACCACTACCTGCGCACCGACCCCGGCGGCTGTTGGGTGGCGGAGGTGGACGGCGACGTGGTCGGGTTCGCGACGTCCTTCAACCGCGAGCTGATGTGGATCCTGGCGACCTACGTCGTGAAGCCGGGTCTGCAGGGGCAGGGCATCGGCCGGGCCTTGCTTGCGGCCGCGCTGCACCACGGCCGCGGCTGCCTGCGCGGGATGCTGTCGGCCTCCTCGGACTCCCGGGCGATCCGGCGCTACCGGGCCGCCGGGTTCTCGCTGCAGCCACAGATGCACCTGCTCGGCACCGTCGACCGGTCGGCGATCCCCGTGGTGGAGAAGGTCCGCGACGGGTCGGCGGCCGACTTCGACCTGATGGACTCCATCGACCGGCGCATCCGCGGCGCGGCACACGGCCCGGACCACGGCTGGCTGGCCTCGACGTTCCGGCTGGTCGTGTCCGACACCTCGACCGGCAGCGGGTACGCCTTCCACGCCGGCGACGGCACGCCGATGCTGCTGGCCGCGACGAACCGGCGTACGGCGACCCGGCTGCTGTGGGAGTGCCTCGCCGCCACCGACGGGACTGGCTTCGTGCCGCACGTGACGGCCGCCAACGAGTGGGCGATCGACGTCGGGCTCGCGGCGCGGCTCGACCTCCAGCCCAGCGGCTACCTGGGCCTGCGGAACATGCGTCCGCCGGCGCCGTACCTGCACCACGGCTCCCTTCTCTAGGGCCGTCTACCCTTTCGTCATGAGCACCACGGTCGACCTGCCCCTGCTGCCGCTCGGCCGGGGCAAGGACCTCGGCTCCGAGCGCGGCGTCGAGTGCCTGGGCGACCTCCCGGCGGCGTCCGATCCCGACCTGGTCGCTCGGGCGCGGGCGGCCAAGGAGGCGCTGGGCTCGCGGGTGTTCGTGCTCGGCCACCACTACCAGCGCGACGAGGTCATCCAGTTCGCCGACGTGACGGGCGACTCGTTCAAGCTGGCGCGCGACGCCGCCGCGCGGCCGGAGGCGGAGTTCATCGTCTTCTGCGGTGTGCACTTCATGGCCGAGTCCGCCGACATCCTCACCGCGCCGACCCAGAAGGTCGTGCTGCCGGACCTGGGCGCGGGCTGCTCGATGGCCGACATGGCACGGCTGCCGCAGGTCGAGGACGCGTGGGACGCCATGACGGCGGCCGGCGTCGCGTCATCGGTCGTGCCGGTGACGTACATGAACTCGTCGGCGGACATCAAGGCGTTCACCGGCCGCAACGGCGGCACCGTCTGCACCTCGAGCAACGCCGAGTCCGCTCTCGACTGGGCCTACTCCCAGCACGGCCCCGACACGAAGGTCTTCTTCCTCCCCGACCAGCACCTCGGCCGCAACACCGCCGTGCTGAAGATGGGGCTGACCCTCGACGACTGCGTGGTCTGGGACCCGCGCCAGCCCAACGGCGGCCTGTCGGCCGAGGAGCTGCACGACGCGAAGATGATCCTGTGGCGCGGGCACTGCTCGGTGCACGGCCGCTTCTCCCCCGACACCATCGACGACCTGCGCGCCACGATCCCCGGCATCAACATCCTGGTGCATCCCGAGTGCACGCACGAGGTGGTGCTGAAGTCCGACCTCGTGGGCTCGACGGAGTTCATCATCAAGACCGTCGAGGCCGCCCCGGCCGGCTCGGCCTGGGCGATCGGCACCGAGCTCAACCTCGTCAAGCGGCTGGCCGCGGCCAACCCCGACAAGCGGGTCGTCTTCCTCGACAAGACCGTCTGCTACTGCGCGACCATGAACCGCATCGACCTCCCCCACTTCGTCTGGGCGATGGAGTCCCTCGTCAACGGCGTGGTCGTCAACCACATCCAGGTCGACCCCGACACCGAGCACTGGGCCCAGGTGGCCCTCCAGCGGATGCTCGACCTGCCGGGCAAGTCGCACCGGGACTGAGCCTGCCGAGCGGTGACCTAGCCACCGTCTGCAGCACGCAAACGGTGGCTCACGCACCGCTGACTCGCGCAGCAGGCCGAGCCACGTCGGAGATCCGGACGCGAACCGTCCGGACGACCTACTAGCGTCGTTTTCATGACGATGCTCTCCGGGGAACAGATCAACCAGGCCCACCTGACCGACTGGCGCAAGCTCGCTCAGGGGCTGCACGCGCGGTACGTCGTGGCCGACTTCGCCGCCGGGGCGCGGCTGCTCGCCGCAGTGGCCGACACGGTCGACGAGCTCGGCGACCACCTGCGGGCGACGGTCGGCGACGGGTACGTCGACCTCAAGCTGATCACCCTCGATGCGGTCTACCGCGACGGCGAGGGCAGCGAGCACGACGTGGAGTGGGTGACCCAGCGCGACATCGACCTGGCCCAGCAGATCACCGCGGTCGCGGCCGAGCATGCGGCCAAGCCCGACACGGCCGGCATCACGAACATCGAGCTGGCCCTGGACACCGCCCACGAGGACCGGGTGGCGCCGTTCTGGTCGGCGCTGATGACCGGGGGCCAGGAGGCGCTCGGCCGCGGCACCCTCGGCGGGGACGTGCGCGACGTCGCCGGCCGGGTGCCGTACCTGTGGTTCCAGGAGACCGAGGAGCACGAGACGCCCCGGCAGCGCTTCCACCTCGACGTGTTCGTGCCGCGCGAGCACGCCGAGGCGCGGATCGCGGCGGCCCTGGCGGCCGGCGGGGTCGTCGTCAGCGAGGAGGACGGGTTCACCGTCCTCGCCGACCCGGACGGCAACAAGGCCTGCGTCAACCTCTCCCAGTAGGCGACGCACGGAGCCTCAGGGCAGCGCCACCCGCAGCAGCACGTCGCTGGCGAACGACGACACGTACACCTGCCCATCACTGACCACGGCGTCGATGTTGGCCTGGTCGTAGAGCTGGTCCTCCTCGCCCAGCGGCACCGTCAGCGCGGAAGCCGGTGAAGCGGGGTCGACCACCAGCAGGGTCGGGCCGGCCTGCGTCGCGACGAGCACGCGGCCGTCGTCGAGGCGGCGTACGGCGTCCGGGGCGTCGGCGGTCGGCACGGTCTCCCGCACCTCCAGGGTGTCCAAGTCGAGCGCGAGCAGGGTGCCGTCGACCGTGCAGGCGACCCAGACCCGGTCGCCCGCGACCGCGAGCCCCTGCGGGCCGACGCACGGTTCCGGCGAGCGGGTCACGTCCCCGTTGCGCGGGTCGACCCGCAGCACCCGGCCGCTCTTGTACTGCGAGACGTAGAGCCACCGCTCCCCCGCCGTGACCAGGCGGGCGCCCACGCCGATGTCGATCCGCTCGGTGACCCGTGCGCTCGTGGGATCGACCCGCAGCAGCTTTCCGGCATCCTGGGCCACCAGCCAGATCGCGTCGAACGCCGCCACCATGCCCTCGGGGCCGGGCCCGGTCGGCGTCCGGCTGACGACGCCGCCGGAAGCCGGGTCGAGGCGGACCAGCTCCTCGCCGTGGAAGGACGTCACCCAGATCGCGTCGTACGCCGCCACGGCCCGCAGCGGCACCCCCTTCACGTCCACGACCAGGTCGGGCTCAGAGGCGCCGGACGGCACCCTGCTGACGGTCTCGGACTGAGCGCTGACCACCCACACCGCCCCGCCCTCGTCGACGGCGAGCCCGACCGGTCCCGTGCCGACGACGATCTCGTCGACACCGTCGGGCCGTTCCGTCGACCCCAGGTCCGGAGTCGGCGTGGACGAGGCCTCCGTCGTGGCCTCCTCCTCCGGCTCCGACCCGCTCGACCCGCTGGAGGACTCCGCGCAGGCGGAAAGGCACGCCAGCGCGCCGATCAGGACCAGGACGGTGCGGGTGGTCATGGCCCGGACAGTAGGCCCACTCCGACTCAGGTGTCGAGATTTTTCGACACCTAGCGGCGAGCCGTTACCGGATCGTGAACGCCCGGGCCGCCCGCGCCAGGTCGTCGAAGCCCGACTCGCGCAGTCGGTAGGTGTTCGGGTGCGGCTCGGCGACCAGGACGTCGATCAGCCCAGCGCCGCGCAGCAGCGCGAGGTGGTGCAGCAGCGTGGTCCTCGGGGCGGCCATCGCCTCGCACAGCTCGGGCAGGGTGCGCTCGCCGCGGCGCAGCTCCTGCAGCACCCTCATCCTGGTCTGGTCGCCGGCCGCGCGCGCCAGCAGCCGCAGCCGGGCAGCCGCGTCGTCCGGCTCGCCGTCGGCCAGGGGTGGGTGGGCCACCACGGTCGTCCCGGGCTGGTCGACCACCACGATCACCGGATGCACGGCGACGGTCGCGGCGAGCACCAGGTCGCCGGCGACGGCGTCGTACCTGACCCCGGGCGCCACCCGTTCGAGCACCTCCTCGGGGCGACCGCTCAGGTCGTCGACCGCGTGGGCGACGGCGGCCGGGTCCGGTAGGTCACCCAGCACGCGCAGGCAGGTGTCCCGTACCTCGCGGGGCTCGGTCCTCCGCGACCACGCAGTGAGCTCGCTACTTCTCGGAGGCTCGGTGCGGCGGGCGCCGAGCACGACCTGGTGCAGATCGTCCGGGTCGAGGTCGGACACCGCGCCCAACAGGGCGGCACGTGAACCGTCGGTGCCCGGGAGGAGCGGGAGCAGGTTGATCCACCCGAGGCGTCCCACCCTGCCGGCGTCGCGCACCAGCTCCCTCCCGGCGGCGCGAGCTGCCAGGTAGGTGCTCTCGCCGCTGGTCAGCACCGACCGCCATCGTTCGTCGGCCACGGCGACGGCGGCGACCACGAGCTCGTAGCCCTCGCCGCTGGTGAAGCTGACCGTCACCGACGGACCGTCACAGTCCCGGCGCTCCCCACAGCGCGAACCAGCGGGACAGGTCGGCCTCCATCGGCAGCTCGCCCTGCAGCTGGTCGCGCACAGAGATCTCCAGCAGGTTGTCGCGCGTCTGTCCGTCCCCCATGGGCGCGAAGGCGTAGAAGCTGCCCTGCTTGTAGAGGTAGACCAGCCCGACGTGGCGTCCGTCCGGGTCGACGAACGGGACCACCGAGCACAGCAGACCCGAGGCGAACCCCTGGATCTCCAGGCTGGTGTTGACGGCGTGCAGGTCGGTGCACAGTCCGGACATGTCCTCGGGAGTGCGGTGCACGACGACCCAGGTGAACCCGAACCCGTCCTGGGTGACCTCGACCTCGGGCGCCTGCGGGTCCTCGCGGATCAGCGCCACGACGTCGTCGCGCGTCTGCGCGAAGGCCGCCCCGGCAGCCGAGCGGAAGCACACCGAGCCGGTCCCGGTGGGCATGAAGCCGGCCGCCGTCTGCAGCGTGATCGCCGCGTTCGGCACGTTGAACAGCGCGTCCAGGTTGTTGTGCTTGACCCGCGACCGTCCCGTGATCGAGTCCCAGATCTTCACCCTTGCCCGCGCCTCAGGTGGGCCGGGCCAGCTCGGCCTGGATCTTGGCGAGCTGCTCGAGCCGCTGCTCGAGGGACGGGTGGGTCGCGGTGAGCGTCTTGAGCGACGCCCCCGAAATGGCCGGCGCGATGAAGAAGGCGTTCATCGCCTGGGTCGCGCGGAGGTCGCGCTGCGGGATGGCGGCCATCTCGCCGGAGATCTTCTGGAGCGCGGAGGCCAGGGCCTGCGGACGCATCGTCAAGTAGGCGCCCGCGCGGTCCGCGCACAGCTCGCGGTAGCGCGAGAGCAGCCGCAGCAGCACGAAGCTGACGGCGTAGACGACCAGGCTGAGCGCGACCGCGAGCAGCACCGCGGGCGCGCCGCCGTTGTTGCTGCGCCGGCCGAAGAAGCCGAAACCGCCCCACGCCGCGCCGCGCGTCATCATCCCGGCGATGATCCCGGCCGAGGACGCAAGGGTCATGACCAGCACGTCGCGGTGCGCCACGTGGGAGAGCTCGTGGGCCAGCACGCCCTCGAGCTCCTCGGCGGTCAGCATGCCGAGGATGCCCGTCGTCACGCAGACGACCGAACGCTGGGGCGAGCGGCCGGTGGCGAAGGCGTTGGGGATGTCGAGGTCGGCGATGCCGACGCGCGGCTTGGGCATGTCGGCCATCGCACAGAGCCGGTCGATCATGCCGTGCAGCTCGGGTGCTTCCTCGGGCGTCACCTCGCGGGCACGCATCGCCCGCATGGCCACCTTGTCGGAGGACCACCACTGGTAGAACGCGATGCCGATGCCGGCCAGCCCGATCAGGACGGCGTAGCCAGGGAAGGCGTACATCAGCGCCACGACGATCGCGACGAACGCCGCGCCGAGAAGGAACATGACCGTGGTCATCCGGACGGTCAGTCCGGTGTCGCGGATGAAGCGGGAGTGTGCCATGTACCGATTGTTCAGCCTGGGATCAAACCGTCGTCGCCGAGCAGGTCGCGCACCTCGTCGAGACTGGCGCCGGCGGGCGGCAGGATGAGGTCGGACTCGTCGAGCGAGTCGGGGTCGTGGGCCGTGCCGGCGGAGCGTACGGCGTCGTGCAGCGCGTTCAGCGCGGTCGTCAGCGCGGCCTCGTCCGCGGCCTCGACGGCCACTTCCACAGCGGAGTCGAGCTCGTTGAGGCGGTCGAGCGCGTCGTCGGAGACGTCGTACTGACCCTCGGAGAGGATGCGAACGATCACGCCCGTCCCTCCTGAGCTGAGCCCTCCTCCGGCTGCTGGACGGGTGTCTCGGCGCCGGCCTGCATCGGCTGCTCGGCAGGGCTCGCGGCTCCGAGTGCACCTGCGGACGACGAGCCCTCGATCTCGCCTCCGTGGGCGGAGGCCTTGAGGCGGGCCAGCTCGGACTCGACCTCGGAGTGTGAGCTCATCGAGTCGAGCTCGCGGCTGATGTCGTCGTGGCCCCCGATCGCCGTCACGTCGTCGAGCGCGCCCGAGGCGATCAGCTCGTCGACGGCGCTGGCTCGGGCCTGCATCTGCGCCGTCTTGTCCTCGGCCCGCTGGATGGCGAGGCCGACGTCACCCATCTCCTCACCGATGCCGGAGACGGCCTCGTTGATCCGGGTCGACGCCTCCGCGGCGGTGTAGGTGGCCTTGATGGTCTCCTTGCGGGTCCGGAACGCCTCGACCTTCGCCGAGAGCCGCTGCTGGGCGAGGGTGAGCTTCTCCTCCTCGCCCTGGAGCTGCGCGAGCTGGACGTTGAGGTCGGAGATCTGGTTGGCCAGCCCGGACTTGCGGGTGAGCGCCTCCCGGGCGAGGTCCTCGCGGTCCACACTGATGGCCTTCTCGGCCTGGCCCTGGAGCTTGGTGGCCTGCTGCTCGAGCTGGCCGATCTGCAGCTCGACCCGCTTGCGGCTGGTGGCCACGTCGGCCACGCCGCGGCGCACCTTTACCAGCAGCTCGGTCTGCCGCTGGTAGGAGTAGTCGAGCATCTCCCGCGGGTCCTCCGCGCGGTCGAGCGCCTTGTTGGCCTTCGACCGGAAGATCATGGTCATCCGCTGCCAGACACCCATCTCGGGGGTCCTCCCTCTGCTGCATCTCGTCCTGATTGTCCCTTCACCCTAGGCCCCATCACCAACGGGGGCGAGTCGCACCGGCCCCGTTAGGATCGCCCCAGTCATCGTCATCGCCGCCCACACCCGAAGGCCAGTCGTGTTCCGTCGCAACAAGTCCGAGACCACACCCGTCGACGCGGGCACCACAGAGAAGGTCGGGGGCAAGGGCCGGCCGACGCCGAGCCGCAGGGAGGCCCAGGCCGCGGCGAAGGCGCGGGCCAAGGTGCCGCGCTCGCGCAAGGAGGCCGCGGCCCAGCAGAAGCTCGCGCGCAGCCAGAGCAGCTCCAAGATGCGCGAGGCCATGAAGACCGGCGACGAGCGGTACCTTCCGGCGCGCGACCGCGGACCGGTGAAGCGCTTCCTGCGCGACTACGTCGACAGCCGGTTCTCCTTCGTGGAGCTGATGATCCCCGTCCTGCTCGTCACCACGGTGATGGCCTGGTCCGGCAGCGCGACGGTGGCGGGATACGGCAATGCCGTCCTGCTCGGCATGCTGCTGCTGATCGTGATCGACATGGTGCGGCTGCGCTTCAGGCTCAAGCGCGAGCTGGCCGCCCGGTTCCCCGACGAGCCGACCAAGGGCGTCACCTACTACGCCGTGATGCGCTCGCTGCAGATGAAGTTCATGCGGCTCCCCAAGTCGCAGATCAAGATCGGCCAGAGGCTCCCCGAGCGCTACCGGTGACCGCCGAATGATCGGCCGGTGAACCCCGGCTTCGGCTGGGGTCTCGCCGCCGGTCTGGCGGCCGCCGTGCTCTTCGGCGTCGGCGCCGTCGCCCAGGCCCACGCCGTACGCCGCCAGTTGGGCCGCGCGCACGGGTTGCTGGACTTCGTGCGCGCCTCGCTGCGCGATCCGTTGACGCTGGGCGTCGTGGCGGCGTACCTGCTGGGCTTCGCCCTGCACGTGGTGGCCATCTGGGGCCTCCCGCTCTACCTGGCGCAGGCGACCGTGGCCGTCTCGCTCCCGGTCACCGCGGTCACCTCGGTGGTGCTGAGCGAGCGGCTCAGGCCCCTGCACTGGCTGGCCGTCGCCCTGGTGTCCGCGGGGCTGGTGCTGCTCTCCGTCGGGTCGGGTGAGCCTGGTGAGCTGTTCAGCTCGGTGTGGTTCGCCGCGGCCCTGTGGGTCGGGGTGGTCGTGCTGGTCGTGGCGGCTCGGCTCGGAGTGCACTGGCACGGCTCGGTGATCGCGGCGCTGGCCGGGCTGGGCTACACGGGCTCGGCCGTCGCCGTGCGGGGGGCAGAGTCGGCCAACGCGATCGGCGTGGCCGCCGGCCTGACGGTCGGCATCTACGGACTGCTGGGTTTCTGGCTCTACTCCGTCGCCCTCGACCGGGCGCCGGTGTCGTCGGCCTCGGCGCCGCTGATCGTGGTGCAGACGTTCCTGCCCTCGCTGATCGGTGTGGCCCTGCTCGGCGACGGCGTGCGCAGCGGCTGGTGGCCCGGGATCGGGGCCGGCCTGGTGCTGTCCACGCTCGGTGCGGTGATGCTCGCCGGTGCCGGCGTCGGCGCTCCAGCAACTGCCTCGTCGGCGGCGAGTGGCGAAACCTAGGCGTCGTAGTCGAGGACGACCCGCTCGGACGCGGGGTGCGACTGGCAGGTCAGCACGTACCCCTTCTCGATCTCCTCGGGCTCGAGGGCGTAGTTGACGTCCATCGAGACCTCACCCTCCACGAGCAGCGCCCGACACGTGCCGCAGACGCCGCCGCGGCAGGCGAACGGCAGATCCGAGCGGACCCGTAGAGCGGCTTCGAGCACGCCGACGTCGTCGGGCCGGAGGTCCAGCTCAGAGGTGCGGCCGTCGAGCTTGATCGTGACGTGCGCCGCGCCCTCCGGCGAGCCCTCGATGCTCGCCACCGGCTTGCGGGGCACGGGGTCGGCGTGGAACAGCTCGGTGTGCACCGAGCTCGAGGCAACTCCGACGTCCAGCAGCGTCTCGCGCAGGTCGATGACCATCTGCTGGGGGCCGCACAGGAACCACGCGTCGACGTCCTCGGGCGACAGCAGCTCGTCGAGGATGCGGCGCAGCCGCTCGCCGTCGAGCCGCCCCGACAAGAGCTCGGCGTCCTGCTGCTCACGGGAGAGCACGTGCAGCAGCCGGAACCGGTCGGGGAACCGGTCCTTGAGGTCGTGCACCTCGTCGAGGAACATCACCGTGCGGTGCGTGCGGTTGGCGTACACCAGAGCAACCTCGGCGCCGGGCTCCTCCTCCAGCAGCGTGGTCACGATGGAGAGCACCGGCGTGATGCCGGAGCCCGCCGCGATCGCGACGTACCTGCGCTTCAGCTCTGGGTCGGGTACGACGGTGAACCGGCCCGCCGGCGTCATCACCTCGAGCTCGTCGCCGACCTCCAGCTCGCCGAGCACGCCCTCGCTGAACGTGCCGCCGGGCAGCTTCTTGACCCCGACGCGCAGCAGCCCGGTCGACGGCGCGGTGAAGATCGAGAAGCTGCGGCGCTTGTCGTCGGCGCCGCGGATCGAGAGGTGCTGGCCGGCGACGAAGACGTACTCGTCGCGCAGGTGCTCCGGCACCTCGAACGTCAGCGCGACGGCGTCGTCGGTCAGGTCGTCGATCGCTGCCACGCGCAGCGAGTGGAAGGTCGGCACGTCAGTGAGCCTTGAAGTGGTCGAAGGGCTCGTGGCAGACCTGGCACACCCACAGCGACTTGCACGCCGTGGAGCCGAACCGGCTGGTCTCCCGGGTGTCCGGGCTGCCGCACTGCGGGCAGCGAACGGTCAGCGTCACGCCCACGGGGCCCTCGCGGGTCGGCGACGGCGGGGCGATGCCGTACGCCTCGAGCTTGGCGAGTCCGGCCGCGGAGATGTCGTCGGTGGTCCACGCGGGCGCCAGCACGAACTCGACGTCGACGTGCTGGTAGCCCGCCTGCGTGAGCCGGTCCACCACGTCGTCGGCGATGACGTCCATGGCTGGGCAGCCGGAGTACGTCGGCGTGACCTGCACGTGCACCCAGCCCCGGTCGTCCTCGACGACGTCGCGCAGGATCCCGAGGTCCTCGATGGTGACGACCGGGATCTCGGGGTCGGGCACCTCGGCGGCCAGCGCCCAGGCGCGGCCGCGCAGGGTCTCGGTGCTCTTGGCGGTCACCAGCGGGCTCCCGGGTGGGAGCGGGCGAGGTGCTGCATCTCGGCGAGCAGGTAGCCGAGCTGCTCGGTGTGCCGGCCCTGACGCCCACCGCCGAGCCGCGGGGCGACCTCGGGGACGGTGAGCGTGGCTTCCTCGACCACCTTGACGATCCGCTCCAGGGCGGCGCCCCGGAACGCCGTCGGGTCGGCGGCGACGCCGGACTCCAGCAGCGACGCGTCGACCGGCCCGAACAGCTCTTCGACGAAGGGCCACTCGGCGTCCAGGGCCGCCTGCATGCGCGCGTGCGACTCCTCGGTGCCGTCGCCCAGCCGGACGACCCAGTGGTGGGCGTGGTCGAGGTGGTAGGCCACCTCCTTGACCGCCTTGCCCGCCACGCCGGCGAGCACGTCGTCGGTGCTGTCGAGCAGCGCGGCGTACAGCTCGGACTGGTAGCCGCTCCACACGAGCAGCCGCGCCATCGCGACCCCGAAGTCGGTCTGCGGCCGCTCGACGAGGTGCACGCAGCGGAAGTCCCGCTCGTCGCGCCAGAAGGCCAGGTCGTCCTCGCTGCGGCCCTCGTCCTCGAGCGCGCCGGCGTGCTGCAGCAGCGACCGGGCCTGGCCGAGCTGGTCGAGGCCGATGTTGGCGAGGGCGACGTCCTCCTCGAGCTCCGGCGCGCGGCTGACCCACCAGCCCATCCGCTGGGCGGTGACCAGGGCGTCGTCGGCGAGGCCGAGCACGTAGTCGACGTGCCCAATAGATGACGCGGTCATAGGTGCTCCACGCCCTCGGGCACGTCGTAGAACGTCGGGTGGCGGTAGACCTTGTCGCCGGCCGGGTCGAAGAACGCGTCGCGCTCGTCCGGGCTCGACGCGGTGATCTCGGTCGACGGGACGACCCAGATGGACACGCCCTCGTTGCGGCGGGTGAAGACGTCGCGGGCGTTGCGCAGCGCGGTCTCGGCGTCGGCGGCGTGCAGCGATCCGGCGTGCACGTGGTTGAGGCCACGGCGCGCGCGGATGAAGACCTCCCACAAGGGAGTGGCGGGAGTGCTCACGCCACCTCGGTCCTCGCGTGCTTGTCGGCGTACGCCGCCGCTGCCTCGCGCACCCAGGCGCCGTCCTCGTGCGCGGTCACCTTGTGCGCCATCCGCTCGGCGTTGCAGGGGCCGTTGCCCTTGACGACCTCGAACAGCTCGGTGAAGTCGATCTCGCCGAAGTCGTAGCTGGCCGCGCTCCTCGTTCCACCGGATCTCCGGGTCGGGCAGCGTCAGGCCGAGCGCCTCGGCCTGCGGCACGGTCATGTCGACGAACCGCTGGCGCAGCTCGTCGTTGGAGAACCGCTTGATCCCCCACGCCATCGACTGCGCGGAGTTCGGGGAGTCGTCGTCGGGCGGACCGAACATCATCAGCGACGGCCACCAGTAGCGGTCCACCGCGTCCTGGGCCATCGCCTTCTGCCTCGGCGAGCCGTGCGAGAGGGTCCAGAGGATCTCGAAACCCTGCCGCTGGTGGAACGACTCCTCCTTGCAGACCCGGACCATGGCCCGGGCGTACGGGCCGTAGGAGCACCGGCACAGCGGCACCTGGTTGGTGATGGCGGCGCCGTCGACCAACCAGCCGATCGCGCCGACGTCGGCCCAGGTGAGGGTGGGGTAGTTGAAGATCGAGGAGTACTTCTGACGGCCGCTGTGCAGCTGGTCGATCAGGTCGGCACGGTCGACGCCGAGCGTCTCGGCCGCGGAGTACAGGTAGAGCCCGTGGCCGGCCTCGTCCTGGACCTTGGCCATCAGGATCGCCTTGCGCTTCAGGCTGGGCGCCCGGCTGATCCAGTTGCCCTCCGGCTGCATGCCGATGATCTCGGAGTGCGCGTGCTGGGCGATCTGGCGCACGAGCGTCTTGCGGTAGGCCTCGGGCATGTCGTCGCGCGGCTCGACGCGGTCCTCGTCGGCGAGCAGCCCGACGAAGGTCTCGGGGTCGAGGTCGGCCGGGCCCGGCGGCATCTGCGGCCGCTGCCGCGGCGCCGTCGGGGATGGCGAAGTCGTTGCCGTACACGTCTGACACGCTACCAGTCGCTATGACACTTCTCTGCATCGACGACGCACGTCTGTAACACCCAGGGCCGGGTTGTCAGACTGGCGGCGTGAGCTCTCCCACCGCCGACGTCTCCGTCCGGATCGCCTGGGCCGACGACGCCCCGGCGGTCGCCGCCGTGCAGGCGCGCGCGTGGGGGTCGACGTACGCCGGCGTGCTGCCCGCCGACGCCCTCGTCCTCGACCCGGAGGCGACCGCGACGGCGTGGGCGGACGCGATGCGCCGGCCGGGCGACGCCCGGAACCGGGTGCTGGTCGCGCTCGAGCGGAACCGGGTCGTCGGCTACGCCGTGGTGTCCCCAGCCGGCGACCCCGACTGCGACCCGGTGGCCGACGCCGAGCTGCAGGAGCTGGTCGTCGACCCCGACGAGCGGGGCAAGGGCCACGGATCCCGGCTCCTCCAGGCCGTGGCAGACACGCTCAGCGCGGACCGTTTCACCCGCGCCGTCACCTGGGCGATGGCGACCGACGACCAGCTGCGCAAGTTCCTCACCGACGCGGGCTGGGGCCCGGACTCCGCCCACCGCGAGCTGGACCTCGACGGCAACGGGCGCGACGACCGTCAAGCAGGTCCGGCTGCACACGGCGCTCTGAGGAGCTGGTTCAGCGTTCAACTGGACTAGTCCGCCCGTATCAGGCCCGGATGGCTCCACCTCTTGGGGTGAGAACGGCTTTACGTTGCTGCACGCCCCTACTCCCTCGATACGGAGATAACCCATGCAGGAAACCAAGCGACGGCTGCGGGTCAGCCCCTCGCTCGTCATATCCGTCTTCGCTCTCGTCATCGCGATGAGCGCCGGTGCGTACGCCGCGACGATCGCGCCGAAGAACTCGGTCGTCTCGAAGTCGATCAAGAACGGTCAGGTCAAGGGCAAGGACATCGCCAAGAACGCCGTCAACTCCAAGAAGATCAAGGACGGCCAGGTCACGTCCGCCGACATCGGCGACGGCCAGGTGACCTCGGCCGACATCGGCGACGGCCAGGTGACCTCAGCCGACATCGGCGACGGACAGGTCGGCCTGAACGACCTGTCGACGGCCGCCAAGACCGACCTCAACGACGCCTCGACCCTTGGCGGTCTGTCGGTCGCGCAGATCGTTGCCGCCTCCGGCGGGGAGTACGTCGAGGCCCGTCAGGCCGCGGGCGACGTCGACATCGAGAAGACTGAGGACAACCCGGTCAACCTGGTCAACATCGACCTGCCGCACGCCGGCAAGTACCTGATCAGCGCCAGGATGCCCGTGCTGTGCACCTACGACGGTTCGGACGGCGCGACGCCCGCCAACCCGAACCCGCAGCAGCCCTTCGCCTGGGCCAAGGCCCAGCTCGTCCAGGGAGCCACCGTGCTCGACTCGGCCTACGAGAGCTGCGAGGCGGAGGCCGGCCAGGTGATCGTGTTCGCGGGCATCTACTCGGGCACCACCGTGGTCGAGATCAACCGGATGGTCACGGTGACCGGTCCGACGACCCTCACCCTGCGTGGCAGCAGCAAGACCAGCATCGCCTTCATCGTGCCGGTTCCCGCCACGGCTCGGATCACCGAGACGGCGTCGGGCTCACTGATCCAGGCGATCACGGTCCAGTAGCACCATTTCGCCGCAGGCACGCAGGAGCGGGTCCGGCCCTCTGGGGCCGGGCCCGCTCTTGATTTCCGGCGCCCATCGGCCACCATGGAGGCAGCACAGCGGCAATCTCGGGCCGCGCGAAACGGAGGGCACCATGTTGGGTCCGCTGCCGTACTTCCACCGGATCGTCGTGGTCGTGGCCACCTTGATGACCGCGATCGGGTCCGGCGCCTGGATCGCCCACTTCACCGCCGTACCCGTTGCGGTCGGCGCCGGTGCGGTGGTCGGCGGGCTGACCGGGCTGGTGGTCAGCTACGCGCTGGTCCATCCCGCCACCCACACCGCCGAGCGGCTCCAGGCCGTCCGGCACCACCGGCGGTGACCGAGCACAGGAGCGAGCTGAGCGTCCGGGGCCAGGCGCTCGAGCCCTGCAGCACCGATCCGCTGACCGGCTTCTACCGCGACGGCGACTGCCGGTGCGGGCCGGAGGACCAGGGGCTGCACGCCGTGTGCGCGGTGATGACGCCGGAGTTCCTCGAGCACCAGCGCGGCGTCGGCAACGACCTCGTCACGCCGCGGCCCGAGTGGCACTTCCCGGGGCTGGTGCCCGGTGACCGCTGGTGCGTGGTGGCGGTGCGCTGGCTGCAGGCGTACGAGGACGGGGTGCCCGCCCCGGTCGTGCTGTCCGCGACGAGTGAGCGCGCCCTCGAGGTGGTCCCGCTGGAGGTACTGGCCGAGCACTCGGTCGACGTACCCTCCGACGCCAGCTCGCTGGAGGAGTGAGCAGGCCTCCTAGGGTGTGCGCGTGCCGGAAGCTCGGGAGGACGCCGACCCGCGCGACCGGCGCGCTGTCGTCCGCGACAGCCTCGGGGTCGGCATCGCGACGGGCTTGTACGGCGCGTCGTTCGGCGCGCTCAGTGTCACGGGTGGGCTGAGCGTCCTGCAGACCTGCGCGATGTCGCTGCTGATCTTCACCGGCGCCTCGCAGTTCGCGTTCGTCGGCGTCCTCGCCTCGGGAGGCAGTCCGCTCTCGGGTGCGCTGACCGCGTTGCTCCTGGGCACTCGCAACACGCTGTACGGGCTGCGGTTGGCTCCCCTGCTGTCGCTGGGCCGGGGCCGTCGCCTGGCCTCGGCCCACCTCATCCTCGACGAGTCGACGGCGATGGCGGTGACGCGGGACTCGACCGCCCTGGCGCGCGTCGGCTTCTACTGGACGGGGCTGAGCATCTTCGCGCTCTGGAACCTGTTCACGTTCCTCGGCGCGGTTGGCGGCAGCACGCTGGGAGACCCGCGTGACTATGGGCTCGACGCGGCGGTCGGGGCCGCGTTCCTCGCCCTGCTCTGGCCGCGGCTGCACGGGCGTCGCAACGTCGGCGTGGGCCTGGTGGCCGCCGCCGTGGCGCTCGCGCTCGTTCCGGTGACGGCAGCCGGCGTGCCCGTGCTGGCCGCCGGCGGCGTGGCCCTCCTGGCGGGCGTGCTCCGCACGCGGACGGGGGCCTGATGGTCTGGCTCGCGATCGTGCTCGCCGGAGCCGGCTGCTGGGCGCTGAAGGTGGCGGGACTGTCGGTGCCCTCGCGCGTCCTGGAGAAGCCGCTGGTCGAGCGGGTCGCGGACCTGATCCCCGTGGCCCTGCTGTCGGCGCTGATCGCCGTCCAGGTCTTCACGACCGGCCACCACCTCGCGCTCGACGCGCGGGCCCTCGGGCTGGGTGTCGCCGTCCTGCTGCTGCTCCTGCGCGCGCCGTTCCTGGTCGTGGTCTTCGGGGCCGCCCTTGCCGCCGCGCTGGTGCGGCTCGCCTGGTAGCCGTCGGTCGAGGAGGTTGCTCTGGCAACCGTCACGAGACCCCGCGAGCGACCAGCAATGGTCACCGGGTCTCGTGACAGGCGCTAGCGCGCCTTCCTCGGCCAGCGGGCGGAACGTGAGGCGGCCCGGACGGCGGGCGCCGTCCGGGCCGTTCCGCGGTGCTCGGGCGTCAGTTCACCGAGACCGCGCTCCAGGCGGCAGCGACCGCGCTCTGCTGCGCCGAGCCGGCGCCGTACAGGTCCCGAGCCGCGTTGAGCGACGCGGTCCGTGCACCGGCGTAGGTGGTGCTGGAGGTCATGTAGACCGTCAGCGCGCGGTACCAGATCTTCCCGGCGGCGTCCCGGCCGATGCCGGTCACCGTCGACCCGTTGCAGGTCGTGGAGCTGTGGGTCACGCCCCCGATGGACTTCGTGCCCGAGCCCTCCGACAGGAGGTAGAAGAAGTGGTTGCCGACGCCCGAGGAGTAGTGGACGTCGAGGTTGCCGACGCCGGAGCTCCAGCAGTTGGCCGAGCTCCCGTCGGACGAGGGGTTGTCCATCCGACGGAAGCCGACGTGGTTCGCCAGGTCGAACTCCTCGCCGATGAGGTAGTCGCCCGGGTCGTTGGCGTTGTTGGCGTAGAACTCCACCAGCGTGCCGAAGATGTCGGACGTCGACTCGTTGAGTCCACCGGACTCCCCGGAGTACGTCAGGTTCGCGGAGTTCTCGGTGACGCCGTGGCTCATCTCGTGACCGGCCACGTCGAGGGAGACCAGCGGCCCGTAGCTGACGCCATCACCGTCGCCGTACGTCATCTTCTTGCCGTCCCAGAAGGCGTTGACGTAGTTCGAGCCGTAGTGCACCCGGTTGAACGAGCCGGCGCCGGTGCCGAAGATGCCGTTCCGGCCGTGCACGTTCTTGTAGTAGTCCCACGTCATGTTGGTGCCGTACTGCGCGTCCACGGCGGCCGACTCGCGGCTCGAGGTGGCGCCGTTGCCGAACAGGTTGTCCGGGCTGGTGAACAACGTCCCGGCGGAGCAGCCGTAGCCGAAGTACTGGCAGAGCACCGAGTCCGACTTGTTGTTCATGTCGGTCGTGTAGGTGTTGCCGCGGGTCGGGTCCTTGAGCTGGTACGTCGACCCGGACTGAGTGAGCTTTAGCGGGACCGTGCCGCTGTACAGCGACTGGCCGGACCCGTCGACGGTCTCGATGCCCTCCTCACGGCGGAGCACCTGGCCCGTCTTCGCGTCGACGTAGGTCGCCAGCCGGCTGGGCGTGCCGTCCGCGTGCCGGCCGGCGCTCAGCACCTGCCAGGCGAGGCGCGGCGTACCGCTGGTGGCGTCCACCACGAGGCGCGGCCGTCCGGCCACGCGCAGGTTCTCGATCCCGCGGGTGGCGCGCGACGGCGTGGTGGCGACGCCACGGGCCTGGTCGGCGCCCAACCGAGCGGTGGTGCCGGTGCGGACCGGGGTACGGAGGGTCTGGCTGACGCCGCGCCACTCGCCGCTGGGCGTGCGGTGCACGACCAGGTCGCCGCCGAGGACCTTCAGGCCCTGGTACGTGCGGTCCATCCGGACGTGCGTGGTGCCGTCTCGGTCGACGATCCGGCTGGTGACGACGAAGCCGGTCCCCCGGCTGTCGAGGGCGGAGCCCGGGTGCGACGCGAGGGCGCGGAGCGCGGCCGCCGCGGAGCGGTCGGGGGCGGTGCCGGCTCGCCCGGCGGCTTCGGTGCCCGCCGTCGCCGCTTGGAGGCCGATCGTGCCGACGGCCATTGCCGCGACCGCGGCGAGACTCAGGGACTTGCGCATGCGTGTTCCTCACTGCCGAGGGGTGTTCCCTTGACACCCTGCTCAGGCTCAACGAGCGGGGGAAGAACTGGTCACCACCAAGTCTGTGCACTGCACGAACTTGCAAAAGCGCCGGTCACGCCAGACGGAGGTAGTGCTCCAGTCCGACGGTGAGCCCGGGGTGGTCGGCGACGGCGCGGACGCCGGCGAGCACACCCGGCACGAACGACGCGCGGTCGAGGGAGTCGTGGCGGATGGTGAGGGTCTCCCCCGGGGCGCCGAGCAGCACCTCCTGGTGCGCGACCAGGCCGCGGACCCGCTGGCTGTGCACCCGGATGCCGTCCACGTCGGCGCCACGGGCCCCGTCGAGGCCGCCTGCGGTGGCGTCCGGCACCGGCCCGAGCCCGGCGGCGCGCCGGGCGGCGGCGACGAGCTGCGCCGTACGCCGGGAGGTACCCGAGGGCGCGTCGGCCTTGTCGGGGTGGTGCATCTCCACGATCTCGACCGACTCGAAGTGCGGCGCGGCCAGCTCGGCGAACCGCATCATCAGCAGCGCGCCGATGGAGAAGTTCGGGGCGACCAGGACGCCGACCTCCGGAGCGGCAGCGAGGTGGCGGCGTACGGTCTCCAGCCGCTCGTCGTCGAAGCCGGTCGTACCGACGACGACGTGGATGCCGTGGGCGATGCAGTGCTCGAGGTTGGCCATCACGGCGTCGGGGTGGGTGAAGTCGATCGCGACCTGGGTACCGGCGGCCTCGAGGGTGCCGAGGGCATCGCCCACGTCGACCCGCGCGACCAGCTCCAGGTCGGGTGCCTCCTCCACGCCGAGGCAGATCTGGGTGCCGACCTTGCCGCCAGCGCCCAGCACACCGACCCTGAACTCGCTCACGCTCCGATTCTGGCAGGCTGGGGGGCATGGCGAAGCAGCCGATCCCCCCGCGGATCAAGTGGGCGGTCGACCTCATGGACGTGCAGCCCCACGACAGCGTCCTCGAGATCGGCTGTGGCGCCGGCGCGGGTGCCGAGCTGATCTGCGAGCGGCTCGAGACCGGCAAGCTGTTCGCCATCGACCGGTCGGAGTCCGGCGTCGACCGGACCAAGCGTCGCTGCGCCAAGTACGTCGAGGCCGGACGGCTCACGGTACGTCAGATCGACCTCGCCACCTTGCGCGTCCCCGTCAAGCGCCTGAACAAGGTGTTCGCGTTCAACGTGAACCTGTTCTGGGTCCGCAAGTGCGCCGACGAGATCGCCCTCCTGCACGAGCGCGTCCTCCCCGGCGGGGCGGTGTACCTCTTCTACGAGGCCAACCAGCGCGAGCTCGTCCCCAACATCGTCACCAAGGCCAGCAAGGCCCTCACCGACGGCGGCTTCCGGGTCTCCCTCGTCGAACAGAAGGCCCCACCCGTCGTCGCGATCATCGGCAAGCGTTGATTCGTCGCTCGCGCCCGGTTGATTCGTCGCTCGCGCTCGGTTGATTCGTCGCTCGCGCTCGGTTGATTCGTCGCTCGCGCCCGGTTGATTCGTCGCTCGCGCCCGGTTGATTCGTCGCTCGCGCTTGGTTGATTCGTCGCTCGCGCTCGGTTAATTCGTCACTCGTGCCCGGTTGAGCGGTCGCTCGTGCCCTTGAGTCGTCAATGGCGTTCGTCCAGATCGAGCACGAGCGACGAATCAACGGGTCTCTAGCGACGAATCAACAGGTCACGAGCGACGAATCAACGTCAGGGGGCGACGATGGCCAGGATCTCGGGCTGGGAGAAGAGCTCCTTGGCGAGGAGGCGTACGTCGTCGAGGGTCACGGCGTCGATGCGGACGATGACCTCGTCGATGGACAGCAGCGGGTCGCCGACGAGCTCGCCCTTGCCGAGGCGGGACATGCGGGAGCCGGAGTCCTCGAGTCCGAGGACCAGGCCGCCGCGGAGCTGGCCCTTGCCGCGCTGGAGCTCCTCGTCGGTGAGGCCGTCGGCGGCGACGCGCGCGAGCTCGGCGCGGACCACGGACAGCACCTCGTCCAGCTTCGCCGGCAGGCAGCCGACCGAGACGCCGACCAGGCCGGCGTCGGCGTGGTGGGAGGCGAAGGAGAAGACCGAGTAGGCCAGGCCGCGCTTCTCACGTACCTCCTGGAAGAGGCGCGACGACGTACCTCCCCCGAGCGCGGTGTTCAGCACGCCGAGGGCGAAGCGTCGCTCGTCGCCGCGGGGTACGCCGTTGACGCCGAGCACCAGGTTCACCTGCTCGAACGGGCGCTTGGCCGACGCCGAGCCGGACACCCCGCGGCGGGGCCGCCCGCGGCGCGGCGGGGCCGGTGAGGCCGAGGCGTCGGAGAGGAACCCGTTGCGGGAGAACGCCTTCTTCACGCGGCGTACGCATGACGCGTGGTCGAGGTTACCGGCGATCGAGACCACCATGTGGGGCGCGGCGTAGTGCCGCTGGTAGAACCGCCAGATCTGATCGCGAGTCATCGCCTGGATCGACGCGACCGTGCCGGCGATCGGCCGACCCAGCGGCGTGGAGCCGTAGGCCTGCTCGGCGAACAGGTTGTGCACCACGTCGTCGGGGTCGTCGTCGTGCATGGCGATCTCGTCGAGGATGACGTCCCGCTCGGCCTCGACGTCGTCGGGCGTGATCGTCGAGGCGGTGATCATGTCGCCGAGCACGTCGATGGCCAGCGGCAGGTCCTCGTCGAGGACCCGCGCGTGGAAGCAGGTGTACTCCTTCGCGGTGAAGGCGTTGAACTCCCCGCCCACCGCGTCGAGCGCGACCGAGATGTCGAGGGCCGACCTCTCGGTCGTGCCCTTGAACAGCAGGTGCTCGAGGAAGTGCGAGCAGCCGTGGAGGGCCGGCGTCTCGTCACGAGACCCGACGTCGACCCAGACACCGATGCTGGCGGACCGAGCCCCCGCGACCTGCTCGCTGATCACGCGCAGGCCGCCGGGCAGGACCGTACGCCGCACGAGCGACGTCACCTGCCCGGCGCTGTCGCGAACGGTCTTGAGGGTCCTGGTCCCTCCGGTCACTCCTCGTCGGCCGGTGCGGGCGTCGCCACCGGCTGGCCAGCTGAGGACTCGGCGTCGACGGACGGCTCGGCGGGAGCGTCACCCTCGTCGACCACCGGGATCAGCGACAGCTTGCCGCGGTCGTCGATCTCGGCGATCTGGACCTGGATCTTCTGACCCACCGAGACGACGTCCTCGACGTTGTCGACGCGCTTGCCGCCCACGAGGGCCCGCAGCTTGGTGATGTGCAGCAGGCCGTCCTTGCCGGGCATCAGCGAGACGAACGCACCGAAGTTGGTCGTCTTCACGATCGTGCCGAGGTAGCGCTCGCCGATCTCGGGCATCGTCGGGTTGGCGATCGCGTTGACGGCGTTCTTGGCCGCCTCGGCCGCCTCGCCGTTGGTGGCACCGATGTAGATGGTGCCGTCGTCCTCGATCGTCAGCTGGGCGCCCGTGTCGTCCTGGATCTGGTTGATGATCTTGCCCTTGGGGCCGATGACCTCACCGATCTTGTCGACGGGGATCTTGATGGTGATGATCCGCGGCGCGTAGATCGACATCTCCTCGGGCGCGTCGATGGCCTCGGCCATCACGTCGAGGATCGCGTAGCGGGCGTCCTTGGCCTGCGTCAGCGCGGCGGCCAGCACCTCGGCGGGGATGCCGTCGAGCTTGGTGTCGAGCTGGAGCGCGGTCACGAACTCACGCGTACCGGCGACCTTGAAGTCCATGTCGCCGAAGGCGTCCTCGGCACCGAGGATGTCGGTGAGCGCGACGTACGACGTCTCGCCGTCGACCTCGCCGGAGATGAGCCCCATCGCGATGCCCGCAACCGGAGCCTTCAGCGGCACGCCGGCCTGGAGAAGGGACAGCGTCGAGGCGCAGACCGAGCCCATCGAGGTGGAGCCGTTGGAGCCCATCGCCTCGGAGAGCTGGCGGATCGCGTAGGGGAACTCCTCGCGCGTCGGCAGCACGGGCAGGATCGCGCGGCGCGCGAGCGCACCGTGGCCGACCTCGCGACGCTTGGGTGAGCCCACGCGCCCCGTCTCACCGGTGGAGAACGGCGGGAAGACGTACTTGTGCATGTAGCGGCGCGACTTCTCCGGCGACAGCGTGTCGAGCTTCTGCTCGAGGGTCAGCATGTTCAGCGTGGTGACACCCAGGATCTGGGTCTCGCCGCGCTCGAACAGGGCCGAGCCGTGGACGCGCGGGATCACGGCGACCTCGGCGTGCAGCGGACGGATGTCGGCCAGGCCGCGACCGTCGATGCGGACCTTGTCGCGCAGCACGCGCTCGCGGACCAGCGACTTGTTCAGCGAGCGGAACGCCGCGCCGATCTCCTTCTCGCGTCCCTCGAACTCCGGGGAGACCTTCTCCAGGACGACGGCCTTGATGGCGTCGAGGCGCTCCTCGCGGTCCTGCTTGCCGGCGATCTGGAGCGCGACGGCGGTGTCTTCCTTGGCGGCGGCCTCGACGGCGGCGTACACGTCGTCCTCGTAGTCGAGGAAGACGGGGAAGTCCATGACCGGCTTGGCAGCCTCGGCGGCGAGCTGCGACTGCGCCTCGCACAGCTGCTTGATGAACGGCTTGGCGGCGTCGAGCCCGCCCGCGACGATCTCCTCGGTCGGCGCCTGGGCGCCGGACTGCACGAGGTTCCACGTCTGCTCGGTGGCCTCGGCCTCGACCATCATGATCGCGACGTCGCCGGTCTCGGTGACGCGGCCCGCGACGACCATGTCGAACGTCGCCTCCTCGAGCTGGCCGTGGGACGGGAACGCCACCCACTGGCCGTCGATGAGCGCCACGCGTACGCCGCCGACCGGGCCGGAGAACGGCAGGCCGGAGAGCTGGGTGGACAGCGACGCGGCGTTGATCGCCAGCACGTCGTAGGGCATTGCCGGGTCGAGCGCCAGCACGGTGATGACGACCTGGACCTCGTTGCGCAGGCCCTTCTTGAACGTCGGGCGCAGCGGGCGGTCGATCAGGCGGCAGGTGAGGATCGCGTCCTCACCGGGACGACCCTCGCTGCGGAAGAACGAGCCGGGGATCTGGCCCACGGCGTACATCCGCTCCTCGACGTCGATCGTCAGGGGGAAGAAGTCGAAGTGGTCCTTGGGGGTCTTGCCGGCCGTGGTGGCCGACAGGAGCATGGTCTCGTCGTCGAGGTACGCCGTGACGGAACCGGCCGCCTGACGGGCCAGCAGGCCGGTCTCGAACTTGACGGTGCGGGTGCCGAACTTGCCGTTGTCGAGAACGGTCTCGACGGCAGAGATGATCGGTTCGGTATGGGACTGAGCCACGAAAGGCTCTCCTTTTCTGTGCGCGGAGCGATCCCGCGACATGACCCGCGTCTTGTTTGAAGCCGGTCTTCGATCGAGATCCGCAGAGCGCGCGCTCCCCGTTCGATGTGCACCGGGGGCGGGTTCTGAAGATCACTACCGAGGACCGGAGGCTGCCTCGCGGATCGCTCCTGTTGGATTTACTTTTCTGGTTGAAATGTAGCGAAGGGCCCGCGAACGGGCCCTTCCCCAGGGTGTGTCCAGCGTCAGCGGCGCAGGCCGAGACGCTCGACGATCGAGCGGTAGCGCTCGATCTCGGTCTTCTGCAGGTAGTTGAGCAACCGACGGCGCTGGCCCACGAGGAGCAGCAGCCCACGGCGGCTGTGGTGGTCGTGCTTGTGCATCTTGAGGTGCTCGGTGAGGTGGGCGATGCGGTGGCTGAGCAGCGCGATCTGGACCTCGGGGGAACCGGTGTCGCCCTCGGTCGTGGCGTACTCGGCGATGATCTTCTTCTTGGTCTCCGCGTCAGTACCGATCGACATGCGGGGCTCCTCTCGATTCTCGTTGCGCGGCGCGCCGGGGCCTGTTCACCCGGGCACTGGAATCCGCGGCCGATTTCACGGCGGTCGTCGCCCGTCAGGGACAACCTGCGAAGGCTATCAACGCGGTGACGGAGCGCCTAAATCGAGGAGCACGGGGGTCGACAGCCTCGTGACCGCTGGTCGAGGAAGGCGTGCAGCGCCTGTCACGAGACCCGGCGACCTTCGCGGGTCTCGTGACGAGACTTCGTCTCTCCTCGACCAGCGCCTACGGATGGCGCCCGAGCACGTATACCCGCTCGGTCTCCACCTCACCGTCGAGCGGCCCGCGGAGGTACCACTCGACGTCGACGAGCCCCGCCGCACGTACCGCGGCGAGGACGGCGTCCGGCGCGTGCATCACGAAGTCGACGTCCACGGCCCGGCCCATCAGCTCGTCCGCGTGGTGCACCCCGTCCCCCGCGTGCAGGCCCAGCGCGAGCCAGCCACCGGGCGCGAGCACCCGTGCCAGCGAGGCGACGGCCGGAGCGAGCTCGGAGGCCGCCAGGTGCACCAGCGCGTACCACGCCGTGATGGCGCCCCACCCGGCCGCCGCGGGCGGACGCAGCAGACCGGTGAGGTCGCCGACCGAGAAGTCCACGTCGGGGAACCGCCGACGCGCCTCCTCGACCATGCCGGGCGACAGGTCGACGCCGGAGACGTCGGCGCCGGCGGCGGCGAGGTACGCAGCGACGTGTCCCGGGCCCGTACCCACGTCGACCACGGGGCGACCGTCGGCCAGCCCCGCGAGCCGCTCGAGGAGCCAGCGGTCGAACGCCTTGCGGTCCAGCTCGGCGGCCAGCCGGTCGGCGTACGCCGTCGCCACCGCGTCGTACGTCGCCCGGACCTTCGCGTCTCGGGCCGCGGCTCCGCCGGCGAGCACGCTCTCGCGGTCGACGGCCGGCGCGACGGGAGCCACCACCTGCTCTCCGGTCTCGACCGGCCCGAGGAGGTGCACCCAGCGCGCGTCGTGCTGGCCGGGACGGCGCTCCAGCTCGCGGACGAGCGGGGTCCGCCCCTCAGCCATCCGGTGCAGGACGGACTCGACGGCGCCGCGGTCGGCGAACGCGTGCAGGCGGTCGGTCCTCGTCCGCAGCTCACCGGGCGCCTGCGCGCCGCGCAGCAGGAGCACGGTGAGCAGCGCCCGCTCGTCCTCGCCGAGGTCGAGCCGCTCGTCGAGGACCTGGTGGTACTTCAGGGTGCGAGGCCCCCGGTCCGCCCAGACGATGCGGACCAGACCGCGGTCCTTCAGCGCCTTCAGGCGTTCGAGCAGCATCGGCTCGTCGTAGTCGACGACCGGGTCGCGGCTGCTGCTCTGGTTGCACGCGGTACGCAGGGCGTTCAGGGTCATCGGGTAGCCAGCGGGCACGGTGCGCTGCTTCTCCAGCAGGCTGCCCAGCACCCGCTGGTCGACGGCGTCGAGGACGAGGTCGTCGGTCACGCCCCCAGCCTACGAAGTGCGCCGGATCACGCGGTCCAGGCCGGGGGTCCCAGGTCGTGGTGGACGGCCCAGAGCACGGCCTGGGCGCGACGCGTGACCCCGATCTTGCGGTACGCCGACCGGATGTAGGTCTTGACCGTGTTGATGCTGACGTACAGCTGGGCCGCGATGTCCTGGTTGGTCATGCCGCGGCTGACGAGCTCGAGGACCGACACCTCACGGTTCGACAGGTGGGCAGCGGACTGTGCAGCGTCGCGGCGCCGGCGCCGGTAGTCGACCGCGGGGGTGCTGCCGGTCGCCGCGCGCTCGAGCGCCTGGTCGAAGACCCACGACAGCACGCCCTGCTCGGTCGGCTGGTAGGCAGCCGATCGCTGCCAGATCCGTCGGAACGCCTCCACCACCTTCGCGTCGGCTCCCGTCGCGGACTGGGTGCCGGGGTTCACGACCCCGGCGACCAGGAAGTAGGTGAGGTCGAAGAGCTCGCCCAGCGCGGACTCGTCCCCCTCCCCGCACCGCAGGACCAGGTGGGTGAGAAAACCCTGGCACGGGAAGGAGACGGCTGGCGGGCGGGTGGCGTGCGCGATGCTGGACATGGGCCTGTTCCTCGTGAGTGGGGGTCCGAGAAGCATGCTCAGCCTGACGTGCCACAGCGCCGTACGACAGCGGGGAACTTATGCACTTGGGCGAGTCCGGATCGTCCTTGTGACGGGCCGAAAGCCCGTACGGTGGTGATCGGGCCCCCAGAGGGCAGATTTCCGGCAACCGAGGGCATCGATGTCGACGCACGGCGACCAGCGTGACGACCCGTCGGGTACGAGCGACGGCCTCTCGATCAAGGAAGCCGGACGGTTTCTCGGCGTGCCGGGCCCGACCCTGCGGTCGTGGGAACGCCGCTACGGGTTGCCGACGACGTCGCGCAGCGCCGGCGGGCACCGCCGCTACCAGTCCGTCCAGCTCCGCCAGCTGGGCCTGATGCGCGACGAGATCGCCATCGGTCGCCCGGCCTCCGACGCGGCCCGGTGGGTGCGCGGGATCCTCGACGAGGGGAACCCCGGCCTGGCTCGAGTGCACGAGGTGCTGGACGCGTCGAACCGGCTCGACTCGGTCGCCATCCGGTCGGTGCTGGACACGGCTCGAGCGGAGGTCGGCCTGGCCGCTGCCCTCGACGAGGTGGTGATGCCGGCGATGCGGCAGGTCGGCGCGTGGTGGGAGACCGGCGGGTGCGACGTCGGCCAGGAGCACTTCACCACCGAGGTGGTGCGCGGCTGGCTGGCCAAGATCAACACCCTGGCTCCGGTCCCGACCGCCGGCAACGGCAACGTCCTGCTCGCCACCGGCCCCGGAGACTTCCACACGCTGGGCCTCGAGGCCCTCGGCGCGCTGCTGGCGGAGTACCGCACGGCCTCCCGCTCGCTCGGCGCTCGCACCACCCTGCGGGTGCTGCTCGCCGCCACCGCGGCGACACCCGACCCCCTCGTCGTGATCGTCTCGCACCTGGCCAGCCAGCGACGCTCCGCGATCGCCTCCCTCGAGGCGGCAACGGACGCGGGCTTCCCCACCTTCTACGCAGGCAACGCGTTTCTCTTCCCTGGCTCACGCAAGCGGGTGCCCGGCACCTACCTGGGCGAGAGCGTCGGTGAGGCTGCCAAGCTGATCGACCGGTGCAGCCGCGCGGCGGTCAGCGCCGAGTCCTGAAGGTCCAGGCCAGGGCGTGAGCTCCGGCTTGCGCAGGATCGGTCAGGGGGTGGGCGGCGGCGGGTCGGCCTGGCTCCGCTTCTCCGTCGTGGTCTGGGTGCCGTCGGAGTGCGTGGTCGTGGCGACCGTGGAGGCGCCGCGAGTGCGGTTGTTCTGCAGAGCGGCGAGCACGATGACGAGCGCGCCGCAACCGGCCAGGATCCAGCCGATGAGCGTGAGGTCGACGGCGTCGATCATGTCCCGAACCGCCAACGCGAGGATGAGGCCGAGCGCGAGGAGGAAGACTCCAAGTCCGTATCCCATGCTGGTCCCTTCTGCGGGCCGTCCTGCTGACGGCATCGGCTGAAGGGTATCGGCCGGTGGCCCGCCGCCGACCCACCCCTGCGGGCGGACCTGCCAGGATGGCGACGTGGCGACCAGGCTGGGAGTCTGCAACCTCTGCGAGGCGATCTGCGGTCTCGAGGTGACGGTCGAGGGCGACGGAGCCGGTGCCAGGGTGACCGCGATCCGAGGAAATCCTGCCGACCCGCTCTCCCGCGGGTACATCTGCCCGAAAGGGGTCTCGCTGGCCGACGTGCACGCCGACCCCGACCGGTTGCGCAGGCCGGTGCGCCGGGTCGGTGAGGGCGCCGACGCCGAGTGGGTCGAGATCGGCTGGGACGAGGCCCTCGACCGGGTCGCGGACGGCCTCGCGTCGGCGGTCAACGAGCACGGCCGGCATGCGGTCGGCGTCTACCTCGGCAACCCGAACGCCCACGCCCTCGGCTCGGCCACCCACGGAGTGGCGATGGTCAAGATGCTGCGCACGCGCAACCGGTTCAGCGCCTCGTCGGTCGACCAGATCCCGCACCAGCTCGTCGCGTGGCAGCTCTACGGCCACCAGCTGCTGCTGCCGATCCCCGACATCGACCGCACGTCGTGCTTCCTGGTCTTCGGCGCCAACCCGATGGCCTCCAACGGCTCGCTGATGACGGTGCCCGACTTCCCTACCCGGCTGCGCGCGCTCAAGGCCCGCGGCGGGCGGATGGTCGTGGTCGACCCGCGCCGCACCGAGACGGCCAAGGTCGCCGACGAGCACCTGTTCGTCCGGCCGGGCTCGGATGCCCTGGTGGTGCTGGCGATGGTCCGCACGCTGTTCGCGGAGGGACTGACGCGCCCGGCGCCGTACGTCGGCAACGTCGACCGTGTCCGCGAGCTCGTCGAGCCGTTCACCCCCGAGGTCGCCGAGCGGGTCAGCGGCATCCCTGCCGAGGACGTGCGCCGGCTGGCCCGCGAGCTGGCCGCCGCCCACGGTGGCGCGGCGTACGGCCGGATCGGCGTCTCCACCACCGGCTTCGGATCCCTGGCCCAGTGGGGCATCCAGTGCCTCAACCTCCTGACCGGGCACTTCGACCAGCCCGGCGGCGTGCTGTTCACCGAGCCGGCCGTCGACTTCGTGGCGCGCAGGTTCGTCGGGACGGGCCACTACGACCTGTGGCGCAGCCGGGTGCGCGGCATCCCGGAGTACGGCGGCGAGCTGCCCGCCGCGGTGATGCGCGAGGAGATCGAGACGCCCGGCGAGGGACAGATCCACGCGATGCTGACGATCGCCGGCAACCCGGTGCTCTCGACGCCGGACGGACGGCGCCTCGGCCAGGCCTTCGAGTCGCTGGACTTCATGGCGGCGATCGACATCTACGTCAACGAGAGCACCAAGCACGCCGACGTGATCCTGCCGCCGACGACCGCGCTGGAGCGCGACCACTACGACATCGTGTTCCACGGCCTGGCCGTCCGGAACACCGCGCGCTTCACCCCTGCGGTGCTGCCCAAGCCCGCGGACTCCCGGCACGACTGGGAGATCTACCGCGAGCTGGCGCTGCGCGTGCAGAAGCGCCTGGTCTCGCGGCCGCCACTTCGCACGCGGCTCAGGCAGCGCGCACGGCTCGCCATGAGCCCGACCCGGATCCTCGCCGGCCTGCTGCGGACCAGCGGCGTGACGACCCTCAAGCGGCTGCGTCAGCACCCCGAGGGCATCGACCTCGGCCCGTTGCGCCCGACGATGCCCGAGCGCCTGCAGACGAAGGACCACCGGATCGACCTCGCCCCCGAGCTGGTCGTCGGCGACCTGCCGCGGCTCCAGGCGTGGGTGGATTCGCGGCTCGCTCAGCCCAGCGACGGCCTCGTGCTCATCGGCCGCCGGCACCAGCAGGACAACAACGCGTGGTTCCACAACATCGAGCGGGTGACGCGGGGGCGGCCGCGGCACCAGCTCCTCATGCACCCAGACGACCTCGCCGAGCGAGACATCACCGACGGCGGGCTCGTGACGGTGAGCTCCCGCGTCGGCACCGTGACCGTCGACGTGAAGGCGAGCGACGACATGATGCGCGGCGTCGTCTCGCTCCCCCACGGTTACGGCCACCAGGTCGACGGCACCCGCCTCACCCGAGCCACGAAGGTGCCCGGCGTCTCGATCAACGACCTGACGGACCCCGACCTGCTCGACCTGTCCGGCAACGCCGCCCTGAGTGGCGTCTCGGTCACCGTGGCGCCCGCATGATCGAGGTGGTCGAGACCTCACGTGAGGGTGACGAGACCAGCTGGGCGGTACGTCGCGACGGGCTGCCCATCGGGACCGCAACGACGCACGTCCGCCGCGGCGGCCCGCTGGTGAAGGCGCTCGCCGTCCCGCAGGCCGACGCGGTCGAGGCCTGTGACGCTCTGCTCGCCGCCCTGGCCGGGATCGGGCTGGACTCGGTGGCGGTCGACGTGCGGGTCGACGACGCCGTGCTCTCGGCCGCGATCGACGGACGCGGGCTCCGAGTTGGCGCCACGCAGATGCGCCTGGACCTGTCACTCCCCGTGGAGCCGCCGCCGCGAGTCACCTTGCGGTCAATGACCACCGACGAGTTCGGCGGCTACCGCGAGCATCTCGTGACGGCGTACGCCGAGGACATCTTCGGGCTCGGCGGTTTCCGCGACCTGGCCGCGGCGCTCGTGGCCTCCGAGCAGTCGACGGTCGAGCTGCTCCCCGACGGCGTCGAGACGCCCGGGCAGCACCTCTGGACGGCGTACGACAAGGACACCCCCATCGGCATCCTCTGGATCGCCGTCGACGGGCCGCGGGCCTACATCTACGACATCGAGGTGCGCGAGGAGCAGCGCCGACAGGGGTACGGGCGGGAGCTGCTCGACGCGGGCGCGCTCGCGGCTCGCGACCTCGCCGCCGAAGAGCTCGGCCTCAACGTCTTCGGATACAACGACGCTGCCCACGCGCTCTACGAGCGCGCGGGTTACGTCACCACCGAGCGGAGCTATCGCATCGACCTCGGATCCCGGGTCTAGCTCTCCAGGTGAGCCAGTACGGCGGCCCTGGCTGCGGTCGGGTCGGCAGCGGCGAGGGCGATCTCGGCCATCTCGCGGCACTGAAGGGTGGTCACCGTGGCCAAACGGGCACCGACGCCCTTGACGGCGGCGGCGGCCATCGACAGCGAGGTCACGCCCATGCCGACCAGACAGCACGCGAGCAGCGGGTCGGCCGCGGCCTCACCGCAGACGCCCACTGACTTGCCGGCCTGCTTGCCGGCCTCGGCCGTGATCGCGATCAGGTGCAGCACGGCGGGCTGCCAGGGGTCGGTCAGGTGGGCGAGGTCGGTGGCCATCCGGTCGGCGGCCATCGCGTACTGCGTCAGGTCGTTGGTGCCGATGGACAGGAAGTCGACGACCTCCAGGAAACGGTGGGCCAGCAGCGCGGCCGACGGGATCTCGACCATCACCCCTGCCTTGAGGCCCCGGTCGCGCACCTGGTCGGCGAACTCCTTCGCCTCGGCGACGGTCGCCACCATCGGGGCCATCACCCAGGTCTCGGTGCCGGTGCGGTCGGCGGCGCCCTTGATGCCGTCGAGCTGGTGCTCCATCAGGGCAGGGTTGCCCCACGCCAGGCGCAGCCCGCGGACGCCGAGGGCGGGGTTCTCCTCGCCCTCCAGGGTCGCGAAGGCGACCGGCTTGTCCGAACCCGCGTCGAGCGTGCGCACGACGACGTACTGCCCCTCACCGAAGGGCTCCAGCACCTCGGCGTAGATGTCGGTCTGCTCCTCCACCGACGGCTCCTCCTGCCGGTTGAGGAAGCACAGCTCGGTGCGGAACAGCCCGACACCCTCGACCGGCTGCAGCACGGCCTTGCGGGCGGACTCGCCGTCGGCGACGTTCGCGAGCAGCTTGACCGGGTTGCCGTCCTTGGTGCGGCCGGGGCCTTCCCAGGAGGCCAGCGCGGCGCGCTGCTCGCGGTCGGCGGCCACCTTGCGGTCGGCCTCGCCGGCGTCCGGGTCGGTCTCGATCGTGCCCGCGACGCCGTCGACGAGCAGACGGGTTCCGTTGGCGAGCTCGAGCGCGCCGGCCGTGCCGACCACGCACGGGATGCCCAGCTGGCGGGCGATGATCGCGGTGTGGCTGGTCGGTCCGCCTTTCTCGGTCACCAGGGCCATCACGATGGTGGCGTCCAGGCCGGCCGTGTCGGCCGGCGCGAGGTCCTCGGCGACCAGGACGACGGGCGTGGCCGGCAGGGACACGCCGGGCTCCGGCTCGCCGACGATGTGGGCGACCACGCGGCGTTCGATGTCGCGCAGGTCGGTCGCGCGCTCGGCCATCAGCCCGCCCATCCCGGTGAACACGGCGACGAACTGCTCGACCGCGGCGTGCACCGCCGCGACCAGCGGCGCGCCGCCCGCCAGCGACTTCTTGACCGCCCCCCGCAGGCCCTTGTCGCGCGTCAGCCCCGCGCTCGCGGTCAGCACCTCGGCCGCCGCTCCGGAGGCCGTGGCCGCTTTGGCGGCGAAGCCGGTGGAGACCGCGTCCGCCGCGACGTCGTACGCTGCGAGCGCCTCGTCGGCGTCGGCAAAGCCGCCGTCGCCGAACCGCTCGACGGCCGCCGGGTCGACCTCTCCGCGGACGAGGAGGGCCGGGGCGTGGGCGACACCCGGGACGACGGGGGTGCCCTGCAGAGAGGTCATGGCCGCATTCAACAGCGGGGCTCCTTGACAGTCAACACATTCGGGCGTAGAACAACATAAACACAGATGAAAACCCACATACCCACGTCGCCTGGTCATTGAACGGGGAGGCCGTGTACGCAGCGGAGCGTCAGCAAGAGATGACCCAGCTCGTGCGCGAGCGCGGGCGCATCTCGGTGGTCGAGCTCGCCGAGCGCTACGACGTCACGACGGAGACGGTGCGCCGCGACCTGTCCGCCCTCGAGGACCTCCACCTGATCCGGCGCGTGCACGGTGGCGCCGTGCCCGCTGACGCGCTCACCCTTCTCGAGGCCGGCCTGCCCGACCGCAACGTGGCGCGCATCGAGCAGAAGCAGCGGATCGCCTCCGCGGCCGTCGACCTCCTCCCCCGAGCCGACTCCACGGTGATCCTGGACGCCGGCAGCACCACCATGCGCCTGGCCCGCCTGCTGCCGTCGAACCTCCGGATGAGCGTGATCACGCACGCCGTGCCGATCGCGGCCCAGCTCGCGGGGTTGCCACAGATCGAGCTGCACGTCCTGCCCGGCCGCGTACGCCGCCACACGCACGCGGCGGTGGGTCCCGAGACGGTGGAGGCCCTCGAGCAGGTCCGCGCCGACCTCGCGTTCGTCGGCACCAACGGGCTGACTGCCGAGCACGGCCTGTCCACCCCCGACCGGACCGAGGCCGCGGTGAAGCGCGCCATCATCGAGCGCGCGCGCCGGACCGTCGTGCTCGCCGACTCCAGCAAGATCGGCGTGGAGCGGACGATCAAGTTCGCCGAGCTGTCCGACATCGACGCCCTCGTCACCGACAAGGAGATCACTGCCAGTGACCGCCGCGCCATCGAGAAGACTGGTGTCGAGGTGATCACCGCATGACGCCGTTGATCGTCACGCTCACCCCGAACCCCAGCAACGACCGCACCGTGACCCTCGCCGGCCCGCTCGAGCGGGGCGCCGTCCAGCGGCTGCTGTCGGTGACCATGCAGGCCGGCGGCAAGGGCGTGAACATCTCCCGGGCCGCCGTCTCGGCCGGACTCGCCACCGACGCCGTCTTCCCGGCCCGGCCCGACGACCCGTTCGTCACCGAGCTCACGGCCGCCGGGATCGCGTGCTCCCCAGCGCCGCCCGCCGGCGACGTACGGATCAACCTGGCGATCACCGAACCCGACGGCACCACCACGAAGCTCAACAGCCCGGGTGTCAGCGTCAGCGGCCAGCACCTGGACGACCTGGCGGCCACCCTCCTGGACCGAGCCGCGCACGCGTCGTGGGTCGTGCTCGCCGGCTCGCTGCCACCCGGGGCGCCGGACGGCTGGTACGCCGAGGTCGTCCGGTCGCTCCACACAACGCCGGCGCAGGTCGCCGTCGACACCAGCGAGGGACCGCTCTCGGCGCTGGTGGCCGCGCTCCCGGAGTCCGCGCCGGACCTGATGAAGCCCAACGGCGAGGAGCTGGCGTCGTTCGTGGGTGGCGACGAGGCGACCTACGAAGCAGACCCGGCGACCGCCGCGACGGCGGCCCGCCAGCTGGTCGACCGGGGCGTCCGGGCCGTCCTCGTCACCCTCGGCGGCGCCGGCGCGGTCCTGGTCACCGAGGAGGGCGCGTGGCACGCCACGCCTCCTCCCACGACCGTGGTGAGCACCGTCGGCGCGGGCGACTCCAGCCTGTTCGGGTACCTGCTGGGTGACGTCCGCGGCGGATCGCCCGAGGAACGGCTCGCCCTCGCGGTCGCCTACGGCAGCGCCGCGGCCTCCTTACCAGGTACGACCATCCCGCACCCGGATCAGACGCATCCCGAACAGGTGCTGGTGAAGTCGGTCACATCGGTGGAGTCTTAGCCCATGGCTGAGCTGATCAACGACCGATTGGTCCGGCTCGACGCCGACCTCGGTGCCGACAAGAACGACGTGATCCACGCGATGGCGGGAATCGTGGGCGACGCGGGACGGGCTGTCGACGTCGAGCAGCTCGCCGCCGACGCCCTGGCGCGCGAGAGGACGGCGGCCACCGGCCTCAACGGTGGCATCGCCATCCCGCACTGCCGCAGCACGGGTGTCGAGGTGCCGACGCTGGCCTTCGCCCGGTTGTCCCCGAGCGTCGACTTCGGCGCGAAGGACGGCCCCGCCGACCTCGCCTTCCTGATCGCCGCCCCCGCCGGCGGCGACGCGTCCCACCTCAAGCTGCTGGCCAAGCTGGCCCGCGCCTTGGTGAAGAAGGAGTTCACCGACAGCCTGCGCGACGCCACGACACCGGCCCAGGTCGTCGAGCTGGTCACCGCCGTGGTCGGCGACGAGGCGCCCGCCGCGACCCCCGCCGCGCCCGCACCTGCGCCGGCCACGACTGCGGCTCCGTCCGAGAAGCCATCGCTGGTCGCCGTCACGGCGTGCCCCACCGGCATCGCCCACACCTACATGGCCGCCGAGGCACTCGAGGCCGCGGCGGCCCGGGCCGGCGTCACGATCCACGTCGAGACCCAGGGATCGGCTGGCGCCACACCCCTGGCCCGCGAGACCATCGCCGCCGCCGGCGCGGTCATCTTCGCCGTCGACGTGGGCGTTCGTGACCGGTCCCGGTTCGCCGGGCTGCCTGTCGTCAACTCCGGCGTCAAGCGGCCGATCGACGACGGCGACGCGATGATCGCAGAGGCGGTACGCAACGCCGCCGACCCGAACGCACCCCGTGTCGAGGGCACGGCCGGCGGTGGCGACTCCGGCCACACGTCCGGGGCTGGGGAGTCCTGGGGTGGGCGGGTACGCCGCATCCTGATGACGGGCGTCTCGTACATGATCCCGTTCGTCGCGGCCGGCGGCCTGCTCATCGCTCTGGGCTTCTTGTTCGGCGGCTACGAGATCGTCGGCCCGTACGGCGACATCGCGGTGAACAACACCCTGTTCAACCTGCCCGACGTCGACGCATCCGGGCTCGACCACGCGCTCTTCGGGTCGAGCTTCTTCGCCTACCTCGGCGCGATCTTCTTCATCATCGGCAAGACCGCGTTCATGTTCTTCATCCCGGCCCTCGCGGGTTACATCGCCTACGCGATCGCCGACCGGCCCGGCATCGCGCCCGGCTTCGTGATGGGTGGCCTGGCCGCCAACATCTTCGGCGTCAACGACGGCGGGGACCCGGTCACTGCATTGCCCGCGACCGGCTTCCTCGGCGCGATCATCGGCGGCGTGCTGGCCGGCGTGATCGCCCACTGGATCGTCGGCTGGAAGGTGCCCACCTGGGCCCGAGGCCTGATGCCGGTGCTGGTCATCCCGCTGCTCACCAGCATCATCGCCGGTCTGCTGATGATCGTCGTGCTGGGCAAGCCGATCGGCTGGTTGATGGACCGGCTCAACGACGGGCTGACCAACATGAGCGGGTCGAGCGCGGTCCTGCTGGGCGTGGTGCTCGGCCTGATGATGGCTTTCGACATGGGCGGACCGCTCAACAAGGTGGCCTACAGCTTCGCCGCCGCCGGCGTCGGGGCGGCCGCGACCGCCGCCGCCGACGACCCGCGCCTGGAGATCATGGCTGCGGTCATGCTCGCCGGCATGGTCCCGCCGATCGCGCTGGCGCTGGCGACCGTCGTACGACCTCACCTGTTCAACATCCCAGAGCGTGAGAACGGCAAGGCCGGGTGGTTGCTCGGCGCGTCGTTCATCACCGAGGGCGCCATCCCGTTCGCAGCGGCCGACCCACTGCGCGTGATCCCCTCGATCATGCTCGGCAGCGCCGTGACCGGGGCCCTGTCGGAGGCCTTCGGCGTCTCCGTGCGCGCCCCGCACGGCGGCATCTTCGTGCTGTTCGCCGTGCACAACATCGCCGGGTACCTGATCGCCCTGATCGCCGGCGTGCTCGTCGGCGCCGCAGCGGTGATGGTCGCCAAGACCGTGTGGCCCGCCAACGACGAGGACATCGTCCCGGTCGCCTGAACCTCCGCACCTCCCACCAACCCCAAGGAGCACCATGCCCACCAAGACCGTCGTCGTCGGGTCCGCCGTCGGCCTGCACGCACGCCCCGCCGCGATCATCTCCGAGGCGGCCGGGGAGCTGGGCGCCGAGGTGACGCTGGCGACTCCGGGCGGCGACCCGGTGGACGCCAGCTCCGCGCTGATGATCATGACGCTGGGCGCCGGCAAGGGCGACAGCATCGAGGTCACCTCCGACGACCAGGCCGCCGTCGACAAGATCGCCGACCTGGTCGAACAGGACCTCGACGCCTGATCCCCCGGGGATAGTCCCTGACGTTTGGGTTGCTTTTCGGCTGTGCGCGCAACCCAAACGTCAGGGACTATCTCGTCGTACGCCGCAGCTCGCGGTAGCAGATCCGGGCGCCGACGACCCGGGCGAGCTCGCGCATGATCTGGGTGAAGAACTGCTGGCGGTAGTTGTTGTCCGTCACGGCGTACACCGTGAAGTACAGGCCGCTGAACGCCGCGAGGAAGATCGAGACCCGCGCCAGCTCGCTGCTGACCAGGTGCTGCCCCAGGTCGTAGTGCGGCGCGCCGTGCGCGACCCAGGTGTTGATCACCTGGTCGTCGAGGGCGACCACGCCGAACACGACGAAGAACGCGAACACCGCGATGGCCAGCAGCAGGACCTGCACGGCCTGGGCGACGAGCAACGCGAGCACCAGGTTGAACTTCTGCAGCCCGGTCACCTGCGCCTCGGCCCGGAGGTCGACGCCCTCGTCGACCAGCTGACGTGCGGTCGGCGCCAACGGGGTGTCGGCGGTGACGTCGAGCAGGGTCTCGGCGCTGATGTCGTCGTCGAACTGGTCGAGCTCCTCGTCCAGCCGGCCGAGCAGGAACCCCGTCGCGGCGACGCCGAAGAACAGCACTGCGGTCCAGAGCACGCCGGCGTCCATCGCGCTGGTGACCTGCCAGACCTCGGTGTTGATGAAGAGGAACGTCACGAACAGCAGCAGCATCGGCAGCGCCCGCGTCGCCAGCGGGAACAGCAAGCCCAGGCTGGCGAAGGCGCGCTTGAGCGCCCACCCGGCGATGTCGTGCATGCGCAGGGCGACGAGCGCGTACGCCGCCACGACGGCGAGGAGCAGCCAGGACGCGGTGGCGAAGCCGAACGACGGCGAGTCGTTCGCCAGCGCGACGGCGAGGCCGCCGGCCGCCGACACCAGGATCGCGAGGCCGAGGACCGGCAGGAGCCGCGACCGCGACATGCGGGCTTGCATGGTCGCGCGGACGTCGTCGACGAAGTACGGCAGCCCGTGGTCGAGGAACCATCGCTCGGCGTCGCGGATGACCGTCTCGTTCTGCTGCGCAGCCACCGCGTCAGCCCGCCAGGAGTTGCCGGGCGCGGTCGGCGTCGCCGTGCATCTGCTCCACGAGCTCCTCGACGGAGTCGAAGCGGACCATGCCGCGCAGCCGCTCGACGAACTCCACCTCGACCTCGACGTCGTAGAGCTCGAGGTCGTCCCCGTCGGTCGGCCGGTCGAGCACGTAGCTCTCGACGCGGCGCTCTCGGTCCCCGTCGAACGTCGGGTTGGTGCCGACACTGATCGCCGCGGGGTAGCGCTCGCCGGTGTCGAGCCGCCGCAGCCACCCGGCGTACACGCCGTCGGCCGGTGTCGCGGTTGCCCCAGCCGTGGGCACGTTCGCGGTGGGGAAGCCGAGCTCGCGGCCGCGCTGGTCGCCGCGTACGACGACGCCGCGGACCGTGACCGGACGGCCGAGCGCCTCGGCGGCGCCGGCGACGTCGCCGGCGGCCAGGCAGGTCCGGACGTACGTCGAGGACCACACCATCGGGCCACCGTCGAGGGGGATGCCCTCGGTGGTGAAGTCACGTTCGCGACCAGCCTCGGTCAGCAGGGCCAGGTCGCCGGCGGCCCGGTGCCCGAACCGGAAGTTCGCGCCCACCACCACGACGGCGGCGTGGAGCAGGTCGACCAGGATCCGGTCGACGAACGCCTCGGGTGACCAGCTGGCGACCTCGGTGGTGAACGGCAGGGCCAGGACGTCGTCGGCACCGGCTTGCGCCAGCAGCTCGGCGCGCTCCTCGATCGAGGTCAGCGTGATAGGGGCGTGGTCCGGCCGCAGCACCGCCATCGGGTGCGGGTCGAAGGTGACCGCCACGACCTCGAGGCCGCGCTCGTCGGCGATCTCGCGGGCGCGGGCGATCACCCGTCGGTGCCCGAGATGCACTCCGTCGAAGTTGCCGATCACCACGACGCTGCGGCCGAGGTCGGCCGGGACGTCGCCGGTGTCCCTCCAGATCTGCACGGTGCGAAGACTATCGACGCGTCTCAGACGAAGACGGCGACGGCCCGGGCCAGACCGTCGCGCGGCTCGTACAGCGCGAGGAACTCCCCCGCCGGGCCGAACAGGGCGGTCAGACCGGCCAGTTCCAGGTCGAGGGACCGGCCGAAGCGGACGGCGGCCGCCTGTTCCTCGCCGAGGTCGAGCGACGCGAACCCGGTGCGGGCTGCATCGGCCAGCGGCAGCAGGGCGAAGTCCTCGGCCAGCTCGTCGAGGGTCCGCGCGACCGACAGGTCGTAGGGACCGACCGCCGTCCGGCGCAGTGCCGTCAGGTGCCCGCCGACGCCGAGCGCGGCGCCGAGGTCACGGGCGATCGCCCGGACGTACGTGCCGCTCGAGCAACGGACGGACATGTCCACGTCGACCGGCTCGGCGCCCATGCGGACGTCCGTCACCACGAGCTCGTGCACCGTCACGGCGCGCGGCTCCAGAGTGACGTCCTCACCCGCCCGGACGCGCGCGTAGGCGCGCTGCCCGTCGACCTTGATCGCCGACACTGCCGACGGCACCTGCTCGATCGTGCCCACGAAGTCCGCCGCGGCGGCTCGGATGGTCGCCTCGTCGAGGGTGGACGTCGAGGCGACCGACGTCGGCTCACCCTCGGCGTCGTCGGTCGTGGTGGCCACCCCGAGCCGCACCGTGGCGTCGTACGACTTCTCGGTGAGCATCAGGTGCCCCAGCAGTCGGGTAGCCCGCTCGACGCCGAGCACGAGGACGCCGGTCGCCATCGGGTCGAGCGTGCCGGCGTGTCCGACCTTCCGGGTGCCGGCGAGGCGGCGTACCCGCGCGACGACGTCGTGCGACGTCATGCCGCCGGGCTTGTCGACGACGAGGAGACCGGAGTCAGTCATCCGGCTCGGAGTCCGGCATCGCCTCGAACCCCTCGGCCTCGTCGTCGTCCTCGTCGGTCTCGCGGGGCTTCTTGTAGGGGTCCGGCTCACCGGCGTACGTCTTGCCCTGGCGCACCGCCTCCACCTCGGCGTCCGACGCCCGCGCCTGGGCGAGCACCTCGTCGAGGTGCCGCGCCGTCTCCGGGATCTCGTCGGGGATGAACGTCAAGGAAGGGGCGTGCCGCATGCCGAGCTGCTTGGCCACCTCCGAGCGCAGCACGCCCTTGGCGGACTCCAGGGCGATGGCGGTGCTGGCCAGGTCGCCCGGCAGCGACGGGTTCTCGCTGAGCACCGTGTAGAAGATCGTGGCCTGCTGGCTGTCGCCGGTGAGCCGGACGTCGGTGATGGTCACGAACCCCAGGCGCGGGTCCTTGATCCGCCGCTCCAGCATCTGGGCCACGATCACCTGGATGCGGTCGGCGACCTTGCGAACGCGGGGGTTGCTCATCGTTCTTTCCTCACTTCGCCGAGTAGGCGCCAGTTGCCTCGGTCGTGACGCCGAGTCGGCGCCAGTCTCTGGCAACTGGCGCCGTCTCGGCGGATTGGTCAGCTGCGGGGGATCTCCCGCATCTCGAAGGCCTCGACGATGTCGCCCTCCTTGATGTCCTGGAAGTTCCGCAGCACCAGACCGCACTCGAAGCCCTCGCGGACCTCCGACGCGTCGTCCTTCTCGCGCTTGAGCGAGAGGAGGTCGAGGTTGTCAGCCACCACGGCACCGTCACGGATGACGCGTACCTTGGCGTTGCGGCGGATGACCCCGTCGATGACCATGCAGCCTGCGATGTTGCCGATCTTCGACGAGCGGAAGATCGCGCGGATCTCCGCCTGGCCGAGCGTCGACTCCTCGAACTCCGGCTTGAGCATGCCCTTCAGGGCGGCCTCGATCTCGTCGATCGCCTGGTAGATCACCGTGTAGTAGCGGATCTCCACGCCCTCGCGGTCGGCCAGCTCGGTCGCCTTGCCCTGCGGGCGGACGTTGAAGCCGATGATGATCGCGTCGGATGCTGCGGCCAGGTCGACGTTGGTCTCGGTGATCGCACCGACACCACGGTCGATGACGCGCAGCGAGACTTCCTCGCCGACGTCGATCTTGGCCAGGGCGTCCTCGAGCGCCTCGACCGAACCGGACACGTCGCCCTTGAGGATCAGGTTGAGCTCCTGGCTCTCGCCCTTCTCCATGGAGGCCATGAAGTCCTCGAGCGTACGACGCACGCGGTAGCGCGCCTGGTTGGCGGCACGCTCGCGTGCCTCGCGCTTCTCGGCGATCTGGCGGGCCATCCGGTCGTCGTCGACGACGATGAAGTTCTGCCCGGCGCCGGGGACCGCGGACAGACCCAGCACCATCGCGGGACGCGACGGGTCGGCCTGCTCGATCGGGTCGCCGTGCTCGTCGATCATCGCGCGGACGCGACCGTGAGCCGGACCGGCGACGATGGAGTCGCCGACCCGCAGGGTGCCGCGCTGCACGAGCACGGTGGCCACGGGACCGCGGCCCTTGTCGAGGTGCGCCTCGATGACCAGACCCTGGGCGTCCTGGGTCGGGTTCGCCCGGAGGTCCAGCGACGCGTCGGCCGTCAGCACGATCGCCTCGAGCAGCTTGTCGAGGTTGAGCTCGGACTTGGCCGAGACGTCGACGAACATCGAGTCGCCGCCGTACTCCTCGGGCACCAGGCCGTACTCGGTCAGCTGGCCACGGACCTTGGTCGGGTCGGCGTCCTCCTTGTCGATCTTGTTGACCGCGACCACGATCGGTACGCCGGCCGCCTTGGCGTGGTTGAGCGCCTCGACGGTCTGCGGCATCACGCCGTCGTCGGCCGCGACCACGAGGACCGCGATGTCGGACGACTTCGAGCCACGAGCACGCATGGCGGTGAACGCCTCGTGACCGGGGGTGTCGATGAAGGTGATGCGGCGGTCGTTGCCGTCGACGGTGGTGGCGACCTGGTAGGCACCGATGTGCTGGGTGATGCCACCGGCCTCCTTGTCGACGACGTTGGCGTTGCGCAGCGCGTCGAGCAGTTTGGTCTTGCCGTGGTCGACGTGACCCATGACGGTCACGACCGGCGGACGGATGACCAGGTCGGTCTCGTCGCCCTCGTCCTCACCGAACTCGAGGTCGAAGGACTCGAGCAGCTCGCGGTCCTCGTCCTCGGGAGACACGATCTGGACGACGTAGTTGAGCTCCTCGCCGATCAGCTCGAGGGTCTCGGCGTTGACCGACTCGGTCGCCGTGACCATCTCGCCCAGCGAGAACAGCATCTGCACCAGGGCCGCCGCGTCGACGCCGATCTTCTCGGCGAAGTCGGTCAGCGAGGCGCCACGGGCCAGGCGAACGGTCTCGCCGTTGCCCTTGCGGACACGCACGCCACCGATCGTCGGGGCCTCCATCTGCTCGAACTCTTGACGACGAGCGCGCTTCGACTTGCGACCACGACGCGACGGACCTCCCGGACGCCCGAAGGCGCCCTGGGTCTGGCCGCGCTGACCGCGGTTCGCGCCCGGACGGCCTCCGCCACTGGGGCCGAAGCCACCACCGGGACGACCGCCGCCGGGAGCTCCGGCACCGCCACCGGGGCCACTGCGGCCGGGAGCACCGGTGCGGCCCGGTGCACCACCGCGACCGGGACCGCCGGCACCACGGCCACCGGGGCCGCCAGGACCACCAGGGCCGCCGGGGCCGGCGCCGAAGGCGGCCGGGGACTTGGGCATCATCGCTGGGTTCGGGCGCGGCATGCCGGGACGGCCTTCGCCGCGACCGGCCGGCGGGCGCGGCGGGCGCTGGTCGCCGTCGGTGGTCTCGCGCTC